>JBFLVH010000045.1:0-1059 GCA_040758575.1 Bacteroidota bacterium | reverse complement strand
AATTTGCCATGTATTATTAAATTCTTTCCTATTGTAAAATCATTTGCGATAAAAAATACATCTTTCTCAAATATTACCCCATTTAATATTTGAACTCTATGCCCAGATTCAATTTTATATAATATATTAAAATCAGTACCATTGTAGTGGTTAATACCAATTGATGATACTCCTATAAAAAAATCGTTATGACTTTTACCACATAAAAGATAACCATTTATACCGATACCAATGTTATCCTTCCAAAGACTAAGTTGATCATTTGAATACTTGTAAATTTTCGATTGACTTTTAACAAATATTTCATCACCAAATTTTATTACATATGTATCATCACCCTTATCAGATAATAATTCTCTTAATTCTTTTCCATCCCAACTATATACTTTTGCGTAAAAACCTTTTCGATCATATACAGTCCCACTTAATACTACAACACCATTTTTTTTATCCACAGCTACGCTTTCAAAATGTATTACTATATCTGCTATATTTACAAAATCCCATTTGTATCCATTAAAATGCATTATTATACCTTTTGCAGTATCAGCTCCATTACGAATATCCTTAAACCCAACACCATAAATATTATTGGGTGAAATACCATCAAAATCTACGATTACAATATTATCAAAATTATTTACTCTATATTCTCCATATAATCCCCATTGACCGTAATATCTCCAAATTGTGCTGTTTGTATTTCCAAGCCATACATCATTTTTTGAAGTACCAAATAAAGCTGATGGATTTATCCTTCTTGGAATTGAATCACAGCTCCACTTAATTCCATTGTAATGCCAAATGCTTGTAGCTGACCAACTACTAGCTCCTACAGCCCAAACATCATTTGCAGCGCTACCCCATATCCTATATAAATATAATGACTCTTTCCCAGGATTAATAGTATCCACCGTCCAAGTATAATCTCTTCTACCGGGTTGTGGTTCAGGTTCAGTTGAATGTTTGCAAGATAAAGAAGTTAAAACAATTAGAAGTGAAGTTAAGATTAAAGCGGGTTTCATTCCCCCTCCTAGTTAAGTTTTTAATTTAACACTA
>JBFLVH010000044.1:0-1425 GCA_040758575.1 Bacteroidota bacterium | reverse complement strand
TTTTCAGATAATATGTTAAAAAGTAAAACTCCTCGAGTAAATTAGTAAAACAATAAAGAGGAGAAGAACATGGAACAAATTGAAAAAAGGCAATTAGATTTCACAGACAAAAATATATTTATAGGAATCGATAATCATAAAAAGAATTGGAAGGTAAATATATTGTGTGAAACGATAGACCATAAAACATTTACAATGAATCCGGAGCCTGAAATATTAGATAATTATTTGCGTAAGAATTTTCCAAGAGGCAATTATTATAGCGCATACGAAGCTGGATATTGTGGATTCTGGGCACACGAACAATTAGAACTGTTGGGAATAAAATCAATAGTAGTAAATCCAGCAGATGTTCCAACTATGGACAAAGAGAGACGCACAAAAAATGATAAAGTAGATTGTCGAAAAATAGCCCGTTGTTTACGTAGCGGAGAATTAATGAGCATTTATACACCCAGCCGGGAAGTCCAAGAAGATAGAACACTTCTTCGGCTACATATTCAATTAATAAAAGAACAAACGAGAATAAAGAACCAGATAAAATCGATATTAGGTTTTTACGGCATAAAAATATCAGAAGAAAAAGCTGTTAGTAATTGGTCAAGAGCGTTTATCAAATGGCTGGAAACCATTGAATTCAAAACCGAAAGTGGACGTTTGGCGCTAGACATACAAATAGAAAGATTACTTTCTACACGAAAGACAATAGCATCATTAGTAATACAAATACGTCATCTATCGAAAACCGATCGTTATCGTGAATTTTCAGAACTGCTAATAAGTATCAGTGGAATAGGAATATTGACAGCCATGCACTTTTTAGTGGAGATTGTAGACATCAACCGATTTAAGAACTTAGATGAATTGGCATCCTATATTGGTCTATCTCCCGGAGAACATTCCAGCGGAGAAAAAAACATTACCGGTAAAATGACAAAAAGAGGAAAAAGCCACTTAAGATATTTACTTATAGAAGCATCATGGATAGCCATAAGAAAAGACCCGGCACTTATGATGGCTTATACTGATTACAAGAAAAAAATGATAACTCAAAAAGCAATCATTAAAATTGCTAGAAAATTACTTAACAGAATAAGATTTGTTCTAAAGAACAAACAACGATATGTAATAAGCGTTGTTAATTAAGAGGAGTGTTAATCAAAGAATAATTTAACTTGTGGCAGATTGCAGTGAGACTTCTGCGGCACTTTAATAGGTTGTCCGCTTTTTTCAGATTGCAAGCCACAACAATTTTATTTTAACTAGTATCTTGCGGCTACTGATCTTTCTATACTATGACCGCTAATAAAAGAATAATTGAATTGATTAACGACTTTATTAAAAACATAATTAAATAAAAAGACTATCGATTTTTCTGGTTGCTCTAAGTACTATTTGATGAGTCTTGCTTTTTAACATAAAAGA
>JBFLVH010000043.1:0-1451 GCA_040758575.1 Bacteroidota bacterium | reverse complement strand
CCCAGATAAGTCAATAGCCAAAAATTTCTAATGACCGCCAATAGGAAAAAGTATGATTAAGTAGTTGAGAAATAATAAGATAAGATTATATTTGAATTGCAAAAGATATAATTTTCAAGTAAGAAAAACATACACAGAAATGGAACTAAAAATAGAGTATGCCGACAAAGAAATCACTCCATGGGGTGGAATGATTCTGATGAAAAAGATAATAGAAAAGACAAAGATAAATGAAGTATTAGAGCGTCTGCCCCTGCCCAAACAGAAGTCAAATCGGGGTTATAACCCGATACAGTTGATAAACAATTTCTGGGTAAGCATCTGGAGCGGAGCGAGCCGTTTTGAGCATTTAGAAGTCACACGAATGGACAAGGTGATACAGAATATGTTTGGTTGGAAGCGGATGGCCGGGCATAAAAGTTTTCAAAGATATTTTAAGAAATTCGGACAAGCAGATAACCAAAGAATATTTACAGAGTTGTTTAACTGGTTTTTCAAACAGATAAAATTTGACAACTACACGCTTGATTTAGATTCAACAATAATGACCAGATACGGAAATCAGCAAGGAGCTAAGAAAGGATATAATCCAAAGAAGCCTGGACGGAATAGTCATCATCCATTGATGGCATTTGTAGCAGAAGCACGAATGACGGTAAACTTCTGGTTAAGAAGCGGAAACACATATACAACAAATAACTTCTACAATTTTCTTGAAAATACATTCGAACGATTAGAAGGAAAGACGATAGGACTCTTAAGAGCAGACAGTGGATTTTATGATAAAAAGATATTCGAATATTTAGAAAATCGAGTAAAACCGGTTAATTACATAATAGCGGCAAAATTTTACAGACCGTTAAAATTAGCCATAGCCAGAGAAAAAACCTATTGGCCTTTTGACGATGGAATAGAGATAAGTGATACGCTGTACCAGAGTCCTGATTGGGGAAAACCAAGACGATTGATAATAGTAAGACAAGAAATAGAAAGGCGACCGAAAGCAACAGGCAAACAGTTGCGGTTATTTGGAGAAGAAGAAATATATAAAAATTACAGGTATAGTTGCTTTATAACTAACTTAGATTTATCTGCAAAGATGATATGGGATTCATACCGAAACAGAGCAGATGCAGAAAATAGAATAAAAGAATTAAAGGAAGATTTCGGAGCTGATAGTTTTAATGTAGATGATTTTTTTGCAACAGAGGCAGCATTAAATTTTGTAATGATGGGATATAACTTAATGAGCTTATTCAGACAAGCGATACTCGGCACAAAAACACAACAGCAGTTAAAAACACTACGATACAGGGTATTTGCTATAGGTTCATACATCACACAAAATGGTAATTCAAGAATCTTAAAATTATCTTTAGCAATGAAACGGCGAAGCTGGTTTGAGGGACTTTGGTCGAGCACATATCTTTTTAGTTGGCCTTTTGTTGTCT
>JBFLVH010000042.1:0-1778 GCA_040758575.1 Bacteroidota bacterium | reverse complement strand
TCAATACTACACCATTCAATAAAAAGAATAATCAAATAAGTTCAATAAAATCTTCTAACACCTTTATCTATACAAAACAAAATAAAATAACAAGTATTTCATCAACTCTAACAACAGCAGAACATAATCAGAATTACAAGAACAAACACGATAATAAGGACAATTTGGTAAATAACTCTAATCATCTTCAATCTCCTATCATCAACTCAAATAATACACAATCTATTGCTAATGAAAATAATATGAATGAAATATTTATACCCCCCATACACATTCAACCAATTATCAAAGTTGATACTAATGTGTCCATCATTACTCAAAATACAGAAGTTTCAAAATCAATTCCAACTAAAATAAATCCTCATCACTTTCAAATTAAAGCATCTCCAATGTATCATCTTGGCTTTTCAAAAAATTCAGGTAAATCATTTGACCCATTTATTGAAATATCATATATTTATACCTTCCCTCGCTTTTCTATTGAATCTGGCATTAATTACTTTTCTCAAAACAATATTAACTCTAATATCATTACTAAAATTCAAACCCAATATGATTTTGGAATCATTAGAGATACTACACTGCTTGCATATAAAAAATTCCACTACTTATCCCTACCCTTGAAATTCATTTATCCAACAAAATTTGGTCATATTGCTTTGGGCATCAACTTTCATTACTTGCTCTTTACTCAATCTTACTTCATTGAAAAACATTACAATAATAAAACCTTAACTGAAAGCATAACAAAATCTAATAACTACATTACAGGATTAAATAATTTTAATTACTCTTTTGTGCTGCAATATCAATACTTCATCAATCGCCACTGGTTTATTTATGCAATGTATTACCAAAATTTATCTAACTTGCAAAAATCAAATTACTCTTTCACTTCACCTCTTAAACAATCCAAAAGCATAACTGCTGGCATTGGAATAAACTTAAAATAATGAAAAAAGCATCGTTTGTTATATTCATACTCTTTTTTTTATTGAGTTGCAAAAAGAAAGATATTAACTCTAACATACCTGAAATTACATCAGGAAATGTTGAGTTTTATTTCAATGGAAAAATTAATAATCAATCTACAATAATTGAAGCAGGAAAAAATGATTACTATATGTATTCATCTATCAATTATGATTCTAACATACAAACATATCTTTTTACAGGAGAATTCAAACCAACGACCTGTAATATCTGCACTAACACACTAAAAATATCTATTACCGATGATACTATACTGTCAAACAATTCTCCATCTCACATCAATCAAATTGTAACAGGCAATTATCAATATCTTTATTCTGATTCTTCCACTTCTCTAACTAATTTATCAATGAACATCTTTGCAGTCCCAATTCCTTCTACAAGTGTGTCTTATCAATACTTTTTAGATGGTAATCCTATTGGTAATACTGCTAATATTACCAACTATACCATCTCCCCATCCACACATACACTATCTTGTGTAATGAATAATTACACCGACTCTTGTCTAAATAATAATTTGACCAATATTCTCAACTTCAACAATTCTGATTATTTCTATGCATATTTTACTTACTCTATCAATACCCTTTCAAATACTGCCACATTTACTATCAACACTTTTCCATCAACTACAAACTCATACACACTCCAATTTGGCGATAGCATATTCAGTATATCTACAAATACTATACAAACGCATTATTATTCTAATTCCAATCAAACTTATTTAGCCAAATTAATTACTAAAAGTAACAATAATAAAATATGGACATTTCAAAATT
>JBFLVH010000041.1:0-1807 GCA_040758575.1 Bacteroidota bacterium | reverse complement strand
TGTTGCAGGATTAAACTTACCTTTTGAGAAAATCTTATAAAAGCCCGAGCGGGAAGCTAACTCACAGCGTCAGATTTTTTGGTTACTTTTTTCTAAAAAAAGTAACAAAGAAATAAATTATCTTTGCCCAAAGCAATGTAATGGCTATTTACAAAGACATAAACGATAGTTTAATGCTTGAAGAACTTCACATATACGGAAGCCAGCGACTTGGAATAATCAAAGAAAATCGCTTACTTGCCAAGTATGTAAATATTTTTCCGCCATCATCTACATTTAAAACCAGTATGCCTAACACGCCTCTCATACCATATCCTTATACACTCGCTCCTTATCACTTCGGCAAAAAACATTACGAACTCACCGACTGGCTCGGCAATGTGCGTGTAGTAATAAACGACAAAAAAACACCACAAGGCACTAACCCAAGTAATATGACTTATGCTGCGCAAGTGTTGGAGGTGAATGATTATTATCCGTTTGGGATGCTGAGCAGGAATTATTTTGTGAGTGAGTATAGGTATGGGTTTAATAAGCAGGAGAGGGATGATGAGATATATGGAGAAGGAAATGTTTATACATTTAAGTATAGAGTTCATGATGCACGATTAGGCAGGTTTTTTAGTGTAGATCCGTTGTTTAAAGATTATCCTTGGAATTCTACTTATGCATTTGCTATGAACAGAGTAATTGATGGAATTGAGTTGGAGGGATTGGAGTTTTATTCTGTTCATATAAAAGAACATTCTGATGGTTCAAGAACTAAATTATTTGTAATAGATTACACTCAGACAGAAAAAGGTTTTGGACCAAGGGGAGATGTTGGGGTAACTTATGTTATACATAAGTACGATGCAAAAGGTAATTTTGTAAAATACGATCAATTTAATATAAAAAATAGTTATGGCGTCTATCAAGGTAAAAACAATCCTCGTAAATTTTGGGAGAAGCCAAATAAAGAAGGAGAATATCCGTATGATTATAGCTTAAGACCAATTGATGAAGCAGATGCCAATGCTATGCTTCATGATAAAGATTATGATGCATTAGGCGCAAAAGGATTTGGAGGAGTTTTAAGTATAAAAACAAAAAAAGCCGATATAGATTACATAAAACGAGCAGAGAAAGTTATTGATAAATATAACAAGGGTCAAAAAGATGCTATTACAGGAAAGCCAGTAACAAAAGATGCAAAAAGAGCAGCTGAGTTAGGTAGATTTTTCTTTAAACTTATGATGGGCGCCAAGAAATCATCTGAACAAATAGAAAAACATTATCAACTTGAGAACAGTGGCCCGAAATATTAAGTTATCAATAGGATTTATTAGTGGAATTTTATCCCTAATATATTTTTTAGGACCTGTATTTGCATCTATAGATATTCTTTCCAATTATTTTGCATGGACGCTTGATTATGATTTATTTATTATCTCCGGTGGAATTTATGGGGGAACATTACTTTATCTTACTGGTACAATATGGCCATATATGATACAGGGAGTATTATTTTTAATTGGTTGGTTTGTTTTATACAAATTAATTATGATAGGATATATAGCAGTAAAAGAGAAGTAAACACGCTAATCCATGAGCAGTGAATATTGTCTTTTCACAGCAAAAGAATCGATGCGAAAAATAAAAATAAAAAACTTCCTTATTACTGACGCTGTGCCGGTGGGCAGTTATGAGGGCTTTTATGTAGATTTTCCAAAAGGGCGCTTGCGTTTTTAATCCTGCACTTACAAAAGAATGCGTTGAGAAGTCAGATTGAAACAGAAAACGAAATACACTCAAAACACTGATGTTG
>JBFLVH010000040.1:0-1829 GCA_040758575.1 Bacteroidota bacterium | reverse complement strand
AACCAATCTGCTAACTCGTAGTGTTTTTTGCCGAAGTGGTAAGGAGTGAGTGTATAAGGATATGGTATGAGAGGCGTGTTAGGCATACTGGTTTTAAATGTAGATGATGGCGGAAAGATATTTACATACTTGGCAAGTAAGCGGTTTTCTTTGATTACTCCAAGTCGCTGGCTTCCGTATATGTGAAGTTCTTCAAGCATTAAACTATCATTTCTGTCTTCATAAATAGCCATTACATTACCGTTTTTCTTTATCTGTTTTACTTTTCCGTAATGTGTCCATGTTATTTCTAATCCCTCGATGCTGTCTTTAATCAGGTTTCCTGTTGAGTCGTAAATATAATTATTTATTGTTTGATTATCTATATTCTTAGTGAAAGTGCTTGTAGCAACATTATCTATTTTCACTCTTATTTTATTTTGATATATTCATAATTATACTTGTCTCCCCCAGCTATAAAAAAGGGGACGATGACAAAAAATAGTATCCCCTTTCCTCCGGAGTCTAATACTACCAAGTTATTCTCTTTTGTCAATCCGATATAAATTTGACGTTCTCCTAATACCCATAGCAATGGTCCTGCAACAAACTTTGTCGGATATTGACGCTTAACTTTAAAATAGCCATTTTTAAATTTCCCCTTTATTGTTATACTTTTTAAAAGATCGTCTTGCATGTAAATCACATTATGTTGATAAAGATTTACTGTTAATGTATTTTCATCAATTGGCACAATGTCTATGTAAAACCCATTTTGTTTTTTCCCAAGCGTATCAAGAGTGAAATTTTCGAACAATGACCTTTTAAAGTTCGAACTATCTTTCACTTGATTTGAATATGTTCCTTTAAGTTTTACATAGTCTTTACTGTTTAACCAAATATCTTTATCTTTTCTCGTTGTTAGATTTACCGTTGAGCAAGAATAAAATAAACAAATCAGAAAGAATAATAAATATATGCAATTTTTCATTAATTTCTTCATAAAATGTCAAAAAATTAACGTGTTATCTGGAATGAATTTACAGCCGTAGATCTAAAACGATCATAACCGAGTGCATCATGAATAAGATTTTGTGACCACATTTGACTTTGCCCGGAATAATCAATCCTGATATTACCTATTCCAGGAGCATTTTCTATTTTCAAAAAACTTCTTCCTACATTAAATTGCTGTTGTTGTGGTGTCTGTTCAACAAAACCAGGATAATCACGACTTGATTGCTTTGGATATTGAGTTGGTTTGCCAGTAAATATTTCGGTGCCTGCAAAAATCGAACTACCATTTTTAAAAGTGTACCCTAAAAATCCACCCCCTGTTTCGCCTTCATCCTTTCCACTGGCTAAAAGTCCTCCCTTTGGTAAGAATGAATAATCTTCATTGATAGCTGCCGTAAATCCTCCTATCTTACCCGCATAACCCGCGGCCCTGTTAAATCCTGTAGCAGTATTATAGGTTAAATTAGTCCCTACGGTAAAGGATTTTTCAAAAGTATTCGTAATACCAGATAATGTAGTACTATTGAATATATTTAAATCAGTAGGTATTCCATTTCCTCCACCACTTCCAAATGTAGTTGATAAACCAAGTGTAACAGCACCGCCAAATGAACTTTGTCCTGTAGATGCTTGCGAAGTCCCCGGCCCACCAGAATAAAGATTTAATGAAAGATTTGCACCTCCCATAAAGCCGCCACTCGTTTTAGATACACCAAAACCTACTGCAAAATTAACTCGTGACTGTCCTTTAGTTCCAAAGGTAAGACTTAAGGATGCTTTAGCCCCACAATCAACACCAGGAGGACAATCTCCATCGGGGTCATTGTATTTAA
>JBFLVH010000039.1:0-1982 GCA_040758575.1 Bacteroidota bacterium | reverse complement strand
ATGTAAATATCTTTCCGCCATCATCTACATTTAAAACCAGTATGCCTAACACGCCTCTCATACCATATCCTTATACACTCACTCCTTACCACTTCGGCAAAAAACACTACGAGTTAGCAGATTGGTTGGGAAATGTAAGAGTGGTTATTAATGATAAGAAAACGCCACAAGGTACAAGTGCAGGTAATATGAGTTATGAGGCGCAGGTGGTGGAAGTGAGTGATTATTATCCGTTTGGTAGCCCGCTCTACGGCAGAAGATGGAGTGTGGGGTATAGGTATGGGTTTAATAATGTAGAAAAAGACAATGAAATTTATGGAGAAGGGAATTTTTATGATTTTAAGTTTCGTGGATATGATGCACGATTGGGAAGATTTTGGAGTGTAGATCCATTAGCGAAGAAGTATCCGTGGAATTCTACTTATGCCTTTGCGGAGAATAGAGTGATTGATGGAATTGATTTAGAGGGAAGGGAATACTTAAAAGCAGATGAATCAAGAATAGAAATTGTAGGTGGAGAAGTAAAATTGAAAATATCTAATTTCTTACAGATAAATCAAAAAGCATTTGCAAGGGCAAACAGCGATCCTCGCAACTGGAAAGCGGGAGAAATTGGAATTAATACAACCGTTGGTTTTATAAAACCAATCTCATTTATGAGTGGAAATTTAGCCAAAGGAAATGTAAATGCAGAATATCCCGACAAAGCGCCTTCCATTTCTCCTACTTATGATGATACCAACCCCAACGCACCCGCTCCAGGAGGAACAAGAGCGGCAGCCGGAGCAGTAGGTATTGTTAATGCAATAAATTTTGGTTTGGAACAATATGCAGTATGGACAGCTTTCTATGATATAATGAAAGTAGAAGAACATGAAAAAATTCTAAAGAATCAAGTAATAGAGGATATAAATACAGCTATTGGAAAGGGGCTTATTCCCGAAAAATATCAAAACACTACGGATTTAGGTAGTATTATGAATGTGGTATTACAAGGAGAAAACAATACAAAGAATAAAGAAATTTCTAAAATTGGGATGAAAATATGGAACACTATATCTAACCCCAAACCACCTTCTACTTCTGACAAACCTACGGGTAATTATACACGCAAAACTGCTCCACCAGATAAAACAAATGTATCAAGACCAAAATTTGATTAAATATGAGAAGGATTTACATACTACTAGCAGTTACTCTATTTTATTCTTGTTCTAAAAAGCAGAAGGTTTATAACCATTTGCAAGGACAATGGTTAATAGAGGCAATTTACTATAATAATCAAAATGTAATTACTGAGTATTTGTCTAATGGTGTTGATTTTGAAGATGATTTTAGTCATTTACCTACTAAAATTCAAAAAGTTAACGATAAAATTAATTGGAATTTAACACAGATTGAAAGAGGGAAAATAATATCTTGGGACTTAATACAAAAAGATACTTTATTTTATATTAAATTCCACACAAAAGATGAAGTATTCGGAGATACCTTACAAATTAGATTTTACAGGGAAGACGGATTTAATAAAATGGATTTAACCAATAAACACGCATACATTAAACTTTCAAAATGGGAGTTCCAAAATCCTGATGATATGAATTAACTATCCTGAAAAATTAATACTTCATTATTATGTATAATCTCAAAAATGCCAAACAAATCTACATCCGCGATGCGCAGGGCAATGTAATGGCTATTTACACACAAAAACAAAAAACTTCCTTATTTTTCGACGCTGTGCCGGTGGGCAGTTATGAGGGCTTTTATGTAGATTTTCCAAAAGGGCGCTTGCGTTTTTAATCCTGCACTTACAAAAGGGATGCGTTGAAAAGTCAGATTGAAACAGAAAGCAAAATACACTCAAAACACTGATGTTGCAGGATTAAACTTACCTTTTGAGAAAATCTTATAAAAGCCCGAGCGGGAAGCTAACTCACAGCGTCAGATTTTTTGGTTACTTTTTTCTAAAAAAAGTAACA
>JBFLVH010000038.1:0-2258 GCA_040758575.1 Bacteroidota bacterium | reverse complement strand
TATCAATAGCATTAGCAGATTGAGGGATAGAAGAAACAGCAGAAACACCTGTTCCATTGCTGGTAGATGAACCAGGCATTGGAGTGTTGGCAGAGTTAGTAGAATAAGTAGAGACGGTGAGAGTAATGTTAGCTGCATTGGTTTTATTGAATCCAAGTGGGATATAATCAGTTGCAGTGCCACCTACACCAAAAGGGATAACATAAGAACCCGTATTAGTTCCTGTTACCCATTCTACGAAGTTATATTGATTTTCTGAATGAATATGTCCTGCTGTTCTTGTAATCCCTTGCGTGCTGTTTTGGTTAATCACAATGTAGGTCGGAGCACCTGCAGTGCCACCATTCATTACAACAAATCCACCATTTAAAATTAAAGCATTGTTTTGAGAAATAAATTTCAATGATAATAATAAATTCAAACCTACAATACCTAACACTTTTCTGCTCATATAATTATGTTTTAATATGTCCGCCCTAAATATAAGAAATATAAATTAAATCAAATAAAATCAAATAAAACAAATTAAATTCTCGCTTTGCTACTACCTGGCCCATAAGGACTGGGTAATACATATCTTATGAATATTTCCATAGCACCTTTACCTCTACTGATAGTTTTTAACTGAGAAATATTAATATCATAACTGAATCCAATGCTGTAACTATCGTATTCTAAAACAATATTAGTTGTAACAGCGTCTTTATTTCTGTAAATACTTCCTAATGCTACAGAACCACCTGATTTGCCTTGTTGTTGTTTAGCAAATGTATATTTCCCATAAAATCCCGCTAGCAATTCAGCGGTTGGTCCTTGCAATTGATAAACTAGAAGAGGACATACTGCAAAGGCACTTTTACCAATTCCAATATCTCCGCTTGCAAAACCAACATAGCGAATATACATTTTATCTTTTGAGTTTTTCAAAAATGTAGATGCAGGCATATTTACATGAAATGCACTAAATCCAATATTAAATTTGATATTTTGTCCTCCACGATTATACATTCCTTCGTTTTTATCATAAGTATATGTAAAACCAAGTCCTGCATCTGGAACAATAAAACTATTGGGTGCAAAATTTTCATTAGAGGGGGCAGATGGGTTATAAACTCCTGCATTATCATCATATTGGCTTTCCCATTGAGCATTATTCATATTAATACTTTTTTGGATAATACCTGCATAAATGCCAATACCTAAATGTTGTCCCTGATTAACGCGTAAATGATATGCTCCATTTAGTGTTACATCATTTGTTTTTAAGCTTAAATCACCTGTATTATCATTGAAAAATTTAATACCTCCTGCAAAAAAGTGTCCTTTAGGACTCTTACTAATTCTGCCATCTACGGATAATCCAAATGTATTGTAGGGAGATGCTACAGCTTTCCATTGATTTCTATAAATTATATTACCTGACAAAGCATAATTGGCTCCACTCATAGCAGGATTCAATGAAAGCGGAAAATATTGAATTTGAGTAAAATGAATATCCTGTCCTTTAACTGAAAAGGTGAGTATAGATATAATCAACACAATAAAGATGGTATTTAGACCACTTATTGTTTTTTGCTTCCATGTGTTAGTATTCGTTTTCATAATTTTAATATTTTAGTTAGTATATTATTTATTTCACTATGGTGATATTACCTTTTTTATCTATTGGTTTATCATCATAAGTAATACCTTTGATATAATATACAAAGGTAGCTCCGCTCATATCTTTTCCATTATAAGTACCGTCCCATTCGCCATTCTTATCACTTGTTTCAAATACTTTTTCTCCCCATCTATCGTAAATTACAAATGTAAATTCTTTCACACATTTTAATCCTTTTATTCTTAACTTATCATTGATATTGTCTTTGTTAGGAGAGAATACATTAGGCACAAAAATATCCGGGCATTTTGCGTCAACATATATTACAGTGCAGGCAGTATCAGAGCATACGCCATTATTATCTATGCCTAATACGCAGTAGGTAGTAGTTTGAACAGGAGATGCGTTAGGTGAAGATGAGGTTGGATTGTCTAATCCAGTAGAAGGTGTCCATGTATAAATATTAGCACCGCCTGCAATTAGCTGGGTACTACTTCCAATATCTATAGTATTGCTTGTAACACTAATATTTACATTTACAGATGGGCTTACTGTAATACCTATAATTGTAGTTGTATTACATGCTCCACTGCTTCCTGTTAAGGTGTAACTTATATTTGAATTAGCAGGCACACTAATACTGCTGGTTGAATAA
>JBFLVH010000037.1:0-2414 GCA_040758575.1 Bacteroidota bacterium | reverse complement strand
ACAGCGTCAGATTTTTTGGTTACTTTTTTCTAAAAAAAGTAACAAAGAAATAAATTATCTTTGCACAAAGCAATGTAATGGCTATTTATAAAGACACACACGATAGTTTAATGCTTGAAGAACTTCACATATACGGAAGCCAGCGACTTGGAGTAATCAAAGAAAATCGCTTACTTGCTAAGTATGTAAATATTTTTCCACCATCTTCACCACTGAAAATAAACACACCTAACTTGCCTTATTTACCAAGCATTCCCAAATCTATTGGTGGTTCAATTACACCCATTACACCAATTCCCTTGCCGTATAATTTTGTTCATTATTATTTTGGCAAAAAACACTACGAACTTACTGACTGGCTCGGCAATGTGCGTGTAGTAATAAACGACAAAAAAACACCACAAGGCACTAACCCAAGTAATATGACTTATGCTGCGCAAGTGTTGGAGGTGAATGATTATTATCCGTTTGGTAGCCCGCTCTACGGCAGAAGATGGAGTGTGGGGTATAGGTATGGGTTTAATGGCAAAGAAAATGATAATGAAGTATATGGCATTGGCAACTTTCAAGATTATGGAGCAAGAATGTATGATACACGGCTTGCAAGATTTATTTCACCAGATCCGATAATAGTAATGCAACATAAATATCAGGATTTAAGTCCGTATCAATTTGCAAGTAATACGCCAATACAGGCAATTGATTTGGATGGATTGGAAAAGGGAGTAGTTATTTATAACTGGTACTTGAATGGTGATAAAACCACTATTAAAATACAACGCGTTGAAGTACTGAAAGCAAATGGTGAGAATGTACAACTTAATTTAAGAAAAATGCAAAATGGCATTATTATTGAAGAAAATTCACAATTTAACCAAAATCAATATCTTGTAATTCAACATGTATATAGAGACAATAAAAAAGTATATACACAGTATTTTCAGAAAGAAAATTTAGATGATATTGAAAAAAGTTTAGATGTAGAAAGAAATAAAATAGAGAACAAATATACTCTTGATTTTTATTTAGATAACAATGAAAATGAAATTGTGGGAATTAAAATTAATACTTTAGAAGATAAATCAGAAGAAAATAAAGTAATTAAGTTAGATAAACCGTTTAAATATTTAAAACAATCTAAAACTTTTACCAAACAAGAGTTTGATAAATATTATGATAAGAATAAATTATATGGTTGTTACACTTGTGAGAAAGTTGGAAATTATGAAGAGATGAGTTCGCCGCCGCATGTGATAAAACAACTTGAAGATGCAGGTAATCCGAATTCGTCAAATAACAATCAAAATCAAAATCAAAGACAAAATCAAAATAATGAAAACTAAAAATATAAATTTTTGTAGATTACATTATAGGCATTTAATTAAGTTATTTATTTTTGTGTCTTTTATATCATTTGTGTTTTCTCAAAATAGAATAATTTATTTACAAGATACTTTTATTGTTTTATCTAAAAATCCAGTTAGAAAAATTATATATTTTAATTATATTGTTGAAGGTGCTACATATGATAGTAACGGTGATGAATTTAACCATATAACATTTTGTGGTCATAATTTGTTTGATATTGAAATAAATTCAAAAATTGTTTCATTAATACTAAATGAAAGAACATTAGATAGTACAACTATTTGCTACAAAGAAATGAATGATAAAGATACATCAACTTATTATTTAATGGAGTTTAATATTTATTTTTTATATAAATATGTTTTTAGGATAGGCGAAGATACTACTATCAGTTTAAGAGATAATCAAATAAAAATTAATACTCAATTATTGAATAAAATAAAAAAAGAATTAATTGCAAATGGCGGATTAATTGAATTGGTATTTAAAAATAAATCATTTGCAAAAGAAATAAATATATTACTTAAACCTGATGAAAAAGTAGTGCAAGCACTTGTAAAAGATTACTTAAAAAGGGTATCTTGTAAAAAAATAGAAAAAGAGATAAACAATTTAAAGAAATATGACAAATCCCTTAATCATTCATACATTGAATTACCAACAGAAGATGAGCTTCAAGAGGAACATGATAAAGAAATTATTGGATCAATTAAGAAATGTATAGGGAATAAAATTCCAATAAATTTGAGGTGATGAATTATTCAGGTTGTGTATTGAAACATTGTTAGGCAAGAAGCAAAGGAATCGGTTAGTTCATGTAAATGATAAGGTGGGCGTTACGGTGATAGGAGATGATATAGAAGATGAGGGGCAGTATGATAGTTTGAATATGAATAATAATAATTATATTTACGACCGCATAGGGAACTTGATAATGGATAAAAAAGAGCAGTTGGAAATAAGATGGAATTTGCAAAATAAGGTGCAATATGTAAAGAAACAACACACGGGAAATACCTATACAGAGATATTTTTTGAATACGATG
>JBFLVH010000036.1:0-2418 GCA_040758575.1 Bacteroidota bacterium | reverse complement strand
CCTCCACTCGGTGCCCATGTATATGTGTATCCTCCCGCCCCTCCACTTGCAGTACAAGTAGCTGCTCCATTATTCCCTCCATTGCAAGAAATATTCGTGGCACTTACAACAACATTTAAAGAAGATGGCTGTACAATCTGAAATGTTCCGCTGCCTGAACATGATGCTCCATTAGAAACATTTACAGTATAAATTCCAATAGGAAGATTGGTTCCTAATGTACCAGAACCAACTGATGGCTGCCATGTATATCCATAGCTAGCATTATATGGCATAACGGTAGCGCTTCCTGTTCCCCCATAACAAAGAGGGTTGTTTACATTGAAAGAAACAGTAATTCCTGAAGTATTAGAGGTAACAGTAATAGTGTCTTCCCATACCTTACCTCTACATCCTAAATTAGCTGCTACAGTGTATAATTGCGCGCATAAATTAGGTACTGATGTATTTGTAGTTGTAATATTACCCGGCATTACATTAAATATAAATCCTGTAGATGTACAAGTAGATGTATTAGCAATATTAATAATGCCATCACACGCTCCGCAAGAGCCCGGTACCATAGATAATGAAAAGGAGATATTGGTTGGTACAGAATACGCTCCCAGGAAGCCATTTCCTACAGCATATAAAATTCCATTGGCTTCATCCAATGCTAAATCATAAACAGCACCGGGAGTAGATATATTAGGTAAAGCAGAAAAAGATGAGCCATCAAAATGGTATCCATGTATATTATTCATTCCTCCAACATATACATTATTACATTCATCTACAACAATACCATCGCAAGTTCTTAAAACACCATCTACATAAGAAGCATTCACTACTTGCGAAGCAATCATTGCTCCACTTGCCTTATTCCATACTTTGATAGTTCTACCTCCGTATGTAAACAAATAGCTAGAGTTTAATGCTAAAACATTTGCTCTATTAGTAGATAATGGAATTGCAGGAAAAGTAAAACAATTACATTCCTCATACCCATAACCTAAATTGACATCAAATAATAGCGGAGGGTTATAGGCAGGACCTGCACATTTATGCAGTTTATCAGGGCCCGCACCCGTTACTTGTACTGCAAAAAAATCTCCATTCACATCTATTATTGCATCTACCACATCATTGCAACAACTTCCAGTATAGCCATTATAATTTTTAATTGTTCCGCCTGTCAAATTAGTATCATTTACAATCTGCAGATTGTTCATATCGCTTGTTCCTCCTCCGAAACCTAATACTTGCCCAGAACATCTATTATAAAAAATTGTCCATACTTCTCTTGTAGAAAAAGGACCTGCAGTAATTTGCAATGCCCCGTTAGCAGAAATTTTATAAATTCTTGCTCCGCCTGCATTAAACCCTTCGCCCCACAATGTAGAGCCACTTGGTAAAGTGCAAAATTCAGAAAAATAGCCAGAACCTGAAGAACCATTATAGAGCCATTGAAAAGCACCTGCAGAATTATATTTTGCAAGCATCATGGTAGGAGAACTTATATATACATTTCCGTTTTGGTCATAATCAACATCATAACCAGTATTTGAAGGTAATGCAGATGGTACAATTACCCATGGATCTATAATCAATTCTGACTGATTATTATACTCCTTAATATTAAAAGTCAAGATGTTGTTATTTAAATGAAAATCAGAGTGAATGTTTTTATTATTTTGAAATGCAATGGGTTTATGGTCAATAATGTTTTTTCCAATAAATGTCTTAATTAGCAAATTGCCCGCTTCATCAATTTTAGGAGATTGTTTGGCGTGTATCTTTATTTTAATTTTGCTTATATCCGCTCCAGGATGTACAATAATATTATATTTAATTCCTTCTTTGTCTTGAATTACAAATTCAACATCTATTCTATCCCAAACATTATAGTATATCAATTTTTTATATCCTTTGAAGAAATTTTTTGAATTTTGAAATGTATAATACCCTTCCTTCTGTAATTCAAACAATTCAGTTTTAATATTTGAATTACAATCTAAAAATTCATACGCACAATGTTGCTTTTTTACCACAAATTCTTCCTCTTTCTTAAAAAAACCTTTTTCTTCCTTTTTAATTTCCTTAACTTCAAATATAAGTCCCTTTTCAGTAAAATAAATATTATCTCTTAAATCTTTGAATAATATCTGATGCCCTTTGATAGAATTAAATTGACCTTCATTTTTAATAAAAACACCATCATTAAATACATTTTTTATTTCCCATTTCTTTTTAGGATTTTCTGTTCCGCTTAATTGTATCCAAAAGATTACAAAAGATATTATTAAAATTTTTGTTGTAATAACAATCTTTTTCATATTACTTTATTTTGGTTACAAATTTAAATAAAAATAAATTCTAAAATCAAATTTTTCGCTCAATAAATGATGCCATTCGCTCAATATTTTTACACTTTTACTC
>JBFLVH010000035.1:0-4664 GCA_040758575.1 Bacteroidota bacterium | reverse complement strand
ACAATTTATATTTTATTTTCATTTGAAAACTAATATTTTCATTTGAGAATATCTATTGTCGTATAAAAGATAAAAAATCATTAAAAAACAAGCATTTTTTATTTTAAGCCTATTGGCATAAAAATTGCCACAACGATAAATGCGCGGGTAAAAACTGAAAATATGTATAAAAATAGGAGAGTGAAATAATGAAAAATAGTAAAACAATATTGAGTGCACTTATGGTACTTATGGTCTCTCATATAAATGCCGGAGACTTCCAAATTGACTTTGACGGAAAATTAAATGGAAATTCATTGGCTCCAATAAGAGAGGCAATCCTTACTTCTATTATGACTGTTCCAACGCCAAAGATAGATATAGAAAGGAATATAAGTATGAATGTAAAAGATACTTATATTAGCGCTAATAGAACAATAAGGAATACTATCATCCGCTGTGAAAAAGAAAGAAAAAATTCTGACACGATTGAAAATCTAAAAAAACTTCTTGTTTATGGAACTTTTGAAGAAAAAATATCTTTTTTAAACTCAAAAAATTATATATTTCCTGAAAGGTTTAATAATTTGAGTTTAAAAGATGAACTCGTATTAGCGACAAAATCACAAATTCAAGTTTGCGAAGAAACGAATTGTAGAACTGAGGAAGTTTGCGGATGGAAGGAATATTGCGAAACTGTTACAGAACTAACATGTACAGTTGTTACCGGAGCCGTAGGCGGAGCTATTGGTGGTGGCGCCGTTGGTGGAGCAGCTGGCGGACTAATTGGAAATCAAGTATGCAAATATGTTACTAAAAATGTGTGCAAAAATGTTAAAGAATGCCAGGATGTGGTTAAGTGCGATACGGTTTGCCACTGGGAGAATATAAGTGATATAGAAACGGATGAATGTGTCAATACACCACATGGAACAGTTTGTCAGTAAAAATTGAATTCTACCAGAAAAGTATAAGGGAGTTTATATGAATATTAAAAAAAAGTTTTCGGAAATTAATAATGATAAAAACATGAATAAATTCTGGGTAAAGTTTTTGAGTATTTTTTTCGCCATAACAGTATCTCATAAAATAACTAAGCTATATTTAATAGACAATATTATAATCGAATCTGCTTTTGTTGTGTTTCTTATTTTAATTTTTATTCTTATTTTTGGAAATTTAGATAAACTTTTGTCAAAAAATATGTAATGATATATCAAAAAGATCCAGAATGTTGGCTGTAAATTTATGACCTTCCTTTGAGAATTGAAGTATTCGGAAGTTGTTAAAATATAGATGGAAGGTCACAGGTTTGATCTGATACCTGTAAAATATTAGAATATAAAAGCGGAGGGAAAATGATAAAAGTGAAATATTTTATTTTTGCATTTCTTGCTTGGGCATTTGGTGTTAATTTGTATACTCATACTACTAAGACAGATTTTCAGAAGAAAATAGAAAAATATGTGCCCATTATTGAAAAAGATAAAAACGTAGATAGTGCTTGCGATAAATGTGATCAAAACAAAAAGGGCTAAATTCTTACTAAAACTTTTATCGCCTTTAACCTTACTTTTACTATTAATAATTTATTTTACTTTAAGGGTTACAATAGTGCCAAAAACATTGCGGGTAGCTTTCCCAAGAGATAAAGAGATATATTATTATGACCCGGCTAATATTCACTATCTGTCCCAATATATTTTAACTGAGAATTTTTTTTCGACTCTTGTATACTACAATATACATGGAGAACTTGTGTCCGGTCTGGCTGAGAAGTTTTATTGGGAAGGGAATGAAGCTTATTTTAAAATAAGGAATGACTTGAAAACGGTAGACGGTCGAAAAATAACTGCCAGGGACGTAGAAACAACTTTTAAAAGACTTGCCATTTTAGGTACAAATACCCATGGCAATATTAAAAATATATTATGCGGTGATAAACAAATAAATAAATTAAGTGACAATTGCCCAAATTTGCGCTTAAAGAATGATTATTTAATCTCTATATCTTTTAAAAAGAAAAATCCTTTTTTATTTTCCATGCTAACTGCCGCAGATTTTGGAATAGTTCCTATAGAATCAATAGATAATCGTACTTTAGCTATAAAAGATTACAGGAACACATCTGGTCCATATTTTGTGGACAAATATGACAACAAAGGATTCTTTATTCTTTCTGCGAATAAGACTAATTTTTTATATTCTAAAGATATGCCTCAAAAAATAGAAATAATTCCTTCCAGAATTAACAATAAGTCAATTTCTTTAGAATTATTTAAAAACAATAAAGTAGATATGATAACAACTTTGGACGATTCTTCGGAACTTTTGAGATATGCAGAAAACAATCCAAAAACTAATTTGTTTAAAACAGTTTCGATGCAATTATCTGCTATAACTTTTACTCCTTCCGGTGTTGCAAAATTCAGCAGAAAAGAAAGATTTGTAATAGCAAAAAAAATCAAGGAAAGTGTTTTGCCACATCTGTTGAAACGAGCCGGGGCGGAGGAAACTGCTCAAATTTTCCCGACCTTCGGTCAGGGCGCCTTATATGGACATCAGCTTAAAATCTTGGATGAGGAAATGGAAAAAGTCGCTAAAAGTTCTTTTAACAAGAGAATTGTGGCATGGAATATACCTGAGGTAAGCATACCAGATTTAAAAAAAGCTTTGCCCTCAATAGAAGTGAAACAGATCAATGGTTTACCCGGACATATAGATTATTTGAAAAATGGGCTTAATGAACCGGATCTTTTTTTTAGAGAATCTGATACAAGCGTTAAAGAAGATATAAATTTTTTTTATTACTATATGAACAATTATTTTTTTGTCATAAATGGTAAAGAGGGGAATAGATGGATTGATAAATATTCCCAAATAGAAAATTATTATGAAAGGATGAAGATGATAAATGACTTACACTATCAGACATTAAAAGAAGCTATTACTATTCCATTAGTTATAACTCCTTATGTAGCTTTATCAAATAAAAACTGGAAGTTTGATTTTCTTAATTTACATGCGGGTACTACTTTTTGGAGACTGAAGTGGAATTGGTTGACTGGATTTTAAATAATTCAAAGCGTTTATCTTTAAATGTTGAAAAATATAGATGGATTGATGAATGGTTGCCCGGATATTTTGATTACGCTGTCGAAATAATAATTCAGGGAATCAAATACAGAGGACGTGGGGTAGACAAGATAGAAAAAATAGCATTCGAAAAAGCATGTGCCGAATCATTGGAAAGAGCCAGTACTGATTTAAACAACTTGTGTCAAAACAGATGGGGAACAGCGGCTTATATAAATTTACCAGGTGCCAGAGAAAGAGCATACTGGGAATTATTGGGAATAGACAAAGTATTATGTCATCATTTTTGTAAAAGAAAGATGAAAGCCATTCCAATTGATATTTTAAGTGAGTATGTTGATATTTTAAGATTAAATCGCTTGTTAGTCAAAAATAATATATCATTTAGGTTTTATGAATTAAGTCCGGTAATAGACGCGAAAATTGTATGCGCTATTTCTCATAAGCAAGATTCTGAAATAAAAGGTTTTATCTCTGGATTTGGGGCTAATAAAGACATAAAAAAAGCATGTCTCAGCGCGCTTTTTGAATCACTTAGAACTCTTGTGGTATGTTTTTTTGATAACTATAAGTTAGATAAACCTATGGAACAGTTAAGGAAAGAAGGCCAGCCTTTATGGCATTTCTGTAAGGCGCAAGAAAAAGAAAGCTTGGATTATTTGAATACATACCTTATCCCAGATAAAGAGGAGACAGTATTGTTAATCCCTGAAAACATTTCCATTGATGATGTGAAGTTTAAAGAATTATCCTATATAAAAGGAATATTTCCAGATATTCCGCTTTTTTTTGTTCAGGCCAAATCTGATAAGCTTCTAACTCCTCAATTTGGGGATTTTTTACCTGATGAAAAAACAATGAAGCGTTTGGAAATTTTTAATGGTGGGCCAGTACAAATCAGTACCTCGGTTCCTCATTTTTATGGTTAAAAATATTACTGATATTCAAAAGTCTTTGAAGAAAATTTTTATAAAGGTTATTCTTTTAAATCTTTTAATCCTCATTTTTCTTGTTATTTCTTCATTGTTTTATACTGCTTATTTTAAACAAAGGATTGCAGAACACCTATCGGATAGTTTTAGGACGCCATTACTAAACGGTGATAACAGATTGATAATGATGGATATGTCCAGATCTGTTTTGAAAGATTTTTCAGGTCTTGTGTGGACTTCAATAATCAGGAGTAACAATTTCTCAATACCAGAGAATTATTCTGCCACAAATTTATTATTCACCGGCGTGTCTGAAGTAAAAATATTTTTTGATGAAAATCGAACTTCCGAATATGGTAAATTGCGTTTCTATTATAATAGATGGACTTATTTCATATTTGCACTACTTTTTTGGATATTTATTTTCTTGCTTTCAATAAAGATTGCTTTTATGGAAAGGAAAAGACTTATTGAAGAATATAATTTATTGATGAATTCTGAAATCAATAAATATCGTGCTGACTTGGCGGCACAGGTTGCGCACGATATAAGGTCGCCATTGGCGGCATTGGAAAGCGGATTAAAGGACGCACAAGTAACACAAGGGAACAAAGAACTTATAAACAATGCCTTAAAGCGTATAAATTCCATAGCCGA
>JBFLVH010000034.1:0-5059 GCA_040758575.1 Bacteroidota bacterium | reverse complement strand
CTTAAAACGGGGGTGCAAATATACGCACATTTTCCCCGTTCCTCCAAATTTTTTTTTCACTTCCTAAAAAATTTTTTCTCATCTACCTGATTTACAAGAAATTATTTTTTTTTATTTGATGGAGAAAAATGTTTTCGCATTAAATATTTATCACTTATTCTTTATCAGTATTATCAGTATTCCACTGATATTGCTTATCAGGATAAATATTAATGAGATTTAAAACACGATGAACAACTGATAATAATAATTCATTAATGTTGTTGGGCAAGTGATACAATGAGGGACTGGCGGGGCAAACTATTGCTCCTGCTTGAGTCAAAGTCAACATATTTTGTAAATGGATTAAATTGTAAGGTATTTCCCGCACTACTAATATCAATCTTTTTCTTTCTTTCATCATAACATCAGCGGCACGACTAATAAGGTCGTTACTTATTCCATTGGCTATTCTTCCTAGCATTCCAGTGCTACAAGGGCAAATAATCATATCTGTATAACCAGCAGAGCCAGAAGCAAAGGGAGCATAGAAGTTATTTTGCTCCCAAAATTTGAAAGGATATTTTTCGTAGTCCTTATTTTTAAGCTCGTATTCCCAAACTTCTTTTGCATTGGAAGTCATTACTACTGAAATTTCATCAAAAAGTTTTTTATGATTGATTAATTCATCCATTAGCAACTTTGCATATAAACTTCCACTTGCCCCTGTTATTGCTATTACTAATTTTCGGTTATTCTTTGTTTTTTCCATAAATATGATATGTAAAAATTAATTCTAAAATATTGTTGTATAGTCCTTTATTAAACATTCTTGCAATAGGATTGTTGTAAAATATGTTGCTTGGTATGCTGCGTTTTCTGAAAGGAGTATAACCATTGTTTGCACGCAATTCAATATTGAGTTGTTCATTTATTTGGTATCCAACTCCTGTATTGATAGAAAATTCAAATTTTTCATTTTGGACTGTATTAGTCATATTTAAATAGTTTTGTTCTTCATAATAATTAAATAGGTACCCTATGGAGTGTCCAAGAGTTACAAATAATTTTTTCTTCAAAAATAAAAACTTGATATTAGTAGATATTTCTATAAAATGTAATCTTAAAAGGTATTGAGACATATCAGCAGAATCGGGATTATGGCGAGCGCCTTTTTGAATATAAACAATTCCAAGTTGAGGAATAACATTTTGATACCATTTATAATGAACAAATAATCCAGCCATCCAACCTAATTTGTTATAACCGCTATAATTATCTCCGTGCACCTGACAACCAGTGAGACCAGCAGAGATACCAACAAAAAATCTATTTTCTTCTTGTGAATAAAGATTTTTAAAAGCTATAAATAAGATAACAAGAAATATTTTTTTATCTTTAGTCAATGGCTTAATTTTATTCATCAAAAAAATTTTGTTTTTCAAAATAATCAATAATAGCTTCTGTGATAAGTTTATTTTGTTGAGCATCTGAAAGTGGCGGTAATTCTTCTACTAATCTCCAATGTGGCCAACCATCTTTATCTTTACCTATGTATTCATAAATACCATAAGGTTCTAATAAAGTGCATACTGCTATATGCATTATAGCGAGTTTCTCGTCTTTTTTGTAGTTTCTATAAGGTTTTCCTAATTCCTGCAATCCTATTAAAAAAAGAATACCTGCATAATCTAAAGGCATTCCAAATCTTTTTTCTAATTTTGCAAGTAGTATTTGCCATTTGTTATTTAAAATATTTTTTTGCATCAGGAATTGATTAGATATTCAAAAAAATCTAGTAAATCTTCACTACCTTGTTTTTTAGTGGCAGATGTTGTAAAGATATTGGGTAATTCTTCAAACATTTTTTGAAACTCATTTTCAAAATATTTTATTTGAGATTTTAATTGTGATGCAGATAATTTATCAATTTTAGTAAGAACAATAGCAAAAGGCAAGTTATTAGATGATAATTGATAAATAAATTCTTTATCTGATTTCTGGAATTCAAGACGGCTATCAATGAGAACCATTGTACATTTGAGAGTAGGTCGTTGAGTAATATATTCTTCAATCATTTTTTGAAATTGTTTTCTTTCTTCAAGAGATGTTTTAGCAAAGCCATAGCCCGGCAAATCAACAAGATACCATTTTTTATTAATGAGAAAATAATTGATTGTTTTAGTTTTGCCAGGTGTTTCTGAAACTTTAGCCAGTTTACTGTTATTGCAAATAAAATTTATTAAAGAACTCTTTCCAACATTACTTCTTCCAATAAATGCTATTTCAGGAAAAAATGGCTTTGGTGAATTAGCAAGATTTGTAGCGCTTTTCACAAATTCGGTGTGTGTGATTTTCATTATTTAATTAAAATATGCGGTAAATATAATTAACGCAATTTGGTTTATGAAAAGATAGTAATCAATTAAAATGAGATGAAAGAAATTCCAACCTTTTGTTTTTGAGTTTCGTATCTATCAGCAGAAAAACTCAAAAAATTTACAACTATGAAAAAGCAAGTATTAACAATCGGAGTCGCAGCATTGGCTGCATTAGGTGCAATGAAAGGACAATGCACCTTCACAATTACTGGCATTAATATTACGCCAGGAACAGGAACCAATAACTATTACTTTACACCACAGGTAATGGGAAATATTTCGCCGGGAAATACCTATGCATATTGGGACTTCGGCGATGGACACTATGATGCCTCTCCTGCTATTAGTTCAACTTCATTTAGTGCAGGAGTTAATACTTACTGTAGCGCGGGAACTTATACAATAAGTGTAGCAGTAGTAGATTCTACTAGCAGTCCTGCCTGTCCTTTTCAAACCGCACAAGCAACTATTACAATTACATCTAATTTGTTTGATGTAACAGGTATTAATATTGGAAATTCAGACCCATCTTTTAATTTCACTGCAATGGTTAATAATCCTAATGGTATATCTTTAAGTTATCAATGGGATTTAAGCTATCCAAATAATCTCTCTGCTACTGGTAACCCCGTCAGCCACACTTATAGTTCTAATGGAAATTATGTAATAAATGTAGATGTTTCAGGCAACGGATGTGTAAAATCCTCAACTACTGCAATAAGCGTATCTAATGCAACCTTTTGCTTTTCTACACCATCATTAATTGTAAACAATAACGATCCAACCTTTAATTTCACTTTGAATGCTAATCCAATGCCTTCTGCAAGCTCTATTTACTATTGGAACTTTGGTGATGGTACAAACATTGTAACTACTTCTAACACTTCCAGCCATACTTATACTGCCAATGGCACTTACTGGGTGTGTGCATGGGTTTATGATTCAACTGGGGTTTGCACCTATACAAGCGCTTGTCAAAATATCGTAGTTAATAATGCTGCTCTACTCCCTCTTTCATGTAATCCTGTTTCTTTCACAGCATGGGCTGATTCTGCTAATCCTCAAATCTGGTATTATAATTATACTCCTATACAACCGTCTGGTGGAAACTCTCCATATACGATTACGGCGTATTTTTGGGATTTTGGTGATGGTAATTCTTCAACTGCTGCATTCCCATCTTATACTTACGCAACTCCCGGTACATATACTGTATGTATACACATTACATGGAAAGATGCTAATAACGATAGTTGCATATCAACTAATTGTGTTCAAATAAATCGCTTAATGGCTGGTAGTTCTGACAATAACATCAATGTGCTTGGAAATGCTAAATATATATATCCTCACATTACTGGAATTAATAACTTATCTGCTTCACCAAAAGTAAAACTATATCCTAACCCTGCTCATGAAAGTATTAAATTAGAGATGAATGCAAGTGTCAATGGACAAATTAGAATCTTTGATGTTACAGGCAGAATGATATACACCCAAAGCATTGAAAATACAACAGAAGCCAATATCAACATCAATCAACTGGATAAAGGATTATACATCATCAAACTCACTGATAATAATCATAACGAATTATTCAAACAAACATTCATTAAAGAATAAACTTTCATAAATAATAAAGGGGCGGTAGTATGCCGCCCTTTTATTATATTTGCAATTATCAAAATACCTTATGAATATTGACATTTCCTTAATTGAAAAGTGCAAGAAAAATGATAGACAAGCACAGGAAGAAATGTATAGAAAATTATTTCCATATATGATGGGCATTTGTTATAGATATACGCTTTCAAAAGATGTATCCAAAGAAATTGTCAATACCGCTATGTATAAAATACTCACCCAAATAAATACCTATAACCCTGACTATCCCTTCAAAGTATGGATTTCAAAAATTACTGTTAACACAATTATTGATGAAATGAGAAAAAATAAAAAAAATGCCTCTATTACTTATGTAGATGAATACTTTGATAACTCTTCATTTTCTGAAATAAATAATGCCCTTACAAAATTTAATGCCAATGAAATACTACAACTAATTGAACAATTAAATGAAACAGAAAAAGCAGTATTTAACATGTTTTGCATTGATAATTATTCTCATGAAGAAATTGCTAATATTCTGGGCATATCAGAAGGAACTTCTAAATGGTATCTTAATCAATCCAGAAAAAAATTACAGGAAATGATAAAAAAACTATACTTTACAATTTAATCTTTACTAATGAAAAAAGACCGTCCACATAACTGGCTAAAAAATAAATTTGAACATGAAGATTATTTATCCCAATTTCGTCTTTCTGATGAAGATGTAAATCAATTTTTTTCAAAATTTGTACCACATAATGCTTCTACCCTAAATGAAAAATTTGAAACCCCTGAATTCCTTCAACAATTTGAAGCATCTGAAAATGATTGGAAACTCTTTGAATCTTTTTATTTAAACAAAAATAAAATATTCTATATAGATGGTTCAATAATAACTCTGCTTGTTATTCTTTATTTCTTATTTAATTATTCAATTAATTATTCTGATGCGACTTCAACTCATACATTTATTTCTAATCATCATTCGCTTAATAAAAATTCTATTCAACAAAATGAAAATTATTCAATAATACCAAATGAAAGCAAAGCAAATCAACCAACCATAAATCATTCTCCAAGCAAAACAC
>JBFLVH010000033.1:0-5443 GCA_040758575.1 Bacteroidota bacterium | reverse complement strand
ACAGCGTCAGATTTTTTGGTTACTTTTTTCTAAAAAAAGTAACAAAGAAATAAATTATCTTTGCACAAAGCAATGTAATGGCTATTTATAAAGACACACACGATAGTTTAATGCTTGAAGAACTTCATTTATACGGAAGCCAGCGACTTGGAATAATCAAAGAAAATCACTTACTTGCCAAGTATGTAAATATTTTTCCGCCATCTTCACCACTGAAAATAAACACACCTAACTTGCCTTATTTACCAAGCATTCCCAAATCTATATCCATTGGTGGTCCTGTATTATTACCCACATATCCAACCTTACCATCTGTGCAATATTATTTCGGCAAAAAACACTACGAACTCACCGACTGGCTCGGCAATGTGCGTGTAGTAATAAACGACAAAAAAACACCAATGGGCACTGACTCGAGTGATATGACTTATGCAGCACAGGTTTTAGAAGTGAATGATTATTATCCGTTTGGTAGCCCGCTCTACGGCAGAAGATGGAGTGCAGGGTATAGGTATGGCTTTGGAAAACACGAGAAAGATAATGAAATAAGTGGAGAAGGAAATCATTTAAGTTTTGGTGATTATGGATATAGTACAAGGTTAGCGAGAAGGTGGAATGTTGATCCTAAAGCACATATAATGGCCGGTTGGTCGCCATACGTAGCAACGGCAAATAACCCTATCATAATGGTTGACCCTAATGGTCAACTCCCTTGGCCAATTCATGTGCGTTCATTTATTTCTACTCCAACAACCGGAGCGGGTTTATTTAGAGGTGATGGCCGTGGTCCATCTCTCTCAACTGCACGAGATGTAACATCTAGAGTTAGAACAAGTTTTGTAGTTGACCCTGCAAAAGGTATTATTACAACCCCTTCAACGGCGAGTGACCCTACAGTATTTTATGGTGGCTTTATTGGAGGTACATATATTCCTCCTGTCGTTAAAAGAGGAAAACCTACTGCATCAATCACTAATGTGAAATTTTCTCAAGGTTCTGTTGCATTTGATTTTAGTCATTCAGGAAAAGACCCTATCACCCCACAGTGGGCAACGCCTGCATTAGATGTTCATGCTTCGCTTTCTATTACCGAAGATTTAGAGAACGGGATATTAAATGTATCGGGCTCTTTTACGGGGGATAAGTTTCCAAGTACAGAAGCTTTTATCACAGACCAATCAGGTAAGACCAAATTATTTCTAGGTGCCAAAATGGAAACGGGTGGCATTACTGATTTGTATGGAGATAATAAAGAGAAGTTGTTTAATGTGAATATGCAAATACAAATTGACAAGTCTGGTAATTTTATAGGGGTTAAAGAAGGGGATAAAACTTACTCTGTAGAAGAATGGAATAAAAAAATAACGGAGGACACAAATAAATGAAGATGATTTTAAGAATTATAATATCGCTTATACTTTTTAGCTGTGCTACCGGAGAGGATGAAATTGTGATAGTGCCTAAGAACTACACAGGCTATATTGTGATAATATACGACCAAAAGCAAGGAGCAGAGCCTAAATATGAAGGTAAAAAAAGATTGTATGAAATACCTGCAAATGGGATATTAAAAACACAATTTACAGATAATCCTGAGTGGACGCATTTTCCTGAATTTTACTATGAGAAAATCTCACCCGAAAATAAAATACGCTATACTCCAGAACCTAAAAATATCCATGTTGATACTGTAATTGCTTATGGTGGCATCGCGGGTGCAATAAATAAAGACCTTGAGGGGAAAGAAGTTGTACGATATGTAGTGTATTATATTGGCAATAGTGCCCAAATAGATACAGCTTATGAAACAATGAAGAAATTAGATATATTAAAATTGGCGGAGTAATTAATTATAGAAAATAGGTTGTATCTTTTGTTTCACTGAGCAAATAACCCACAGTAGTATTAACCCAACTTGCAACTTTTTCCTATAAAAATGCATGTTTTTTGCCTATTCTTAATCCGTAAGTTATTGATTATCAAACATTTAACATTTTAAAAGTGCTTTGTAGTCCCCAAAAAAATGGTAATGTCTGTTAAATACTTAACAAAACACCCCAATATTCCTATACTTGCAGCCACATCTTTTAAATAAAAAAATAAAAAATCCGTGTTACCAAAAATTTGGAATCAAAAAATGATTCATCAGAAAATACGGGTAATTCATCGTGATAGATCGCAAGTTGGATTATATTTATACTATCAATGGATGGATGAAATCGCTTAATCATTCTACATTAGATAGCAGCAAGGATGCAGGCGGAGATGGGATACTAGGAGGGATTAATCAGTATGTAGCAAAAGATAAATTAGCATTTCAGTTGCAGTATTTTCATGGCGATTACAAGGTGATTGGGAATTTTTCTGCTGGAAATTTTTCTTTATACACAGGGTTATTTAACGGCAACATTGGAGCACATTTGATGCAGCAAGACACACTCACTCCGCTTACGCATGCATATCAATACGATGCGCTCAATCGCCTGAGAAGTCGCAGTACATTTTTGAACAATGCAGGCATACAACATTACACTACTTCTTACACTTATGATAAAATGGGCAATATACTTACTTTAAATCGTTTTGCTTCCAATGCGCCGATGGATAGTTTGCAGTATTTTTATTATCCTGGTAGTAATAAACTCAATCATGTAACAGACAATGTGCCTGCAAGTAATTTTAATAACGATATTGATAGTCAAACAATAAATAATTACATTTACGACCCAACAGGAAATTTGATTAAAGACCACAGCGAAGGATTAGAGATTAGCTGGACACATTACGGCAAAGTAAAACAGATAAAGAAGAACAACAATAATTTACTTTCATTTGAATACGATGCTATGGGTAACAGATTAGTAAAAGAAAATAAACAAACTAATGAAAAGCAAATTTACATAAGAGATGCGCAGGGAAATGTAATGTCCATATACAAAGACAGAAACGATTCATTATTTTTAGATGAGTTGCATTTGTATGGTAGTAGCAGGTTAGGTGTAATCAAGGAAGATAGTTTTCTTGCCAAAAAATATCCTTCATTTTTTTCACCCTTCAAAACATCTACACCGAGTACGCCTTATTTACCAAGCATCCCCAAATCTATATCCATTGGCGGTTCAATTACACCCATTACACCAATTCCATTGCCGTATAATTTTGTTCATTATCACTTCGGCAAAAAACACTACGAGTTAGCAGATTGGTTGGGAAATGTAAGAGTGGTTATTAATGATAAGAAAACACCGCAAGGCACAAACCCAAGTAATATGACTTATGCGGCGCAAGTTTTAGAGGTGAGTGATTATTATCCGTTTGGTAGCCCGCTCTACGGCAGAAGATGGAGTGTGGGGTATAGGTATGGGTTTAATAGAAAAGAAATGGATAATGAGGTAAAAGGTTTTGGTAATGATTATGATTACGGAGATAGACATTATGATCCAAGGGTCGGTAGGTGGTTAAGTGTAGATAAGCTCGCCAAAAATTATGTACCAATTAGCCCATATGTGTTTGCTATAAATAACCCGATTAAGTTATTGGATTCAGATGGTAAGGTTGTTGTTGATGGAAATGGTAATCCTGTTACAATATCATTCACAAAAGGGAAGGATGGAAGTTATACTGCTAATTTTCAATTTGTAGAGGGCACATCTAAAGAAGTGATGGAGGGTTTCATGAAAAATGCTGGTACTGTTATTAAAGCAATGTCAAAAACAGAAATAGGCAGAACAATAGTACAAGCAATGAATGATGCACAACATGATATAGCTATAAAAATTGATAAGCGATCTCTATACTATAATGAAGCAACAAAAGAATATTCTGATAAGCCTAGTGATGGATTTATCCCTCTTTATGGAGAAACTAAAACTAAAGTTGAAGGTGATAAAATAATTTCCTCAGAAATCACAATTTTTGAAGGAACAATAAACAAGATAAAAGAAACACCACCAAATAAAATTTGGGTAATTGAAATAAACGGTAAGGATGTGTTTCAATCTGATTTTTCAAAAGATGAAATTATCGGAGCGATCGGTACCCATGAGGGAACACACGCTACCGATAAAGGTTCTATGAGAAATCTCGGTGTTGATCCTAAAAAAGCTGAAGATAAACCAAATGCAAATGAACTTAAATATTACGAACAAGCCGATCCAAGAGGTGAAAAAGTACATGAAAAGAAAAAATAATCAAATGAGAATAATTGTATTTGTTAGTATATTTTTTTACTGCTTAAGTGAAAAGTCTCAAAATGATGTTGCTGTAAAAAAATACATGATAGAATCTATAAAACCTATTAAAGAGTTTAGTGAAGAAGATTTATATTATTCATCTCATGGGAGTATTAAGTATAAAGGAAGAAAATATATTATTTATGATTTTGGTTTCAAACCTGTACTACATGAGCCCTACTTATATATTTTATTTTATGAATGTGACAGTTGCGATAATGTTGTATTAGGAAAAGCAGATTTTTTAAAAGATTTATTAACGCTGAATAAATTTTTTATTCATTCTAGGAACTTCAATAAGAAAAAATATTCTATTTTGTTTAATATTTTAAAAAACGATTATTTGCCCGGAAAGCAAGGCAAAATAATCAATAGGGAGGATATTAAAAAAGAAGACAAATAACATGAAACATTAAGGAAAACTTTAACAAAATGTGTACTCATCAAACCAATACCCGGCAAATCCTCCTATTAGCAAATACCCAAAGCAATGTAATGTCCATATACAAAGACAGAAACGATTCATTATTTTTAGATGAGTTGCATTTGTATGGCAGTAGCAGGTTAGGCGTGATAAAAGAAAATAGTTTTCTTGTCAAAAAATATCCTTCATTTTTTTCACCCTTCAAAACATCTGCGCCGAATACGCCTTATTTACCAAGCATTCCCAAATCTATTGGTGGTTCAATTACACCCATTACACCAATTCCATTGCCATATAATTTTGTTTATTATTATTTTGGTAAGAAGCATTACGAGTTAGCAGATTGGTTAGGAAATGTAAGAGTGGTTATTAATGATAAGAAAACACCACAAGGCACTAACCCAAGTGATATGACTTATGCGGCGCAGGTGCTGGAAGTGAATGATTATTATCCGTTTGGGATGCTGGCAAGAAGCCACAATGTTGATAGATACAGGTTTGGGTTTAATAAGCAGGAAAGAGACAATGAAATATATGGCATAGGAAACAATTACACAGCAAGGTTTTGGCAGTATGATAGTAGATTAGGGAGAAGGTGGAACAGAGACCCAAAGCCATTAGCAGAAGAAAGCGAGTATGCAACAAATAGAAATAATCCTATTAAATACAATGACCCCGATGGAGATTGTCCTCCTGGTGTTGATTGTGGGGCTAAAGCATCCTTAAGTCTTACCTTTGGAACTAAAGGACAGTCACGAGTTAATTTTGCAGTAGGTTTTGGTGTATC
>JBFLVH010000032.1:0-6421 GCA_040758575.1 Bacteroidota bacterium | reverse complement strand
CATTTTAATTTTTATTCAATCCACTATATTTATAAAACATCCAATAAACTAAAATTGCTATCAAACTTCCCATCATCCAACCTACTAAAACATCTGAAAAATAATGCACTCCAAGATACATTCTACTTATGCCCGATAAAAAAGGATAAATCAATAACCAATATTTATTTCTGTTGTTTTTAATTAAAATTAATGCTAAACAAGTAATAGCCGCACTATTAGAAGCGTGTGCAGAGTAGAAGCCATATTTGCCACCATAATAATTATTAACTACTTTTATTTTATCTTTTAACTCAATGTTGTGCGTAGGTCTTAATCTCTTAAAATAATTTTTAAATACATTAGAAATCTGGTCACTTAAAAATATTGTAATAATCACTGCTAAAATAATTTTAAATACATCTGTTCTGGAATATGTTTTGAAAATTTTTATTAAAGCCCAAAGCCATAATGGTAAAAACACCCACGCTTCTGACACATACCAAAAAAACTCATCTAAAAACGAAGTATGTGCCGATTGAAATAGCGATAATATTTTTTCATCAATAGATTGAATAAAAAACATTTTTCAAAATTACAAACCAAAAATTTCTTTGAACTTTACTGATTGACGACGACTTAAATCTACTTCCATACCATTTTCAAGTTTGACCATATAGCCATTATTCACCCAAGTAGAGATATTTATAATTTTATGTAAATTAATAATAAACTTTCTGTTGGCTCTGAAAAACATATCTGATGGTAACCTTTCTTCAAGAGCGTTCAAACTATTAAATATCACAGGATGAGAATTAGGCAAATGCACTTTTACATAATTTCCTAATGATTCAAATACAACAATATCTTTTAATGGAACAAACCAACAATTATCTCCATCTTTCATAAATACTCTTGCATCTTTGTCAAGTTTGCCCGTTTTAGTTGCAATCTGATTTTCTTTTTCTTCTTTAATCTGATATTTTTTAATACATTCTGCTAATCTTTGTGAATCAATAGGTTTTAATAAATAATCTAATACCTGAAATTCAAATGCTTTAATTGCATATTCATCATAAGCAGAAATAAAAACCACATCTGGAATAGCATTAATTTCATTCAACATATCAAAGCCTGTTTTATCAGGCATTTCTATATCCAAAAATACAAGGTCAGGTTTCAATTCTTCAATTTTCTTTTTTCCTTCTTCGGCATTTACACATTCTGCAAGTATTTCAACATCAGGATAATTTTTTAATAACTTCTTTAATTCTTCTCTTGATAATCTTTCATCATCAACTATTACTACTTTCATAAAATATTTTTATTGCGAAAAATACAAATTATTACTCTTAAAAATCAAAATTATTTTCATCAACGGATAAAATTAAATTTCATCGGAAAAATAAACTGATGGATAACCTTTCAAATTATAGTTAGATGCCATTACCTCTCCATACGCTCCTGCCGAACGAATGGCAATTATATCTCCTCTATATGTATTTGGCAACAAAACATTTTTTCCAAAATAATCAGTAGTTTCACAAATAGGACCACATACATCATATAAAACATTAGCGGGTTCGTAATATTTGGATATGTTTTCTATTTTATGATACGCTTCATATAATGCGGGTCTTAATAAATGATTCATTCCACTATCTAAAATTAAAAAATTTTTACGCCCTGATTTTTTAGTAAATAATACTTTGCTAATCAATGCTCCACATTGTGCTACCAATGCTCTGCCTAATTCAAAATGTATTTCTTGATGTGATTTTCTATTTAAAAATGTCTCAAAAACTTTAAAGTAATTTTCAAAATCAGGAAATAAATATTCATCGGGGTGTGTATAATTGATACCTAATCCTCCTCCTAAATTTAAATGTTGTAACTCTATATTTTTATTTTCAAGATAGTTTTGAATTTCATTCACTTTCAAACATAAATTCTTGAAAGCAGATAAATCGGTTATTTGAGACCCGATATGAAAATGCAATCCAATTAATTTCAATTGTTTCAAGGATTTTAATTTATCTAAAACAGCCGATAAATCAGACGCATTAATTCCAAACTTATTTTCACTTAAACCTGTAGTAATGAATTTGTGCGTGTATGCATCTACATTAGGATTGACACGAATGGCAATATTCGCTTTCACATTTAAAGATACTGCAATATCATTTATAACTTCTAATTCCTGCACACTTTCAACATTCAGACAAAAAATTTTTTTAGAAAGTGCTAATGTAATTTCCTCATCTGTTTTTCCAACACCTGCAAACACTATATTTTTTGAATCAATTCCATTATCCAATGCTCTTTGAATTTCTCCACCACTCACACAATCTGCACCAATATTGTATCTTGAAAGAATTTGTAATAATTTATTTTGATTATTGGCTTTCAGAGCATAATGTATTTTTCCATTAATTCTTTTGGCTGCATTAAGTGCTTTCTGAATATTCAATTCAAATACCTCTACATCATAATAATAGTAAGGCGTAGGAATCTTTATTAATTTTTGAATAATAGATTGATTAAAAAACATATTTTACAAATTAAATAGCACTTTATTTAATTGCTCCATTGCTGCTTTTTTATGTTTTTGATGCACAAGCACAGAAATATTATATTCACTACCTCCATAAGAAATCATACTTACAGGAATATCTTTTAATGCTTCTGCTACCTTCATTAAATAACCTGGTTTATTTTTTGGTAAATATCCTGCTACACATATAATAGTTTGGTCTGGAATTACTTCCACACTGGCAATTTGTTTTAATTCTTCTAAAATTTCTTTCAAATGAGTTGTGTCATCAATAGTTACACTTACAGCCACTTCAGAAGTGGTAATCATATCAATAGATGTTTTATACCTTTCAAAAATTTCAAATATAGCCCTTAAAAAACCATAAGCCAAAAGCATTCTATAACTTTTAATCTGCAATGCAGTAATATTATCCTTTGCAGCAACTGCCTTAAATCCTTCATTTGGAAAAGCATTAGTTATAATCGTTCCAAATGCTTGGGGTTGCATTGTGTTTTTTAATATCACAGGAATTTGTTCTTTTTGAGCAGGTAAAATACACGCAGGGTGTAAAATTTTAGCCCCAAAATATGCTAACTCTGCGGCTTCATCAAAACTCAAATAATTTACAGGATAAGTTCTGGAAACTATTCTTGGGTCGTTGTTGTGCATACCATCAATATCCGTCCATATCTGAATTTCAGAAGCATTGATAGCAGCACCTATAATGGATGCCGTATAATCACTACCTCCTCTTTTAAGATTATCAATATCTCCATAAGCATTTCTGCAAATGTATCCTTGTGTTATAAATAAAATATCATCTTTAAAGTGATTTAATTTTTCAGTTAAAATTTGTTTAGTAAATGCAATGTCTGGCTCATTATTTTCATCAATTTTCATAAATTCAAGAGCATCTAACAAAACACTTTTTACACCAATATGCTGTAAATACAAATGAAACAAATTAGTGCTTAATATTTCACCTTGTGCCAAAATAATTTTTTCTTCTTTGGAAGTAAATGTAAATGCCTCGTTTCTAAATGTTTTAATAACTTCAAAGATTGAATTGATGAATGCTAAACCTTTTTCAAGATATTCGCCAGTCAACAATTCTTTTACTACTCCACAATATTTATGATACAACTCATTAATATCTTTCTCTGCTTCATCTAATTGATTCTTATATAAATACTCACTTATTTTTACAAGAGCATTAGTAGTTCCACTCATTGCAGATAGCACTACAATTTTGGGTTCATCATTAATAATTAATCTGCATAAGTTTTTCATTCTTTCTGCTGTGCCTACACTTGTTCCTCCAAATTTTAGAACTTTAAATTTTCCTTTTACCTGCATATAAAATTATTTTCTCAAATTATTGATAAAAATTTTTTCATCATTTGTTTGAATAAGCAAAATTTGTAGTTACGAACTAATTATCTTACTTCCCTAACATTTTATTTTTATACACTTCAGCATTTTTATTATCTCCTATTAAAGCATACACTTTGTAGAGTGCAGTAATTACGGCATTATCGTTGGGCTTTATAGTTTCTGCTTCCTTCAAGTATGGCAAACCCATTTGAGTATATTCTTTTCTTTTATCTTCAACTTCTTTTTGTTTTTGAGATAAATCAGTTATCTTAAACTCTTTCATTTTGCGATTATAATAATACAAACCATAATTAGTGTAATATGCACCAATATTGTAAGTCAGTGTGAATAAATTTTCTTTATCTAACTTATCTTTAAATCTATAACTTTTATTGTAATTTTCAATGGCTTTTTGAAAATACAAATTAGTAGTATCAGAATAATTTTTTTGAGCCATTCTGAAATTAGCAAGATTGTCATACAAATTACCCAGTGTTAAGAGTAGCAAGGCATTAGTGGAATCAGTTTGAATCATTTGTTCAAGGTTATTAATGGCTTTATTATATTGTTTGGTATTAATATAAAAATCAGTTTCAAGGTTAAGTAATGTAGCATCATTTGAAAATTTGCTTCTACCCTTTTGAAGTGTTTGCAGTGCATTAGTTGTGTCTTTTTTATGAATATAATAATTATATAAAAGTTGATACATCTTTACATTATCTAAACTATTTTGAATCATTTCATTGGCTAATTGTTGAGTTTTTTCGCTATTAGATTTATAGGCACAAACAAAAGCATTAAAAATTCCAGATGTGTCAGTAGTATTCAAAATCTTTTTTTGTAATTGATAATGATGTAAAAACAACTGGCTTGCATCACTATATTTTTTTTCATTAAACAACTTTACTGCTTCCTGATTAGATGTATTCAATAAAAAAATGCCGTGATTTTGAATTTCAGGTGTAGCAGCCACTTTAGGATGCTTTTCTTTTAAAGTATTAAATGCTTCAATAGCAGTATTCAAATAACCATAATGGTCTATACTCTTGTCAGGATTATTTTGATAATACTTAAACAACTCAAAATAAATTTGAGAATAATAAGTGAGTGCTTTGGCATCTTCCTTTGTTTCAGGATTTTGAATGGCAAGGTCTATACTCTCTTTGGCTTTTAATAAATAATTAAGATTAGGTTTATCATTAAGCGTGCTTTGATAATCTGTAAGAGCCCTCCACGCAGCATTTACATTCTTTTTTTGAGCCATCACAAAAAAATTCAGAAATATTCCTAACAATAAATAAATACTCCATTTTTTCATAATTTTATTTTTCGCTCAAAAATACAAATTATATCACACTAACAATTAGAATAAAAATACTTACTAATTAAATTTTCTTTGGCTTTAATGCTCTCTCTTTTTTTCTTTTGGCAATATATTCTTCAATCGCCTTTTTAGAAGTATACCATACATTTCTTTCTTTGTAAGCATCAATTTTTCCTTGACGAGCCAATAAACTAACATACTCGCTTCCATAAGGAACTTGTGACTCACTAACAATATTGGAAATTGTATCATACTCATCATAATCAGGATGAGCACTCAAATAAATATTCAATGACCTTTCAACACTTTGTAAAACTAATTGAAAAAACTTTTCATAGTGCCCATTATTGGCTTTGTTCAGAGCATCGTAATATTTTTTTCTGTCTTCTTTTAATATAATAGCAGGCGGATATCCTTTGCTCATTAGTATTAAATTCATTATCAATCGGGCTACTCTTCCATTACCATCAAAAAATGGATGAATCCAAACAAATCTATGATGAAACAATGCCGCCAAAATAACAGGATGCAACTCATTGGTCAATGTAGCAATATGATATACCATTTCATCAAATAAATCGGGCACTTTGTGTGCAGCAGGCGGAATAAAATTAGCACCACTAATCCTTACTGCCCCATTTCTAATTCTTCCTGCAATGTCCTTATTCACTGCTAACATTATAATATTATGCACATCTAAAATATCACTGCCATTTAATACATACATTGGATGGGCTAATTCTTGTATAAATTTAATGGCTTCATTATGTCCAATAATTTCTAAATGTTCTCTAATAGATTTGCCTCCAATAGTAAGTCCATCATTTAACACAACTTTTGTTTCATTCAATGTTAAAGTATTCCCTTCAATAGCATTAGAATGATGATTCCATTCAAGATATAGTTCTTCTTTTACCCTATGCAATACACTATAAGGCAAAGGTCTTTTTTCATCTAACTTTTGTTTTTTTTCATTTACCCTATCTATGATGTCTTTTAGTTCATCATAAATATTTTGTTCTATATGATACCATTTTCTTTCCATACTTTCTCCGCTTTGCCGCAAAGTTAATTATTTTATCGTTTATTATCAAATTTTTTATCATCCGATATTAAAACAGTTATCATTTTTTAACATTCTATTTAATAATATATTAATTTTCAATAATTTAATTTTTGATAAAAATATAATATTTATCGGTTAAAAA
>JBFLVH010000031.1:0-7553 GCA_040758575.1 Bacteroidota bacterium | reverse complement strand
ACCATCAAAAAGTTGCATTTGTGACTTGAATTCACCTAGCTTTAAATTTTTTGCAAAGTTATACATTATCCACTATTTGTAAAAGTTAAAAGTGCGTTTTAAGGTGTTAATTAACATTCTAATTGAGATAAAATCGCCATCAATAAATATACTTATTACTTAATTACTTCACAATGCTTTAAGCGACTGGTGAAAAAGAAAAATAATTTTTTATTCAAAAATTTGGAAAATAAAAAATGATTTGCGTATAATTGCAGCCCCAAATAAAAACGATTCCGTAGCTCAGTCGGTAGAGCATTACACTTTTAATGTAAGGGTCCCGGGTTCGAGTCCCGGCGGAATCACTCAATAATCCTGACCAACACGTCAGGATTTTTTTATTTTGTTGAAATGTTCTTCGTTTACATCTTATATTCTGCTAAATACAACAAATTCTACATCTATTCGTTTAGTGTATAAAAAAATAATTATTGTAGTCCTCCTTCGGCGAACATTAGCAGACAAACTTATGATATGGGTCGTCCGCCGCAGGCGGACTTGTTTGTTTGGATGTTATGCTGCTGTTACCAAAAGAATGCTCCTACGGAGCTAACAAGTCCGCCTACAGCGGACGATTTTTTGGTAACTCAAACTTTTAAACTACGCTAAACAGATACTTTTGTTTACTGTAATTTCGCAATAACTCTAATAATCTTCTCTTTATTTTATGCTTATTGCTTCACGGCTTTTTCTCTAAATCTCCAACACCTCTACCTGAGCATTATCTTTAATACCCAACAAGGAATTAATTTTGACAATTACCTGCTCTAAAAGGGCGTCGGGGCAGGAGGCACCGCCTGTTACTATAATTTTGAGATTTTCTTTGTAAAAAAAATTATGTTCAGTTTCTTTGGTTTGATGTTGATGAATATCAAAATGGCGGATGCGATGATGAGATAATATTTCATTAGCACCGGAAATAAAAAATGTTGGGAATTTTGTTTCCAATAATTCTACTAAATGAGAAGTATTGCTGCTATTGTATCCGCCTACTACAATGGCTACATCTGCATCTGATTTTAGGAGTTCTAAAATAGCGGATTGATTTTCATTTGTTGCATAACACAAGGTGTCGTGAGTATCTGCAAAATGTTCTTTAATATTTTTTTCTCCGTATTTTTTTATCATCACTTGTTTGAGGTATTCGCTGATTTCTTCTGTTTCAGAAGCCAGCATAGTAGTTTGGTTAATAACGCCAATTCTTTGAAAATGCTGATGAATATTAAATCCTTCTGAAAATTTGTTTTTGAATTCCTGTTCAAATTCTTGCTGTGACTTTTGTTCTAAAATATAAGGTTCTAATTTTTGTGCTTCCTGCAAATTTAAGATAACAACTGAATGATTGAATTGTTTGCTGCGAGAGAAAGTAGCACGGGTTTCTTCGTGGTTGTATTTGCCGTGAATGATGATGGTATAATTTTGTTTGCCTATTTGTTCTGCTTTTTTCCAAACTCTTTCTACAAAAGGACAGGTAGTATCGTAATAATAGATATTTAATTGTAGTTCTTTGATTTTATTTAATATTTCAAGGGGTGCACCAAATGCAGGAATAACAATCACATCGTCATTTTTTAATTCAGAAAAATCAATGAGCGTATTGCCATAAGTGTCTTGCAAAAATTGAATACCTCTTTGTTGTAAGTCCTTATTGACTTCGGGATTGTGTATCATCTGGCTGAGTAAAAAAATTCTTTTATCAGGATTTTCATCAATGGCTTTGAATGCAATTTCAATAGCATTTTCTACACCATAACAAAATCCAAAATGGCGAGGTATGTAATACTTTACAGTTCCAAAATTCAAAACAGATGGTGATAAATTTTTTCTTTTTGGGTCTTGTTGTTTTCTAAAGTCCTTTACTTTTTGAATGAGAGGACTTCTGTAAAATGCAGGTATTGCAAAGGTTTTCATGGGTTTTGGGTTTTCATAATAACCTCACCCCCTGCCCCCCTCTCCCTAAAAAAGGAGAGGGGAATTGAAGGGGGGGTTAGTTTATATTTATCTCTCCTTTAAATATCAATGTAGCATTGCCAGTGAGAAAAATGTTTTTGTATGTATTATTTTGTTTTTCAAAATCTACAAATAAAGTGCCTCCTGAAGTTTGAATTTGAATATTATCTTTTGTTAGTTGAAAAATTTCAGCAGTTACAAGGGCGGCGGCTGTTACGCCTGTTCCACAAGAAAGCGTTTCATTTTCTACACCTCTTTCATAGGTGCGAACTTTTACATTGTGTTTATCAATTATTTGAAGGAAATTAACATTGATTCCTTTTTCGTAAAAAGTTTCGCTGTATCTGATTTTTCTACCTTCTTCCAATACATTGATGGATTCTACATTATCTACTAATCTTACAAAATGAGGAGAACCTGTGTTGAGTATATAATCATTACTTATTTTTTTAATTTCACTTACATCCTGCATTTGAAGACGAACATTTTCATTGTTCAAAATTTCAGCATAATGCAAACCATCAATGGCCTCAAAAGTTGTATTGTTTTTTGTAATGATACCATTGTGTTGAGCAAATGCCACTATACATCTTCCGCCATTTCCACACATTGAACTTTCTTTACCATCGGAATTAAAATAAATCATTTTAAAATCAGCAACAGACGAATTTTCCAGTAACATCAAGCCATCGGCACCGATTCCAAAATGTCTGTTACAAAGAAAATTAATTTGTTGTGTAGATAATTGTATTTTTTGCAAACGATTATCAATGATGATAAAGTCGTTGCCCGCACCTTGATATTTGGAAAATAATATTTTCATTCAGTCATTTTTGCTAATAAATGTTCGTTTTGAACTTTTATCAGAGGTTGAAAACGATTAGTATAAGGCAATTGAAATATTAATTTATCGTATTTGATGTACAAATCATTTTTGTATTCATACACATTGATGTAAGGGATATCTTCTAATCCATAAAGCACCAGATGATTGTCTTCAAAATAATATCCTTTATTATTAAAAGGTGTTTTTTTGAAAACAATTTTGATGTTGTTGTTTTTAATATATTCAGGGGCTTCTGCAAGTTGGGAAAGAAGCGTATCTTTTGAATTTTCGTTTAGATGAATAATTTGAATATTTTTTTCAGACAAAATTTTTTCTTCAATAATTTGTGCAGTTTCGTTTGTAGAGCTATCATCATTATTTAATATAGTGGTGTCTTCATTGGGTACATTATTATTCTGTTTTTTGGGTTTATTATATGTTTTAGTTTTTTTATCGTTGGTTGAATGTCCATCTTTGTTTTCAATCACAGTTATTTTAGGATATAAAGATTGTTTTAATTGAATGATATAATCATTTATTTTGAAAAGAAAGAAAGCGCCAGTGAGAATGACTCCAAGCATAAATCCTGATAGGAACGCAGGTATTTTATGGAGAAAATTTTTAATAGATTCTTTGATGTTCATAAAATTATTTTGAAGATTTATTGATGATGTTTTGAATTTCATTGAGTTTGAGTAATGCTTCTAATGGAGTAATGGCATTGATATTAAAAGATTGTAATAATTGTTGAATTTTCAATAATCTTTCATCTTCCATTTGAAAGAGATTAAGTTGTATAGGTTTAGGAGTAGTATTAGTTTGTACTGGTGGATTGAGTTGATGTTGTTGTTCCAGTACTTGAAGCATTTTTTCAGCAATTTGAATAACTGTGTGAGGCATTCCCGCCATTTTTGCAACATGGATTCCAAAACTATGTTCGCTGCCACCTTCTTTTAATTTTCTGAGAAAAATAATTTTTCCATTCACTTCTTTTACTGATACATTGAAATTTTTTATGCGTGCAAATTGTTCTGTCATTTCATTGAGTTCGTGATAATGCGTGGCAAATAAAGTTTTTGGGCGATAAGGATGTTGATGTAAGTATTCTGCTATAGCCCAGGCGATTGAAATGCCATCGTAAGTGGCTGTTCCGCGTCCTATTTCATCTAATAAAATTAAACTTCTTTCGGAAATATTATTTAAGATGTTGGCAGTTTCATTCATTTCAACCATAAAAGTAGATTCACCAGAAGAGATGTTGTCAGTAGCGCCAACGCGAGTAAATATTTTATCCAGTATTCCTATTTCCGCGTATTCTGCGGGAACGAAGCAACCTATTTGTGCCATTAAAGCAATTAAAGCCGTTTGACGAAGTAAAGCCGATTTTCCACTCATATTAGGTCCCGTAATCATCATAATCTGACAATCGTCGGGAGATAGATGAACACTATTAGAAATGTAAGGTTCATTAGGAGGTAATTGTTTTTCAATAACCGGGTGTCTGCCTTCTTTGATGATTAAGTCCTTGCTTTCATTGATTATAGGTCGTGTGTAATTATTTTGTATAGATAATTTAGCGAAACATGTGAGCACATCTATTTGTGCAATAATCCGAGCATTATTCAGAATAGGCGTGGTGTATTGCTTGATGTTTTCTACTAATTCATTGAAGATTTGGTTTTCAAGTAAGAGTATTTTTTCTTCTGCGCCTAAAATTTTTTCTTCATATTCTTTTAATTCGGGTGTAATGTATCTTTCAGCGTTGGTGAGCGTTTGCTTGCGAATCCAATCAGGTGGAACTTTATTTTTGTGAGCGTTGGTTACTTCAAGATAATATCCAAACACATTGTTGTAAGCAATTTTAAGCGAGGGTATTCCTGTTTTTTGGATTTCTCTTTGTTGAATTTGAATCAAATAATCTTTTCCAGAGTAGGCGATTTTTCTCAGTTCATCTAATTGTTCATTTACGCCAGTGCGGATGGTATTGCCTTTGCCTATTTGAGAGGGCGCGTCTTCTTCAATGTATTGATGAATTTTTTCTTTAAGTAATTCGCAAGGATTAATTTGTTCTGCTAATTTTAATAATACAGGGTGTTGTGATGTAATGAGAATTTGTTGTATTTGTTGAATGTAGTTCAAAGCATTTTTCAAAACATTGACTTCTCTTGGGCTTGTTCTATTAGAAACTATTCTTGCCATTAATCTTTCAACATCGCCGATGAGTTTGATTTTAGAAGTAATTTCATTGAGTTGTTCTGTATTGTTGATAAAGTATTCTACAATATCTAATCTTTGTTGAATATTGCTGATGTTTTTAAGTGGCATAGCGAGCCACTGACGGAGCATTCTTGCCCCCATTGGATTTTGTGTTTGATCAATAATATCTACAAGTGATTTACCATTTTCGTGATTAGCTTGAAAAATCTCAAGATTTCTGATAGTAAATTTATCTAACCATACAAACTCAGATGCATCTATTCTTTTAATATTAGTAATGTGCTGGATTTGATGATGTTTGGTTTCGTTGAGATAATGCAAGAGTGCAGAGGATGCCGTAATAGCAAGATGTAAATTTTCTACGCCAAAACCTTTTAAGGAAGTAGTACCAAAATGATGAATGAGTTGTTGATAGCCGTTTTCAAAATTGAAATGCCAATCATCCAGATAAAAAGTATAAAACTGATTATTGAGTTGTTCTTCCAGCCAATCTTTTTTTGATTTAGAAAACAAAATTTCACCGGGCTGAAATGTTTGGATAATATTTTCAAGGTATTGCCAATTGCCTTCTGTAACAAGGAAATCGCCAGTAGAGATGTCTAAAAAACAAATTCCACCAGTGTTATTTTTTTCATCGTAAATAAGGGAAGCGATGTAATTATTTTTTTGATGATCTAAAATTTTGTCATTGAGATTTAAGCCCGGTGTAACTAATTCTGTAATGCCACGTTTTACAATGGTTTTAGCGAGTTTGGGATCTTCTAACTGATCGCAGATAGCAACTCTGTATCCTGCTTTAACTAACTTAGGTAAATAATTATCTAATGCGTGATAAGGGAATCCGGCGAGATCTACTTCGGAAGCAGAGCCGTTGGATCGTTTAGTAAGAACAATGCCAAGTATGCGAGAGGTGATTTTAGCGTCTTCGCCAAAAGTTTCGTAAAAGTCGCCTACACGAAATAAAAGAATGGCATCGGGATATTGAGATTTAATAGAGTTATATTGCTTCATCAAAGGAGTTTCTTTGGAAGAAGCATTATCAGTTGTTTTTTTATTGGGTTTGGTCATTGTATTATCCATGGATAAATTCTTTAGTTCCAAATTTTTGAATGATATTAGATTCATAATCTAACCATTCCTGCCATCTTTTATCAATGTCTTCTATATGGCTACAAAGTTGATGGGCTAATTTAATGAAAGTAGTATAGTGTTGTGCTTCGCTAATCATAAGTTCTCTGTAAAAAGATTTTAAGTCATCGTCATTAATATTTTCGCTGAGTAATTTAAATCTTTCGCAGCTGCGGGCTTCAATCATAGCGGCAAAGAGCAGGCGGTCAATTAAAACAGATTCTCTTCTACCGCCCTTTCTAATGAAGGCATAAAGCGTATTGACATATTCATCTTTTCGTTCTTGTCCGAAGGGGATATTTCTTTCTTTTAATTTTTGAATAACCATTTCAAAGTGTTTTAATTCTTCCTGTGCAAGTTTAGTCATTGTTTCAACTAATTCGGGATATTCAGGAAAATTGACAATCAGTGAAATGGCATGAGAAGCCGCTTTTTGTTCGCAATAAGCATGGTCAATTAATATTTCCGATAAATTTTTTTCTGCGATGTTAATCCATCTTGGGTCTGTAGATAATTTTAAGCCGAGCATATTGACTTAGTTATTTTGTTTGAACAAACATACATATTTTTTTGTGAAGTATAAAATAGGAAAGTAAATTGATTTAAAATAAAAAGTCCCGACGCTGTGGTCGGGACTTTAACACTGCATTTCAGCAAGTGTTATTTCTTTTTCTTTGCAGCTTTTTTTGTTGCTTTTTTAGCAACTTTTTTTGTTGCTTTTTTAGCAACTTTTTTTGTTGCTTTTTTAGCTGCTTTTTTTACTGCTTTTTTTGCCATGGTTTTATGTTTTTAAGGTTTGCTACAAAGTAAAGGAATTTAATCCATACAATAAAATTTTTCAGAAAATTTTTTTCAACATCTCATTGTGGATATCAACATAAGAATTTTTGAGACGAATAAATAATAGAAATAAATTTTTTGTTCACTTATTATTGACACCATTGAAATGCTTGATTTTACTATACATTCAGAAGGGTATAATTTTTTAGCGAACATCATTCCAATCTAATATTACATCCCAATTATTAATAAGTTTAATGTTTTTTGGGTAAATAAAAATTTTTTCAGCAAAGTATTTTTTTGATGGATGAAGAAGGTTTTGATGCGTATCCCATTTTTTATTTTGATTGTTGTCTTGAATTAATTTGAGAATATAAGTATCAGGAATGACATTATTAAATTCAATGGTTTGTTTGTTGGACGCTGTAATGGGAAGTGTGATATATTTTGAATAAATAATTTTATGTTGAGTATTGCATAATGCAATGATATAATTTTTTTTATCAGGAAAAAGAGTATTGATTTTTAATTGAGCATAATTTTCAGATGAATTAGCTTTTATTTTGAATGTTTGAAAAAATATTGTATCTTTTGAATCAATTGATTTTACGGG
>JBFLVH010000030.1:0-10154 GCA_040758575.1 Bacteroidota bacterium | reverse complement strand
TTGCTGTGCTATATTTTGTTGAGTGTTTTGTTGTTGCTGATTTTTATTTTGTTGTGTTACTTGTTGATTAGTTTGATTATTGACGGGTTGATTTTGTGTTGTGTTATTATTAGCAATGGTAGAAGCAGAAAGTTGTTGCATTGCTTTTTGTTGAAGTTGAGCGGCTTTGATTTGAAGTTCTAATTTTTTATTCAGGTCATTTGTGTTTTTAGATTCATTGATAAGTTTTTGAGCATCTGTTAGCAATTGACCTGATGGAGTAGTGGAGTATTTGGGATATAATCGTGTGATTTCAAGATTGAGTTGGTTATTGATAGACTCCCATTCTTTGATTTGTTTATTGAGATTGTTTTGAAGTTTGAGAGTAAGTGCTAATGGGTCGTTGATATTAACTGCAACGGATTGTTTTTTGGCTTGTGGATTATATTTTTGTAATTGATTGATAAGTTCTTGTTGTGCTTGAAGATATTCTTGTTGTTTAATTTTAGCATTTTGCAAAGCACCAAGTTGTGCAGAGGGGTTAGACAAAGCGAGTGCTTCTTTAATGAGTGCTTCTTCTTGTTTTTTGAGTTTTTCAACATTTGAGATAGTATTCAGAGCATTGTTTTTATCTAAAGATTGGTTAGGTGGAATGGAGTTGATAAGTTGTTGAATTAAATTTTGTTGGGCATTGTATTCTGCTTGATTGATAAGGATTTCATTAGCAATTTGAGTAGACTTTTTTTCTTGAATGATAGCGGTATTCCTTTCAAATTGTGCTTGTAATTCTGCTTTTTTGCGTTGGTCAGTAGTTTGATTGATTTGCTGTTTGAGTTCAAGAGCTTTGTTGGTGAGTTGTGTAATTTCAGTGTTTAGTAGTTCGTTGTTTTTCAATACTTCTTCTTTGGATTGAACAATGGGGTTATCTGTTTTAAGATTATCTTCTAATTGTTGTTGTTCCTGGATGAGAGATTGAATTTGTTGGGAAGATTGATTGCTAATGTTTAATGGAAGTTTTTGAGTAATGGATTGGATGGTGTCTTTTGAAACAGATGTTTTTGATGAGAGAGCAGGATTGTTTTCGTTTTTAATGAAATCATTTTTTGCAATAACAGAGGGTTGAGAAATGCTTGTTAATTGACGAAGTTGCTGAATGAGTTGAAGTTGATTATTGATGATTTGTGATTGAGTTTCTTTATTATTGGAGTTGGCAATTTGATTATTTATATTATTTTGTAACTCTTTAAGTTGTTGGAGTGATTGTGTAAGTGAAGGGTTGTTTTTAATTTTTTGTGATGTGTCTGCAATGCTTATTAAATATGAAATTTCAGAGTTGTTGGCATTGATGTATTGCTTTTGTAAATTGATAAAATTGTTTTCAATTTCTTTGTTTTCATTTTGTAATGTTTCTGTGAAATTATTAGGTGGTAGAAGTATGTTGTTTTCAGAAAATATTTTGGAAAGATTGTTGAGAGCAATTTGTTCTTTTTCTTGAGCATTTTGTTCTGCGGCGATTTTGATAGTGAGATTGCTTTGGTTAGCGGCTTCGGTTCTGATTTGTTCGGCTTGTTTGATGTATTGTTTTGCTTTGTTGATTTCGTTGGATAAACTTTGTTTTTGATTATCGGGAAGTTGATTAAAAGTGTTTTCATAGAGTTGAAAAGTATTTTGGTGCAATGTTTTAGTAAATTGTGTGGCTTGATATTCTTTTTCTAATGCTGCTATGTCTAACTTTTTTGCATCATTAAGTAGTTTTTGTTTTTGGGTGTTATCGGTAGTTTTATTCGCTTTGGTTTTTAATTCGGCACTTATTTTTCGTAAACTATCTTTTTGTTGGTTGAAGTAAGAAATTTGCTGTTGTGCATTGATGATAGAAACAATATTTTGAGTAATAGGATTATTCTGATTTAATGTTGGAATATTTTGTTTGTTTTGATTAGCAGATAAGTTTTGATAGGGTTGATTTTCAAATTGATTTTTCAAGGCAATAAACTCTGATTTAATTTTTTCACTTTGAGAAATGTTGTTGAGAATTTCCTGTTGATTGTTTATTTTAATAGGTAAGTTGGAAGTATTATTTTCAGTGATGTTAGTGGATTGCTTGTTTTCTGAGATATTATTTTTTTGTTCTTGATTGCTAATTGCTACACTATTATTTTGATTGTTGATGAATGTTTGTTGATTTTTATTTTCGTTAATGTTGTTTTGATTTTGATTGTTGTTATTAACGGCTATGTTGTTTTCATTTTTTTGTTCTTGATTGCTAATTGCTACATTATTATTTTGATTGTTGATGGATGTTTGTTGATTTTTATTTACGTTAATGTTGTTTTGATTATTATTAGCAGCAATATTGTTTTTTGATTTTAGAGCAATTAGTTGGTCATTGTTTGATTTTAGAATTCGTTCTAATTCAGCATTGAGATTCTGAAGTTTTTGTTTTTTAGAAGGATCTGTAGTGTTAGCAATTTGCTTTTTATTTTCCTGAATGGATTTCATTAAAATTTGATTGTATTCTTCTATGATTTTGGATTTTTCTGTATCATCTTTTGCAGAATTAATTTTTGTTTCATACTCTTTTGTTATTTGATTGATGTTGCTGTTTGTTATAGTGTTATTTTTATTGGAAGTATTATTGTTAGAGATGGCAATGGGTTCGTTATTTTTAATTTTGGTAAGTAAATTTTTTTGTTCTTGAATGGATTGAATATCTTCATTAATATCTTGAATTTTTTCATTTATGATGGCGATTTGATTTTGTTTTTCTTTTAGTTCATTTTCTTTTTCTTTGAGTTGTAATTCAGCATTTTCTTTTAATGATTTATCTTTAGTATTACTTATTTCATTTTTGAGTTGATTGATTTCATCCTGAAGCAATTGAGCATCTTTCTCTAAATTATTCTTTTGAGTATTGAGTTTAGATAGTTCTTGTTGTTTTTCTTTTTCTTGATTGTTTAAAGCAAGTAATGTTTCTGATTGGTCTTTCTTTTGTTTTTCTAATGCTTGTAGTTCTTTTTGAAGTGATTCAAGTTTTGTGAGCGTATTTTTTGTGTTTTTTCCTGATTCTAAATCTTGTAAAGCCGTTAAGAATTGTTGATTTAAATCAAATTCTTTCTTTTTGTTTTCTAATGAAGTAGATATTTCTTTTTGATATTGTTCAAAGAATTCTTTTTGTTGTTTTAGTGTATTGTGTTTTTCTTTTAAATCTTGTAATATTTGGGTGAGTTGCTTTTTTTCTTCTTCGCTTTCTGCAGAGTTGAGTTGTTTTTCGGTATCTGAAATATTTTGTTCAGTTTCTTTTATTTCCTGTTCTTTGATTTGAACGACTTGTTTTAGTTGATTGTTTTCATTTTCTAACTGCTGTGTTTCTTTTTGTAATTCATTTACATCTTGCTTAATAATATCAATGAGTTCTTTTGTATTATTTGGCGGTATAGGTGTATTAGATGCAGAGAGTTCGTCTTTAGTATTTTGATTGTTTTGTTCAGTATTATTATTGTCTTTAGCAATGGGTTGCTCAATAGGTTTTTGCTTGAATTGTTCTTCATTAACATCCAGTTGGGCTTTTTTCTCAATAAACTCAACAATATCCAGATAGTTATCATCCTTACCTACCTCATCAAAATAATTAGTTATAACTAAAACATTCTTTTCGTAAGAAATACTTTGTCTTAAGGGTTTAATAGCGTAAGACACAGGAAGATTAACCGATTCTGATTGTTTTGTAAATCCAGGTGTTTCAACGGTAAATAAAAATTTTCCACCATTAGGAAGTTCCATATAATATTCGCCATTTTCGTTGGCTGCAAAGGTTCCGACTAACTCGCCTGTTTCAATATTTTTAACGGCAATAACTGAACGAACACTTTGATTAATTTCAGTTTTTCTAACATTTCCTTTTATAGCAACAAATGCGGGCGGAACTCTTTCTGTTTTAATTTTTAAGACATGAATTTTACCTGGAGGGGTATATCTTGAAGTGGAGAAAAATGCTATCTTTTCGGAAGAGTCAGTAACAAACAAAAAATCATCGCCAGGTGAGTTGATTGGAAATTCAAGGTTTTCAGGAGATGACCATGTTTGTGTTGTTTCATCAAATTTAGTTTTGAATATATCATATCCTCCCATGCTGTTATATCCTTTTGAGGCAAAGTATAATACTTTCCCATTGGGATGCAGAAAAGGATAATCTTCATCGTAGGGAGTATTGATGCTTGTTAATGGTTGGGGCTTTGCAAATGTGCCATTAGGCAAACGAATGGCAAAATAAATGTCTCTGCCGTTTTTTCCATCTTCTCCGTAACTTGAAAAGAATACTTTATCTCCTTGTTGTGGTAAGTAAATAACAGATTTATCTTTTTTCTTTTTATCTAATTTAGTTTGAAACTCTTCGGGTTTAATTAATATTTTTCCGCCAATAGAAGATAAATCATAACTTCTGAAATATTCATTTTCGTTCATTACTTTTTTTGAAAGTATGACCAATTCTTTAATGTTGGATAATAATTTTTTCCCATTTTCACAAGCAAGTATTTCTCTATCAACTTCCATCTCTTTGGCTTTGGAAGCAGATACTGTTTGTTTATATTCTTTGTAATATTTTATAGCTTCATTAAAACGATAATTGATGTGGTATGCTTTACCTAAATAGAACAGGGCTTCGGGAGGAACTTCTTTTTTTTGAACGAATTTGACTGCAAATTCAAGATACGGAATACATTTCTTTTTTTCAGGTTCCGCATAAATCATAGATACACCTAATCTGTAATTATACAACGGTTCTTTTGTAAAATTGGCAACAAGTTGAGAATAAAGTTTATATGATTCTATATAATTTTCTTCTTCAAATGCTTTTTGGGCTTGCTTTTTAATATCATCAATATCTTTTTGAGAAAAAAGAAAATGAAACTGTGATAACAGTAAAAAAAACACTAAAAAACTAAAAATATGTATTTGCTTTGTTGCCGCCAAAAGTTTAATTATCAATTAACAAAGAGGCAAAATAATAAAAAAATAAATTGTTATCCAAATCAGTAGGTGAGTGAATAAATCTATTATGAACTATTTTACTAATTCATTTTGTGGGTGAACAGCGGTATTTGACAATTGCCTTTGTTTATTTTGTGCTTCTAATACTGCCAATACAGCTATGTTTACAATTTCTCTTACAGAAGAAGTGAGTTGCAAAACATGTACTGGTTTTTTAAGTCCCATTAAAATAGGTCCGAGTATTTCTGCATTGCCTAGTTCTAACAATAATTGCTGTGCAATATGTGCTGATGACAAATTAGGAAAAATCAATGTATTGACTTCTTTGTCTACTAATTTACTAAATGGGAATTTTTCAATCAACATATTTTGATTGAGCGCGAAAGATGGTTGAATTTCTCCATCTATAATGATGTCAGGATGATTTTGATGTAGGTATTCTATCGCCTTTTGTAACTTAATATTTTCATCATTTTTTACTGAACCAAAATTTGAATATGATAATAACGCTATGATGGGCTGAATATTGAATTGACGAATGTAATCGTTAGTGATTTTAGTAATGCTTACTAGTTCTTCCCAGGTAGGATTTTCATTAATGGTGGCATCAGCAAAAAAATAGACGCCTTTTTTTGTATTTAAAGCGTAAAGCCCTGCTACTCTTTTATACTCTTCATCAGGTCCAATAATTTCCAGTGCTGGCTTGAGAATATCATTAAATCTTCTTGTAATTCCAGAAATCATAGCATCAGCGTGTCCTAATTCCACCATCATTGAACCGAAATAATTTCTGTCTCTCATTAACCTTTGGGCTTCATATAGCGTAAGGCCTTTTCTTTGTCTTTTTTTCCAGAGAATTTCACCAAATTCATTTCGCATTTTTTCTTGTTCCATTGGATCAATAATTTCAACATCGTTCCTAATTTCAACACCGCATTCTTTTGCCATTGACAAAATTTTTTCTCTATTACCTAACAAAATAGGTTGGGCTATTTTTTCATCGCAAATAACTTTTACTGCTTTAATAATTCTCAAAGCATCTGCTTCTGCAAAGACAATCTTCTTGGGTTCAAGCTTGGCTCTTTGTGTAATATTTCTGATAAATTTATTGTCTTTACTTACTCTGCTAGCTAATTGTATTTTATATTCTTCAAAATTTTGAATATTTTTTCTTGCAACACCGCTTTCAATTGCTGCTTTTGCAACAGCAGAAGAAACTTCTGAAATTAAGCGTGGATCAAGAGGTTTGGGAATAATATATTCTTTTCCAAACACAAGATTTTTTTTACCATAAGCTAACAAAACACTATCGGGCACCTGTTCTTTTGCCAATTTTGCAAGCGCTCTGGCAGCAGCAATTTTCATTTCTTCATTAATTTGTCTGGCCTGAACATCCAATGCGCCTCTGAATATGTAAGGATATCCAAGAACATTATTTACTTGATTGGGCGTATCACTTCTACCTGTAGCAACGATAATATCTTCGCGAGCATTAATGGCGTCTTCGTATGAAATTTCAGGTATTGGATTGGCAAGTGCGAATACAATGCAATTTTTTGCCATGGTTTTGACCATAGCAGGAGTTAATACATTTCCTTTTGATAATCCAACGAATACATCAGCCCCTTTAATGGCTTCTTCCAATGTTGTAATGTCGGTTCTATCAGTAGCAAAAAAAGATTTGTATTGGTCTAAATCTGTACGTTTATTAAGAATAACGCCTTTACTATCCAGCATGATGATGTTTTCTTTTTTTACACCAACTGATAAATACATTTTAGCACAAGAGATAGCAGAGGCGCCAGCACCATTTATGACCAGTTTAATTTTAGATAAATCCTTATCAAAAATCTCGCAAGCATTCATTAGCGCAGCAGTAGATATGATTGCAGTTCCATGTTGGTCGTCATGCATTACAGGAATATCTAATTCTTCTTTCAGTCGTCTTTCAATTTCAAAACATTCAGGAGCTTTAATATCTTCCAAGTTAATACCACCAAAGGTTGGAGCAATATTTTTGACGGTTGTTACAAATTCATCAATATCTTTTGTGTTTACTTCAATATCAAAGACATCAATATCAGCATAAATTTTAAATAGCATTCCCTTTCCTTCCATTACGGGCTTAGAGGCAAGAGCGCCAATATCACCTAATCCTAACACAGCTGTTCCATTTGAAATAACTGCTACTAAATTGCCTTTGGTGGTATATTTATATGCATCATCAGGGTTTTTGTGTATTTCAAGACAAGGGTCTGCAACGCCTGGTGAATAAGCTAATGATAAGTCCCTTTGAGTGCTATATGGTTTTGTGGGAATAACTTCAATTTTTCCCGGCTTACCTTGTGAGTGATAATCCAGAGCTGTTTGCTTGTTGTATTCTGGCATAAGAAATATTTTACAAAGTGCAAATATAATAAAGGATAATTGAAATGAGTGATAAATAACAAATGCTAATTTAACATTTTCAATTTGAAAAAGTGTAAAATATTGAGCGAATGATATGTTTTATTTATTGAAAAATTTGATGTTTGAATTTATTTTGATTTATATTTGTAGTCAAAATATAACAATAATATAACAATATGAGGAAGATAAATTTTTTTGTTTTATTAACTATAATAACTCAATGCATATTCTCTCAAAAATTTTTTAATTTTGAAAATAGTTGGGATTACTTTATAGAGGAGCAAGGTCAGTTCAAGCGAAGGATAGAGAAACAGTATAATCTTAAAATAGATGAGAATATTTTATATGGATTAGAAAATAAAGATTTTAATGCCTATTTTGTGAAGGATGGGGTTATTTTTATTTATCCCGAAAGAAAAAAAGAATTAGAAGATAAATTAGAAGCAAAGCAGGAAAGAGAAAGTGAAGTAGAATTTGAAAAAGATGAAGAAATAAGAAAAAGAAAAATTATCTGGCATTATGTGAAATTATCTTTTAATAATGCAAAAACTTTTATAGTAAATGGAAAAGAAAAATGTGAAAGTTATTTTTCTTATGACGAATATGAAGGTGATGGAAAATATTTTTTCAAAGTTCCTTACTATAAAAAATTAGTATATATCAATGTGTATGATGGCATTGATGTAGAATTTATGATGAATGAAAAAGGGGGTATTAAATATCAATATATTGTACATAAAAATGCAGATGCTTCCAAAATACAAGAAAAATGGATAGGAGTAAGAGGTATAGATAAATTAACCGATTACTTAAACATAAATCTTGGATTTACACAGGATGAGTTAGATGGAAGAGAATATGTATTGACTAATCACCGTCCTGTTGCTTATTATTTGGAGGATAAAAAAGAAATACCCGTAAAATATAATTTATCAAGTAAGTATAGTTATCAATATGATATTTCTTACGATGTTAATAAAGATATTATAATAGACCCATGGCTTACTAATACATCCTTTCCAGGTATTAATAGTGCATTTGAAGTTCAGGAAGATACATTAGGTAATGTATACATACTTGGAAATTATTCTTCAAGTGGTAGTGGGCAAAATCACTGGGTACAAAAATATAATTCAGCAGGTAGTTTATTATGGACATATCAATATTATTCAGTTTTTTTAGGTGATATTGCTGTTGATAAAATTGGGAATTGTTATATTATTGGTGGTTATTGTAGTGGTAAGAGGCAAAAGTTAAATCCATCAGGCACATCTGTTTTGTGGTCATTAACAGGTTGGTGTGAAGAATGGAGATTGTCATTTAACTATGATAGAACTATTTTGAGTATTGGAGGATATTATTATAATGCACCTAATAATAATGTCAATTTAGCACAATTGGATGTTAATACAGGCGCACTTTCTAACATGATTGCGTATGGTTTAGAAACACGAGCTATTGCTACTGATTGTGATGGTAGTATTTATTCTTTACATTTTCCATTTAGTTGGACTCCAGGTCCTTCTTCAAATAATTTATTAAATAAAACAAGTAGTAATTTTACACCATTAGGTTCAGTAAGTAATGGTTATGTGCTTGGAGAATGTGGAGGATATCCAACATATTATTATGCCCCTAATCCTGATTACGGTTCTTGTGCCTATCACGGTATAAATGGTCTTACAATCATTGGCTCTTATGTATATACTTATGATGGTATTACATTAAAAAGATTTAATAAAAACACATTATCGCAAGTGGGTGGAGGTGTAACAGTTCCAAATGGACAATTTAGTAAATGTAGTGGTATAGCATCAGATTTATGTGGTAATGTGTATGTTGGAACACTAAATGGCATTGCACAGTTTGATTCGTCAATGAATTATATTGGTTCTATTTCTACACCAGGACCAGTTTATGATATAATTTTAGGATATGGCAAAACTTATTTATTAGCAGTGGGACAGACATTTGTGGGCAATTTTTCAGGGCCCTGTTCATCAGTGATTCTATCCGCTACAACTAACACTAATTTTTCTTGTCCTACACTTGGCACAGCAACCATTACTCCAAGTGGTGGTTTACCATCTTATACTTATTTATGGTTACCTAGTAATTATACTACTGCATCTGTCTCTAATTTATCTAATGGTACTTATACTTATATTGTTCAAGATAGTTATTGTCAAAAATATCAAGGCACATTAAGTATTACATTACCTTCTACAATAAGTATTAGTAGCGTGAATGTAAATTCTGTAACTTGCAATGGGTTAGGCAATGGTTCTGCTACAGTTAGTGTAGTTAATGGCTCTGGAAACAATACTTACACTTGGCTTCCTATTGGTGGCACTAACACTGTAGCAACTGGACTTCCCCAAAATACATATTCTTTTACAGCATATGATATTACATACTCGTGTAGTGTAACTACAACATTACAAATTATTCAACCTCCATCATTATCATTGACAACGGTGCAAAGCCAAAGCGTAAATTGTAATGGTGGAAATAATGGAGTAGCAACCAGTACAGCGAGTGGAGGTGTGGGAGGATATACCTATACATGGATGCCGAGTGGAGGTAATTCCAGCACAGCTAGTGGATTGACGGCAGGTATTTATACATTGAATGTTTTAGATGCGAATAATTGTGCTATTAGCGGTACAGTTCAAATTACGCAGCCACCAGCATTATCATTGACAGCGGTGCAAAGCCAAAGCGTAAGTTGTAATGGAGGAAACAATGGAGTAGCAACAAGTACAGCGAGTGGAGGA
>JBFLVH010000029.1:6640-11977 GCA_040758575.1 Bacteroidota bacterium | reverse complement strand
GCTCCGCAGGTCGTGCTTGTGCCTCGCTTCGCTTCGGCACTTCGCACAACCTGCGGATGGGCGGAAATTACTCCGCTTGCAAACTTCGTTTGCGCTTCGTAACTTCGCCCCATCCGCCCGCCCATTATATGTAATTGGCGTGCAAAATTTTAAAAATAGGAGGACAAAAAATGGCAAGAAAAGTATTTTATAGTTTTTATTACAAAGAAGATAACTGGAGAGCTTCCCAAGTACGGAATATGGGAGTTATTGAAGGCAACCAACCTGTTTCAGATAACGATTGGGAACAAGTAAAAAAAGGCGGAGATGAAGCCATAAAAAAATGGATTAATGACCAACTTAATGGTAGGTCATGTACTATAGTTTTAATAGGGACAAATACAGCTGGTAGAAAATGGATAGAATATGAAATTGAAAAATCTTGGAATGATGGGAAAGGTTTATTGGGGATTTACATTCATAATTTAAAAGATAAAGATGGTAATCAATCAATAAAAGGCAGAAACCCTTTTGATGATTTTACATTGAAAAAGGATAACAGAAAACTTTCAAGTATTGTACAATCATATGATCCTCCGTATTCTGATAGCAAAAATGTTTATGATTATATTGCAAAAAATATAGAAACATGGGTTGAAGAAGCTATAAACATTCGAAATAATTATTGAGAGAATAAGTTATGGAAGAAAAAAGAGCTGATATAAATTCTCAGGCTGTACAATCGCATTTGAGTATCACCCAATCTGTAATACAGAGAATGGCAACAAACAGTTCTGCATGCAAAGCATGGTGTATAACTGTAGTCTCAGCAATCTTGGTTATTGTGGCAGATAAAGGGAAATCTCAATATGCTTATATTGCAATTATTCCGAATATTCTTTTCTTTGTTTTAGATACTTATTATTTAACATTAGAAAAAATGTTTCGCAATTCATATAATGATTTTATTAGAAAATTGCATGATAATAAGATTGAGTCTTCCGATCTATTTGCTGTTATTCCCAAAGGGAAATGGATAAAAACCTTTTTAAAATCTATAATATCATTTTCTATTTGGCCTTTTTATTTAACACTATTGATTATGATATTATTAGCAAAAGAGATTATACTTTGAAAGAATATGATTAAGAAGATTAGCACGCCAACGACATATAACAGCGGCTATACTCCATTAAAACGGCGCATAGCCGCGGGACGTTACCAGTAAGCCTAAAAGACGACACGACAACACTAAATAGACGACTAAAAATTGAACATTAACACAAGAACAAACCATTTTGACAGGTGACCAAAGACATAAAAAGGATATAACAAACGGACAACGAGTAAGCCGACACTCATTGCCGACTCTTCTGTATTTTTTATTTTCCCCACCGCACATTTTTTTTAATTCAAATAAGCGAAGCGATTCACGAGCACCGCTGAAAGAAAAATTAAACAAGCGAGTAATTTTATGCCGACACGCAAACGGCACATTGGCTTTTGCCCCAACCGCACAAAGCCAACCCTTCGGCAAAAGCCAAAGAGCCGTTTCTGCCAACGCACTGACAGAGCTTTCGAACAACAAAACGGATTTTTTACGTATTTTGACAAACTATAAGTTTTAGAATATAAAAGTGAAAAACGAAAAACTGACAAGGAAAGAAATTATAGATAACCGCTTAAAACAAGCGGGCTGGGATGTTACTGACCAAACTCAGGTAATTGAAGAATTTAATATTGTTGTTGATGCCAATACGGTTGCTGAAGCATCAACCCCTTACGCTGGACACCAATACAGCGACTATGTTTTGTTAGGCAAGGACGGTAAACCGCTTGCAGTTGTTGAAGCTAAAAAGACTTCGGTGGACGCTGCACTTGGACGGGAACAAGCCAAACAGTATTGCTACAACATTAAACAAACACAAGGCGTTGAATTGCCTTTCTGTTTTTATACAAATGGATACGACATTTACTTTTGGGATTTAGAAAATTACCCACCGCAGAAAGTATTTGGCTTTCCAACACGAGACGACCTTGAACGTTATGCCTATTTGCGTAAATCGAGAAAGCCATTAACTGGGGAACTTATTAACACTAAAATTGCTGGGAGAACCTATCAGATTCAGTCTATTCGTGCTGTAATGGAAGCCGTTGAAAAACGGAAACGCAAATTCTTGTTGGTAATGGCGACAGGAACGGGCAAGACAAGAACTTGCATTGCCTTGGTAGACGCATTAATGAGAGCAGGTTGGGCAGAGAGAGTTTTATTTCTTGTTGACAGAATTGCCCTTCGTGACCAAACTTTGGAAGCATTCAAAGAACATTTGCCCAACGAACCACGCTGGCCAAAACAAGGCGAAAAAGAAATTGCCACCGACAGACGAATTTATGTTTCAACGTATCCGACCATGTTGAACATTATTCGCAGTGAAGAAAAAAGTTTGAGTCCGCATTTCTTTGACTTGATTGTAGTGGACGAAAGCCACCGAAGTATTTACAATACTTATCAGGAAATTCTTGATTACTTCAATACCATTACACTTGGCTTGACAGCCACGCCAACGGATGTAATTGACCATAACACTTTTCAATTGTTTGAATGTGAAGATGGCGTTCCGACTTTTGCTTATTCATACGAAGAAGCCGTAAATCACATTCCGCCATTCCTTAGCAATTTTCAGGTAATGAAAATTAAAACCAAGTTTCAGGATGAAGGAATAAACAAGCGGACAATTTCTTTGGAAGACCAACAAAAACTAATGTTGGAAGGAAAGGAAATTGAAGAAATCAACTACGAAGGAACAGAGATTGAAAAGAAAGTAATCAACCGAGGCACAAACGCTTTGATTGTCCGTGAATTCATGGAAGAATGCATCAAAGATGCCAACGGAGTTTTGCCAGGGAAAACGATTTTCTTTTGCATCAGCAAAGCCCATGCAAGACGAGTAGAAGAAATTTTTGATTCGCTTTATCCCGAATACAAAGGCGAATTGGCCAAAGTATTGGTAAGCGAAGACCCACGGGTTTATGGCAAAGGCGGATTACTCGACCAGTTTGTGAGTAATGACATGCCACGAATTGCCATTAGTGTGGACATGCTCGACACGGGTATTGATGTTCGTGAATTGGTGAATTTGGTTTTTGCAAAACCTGTTTACAGCTACACCAAATTTTGGCAAATGATAGGCAGAGGAACTCGTTTACTCGAACCTGAAAAAATAAAACCTTGGTGCACACAAAAAGACAATTTCCTGATTCTGGATTGTTGGGACAACTTTGAATATTTCAAACTCAACCCGAGAGGTAAAGAACTGAAAGGACAAATTCCTTTGCCTGTTCGCTTGTTTGGCGTGCGATTGGAAAAGATTGAAGAAGCCCAAACACAAAGCAATGCTGAAATTGTGAACAAAGAGGTTCAGAAAATCAGAAAGCAAGTGGAAGAACTGCCGAAAAATTCGGTAGTGATTATGGAAGCCAAACATGAATTGCAACGCCTAGCGGATGATAACTTCTGGAGCAACCTCACACCAGACAAAATGGATTTTTTGAAATCCGTTGTAAAACCCTTGCTTCGCACGGTTTCAAATGTTGATTTCAAAGCCATGCGATTTGAGAAAGACATTGTAGAAGTTTCTTTGGCACATTTGGCTGGTGAAAAAGAAAAATTTGAGACACTGAAAGAAAGCATCATTGAAGAAATTGGCGAACTGCCTTTGAGCATCAACATTGTGGCAAGAGAGCAGGAATTAATTCGTCAAGCACAAAGCAATCATTATTGGGCAACCATCAACGAAGACAAGTTTGAAGAACTGATTCAAAAACTTTCGCCATTGATGAAATTCCGTGAAGCAGTAATTCCTTTGGCTCCTGCGAAGTTCAATCTGAAAGATGTTATTGTAGAAAAAGAATATGTTGAATTTGGTCCGCAACACGAGGCTTTGAGTGTAGCTAAATACCGTGAATTGGTAGAGAAAAAAATCAATGAACTGGTTTCAAGCAGTCCGATTTTACAAAAACTGAAACAAGGACAGGAAATCACCACGGATGAAGCAGAACAATTAGCCGAAGAACTGCACAACGAGCATCCGCATATTACCATTGATTTGCTTCGCAAGGTTTACAATCACCGCAAAGCGGCATTGGTGCAATTCATCAAACATATTTTGGGCATTGAGCAATTAGAAACCTTTACCGAAACCGTTACCAAAGCATTTGATGATTTTATTGCCAAACACAGTTATCTCACCAGCCGACAAATGCAATTTCTAGAATTGCTTAAAAATTTTGTTTTGGAAAAGGGTGAAATAAGTAGGCGCAACCTAATCGAATCGCCTTTTACCATGCTTCACCCCGAAGGAATCAGAGGCATTTTCAATCAAAAAGAGATTGACGAAATTTTAAGTTTAACCGAACAAGTATTAGCAGCATAAAATGGCAGGAACATTTTCACAGATATATATTCAGGTTGTGTTCGCTGTAAAGGGTCGGGAGAGCCTTATTCAAAAGGAATGGGAAGAAAGGCTGTATCAATATATTACCGGAATTATCAGAGCGAAAGAGCAAAAACTAATTGCTATCAATGGAATGCCTGACCATATTCATATTTTCATTGGCATGAAGCCATCTTGTTGTCTTTCTGATTTAGTACGAGAGGTAAAAAAGAGTAGTAATGATTTCATTAATGAAAACAAGTTGTCAAAGTTCAAGTTCAGTTGGCAAGAAGGATATGGAGCATTTTCGTATAGCCATTCGCAGATTGATGCCGTAGCAAAATACATTTTAAATCAAAAGGAACACCATAGAAAGGTCACCTTTAAGGAAGAGTATGTCGACTTTTTGAAAAAATTTGAAATTGAATATGACGAGAAATATTTATTCAATTGGATGGAATAAACAGATGCCGAAGGCATCAAAGGTTGATAGATCTGAAGCCGAATTTATACCATTTACGACCCATTCGGGGTCGAACATTTTAAAAACATTTGTAATTGAACATGACGAAAGATATTTATTCAATGGGATGGATTAAACGGATGCCGAAGGCATCAAAGGTTGATAGATCTGAAGCCGAATTTATACCATTTACGACCCATTCGGGGTCGAACATTTTAAAAACATTTGAAATTGAACATGACGAAAGATATTTATTCAATTGGATGGAATAAACAGATGCCGAAGGCATCAAAGGTTGATAGATCTGAAGCCGAATTTATACCATCTACGACCCCTTCGGGGTCGAACATTTTAAAAACATTTGTAATTGAACATGACGAAAGATATTTATTCAATGGGATGGATTAAACGGATGCCGAAGGCATCAAAGGTTGATAGATCTGAAGCCGAATTTATACCATT
>JBFLVH010000029.1:0-6540 GCA_040758575.1 Bacteroidota bacterium | reverse complement strand
CTTCGGGGTCGAACATTTTAAAAACATTTGTAATTGAACATGACGAAAGATATTTATTCAATGGGATGGATTAAACGGATGCCGAAGGCATCAAAGGTTGATAGATCTGAAGCCGAATTTATACCATCTACGACCCCTTCGGGGTCGAACAATATTACAACAAACTATTTCTATAAACCTGATATCCCTTCGGGATTAAACATAAATAAAAATGCTACAAAATAATTCTACATTAAAATCACTCATAGACAAGCTCTGGCAAAACTTCTGGGAAGGCGGCATTGCCAACCCCTTAACAGCCATTGAGCAAATTACCTACCTCATTTTTATGAAGCGTTTGGACGATTTGGAAGCCAAACGTGAACGGGATGCCGAATGGACAGGCGAAAAATATGTTTCCCGTTTTTCGGGCAAATTCAATATTCCGGGCAGTAACGAAAGCATTGACAAAAACGAATTGCGTTGGAGTGTTTTTAAACACAAGCCCGCAGACGAAATGCTGATGCATGTGCAAATGAAAGTGTTCCCGTTTTTGAAAGAACTGAACGGAGAAACTTCGCCTTTTACCAAACACATGGCAAACGCTGTGTTCATTATGCCTAAAGCCAGTTTGCTGGTTTCTGCTATTAACATTGTAGAGGAAATATTCAAAGAAATTGAAAAAGATGCTACCGAAGGCGGTCAGTCATTCCAGGACATACAAGGTGATGTGTATGAAATGCTATTGAGCGAAATTGCCACGGCAGGTAAGAACGGACAGTTCCGCACGCCACGACACATTATTAAACTGATGGCTGAATTGGTTGCTCCGCAATTAGGACAGCGCATTGCCGACCCGGCTTGTGGAACAGGCGGTTTTTTGTTGGGTGCTTATCAATACATTTTGACCGATTTGGTAAGAAAGAAAGACCCTGCCAAGTTGCAGCAAGACGAAGATGGTTTTGAACGGGCAGCCATTAGTGCAGTGTTGACGCAAGATGTAAAAAGCATTTTAGATAAAAGCTTTGTGGGGTATGACATTGACACTACAATGGTGCGATTGGGTTTGATGAACCTAATGATGCACGGCATTGATGAACCTAAAATTGATTACAAAGACACCCTCAGCAAAAGCTACAATGAAGACAGCCAGTTTGATATTGTTTTAGCTAATCCACCCTTTACAGGCAATATTGACAAAGGCGATATTAACGAAGGGTTGAAACTGCCCACCACCAAAACCGAACTGCTATTTGTAGAACGCATTTTTAACATGCTGAAAATGGGTGGCACAGCAGCCGTAATTGTGCCCAGTGGGGTGATACAAAACAGCGGCAAAGCCTTTGAAGCGGTGCGAAAACTGATTATTGAAAAAGCCGAATTGAAAGCCGTGATTGCAGTGCCGAGTGGCGTATTTAAACCCTATGCAGGGGTAAGCACCGCCATTTTAATTTTTACCAAAGGTGGCGAAACCGACCATGTGTGGTTTTACGACATGCAGGCAGATGGCTATACGCTGGACGATAAGCGAAACAAAATTGCCGACAGCGATTTGCCCGACATTGTGCAACGCTACAAAGCAAGGGATGCCAAGAAAGACTCCGACCGCAAACGGAAATACTTTATGGTGCCGAAGCAAGAAATTGTAGATAACAAATACGATTTGAACCTGAGCACCTACAAAGAAGAAGTGTATGAAGAAGTGGTGTATGAAAAGCCGAATGTGATTTTTGAAAAGCTGGAAAACATTGAAGCGGAGATTCAAAAAGGTATAAAAGAACTAAAATCTTTGATTTAATGACATTACTAAAAGACATAGTTCAAATAGAGAAAGGCAGAAAATACAACTTGCTTGAAGAAAATCAGGAAGGTGCAATTCGTGTATTTCAAGCAAATGATTTCCGTAATGAAAACAAACCACTTTACACTTTAGATTCTGATGGAGTTCTAGTCCATGAAGATGATATTATGTTAGTTTGGGACGGCTCTGTTGGGCAAATGGGAATTGGCAGAAGTGGTTACGTTGGAAGCACTATGGTAAAATTGAAAGTAAAAGACAAAAAACAGTTTTCGCCTTTTTTCATTTATCGATTTCTGCAAACCAAAGCGGAATATTTAAAACGGAAAGCTACAGGTGCAACCATCCTGCACATAAACAGGAAGTCATTGGAGCAACTTGAAATTCCTGATTTAGAAATTGACGACCAACTCCACATTGCCAACCTTTTAAGCAAAGCCGAAAACCTGATAGCCCAACGCAAAGAAAGCATCCGCCTGCTGGATGAATTTTTGAAAAGCACGTTTTTGGAAATGTTTGGGGATCCTGTGAGGAATGAGAAGGGGTGGAATATTGGGAAATTCAAAGATTTGGCAATCCTTGACAGAAAGCAAGTTTTACCATCAGAATTTACAAAAGAGGATTTTTATATTGGTTTAGAGGACATTGAAAAAGAAACAGGTAATATTATCAAAACATCAAGTGAGAATGCCGAGGACTTAAAAAGTTCAAAGTTCCGTTTTACTTCTAATCACATTCTGTATGCTAAACTTCGTCCTTATCTAAACAAAGTAGCACTTCCTTATCAATCTGGGATTTGTTCAACGGATATATTTCCTGTATTGCCTTTAGAAGGGAAATCAAACAGATTTTTTATTTGCTATTTGATGAGGTCAAAGCCTTTTGTAACTGAAATGCTCTCAAAAAGTTCGGGGGCTAACCTACCAAGAGCTAGTGCATCGGTAATTGAAAATTTTAAAACGTATCAACCACCAATTGGACTCCAAACCCAATTTGCCCAAATCGTAGAAAAAACAGAAGCCCTCAAAAGCCAATACCAACAAAGTTTGCAGGAGTTGGAGAATTTGTATGGCAGTTTAAGCCAAAAGGCGTTTAGGGGGGAGTTGACTAAAAAGTAAATGATATGACAGAAATTAAACAAAATATTGTCCTAAATTTTTTGCCGCTCAATGAGCAAGAGTTTTCATTTTCTGTTTTTCGAAGAAAAGCTGAACCCCAAGAGAAAAAATGGGATGAAAAAATCATAAAATACAAATTGCCCGACAACCCGAATGATGATGTTTACAAAAACTATTATTGGGTGAGCTTTTCTGAATTCGTTGATTCGGAACTTTTTCAGGTTAATGCACTAACTAACGTTCATCTCACAGAATGGTATTTACACAATTTATTGCATTCAAAAGTAAAGAGTCAAAGCATCATAAATAAAATAGACTATCAAAGTAAGTTTAACAAGTGGAGAATATATTTTTCGATAAATTCATTCAAGGAAGGTACTCAATCGGTTTGGCTTGAACCTTATTATTTAAATACTAAACAAAAATTTGGCTTTTTAATAGGGTTCCGATTTTTTAAAACCAAAGATTACTCATTCAACAAGCGCGTTCAGCAACTTTCATTGAGTCTTGATAGTGATGGCAGGAGCAATAAAAACTTTCACATTGATAGTTTTAACTTGTTCAAACAATTTATTGGAAATTTGAATAAGGCTATAAATCCTATAGTCAACAACATTTCCGTTTCACAATCATTTGAACCCATAGAAAGCGATTTGCTTGACACAAAAATCTACGAATTTGGTGGAGGTAAAACTTCAAATTCCCAATTCAACGGCATTATGTCCAATGGGCCATTTCAGCAAGTAAACAACAACTTGCAATATGTCTTCTTGTTTCGTGAAGCTGAAAAGCCTTTGATGATAGAACTAATGAAGGCTTTAAATGGAGATAAATACAGTACATTCAAAGGACTTGAAAAATTTAAACTCCCAAGAATTACTCCAAAAGTAAATCTAATAGCAATCCGAATTGACGATTTTTCAGATGCAGAAATTGAAAAGGCAATTGCAGAAATACCAACACAAGGAAATACAGTTGTAATTTCAGTTTTTCCGAAAAATGAAGAACGTTTTTACTACTTGCTAAAAAACAGATGCCTGAAAGAAAATATTTTATTACAAGTTGTCCACAATGAAACCATTCAAAACGAATACATCTTCAAGTGGTCAGTTTCAAGCATAGGCTTGCAGATATTCTCTAAATTAGGCGGGACTCCCTGGTTGGTTAAATCAAGCCAACAAAAGACATTAATGATTGGAATTGCTCGTTCACAAGATTTTGATGAGGAATCAAGAGAAATTAAAAGATTTTATGCATATTCAGTTTTAATAGAATCAACCGGAAAATTCGTCTCTATTCAACCACTGGCCAATAATGACAGTGAAGATAATTATCTAAAATCAATAGCAGAAAACATCGCAACTATCATAAACAACAATAAAGCCAAATACTCAAAAATAGTTTTTCATCTTCCATACAAAATTAAGCAAGAAGAGATTGATAAAATCAAACATTCCATTCAGTCAGCTGAAAGCAATCTTGAAATAACACTTATCAAAATAAATGACAGTTCAAAGTACTACGGTTTTAACAATAACGCCAATAGTTTGGTACCCTATGAAAGCACCTATGCCAAAATAAGCGGTAATTCATATTTGCTTTGGACAGAAGGCTTAAATTACCACGATAACCGTCCTATCAAAAGGTACGCAAACCCTATCTTTATTGAATTTCTACACTCAACAAAAAAAGACATCATTCATAAAGATTATCTACAAGAATTATTGAATTTATCTGGTGCAAATTATCGTGGCTTTAATGCTAAATCATTACCTGTTTCGGTTTTTTACCCCAAACTTATATCAGAGTTTAACAAGCATTTTAGCGAATTAAGTTTAGAAAATATAGTAACAGAAAATAATAAACCATGGTTTTTATAATATGAAACGTTCAGGCAACATAGTATTTTTATTGGGTGCAGGTGCAAGTGCAGATTTAGGAATACCGACTCTAAAAAGAATGGAAGAAGATATTGAAAATCTTCTTCAAAACGATGATGATTGGAAAAAGTATTACAGCTTATATCACTTAATAAAAGCTTCATATAACTATTCTTATGAAATACAAGGCAAGATACCAAATTTCAATCTCGAAATATTATTGAATATATTACAAGAACTTTTGAAAAAAGAAGAACATCCAATATATCCGTTCATTGGTTCGTGGGTTGTAAAATTTGATGAAGTTGTAAAAAATGATTTTTCAATCATTCGAAATTTTGAAAAACAAATCAGAAAGAAATTATATAACTGGATAAAAATTGATAATGAAAGAAGACAAAACCTAATCTACTTAAAAAAATTCAGTGAAATAAGAAAAGAGATTATTCAATTTCCATTGCATATTTTCACATTGAATTATGACCTTGGTATTGAACTGGCAAATAGAGATGCCAGAATAGAAAGGGGCTTTCAAATTGAAGAAAATGGATTGTGGAATTACAGAAGATTTTTAGAACTCAATCCTGATGAAGAGCCTGATATTTATTTGTATAAATTACATGGGTCTATTGATTGGGAAAGAGATGAAAAAACACAAAAAATGACCTTTACCAATGGAGAATCAGAAAATCCCGCATTGATTTTCGGTACTCAATACAAAATGCAGTACATAGACCCTTTTTTGTTTTTGTTTTCAGAATTTAGAAAAAAAGTTTTTGATGCCAAATTGATAATTTGCATAGGTTATAGTTTTTATGATGAACACATTAATGGAGTAATATCAGATGCTTTACGTGACGATAAAAACAAAAAAACGGTTTTATCGGTATCTCTCAATCTAAAAACAGAAGAAATTTTAAAGAGACCTAATATAGCCGATGATATAATTAATCAATTTGAAATGGTGTTTGATAAATCAACAAAAGAATTTTTAGAAGATATATTAACGAAAGAATATTTAAATCAGTTTTTTGAGAATGAGGAGTTATAAAGACAGCCAACCCACAGGTGTAAGCACATTTGCAAGCCGCACAAGCCCAAGCACAGAGCAAAGCTTGCAATAGAGCTTCCACCTTTCCCACTCAGACAAAATTGAAACCGTTTACGGTTCACGAACACCTTTAAAAATCAAATATGAAGTGAGTAATTAAAAAAAATCTCCTCACCTTCTGAAACTAAAAAATACGCAACCACACAGACCAACACGACACAAACAATGACAATAAAACTCAACAACGACCATGGTTTTCAACAGCGGACAGACAGAAGGCCTACTGGTAACAGCGTGTTGCCTCAATTGGCGATGACGTGCAAAATTGAAGCTGAGTGCTCCTATCAAACTTTAGTGCTGGGTGACAGTGAAGTACTCCGAAATCACCAACTGCGGCAACACGCAAAACGTTAGGTGCAATTCGAAAACCTGCCTTTCACGGAAAGGAGACCGTAAATTCCATGATGTTGTTGCCTTCGTTTAACTTCATAAGAGGAAAAGAGATAATGAAATTGCTCCGCAAATTTCATCTAACGAAAGTTAAACAAAATTTTTTCTTATTTATACGGGCGGGGGCTTTTTATGGACACTAAATTCAACTAATAAATGCAACTTTTGGAGTAAAAAAATTATATTTTTCAAGGAAAGGGAGAAAGAAAATATTCTTTCTCCTCTTTACCCTGATGGAGAGATATTATTTTTGTCCCTTTCCTT
>JBFLVH010000028.1:0-16794 GCA_040758575.1 Bacteroidota bacterium | reverse complement strand
AAACAATGAAAACAGATATTGCTATAATTGGTGGAGGTATTATAGGATGTGCAGTAGCATACAAGATGTCTAATTATTTCCCTGATAAAAAAATACTTTTAATTGAAAAAGAAAGCGAACTTGCCAAACATCAAACAGGAAGAAATTCAGGAGTGATACACTCGGGTATTTATTACAAACCAGGGTCTTACAAAGCTATAAATTGCGTGAAAGGAAGAAGGGAATTAGTAGCATTTGCCAGAGAGTATAAGATTCCTCATGATGTATGTGGAAAAATTATTGTAGCTACTGATGAAAAAGAATTACCACAATTAAATAAAGTTTTTCAAAATGGATTAGCCAATGGCGTAGAAGGTATTGAAATGATTGATAGCAAAAAGATTAAAGAAATTGAACCATACTGTGAAGGTATTCAAGCCATTTGGGTACCTGTTACAGGAATTATTGATTTTCCTGCTGCTGCAAGGAAAATGGCAGAACTAATGAAATCTAAAAATACTCATAACAACATTTTATTAAATACAGAAGTCAAGCAAATCATACAGGAAAATAATGTGGTGAAAATTATTACCAACAAAGAAGAGATAATATCGGATTATTCTATTGTTTGCGGCGGATTACAAGCAGATAGATTGGCAGGAAAAAAAGTAATCCGAGATGATGTGGCTATTGTAGGATTTCGTGGAGATTATTATGATTTAACACCTGAATCACAGCATAAAGTAAAGAATTTGATATACCCTGTGCCCAATCCACAGTTTCCATTTTTAGGTGTGCATTTTACAAGAATGATTCACGGAGGCATTGAATGTGGGCCTAATGCAGTATTTGTATTTGCCCGAGAAGGATATTCCAAAACAGCATTTAGTTTTAAGGATACTATTGAAGCATTTTCATTTAAGGGTACGTGGAAATTTTTTGCAAAGCATTGGAAATTTGGTATAGATGAATACAGAGGAGCATTTAGCAAACGATTCTTTTTGAAGAGATTGCAAAAATTGATTCCATCACTTAACATTGATGAGATAGTTCCATCCAGATGTGGTATAAGGGCTATGGCGTTGGATAAAAATGGTAATATGTTAGATGATTTTTATATGAAAGCAGATAACAGAGTATTGCATGTAATTAATTCTCCATCGCCTGCGGCTACTGCTGGTTTGGCTTATGGAGAAGAAATAGTAAAGACAGCGATAAAGGAATTAGGGATAAATTAGATTTAGTATGAGTGGGAAACACTTAACTGATAATTTATCTGTGATTGTAATTTTAAGAGGATTTGCAGCAATTGCAGTGCTTTTATATCATTATATTTGTACTGTTTCGGGTTTTTTTGATTACAATAAATTTTTGATTGAAATTTTTCATTATGGCGCAAAAGGCGTTCAGTTATTTTTTGTTATTTCTTCTGTTGTAATTCCAATCATGCTTTTAAAAATGAATTATAGCACGAATCAGTTTTATAGTTACATGAAATTACGATTGGTGAGAATTTATCCACCCTTTTTTATTACCTGCTTTATTCTATTTATTTACTGGTATTTAAGACATAAATTTATGAATGGAGGTTTTTTACCCAATATAACAACCTTGTTATCAAACTTATTATTTATTGCTCCTTTCTTTAATGAAAGATGGCTCAATAATATTTTTTGGACTTTATCTGTAGAAATAGGTTATTATGTTTTTATAGGTTTATTTTTTATTTTTGCTTTAAAATCTTTACCTTATAGAATACTTTTTTACTTATCTTTTTATTTATTAAACTTAACAACCTTATTTTATAGTTCAACTCACTTATTTAATTACTGGTCAATATATTTTCTTCCCGGTATTATTTATGTATTGTGGAACAATAATAAAATAAAATTAAATGAATTTTTAATAGTAATAAGCATTACTTCATTTTTTATTGTTCAATATTATGGAAGGATAGATTATTTGATTTTGATATTAACTTTATTTTTCATTGAAATAATTCCAAATTATTCAAATCAATTATTCACATTTCTTGGAAAAATATCCTATTCTCTGTATTTGACGCATATATTTACAGGCATAGCAATAATAAATATTTTTTCAAAATATACAAATACTATTATAGAAAAATCCTTATTATTGTCTATTTCTATAGTTTTCGCTATTTTATTTTCATACCTTTATTACAAATATATAGAGCTTCCTTCACACCTTTTATCCAAAAAATATAAAACAAATTAACCATGAACCTCGCAATTATCGGATATGGCAAAATGGGCAAAATGATTGAAAATACTGCTCTAAAAAGAGAACATAATATAGTATTAAAACTCACATCCAAAGACCAATGGAACGCTCAAACATTAAAAAAATATCCTATAGATGTGGCTATTGAATTTACCCATCCTGATGCAGTTGTTGAAAATATAAAAAAGTGTTTTGACGCTCATATACCAATAGTTGTAGGTACTACCGGATGGTATCAACATCTAAACGAAATCAAAAAAATATGTATTGAAAAAAATCAATCTTTGTTATACGCCAGTAATTTTAGTATCGGAGTAAATCTTTTTTTTAAAATCAATGAGTATGTGGCGCGATTAATGAGTCAGTATAATACATACAAAATACAAATGTTGGAAGTGCATCACACACAAAAGAAAGATGCCCCAAGTGGAACTGCCATCAGCATTGCAGAGCAAATTCTAAAATATCATTCACAACTTGAAAAATGGACATTGCAAAAAATGGACAATCATCATCTTTACATTGATGTAAATCGAACTGATGATGAAAAAGGTTATCATTCAGTAAAATATGAAAGCAATATTGATTGTATAGAACTTTCTCACCACGCTTATTCCCGTGAAGGATTTGCATTAGGGGCAGTATTAGCCGCAGAGTTTTTGAAAAATAAAAAGGGTATATTTACAATGCAGGATGTTCTGAATATCAAATAAAAAATTATAGAGGTTTTAACTTACAAGTAAAATGTCTCAAAAAAGGTGATTCTTCAATAATTTTATATCCTTTTATTTTGGGTTTGTTTTTTTTCAGATGTTCAAAAACTTCAATTATATATTCAATATGACTTTGTGTATAAACCCTGCGCGGAATAGCTAATCTGACTAATTCCCAATGAGCAGGAATAAATTTATTCTTCTCAGTTTTACCAAACATCAATGAACCGATTTCTACTGCTCTGATACCTCCTTTTTCATACAATTCTGTAACTAATACTTGCCCGGGAAAATATTGTGGTGAAATATGTGGATACAATTGTTTGGCATCTACATAAATAGCATGCCCTCCAAATGGCTTCATTACAGGGATACCTAATTTATCTAAATGTTCTCCAAGATATGCTGTACTTCTGATACGATACTGTAAATAATCTTTGTCAAACACTTCTTTTAATCCTACTGCCAATGCCTCCATATCTCTTCCACTTAAACCACCGTAAGTAGTAAATCCTTCTGTGATAATCAATAAATTTTTACAAGCATCAGAAAGATGTTTGTTGTTCAAAGTCAAAAAACCACCCATATTGACTAATCCATCTTTTTTAGCACTCATCACTGCTGCATCGGCATATCTAAACATTTCTTTGGCAATATCTTCATAACTCATTCTTTCATAACCCTTTTCTTTATGTTTAATAAACCAACTGTTTTCGGCGATTCTACAACAATCTAAAACTAATAATACTTTATACTTTTTGCATAAATAAGCAGCCAATTTTAAATTGCTCATACTTACAGGTTGTCCACCTCCACTATTATTAGTTACAGTCATAATAACCGCACCTACTTTGTTGGTGTGTTTTTTGAGTAGTTGTTCCAGTTTATTTAAGTCAATATTGCCTTTAAATGGATAATCAGATTGTGTATCTTTAGATTCTTTACAAGGAATATCAATGGCTCTCGCGCCTGCATATTCTATGTTTGCTCTCGTTGTATCAAAATGTGTATTGCTGATAAATATTTTTTTATCTTTTGCAAGCACACCATAAAGTATTCTTTCAGCTGCTCTGCCTTGATGCGTAGGAAAAAAATAAGTCATTCCTGTTAGTTCCTTAATTACTTTTTCTAATTTATGATAGCTTTTTGCTCCTGCATACGACTCGTCACCCTGCATCATTGCAGCCCATTGATTTTGACTCATAGCAGAAGTTCCACTATCAGTTAATAAATCAATAATTACATTTTCGGAATCAATTTGAAATGGATTGTAATGTGCCTTTTGAAGTATTTTTTTTCTTTCTTTTTCTGTTGTAAATCGTATGGGTTCTACTACTTTAATTTTAAATGGCTCTATAATTGTTCTCATAAAAATTTTTGCAGCAAAAAAATTTGAAAGATAAAGATAAAAATATGATTAAAATCATATTTGAATATTTAATGGGATACAAAACTAAAGCAATACTATGACTGAATTGGAATTATAAACTCATAAGATGTGCCTTTGTCTTTTTCTGTTTGAAGTTGAACAGAAAATCCTGCGACATTGGCTCTTGAAAAAATATTCTGAATACCATAACCTTCTGAAGTTTTTTCTTTGTTAAACCCAATACCATCATCTTCTACTTTTATTTGAATATTCTTTTTAGTAGAAAAAATATTGATATTTAAATTTTTAGCTTGTGAATATTTAATGGCATTGTTAATTACCTCTTGTATGGAACGATATAAATTTAAGGTAATTTGTGGGTTTAAAGATATGTCCTCACCGTTAAAGTGATAATGAACTTTAATATTTTTGGGTTTAGATAATTTATCAGCAAAATTTTTTATTCTATTACCTATTTGGCTAATATTGAGATGTTCATTCATAGTTGTCCAAATAGTATCCCGCATTAGCATAGCGGCAGTTCTGACCTTTTCAGAAATTTCATTGAGTTCATTTTTATCTTTCAAATTATCTGAGTGTAAAGATTTTAGTTCAATTAATGATCCTATTAAAGTTAATTCAGCACCAAGATTATCGTGTAAATCTTTGGCTATTCTTTGTTTTTCTTCCTGAATTTTTTTCAACGATTGTAGTTCCGCATTTTTTCTTTTGAATCTTTGTCTTTGATAAGCAACAATTGATAATAATATAGATATTGATATGCCTCCTGTTAGCAAATAAATAAATTTATTTTTTTCCTGAATTGATAATTCCTGTTGATACAATTTGTTTTTTTGTTCTAAAATAACTGCTTCCATTTCTAATGTTTTGTATTTAGTTTGAAACTCTGCAATTTCTTTATTGACTTCATCTTTAAATATTTCTTCTTCTAATTGATACGCTTTTTCTAAAGCTATATTAGATTTTTCAAAGTCCTTCTTTTTTTTATACATTTCATATAAGGCAAAATAACCTGTTTTTAACCACAACTTATTTTTTATAGAATCTGCAATAAATATTCCTTTTTTTATGTGTGTCTCAGCTTTTAAAAAATCATTGAGCATAGTGTAACATATTCCAATATTAATGTTATTTATACTTAATGAATTTTTATCGCTAATTTTTTTGGCTAATTGGTTAGATTTTTCAAGATAATATAACGCTTTTGAAAAATCATTCATCTTTTTGTAAGTATTTCCTATATTTTGATAAAGTATATCTGACCGTTCATAATCATTAATTCTATCAGCAAATGGAATCAGTTTTAAGAATATATCTAATGCTTTGTTTAAACTATCTTCTTTAATTAATGCAGCAGCATATCCACCCATTGCATTAAAATAAGCAGTAGTATCTGAAATTGTTTGAGCAATGTTAGCAGCATCTAAATACATTTTCTTGGCAAATGGGAATTGATGTAGTTTGTCATAAACCGAACCAATATTAACCAGTAATAATGCAGTTTCTGCAGGTCTGTTTTCTGCTTTGAATAACTCAAGTGCCTTTTGATTATACTCAATAGATTTATGATATTCAGCTTTCTCAAAGTAGGAATTGGCTATTTTAGTAAGGGATCCGGCAGCATTTCTTTTTTTGTTATGCTTTAAAAAAATATTGTACGCTATAGTTGCATAATGAATCGCACTGTCATAATTAGAATGATAGTAGTATGCTGCAGATAAATCATTTAAACAATAAGCATATAAAAGAGTATCTCCAAGTTGTTGTGATAATGTTGCTGCCTGCTTACCGTATGCTATAGCTTTTGATGGGTCTTTTACTGAAAGATAATAACATATATCAGACAAGGTTGTGGCTTTTTCTTTACCTGATAAAGATGGAAGTTTTTTTATTAACTCTTCTTCGTTTTGCGAAAATAATATAGAATGGATAATTAAAACACCAAAGAACAATATTTTTTTCATAATTGTTTTTGGCAAAAATAAAAAATACTTTTTGCTTTATAATAATCCCCCTTTTCTGGCCTTATTTATAGCTTCAGCTTTACTATGAACATTTAATTTTCTATACATATTTTCAATATGCTTTCTTACAGTACCGTAACTAATACCCAACCCACTGGCTATTTGATCATAACTTAGTCCTGCAGCAATATGATTTAAAATAAACATTTCTCTTTCAGTTAATGAGTAATTTTCAGCAGGAATACCTTGAGGCGGATTTGATTTTTTTATCAGATTGAGTGCTTTGATGGCAATTTCAGGACTCATAGCACTACCCCCCTCAACGGTTTCATAAATGTATCTTCTTATTTTTTCAATACTTTCATCTTTTAATATATATCCCTTTGCACCTGCACAAACCGCATTAAATATATTAGTTTCATCATCAAAAACAGTACACATAATAATCTTCATTTGCGGTTCTATTGATAATATTTTTTCTGATGCCTCTAACCCATTCATTTCAGGCATTTCAATATCCATTAAAATAACATCTGGTTTCAATCCTTTTGCTATTGCATGAAAAATTTCTTTACCATTTTTAAAAGTTCCAATAATTTTAAAATCCATTCCTAATGTTAATTTAGTAACGAGAGAGTCCAGCACAGATTTATTATCATCTACTATAACAAGTTTAATCATTTTATTTACATTAAGTTGTTTTTTTTTAGATTTTGTTTGATAAGAAATTTTTTTAAGTGAAGACCCTGCAAATTTAAAGCACAAGAGAAGTGGTCAAAATACGCAATATTTCGTATTTTAGATGCCTATTTGGTATTTACTTATTCAATCAGGTCATTAAAAATAACACCCATCATTTGCATATTTGAAAATATATTTATTATATTTGCCCCCGCAAAAAAATTCCTCAGTAGCTCAGCCGGTTAGAGCACATGACTGTTAATCATGGGGTCGCAGGTTCGAGCCCTGCCTGAGGAGCTCTAAAAAAGGCAAATTGCGTTGCAATTTGCCTTTTTTATTTTTTTATCAAAAATTGATTGAAACAAAAATTTTATGCACTTTTGCACAAGCAAATAAATTCAAACAATTTTATTACACTATGACAGAAAGACATTTAAGCGAACAGGAAATTATCAGAAGGCAAAAATTACAGCAACTACAAGATTTAGGTATCAATCCCTATCCTCCTGATTCATTTCCTGTAAATGTTACTGCAAAAGATATTAAACAAAATTACGAACGAGATAAGTTAAACTACAAAGACATTTCCATTGCTGGAAGAATAATGAGCATTAGAGATATGGGTAAAGCCGCTTTTGCCGTTATTCAGGATGCTACTGAAAAAATTCAGATATACATTAAAAGAGATGACATTTGTCCAAATGAAGATAAAACACTTTATGATGTTGTTTGGAAAAAATTAATTGATATTGGTGATATTATTGGTGTTAAAGGATATGTCTTTACAACCAAAACAGGTGAAATATCCATTCATGTTGTAGAACTCAAATTGCTTGCAAAATCTCTTCGTCCCTTACCTATTGTAAAAATAGATGAAAGCGGAAAGGCACACGATGTAGTTACAGACCCTGAATTTAGATACAGACAAAGATATGTAGATTTAATTATTAACCCTTATGTAAAAGATATTTTTATTAAACGAAGTAAAATCGTTCAATCTATCAGAGAATACTTCAACGAAAAAGGATATTTAGAAGTTGAAACCCCTATTCTTCAACCCATTCCTGGAGGTGCTGCTGCCCGCCCGTTTATTACTCATCATAATGCCCTGGATATTCCCCTCTATTTAAGAATTGCCAATGAATTATATCTCAAAAGATTAATTGTTGGTGGATTTGATGGTGTGTATGAATTTGCAAAAAATTTTAGAAACGAAGGTATTGACAGAACTCATAATCCCGAATTTACAGGACTTGAAATATATGTTGCTTACAAGGATTATATTTGGATGATGGAGTTTACCGAAAAAATGATTGAAAAAGTTGCTATCGATTTATACGATACTACTGAACTTACAGTAGGTCATCATCAAATTTCTTTCAAAGCCCCATTCAAACGAATAACCATTGTTGATGCTATTAAAGAAAAAATAGGCGTAGATATTTCCAATATCAGCGAAGATGAATTGAAAAACTTATGTAGAAACTATCATATTGAAATAGATGAAAGTATGGGCAAAGGCAAACTCATTGATGAATTGTTTTCAGAATTGTGTGAAAAAGACCTTATCCAGCCCACTTTTGTAATGGATTATCCTATTGAAACATCACCACTTACTAAAAAACATCGTAACAAACCCGGATTTGTTGAAAGATTTGAACTCTATATTAATGGACAGGAAATAGCCAATGCCTACACAGAATTAAATGACCCTATAGACCAATATCATCGCTTTGAAGAACAGGTTAAATTAAAACAAAAAGGCGATGACGAAGCAATGTATATGGACTATGATTTTATCAGAGCATTAGAATATGGAATGCCCCCAACAGCTGGACTTGGTGTAGGTATTGATAGATTAACAATGTTACTCACTAATCAGCACTCTATTCAGGAAGTTATTTTATTCCCACAAATGAAACCCGAAAGAATCATTGAAACAGAAAAAATATCATGATAAAACAATTTACTTTCAAATTAGCGTTCAGTTTAATTATCTCTTTGCTTGTTTTACAAAGTTGTAATAACGATGCAAAGGAGCAAGAACAACCAACTCAAAAAAAAATCTTTCCTCAGTATTCAGTTTATACTGAAAATATTCTTAAAACAGATAGTTCAATTATTCGCGGATTGAATTTAAATATCTCTTCTCATATCATCAAAAAAGCCGAAAATGTTCAGCCAATTACAGATAAAACAGATACGCTTGTCTATCAATTTCAAATAGATAGCATCGTTTCTTATTCAATTAAATACACATTAAATCATGATAGTTTAGAAGAAATTAATCTTTGGGTATATTCTACCAATCCAGATATTTCAGCACAAATATTCAATGACTTAAAAGATTATTATCAAAAAAAATTACCCAATCCTATTGAAGATAAAGGTTATGTAGTATACAATTGTGTTCAGGGTGAAAGAAGACCATTTGTAGTTTCTATATCTGATTTCTCAACACCTACTAAAGGTCAAATTAATTTAGTTATTTACAAAGATAAATAGAAAAAATAGTAGATGTTTAGTGTGTAAAAAAAATTATTTATTGCAGTTGGCTTTAGCCAACTGACTTGATAAAATATAATAATTACAATGGCTTCAGCCACATTTTATAGTATCTTTAAATTCTAAACAATGTGGCTAAAGCCCGATATTACTGAAAGTTATACATTCACCCGACTGAAGTCGGGAGCTATTAAATAAAAACCACGCTAATTAAATAGAAAAAATATTGTTTCTTTGTCTGTTTAATGCCAAAATCTATTTTTTTAATTCTTTAATTACGGGAAAATTATTTTTGTCTTTCACTTTTTCATTTATCTTTTCTTCACTATATTTGTGGTGTAAATTCTTACTATGTATAAAAAAATTTTTATTTATCTTTGTTTTTCAATAAATACATTGTTTTTAGGACAGAATTCATTTGAAGGAAAAATAGAATTTCTCTATTATAAAAATGATACTACTAAAAATGCATATTTGGTAAAAGAACCTTTTGTAAGATTAGACCAATATTCAAAGAATAACACCGAGAACATAGAAGGTAGTTATTTATTTAATCTCAATACCAAGCAAATTCAATTATTAAGCCATAAAAGAAAAATGTGGAGTATTCATAAAAGCAGTGTACCCCCCGTTATTAAAGGTGAGTGCGAAGTAATCAAAACATCTAATACAAAAAAAATTCTGAATATTCTTTGCACAGAATATATCGTTAGAAACAAGCAGGAAGACATAGAAATCTCTTATTGGATCAGTAATTCAGGAAACTACTCTTTCTTTTATCCTATGCTGAATTTATGGAACAGAAAGGATAAACAATCCGTTTATTTTCTAAAAATTACCGACTTAAAACCCGGTATGATGCCCTTGCTATCTATTGAAAAGCAAATTAGCACAGGAAAAATTATCTCAAAATTAGAAACAATAAAAATTGAAAAAGTAAAATTAAAAGATGATGACTTCATTATTCCAAAAGGTTACAAGAAATTTGAAGAATAATTTTATGAAACATTTTTTTGTAGCAATTATTATTGTGCTATTATTATTCCATTTTGATTCTTTTGCACAATGTGCTATGTGTAAAGCCGCTGCTGAAAGTGATTTGCAAAACAACCCTAATTCTGTTGCTAAAGGCATCAATGACGGAATTATTTTTTTAATGCTCATTCCTTATATTTTAATGGCTTTCTTTTTCCGAAAAGAAATCATTCAATTATTGAAAGGAAAAAATAAATAAACATATTTTATGTGCCCTTTATATATAAAAGACAAAAAAGCACACTTACTTATCTGACAATTCTCTCTATTTATTAAAGACAGACAATGCTATCTACCATAGACGGAGAAAAAACCAAAATAATGAGGGAACTATTTTAGATGTTTCACTAAGTTCCGCCTACGGCGGACAAGTTCAAAATATTTGTCATTCTGATCCGCCAAAGGCGGAGAAGAAACTAAATCTAAAAGAGATAAAAATTCAAAATTATACATCTACAAATTTAAAACCTAAATATATGAAAACACAAATAACAAAAATAGGAATATGCCTTTTAGCAGCAGGCACATTAAGCATAGGCAGCATCAATGCCCAAAATGTAGGTATTAATTCCACTGGCTCTGCACCTAACAATAGCGCAGGGTTAGATGTAGATTTTACTAACAAAGGTCTTCTCATTCCTCGTGTAGCATTAACTTCTGCTACGGATGGAGCTACTATTCCTTCGCCTGCCACATCTTTGTTAGTATTTCATACAGGTGGTGGCGGCTTATCTTCTGGTTATTACTATAATGCGGGCACGCCAGTTTCACCTAATTGGGTTAAATTATTTAATGGTGGTTCACCTGCCGATGCCTGGCTTACATTGGGTAATGCTGGAACTACACCTGGTACACATTTTTTGGGAACAACAGATAATGTGGATTTGGTTTTAAAAACCAATAACAATGAAAGAGCAAGAATAACTAATGCAGGGAGAGTAGGGATTAACACATCAACACCGGGCTCATATTATTTAGATGTATTATCTAACAATTCTTCTATAGATGGTTTTAGAGGATTACATACCAGTGGTTCAACTGTATCCGCGTTTGCTGCCGTTACAGGAAGCGTAAGTAATTCATTATATAGCACTGCTACAGGTTATTTAGGGTATCATAATAGCAATAATGTAACATTTGCTGTATATGGAAATGGTGGAGATTTAGCAGGTATGTTCAATGGCAAGGTTGGTATTAACTCTGTATCCACTAATCTCACTAATTATGATTTAGAAATAAGAAATAATGGTGCGACTAATCCTGTCAACACTTTATTACGAGCTACCGCTCAAAAACCTAATATCAACGATGTATTAACTAATTTAGATTTTGGAGATAGTTATGTATCTACAGCACAGGCAAAAATTCAAGTCATCAGAGATGCGGCTGCTTCTTCTGCATCGGACTTACCAACAGCCATTGGCTTTTGGACAACGAATGACGGAACTTCAACTCCTATTGAAAAAATGAGAATCACTAATAATGGAAATGTGGGCATTGGAACAACAAGCCCTGGAACTAAATTAGATATAGTGGGAGCAGGAAATACAAGTATAGATTTGAGAGTTAATGGAAGAATCCAAATGGGTGATGCTAATGGTAATGGTGGTATATGGTTATCTAATGTTGGTGATGGTTTTATTGGGAACAATGGTGGAAATATTGGATTTTGGACAAATGGAGTAGGTTTTAATGCTTTTCAAATAAGTAAAACAAATGGTTTTGTTGGCATTGGAACGACAAATCCCTTTACAAGATTACATATAGAAAATGGATCTATTTTAATATCAAATTCTTTTGATAATGTTTTGTTATCCACGCAAACGCCACAGAATAAAGCATTCCATTTGATTGGTAGCTATATGGGCTGGGATCAAAATGCCATTTATATTGGAGGATATAATGGTATTGCTCCCACAGGCTCAGTAGCAGGCATTCCTATATCATCAGATAAAGTAGTGTGTGGAGGAAATGGGGCACCATTCTTTGGCATCCCTATATATGCAAGTGCATTTAATACAACGAGTAGTAAATTAGTAAAACAGAATATAGAAACTCTAAACTATGGTTTATCAGAAATTATAAAAATGCAACCTGTTAAATATGAATATACTTATGATAAAAATCATATTCCTCATATTGGATTAATTGCAGAGGATGTGTTATCCATTGTACCAGAAGTTGTATCTGTTTTAGATGAGCAAGGAAACCATTTAACTCCGTATAATAAAAATGGAAAAGCAGTGGCTATAGATTATAGTAAACTAACAGTTGTATTGATTAATGCTATTAAAGAACAACAACAAATTATAAATCATTTAAAAGATGAAAATGAATATCTCAAACAAGAACTTCAAAAACAAAATCAAAAGTTTTCCGCAGAATTAGAAAAAATTAAACAACACATAGGCATTGGAGAAGCAAAGAAATAAATCCCTCCTAATCCCCCTTTTAGCAAAGGGGAATTGGCGAAATCTCCCTTTTTAAAAAGGAGAAAAAAATCCCCTCTTCTTTCCTTTCAGTAAAGAAGAGGGGAAATATAATTCTTACATCTGATTGAGTGTAAAATATATCCTTTAATTTTTCACTACTTCACTTCTTCATATTCTACATCGGAATTACCTGAATTACTAGTATTACCTGCATTTTGTTCTGATGTGTTATTAGCATTGGCGGCAGAAGTTCATTATATTTTCTCTCGCAGATTTCTTCCGCCAGAGGCGGGCGAGAAATATAAGAGACACAAAAAAAGATTCTTTGAGGACAAAGGGTATTGGAACAGAAAAACAGGTGGATTTATTTTTGTTTTTTCTTGAGTAGGTCTATGACTTCGTCTTTTTCTTTCAACAAACGTTCATACAATTGTTTCACTTGTTCTACTTCGGTTGCATAATAAAAGCAATAACCTTCGCTATTTTGATTATGTATAACATTAAAAAATTGCTGTTCTTTCGGATAACCTAATAAGAATGCAGGAGATACTTCCAGTATTTCAGAGATTTGAATAAGCGTGGTAATGGAAATATCCACATTGCCGTTTTCTATATTGGAATAATGTTTTTGAGTATATCCGAGTTCGTCTGCCATATTTTGTTGAGAAAGACCTTTGGCACTGCGTATTTTACGAATGTTTTGAAAAATCTTTTGAACTTGTTTGGAATGCAGGATATCTTCTTGCTTTTTCATAGTTTTTGGACAAAATTGCAAAAAAATATTCAAATGTGATAAAAAGAAAAATAGAATAAAATGGAAAAATCATCTTTCACAAAAAGTATAAAAAACCAATTAAAAGGTATAATTTGGTAATTTTAAAATGGTATGAAAGAAAAATGTGGTGTATATTTTTGCAGCAAGATTATTGCCGGCAAAATCCAGTGGAGTCCAGAAACCACTTAAAAAAACGGGGCAAACGCCGAAAAGCCATAGGAGTAGGCAGATTAAAAATTAAAATTATGGCAAGCAAAAAATGGAAATGCACTATTTGTGGGACTACCACATACCATCCTGAATACCCCAACCCAGGGCGCTGCCCAAGAAATGGAAATGGACCTCACTCATGGATACAAGTAGGGAGAAAAATCATGAAATGGATAAGCGGGCTTTTTGACTAAAATAGGGGTGTGTAAAGGAAACAAAAGGGCAGATATTACTGCCCTTTTTTTATTGATTAAATAATACAATAAAATTTAAGATTAGTGCATCAATGATAAATTTGCAATAATTTTTAATGTTACTTTCTCGTATTTGTTTCTAAGAAAGATGACCTGTAGATTGATAAATGCAGTATAGGTGTTCATGGTCGTTTCTGTTTTTTATTACGGCACCTATCCGTCTGTCTTAATCTTTTTGAAGTAATTGTGTCCGAGTTCTTTATATCCGAAGAGTAATATTTTAATGGTCGGCTCGGATGATATATTTGCTGATCAATACTTATAAAATATCTCGGCGGAGTGATAATCACTTTCTCCGTAACATGGTTAGATTTTTTATTGATAGCGGGATTTTGACCATACACTTTGCTATACATAATGAGTAATACTAATATAGCCAACTTTTTCATAACCTTACACTCTTTACTATTTCTTATCTTAAATCAAAAATTCATTTTTCTCCTACAATTTGTTTGTTGGTAACTATTCTGTATATGTCTTTTATCTTCTTTTTTTCATACCAGGTGAATAAAGAAAAAATATCGGCAAGCGGGGTTACTTTACAGGTATTGGAATTGATAGTGTATTTCTTGGCAAAATAACGATAGTAAAGACCGTTTTTGTGTTTTTTCAGATTATCCAATTTCACATAATAGAATTGTTGAAAATCGGGAATGATCAATTGATATTCGTAATCATACATAAACAGAGCATAGTATTTGCCGGGATAATTGTATGTGAGTAAAAATGCTATTTTGTAAGCAGGGTCTTGTTTATACACATCCACCAGAATGCAGCTATGATAGTAATTCACACATCTGCCTTCTTGGTGGTGCTTGTAATCTCTTCTTACATTATCGTAATTGTATATGTAATTTAATTCACTTATCGGGCGGATGCTGTCTATGCAGAGATAGGTTGTTTTTGCCGAATGCTTAAGTTGTATTTTATCTTTATCCAATGTTTTGATGAAATTCTCTACGGATCTCGTACACCATCCTTTATTATTTGTTTTTTGGTCATACAAGGCATAGGGTGCGAAAAAACAAGGAAAATAAGTTACATAATTGTCGTGTTGAATAAAATACCCGATGGTCGTATCTTCAAATACAAGATTATGCAGATAATTTCTGTAAAAGATGACCAAATCTTTTTCCTTTGTTTTGAGCGGTTTGATGAGTTCATTCTTTTTACTTTGGTTTTTACTTTTTGAATATTGTTTTAATTTTTGTTCTGCTTCCAATTGTTCCTCTTTGCTGAATTTTGTTCGTTTGTCTTTCATCCAGTCAAACAGGAAGTAAAAATTAGGCACTTCCGTAATCACTGCTTTACACAAACTGGCTCTGTAAAATGGGGTAGATTTAAAAGACATGGGTATTTCTACTATCCCTTCAAAAATTGCAGTATAATAATACATATAATTATTGAACAGTGGGAAATGGTATTTATATGTGATTTCCTGATAATAAGTATTATACATTAACATCAACTCTTCAAAATCTTCTATAAATATGTCGTTTTTTTCATCGTATAACATTAAAGAGTAAAAATCGCCGGGTTTGTTGAGTGTAACAAAAACAGCAATTTTAAGGTTATCATCCCGCCATATCACATCGGTGATGATGGCTGTATGTCCTACAAAACTAATTCTATTGAACTGACGAAGTTGTGTGCTGTTATATACTTCTTTGTTGGAATGGTTTTTAAAGTAAAAATAATCGCGTCCATAAGAGATAACATTTCCTTGCTGAATCATTTCATAGGTAATAGCATCTGATATTTTTTCAAATATATCATAATCATCATAAATGTCATATATCAGTGTGGGCTTGTAACGGTATTGATTGCATTCTATAATATCCATTTTCAGAATAATGCGGAGATAATCATCCACCAAAGCATTGCAGTATAAATTAGGGCGATACTTTGCCTCCCATTTTCTGAACTCTTCAAAAAGGTTTTTAGGCAAGGATTTGACAACATTATTGCTGTCCATAAATGTTTTGAATGCCGGCACTTTAATTAAATGCTTATGAATGAGTTGCACATAATACCAATAGAAATATCGGGCACAATCATCTTTGAAACCGGGCTGTTGGTGCGGCAACAAAGATTTTTCTTTTTTCGGACTGCTCTTTATTACATTGATTTTATTGTAAGATGTTTTGTCGGGAAAATTTTTTTGAGCCCAACATGTCACGCCCGTTCCTGCAATAGATGCAAGGATAAAACAAATGATTTTCATAGTTGTAAATTTGGGCGTAACTGTCTCTAATCATAGCGTGTATTTACTTTTTTTACGATAAAAAAGAAAATGGTTGCGCATCTTCCATTTTGAAGTGCAACAAAATTAACAAATTGATTGAAAAATTTTTCAAACAAAGAAGGGGGAGTTGCAAAAAAACAAACTCCACCCCATCTTTGCCTGACTAAAATAATCCCTATGAGCCGCAAATATAAACAATTATCTCTTTCACAAAGACACCTGATTGAATTTTTGCTTAAACAAGGCAAAACTAACAGAGCAATAGCCAAAGAAATTGGCGTTAGCCCTTCTACCATTAGCAGGGAAATCAAGAGAAATGGTTCGCCCATATATGGAAAATATACTGCCGAACAAGCACAGAAAA
>JBFLVH010000027.1:0-17756 GCA_040758575.1 Bacteroidota bacterium | reverse complement strand
AAAAACGACTGTTCCAGATGGAGACCCTTGATGAATCAGAAATTGAATACCAATAGGTTGATTACTTAAAATATTTCCAGATGCATCTCTTGCTACTCCTTGATAACTAATGGATTCAGGAGGGGATGTTTGAGAAAAAATATTGAAGCTCAATGCTAAAAAAACTAAGCACCAGTGTTTTACTAAACACAAATTTTTTAAACTCAAAAAATTTGTTTTCATATTCTAAATTTTTTTGCAAAAATAAGAAAAAAATTATTAACCAGTAAAATTAAAGTAACAATATGGTAAATTGTAAAAGTATTAAAATATTTACATATAAAAGCAACTGAAAATTAAGTAACGAAGACGGGATCGATCCGCCACAGGCGGATATGAATCCTGCGCTCAAAAAAGTTTGGTGGCGAAGACGGGAATCGAACCCGTGACCTCAGGGTTATGAATCCTGCGCTCTAACCATCTGAGCTACCTCGCCTTTTTTAAGAGGGTGCAAATATAAGTAAGAGTTTATTAAGAGTAAAGAATTTTATTATTTTTTTCTTACTTTTTAATAACATTCTTGAAAATTCAACTAACAACAATGTAATATATTACACTTGAAGACGGGGATCGATCCGCCACAGGCGGATGTGAATCATGATCTCTAACCATCTGAGCTACCTCGCCTTATTGGAGGTGCAAATATAAGTAAGGAAAAATAAACTTTATTTGAGAGATTTTTTTACCCGCTTTTAATCAGTATTTAGTTATCAGTTATATTCAGCCATTCTTTTGGTGCATCACTTAAAATTTTTTGTTTATCTGAATCGCTGATAGGTGCAGTTCTAACTAATTGCCCTGGAATATTTTCTCCTAATGGAAATGGATAATCTGATCCTTGGACAATTTTGTCTGCACCAATTTCATCTATGATGTATTGTAATAATTTATGATCGCAGGTATGAGAATCTACCCAAAATTTTCCCAGATAATTGCGAGGGTTATTAGGATTGTCAATTGCAACTAAATCTGGGCGACATTCCCAACCGTGTTCAATTCTTCCTATTGTGGGAATAAAAGAACCTCCCCCGTGTGCAAAGCATACTCTCGAATTAGGATGTTTATCAAATACGCCACTAAAAATCATATTAGCAATGGCTCTTGCTGTTTCAGCAGGCATTCCAACTAACCAAGGAAGCCAGTATTTGGTAATGTACTCCTGTCCCATCATTTGCCATGGATGAACAAGAATGGCCATATCAAGAGATTCACAAGCGGCAAAAAATTCTCCAAAATCCTGTTCTGTCAAATTTTTTTGATTGACATTGCTGCCTATTTGAATACCTTTGAAACCCAGTGTTTTACATCTTTCTATTTCTTGTATAGATAAATCAATATCTTGAAGGGGAACGGTGGCTAAACCGATAAATTTTTTAGGGTATTGTTGAATAATTGTTGCAATGTGGTCGTTAAGAAATTGTGCTACTTTAAGTCCATCTTTGGGTTTTGCCCAATAACTAAACATTACAGGAATGGTAGATAATACTTGAATATCAATTTTATGTTTGTCCATTTCTTCTAAACGAACCTGAACATCCCAACAGTTAATATCAATTTCTCTAAACTTTTTGTCTTTTTGCATCATCCATGCTTTACGGGGTTGATGATGATGCAGAGTAATAAAATCGCCGTAGCCAAATTCTTTTGAAAAATCAGGTAAATGAGGTGGTATTATATGAGTATGACTATCTATTACCTGCATATTATTCACCCTCTAATTCTCCACGAATTTTAATTTCTAAATCAGGTGTATTTTCAGTCAGTTTGATTTGACAGGATAAGCGAGATGTTGGGAAGATTTCGGGAAGTGTATCTAACATATTTAATTCATCTGCAGAAGGTTCTGGAAGTTGATCAAAATTTTTCAAAACTTCTACATGACAGGTGGCACAAAGAGCCATTCCACCACAAGTAGCAAGAATAGGATAACCACTGGCTTTTAGAAATTCCATTAAACTTAATCCTAAATCTGCAGGGGCTTCTAATTCTTGTTGGGTATTATCTTTATTGATGACAGTAATGTGAATATTTTTCATTTTATTGTTTATATAGAAAAAATAGAGGAATAAATAAATTAAAAATCAAATCTACCTTTGAAGTCCTGGATGTTGGCTTTTTCTTTAAGAGCATTGTACACTTCGTATTCTGCGCGGCTTCCAAGTATTTGCGAGTTTTGTTGTTGTAACATTTTTACATCTGTATTTTCTAATTTTTCATTAGTTTTAATAACTACAAAAACGCCATTATCTCCTTTTTTAGGAGAGGAAAGTTTATTAAGTGGAAGAGCAAATGCGGTACCAATTAGAGCATCTTCTCTGCCAATGCCAAATACATTGTAAGAAGTGAAGGTTAGATTATCTTGTTTTTGTGTAGAAATATTAAGTTGATTAGCAAGGGTTGTGATATCAGAAGCATTTTTAGATTTAAATTCTGTAATTAGTTTTTCTGCTTTTTTATCTCTAATAACTTTTGCCACAACATCGTCTTTTACTTCATCAAAAGGTAAAATGCCTTTATCTTTAATATGAGTGAGTTTGGCTACAATGAATTTATTTTTGAATTCAAATACTGGAGAAACATCGCCTTTTTGGGCTTTGTATACCCAGCGAGAAAATTCTTTTGAGTTTTCAAGACCAGGTAAATAGTTATCTCCTTCGTGAATATTTTCTAAAATTCTTTTGGCTAATTTTAATTGTTCAACTCCTTTATCAAAAGCTTCGGAAGTATTGTAATTGCCTGCAAAAGAAGCGGCTTGTGAATAGTAATGATTGGTAGTTTCTGAACTTGGGCTAATTTCTCTGTAAATTTGACCTACTCTGTAACTGATATGTTTGTTTTTAGATACATCTAATACTTCTATAATGTGATAACCAAATTGTGTTTCTACTACTGAAATATCACCTTTTTTACCCAATAGTCCTGCGTTTTTAAATGGTTCAACAAATCCAGTAGTTTCATTGAACCAACCATAGTCACCGCCTTTATCAATAGAACCAGGGTCATCTGATACGGTTTTTACAAGCGTATCAAAGCTCACTTTCTTTTCTTTGATGAGGGTTAATAAACTATCTGCAATGGCTTTGGCTCTTTCTTTTGTTCTTTGTTTGTTGTTTCTTACATCATTTAAGCCAATTAAAATATGTCTTACCCTTGCAGAGTCGGCTACTTCTTGTTTGGCTAACAATTTATATATCTTAAAATAGTTGCCTTCTGTAAAAGGACCAAAAACATATCCAACAGACGCATCTAAGAAATTACTATCAGGCACAACTAGTGTTGTTTTTGTAAAATAATTAATTATTAATTCACCACCTTCGTTATTGTCAGTAATGAAGGCAGAATCTTCTTTTGGTGAAGTTTCTTTGAATTTGGCAGTAATTTCTTTCATTTCCTTCTCAATATTTTTCACATCCTCTTCGGTAGGAATTACATCAAAGCTTACATATTCTACAACTCTTGTAGTGATAGGATTGTAAAATTCGTATTTATGGTCTTTATAGTATTTTTCTAAATCATCATCAGAGTATTTAATCTCATTGTCTTTGATAGCATCGTATTTTTTCATTGCGTAAGTAACAGACATTTTATTATTGGTTTCTTTGTTGATAATTTCTGCCCAGAATTTTGGAGTGTAAAGTGACTTTTTGATTAGATTAGAATATTTTTCTGCTTTGCGATAATCTGTAATGGCTTTTTCCAAACTTTTCCAGAATCTTTCCTGATCAGGATTCATTTGATTAACCCACATTTGTAATTTTCTTGTATCTAAAGAGCCATCAGGGTTAGCAAATCCTTCGTAAATTTTTCCTGTTTTTTGGTCAGTGAGTTGTTGTAATAGCATTTGATGAGGTTCTATTAACATTAAATAAAACAATTCTTCATCACTAATACCAATACCTGCTTTTTGATATTGTGGTTGAATAACTTTGTCATTGATGAGTTGTGTCCATACATTTTCAATAATATTTTTTTTCATGTTTTCATCAATGTTGGCATTAGGGTTCATTTGCATGATATTGTTGATCTGCTGATTGACTAAATTTTGAAAATCCAAATAATCAATTTTATCCCCATTAATTTCTCCTACTGTTCTTTCTTCTGATGTAAAGATACTTCTACCTGAGCCCAAAAGTGCTTCTAATATAAAAATAAGAAGGGCTAATCCGGTTAAGCCAACTAATAGACCTGTTCTTTTTCTGATGCTTTCTAATACACTCATAAAAAATATTTTAAGGCGGCGAATGTAATAAAAAATTTATACGAATTTGAAATTTTGTGAGTGAAAAATAAATAGAAAGTTGATGTTGTTGGTTGAATATGACTTTTTAGATTTTTCTCCGCCTTTGGCGGGTCAAAACGACAAATGTTACTGCATTGTCACGCTGAACGCAGTGAAGCGTCTAAATTCGCTCACTTTTGATCAATTACTTCGCTGTTTTTTGGCTTTGCTGATAGGTGTGTATAACTAAAACTATGCATTCAATTTAAACAAGCAATCACAACAACTCAGGATGAGTTTTTTGAATATGTTGAATTACTTTTTCAACATCTTCAGGATAGTCTATGCAATAACTATCGTGTTGTGTTTCTACACATAAAATCTTATATCCGTTTTCTAACCATCTTAATTGCTCTAATGATTCGGCTTTTTCTAATGATGAAGGGAGCAGTTGAGTAATTGATTCTAAAACATCATTTCTGTATGCATACATTCCAACATGTCTGTAGTATTTGTAATGCAAATGCCACTGATCTTTGGGGATGTTTTTTAAGTAAGGAATTACTGAACGACTAAAATATAAAGCATAATTATTTTTATCCAGAACAATTTTAACTTCTCCTTCACTATGCAAGGTTTCACTGTCATTACAAGCAATCATGAGAGTGGCAATTTCATCTTGTTTTTTAAAAGATTGAATTAATAACTTAATTTGATCAGGAGAAATAAATGGCTCATCGCCCTGAATATTGATAATAACATCAAAGTTTTGATTGAGTTTTGTGTAAGCTTCAAAGCATCTGTCGGTTCCACTTGGATGATGAGAAGAGGTCATAATAACATCAGCACCTAATGATTGAGCGTGTTGATAAATTAGTTCATCATCGGTAGCAATAACTAAATGATCAAGCTGTGAGCATTTTTTGGCTTGTTCATATACTCGTTGCAACATAGTTTTACCAGCTATATTCACCAGAGGTTTTCCGGGAAAACGAGAGGATTGAAATCTGACAGGAATTATACCTAAAAAACGCATAACGGGGGGGTGGAGGTTCCGAGCGGATTCGAACCGCTGTACAAGGTTTTGCAGACCTCTGCCTAGCCACTCGGCCACGGAACCGATTATTTATGTACAATTAAATTGTGGGTGCAAATGTACATTCAATTTTTCAATAAAGCAACAAAAGAATATTTTTGAGAAAGATTTAAAAAATTATTCTTTAAATTTGGAAATGCAAATAATAATTATGTATATTTGCAGCCGATTTTAGAACTAAAGTACTTTGACAATGCGGGAGTAGCTCAGTTGGTAGAGCATCACCTTGCCAAGGTGAGGGTCGCGGGTTCGAGTCCCGTTTCCCGCTCAATGAATACCTTATAAGGTATTTTATTTTCTGAGCATTGTTGAATGAAAATGCACTTTTATTTAGTTTTGAAAAATCATTTAGAAAGTATTAAAAACATTTCAATTGCCTGGGTGGTGGAATTGGTAGACACGCAGGACTTAAAATCCTGTGGCACTAACAATGCCGTGCGGGTTCAAGTCCCGCCCCGGGTACTTTTTAATTATGTAAGATGTTTTTTGCCCGGGTGGCGGAATTGGTAGACGCGTCGGTCTCAAAAACCGATGAGTATCACACTCTTGCGGGTTCGAGTCCCGCCTCGGGTACTAGTGGTTGAAAAGTTTTTTAAGTCGTAAATATTCCAAGTTCTAAAAAAGTATAGGGTCATTTGCCCGGGTGGCGGAATTGGTAGACGCACTGGTCTCAGAAGCCAGTGAGCATATGCTCGTGCGGGTTCAAGTCCCGCCTCGGGTACTATCATCTCCAATACCACCTAATTCCTCCATAAAACATTCTTCCATAAATGGGTGCCCATATCATAGAAGCATCAAAGTAGGGTGATGATGGCGATTCAGGTGCTACTATTGGATTTTTTTGTTTGAAATCATTTAAATTTTCTCCACCTACATATAATTTTAGTTCCTGTTTTTTCCATTTGTGTGTGTAAGAAATTTGGGCTAATAAATTCCAGTAGGGTGCAGAATAATTTGGTCGTTGAAAATCAACAGGATTAGCATTTGTATAAGGCAATCGTTTAGATGAAATGTATTGAGTTGTAAAATCAAAATTCCATTTTTTATTTTTTGTGGTGTAAACTAAATTGATAAATCCTCTGAAAGGTGCAATATAAGGTTGTTGATTATATCCATAGTGATACAAAATTCGCTGATTCACATATCTGAAAGACAAATGTGTTTCTAATCTTTTGATGGGTTGAAATTGCCATTCTATTTGTGCAGAATGAGCATAAGATTGTGATGTATTGTATAAATATACTTTGGTAGATGTATCTATATCTGCTACTACTTGCGAAGTAAAATTAGTGTAATAGTATTCTAATAAAACATTGGCAGGGCGATAAAACATTTTGAATTGATGATACAAATTTGCACCAAATGTCCATCCTTTTTCTGGATTTAATCTGTAAGGTAATGTAGTATTTTGCGCCATGAAATAAAACACTCGTGATGATGCCATTAAGCCGATATTTTCAGATAATGGATTGGGTGTGCGAAATGCTTTTCCAACAGAGAATTTGATGGTGGTGTTTTGTTGATTGAAATTGATTTTCAAATGAATTCGGGGAATGTAAATCCAACCATAATAATTATGATAATCCAAACGATTGCCAATGAGCAATGATAAATTTGGTGATGGCACATAGTTGTATTCTGCAAATCCGCCTATAACACTTTCATCTCTTGAAAAAATAAAATACCTGAATTTTTCATCAGGTTGAATATAATTGTATGTAACACCTAATTTGTAAGTATGAGAGGTGGTGTTGATAATACCTTGAAATATCATATTGGCATAAAAACTTTTTTGCGTAGTGTTGTAAATATTATCTCCATAAAGATTTTTATCGTCAAAATAAGAGTATAATAATTGCAAGCCGATACTATGACCGGGTCTGGATTTGAAAATCCATCCTGATTTGCTGAATATATCATATCTACGAGTTTGAGAAGTAACTACATAGGGTTTTTCTGAATAATTAAAATTTTTCATTATTTGACCTGATTGTCTTTCATCGTAAATCATTTGTCCGCCAAATTGCCAATCTAAACCTTTATTATTTTTCAGAGCATATTTATTTACAAGATTATATTGTTTGCCAGTTGGAATATCTACAAAACCATCTTTGTTCATATCTTGTGCTAATGGATTAAAACTGCTGTGTAATAAAATATTAGAATGAAAATTTTCTGAAATTTTTTGATTGTAAATTAAATTATATTCATTTCGGGCATTTTGATTGACATAATTGTTGAAATATAATTTAAATTCTTGTTTGTCAGGATGCCAGAGTTCGGTATTAACTTGTCCTGCAAATGATTCATATCCATTTAATACCGCTCCTGTTCCTTTGCTTAATTGGATGGACTGAATAAATGGGCCAGGTAAAAATGATAATCCCCGAGCGCTTTGCACTCCAAATAAGTATGGAATATTTTCTTTGGTAAGAAGAATATATTTTCCAAGCAAGCCATTCATTTGAATCTGGCGAATGCCAGTGATTGCGTCAGTTATTTGTACATCAATGCTGGCGTTTGTTTCAAAACTTTCAGACAGATTACAGCAAGCGGCTTTTTGCAGATAAGATTCATTCAGTGTTTGCACCTGCAAGGGATTGATTATGGAATATTCAGTAGAAGGTCGTTGATAAACAATTTCTATTTCATCTAATTGTACAGCAGGTTTTAGTATGATGATGAGTTTTTCATTTGGGTTTTTAATGATGAGTTTTTTCCTAACAAATCCCATAGAAAAAAAATCTAATGTATCATTAGCAGGAATGTTATTAAGTAAGAAGAATCCTGTTGAATCAGAGTAAGTAATTTGTTTAGTTTTTACTGAAAATATCATTACATCAGGAATAGGTATGGTGTCATTAGAGTTTTTGATTTCTGCAATTATGCCTTTTGTTTGTGCATAAACAAAAGCATTTAAGATAGTTATGATTAGAAATATAATAAGATATTTCATAATTTTAATTTTTGATATAAATTAATTGAAGGTGAATATTTTAATTTCTTTTTCCACTTTTGAGAAAAAGATAAATGCTTGATAATCACGTTTGAAAAATATGATTATCTAAATTATTATTAATTATTACGGGTACTAAATCAATGTGGTGCTACTTCTCTGTATTTACAACACTCTGGTAATTGCTGATATGCTTTTTCATCGGCTTTTAATGAATCTGCATCGTGACCTACCTGAATAATTTTCTTTTTGATGTCATCAATGGAAATCACAGAGGGTTTGTAAGTGATGGTCAAGATTTTTGTTTTCTTGTTCCATTCTGCAAATTTTACACCTTTTACATCTACGGCAGATTCTATTCTTTCTTTGCACTGACCACAATTACCTTTTACATATAAAGTTTGCGTAACAACAGAAGTGTTGTTTTTTTGTGCGTATAATGTATTCATAATGAAGTTGAAAGCAACAAATGTTGCGATTGAAATGAATGATTTCATAGTATTTTATTTTTAAGGTTAGTGAAAATAATTAAATACCATCAGAGTATTTCTGATGAAAGAAAAACTAAAAAAATAAATGACTACTAATTTCTTAATACAACAGAACGAACTAGAAGTGTATGGAACAAAAGAAAAATAATATTATTTACTTTTCGTCGTTTTAAGTAATATGAATATAAGTTTTTAATCCAATTCAAAGTATAGTTGAAAAAGAACAGAGAAGTTCCCAAAATCATCAATAATACTTTGAATATTTGAATAACATTGTATTTTGCAATGAAATCGTTATTTAAATGAGCATAAATTAATGTTTCTTTACAGCAACCATCATCTTTGGTATTTATCCAATCATAATTTGTTTGATGCATTGCATCTCCACACTCGCAGGGAACAATGTGAAATAAAGAAGTAGCATATAACTCATCACCGCAAAAATGTTGATACAAGAACAGACGAGAATTAGATAACAGAAATGATACAAGAATAAGTATATGGAATAATTTTTTAATCATCGCTTGCAAATATAAAGAAATATTATTTGAAAAAGTATGTTATTATGAATTTTTAGTTTATTTATAGCCAATTTGACAGGTTCCGATGCTAAAGGTTGGAACAAGTTTAATAAAATTTGTTTTTGGTATAAAAATTGTGTATATTTGCGGTGCACATTGAAAAATGGGCCCAACCGGTATCGACGGGTAACGGCAGTGGGTAAGTAAGCATGTAGAGCAATGAGACAATGCTCTTAAATCTCGTCTCAACAACTTAAATGGCGAATCTAACTTCGCAATGGCTGCCTAATCAGTTGCAGCCCGCCCGCTTCTGGTCCTTCCCATTCGGAACAGAAGATGAGGCGTCGGCAAAGAATGGGGTAGCCCTGTAGGTCTACGAACAGGGTTTACTATCAAGTAGATAGGTAATTGGTACAAGGGGTATCCGACTTGCCAGTTACTGAAACATTATCGGGTGCTAAACATGTAGAAAACTTACGCATTGGTTATCCGGACGAGGGTTCGATTCCCTCTGGGTCCACTAAATAGAAAAAAGTTATATGCTCATAATAAAAAAGCCCCAACAACTTTGGGGCTTTTTTGCTATTTTAATTTTATTGCATCTGCTTTATCTGCACCGCCTTCATTAAAATGAAAGATAATACCATTAGCTTGCGGATATTCTTTTTTTACTTTTTTAATTAACTTGTCTCTGATATCTCTGTATTGTCCAGATCCTAATGTAAATACTACTTTTTCTGTACCTAAATAGTCATATTCTCTTACAGGTTTTGAATCAACAAATACATAAATTCCTTCAAATTGTTCTACTTCGGCAGTGTTTAATTTGGGTTCATAAGAGATTGTTTTGAATGAAAACATTATCAAAACAATAACACTTATTATCGCTAATGTGCTAATATTCTTTTTCATAATTTTATTATTTAAAAATTATTTGCGAATAATTACAGATGTAGGTGTATAAATTCCACCTGTTAAGGCGCCAATTAGCATATCAATGAAAGAAAATTTTACAGTTACTTCAAAATCACAGGTGCCTGCTTCTTTTTGAATATCAACGGTTGATAGAGGTACAAGACCTTCAATCAAATAGTGATTTTTCTTTTTAATAATTGTATTCCCTTGTGGGCCTTTACCTACATTAGTAGTGTAGACATAGCATGATTGTAATGTTAATATCAATACAGCAATTAAGATAACTGATACTTTTCTCATGGCTTTAATTTTTTAGGTTAATGGAAATTAAAGAAAAAATGATTTAATATTTAATTTTTATTTTGATTGACATGAAATTGACCCACCTGATGCAAAAGCACCTCCTTGTAGATTAGGGGTTGATTTACTTGCGGCGTCTGCATAATTCAGGCATGCTTCATCTGAATATTTTTTCTTAGCGTGATAAGTAAAGGAGTACTTATCAACAACAGTTGATATAGTACCTGTAGAATCTATAATTTCTGTTGTTTCTGTACATTCACAAGTGTAAGTTTTTTGACAGCTACTTAATAATACAGTGGTTACTGCTGCTGTTAAGATGATAGATAATTTTCTCATAGTTTTTAATTTTTAAGGTTAATGATAAAGTTTTTAATTGTCTTGTTGTTTTTCGGCGCCGAACAATCACAACAAGATAGGGCAAAAATACATTTGAAAAACCTTTACTTTCAAGTTGTAAAATACAACTTTTACAATTTAATTTTAATAAATTTTACTTGTATGATATTATTTTTCATTATATTTGCAACTTGTAAAATACAATATGTATGCAATACAATGAAGTGAATATGTTGCTTGCCAGCAGAGTGCGACAACTTAGAAAAGAAAAAGATATTAAACAAGAAGTAATGGCTCAAAAATTGGGCATTACACAACAAGCATATAGCCAATTAGAAAAAGGACAGAGAAATTTTAATACAGAATTGATAACTAAATTGTGTGCTATATTTAATGTTCCTGTTGTAGAGTTTTTTAATTTTGGCACACAACAAAAAATTATTAATAGTGCTAATGGCAACAGCACTTATAGTTATGTAAATAATGATAGCCAGATTATAAATGAATTACTTAAATCAAAAGATGAAGTCATACAAACTTTAAAAGAATTATTAGAAAAATATAAATTAAAAGAGAAAAAGTAGTATTGCTTCAATTCTTGTTAATAATTGTTGAATAATTGCTTTTCTGATAGTTCCCCATTTCTTTTCTTTATTATTGCCCGTAAATTATATTATGTCCAATTTTAGCACACCGCAATTTTCTGCACCACAGCAGGGATTTGCACAGGAACTCAGAAAACAAGTTCATTTGTATTTTCAACAACATCAAATATCCAAGTTTGGTGGTAAAAAAATTCTCTTCAAGTCCATTCTTCTTATTTTATTTTTTGGTGTCAATTATTATTTATGGGTGTTTTTAGATTTCAATTTTGCGATTAAAATATTATTAAGTTCTATTATGGGTATTTTAACGGCTTTGATAGGTTTTAATATAATGCACGACGGGGCACATCAGAGTTTTAATCAAAGAAAATGGTTGAACAATGTGGCTTCTTATACACTTAATTTTTTAGGTGCCAGTGTTTTTTTCTGGAAAACAAAACACAATATTGTTCATCATACTTATACTAATATTCCTGATGTAGATGATGATATTGAAGCAGGTATTTTTATGTATTTAAATCCTGCTAAAAAGAAATATTCTTTTCATCAATATCAGCATTTGTATTTTCCTTTCGTATATGCTTTTCTTTATCTCTATTGGGTTTTTTATGCAGATTATAAGAAATACTTTTCTAAAAAAGTGGGTCAAATAAAGATTGAAAATTTTAATCAAAATGAAAAAGTGATTTTTTGGTTATCTAAAATTTTTCATTTGATAGTGTTTGTTGTATTGCCAATTATATTGGTAGGTTGGAAAGAATGGGCATTATTATTTTTGATATACGCATTTACGGCTGGATTAGTGTTGAGCATTGTTTTTCAATTAGCACATATTGTTGAAGAAACGAATTTTCTTATCCCAGATTCAAATAATAAATTATCAGATGAATGGATGATTCATCAACTTAAAACTACTGCCAATTTTGCAATGAATAGCAAAGCGTTGAGCTATTTATTAGGCGGTTTAAATTATCAGATAGAACATCATTTGTTCCCTAATATATCACATGTGCATTATCCACGTATTAGTAAAATTGTTCAGGAAGTATGTTATAAATATAATGTGCCTTATTATGCACATCCTACAATGTTAGTGGCTTTGCATTCTCACTATAAAAAATTAAAGTACTTAGGAAAAATGTAAGAAAATAAGTGCTGACTAAAAATCTGTTGCTATTGAAAAATAATTGACATTAGGTAATACTTTCCAATCATCTATACCCCAGCCAAAGTCCAATCTCATAAAGTAACCAAATATTTTTCCACGAAATCCGCAGCCAAATGAACCTACTAATGGATTTTTGAAATTATAAATGGTAATGATGAATGGATTAAAATTGTAAATGCTTTTGTTGATAGTATTTTCTTCGCTTACAGGATTCCAGCCATACCAGGCCGCCCCAATATCTGCAAAGATAATGCCCTGAAATGTTCTCCAGAATTCTGAACGAATATCTCTGAATAAATATCTGATAAATGGCGAACGCAACTCGCTATTCAATACCACAAAGTTATTACCATTTCTGATATTTTGCTGAAATCCTCTCATATTGGTGGCTAATGTTTGAAACTGATATTGTTCAGGATGCACAATGTTGATGCTATTGTCAAATCTTGGATTAAACCAATTGTCCACGCCGCCCAGGTAGTATATGAGTTTGTCTGTTCCTGCTGATCCGCCATAAGCCATTCTGTTACACCAATATAAATAGCGATGAATACGCCAATAGTTTCTCATATCTACTCCGTAGGTAATGAGATAGTGGTCGCTTTGGTTGATGTTGGTCATATATTCTGTCCAGATTTTACCTCTCCAACCTTCGTAAAGATTAATATCTCTGTATCTGCTGTTATCAAATACCAATTCTACTTTTCCACCGCCATATCTGTCTACTTGATTGGGCTTGGGCAGCGCGTCGTTACTAATAGAAAGAAAAATGGCTTCATCATTTCTGTATTGCAAAGAAGTGCGTAAGGATAATACTTCGTTGAAAGGATATTTAATAGTATATCTTCCATTGTAAGAAATGACTTTGGCAATGTTTCCATAATAATCACCGATTTTTACAAACATTTGACGATGCAGTAAAAACTGATGGTCGTATAAATTTTTTCTGTATTCGTAGCCCAATAAAAATTCATTATCTAATGTGCCGCCAATTCTAAATCCCGCAATGATATTTTGATTTTCAAATAAATCGTTTAAGCCAATTTTAGTCAAAAAGTTAAAGCCGGGATTAAGATAAACAGGAGCACTGCCGCCAGTAAATCGTTGATAAGTAGGGAAAAGAAAACTATTATTTAATTGTGTAAGTACATGGTCTATATAAAATGTAGTGTAATAATTTTGTTGAATAGGAAAACTATAATTGCCTGAAAGCACTGTATTGTTGGGCTTTTGGACATTATTAGCAGTTTTTGTTGTTTGAGTTGTATCTTTTGAAATATTATTTTTTGAAAGATGTTGTTGTTCATCAAAAGAGTAATTTTCAAAATCAATACCTTTTTGGGGTTGATGTTGAGAAGGTGCGGCAGGTTTGTTATTATCAGGAATGTTTGATGTAATATTAGATAAATTTTTTTCTTTGATAACGGGGTTGATTAAGGAATTTCGGGCATAAGCACGCATCCAGGTGGGCTTCAGTTTTTTTTCAGAAGTATAATTAGAAAGTGATGATTTCATCAAAGCCATATCTTCTTTGTAAAAAGATTTTTTTGAAGGATGAAACAAAATTTTGAAATAAAAATTTTCATTGACTAGTTGAGCATCTTTGATAAAGAAATTGACATTAGAGACGGGATAGGAATGATAAAAATATTGATAAATTACAGAGGTGTCGGCTGTAAGTATAGAACTATCGGGTTGTGCGTGAAATAGATTGATAAACCCATTATCATCTGATAAATAATAAAATTCTTTAGGTTTTTGAGTAGATGGAATGGGCTTGTATTCATTGATGTAGGGCGTATTGGATACTCTGATAAGCAGATTAGATTTTTGAGGATAGTCGGTATAAAAAATATCTTTGAATGGGTAATAAATTTTGAAAAACCTTTTGTTGTCATTATTATTTTTAATTAAAGTATCTGATGCGCGATTACTTGAAAATACTATACCTTTGTTATTATTGATGAATATTGGGTCTTCATCATCAAATATATCATCTGTAATTTGTTCAACGCCGCCATTATTGATGGTATAAACGAATATATCGGATTGTCCTTTGCCCTGCTTGATAGCACTCATTACTAATTTTTTTCCATCGTTGCTGTAACTAATACTCATTATTTTTTCAAAGCCAGTAATGGGCTTTTTAAACTCTTCATTGTTTTGTAAATCAAAACTATGCAGGTAAATTACATTCTTAAATTCGTAAATAGCAACAAGTAAATTAGTTTTAGGATGCCATGCTATTAAAGGATAATATTTATCTTCTTCTCTTTCAAGGCGAGGATAAAGTTTGAGCAATCTTTTTTTCTTTTTGTTTTGAATATCATAAATGTATAATTTTTTTTGTCCAAGATAAGTAGTAGTGTAAGCAATTAGCGATTCATCATAATTAACAAGTAGTTTTTCTGTTCTTTCTTTTTTCTTATGAGGAAGGGAAGTAATGTTGGTTGAATCGTGCCCCTGTCTTGAATTGTCTTTGGTTTTGAAGTAGTGTTTATTATAATTATCTAACATTTCAAAAAACACATCATTCACCGAATTCCCAAGAATGAATATAAAAGCATCATCGGGATTGCGATTAATTTTTGTAAGATAAATAATATTAGGAATGCTTGCTTCTCCATAAATATCTGCAATGTAATACCACAAAGAATGTCCTGCAATAAGTGCGGCTTTTCCTTCGGTTGTTTTAATGTCTGTGATGGTATTAGTTCGCATCAATTCAAGTAGTTCAAGGTCGTTTTTAGCTGTCCAACCTTCTGCCATAAATTTGGCAAGTCCTTTAATATACCAGTCGGGTAGCGTGATAGTGGCGTTATTTTTTACAGCATCCTTTGCAGAGCCGCTGTATAAGTATTTATTAATCATCCATTCTGTAATAGCATATCTAATGTCTTGTTTTAATTTTTCTAAACTTCCATCAAAATACACAAAAATTTTATCTCCGATAATTTTAGTATAACCTGCTACATTGTTGATTTCATCGTATTGTAAACCAATATTAGATTGATAAAAATCGTGTATATTGTTGTAAACAATGATAGATAATTTATCTTCTAATTGATAATCCAGTCGTTTTTCAAGTGTGCTGATAATAGAAGGTGTTTGGGCATACACATATTTGGCAATGTCTTGTCCGCCTTGATAAGTATACACTTTATATTTATCTGCATCAAAGTAAGTCCAATCAAATGGTTGATATTGCACTCTGTTTTTTCCAAATTCCATTATAGAGCCATAATAAAATTGGGCTGAAAGGGAATGAGAAAGAATAATCCAAGCAACAATTATTTTTATTTTCAACTTCAAAAGTATTTTTTTGAACTCACAAATTTACAAGATTTTTTGGTAATGGTGGATATTAAAAAATTAAAAATTATTAGGAAAGCATTTGTGCATTCGTGGTTAATAATAAAATTAAAAATTATTTATTCGTATGTTGGGCTAATAAAAATTTTTTCATACTAAAATCATTTCATTGTCGTTTATTACTTTGAATGGCAAGTTCAATTTATTCAGGAAATACTTGGTCAAAATTGTATGTATATTCATTTTATTTATTACCTGTTGGTTTATTATTTGGTGAAGTGCCTACAAGCATTGCAGAATTTACCATTTTAGGATGCTGGTTGCTCTCTAAACAATGGAAAAATATATCTGTATTATATCATAATACTTATTTCACTCTTTTGTCTTTAGTTTATTTATTGCATCTTGCAGGATTACTTTATACTACTGATTATTCTTATGCATTGAATGATTTAAGAGTAAAAATTCCATTAATATTATTCCCTATTATGTTTTTTTCATCACAAATAGAGAAAAATTATATTGTGAATTTATTAAAGTGGTATGTGGTAGTAGTATTTATCAATCTTGCTTATTTATACATCCATTGCTTGTTGGCAGATAAAAACTTATTGGATACTCGCAATGTGTCTTTGTTTATTTCGCATATTCGGTTAGGATTAATTTCTGCATTTGCAATTGTGGTTGCTGTATATTTAGTTATCAATAGTGTTGTAATTCAAACAGAAAAATTATTGTGGATAATTATTTCTGCTATTATACTTGTTTTAATGATATTGCTTGGACTATTTACAGGCATTGTTTCGCTTGTATGGGCAGGAATGGCGGCGGTCATTTATTTAGTGTTTAAAAAATCTTCTACGTTTTATGTGCGGCTTTTTTTATCATTATTATTACTTTTTTTTATATGTTCTTTTATTTACATAAAAAAAATTTATAATAAATATTTTCCTGAAATTGAAAAAGTAGAATTAAAATCTCATACACTTAATCATCAACCATATAGAAATGAAATGTTACCTTATACTGAAAATGGTCATTTAGTAATGATTCATATTTGTGATGCTGAATTAAAAAAAGAATGGGAAAAAAGAAGTGAATTGTTATTTGATGCAAAAGATAAAAAAGGAAATGAATTAAAATATACTATATATAGATATCTTGCAAGTAAAGGACTGACAAAAGATTCAGCAGGTATTGCACAATTAAGTAGTCAAGATATAAAAAATATTGAAAATGGTGTTCCTAACTATTTGTATGCACAGGCAAGTTTTTTAGAAAAAAGAATTTATGAGTTTATTCAAGAATATAAATACTTTCAATATAGCAAAGACCCGAATGGAAAAACATTGGTGCTTCGTTTATTTTACTGGAAAATTGGCTGGCAAATATGGATGAAAAATTTTTGGTTGGGCGTGGGAACAGGAGATGTAAAACAATCATTTGAAAAGGAATATCAGCATTATTCATTCATTCAAAAAGAATCACAATTACGGGCACATAATCAATTCATCACCATAGCATTAACTTTTGGAATATTTGGATTATTTATTTTTTTGTTGGTAATTTTTTATCCTTTAATACATCTCTCAAAAACTTCTAATTATTTATTATACCTGCTATTCACTTCTATATCCATATTGTCTTTTTTTATTGATGATACGCTTGAAACACAACCGGGTGTAACTTTTTATGCTTTTTTTAATTCGTTGTTAATATATCTATGTTTATCAGAAAGTAAAATAAAAAATTAACACACACTTAAACTTATTTTCTGAAATCAAAAAAATTATTT
>JBFLVH010000026.1:0-18529 GCA_040758575.1 Bacteroidota bacterium | reverse complement strand
TAAAAGTCCATTGAGAAAAAGAAATAATATCTTGTGGAATAATAGGTAGAATAATGAACTTAAAGATATAGAAAGAAATGAATAAGGGGACACTGAATATTATTGATATTTTTATATCAATGTTTTTATTTTTGATATGTTGAATAACGGCGATGAATGCTGAAATCCCTACAATCAAAAGAGAATAAACACTGGCTTGAAGTGGTGGAATGTTCATAAAGTACATCAATACTGGAAAAGAGATGATAGCACCACCTGCTCCAAATAAGCCAAGTGTGAGTCCAATAATAATACTCAATATGTATCCTATAATTTCCATTATTCAAAACTGGTTTCTATACAGGTTAATACATTCAGAAATTTTTTGCTCTTTAATGAGTAATACATATTTTTTCCATCTCTGCGACAATTTAATACACCTCTGTTTTTTAAGATATTGAGGTGGTGTGATACAACCGCTTGCTCTAAAGCCAATGCTTCTTGAAATTCAGAAACATTCATTTCTTTAGTTGTTTTAAGGAGTGCAATAATGTAAAGACGGATAGGGTGGGCGAGTGCCTTGATTTTTTCAGAGGTTTCAATCCATTCTTTTTCAAGATAAGGTGGTTTGGTTGAAGTGGTCATAGGTTTAAATTTTTTATTTGACGATGCAAATATACATATAAATATATGTATATGTCAATAGGAAAATGTAATTTTAATAATTTTTAGGAAAAACAGGTGTTTGAATTTTTCTCAATATTCCATTTCAGATTATTTATTTTTGCCCAAAAACATTGAATTTGTTCTCACCTATTAAAACATTTTTGTTTTTATTTTCTTGTTTATGCTTGTTGTTATTGGTGTCTTTGTTATTTGATAATTTAGTAAAGAATAAAGAGAATTTTCCAATAAAGATGTTGAGTGTTCGTTCTTTGCTAATGGAAAATTCAGAGAGCACAAAAGATTCTGTTGAAGAGATTATCAAAAATACAACTTCTATTGAGCAAAAAGTAGATAGTATTAAAGTGAGTGAAAAAATTATATCAGCGGACACATTAAAGATTTATAGAGTTTTACAGCCCCTTCAGGTAGATAAAAACTTTGTTTCAAAAATTGAATATCCAGATGGTGATAAGTCCATATTGAGTTATTTTGCAAAGGCATTGAAAAATGCACGAAATAAAAGCACACATATTCTTTATTATGGAGATTCACAAATTGAAGAGGATAGATTTTCAGGATTTATGCGAAGTAAATTACAATCAGTGTTTGGTGGCAATGGATGTGGATTATTACCCATTATGCCCGTAGCCCAGTGGATTTATCCTAAAATTACTTATTCTGAAAATTGGTATAAGTGGGATTGCTTTGCTGACTTGCCCAAAAAAGATGAACATTATGGTATAATGGCACAAAGTTTTTTAATTGATTTTGAAAAAGGAATTGGAAAAATAAAGATAAAATGTAATTCTAATGTTTCAGAGAATTGTGTGTTTAATAAAGTAGTAATGTATTACAATCATGCTACAGAGCCAACAAAAGTAAGAATGTATAATAACAATGAATTGATTTCAGAGCAGATAATTGATATTAGTGAAGACATTCATAAGAAAATTTTTGCAGTAAAAAATACAGATGAAATTGATTTTGAGATTGAAGGTTTGGAATCGCCATATTTTTATGGTATTTCATTGGAAGGGTTTGATAATGGTGTGTATGTAGATAACATTGCTTTGCGAGGTTCATCGGGCACTTATTTTCATAATATTGGAAAAGAAGTTTTGAAGTATTTTTTAGATGAGTTGAATGTGTCTTTAATAGTATTGCAATTTGGTGGGAATGTGATGCCAATGATTATTAGCGAAGAGGATGCAAAAAAATATGCTGAATACATCCATTATCAATTGAGATTTATAAAAAGTATTCGTCCTGAAATACCTATTTTATTTGTAGGTCCGTCAGATATGAGTGTGAATATAGATGGTGTTATGCAAACGCATCCTTATCTTGAAAGTGTTATTCAACATTTAAGAGAAGTGGTTTTGAAAAATCGTTGTGCGTTTTTTGATATGTATAAAGCGATGGGAGGCAGAAATTCTATGCCTATATGGGTGCAGGAGAATATTGCGGCAAAGGATTACATACATTTTAGCCCTGCAGGTGCCAGAAAAATGGCTGCATTGATTTATTATTCATTAATTAAAGATTTAGAAGAAATTAATTTATGAGATGTAAATTTTTAATACTATCAATCATCACAAACTATTTTTTGGTATCACAAAATATTCCTTCATTTGTAGATGTTTCAAAGAATTATATTTATTTTGGTAATGATAGTAATCAGTTTTACAAGTTTAAAAGCAAGTTAAATGAGTTTATTAAAGGTAAAAGAAAAAGAATTTCAATTGTTCACTTTGGTGGCTCGCATGTGCAGGGTGGTTTCTGGAGTGAAAGCATTATGAATAATCTTCAACAAAAAGCGAATACTAAAGGAGGGGGATATTTTGTATTTCCATTTCAGCAAGTAAAAACAAACACACCATATTATTTCAAAACATATAGCAATATCAAATGGAAAGTGAATAAATGCACGAAGGTTACAGACACTTTAAAACCTATTGGAATGTGCGGTATTTCTGCTATTACAGACACATCGTGTTATATTGCTGTAAAAAATAAATGGAGCGCTTTGCAGGGATTTCATCGTATTAAATTTTTTCATCGCTTTAATTCAGATTATGAAATTATTCCTAAATTTCAAATCAGTAGTATTCGTCATTCTGATTTTTATACTGAATATATCTTACAAGAAATGCAAGATAGTATATTGTTTGAGATAATAAAAAAGCCCAATACTTTTTCAGAATTTATTTTAGATGGAATAAGTTGTGAGAATGATGATGTAGGTGTGTATTATGCGGGCTTTGGAGTGAATGGGGCATCATCAGAATCATTTTTCAAATGTGCTTTGTTATTACATCAATTAAAAAATGTTCAGGTAGATTTGTTTATTTTATCTTTTGGAGTAAATGATGTGAAAAATAAAGCGTTCAATAAAGATGAGTTTAAACAACATTACGATACTTTAATTAAGATGCTTCAATATGTTCATCCTGATGCAAGTATTTTGATTACAACTATATCGGATAATTATATTAAAAGAAAAGGATTTAATAAAAGAACAGAACAGGGAAATGAAGTTATTTGGAAATTAGCAAACATTCATCCAGTAGCCGTGTGGGATTTAAATGGCGTGATGGGTGGATATAAGTCAATGTATAAATGGTATAAAGCAGGATTATCTGCACGAGATAGAATACACTTTAATAAGAAAGGATATATACTTTTAGGTGAATTGATGACACAGGCATTTTTTCAACCGATTAAGATTAAAAAAATCATTAAATAGATGTTGCGTTTAGAAAACATTATTCAAAAAATATTGTATCAGGATAATGAACCATTATTATTTACTCATTTGTTTTTTTGGATTTTTTTTCTGTTGGTATTATTGTTTTATTCCTTTGTATATAATTGGCAAGGAAAGAAAAATAAATGGAAAATACTTTATTTATTAGCAGTTAGTTTTTATTTCTACTACAAAACCAGTGGTGTGTTTATCATTTTGTTGTGGTATGTAATTATTGCAGATTTTTTTCTTGGTAAATGGATTGCAACATCAGATAGATGGAAAAAGAAATTGCTTTTAAGTATTAGTATTATCAATAGTTTGCTGCTTCTGTCTTATTTTAAGTATTCTCAATTTTTTGTAGAAAGTATTAATCAATTATTGGGCACTCAATTTACTTACAATAATTATTTTTCTATTTTCACTAATGAATTTTTGAATACACATTTTGATATTGATAAATTGATTTTTCCTGTTGGGATTTCATTTTTTTTATTTCAAACGATGTCTTATACCATTGATGTATATCGTCAAAAAGTAGAGCCATTGCATTCTATTATAGATTATGGTTTTTATGTTTGTTTTTTTCCGCATCTGGTAGCAGGACCTATTGTGAAAGCACATGATTTTTTATATCAAATTCATCAGCCCTATCAATTAAGTGTTCAGGAGTTCAAGTATGCGTGGTTATTAATAATAAAAGGATTGAGTAAAAAAATTGTTGCAGATTTTCTGGCTGTTCAGATGATTGATAAAATTTTTGATAATCCACAATACTTCACATCTTATGAAAACTTTTTAGCCATTATTGGATATTCTTATCAGGTGTATGCAGATTTTTCAGGATATACAGATATTGCTATTGGAGTGGCATTGTTATTAGGTTACAGGTTAAAGAAAAATTTTGATTATCCTTACAAGGCACAGAGCCCGTCAGAGTTTTGGAAAAGATGGCATATATCATTGTCATCGTGGTTAAAAGAATATTTATATATTCCATTAGGTGGAAATAGAGAAATTACAATGGCTTCTTATGTATTATTGATAATTATTTCCGTGTTTTTAATTTTGTTGTTTGGCAATTTAAGTATGCTATACATATTAATAGGTGTTTTTATTGTTTTATTTGTAATTGCATATTTTTCAGAAAGGTTCAGAAAAGTATTGCATACAGATATAAATATAATGGTAACGATGTTATTAGGCGGATTGTGGCATGGAAGTAGTTGGTTATTTATCATTTGGGGAGGACTAAATGGATTGGCTGTGGTGGTGCATAAAAATTGGGAAAAAATATCACCATTCAGGAATGCTAATATTAGAGCGGTTCAGTTCGCATTGATGCTGACAACGCTTTTATTCATATCTTACACAAGGATTTTTTTTAGAAGTCAAACATTAGAGAATGCCATTAAGATGAATGAAAAAATTTTTTCTTGTTGGAAGTTAGAAACGGTTATGCCTATAACTGTGCATTATAGTGATGTGCTTTTGGTTTTGTTGTTGGGATACATTATACATTGGCTACCTGAAACATGGAGGAGTAATATTTACAACGTAGTTTATAGAATGCCTGTTTATGTGTTGGCGCTCATAACTTGTTTTGTGATAATATTACTGTATCAATTATCTGTAACGAGCACCAAGCCGTTTATTTATTTTCAATTTTGATTATTTAATTTAAAAATAAAAAAGCCCTTCAATTTTGAAGGGCTTTTTAATTCTTCAGGTAAAGATTATTTACCTTTGTTTACAGCGCCAGATAATTCAGCACCAGCTTTGAATTTTACCACTTTTTTTGCAGGAATTTTAATTTCTTTTCCTGTTTGTGGGTTACGGCCGATGCGAGCATTTCTTTTAGAAACAGAGAAAGAACCAAATCCTACAAGACCGATTCTGTCTCCTTTTTTCAATGCTTTGCTGATAGCATCAATGGTTGCATCTAATGCTCTTGCAGCATCTGCTTTGGTGAGTTTTGCGCCTGATGCAATTGCATCAATCAATTCTGCTTTGTTCATAGTTTTACTTTTTTAGGTTTTTGATGTGGCAAATATAAAGCATTTTATTTGATTTGTCAAGGGTTTTGAGCTAAAAAATCGTTATTTTGTGGATAAATAGTGGGATTTGTTGATAAAACACCTCTGTAATGTCTATTTTTACTGATGTTTTTATGTCTTAAATCATTGCTTTTTAAGGTTTCATTATATTTTCATCTAAAGCAATATTGCATTTACCTTGAAAAATAAGGTGTTTTGACTAAAAAATAATTTGAAATTTTTAATCCACTTTTTTATTTCGCAAATTCGTGCCGAAATTTTTGAGTAAAATGTCGGTCAAATATATTTTTGTTACAGGTGGCGTTACTTCTTCATTAGGCAAGGGCATTATCTCTGCATCATTAGCAAAATTACTGCAATCCAGAGGATTTAAAGTAACCATACAAAAATTAGACCCTTATATCAATGTTGACCCCGGAACGCTCAACCCATACGAGCACGGAGAATGCTATGTAACCGATGATGGTGCAGAGACAGATTTAGATTTAGGGCATTATGAAAGATTTTTGAACACGCCTACTTCGCAAGCAAATAATGTAACTACAGGAAAAATATATCAAACCGTTATTGATAAAGAAAGAAAGGGAGAATATCTTGGAAAAACAGTGCAGGTAATTCCACATATTACAGATGAAATAAAAAGAAGAATTAAAATATTGGGGCAACAACATCAATTTGATTTTGTTATTACAGAAATAGGGGGTACTGTTGGAGATATAGAATCTACGCCATATATAGAGGCAGTTCGTCAGCTCAAATGGGAATTAGGCAATGATTGTTTGGTAATTCATTTGACATTGTTGCCTTATTTGTCTTCAACAGGAGAATTAAAAACCAAGCCAACACAGCACTCTGTAAAAATGCTTTTGGAGCATGGTGTGCAGCCCGATATTATTGTTTGTAGAACTGAACATAAAATCAATGAAGACATTAGAAAAAAAATTGCATTGTTTTGTAATGTGAGTAAAGAAGCGGTGATTGAGGCCATTGATGCAAAGTCCATTTATGAAGTGCCTTTGCTGATGGAAAAAGAAAAATTAGATGAGGTAGTATTAAAAAAATTGGGTGTCAAAACTGAACACTCGCCCGATTTAAAAAAGTGGAAAGAATTTTTGAACATATTATACACTACCAAAACACAGGTAGATATAGCATTAGTTGGAAAATATGTAGAATTAAAAGATTCTTACAAATCTATTGCAGAAGCATTTATACACGCAGGTGTTCAGAATAATTGTAAGGTTAATATACATTGGATACATAGTGAAAAAATAACCAGGGAAAATATTGATGGATTGCTTGGAAAAGTAAAAGGTATTTTAGTAGCACCTGGTTTTGGGAACAGAGGTATTGAAGGGAAAATAATGGCGATTGAATATGCCAGAAAAAATAAGATTCCTTTTTTGGGCATTTGTCTTGGAATGCAATGTGCTGTAATTGAGTTTGCACGCAATGTTTTGAATTATGCTGATGCAAATAGCAGAGAAATGAATCCTGCTACTACACACCCTGTAATAGATTTACTGGATTCGCAAAAACAATTAACCTATTTAGGCGGCACTATGCGATTAGGTGCGTATCCTTGTGAAATCAAGGAAAATACTCTAGCATATAAAATTTACAATAAAAAATTAATTTCTGAAAGGCATAGACATCGTTATGAGTTTAATAATGAATATACAGATGCTTTTATTAAAAATGGAATGATTCTTTCAGGAATAAATCCCGATAAGGGATTGGTAGAAATTATTGAATTAAAAGAACATCCGTTTTTTATTGGTGTTCAATTTCATCCTGAATATAAAAGTACTGTAGAAAACCCACATCCGTTGTTTATTCATTTTGTCAAAGCAGTATTAGAAAAAAATGGATAAACTGGTTATAGTTGGAAGAATTGGAAAACCGCATGGTATAAAGGGATATATTGTTTTGCATTTATTAGAAGATATAGATTGGGAAAATATTCATTCGTTGTTCATTGAAATGGATAATGTTCCCGTGCCTTATTTAATAGAAGATGTGCAATTTTTAAATCAAAAAGAGATTATTAAATTAAAATTTATTGATGATGTGAATCAAGCAAAAAAAATGGTGAATAAAAATATTTTGGTGGAAGAAAAATTTATTTTATCAGACGAAGAGATTGATATAATTGGTTTTACAGTGAAAGATATTAATAAAAATAATTTTGAAATTGGAATTGTAGAAGATGTTATTTCAAATAGAGATCTGGAATGGTTATTAATAAGAAATAGTACAAAAAAAGAAATTCTATTACCCTTGAATGATGACCTGTTAGAAAGTATTGATGAAGAAAATAAAATTATTTTTTACAAAGCTATAGATGGTATGTATTGATATTTTATTTTAGTATAAAATTAAATCAAGTAATTTTAATCCACAATGGCTTTTCTTTTTCACTTTGTAAGATATATTCTCTAATAGGCCAGTTTTCAGGGTGTTGTAATTGTTCATCTTTTTCTAATAATTCTAATGCACTTTCACGGGCAGCTTTCAAAATGGGATAATCAGTTGTTAGGTCTGCAATTTTGAAATTCAGCATACCGCTTTGCCTTGTACCTGCTAATTCACCAGGTCCTCTTAATTTCAAATCTACTTCGCTAATTTCAAAACCGTTGGTGGTTCTTACCATTGTATCTATTCGTATTTTAGCATCTTCGCTTAAATTGTTGGTTAATAAAATACAATATGATTTTTCTGAACCTCTGCCTACTCTTCCTCTTAATTGATGTAATTGAGAAAGCCCAAATCTGTTGGCATTTTCAATTATCATAATACTTGCATTAGGCACATCTACACCTACTTCAATTACAGTGGTGGCTACCATTATTTGTGCTTTTCCTTCGTAAAACAATTGCATGGCTTTGTCTTTTTCTTCATTACTCATCTTGCCATGCACTTTTACTAATGTGTAAGGTGGTGATGGAAAAAATCTTTTGAGATCTTCAAATCCTTTCTCCAGATTTTCAAGGTCTAAAGTTTCACTTTCCTGAATTAAAGGAAAAACAAAATATGCCTGTCTGCCTGCATCTATCTGTTCTTTGACAAACTGCAAAACATCCAATCGTTTGCTATAATAGCGATGTGCTGTTACAACAGGTTTTCTATTGGGCGGTAGTTCATCTAATACAGAAACATCTAAATCACCATAAATGGTCATTGCTAATGTGCGTGGAATGGGCGTAGCAGTCATTACTAAAACATGTGGCGGAATTTCTCCTTTCAATTGAATTTTGGCTCTTTGGGCTACACCAAAGCGATGTTGTTCATCTATAATTACCAAGCCCAATTTTTTAAATTGAACAGTATCTTCAATTAAAGCATGTGTGCCGATTAAAAAATGCAATTCACCAGATAATAATTGCTCATGTATAATTTTTCTTTCTTTTTGTGAAGTAGATCCAGTAAGCAGTTTCACATTGACAGGTAAATTTTTGAGTAAGTTAGAAATATTATTATAATGTTGTTGAGCCAAAATTTCAGTAGGTGCCATTAATGCAGTTTGATAACCATTATCAATAGCAAATAGCGCAGCAAATACAGCCACAATAGTTTTTCCACTGCCCACATCTCCTTGAAGAAGACGATTCATCTGTTTGCCTGTTTTAGTGTCATTGCGAATTTCTTTGATAACTCTCTTTTGTGCATTAGTTAATTCAAACGGCAAGTGATGATGATAAAACTCATTGAATAAATTACCTACATTTTGAAAAACATAACCTGTGCTTTGTTTCATTTTTTTATGCTGACGCACAATATCTAATTGAGCAAAAAATAATTCTTCAAATTTCAATCGTTCTCTGGCTTTTTGAATTTGTTCTCTATTTTCAGGTAGATGAATCCAGCGATATGCCTGTTCTCTGCTTATCAATTGATTTTTTTCAATGATTTCTTTTGATAAATTTTCAGGGATTTGTAATTGCGGATAATGTTGATAGATATTAAAAATCCATTTTCTGATGGTTTCGCTATTGATTTTCCATTTTGAATTTTTCAATCGTTCGGTGGTATTATAAACAGCACACCAGGTGGTTTTGAATTTGATATTTTCATCAGTTATTTCATCAATTTCAGGATGCTGAATGTTGTAGGTATCTCTGAATTGATTGACTTTTCCATATACAAGATATTGTTTTCCAATTTTCAAAAATCTTGATAACCATTTAATTCCATTAAAAAAGACCAAGTCAATTTTTCCTGTAGAATCCTTTATGGTAGCAATTAAAACATCTTTGTTTCCAAAAGAGTCCGTTTTGATTTCAGTAATATGACCTTTTATTTGAGCATAATCTATAGTGTAATTGATAGATGCAATTGAATGAATAACAGACCTATCTTCATATCTAAATGGAAAATAATTAAGCAAATCAAATACTGTAAAAATATTGAGTTCTTCTTTAAGAATATTGGCTTTATCAGGGCCAATTCCTTTTATGTAAGCAATATCCTGATATAAAATATCTTTGTAGTATTTAGCCATAATTATTTAGCCGCTAATTTTAGAAAAAATAAAGTAGAAAAAATACAGATAATTTGAATTGTTCTGTGCAATATTTTTATAAAAAAGTTACAGTTTAAAAATGATTACATTTGCGAAAAACACTTCTTTTTAATTATTAAATAAATATTATGATTCAAAAAATTTTGTTTTTAGATATAGAAACAGTGCCTGTGAAATATAAGTATTCTGAATTAACAGAAAGAGAAAGACAATTGTGGAATGCAAAATGGAAATTTAATCCAGATATTAATCCAGAAGAGCAATATGCGAAAGCAGGCATATATGCTGAATTTGCAAAGGTGATTTGTATTGGGCTTGGCTATGTAGATAAGAATGGACAAATACAATTGAAAGTATTGCACAATGATAATGAAGCAGAATTGTTGAATGAATTTAATGCCGCTTTATATAAGTTTTATCAATATGTATTCAAAACATATAATGTAGAATATCTATTGTGTGCTCATAATGGCAGAGAGTTTGATTTTCCATTTTTGTGTAGAAGAATGTTGATTAACAACATTGCCATTCCAGATATATTAAAATCGGGAAGAAGAGATTTGCTTTTAGATACAATGGATATGTGGAAATTTGGCGATTACAAAAATTACACTTCATTAGATTTATTGGCGCATGTGTTTAATATTGATTCACCAAAGGAAAACATTGATGGCAGTATGGTTGCCAAAGTATATTATGAAGATAAAAATATCAATGCCATTGCAGAGTATTGTAAAAAAGATGTAGAAACATTAATTAAAGTGTATAAGAAGTTGAATAGTATTCAGTAAATAAAATATTCACTCGTTGTTTCTTTTTTGTTTTTTATTGTACACATAAATGAAAATGGCTATAAATGCTATAAAGAAAAAGATAATACTGAAATATCTTGTAAAGTTGGTGCTGGTTTTGAATACTGCTAAAAACACAATGGCAATAAGTAATATGGTGGCTACTTCGTTGTATATGCGTAGAAAAATAGATGAATGTTTGAAATGAAGTTGCTTTTGAAGTAAATATATTTTATAAGCATACCATTGATAGAATAATAGAAACAATACAAAAATAAGTTTTACTATCATCCACGATTGAGTAAGGAACGCGGGTGAAAATAAAATCATCAATATTCCAAAAACTAATGACAATATCATAGCAGGAATGGTGATGATGTTCAATAATTTTTTTTGCATCAGTAATAATTGATTGGTCAAAATGTTTTTTTCGGGTTCGGGTTTGTCCTGTGCTTCTCGGGTATAGATGAATAATCTAACCAAATAAAACAATCCAGCAAACCACGAGACAATGAATATAATGTGTAACGCTTTGAAGGTAAAATAGAGTGACATATGTTTGAAAATGTTATTAAGTTTTTATGCTCAAAATTTCATCCCAACGAGTAGTGTAACATTTAGATGTGAATTGTTTTCTTAAATTATAATCCATTGGATAAAGGTATGCTCCGCTGTGTATGATATTTTTTTTGAACTTTTTATTAATTTGAAGGACTACATCTTGAAGTAATTTGAATTGGTAATCCTGGTTTAAGTTAGATTCAAAACTCAATTGTATTTCATTTTCGGGCACTAAACCTAATGCAACTACGCCTGCTTTTTTAATAGGAATATCTTTTTGATACATTTTATCAAGGCAAAAAGTGGCGGCTTTGATGATTTCAATAAAAGATTGTATTGGTTGGGTAAAAGAAATTATATGTGATTTTGCAAAAAATTCTTGATTTTGCTTAAAAGGATTGCTACGAATGAAAACCATTAAATATCTACATGCTGCACGATGTTTTTTAAGTTTATTAGATACATTATTAGCAAAAGCAGCGATTCTTTCTTTTAGTTCTTCATGGTCTAATATTTCTTTTTCAAAGGAACGTGAAGTAGCAACAGATTTTGGAAACTTTTCATTTTCTAATGCTTTCATTGGAATACCCATTAGTTCTTTTTGAGTCATCCATCCCTGGATGGTCATATTTTTTCTAACCCAATCTGGTGATAATTGGACAAAATCCCATCCTTTGAATACACCTATGGCATTAAGTTTTTTAGTATATGCCTGTCCAATGCCCCATATATCTTCAACATCTATCCATTTTAATGCCTTTTCTTTTAATTCTTCGTTATTGATAAGATGAATATAGTTTGTTTTATCAGGAAATTTTTTTGCGATTTTATTAGCCACTTTTGCCAGTGTTTTTGTTGGTGCAATGCCTATGCTTACAGGTATTCCCGTCCACTTTAATATTTTTTGTCTAATATCTTTGAAGTATGTGATAATATTTTCTTCACTTTTGAAATACATATTAGATAAATCTACAAATGCTTCATCAATGCTATACACTTCTACTTCAGGACAGAACATTTGAATAATGTTCATAACTCGTCTGCTCATATCACCATATAAGGTGTAGTTAGAAGAAAACACAAATACATTATTTTCTTTAATCACTTTCTCATATTCAAAAAAGGGGGCTCCCATTGGTATTCCCAATTGTTTGGCTTCTTCGCTACGAGCAATTATACAACCATCATTATTAGATAACACCACAACGGGCTTGCCAATGAGATGTGGATTAAAAACTCTTTCACACGAAGCATAAAAATTGTTACAATCAAATATTGCAAACATGTTATACTTTTTTAATGATGTATGTAACTATTCCCCATACCATAAATTGTTTTTCTTCTGTGATTTCAATGGGCGGATAATCTGGATTAGCAGGCATCAGAAATACTTTTTTATCCTTTATCTTAATTTGCTTGAGTGTAAATTCTCCGTCTACTATACACACAGCAATTTTACCATCTATAGGTTCAAGTGATTTATCTATCACTAAAATATCGCCATCTTCAATTCCTAAATGTATCATTGAATTGCCTTGCACTCTTGCGTAGAAGGTAGCAACAGGATTTTTTACAACTAAAGAATTGATATCCAGGGTTTCTTCCATAAAATCCTGTGCAGGGGATGGAAATCCTGCTTTTACAGCACTTATAAAAGGAAGTTCAATATTAGTGTCCGTAGTTGCATTGAAAAATACTAATGTTTTTGAATGGTTTTTTGTCATTTGATTTATTTTTTCAATACAAATATAAAAATGAAATCTGGATAATAGAAATTTTGTTGAATGTTTGTGTTACGCTAAATTGAATTGTTCAATGCTTGATAATACTGCTTGCTCAATGTTTTCTATTATGTTTTCATAATCTGTTTTTACAAATTTTTCTCCCATAATGTTTTCATATAGTTCAATATATCTTTCAGAAATTTCTATTACTTTTTCATCAGTCATTTCAGGGATTTGCTGCCCTTCTTTGCCCATAAAGTTATTTTCAATAAGCCATTGTCTTACAAATTCTTTACTTAATTGTTTTGGCTGTTCGCCTTTTCTTAAAGCACTTTCATAAGTATCTGCATAAAAATATCTTGATGAATCAGGTGTGTGCACTTCATCAATCAAGTAAATTTTATTGTCATAAATTCCAAATTCGTATTTAGTATCGGCTAAAATTAAATTTCTTTGTTGAGCATATTGTTGTCCTCTTTCAAATAATTTCAAACTATAATACTCTAATTGTTCATATTGTTCTTTGGTGGCTAAATGTTGCTCAATAATTTCTTTTGGTGAAATATCTATGTCGTGTCCTTGTTCTGCTTTGGTAGATGGGGTAATGATAGGATGTGGCAATCGGTCAAATTCTTTTAATCCTTCAGGAAGTTGCACACCACAAATGATTCTATTACCTGCTTTATACCATCTTGCTAAATGTCCTACTAAATAATTTCTTACAACCATTTCAATTTTGAATGGCTGGCATTTTAGACCAATGCTAACATTTGGATGTGGTGTGCTTATTAACCAATTAGGCACAATGTCTTTTGTGAGTTGTAAAAATTTAGATGCAATTAAATTGAGCACCTGACCTTTATATGGAATACCTCTTGGCAACACTACATCAAAAGCACTGATTCTATCTGATGCAATAACAACTAATAATTGATTGTTGATGGTATAAACATCTCTTACTTTTCCTCTGTAAAAATGTGTTTGTTGTGGGAATTGAAAATTAGTTTGTGTCAAACTTTGCATAAGAATTATTTTTTTATTTTTTCAAGGATGCTTAATGATTCTTTATCCATTTTGCTAAATGCAAACCATTTTTTTCCTAAATCTTTTAATGATGCTCCAATATGATATACATCTGTATTATCAATTATCAGAAATCTATCATGTGAAGCATTAAAAACATAAGGTAAATGTCCTCCAAGAGATTGTTTTGAAGGTATCGCATTTTGCGATACCAGAGTATCTACTTCTTGTTCTGTGAGTTGAAAAACAAAATCGTCAGGAAATCGGTTAGCATTACGTTTAACTTGTTCTCTCAACCGAATAGGTTTTACTTCATAAAAATATGCTAAATCTTTATCCAATACCACCTGCACACCTCTGATAGTGTATATCTTACTTTCAATGACCTGTTGAGTTAATGTTGTTTCTTTTTTTCTTTTTGCCATCTTGTTGCAATATTTGGATAAATATTTCTTGTTAGAAATTACAGATGAGTGTTATGGTATTTGAAATGGTATTAATATCAATATTTTGCATAAGAATTTTTGCTCAAAAATACATTTTTTAATACTCTTATCTTATTTTTACTTTTTCTGCTTGTAATACTTGTTTATTAGCATTATCATATACAAAACTTACTACATACAAATGTTTATCATTAAAATTAGAATTGACATAAAAGCCGTTGATGGTTTTGATAATACTATCTCCTGCGTTGATGGGTGCGGATTTTACAAGGTTTCCCCACGAGCCATTTAATGAACCTCTTAACATATAACGAAACATATAATTATCAACATCATCAGGATATACTGAATAATCTTTTTGCTTGCCAACAATGCTATCTTCAATCAACAAGGTATTCAGGTAAATATCGTTAGAAAAGTTTTGTTTGAATTGAATAGTGTGCTGAACATTTAATACACGATTAGTAGTATCATATTGTGTTTTGAGTTTGATTGTTACAGGTGGGGTTGTTCTAATGAGTGTTGGAATTATTGATGCCCATTGCGTATAAGAATAGATGTGTGAAGTGGGGTAGTTAATTCTGTTTATCATACCTTTTGGCAAGCCCGCTGCGGATACGCCAAAAAAGTTGTCCCAATCAGTGCCTGCTGGTGTTCTGTAATCTGCTGGATAAGATGGCGTGGGGTCTGCAAAACTTCCTACATGAACGGCTATAACTACAAGTGTATCTTGATATAGTGCTTTTAGTTCTTCTGCTTTTGTTGCGGCTTTTGGGCAGTTGCCACAAGTATGACCTGTATAATCTTCTAATAATACTTTTTTGATGTTGTAAATCGCTGAATTGTCTTTTTCAATATAATTACTTCCTACTGCGGTATTGTTATTTACTCTTGGATTTTTTACTTTATCACAAGAGATAATCAAGAGTGCAAGACAAATGAATACATATAAATTTTTGGATTTCATATAATTTTTTCTGCAAAGATATGAATTATTGGGCAGATGATAATATGCTTATTCTTCTATCACATTGACTAACAATCCTGTAATAGCCATTTCATCAAATGCAATAGGTGTGTGGATGTGATGAGTAGAGTTTAGAAAATGCTCTAATTCTTTTTTAGTGCTTTCTCCAATGGCAATGATTTTTGATGAAGAAGAAATGGTATTCACTTGAAAAAATGCTCTCACATTAGATGGGCTGGTGAATATGTATGCATTACAATCATCAATTTTTACGGGCTTTTCAATGGTTTTGTAAATAGGAAAGTGTATAACATTGCACTGGGATTCAATAATTTTTTCAATACTTTTTTTACTGATAGAAGAGCAAGGAAATAATACTTTTTGATTTTTACATACATTCAAAAAGTTTTGAGCAGTTAGTTGAATATTATTTTCACTGCCAATAAAATGTGCTGAAAATCCATATTTTTCAAGGTATTGAGCAGTTCCATCAGAAATGGCGGCTATCTTTTTTTGTCCTAACCAATTTATATCAATATTATTTTCAAAAAAGTATTTGACAGCATTCTTACTATTAAAGAAAATCCAATCACAATCTGGAATTTCAGTAATGCTCAATGGTTGTGTTTCTATTAAAGGACAATCTATTATTTCCCATTGAAATCTTTTTATTATTTTTCTCAAGTAAGATGAGGCATCTAATTTTTTACTGATAAATATTTTTTTGTATGTTGTTTGTTGTAAAAATTTTTGAATTTTAATAACATTTGATTTCCCTTTATTTATCAATGATTCAGGGCTTTCATTTTCCAGAATAGACAATATAGAATCCTTTTCTTTATTATCGGTATAACTGATGTATAATCTGTATTTTTGATTTTCTTGATAACATAAAACTCCAATGGGCACGCTACAACCTCCACCTATAAAGTTCATAATGCTTCTTTCAACACTGCTGCATATTTCAGATTCTTTGTTGGAAAATTGCTGAATAATATTGTGTAAATCCTTGTCTTCTCTTCTGATTTGAATGGCAATAATGCCCTGACCTGCAGCAGGCACAAGAAAATGTAAAGGCACAGGATAAACAAAAAAGTCATTCAGATTAATTTGCAATCTTTCTACGCCTGCTCTTGCAAGCAAAATACCATCGTATTGATGTTGCTTGAATTTTTCTATCCTTGTAGGCACATTGCCCCGCAAAGGTAAAATTTCAATATCGGGTCTTAATGTTTTTAATTGTGCGGCTCTTCTTGAAGATGAAGTGCCGATTTTAGTATTTAATTTTATATTGAGTTGCTTTGATTTATCTACTGATTCAGGATGTAATATTAATATGTCATTGGGCAAGTGTCTTTCTGTATATCCTGCAATTAGCAATGGGTTGTTTTCGTCTAATGCAGATGAATCCACATCTTTAAATGAATGCACAGCAATATCAATTTCTTTTTGGATGAGAGCATCTTCAATTTCTTTTGTAAAAAAATTTTTTCCTTCTGATTTGTCAAAATGACTTAACCAGGATTGATTTTTATCTCCTGATGTTACAATGATTTTGAGTTCTGACGATATGTTGTATTGACTTAATAATTGCTGAATATATCTTGCTTGCCACAATGCTAAATCACTTCCTCTTGTTCCAATGGTGTAATTATTTTTCATTCACTAACAGAAAAAATATTTACTGCAAAAGTATGCTTTTTAATTTTTTGTAAGTAACAGAATTGTATTTGCCTTCTAAATAATCTACAATTTCTTCAATAATTTCAATTTGTTCAGGGTGTAACTTTTCTATTTTCTTTTTGAATACTTCGTTCAGTGCTTTGTCTTTGAATTGTTTAATTTCTTGTGGAATTTCGCTGATGATGTTTTCAATGCATCTTTCTTTGAAGATGTGCATAAATTCATTTAAGTTGTTTTGAATAATTTCTCTGGCGTGTAATACAGATTGTTTTCTTTTGATAAGATTTTCCTGTGCTTGTTTTTTTAATGATTGTATATCAATGTGTGTAAACTGAAATTGATTTTTCACTTCATCTGCTACATCAGATGGGTTGCTTAAATCAACTATGACAGGATTAGAATGATTGTAAAATAATTTTTGATAAATTTCTTGATTGATAACGGGCGTAGGCGACGCAGTGCATACGAGCAACACATCTGTTTTTATTGTTTCATTAGATAGTTTCAATTCATCTAAACTCAAAATATTTCCTCCATATTTATTTTGAAGCAATTGACTTTTTTCTTTGGTTCTGTTGATAAAAGTATATTGATATTTCGGTTGATGAAAATACTTCATAAATGTTTGCATAGTAACACCCGCTCCAATAGCAGTGATTCGGGCATTTTCAGGGATATTAAGTTGTTGTAATTTTCTTGCTGCCAATGATGCAACGGATACAGGATTTTTAGAGATTTCGGTTTCGGAAAATACTTGTTTGCCTGTTTCAATTACTTTTTTCATTACTAATCTTAATAAATCCCCTGTTAAATGAAGCGATTTACAATGTTCATAAGCGTTACGCACCTGTGTAATAATTTCCCTTTCTCCTACTACCATTGATTGCAATGAAGATGCTACTTCCATTAGATATTTTACAGCACTTTCATCTTTTTTAAATATTAATTTTTCGGAAATTTTTTGCTTATCTTCATTTGACAGATGTTGGTAAAATTCAGAAAAAACTTTTTGGGCTTGATTTTTAATGATGTTTTCTTTACTTACGATATAGAATTCACAACGATTGCAGGTGCTAATGTGCATTATTTCAGATGCGTTGAATTGATTTTGAATACTTTTTAATTGCGAAAAATATTGTTCTGATTGAGGGTCTAAAAATAATTTTCCAATCAAACTTAAAGGTAGTTTTTTATGAGAAAAGGCAATGGTGTATAAATGGGCACTTTGTAGTTGTAGTTTCATACCTGCAAATTTAAATACATTGGCAGCAATATTTGTCATTAAATTGTCATTAAAGATGTTAGTGTTTTTTAATAGGGATTAATTGATGTGTTTAATCAAATTTGTTTTGTATTTTGTTTTA
>JBFLVH010000025.1:0-19421 GCA_040758575.1 Bacteroidota bacterium | reverse complement strand
ACGAAAAGTCCTTGGATACCTATCTCCATACGAATATCTCTTTTATGTTTTATCCAATCAAAATTATTCCCTAAATTTGAACCATTCTCTTAAAAATAATTTGTTGCACTTCCAACTGGAATCTGCATAAAAAAAATTTACCTAATAACAAAATTATTTTAAATCGCCTCACTCATACCTCAAACTTTCTATTGGATTCACTTCGGCGGCTTGTTTGGCAGGGTAATAACCGCTCAGCAATCCTACTAAAAAGCAAGTAATAACAGAAATACTAATCCAAAACCACGGAATAAAAAAGCCCGTGTTTAATGCCATTCCTATTATGTTACCAATTGTGATACCTAATATTATTCCTAATGAACCTCCTATCAATCCTATTAAAATGGCTTCCAATAAAAACTGGTAACGAATATTTTCTGATGATGCTCCTAATGCTTTTCTTATCCCTATTTCTTTTGTTCTCTCCTTTACATTTACCAACATTATGTTTAATAATCCTATCACTGCACCTGTCAGTGTAATGATTGCAATAAAAGTGGCGCCTAATGTTACTTTCTTTAAATCATCAATCACTAAATTGGCTATCATATCTGATTTTTCAATAGAAAAATTATCTTCATCCTGAACAGAAAGTTTTCTGATATTTCTGAAAACCGCACGAGCGTTATCAATAGCGGCATTCAACATTTGAGTAGTAGCACATTTTACCTGTATATTAAATATTGGATTTGGTGAAGGATTGATAGCCCTTGCGGTTTCAAGTGATACAAACATTACTTTATCTCCACCAAAACCAAAACTGCTGCCTTTGGCTTGCAACACGCCAATTACAACAAATTGATAATTCCCCCACCAAATTTTCTTACCAATAGCATTTTCTTTTTGAAACAATAATGCTTCTACATCTTTTCCTATCACTGCATAAAAAATATTGCTCTGTGCTTCTGATGAAGAAAACCATCTACCTTTATCAATTTTATAATCTGATACTTCTAAATAATTTTCATCAACACCTTTCACTTCAATGTTAGGGTTGGTGGTTTGAGAATTGTATTTCAATTTAGCCATAAAACTAACATCGGTGGAAATGGCTGTAACAGCAGGAAAGTGAAACATTTCTTTGAACTGAATGGCTTGATGATAAGTGATGGGAGAACTAATATTTTTTTGTCTGAATCTACCACCTCTTTTGATATTTTCTGTTTTTTCTTTAATTGTAAAAGAATTAGCCCCCATCCCCGAAAACTCATTATTGATACTCGCTTTTATAGCATCAATGGCAGACAAAATGCCTACCAATGCCATAATACCAATAGCAATAATCAACATCGTAAGAGATGAACGAAGTAAATTCGTTTTAATGCTTTGTAGGGCTTGAATGATAATCTCCTTGTTACTCATCATTTTCAGGTGGTAATTTGGTAATTTTGTTTTTGGGAACAATGTAGGGCTCTATTTTTTTGGTAATGATACTCATTGCATTGCCTTTGCCTGTAGTAAGTGATTTTTTTGCATCATCAAAAGCATTCAGAGCATCTTTTAGTTTTTCTTCAATTTTTGTAAAGTGTTCTACAAATACTCTTAATTTATCGTGCAGTGCTTGAATGGATTGTAAAATATCTTCAAACTCTTCTCTTCTTTTTTCTTGTTGCCATACATAGTAAATAGTTTTTAATGTAGCCAACAAGGTAGTAGGTGTAACCATTAAAACTTTTTTCCTAATAGCATCATTGAATAATTGTGTATCGTATTGTTGAATAACATTTAATACACCTTCAATAGGAATAAACATCAAAACAAAATCGGGCGTAGATGATGTGTTGTAAATTTTATGATATTCTTTATCGCTTAAATTATTGTAATGGTTTTTAATAGATTGTAACACCATTTTGGCGTATTGTTCTTTTTCTTGTTCAGATGTAGCAGATTGATATTCCATAAAAGCATTGAGCGTAACCTTTGAATCTATTATAATGTATTTATCTTGTGGCAAAAGTATTGTAACATCAGGTTGTTTATCGTTATCTTTTTTTTGTATCTTGTAATGTACATTCTCCTGAAGTCCTGAAATTTCAAGTAGTTTTTCTAAAATCATTTCTCCCCAATTACCTTGATATTTAACTTGTGAAGTTAAAGCACTGACTAATTTTTCGGCAGTTTGTTTCACTTCATCACTTCTTTGTGTTAGTGTTTCTATAATAGTTTTGAGCGATGCTCTTTCTTTATTTTCATTGTCATAAAAAGTTTGAATTTTTTGTTCTAATTCCTTAATCCTTGATAAATGTTCTCTTACAGGGCTGATTGCATTAATGAGTATTTGTTCGTTTTGCTGTGTAAGTTTTTGGGTATTGTGTTCTAAAATTTTGTTGGATAAATTTTCAAATTCTGTTTTCAGATGTTGTTGCATTTGTTGAAAATCTTCTGCTTGTTTTTTTAGTAAGTCATTCAAGTGCTTTACTTGCTCATTGTATTTTGAATTTTCTGTGTGTAAATGCGTGTTTTCTTGCAATAATTCATTAATTCTATTTTCTTTTATACTTAATTCTTTTTTTAATTCATTAATTTCATTTTGAAATACTTCTATTCTTGTTTTGCTGGAGATCAGTTCTTCTTTTAATTTACTATATTCATCTTGTAACTGTGCGTATTGATTGTCTTTCTCTTTGATTAAATTTTTATATTGAGAAATTTGCTTGTATTCAAATATACCAACGATTACAATAAGAACTATTAAAATTATTCCCACTTCCATATCATTAAATTTTTAATGCAAAAATGAGAAATAACCATTGAAATTACAATTTATTTTACAATTTTCATTTCCTTGATAAGGCGGCTACATTTAGCGTATTTGTCAATTAAAAATAAAGTGTAACGAACATCTAATACAATGTTTCTGCAAATATCAGGTGAATACATTACATCACTCATTGTGCCTTCCCAACAGCGGTCAAAGTTAGTGCCAATTAATTCACCATTAGCATTAAATACTGGACTACCACTATTTCCGCCCGTAGTATGATTGGATGCAATAAAAGCAATGTGCAACTCTCCATCCTTATCAGCATACCTTCCAAAATCCTTTTTGATAAACATATTTCTCAATGTATCATCTACATAATAATCTGGATTGGAATTGTTTTGTTTTTCTAAAATGCCTTTGCTGGTGGTAAAGTAATCATATCTTACACCATCTCTGGGCTCGTATTTTTTCACCTTTCCAAAAGCCACTCGCAAAGTAGAATTAGCATCTGGATAATACATTTTATCTTTTTGATAATCTATTATCAATTTGACAAACATTTTCTGATTGTCTGTGATTTTAGATTCTAACTCTTTAAGATTAGAAATAACCTGCGAATAAAAATTTAATTTGATACTTTGCACTAATCTAAAAAACACATCATTTTCAAAATCCCGAACTTTCTGGTCATCGGGTGTGGTTAATAATTCTTTAAGTTTTTCAGATTGCAAAAACAATGTATTGGAATAAAGATATTCAGCCATTTTTTCAATATCCTTATTAAATTGTTGATATAATGAATCTAAAAAGGGTATTCTGTCTTTAGTAGTTGTATGTGTGAAATAATAATTCATTAGTGCAATAAAAATTTCTTTGTCTGCTGGCAAGTGAAATTGATAAGAAATATTTTTCATTAAAGTAGTTTTAAATTTATCTAATTGATGAGCCATTCCCATTTTCATTCTATTATATTCAGTGAAAAAATCCACATAATTTCCAATGTATTTAATAGCATCAATGGCTACAAAACATTCCTGAAAATAATCTGCCTGCATTTGATAATAGCGATATTGCGGATATATATCAGAAAAATTTTTCATCACCAAATTAAAACTATCCAATGCAGATTTTTTGTTTTGCAATTTTTCTTTTAATTCTTCTTCAAATAATTTTTTCTTTTCAATAGCATTGACTTTTTTTAACCCTAACATTTCTCCTTTCCATTTCTTGTAATAATTAGCAATAGATGCGTAAGCACTGGCGTATTTCAATTTCAATTCATCACTTTGATGCATATATTTTTCAAGTATTTTCAGTTTTAAATCACGCAATTCAACTCGTCTTGGGTCTATATCATTCACCAAAGCATCTACACCATAAGAACTCAAATATTCCTGTGTTCGCCCTGGAAAGCCATATACCATTGTAAAATCACCTTCTTTATATCCTTTCAAACTAATTGGTATTACATATTTAGGTTGATAAGGCACATTATCAGGTGAATATTCAGCGGGTTTATTATCCTTTCCCACATAAATTCTAAACATTGTAAAATCAGCATTGTGTCTTGGCCACATCCAATTATCATCTTCTCCACCAAATTTTCCAATATGTTCGGGTGGTGCAGCAACCAATCTCACATCTTTGAATGTTTCATAAACAATTAAGAAATATTGCAGTTCGTAACTATAAGGTTTTACAGTGGCGTTGTAGTGCGTGCCTTGCGTGGCTCTGACAACAATTTCCTGTATATTCTTTTGAATAATTTCTTCTTTTTGTTTTTTGTCTGTAATGTTCTGCGTATTTTTCAATACTTCATTAGTAACATCCTCTATTCTAACAATAAGAGATACTGTCAAATTTGGACAATATAATTCTTCTTGCTGTGTTTTAGCCCAATAGCCATTTTTCAAATAATTTTTTTCTACACTACTTAAACTAACAATGCTGGAGTATCCGCAATGATGATTGGTAATAATTAATCCTTTGTTGGAAACTATTTCTGCTGTGCAACCACCACCAAATAAAACAATAGCATCTTTGAGCGATGAGTGATTGACGCTATAAATTTGTTCAGGCGTTAATTTACATCCTGCCTGTTTCATTTTTTGGTAAATGCCTGTTGCCTGCAATAATTGCGGCAACCACATTCCTTCATCTGCAAAGATGAGTTGAAAAGAAAAAATTAAAATGAGTAATGAATGAACTGTTTTAATCAAAGTTGATTTTTTCATAGTAATTTTTTTTAATATTTAATTTTTTTAAGCCACGAATCCGTCCGCCGTAGGCGGAACAAGTTGCACGAATTTTTAATTCTTAATTATTAATTTTTAATTTTAATCTTATATTCTCTCGCAAAGACGCAAAGAACGCAAAGATTTTTTTAATTCTTAATTCTTAATTTTTAATTTTTAATCGTTTTCCCTCGCTTTCTCTTTCAATGTGATGTAATTTTTTACTTGCGGCTTTTTAAATAATGGCTTTTCTCTTAATGGCTCGCAGGGCTTAAGGGTATCGTAACATTCTTTTGGTAATTGCTGATATAATTTTGTGCCCTCTGTTTTCCATTCAATCATTTCCTCACTAACATCTTTCACAATTTTTGCAGGATTTCCTACTACAACTTTTCTTGATGGAATTTTCATTTCCTGTGGCACTAAAGTTAATGCTCCAACAATACATTCATCACCAATTTCCACATTATCCATTATTACACTATTCATTCCTATCAGACAATTTTTCCCAATAACAGCACCGTGAATAATAGCCCCATGTCCAATATGCGCAGATTCTTTTAATATTACTGTCACACCAGGAAACATGTGAATAATACAATTTTCCTGAACATTGCAACCATCTTCAATAATTATTTCTCCCCAATCACCACGAATAACAGCACCTGCACCAACAAATACATTCTTTCCAATACTTACATTTCCAATCACACAAGCCATTGGATGAATAAATGCAGTGGGATGAATGTAGGGTTTGTATCCATTAAACTCAAAAATGTTACTCATTTTTTTGTGGCAAATGTAGAAAAGTTTCATCAATCTAAATTTCATCTTTCGCAAAAAACATTTTTCTTTCTTACCTTCGCCCAACTAATTTTTATTTTATGAGCCAAAATCAAGTATTACAAGGTGAGGACTTATTTAAAAAAATCATCTCTCACTCCAAAGAATATGCCTTCATTTATCCAAGTAGCGAAATATACGATGGATTAAGTGCTGTATATGATTACGGTGCTTACGGTGCAGAATTAAAAAACAATATCCGTTTATATTGGTGGCAAGCAATGACTTATCTACATCAAAATATTGTGGGCATAGACGCCGCTATATTTATGCACCCTACTACATGGAAAGCCAGCGGACATATTGATGCCTTCAACGACCCACTCATTGATAATAAAGACAGCAAAAAAAGATACAGAGCCGATGTGCTTATTGAAGAGCACATTGCTAAACTTCAGGAAAAAATCAATAAAGAAATAGAAAAAGCCAGAAAGAAGTTTGACAACTTTGATGAACAATTATTTAGAAACACCAATCCGAGAGTAAAAGAAATTCAAGAAAAAATTCATCAAATTGAAAACAGATTTAAAACTGCACTTGAAAATAACGATCTGCAAGAACTGAAACAAATAATATTAGATTGTGAAATTGTTTGTCCCATCAGTGGCACCAGAAATTGGACAGATGTAAGACAATTTAATTTGATGTTTGCTACTCAAATGGGCTCTGTAAGTGATGAAGCCAACACCATTTATTTACGCCCCGAAACAGCACAGGGCATATTTGTCAACTTCTTGAATGTTCAAAAAACAGCACGAATGAAAATTCCTTTTGGTATTGCCCAAACAGGAAAAGCATTTCGCAATGAAATTGTGGCTCGTCAATTTATTTTCAGAATGCGTGAGTTTGAACAAATGGAAATGCAATTTTTTGTAAAGCCAGGCACTGAAATGGAATGGTATGAATATTGGAAAAATGCTCGCCTGCAATGGCATTTGAATCTTGGGTTCTCAAAAGATTTTTATCGCTTCAAAGACCATGTAAAATTAGCACATTACGCTAATGCTGCCTGCGATATTGAATTTCAATTCCCTTTTGGATTCAAAGAATTAGAAGGTATTCACTCTCGCACCGATTTTGATTTATCTAATCACGAAAAATATAGCGGCAAGAAAATGCAATACTTTGATGCAGATGAAAACAAAAGTTATATTCCTTATGTAGTAGAAACATCTGTTGGTTTGGACAGATTATTTTTGGCTGTGCTCTCTGCATCTTACAAAGAAGAAATGATAGAAAATGAAATACGAACAGTATTAAGCATTCCGCCTGCCCTTGCGCCCGTAAAAGCCGCTGTATTGCCATTAGTAAAAAAAGATAGTATGCCCGAAATTGCAGAAAAACTATGGCAAGAACTCAAATACATTGGAAAAATTATTTACGATGATAAGGACTCCATTGGACGCAGATACAGAAGACAGGACGCTATTGGAACACCTTATTGTATTACTATAGATAATCAAACATTACAAGATGAAACTGTAACCATCAGAAACCGCGATACAATGCAACAAGAAAGATTACCTATCCATCAAGTATTTAATTACATTCAAAAAAACACCAGTATTACAGAATTGTTGAAGAGATTAGGATGATAACAAAAATATTTCCACGCATCATCTTTATGGGCACGCCAGAATTTGCTGTGCCTACATTAGATATATTATTAAAAAACAATTACAACATTGTTGCCGTAGTTACTGCACCCGATAAGCCCGCAGGTAGAGGTTTGAAATTATCAATGAGCCCCGTAAAAGAATTTGCTCTTCAACATCAACTTAAAGTATTACAACCCACTAATTTGAAAGACCCTGAATTTATTCAACTACTACAAGAACTTCAACCTGATTTACAAATTGTAGTAGCGTTTCGTATGCTTCCTGAAGTAGTGTGGAATTTACCACCATTAGGAACTTACAACTTGCACGCATCTCTATTGCCTAAATACAGAGGCGCCGCACCTATTAATTTTGCTATCATCAATGGTGAAAAAATAACAGGTGTAACTACTTTCAAAATTCAGAGAGAAATAGACACAGGACATATTGCACTTCAACAATCAATAGAAATAACACCCACCGACACAGCAGGCACTTTGCATGATAAATTAAAAATCATCGGTGCAGAACTAATGCTTAAAACGGTGCAATTCATTGAAAAAAACGAATTAACATTACAAGCACAAGATGATAGCGAGGTATGTTATGCTCCCAAAATCACCAAAGAATTTTGTCACATTAATTGGAATCAACCATCTGAAAAAATATATAACTTCATTAGAGGATTGTCGCCTTATCCTGGTGCTTATACTTTCTATCCTGCAAATGATAAAAAGATTTTGTGGAAAATTCTATTTGGCAACATTATACAACAAGCCTCACAATCAGCACCTGGAACAATTGTAAGCGATAATAAAAAATACATTCAAGTAGCCACACAAGATGGATACATAAGCATTACACAAATCCAGGCAGAAGGCAAAAAAGCAATGAATGTAGAAGAATTTTTAAGAGGCAATAAAGTAGAGAGTGGTAAAGTATTAGTTTGATTTTTTGTTCAGAAATTATTTATCATTTTTATTGAATAAACCACAGAGAGCACAAAGAATTTGAATTATATTAAAACTCTGTGTCCTTTGTGGTAAAAGAAAAATTGCAATATTTATCAATTTCAATTCAAAACATTATATATACTTCACAATATTTAAAACTCAATATATTTACTAAATTGCAGCCAAAATCATTTTTTATGAAAAGTAAATTTGTTTGCACCATTTCCGTTACCTTATGCTTCCATCTATTATTGGCTCAAAATAAACAATCTCTCACCATCAAAGATGCTGTATTAAAAGGCAGAACTACATTAGCCCCACAGCGACTTAATAATATCCAATTTATCGCCAAAAATAAATTATCTTATTCTATTAACGATAACATCATCATTTACGATTGTTCAAAAAATCAAATTGAAACTAAAATTTCTCTTTCTCAAATCAATCAATCTCTCAAAAATATCTCAAAAGATACATTGCCTTCTATTCCTAATATCCAATGGATAAAAAACAAATTTCAATTTAATTTTTCTGTAAAAAATAAGTATTTCATCTACAACCTTCCAACTCAAAATATTATCATTGATACATTTGAACATCCTGAACCATCTCTTGAAAACCTTGAAATTTCAAGCAATCCCAATATATGGGCTTATACAAAAGATAATAATTTGTATTTGCATTATCAAAAAAAAGATATTGCTATTTCAACAGATGGAAGTATTAATTTAACTTATGGCTATCCTGCATCTCGCAATGAATTTGGAATTAATAAAGGTATTTTCTTCAGCAACAAAGCAGAAAAATTGGCATTTTACAAAGTTGACCATTCCGAAGTAAAAGAATATCCTATCATTCATTGGATTGAATTTCCTGCTACTAATGAAAACATTAAATATCCAATGGCAGGACAAAAAAGCCAAAAAGTTTATGTAGGCATTTACGACATACCATCTCAAAAAACAATCTACATTCAAGAAAATGCCGATGATTACAAATATCTCACCAATCTTGCATTTACCCCTGATGATAAATATTTACTCATTGCCGTATTAAACAGAGACCAAAATTGGATGAAATTAAATCTTTACAAAACCGATGATGGTAGTTTTGTCAAAACATTGTTTGAAGAAAAAGATGAAAAATATGTAGAGCCCTTAACACCCGCATTATTCGTGAAAAATAACCCACAGCAATTTATTTGGAGAAGCAACAGAGATGGTTGGTTTCATTTGTATTTATACAACCTCAATGGGCAGATGATTAAGCAACTTACAAAAGGTGAATGGGAAGTCAAAGAAATTATTGGTTGGGATGCATCAGGGAAAAAATTATATTTTTATGCTAATGCTGAATCGCCCATCAATCAAGATATTTACAGCGTAGATATTTCATCAGGAAAAATTGAAAGATTATGCAAAGAAGATGGATTCCATTTTGCAATAATAGATGACAACAGCGATTTTATAGTAGATAGATACACATCCTGCTATGTGCCTAATAAATACTATGTAACAAACATCAAAACCAAACAATCACATTTAATTTTTGAAGCCGCCAACCCACTTGAAAAATTTCATACAGGAAAATGGAAACCCATTACATTAACTTCTTATGATGGCTCTAAATTATTTGGAAGAATTTTTTATCCCGTGAATTTTGATAGCACTAAAAAATATCCTGTGCTGGTGTATCTTTACAATGGTCCACATTTACAATTAGTCACTAATACATGGATGATGGGCGGAGAAGTGTGGTATCATTATATGGCAGAGAAAGGATTTATTGTATTTACCATAGACGGACACGGCACGCCTTTCAGAGGAAAAAAATTTGAACAGGAAACCTTCCGAAAATTAGGCGAAGCAGAAATGAAAGACCAGATAATTGGTGTGAATTATTTGAAATCTTTGCCTTATGTGGATACTAATAAATTAGCCGTTTTTGGATGGAGTTTTGGCGGATTTATGACTACCTCTTTAATGACGAAATATCCCGATGTATTCAAAGTGGCAATAGCCGGCGGGCCCGTGATTGATTGGAGTTATTATGAGGTAATGTATACAGAAAGATATATGGATACTCCACAACAAAACCCTGATGGATATAAATCTACCAGTATTCTCAATTCTATTCAAAATCTAAAAGGAAAATTGTTAGTTATACACGGAGCCGAAGATGATGTAGTAGTATGGCAACATAGCATGTTATTATTGAAAACCGCCATAGATAAAGGAATACAACTGGATTATTTTGTGTATCCTACACACAAACACAATGTAATTGGTAAAGACAGACCGCATTTAATTGAAAAAGTTTGTAATTATATCATAGAAAATATTTAAAGAACTTATATCAAGAGCGTGATAAGTATAAATCAAAATATATCAAAAGTCCTTTACTATACATTCTATCCATTGTTATATCTTTTATCATTATTCTTTACCTTCATCATAAAAACAAGACATTGGTTGTATGATTATCAATTTATAAAACCCTGTCATTTCCCACAAATTATTACAATATGTGTAGGTAATCTTAATTTTGGCGGATCAGGAAAATCGCCACTTACAAATTATCTTATTCAATTATTAAAAAACAATTACAAAACAGCCGTATTAAGTCGTGGATATGGTAGAAAAACAAAGGGATTCAAAGTAGTTCAAATCAATGATGATTATTTACAAGTAGGCGATGAGCCATTGATGTATAAACTAAAACATCCTGAAATCATTGTAGCTGTTTGTGAAGATAGAGTTCAAGGTATAAAAGAATTACTCCAACTTTATCCTGATATTCAAATTATCTTGTTAGATGATGCTTTTCAGCACAGAAAAATCAAAGCAGATATAAATATTGTTGTGAGCGAATATTCCAGACCATTTTTCAGAGATAAATTGTTTCCATTAGGTCAGTTAAGAGATTTAAAGTATAGAGTAAAAGATGCAGACCTACTTGTTATTTCAAAAACACCAGAAATCATTGAAGAATCTGATAAAGAGAAGTTTTTAAAAGCCATTAAACCTTATTTTCAAAAAGATATTTATTTCAGCAAAATTGAATATGAGCACTTCTATTCACTTAACAGCCATCAAAAAATTAACCCTATTAAAGAGTTATCACAATACAATTGTATCTTAGTTACAGGCATTGCCAATCCTTTACCATTAGCCATTTTTATCAAAGAGTATGCTCAACATTTTTATCATCTCAAATATCCCGACCATCACGCATTTACTCAAAAAGATTTTGAACTAATGAAATCTATTTATTTAGAATGGCAAAAAAGATATCCACCTGTTATTATTGTTACTACCGAAAAAGATGCTATGCGATTAAAAACTTTTGCTGATGCACATTTTAATTTACCTATATTTATAGCCCCTATTCAAATACAATTTTTTAATTCCTCATCATTTGAAAATAAAATTCTCAACTATGTTAGAACAAATTCAACAAACAGCCCACTACATTCTTGAAAAAACCAATCATTTCAAGCCATCAGTAGGTATCATTTTAGGCAGTGGATTAGGTGGATTGGTAAAAGAAATTGATGTAAAATACACATTGCCCTACTCTGATATTCCTAATTTTCCTCAATCTACTGTGCACGGGCACAAAGGACAACTGATAATTGGTTATTTATCTGAAAAACCTGTATTGGCTATGCAAGGCAGATTTCATTATTATGAAGGATACGATATGAAACAGATTACTTTTCCTGTGCGAGTGATGAAACAATTAGGTATTGAAAAATTAATTGTGAGCAATGCGGCAGGTGGTATGAATCCCGAATTCCAGTTAGGTGAACTAATGATTATCAAAGACCACATCAATTTATTTCCATCTAATCCTTTAATTGGAAGAAATTTTGATGAATTAGGTCCAAGATTTTTAGATATGAGTGAAGCATATTGCAAAGAATATATTGAATTAGCCAAACAAATTGCTGCTAAAAATAATATTCGTGTGAAAGAAGGTGTTTATATGGGCGTGAGTGGTCCTTGTTTTGAAACCCCATCGGAATACAGAGCATTCTGGCGTTTGGGAGCAGATGCAGTAGGAATGAGTACAGTTCCCGAAGTCATTGTTGCCCGACACGGTGGAATGAAAGTTTTTGGTATGAGTATTATTACTGATTTAGGAATTGAAGGACATATAGAAAATGTTTCACACGAAGAAGTTTTGAAAGTAGCCAATGCTCAAGAACCTAAAATGAGCAAGATTGTAAAAGAATTAGTAAAGGTCATTGGATAAGCCAACTTAATAAATGGATTATGCAAATATAAAATATAACTTTATTATAGGACACGGTAGGGGCGGCACTACTTTATTGTTATACATATTAAACGCTCATCCTCAAATATATGGATTGCCTGAATTTAAGAATATTTTAATTACAAAAAATTCCAAAAATATCAACACATTTAAATCTATTACAAAAAGATATTTTACTCACCTTGAAAAAAAGTCATTTTTAAATAAAATACCTGAATCATTAAAAGGGAACAAAGCCGATTTTGATTTATTAAACTCTACATTTGACAAAAATTTATCATTAAGAGAAAAATATATTCGTATAGCGATTTCAATAAACAAGGTATTTGATCCACCCAACAGAGATAAGTCAATTATCACTCATATTGTTCATAAAATTCCTTATTATACTTTCTTCGTAAAAGAACTTATTCAAATATTCCCTGAATCCAAATTTATCATCAATATCCGAGACCCTCGTGCTCAAAATTATTCACATATCAAAAGACATTCAACTGAAAAAGTATTTTTAGGCAAAAGTCATCCCGAAGGGAGGCAAACCTTATGGAATTTTTATGCCAAAGAAACTATTGAGTTATTACAAAAATACCCAGAAAGATGTTATTTGTTTCAATATGAAAAATTTGTTGAAAATCCTGAAAAAATAATGAGAGAAATTCTTCAATTTTTAGATGTTCCTTATTCCGAAAAAATTTGGGATTATCATCTTTATGTAAAAGAGTTCCTGAATAAAGCACAACCCTATTTATCAGAAAATAAAATTAAAAAATACATTCCTTTATCTAAGCCCGTTAGCACTGAATACAAAGAAGATTGGAAAAAAATGAATCCTAAAGATATTGAAGTTATTGAATACATTTGTAAATCATATATGCAAAAATTGGGTTATAACCCAATCCATCAAAATCCCCAAATCCCAATATCTTCAAAAATTAAAATTTTATTTTATCAATTATGGTATTGGTTAGTTATTAAATCTCATATTGCAAAATATGTACATAAAATCTATCAACAATATTTTTTCTAAATATTTTCTGCTCTTTGTAACACCTCTTTGATAGAAAAATAAGTATTATTCCTTATCCTTTCATTCCATTTCTCTTTTTCAATCCACTCTACTTTTTCAATGCCTTCCTCTGTTTGAGGAGTCAAAGTATTATTATCACTTGTTGCCATTAAATACCATTGAGTAATCTTTAAAATCCATTCTTTTTTTTGATTAAAAATATGGTAAGTAATTCCTAAATTTTTTTCTAACTTCAAATCATTTACACCTGTTTCTTCCTTGCATTCTCTGATAGCCGCCTGCTCTGCATTTTCATTATCATCTATTTTTCCTTTTGGTAAATCCCAATAACCTCTCTTAAAGATAAACAAATACCCCTTTTCTGGATGATGAACAAGTCCGCCAGCCGCATACATCAACTTAAAACGAAAAGGTAAATACATCTCTATAAATGATAACAAGATTTCATTGTTGTAAAATTTCAAATACAAATTGTATGAATTATGTTCATCTAACCAATTTGTCAAAATATTGTCTATTTCTGAATAGAAAGTAGTTGAATTCACATTAAATATTTCAAAACTTTCATCTATCGCTGAAAAAATATTTTTTTCATCATCTAAAATTAATAACTTGTCTAAATAACCAATCTGTATTTTCATATTTTATTTGTATTATTGCCGCCGCGAATTTTTAATCCGTATGAAAGTTAATAAAGAAACATCGCACAAAGTTGCAGAATATCTTTTACAAATTAAAGCCGTAAAATTAAATGCTAAAAAACCTTTTCAATGGAGTAGCGGTCTTTTGTCACCCATTTATTGTGACAACAGAATTATTCTTTCTTATCCTTCTTTACGAACTTATATCCGCCAACAATTTGTAGATACTATCAATGAAAATTTTGGCAAAGCAGATGTTATAGCAGGTGTGGCTACAGGAGGCATCGCACACGGCGTATTAGTTGCACAGGAGTTAGGACTGCCTTTTGTATATGTTCGTCCTGAACCTAAAAAACACGGGCTTTCCAATGCTATTGAAGGCTATATAGAAAAAGGTCAATCAGTAATTGTTATTGAAGATTTAATCTCAACAGGTGGAAGCAGTTTAAAAGCCATAGACCACTTAAAAGATGCGGGCTGTTCCATCAAAGGTATGATTTCTATATTCACCTACAATATGCCCATTGCACAAGAAAATTTTAAAAAGAATAAATTACAGGTGCTCTCACTTTCAAATTTTGACGACCTCATCAACATTGCATTAGAAAAAGAATATATTACAGCGTCAGATTATCAACAATTAAAAGAATGGCAAAAAGACCCTGAAAAATGGGCAAAACAATTTGATGGAAAATAACAACTTTGAAATACACTCAGGGTGGCTAAGTTCACAAGCATCTCAAAAAGATTTGTTTGAGTTTCTTTCTCATATCCAAAATCTTGAAAAAATTCTTCCAAAAGATAAAATCCAAAATATTCAAGCCACATCAGATAAAATCAGTTTTGAAATTGAAAACATCATTCAACTAAAACTTTTTATTAAAGAAAAATATTTTTCAGAATCAAATGAACAAACTTCCTTTATTCAATATCAATCTGAACCTTTTGGAAACTATCATCTTGAATTAACTGCTCAATTTCAAAATAATCAAAGTCAAATCATTCTTTCTGGTTATCTAAATCCTTTTGTTTTAAGTATTGCAAGAAAAAAATTGACCTATCTTGTAGAAAGAATCAATCAGGAACTGGTAAAATTTTCACCAAATCAACCTCAATGAGTTCTTCTCATTCAATTGCAGATAGAATAGTGTATGAAGACAATCACCTGTTAGTTATCAACAAACTACCATCAGAAATTGTTCAGGAAGATAAAACAGGAGATGCCTCTTTACTTTCACAATTAAAGTCATTTATCAAACAAAGAGATAGCAAACCTGGCAATGTATTTTTAGAAGTCATTCACCGAATAGACCGCCCTGTTTCAGGATTAGTAATGTTTGCCAAAACCAGCAAAGCATTGACAAAATTCAATGAAATAATGCGTAAAAATAAAATTCAGAAAACCTACCTGGCTATTGTGCAAAACCCACCACCAAAAGAAAAAGACACACTCATCCATTACATTTTACGCAATTCAAAACTCAACAAAAGCAAAGCATTTTCAAAGGAAGTCAAATACAGCAAAAAAGCCATTTTAGAATATGAAGTGACTGCAAAATCTGAAAGATATTATTTACTGAAAATCAATTTAATAACAGGCAGGCATCATCAAATCAGAGCACAACTCGCTGCTATTAACTGCCCTATCAAAGGGGATATAAAATATGGTTATCCTCGCACCAATCCTTTCATCAATGGACTTGGAGGTTATATACACCTGCATAGTTATCAACTAAAATTTGAACATCCTATAAAAAAAGAACAAATCCATTTATCTTGCAGGCCCGCGTATGAAGATACATTATGGAATAAAGTTTTTGAAAGTTATTTTGAATAATTAATTAATACATTCATAAATGTAATTTAATAATTAATTCAACAAACATACTCTTTATTTTTTTAATTATCTGGGCGTGTCCCATCCCCAACTTCGCTAGGATTCGCCAGGAATTGGGAAAATAAAAATAATATTTTTTGGATAATAATGACATTAAACAATTCACCATTTTTTCCACAACAAAAAAGATTTTCTTATCTTTGCACCTCTAATTAAAAAATAAATCACTTATGTCAGTAAAAACATCTTCACAATTTATCCCTTACAAAGTAAAAGATATTTCTTTGGCAGAATGGGGAAGAAAAGAAATCAAACTGGCTGAATATGAAATGCCAGGTCTAATGGAATTACGCAGAATTTACGGACCTAAAAAACCATTAAAAGGCGCCAGAATTGCAGGTTGCTTACACATGACTATTCAAACAGCAGTGCTTATTGAAACACTTATAGAACTTGGTGCAGAAGTTACATGGAGCTCTTGTAACATCTTTTCAACACAAGACCATGCTGCTGCCGCCATTGCCGCACGCGGAGATGTACAAGTATATGCATGGAAAGGAATGACCGAAGAAGAATTCTACTGGTGCATAGAACAAACACTATTTTTTGGACCAGATAGAAAACCGCTTAACATGATATTGGATGATGGAGGCGACCTTACTAATATGGTATTAGATAAATATCCCGAACTAGTGCCTGGTATTCGTGGCATTAGCGAAGAAACAACTACAGGAGTACATCGTCTGTATGAAAGAATGCGTAAAGGTACTCTGCCACTTCCTGCCATCAATGTCAATGATTCAGTAACAAAATCAAAATTTGATAATAAATACGGTTGTCGTGAATCACTCGTTGATGCTATTCGTAGAGCCACCGATGTTATGCTGGCAGGAAAAGTAGCCGTAGTTGCAGGTTATGGCGATGTGGGTAAAGGTTCCGCACAATCATTAAGTTCTCAAGGCGTAAGAGTGATTGTTACAGAAATAGATCCTATTTGTGCCTTACAGGCATGTATGGATGGTTATCAGGTAATGAAAATGGACAACGCCGTTCCTCTTGCAGATATTATCGTTACTGCTACGGGAAATAGAGATGTTGTAGTAGATCGCCATTTCAAAAAAATGAAACACAATGCTATTGTTTGCAATATCGGCCACTTTGATACTGAAATAGATATGGCATGGCTCAACAAACATTATGGTCATACCAAAGAAACTATCAAACCACAAGTAGACAAATATACTATTGACGGAAAAGATATTATAGTATTAGCAGAAGGTAGATTAGTAAATTTAGGTTGTGCAACTGGTCATCCATCTTTTGTAATGAGTAATTCATTTACCAATCAAACACTGGCTCAAATAGAACTATGGACTAACAGAGAAAAATACGAAAACAAGGTTTATACATTACCTAAACATTTAGATGAAATGGTTGCAAGATTGCATTTAAGCAAATTAGGTGCAGAATTAGACGAACTCACAGATGTACAGGCAGAATATATTGGTATTAATAAAAATGGTCCATTCAAAAGTGAATGGTACAGATATTAATCCTTTCAAAATGAGTTTAATGTAAAAAATTAACCGCTGTATGAGTACATAACATACAGCGGTTTTTTAATTTTATTTCTATGAAAAAATCTTTGGCTATCTATCAAAATACTTTTTCTGATTACTTAAATCAATACATTTCTGATTTACAAAAAAAACAACCAAAAGAATTATATGAACCCATTATTTATATACTAAAATCAGATGCTAAACATATTCGTCCTTTGTTATGCTTACTATCTTGTGAGTTATATGGAAAAAAAATTAAGAACGCTCTACCCTCTGCTCTCTCTATTGAAATATTTCATACCTTCTCACTTGTACACGACGATATATTAGATAACTCACCTTTAAGAAGAGGCAAAAAAACTATTCACACCAAATGGAACACCAATATAGCCATTCTATCCGGAGACGCATTATTAATTGAGTCATTTCGCCTGATCACGCAATATCCTCCTGATATTTCTTATCAATTAGTGAAAACGCTTTCCACTGCTTCATTAGAAATTTGCGAAGGACAACAAGAAGATATGAATTTTGAAAAAAAAGAATTTGTTTCATCCAATGATTATCTTGAAATGATAAGGAAAAAAACATCTGTGTTATTAGGCACTGCTCTAAAAATGGGATCCATCATCTCCGAAGCACCATTAGCAGAACAAAAAAAATTATATAACATAGGTGAAAACATTGGAATTGCATTTCAAATTATGGATGATTATTTAGACACCTTTGGAAATCCAAAAATTTTTGGAAAAAAAATTGGAAATGATATTCTTACTAACAAAAAAACTTTTTTATTAACCAAAGCCATTGAAAAATCTAACAAAAAACAATTACTTGAAATTAAGAAAATATTAAAAATGCCTCCATCAAAAGAAAAAATTCAACTTATGACTAACATTTATACACAATTAAAAATTGATGAATTAGCGATTCATTATGTAAATCAAATTCATCAAAAAACGCTCGCACAAATTCAATCGCTTAAAGTGAAAAATAAAGATACTCTTGAACTTTTCAGCCAACTAACTCACCAACTGATTGAAAGAACCAAATAAAATGAAAATAGATAAGAACAATATCAACATCTCTCTATTTAAGCACTCTATTCCTATTCAAATTAGATATGCAGATATTGACATGCAAAAACATGTAAATAACTCCGTATTCTTATCATATATTGAACAGGGAAGAGTAGAATATTTGAATACAATTTTACCTGAAAATGATTTTCAAGAAAACGGTTTAATTATCGCAAGAACTGAAATTGATTACTTTGAACCCATTTTTTTGAATGAAAAAATTTTCTGTTATACTCGTATATCTTCCATTAGGAATAAAAGTTTTATATTTGAAAATGTGCTTATTTCAGAAAATAAAAGCATCAAATGTTTTGCTAAAAGTATTATGGTGTGTTTTAATTATAATTTAAACTCCACGATATTAGTTCCTGATAATTGGAAAAAAGCCATTGCATCGTTTGAGCAATTCCAATAATTCTATTTTTATTTAGTAGTATTATCTTACTCCTTCGTATAAGGCAAACAAGTTACATGCCCTACATACTCATGTCTATTCCCTTTCAAATCTCTCACATATATCTTATACACATACACATCTTCCTTCACCTTTCCTAAGTCCCCCTTTATACTTCCATCCCAGCCCTTTTGAAAATTATTGCTCTCAAATACTATCTCTCCCCATCTGT
>JBFLVH010000024.1:0-24343 GCA_040758575.1 Bacteroidota bacterium | reverse complement strand
TTATGGAGTAAATTTTACTTTGGAAATAGTAAGTATAAATATAAAAATAAAAAAGAAAAATAATGCTGATAAGAAATAAAAAATACTAAGTAATTGAAATTTTTATTTGCTTGTTGCTTGTTGCTTGTTGCTTGTTGCTTGTTGCTTGTTGCTTGTTGCTTGTTGCTTGTCGCTTGTTGCTTGTTGCTTGTTGCTTGTTGCTTGTTGCTTGTTGCTTGTTGCTTGTTGCTTTCACAACTAATTTTTGGGGCAGATTTAAGAAAAATATATTATAGTGTCTAATAATTTTTAGATTTTATCCATTATTGTCCAAAATTTTTTAATAATTTTAAATCGTTCTGATTTTCAATGTAATAGAGAGAGATTTTTGTCTACAATGCAATTGGGTACAAAAATATCTCCCTATTTAAACCTCACTCTTTATTCCCCCTCTCCTTTCAAACCCTCCTATGCACAAAATTTTTATTTTATTGAAAATTAGCAATATATATGCGATGCGAATTTTTATTCAACCACAAAGAACACAAAGTTGACACAAAGAAAATTATCTTTGTGTTTCTTGGTGTCCCCAATCCCCAACTCCGTTGGGGAGGGATTGTGTCCTCTGTGGGTTGAAGATCATAATCTTTAATATCAATAAATTCAAGGCACATATAATTTTCAAAGATGTGTGCATAGAAGAATCAAAAAGGGTAGGGGTTTTTGAAATAATTACAATTTCACATCATTTGTTTTTCAATAAAAGTTATATGATATTTGCAGTGTTCAATGAACTCTGTTTTAGAATTGTATTTTAATTGTATTCGCCAGAGAATTCAATTTGGCACGGAAAACTATTTGTTTATTGATAATGTAAAAGCATCTTATTCAGCATTCTTTATACCTGCATTATTAAATAACAATAATATCATTCACATTCTACCTGATGAAGAACAAGCATTGATTTCCTTTAATGAAATTTCATCTTTATTAAATAATAAACAAGTTTTCTTTTTTCCTGCATTGTATCAAGCCGATGGAAGTAAGCACAAGTATTATGATTTTAATTTACAACAAAGAGTAGAAGTATTAGAAAATATCATATCCAATTCTCAGCAACTAATTGTTGTTACATATTACGATGCTATTACAGAACCAGTAAGTGATAAAGAAAATTTCAAAAAACATCAATTTGTCATTCATCAAAATGAAAATATATCTTACAACTTTTTACTGGAATTTTTAAGAGAATATCATTTTGTATCTTCTGATTTTGTTTATTTTCCAGGGCAATATGCTGTAAGAGGAAATATCATTGATGTTTTTTCATATTCAAATGAATATCCTATTCGTATTGAATTAAAGAATAATCAAGTTGAACGCTTATCAGAATTTCATCCTAATACTCAAATGTCTTTTAGAAATATTGAGAAAACAAGTATTATTCCAAAAATAGATTCTGAAATTTCTTTGACTTCTTGTGTTCTGGATTATTTTTCAAATAATGATATTGTTGTATTAAAAGATACTCAATTGTTTTCAAAAGAACTGAAAGATATTGAAATACAAAGAATTTCGCACGACGCTATTTTTCAAAATATTCTTCAAAAAAAAGTTATTGCTTATGGTTTGAGTGAGCAAATGTCAGAACAAAGAGTTTCTGTCAATATTCAACCACAAAAGTTATTCAAAAAGAATTTTGAAGTTCTTGCGTTACACATTTATCAACAATTTCAAAATGGATATAAAATTTACTTTGTCAGTCAGAATAAAAATCAATATCAAAGATTAAATCAAATTGTAAAAGATATTCTTTCTGAAAAAAATATTGAGATAGAAAAAGATGCTCATCTAATTGAACAATTGAATGCAGATATAAATGAAGGATTTACTGATAATGATGCTAAATATGATTTTTTTACAGAACATCAGGTTTTTGAAAAATATCATCCCGTAAAAAGAAAAGACAAAGCAGAAGAAACTAATGCGGCACTTACAATAAAAGATTTAATTCTACTAAAACCGGGCGACTATGTAGTGCACATTGACCACGGAATAGGCAGATTTGCAGGACTTCACACTATTGAAGTGAATGGCAAAAAACAAGAAGTTATTAAATTGCTTTACAAAAACAATGATACTTTATTCGTTAATATACATAATCTTTATAGGTTAAGCAGATACTCGGGCAAAGATGGACACGAGCCCAAAATAGACCAATTAGGTAGCCAGAGATGGCAGAATTTAAAACAAAAAATCAGAAATTCAGTAAAGCAACTCGCTTATGATTTGATAAAACTATATGCAGAACGAAAAGCATCTGAAGGATTTTCATTTAGTAAAGATACTTATTTACAATATGAATTAGAAGCATCATTTCCATTTGAAGATACACCAGATCAGGCAAAAGTAACTCGTGAAGTCAAACGGGATATGGAAAAACCATATCCAATGGATAGGTTAGTTTGTGGTGATGTGGGCTTTGGAAAAACAGAAATTGCTATTCGGGCGGCTTTTAAAGCAGTGGCAGATAACAAACAAGTAGCCGTATTAGTTCCTACAACCATTCTGGCTTTACAACATTTCAAAACTTTTTCAGAAAGATTAAAAAATTTTCCAGTCAATATTGATTATCTTAATAGATTCAGAACAAGTAAAGAACAAAAACAAATTATAGAAAAATTAAAAGAAGGTAAAATTGATATTATTATTGGCACACATAAGTTGTTGAATAAAGAAATACAATTCAAAGATTTAGGATTGTTGATTATTGATGAGGAGCATAAATTTGGAGTAGCAGACAAAGATAAAATTAAATTGATTAAAAAGAATGTAGATACGCTTACTCTCACAGCCACGCCCATTCCGAGAACATTACAATTTAGTTTGATAGGTGCAAGGGACTTATCAGTTATTCAAACACCACCGCCTAATCGGTATCCTGTAAAAACTGAACTACATAATTTTTCTGATGACATTATTCAATCGGCTATATTAAAAGAAGTAGAAAGAGGAGGACAGGTGTTTTTTGTACATAATAAAGTGCAGGATATTTTTGAATTAGCACAATATGTGCAATTGCTTGTACCGCAAGTTAAAATATCAGTTGCACACGGAAAAATGAAAAGCCAAGAACTTGAAGATGCAGTGATGAATTTTATTGAAGGCGATGCACAGGTTTTAATTTCTACAAACATTATTGAATCAGGTATTGATATTTCCAATGCAAACACTATTATTATAAATAATGCTCAAAATTTTGGATTGAGTGATTTACATCAATTGCGTGGAAGAGTAGGTAGAAGTAATCGTCAGGCATATTGTTATTTATTAGTACCATCAGTGAATATTTTGACAGACGATGCTAAAAAAAGATTGAGAGTTATTTTAGAATTTTCAGATTTGGGTAGTGGATTTCAAATAGCAATGAAAGACCTTGATATTAGAGGGGCAGGTAATCTATTAGGAGCAGAACAAAGTGGTTTTATTAATGAAATAGGTATAGATGCTTATATGAAAATACTCAATGAAGCCATTGCTGAACTTAAACAAGATGATGATTTGACACATGAAAACAAATCTGCATTTTCTCATCAATTATCTATTGATACAGTTTTAGATACTGATTTGCCATTATTTATACCATCAGAATATGTAAGCCATTCAACAGAGCGATTAAATTTATACAGACAGCTAAACAGTTGTAGTGGCTATCAACAGTTAGAAGAATTTAAATTCATGCTGAAAGACCGTTTTGGTGATATTCCCAAAGAAACCGAAGAGTTGATTGAATCAGTAAAATTAAGATGGCGTGCTTCTCGTTTAGGTTTTGAAAAAATAATATTAAAAGGAGGTAAAATGATGGCGATTTTTATATCTAATCCTCAACATTCATTTTACAAAACTTCTGTATTTGAAAAAATAATGTCTTTTATTTCTACACATAAAAGTTTTTGTAATGTGAAAGAACAAAATAATAAGCTAATGTTGATTTTTGATAATGTAAAGGATATTCATCAAGCACAAACCAAAATTCAAATGTTATTACAAAATGTAGAGGAAAAAGTTCAGTAATGCTTTGAAAATAATTACTTACATTTGTTCGCAAAATAAAAACCTATGTCTCAACAATCACAAACTTTTAAGAAAGCAAATTATCAGTTAATACTTATTGGACTTGCACTTGTTGTTAGTGGATATTTATTAATGATAGGCGGGGGCAGTGATGACCCAAATGTTTTCAATCCTGAAATATTTAGTTTTCGCAGAATTGTATTAGCCCCTGTTGTATCAGTAGCAGGTTTTTTAGTCATTACTTACGGTATTATGAAAAAAAATAAAACAGAAGAATGACCTGGTTAGACGTATTGATTTTAGGAATTGTAGAAGGTATTACAGAGTTTTTACCTATTTCATCTACGGGGCATTTAATTATTACAACTGCTATATTAGGTATTCAACCTAATGATTTTGTCAAATTATTTACTGTTGCTATTCAGTTAGGAGCCATTATTTCTGTAATTGTGTTATACTTCAAAAAGTTTTTTGATTTTTCATCTACTTCACATTTTATTCATTTTTACTTGAAATTAGTAATAGCATTTATTCCTTCTGCAATAATTGGCATACTCTTAAATGAATGGATAGACAAAGCATTGGAGAGTCCTGTAACGGTTGCAGTGTTTCTATTATTAGGTGGAGTGTTTTTTGTGTATTCGGATAAATTATTCAAGAAAAACTATAAAAACGAAAGTCAAATTTCTCTCAAAGATGCTTTTATGATTGGATTATTTCAGTGTATTGCAATGTTTCCTGGTGTGAGCAGGAGTGGAGCAACAATTATTGGTGGATTGTTTCAAAAGCTTACCAAAAAAACTGCCGCAGAATTTTCCTTTTTTCTGGCAGTGCCTACAATGTTAGGTGCTACTGCAAAAAAATTATATGATTTTTTTAAGATACATTCTAATTTTACTAACGAACAAATTCAAATTTTACTTTTAGGTAATGTGGTATCATTTATTGTGGCATTATTAGCCATCAAATTTTTCATTGGATTATTACAAAAAACAGGATTTGCTGTTTATGGTTGGTATAGAATATTGATTGGTAGTATTATACTAATTATGTATTTTGCAGGTATTTCATTGCAAATTATTTAGCATATTATGTTTCATTTTGCTGATGGAGAAATTATATTGATTGATAAAGAAGAAGGTTGGACTTCTTTTGATGTAGTTAATTATATCAAACCCGCTATATGGTCTTATGAAGAAAAGAAAACTGGTGTTAGAAATAAAATCAAAATTGGACACGCAGGAACATTAGACCCTTTAGCATCAGGATTGCTGGTGATATGCACAGGTATCAAAACAAAAGAAATTGATAATATCCAAGTGTTACCAAAGACCTACACAGGAACATTTTACATTGGCGCAACTACAGAATCATTTGATAAAGAAATGGAAATTAATCAAACCTTTGACATTAGCCATATAAATGAGGATTTAATTATTGAAGTGAGTAAAAAATTTATTGGTAAACAAATGCAAGTGCCACCCATTCATAGTGCTGTAAATATAAATGGAAAAAGAGCATATCAATTAGCAAGAAAAAATAAGGAAGTTATACTAACACCTAAACCCATAGAAATTTATAGATTTGAAATTACAGAAATTAACTTGCCTTATGTGTCCTTTGAAGTAGAATGCAGTAAGGGAACTTACATAAGAGCACTGGCAAGAGATTTTGGACAGGCATTGCAATCTGGTGCTTACCTTGAAAAATTACGGAGAACTAAAATTGGAAACTATGATGTAAAAGATGCTATTAATGTAAAACAATTCATTGATAGTATTAAAAAACTACCATTGCCCAAGTAAAAAACCTCACCCCCAGCCCCTCTCCTTAAAAAGGAGAGGGGAATTGAAGGGGTGAGGTTTAGAACCCATTAAATTTACATCTAAAAAATGCCAAACGCGCTTATTGATAAATTGACAGAATATCTTTCAGAACTACCAGGTATTGGTAAAAAAACGGCTTTAAAGTTAGCACTGGAAATTATTCGCAGAGATGAAATGTATGCATACAATTTAGCACAAAGTTTAATTGATGCTAAACAAAAATTAAAAAAGTGTTCTATTTGTGGAAATATCACAGAGTCCTTAATATGTGAGATTTGCAGTCATCCTGCCAGAAATCATAAAATAATTTGTGTAGTGGAAGATTATCCTGATGTACTGGCTATTGAAAATACAAATAGTTTTAATGGTGTGTATCACATTTTAGGAGGACTTATTTCACCTATTGATGGGATTGGTCCTTCACAATTGAATATTGAAAATTTGTTGAAAAGATTAAAAGAGAAAGAAGTAGATGAAGTTGTATTAGCACTCAATGCTACAATGGAAGGGGAATCTACAACCTTCTATCTATCAAAAAAAATTAAGGAAACATCTAATGTGATGATAACCACACTTGCAAAGGGCATTTCTGTTGGTGAAGATATTAACTACATTGATGAAATGACTTTAAGCAGGTCTATTTTGAATCGTGTTCCTTTGAACATCTGATCGCATAATTGCTTCAATAAAAAACAACCTTTGGATGCTTGAGGTTTTTAATAGAATTTCAATTTGAATTACATTATTGTTTTATCAAAAAATTTCATTGATATTTGCAAAAATATAATATTGAACTATGGATTCAATGTATGGTATCAATAAATTATCCGTAATTGCAGGTAGATTGGAACCTTCCAGCAAAAGCGAAATGATTACTCAGATTTTATTTGGAGAAACCTATCAAATACTTGAAACCCATCAGCAATGGCTTAAAATAAAATTAGATACTGATAATTATGAATGCTGGATCAATCAAAATCAACATCATTTGCTCAATGAGAAGAATTATTTGGAGATAAAAAACAATCCTATTTACTTGAGTGCAGAATTATTACAAATTGCTCAATCAGGAAAATATCATTATGTGTTGCCAATGGGTGCTCATCTTCCACAATATCAAAATAATCAATTCAAAATAGAAAGTAATATTTACGAAACCTTTGGAAAAACTATATCTTATCAACCACAGGAAAAAAAATACAATGGACAAATGTGTGTAGAATTTGCTACAATGTTCTTAAATGCCCCATATTTATGGGGAGGAAAAACATTGATGGGAATAGATTGTTCAGGATTAGTTCAAATTTGTTGTGCTCTTGCAGGATATCAACTTCCAAGAGATGCGAAAGATCAGGTAAAACACGGCACACCTCTTGCATTTTTAGATGAAGTACAACCAGGTGATCTTGCTTTTTTTCACAATGAAGAAGGTAATATTGTTCATACAGGTATCTTACTAAATCAAGAATTTATCATACACGCATCAGGAAAAGTAAGAATTGATAAAATTGACCATTATGGTATCATATCTTCTGAATTAAAAATCCACACTCATCACCTTCGTGTTATTAAAAGATTAGCATAATCAATATTTATGCAAGAACATCTTTTTTCTAATCAACAACCACTTACACTTTACGAATTAAATGTTTTGATTCAATCTACCTTAGATGCTGTTTTTTATGGAAAATATTTTTGGGTAAAAGCAGAAATACATAAGTTGAATGTTTACAAATACAGCGGACACGCTTATCCTGAATTGCTTGAAAAAAGAGATAATGAGGTAATTTGTCAGATGAGAAGTATTATCTGGAAAAGTGATTTAATTAAAATCAATCAAAAATTTTTAGATACAATTGGTGAACCACTTAAAGAAAATATTAATGCCTTAATGCTGGTGTCTGTAAAGTTTGATCCTAAATATGGATTGAGTTTGCAAATAAAAGATATTGACCCCAACTACACACTTGGTGAATTAGAAAAACAAAAAAAAGAAACTATTGAAAAACTAAAAGCGGAAAAAATATTTGATAAAAATAAACAACTTACTCTCAATATAGTTCCACAAAAGTTAGCCATTATATCTGTTGAAACCAGTAAAGGATACAGAGATTTAATTACTACATTTCAAAAATATGAACATCAATTTCAAATTATTCACGATTTGTATCCATCATTGTTACAAGGTGAAGAAGCCGCACAACAAATTACTGAACAACTAAAAAATATCAGAAATAATTATTCTCAATACGATGCTGTTTTAATCATTCGTGGCGGTGGGGGAGAAGTAGGGCTTTCTTGTTTTAATGATTATGAACTTTGTAAAACCATTGCTACTTTTCCTATCCCTGTCATTACTGGCATTGGGCATTCTACTAATTTTACCATTGCAGAAATGGTCGCTTATCACAATGGCATTACACCTACTGATACGGCAATGTTTATTATTCAAAGATTTGATAATTTTCAATCTCAAATATCAGAATTGCAACAAGCCATTTGTCAACTTGCAGAAAATTTTCTTGCAGAGCAAAAAAATTTCATTTTAGATATTAGTAAAAATTTATCGCTTATTACAAAAGAAGTTTTTTATCAACAAAAAATATCTTTAATGGAATTTCAATCCAATTTAAAGATTTCTATTTTTGATTTCATCAATGCTCAAAAGAAGATCTTGCAATTTAATGAATACCACATTAAACAAGCCACTCAAACATACCTTTCATTTCAAGACAAAAAATTACAAACGCTTGTTCAAAATATTCAGCATTATAGTTATTTGCCAATTAAGTTTATTCATCAAAAATTAAATATTATTGAACAACAAATACACGATCTTTCCTTTCAAAATTTACAATATAAAAAAATGAAATTGGAGAATTTGGAGAAAAATATTCAACTTCTGCATCCTTCAAATATCTTAAAGCGTGGCTTTGCAATTGTTTTTAATCAAGATAATCAAATTATTAAAAACGCTTTTTCTATTAAAGAAAATGATAAAATAAAAATAAAGTTCCATTCTAATGAATTGGAAGGTAATATTTCTCAATTAAAAATCAACAACTATGAACAATGATTTATCAAATTACACATACAAACAAGCCATTGATGAACTTGAAAAAATTGTGAGTGAAATTGAAACTGGCGAATTGGATTTAGATGAATTATTAAAAAAAGTAGATTTTGCTACTACACTCATTTTATTTTGTAAAGAGAAACTGAAAAACGCTGAAATCACTCTTGAAGATGTAATGAAGAAATTTGATGATTCTAAAGAGTAATTTTTCTTATTTGCCGAAGATAGACCAGTATGATGGGTTTAAAATATTTGTCATTCTGATCCGCCATAGGCGGAGAAGAATCTAAAAGAAGAAAGATATGCTTCACTGCGTTCAGTACGACAAGAATGTTGATATATAAATGAACTCTTTTAAATTAATGTTGATTTTCCTATTACACTATCTTTTATACACTCTAATCACATCGTCTGGTAGATGAATTTCTTCTATACATTTGATATTCTCTGGTAATTCTGGGCTTGATAATCCACTATGAAATAACTTGTTTTTACTCGTTATTACTCTTATTTCATCAAATATATTGGCATTAATCATCTTTTCTAATACTTGCTTTCCTCCTTCTATCAATACACTTACAATGTTTAATTCATACAATACACGCAACATCTCATTGGCAAAATTTTGTGAATTAATTTTTCTGTAAATAATTTTTCCCTGTTCTTCATCTTTTATTTCATTCAATACAATAATTTTTTCATCAGATAAAAAAAAATTCCATTCAGATGGATTTAAACTTAAATATTTATCCCATATAATTTTGATTGGATTTTTTCCTTGACAATATCTAACATTCAACATTGGATTGTCTTTTACAATAGTATTGTAACCAACCATTATACTATGTTCTTCGCTTCTCCACAAATGCACTAATTTCAATGCTTCCAGCGAACTAATGATATTTTCTTCTCTATTTTGAAAATGTAATTTACTTATATAACCATCTTTTGTTTCTGCCCATTTGAGTATTACATACGGGCGATGCTTTAAGTGATAAGTAAAAAATCTTTTGTTTAATTCTTTGGCTTCAGATTCTAAAATTCCTGTAATGACCTCTACGCCATTTTCTTTTAGTTTTTGAATGCCTTTTCCTGCCACAATAGGATTGGGGTCTGTTGATGCAATAACAACTTTTTTAATACCTTTTTCCAGTATCAAATTAGTGCAGGGTGGTGTTTTTCCAAAATGTGAGCAGGGCTCTAATGTTACATATAGCGTAACTTTATCCCATTCCTGAAATCCTTTATTTTCAAGAGATTGAATAGCATTTACTTCGGCGTGTGCTCCTCCATAATATTGATGATATCCTTCTGAAATGATTTGATTATCTTTTACAATTACGCAACCTACCAGTGGATTGGGATGCACATAACCACCACCTTTTTTAGCGAGTTGAAGGGCATAGGATATAAATGAAGCGTGAGACATAATTAAAATGATTGGCGTAAGTTACAGATTTCCTCTTACCTTTGCCTCAAAAAAATTATGCAAAAGGTGTTGATAAAAAATATTCATAGATTATATCAGGTGAGAGAAAATCTTAACCAGCCATTAAGAGGTGATGAAATGAATAATGTTCCATTTATTGAAGATGCCTGGCTGGCTATTGAAGATGGAATCATTGTAGATTATGGAAGAATGCAGGATTTTCAGGGTATTAGCGATTGGAAAAATCTGGAAGTAATTGATGCAGAAAATAAAAATGTGTTTCCCTGCTTTGTAGATGCACACACGCATATTGTTTTTGCAGGTAATAGAGAAAATGAATTTTTATGGAGATTGCAGGGATTGACTTATCAGCAAATTGCACAACAGGGTGGAGGAATATTAAACTCTGTGCAGTTATTAAGAAATACTTCAGAGGATGAATTGTATGAATGTGCCAAACAAAGATTGGAATTGATGATTAAAATGGGCACTGGTGCAGTGGAAATTAAGAGTGGATATGGTTTAAGCACAGATGCAGAATTGAAAATGTTGAGAGTTATTAAGAGATTAAAAGATACTTTTGAAATACCAATCAAATCTACATTTTTAGGGGCACATGCTATTCCACAAGAATATAAGAATGATAGAAGTAAGTATATAGAATTAATCATTAATGAAATGTTGCCTGCTATTGCAAAAGAGCAATTAGCTGATTTTATTGATGTGTTTTGTGAAGAAGGTTATTTTACATCAGAAGAAACAGAAATAATTTTATCAAAAGGAAGAGAATATGGATTAAAGGGCAAAGTACATGCAGAACAATTATCACATAGTGGCGGAATTGTAGCAGGTGTAAAGCAAAATGCTATTTCAGTTGATCATTTAGAATATGCAGATGATAAGGATATTGAAATGTTGAAGCATTCTAATACTATACCAGTGATTTTACCAGGTGCCGCATATTTTTTGAACTTGCCGCCTGCACCTACAAAAAAAATGATTGAAAACCATTTACCAGTTGCCATTGCAAGTGATTTTAATCCCGGTAGTTCTCCATCAGGAAATATGAGTATGATGATTAGTTTTGCGTGTGTGATGAATCAACTAACGCCTTATCAAGCATTTAATGCAGCCACTATCAATGCTTCGTTTGCAATGGATATTCAAAATGTAGGTTGGATAGGTTTAGGAAATTGGGGTAATTTTTTTATCACAGATAAATCAGTAACACCAGTAACATTTGCGTATCACTTTGCACATCCTTTAATTGAAAGTGTGTATATTAAAGGAAAATTGGTGAGGTAATTATCAATTAAAAATTAAAAATTAAGAATTAAGAATTAAGAATTAAAAATCTTTGTGACTTTGCGTCTTTGCGAGAGAACATAAAATTAAAAATTAAAAATTAATAATTAAGAATTAAAAATTATATTCGTGTATTTGTGACTAATTCGTGAATTCGTGGCAGCATGCAAAATTAAGAATTAAAAATCTTTGTGATTTTGCGTCTTTGCGAGAGAACATAAAATTAAAATTAAGAATTAAGAATTAAGAATTAAAAATTATATTCGTGTATTTGTGACTAATTCGTGAATTCGTGGCAACATGCAAAATTAGGAATTAAAAATCTTTGTGACTTTGCGTCTTTGGGAGAGAACATAAAATTAAAATTAAAAATTAATAATTAAGAATTAAAAACTATTCGTGTATTTGTGACTAATTCGTGAATTCGTGGCAACATGCAAAATTAAAAACTAAGTGCTGACGCTAGTGGTTTATATTTTCAAAATGGGAGATTACAAATGATACTTATCTACTAAAGGCGTAAATACAAGAAAAAAACTATATCACGCAAAGCCGCAAAGAACGTTAAGTAAATTGATATGTTTATCCCCAACGAAGTTGGAGGACTTCACTGTGCGTTCGTTGGCCCACCCCTCTTCTCTCCGCCTTTGGCGGAAGGGGATGGGGGAGGGTTTGAGCGATGCGAAGGGACTGAATAGATACTTCAATACTTATAAATCTCTCTCTTAGCCGCAGAAAGTCCGTTTTTCAATAACATTGCAATGGTCATAGGACCTACTCCGCCTGGAACGGGCGTGATATAAGAACATTTAGGTGCTACTTCATCAAACAAAACATCACCTACTACTTTGTATCCAGATGTAGTTTCTTTGCTTTCTACACGAGTGATGCCCACATCAATAACAACAGCCCCTTCTTTTACCATATCGGCTTTTACATAATGGGGCTGTCCAATAGCACAAATAAGAATATCGGCACTTAATGTGTATTCCTTCAAATTCTTTGTTTTGCTGTGACACAATGTAACTGTGGCATTTCCGAAGGGATTATTTTTACTCATTAAAATACTTACAGGCATTCCTACAATATGACTTCTTCCTAATACTACACAATGTTTTCCTGTTGTTTGGATATTGTAGTATTTCAATAACTCAACAATTCCAGCAGGTGTGGCACTTACAAAGCAAGGTAAATTTAAAACCATTCTTCCAACATTAATGGGATGAAAACCATCAATATCTTTGGAAGGATGAATGGCTTCAATAACTTTTTGTTCATTTATGTGTGCAGGTAAAGGTAATTGAACAATAAAACCATCAATGTCATTATTAGTATTTAATTTTTCAATTTCAGATAATAAATCAGTTTCAGAAATATTTTCAGGTAAATGAACGAGTGTAGATTGAAATCCAACAAATTCGCACGCTTTGATTTTGTTATTTACATAAGTAACTGATGCGCCATTATTGCCTACCAAAACAGCTGCAATATGTGGTATTTTTTGATGTTGTTGTCTTAATTGTCCAACTTCTTTTTTTATTTGGTCTTTAATAGTTTGTGCAACTTTTTTACCATCAATAATTTGATACGACATTGAATTTTTATTTTAGATATTACAATTCTTTTCTTAAACGGGCTACGGGGATTCCCAGTTGTTCTCTATATTTAGCCACTGTTCTGCGGGCTATATTGTATCCTTTTTTATTTAATAATTCACATAATTCATCATCGGTCAAAGGTTTTTTCTTATTTTCATATTGAATGGCTTCTTGTATAAATTGTTTGATTTCTTTATTGCTAACTTCTTCGCCACTTTCAGTAGTCAAAGATTCAGAAAAGAAATATTTTAATGGAAAGGTACCATAAGGCGTCATTACATATTTACTATTAATAATGCGGGAGATAGTAGAAATATCAGAATGTATTTTTTCAGCAATATCTTTTAATAGCAAGGGCTTTAATTTACTGGGGTCACCTGATGCAAAAAACTCTTTTTGGGCTTCCATAATTTGATACATCGCAGTTAATAAAATTCTTTCTCTTTGTTGTAAAGCATCAATAAACCATTTGGCTTCTTCTATTTTAGATTTAATGAATTTGCTGGCTTCTTTAAGTTCTTTGTTTTTTTGTTTGCTGTATTCATTGAGCATTTCAATATATTCCTTACTGATGGTGAGTTCAGGAATAAGTGCGTTGTTCAAACTCAATTCGGGCTTAGCATCTATTACATTGACAATAAAATCTGGGATAATGGTCATTGATTTTTCAGAAGATTGTAAATAACCGGGTCTTGGATTTAAGTGAGTGATTTCTTCTGTGGCTTGTTTTAGCTCATCTTCAGAAATATTCAAACGATGTAAAATTTTTTCGTATCTTTTTTTAGAATAATCATCAAAATATTTTTCAATGATTAATTGTGCTAAAGATAGGGCTTTGTTTTCAGGATGTTGTTTTAATTTGCGATTAATTTGAATTAATAAACATTCTTGCAAGTTTCTTGCAGCAACACCTGCGGGTTCAAAACTTTGAATGATTTTAAGAACATGCTCAATTTCTTGTTCGCTGGCATTTATATTATACATAAACAATAAATCATTGGAAATGCTTTGTAAGTCCCTTCTTAAATAACCATCATCATCAAGGCAACCAATAATGTATTCTGCAATGCTATGCTGTTTTTCAGGAAGTTCCTGCATATCTAATTGTTCCAACAAACTTTCACTTAATGACTTTTGCACATCAGAAGAAACCGCTATATTATTAGTAAAAAAATCTGTTTCGCTTTTATCAAAAGATTGATTGTTTATTTCATACTTGTATGAATCTATCTCTTCATCATCCATATAATCTTCTACATTTATTTCATCATTCTGTAATTCTGAGTATTCATCATTTTCTTCATTTTGAAAATCCTCATCATTTTTTTCATCAGTAGTATTTAATTCTTCATTCTCAATTTCTTGTTCAATATTTTCTACTGCAACACTATCTGCGATTTCTAATGCAGGATTATTTTCTAACTCTTCCTGAATTTTTTGTTCTAATGCAGTTAAAGGCAATTGCACTAATTTGAGCAATTGGATTTGTTGCGGTGTAAGTTTTAATTGTTGCTTTAATGATTGTGTTTGTTTCAGTGCCATCAGGAATGTTTTGATAAAAGGTAATTAAATTGCATCATTTTTCAATGTAGCAAAGGTAGTAATTTTTTTTGCCTTTTTGAATTAAAATAAATTTTTGTTTGATAATATTTTGAGTGGTAATGGAATATTTAATATCTGTAATTTTTTCTTTATTGATAGATATAGCATTAGATTGAATGGATTTTCGGGCTTCGCTTTTGCTGGGAAAAATTTGAGTATGCTGGCTTAAAAATTCCACAATATCTACACCATTTTCAATTATAGAATAAGGCAAGTGAGATACAGGCACACCTTCCATTATTTCTTGAAATGTAGTTTCAGGTAGTTGGGCTAAATCATTTATCGTTCCGTTAAATAAAATTTCTGATGCTTTTTTGGCATCTTCATAATCATCTACACTATGCACAAGTGAAGTGAGTTCTTTTGCCAGTGTTTTTTGTAAAACTCTTTCGTGTGGTGCTTGTAAGTGTTTTTCAATGAGTTCATCAATTTCTTTTTTTGATAAAAATGTAAATATCTTAATATAATTTTTGGCATCATCATCAGAAGTATTTAACCAGAATTGATAAAATTTATAGGGAGAAGTTTTTTTTCGGTCTAACCAAACATTGCCGCTTTCTGTTTTTCCAAATTTAGTGCCATCAGATTTGGTAATTAGTTGTGTAGTAATAGCGTGTGCTTCCTGACCTGTTATTTTTCTAATTAGTTCAATACCTGAGGTGATGTTTCCCCATTGGTCAGAGCCGCCCATTTGTAACTTGCAGTTTTTATGCGTATATAACCAATAAAAATCGTATGCTTGTAATAATTGATATGAAAATTCTGTAAAACTTATACCTGTTTCTAATCTTGTGCTTACAGAGTCCTTTGCCATCATATAGTTGATAGAAAAGTGCTTTCCAACATTTCTTAAAAATTCTATGATGGATAAATTTTTAGTCCAATCAATATTATTTACAACTTCTGCTGCATTATTGCCCGAAAAATCAAGGAATTTGGAAAGTTGTTTTTGAACAGATTCTACATTGTATCTTACATCTTCTTCAGAAAGTAATTTTCTTTCTTCTTTTTTTCCGCTGGGGTCACCAATCATACCTGTTGCCCCGCCTAATAAAGCAATGGGCTTATGACCTGCTTTTTGAAAACGCATCAATGTGATGATTTGTGCTAAACTACCTACATGCAAAGAATCGGCAGTAGGGTCAAAGCCAATGTAAGCAGTTACTTTTTCAGAGTTTAGTAATTTATCTACATCAGGTGTGAAATTATTTAATTGCCCACGCCATTGCAGTTCATTGAGAAAAGGATTGTTGAAAGTATTTTGGTTCATAGTGAATTGATTGCGGGCTGCAAATAAAAGAAATTATCAACATATCTTTGAAAGTTAAGCAAGATATATTGTATTTTTGCGGCAAAAAACAATATGAATCAATTATCTGTAGATATAAAAATCTATTTCATACCTGGAATTATTGTAATTTCAAGTGTTATAATAGGTTGGTTTGTAGAAAAATTTACGATTGCAAGATTGAAGAGTTTAGCACAAAAAACAGAGTCCATTGTAGATGATATTTTGATTCATTCACTTAAACATTTAATTATATTTTGGTTTGGTGCAGCGGGTATTTATATTTTATTACATCAGTTTCCTATACCTGAAAAGACAAAGGAAATACTGGTAAAAATTTATTGGAGTATTATTATTTTTTCTTTTACAATATTCACTGCAAGGTTATTAACCGAACTCACAAAAATATATACTTCTAAAGTATCTGGATTATCGGGCTCTGTTTCGGTATTTACGAATATTGTAAAAATTGTAGTGTATAGCATTGGTATAATGGTTATTTTACAACATTTTGGGATTTCTATTACGCCCATTATTACAGCATTGGGAGTTGGTGGTTTAGCAGTAGCATTGGCATTGCAGGATACTTTAAGTAACTTTTTTGCAGGAATTCAAATTTTAGTTTCAAAACAAGTAAGACCAGGTGATTTTGTGAGAATTGATGCAACAAATGAAGGCATTATTAGAGATATTACTTGGAGAAATACATTAGTGGAAACAACGCAAGGAAATGTAATTGTAGTGCCAAATGCTAAATTTTCTCAATCCATTATTGTAAATATGAATTTGCCTGAAAATAAATTATTATTTAGAGTAGAAGGCAGTGTGGCTTATGATTCTGATTTGGAAAAAGTTGAACGAATATTGATAGAGATAGGTAAAAAAATTCTGACAGAAAATGAAGGGGGTATAAAAGATTTTGAGCCCGCTGTGAGATTTTATGCTTTTGGAGATAGTGCCATATTATTTAGATTAATTCTGGCTTGTGAAAGTTATCAATATCAGTTTGCACTTACACATCAATGTATTAAGTTGATACACAAAACATTCAAAGAACAAGGTATTGAAATTCCTTTCCCACAAAGAGTGGTTCATTTGCAGAAGGATTAATTCTCTTTCTCATATTTATATCTATAATAACATTCTAATACTCTTGAATACAAATCATAACCATCGTGATTTAAAATGTAATAATCACTTAAATAAAAGCCGCAGAATTTTCGCAGTGCTTCAATATCTACATTCGCATCGCCTGTGAGTTGATATAAAATTTGTGGATTAATTTTTTTCTGCACCTGTTCTTGAATAAATATATCTTCAAAAATTTTAGATAACTTTTGTAACTCTCTGCCTTTTTTACTAAATTGCATATATAAAGCAGTTATAGGGCTTTGAATAACATTAATAACAGGCATTTGAGATTTTTCAATCACTCGCTTCATATAATCTTTTTCATAATTCTGATATTTCAGAACACTTACATTTACAGTTGATAGTTGATAAACATTTTTTTTCATCATCACTTTATATCCCCATTTTTCAATCACTTTTACAGGCACATATTTTTTTATGTAACCTGTATATGAAAAAATTAAAGTATCATTTTCATTGGCTTTTACAGAAAATTTTCCATTAATATCTGTAACTGAACCAAAATTGGTATTTTTATTAATCACATAAGCAAAAGGTAAAACATTCGTGCTATCTTCATCTAATACTTTACCAGAAATGATGTTTTGAGATAAAATTTTTTCAGTAAATAATGCGAAAAAAAATATGTTGATGATGAATTTGCCCATAAATAAACGGCTTAAAAATAGATATTAAAATTTACTTGTGGATAATTACTTATTCTTAATCTTTACTAATTGTTGTAATTTTACCGCAAAAATGAAGCTATGGCAAAATCAAATGGTGCAATAAATTATACCGAAGATTCAATAAAATCATTAGATTGGAGAGAGCATATCAGAATGCGTCCTGGAATGTATATCGGGAAATTAGGTGATGGCTCTGCTTTTGATGATGGTATTTATGTTTTATTAAAAGAAATTATTGACAATTCTATTGATGAGTTTATGATGGGATTTGGAAAAAAAATTGAAGTGAAAATACATCAGGGAACAGTTTCTGTAAGAGATTATGGAAGAGGTATTCCGCTTGGCAAAGTGATAGATGCGGTTTCTAAAATTAATACAGGAGGTAAATATGATAGTGAAGCATTTAAAAAATCAATTGGATTGAATGGTGTGGGAACAAAAGCCGTTAATGCACTTTCTACGCATTTTAGAGTAGTGGCTTATCGTGATGGACAATATAAAGAAGCAATATTTAGTAAAGGTGTTCTTATCAAAGATGAACCTATCAAAAAAACAAATGAACCTAATGGCACATTGATAGAATTTACACCTGATGATTCTATTTTCCCAAAATATCATTACATCCACGAATATGTAGATAGAATGCTCTGGAATTATGCTTATTTGAATACGGGCTTAACTTTGGTTCTCAACGATACTCATATCTACAAATCTGATAATGGATTAAAGGACTTATTAGAAAAAAATATCACAGGTGAAATATTGTATCCCATTATCCATTTGAGAGGAGAAGATATTGAAGTAGCATTTACACATAGTAATGAACATTTTACAGAAGAATATTATTCTTATGTCAATGGACAATATACAACGCAAGGCGGAACACACTTATCTGCCTTCAAAGAAGCCGTAGTTAAAACATTAAGAGATTTCTATAAAAAAAATTATGAAGCAGTAGATATTCGCAAGTCCATTATTGCGGCTATTTCCGTAAAGATTCAAGAACCTGTGTTTGAATCACAAACCAAAACAAAGTTGGGCTCGCAGGAAATAGCACCAGGCGGTCAAAGCATCAGAAGTTTTGTAGGAGAATTTTTATCCAAAGAATTAGATAATTTTTTACATAAAAATCCAGAAATTGCCAAAGCCATTGAAAATAAAATTTTGGTCAATGAAAAAGAAAGAAAAGAATTAGCAGGCATTCAAAAGTTAGCCAGAGAAAGAGCCAAAAAAGCATCTTTGGTAAATAAGAAATTGAGAGATTGTAAAATACATCTTACAGATGAAAAAAATCCAAGAAGATTTGAAACCACATTGTTTATCTGCGAAGGGGACTCTGCCAGTGGTTCTATTACAAAAGTAAGAGATGTGCAAACTCAAGCCGTGTTTAGTTTGAAAGGAAAGCCACTTAATTGTTTTGGACTTTCAAAAAAAGTAGTTTATGAAAATGAAGAATTTAATTTGTTGCAAGCTGCATTAGATATTGAAGAAGGTTTGGATAATTTAAGATACAACAATGTTGTGATAGCCACTGATGCCGATGTAGATGGAATGCATATTCGTTTGTTATTGATGACTTTCTTTTTACAATTCTTTCCTGAATTAGTGAAAAATAATCATTTGTATATTTTACAAACGCCATTGTTCAGAGTTAGAAATAAAAAAGAAACCATTTATTGTTATAATAATGAAGAGAAAAAAGTCGCTATAGAAAAATTAGGTGGAAAGCCCGAAATCACTCGTTTTAAAGGATTAGGAGAAATTTCACCAGATGAGTTCAGACATTTTATTGGAAAAGATATTAGATTAGAACCTGTGTTATTAGACCAAAAAGCATCTATTCAGGAAATGTTGAGTTACTATATGGGCAAAAATACGCCCGAAAGACAGGATTTTATCATAGAAAATCTAAAAGTTGAAAAGGCATTAGAAGAAGAATTGTATGGATAGAATTACACTTTACACTACCATTAAAGGTATTGTAATTTTATGACGAACTTCATCTATTGTAGTGCCCAGTAAAATATCTTTAATTGTTTTATGCCCGTGTGCTCCCATTATGAGTATGTCTGCCTTATTGTCTTTTACAATTTTAGGAATTTCTGATTTAGGGCTACCATAGCCGATTATATATTCACATTCAATGCCGTTATTTCTTAATAATTCACAGTATTTTTCAATATATTCTCTGTCTGCTTTTAATTCTGCACTTTCCATTTGATTTTGATAAACCACTGCACCAACATTATCTAAAATGTGTATCAATAGCAATGTGCAATTTTTATTACATAGTTTAATCGCATAGTTTAATGCTTTATTATCTGCTTCAGAAAAATCTACTGCAACAGCAATTTTTTGAAATTCTAATTTTTTATCCATTAAAGTAATTTGAGGCATATTGCCGTGAATAGATGTAATTTTTTTGTGCTTATCAAATAGCAATGGCACAACAATCACATAAATCAATAATATCAAACAAAGAATAATTAAAGGAAAGATTAATAATCCAAATAATAATGGATAAGATGAACTTATTAATGCAGAAGATACTTCATTGAAAACCATTTTTAAATTCAAAACAACAATAATAACAACGGCTATCCACGAGAATATTTTTTGCCAGAGAGGAATAATATATTCTCCCATTAGTTTTTTATTACTTACAAAATGCACTAATGGAATAACAGCAAACGCTAATTGTAAACTTAATACAACCTGACTTAAAATAAGTAAGTTGGCAATTTTATCATCACCTAAAAAAATGACCGTCAATGCAGCTGGAACAATGGCTAATAATCTTGTAAGTAACCTTCTAACAACAGGATTTAATCGTAAATTCAAGTAACCTTCCATAATGATTTGCCCTGCTAATGTGCCTGTAATAGTAGAACTTTGACCTGCTGCAATCAAAGCAATAGCAAATAATACAGGGGCTAATTGATTGCCTAAAATATTTTTTAATAACTGATGTGCTTGTTGTATCTCACTTACATTGTATACATTATTTTTGAAAAAAACTGCAGCAGATAATATCAAAATTGAAGCGTTGACTAAAAATGCAATGTTTAATGCCAGCACACTATCAATTAAATTGTATTTCAACGCTTCCAGTATATTTTTTTTATCTCTATTAATTTTTCGGCTTTGCACAAGAGCACTGTGTAAATACAAATTGTGTGGCATTACTGTGGCACCAATTATTCCAATAGCAATATACAAAGCATCTTCATTAACTAATTTGGGGATAAAACCTGTTATCACTTGTTGGGCATCGGGCTTTACAATAAACATTTCTAACAAAAAGCAAAATCCAATAATACCAACCAGAGAAAGAATGAATGCTTCTAACTTTCTAATGCCCTTGTTCATTAAAAATAATAATAGAAAAGTATCTAACACTGTAATTAAAATGCCGTTTAATAAAGAGATGGAAGGAAATAATAAATGAATACCACTAGCCATTCCAATAACTTCTGCTAAATCACAGGCAATAATGGCTATTTCTGCTAAAAGATAAAGTAAAAAATTTGGGACAGATGGAAAAAATACTCTATTAGCTTGTGCTAAATCTAAACCACTAACAATACCTAATCTTGCACTATGGCTTTGCAATAAAATGGCTATAATATTGCTCATTAATAACACCCACAAAAGAGAGTAACCAAAACTGCTTCCGCCTGCAATATCTGTAGCCCAATTGCCAGGGTCCATATATCCAACACTAATTAAAAATGCAGGTCCAGCAAAAGCCAAAAACTTTCTGAATGGATTTTTATATTCTGTATTTACAGAAGAATTTATTTCTTCAAGAGAATGTTTTTGAAAACTTAAATTCATAGTGGCAAAAATACATAAATTTATATTTATCTAAAAAATAATTTAGATTTATCTAAAATATTTTGCATTTTGATAAAAATATTTTTGAATGTAATTAAAACCAATGATAGTGGTCGTGAAGAACATCAAACAACTTTTTTCTTTTTCGTTTTTTAGGATGATGTTTTTGGGGAGAGATTTTATTTTCGGGCGTAATATTTTCTTTGTGCCAATGCAGTTGAAAATAAAATAATCTTAATCCAGCGGTAAAACTTACATTTCTTACATTGGTAACATTATCAGAAGTAATTTTTGTTACACGCATATTGTAATCTACAAATATACTCATAAATTTCAAATGCACTTCTGCACCCAATCCTGCATTAAAACCTAATTGATTATATGCTCTGTTTTGATTGATTTTTTGAAAGTTTTTATCAATAAGTTGAAAAGATTGAAATTTAGTGTAGGCAGCACCAAATAATGGATAAATAAAAAAACTACCTGTTTGATTACTAATAATGTAATGAAAGTTTAGATTAAAATTTTGTAAATGAGCGTTTTCCCAGAAGGGTAGTATGTCTGTTTTTTCAAAGTTACAGAATTTGAATTCTAATCTTGTTAAGTTGTGGAATAAATAATTTGCATTAAAGTCCCATCCGCTAATGTATTCAACATCGTTGTAATTTTCTTGCAAAGCAAGTGTGCTGATAGTTCTACCTGCACCAATTTGAAAAGACCTGATAATTTGAATAGAATCTAATGTTTGAGAAAAAACGAATGTTGCACTAATAACGAATAATATGAGTGTTCTCAAAATAAATATTTTAAGTTCAAAAATACGAAAGTTCTTGTGATTTTTAGAAAGTATGATTTAAATCATTTTTTGAAATGATGGATGAACGGACATTTGTGTTCAAAATTTAATGCTATGTTGCAGAAATTAGATGAATTTGCAGAAAAAGGGTATTATGGGATGATTAGCGTTGCTATTCTTGCAGGAAGTGTGATGGGAGGTGTAATGGCAATGTTTGCATTAGAAAAAGATAGTATTTTTTTGGTGGCACTGGGTTTAGCATTTACAATGGCTAATTTGGTTTTAAGCATTGCTCAAGCCCCTGCTAAATGGATTGTAAGGGCATTTTTATTATCGTTAGCCGTGAATGTTTTGATAATTTTAATTTCCTTAATGATGCATTAGAAATTACAACAATTGAGTTATATCATTCACACCAATTAACCGTGACGCTATATAACCTTCTGCGTACTCGGTAGAAATATATCTGCCCCATATTTTTGCTTTGCTTTCAATGATATCAAAGAAATTTTTTGAACTAATTGGAGTTTCGGGTTCTGTGCTATTGGGATTATAGAATTGAGAAGAGTAGCATTTTAAAACTTCTATTTTTTTGTGAAAGTAATTAGAAATATCAACTACAAATGTTGGTTCTAAATAATAATCCTGAATGTAGTGATAAATGGCTTGGGGTCGCCACGCTTGTTGTTTTTGTCCATTGAGAGAAGTTTCAATTTTGATGAGTCCACTTAAAAATGCTGCATCTTTAACGAGTTGTGCGGCTCTTCCGTGGTCGCAATGTCTATCGGTGGGAGCATTGATTAGAATAATATCAGGTTGATATTGTCTGATTTTTTGGATGATTTTGATTTGATGTTCTTCATCGTTTTGAAAAAAGCCATCACGCATATGGAGGTTTTCTCGCACTGATAAATTAAGCATTTGAGCGGCTTTTGTGGCTTCTTGTAGGCGAAGTTCTTTACTTCCACGAGTGCCTAATTCACCGCCTGTAAGGTCAATGATACCTACTTTATAGCCCAAATCAATATGTTTGAGAATAGTGCCTGCACAAGATATTTCAACATCATCAGGATGAGCACCAAATGCAAGAATATGTAGTTTCATAATTATTTTTTTCCTTCAATCCAGTTAGTAATTTTTTCTGATAATGGAGAAACAGTAGAGTTGTAATAATCTACAAGGTAGCCATTTTCATCAACCAGATATTTTTGAAAATTCCACATTACAGTAGAACTTTTTACACCATTTTTTTCTTTTTGAGTAAGCCATTGGTAGATGGGATGAGGATTATCGCCTTTGATTTTTACTTTTTCCATTACAAGAAAAGTAACACCATAGTTTTTTTGACAAAATGATTTTATTTGTTGAGCATCGCCAGGTTCCTGCCCACCAAAATCATTGCAAGGAAAGGCAATAATCATAAAATTTTTATCTTTAAATTTTTGATTAAGTGCTTCTAAATCTTTATATTGAGACGTAAATCCACATTCAGAAGCGGTATTGACAATGAGTAGTTTTTTGCCTTTGAATTTTGAAAAATCAATGATGTTTCCATCAATATCCTTTGCATTAAATTGATGGATGGATGTTTTTTGTGAAGGGGAATTTTGAAAGATACTTCCAAAGAAAGGAATGCTTAAAAGAATGTAAATTGATTTCATAATTTTTTTGTTGCAAAGTTAGGTAAATATAAGCAAATTAATATTTTTGTTT
>JBFLVH010000023.1:0-25512 GCA_040758575.1 Bacteroidota bacterium | reverse complement strand
GGCGAAGAAAAGAGTAGAAAGGTATTACAAGAATATGAAAAATAAAATATCAAATAGGGATTTAAGTTCAGCCAGAGCCAATAAAAAGGATGAATTTTATACACAACTTTCAGATATTGAAAAAGAATTAAAGCATTATAAAGACCATTTTAAGGATAAGATTGTCTATTGTAATTGTGATGACCCAAGAGTTAGTAATTTTTTTCATTATTTCTCTTATAACTTTGAAAAACTTGGTTTGAAAAAACTTATTACAACCTGTTATAAAAATCAAGATATGGATTTATTCAGTCAAAATAATTCTGAGCGTGCTATCTATTTAGAATATACGGGTGATAAGAATAAGAATAACATACCAGATAAAAATGAGATTGAAGTCAATTATTTAAAAGGCGATGGTGATTTTAGAAGTCAAGAATGTATTAATCTTTTAAAACAAGCGGATATTGTAGTTACAAATCCTCCTTTTTCATTGTTTAGGGAATATGTAGCTCAATTATTTGAATATAAAAAGCAATTTTTAATTATTGGAAATATAAATGCAGTTTCTTATAAAGAAATATTTAAGTTATTTAAAGAAAATAAAATATGGCTTGGAGCAAGCATCCATAGTGGAGATAGAGAATTTGGAGTGCCTGATTATTATCCTTTGAATGCAGCAGGTGTTAGGATAGATGAAAATGGGAAAAAATACATCCGGGTTAAAGGGGTCAGATGGTTTACCAATTTGGATTATAAAGAACGACACGAAGACTTAATCCTTTACAAGAAATATACACCAGAGGAATACCCGAAATATGATAATTATGATGCAATCAATGTAGATAAAACTTCTGAAATACCTATGGATTATGATGGCGCGATGGGAGTCCCTATTACTTTTTTAGACAAATATAATCCAGAACAATTTGAAATATTAAGTTCTAACGATATCAGAATCAATGAAAATGTGCCGTTTAAAGAACATGGTCTTATCAAAGATAAGGAAGGGGCTATTAATGGTAAACCAAAATATGTTCGTATTGTAATCAGAAATAAAAAGTTTAAAAAAGGTTAACGATATGAAAATTGAACTTAAAGAAATTACAGTCAAAGAATTAACAGATGGTTATCAAGATAATCAGGAAAACGGAGTTGTAGGCTTTGGTGGTAAGCTTGACATTCGTCCGCCGTATCAGAGAGAATTTATTTACAAAGACAAACAAAGAGATGCAGTTATTGATACGGTTATTAAGAATTTTCCTTTAAATGTAATGTATTGGGCAGTTAGAGAGGATGGTAATTTTGAAGTTATAGATGGACAACAAAGAACAATATCTTTATGTCAATATGTGCAAGGAGATTTTGCATTTAAAAACCGCTATTTTCACAATCTACAAAAAGATGAACAGGAAAAAATACTTAACTACAAGCTTATGATCTATTTTTGTAGCGGAACAGATAGCGAAAAATTAGAATGGTTTAAGACAATAAATATTGCAGGAGAAAAATTAACCGATCAAGAATTAAGAAATGCCGTTTATTCTGGCTCTTGGGTTACAGATGCAAAAAGATATTTTAGCAAAAATGGTTGTCCGGCATATAAAATAGCCGGTGATTACTTAAATGGGGCTGCAATTAGACAAGATTACTTAGAATCTGTTATTAAATGGATCAGTAGTGACAATATTGAAGAATATATGGCAAAACAACAACACGAATCAAATGCAAATGATTTATGGCTATATTTTCAAAATGTAATCAATTGGGTAAAAGTAATGTTTCCCACTTATAGAAAAGAGATGAAAGGAATTGAATGGGGTTTTTTATATAATGAGTATAAAGATAAGAAATTCGATCCTAAGAAATTGGAAATTGAAATCAATAAACTCATGCAGGATGAGGATGTTACGAACAAGAAAGGAATTTATTGGTATATTTTGAATAGAAAAGAAAAGCATTTAAATATTCGAGCGTTTACTGATAATCAAAAGCGTGAAGCTTACGAGAGGCAAAAAGGGATTTGTCCTATGTGCAAAAAACAATTTGATATAGCTGAAATGGAAGCAGACCACATTAAACCGTGGCATGAGGGAGGTAAAACAATCGCTGAAAATTGTCAGATGCTTTGTAAGGATTGTAATAGAAGTAAGTCTGGGAAATAGAAAGTTGTTGAAAAATGGAATAATGAAAATAAGGTATATTTTATGATAACTAAAATAACCAAATTACAAAACTTCGGCATATTTCATGATTTTACTTGGGGAAATGATCTTCCAGAGTTTAAAAAATATAATTTGATTTATGGATGGAATAGGAGTGGGAAAACCACTATTTCTCGTATTTTTTCTAGTTGCGAGAAAAAAAGCATATTCGATACAAATAAATTCAAACAGTACCCCGAGAATGGGAAGTTTGAAATAAAAACTGATGATGAAAATACTATAAAAGAAACAAATGTCTCCAATAATGATTTACCTATAAAAGTTTTCAATAAAGATTTTGTAGATGACAACATTTCATTTGATCCTTCTAACCCCTGTAAACCAATTGTTTATGTAAGTGAAGAAGATATTGAAAGGAAAAAACAACTTGAACAATTAAAACAGAAGAATATTACTCTTAGTAAAACATGCGAGCAATTTAAAAAAGACAGAGAGGCAAAAGAATCTAAAAAAAATACTTTTCTAACTAGTTTAGGAAGAGAAATTGCGAATATTCTTTTTGATAAGACTTACAACAAGACAAAAGCAGAAAACAAAATCAATACTATCGGCATTGATAATTTTGCAGACAAAACCCTATGTGACGAAGATAAGAGAAAATACGAAGCAATAAGTAAAAGCGAAGCGGGGAAAACGCAAAGCGCATTTTCAGAGTATAATTTTTCATTTTTTTTTGACGATGAAGCAATTGATAGTTTCCAAAAGATTTTTGAAAAAATTGAGGCTCTGCTCGGCAGAAAAGTTGTTTCGGAAACACTGGAGAGATTAAAAAATGATCAAGTTTTGAATAGTTGGGTAAAGCAAGGTTTTGATTTACACAAAAATAAAAAAGAAACTGAAAAGTGTTTATTTTGTCAAAATCCACTTGATAAGGATTTTTTAGATAGTCTGTCAAGACATTTCAGTAAAGATTATGAAGATACGCAAAGAGGAATCAAAAGATTAGAAAATGAAATTGTAAAAATAAAACGACAAGAAATTCCCACAAAAAACGTCGATTTATATCCCGATCTGAAAGACAGTTATACGAGTAAGGCAAAGGAACTTAATGAAGTTATAAATAAAATAAATACATGGATTGATGAAGCAATAAAAAAACTTCAAGAAAAACATGATAACCCACTTATAAATGTTTCAAGTCCACCGCAACCAGAGGATTTTTTGTCGTCATATAATAGAGTAATTCGGGAAATCAATGAAATTATTAAACGACATAATGAAAAGGTAACAAATCATCAGTTGGAAGTGTCAAATGCAAGGGAAAGACTAGAGTTACATACAATCGCGAATGCTTTGTTGGAAGAGGATTATAAAAAAATAATTACTGATTTAAAAGAAGCAGCGGAAAATGAGGAAATGGTTCTAAATCAATTCAAAAACAATAAAACCGAAATTGAAAACCTTGAACAGCAAACTTCGAACATTGGCAAAGCGATCGATCTTATTAATAAATATTTGGAAGAATTTTTTGGAAGAAAAGAAATAGAACTCTCATTAGACGATAATAAAAAGGGCTATACAATAAAAAGATACGGAATACCAGCAAAAAATTTGAGCGAGGGAGAAAAAACTGCAATCGCATTTTCGTATTTTGTCGTTAAAGTTGGCGAAGGCGAATTTGATAAAACCAAAGGGATTATTTTTATTGACGATCCGATTTCTAGTTTTGACTCAAACTTCATTTATCACTGTTTTTCAATGATAAATACACATTTCAAACAAGTTGGACAACTATTTATCTCTACGCACAATTTTCAGCTCTTAAACTTGGTCAAGGAATGGTTTGTAGATAAAAACAATTCGACAAAAAAAGACAACGAAAAACTAAGGTCGGAAAACAAGACAGAAAAACCAATTCCTTGCGAGTTTTTCATGGTAGAAAATTATACTGAATCAGATGTGAGAAAAGCCAAAATTGTTGCGCTTGATAAAACTCTGCGAAATTATAAATCCGAATATCACTTTTTGTTTGCTAAGCTCAAAGAATTTTCAGAAAAACAAGATACTCAATATGAAGATTTTTATACGATTGGAAATATGGCGAGAAGATTTTTTGATATTTTTGCAGATTTCAAGATACCAACAACAGGAGATCAAAAGTCTAAAATGGAAGTATTGATCAAAAATATCAATGATCCAAATGAGAAAATCAGCACTGTAGACGCAGCCAAAGCATACAAGTTGGTAAATGAATATTCTCACAATTCCGATCCAACAAGTACAATCGAGCATAAAGATAAAAGCGAAATCAAAGACGCAATCAAGATTCTGTTGAACATTGTGAAAGAATCAGATCCAAAGCATTTTGAAATATTGGAAAAGAATATAAAATGATTAACCATAATTCATTAAGTAACCGCCTACGCACATCGTGTGCTACGGCGGAAGAGGGGCGGGGTTAAGAAATGAAGACAAAAACCGAAGAGGCGCTCTGCCCATCGCACAACAGCGGCTATACGCCATTAAAACGGCGCATAGCCGCGAAACGTTGTGGCAAAATGCCTGCGCTTCGCTTCGGCACTTTGCCACAATGGGCGGGCGGATGAGCTCCGCAGGTCGTGCTTGTGCCTCGCTTCGCTTCGGCACTTCGCACAACCTGCGGATGGGCGGAAATTACTCCGCTTGCAAACTTCGTTTGCGCTTCGTAACTTCGCCCCATCCGCCCGCCCATTACCAGCAAGGCTAACGAAAGACACGACTAAAAACAAATAATAATAACTTTAAACACAAAAAGAAATGGCAAAGAAAAAAGTATTCGTAAGTTTTGACTACGAAAATGATAAACACTACAAGTTTTTACTTGAAGCTTGGGATGCTAACCCTGAATTTGACTTTTATTTTAGTGACTTATCCTCAAAGGAAATACAAAGCTGGGACATTGCAACCATTAAGAGAGTGCTTTCAGCCAAAATCAATGAGGCGACTTACACTCTCGTAATTGTTGGAAAGTATGCGAACTCATATCATAAAGACTGGAAAGAGATAGGCTACAAAAACTGGTTAAACTATGAAGTTGCGAAAAGTAAGGAACACAAAAACAGATTAGTAGCGGTCAAGATTGACAGAGAATATGAATCACCAGACGAACTGAAAAACTCAGGAGCGGAATGGGCAATGAGTTTTACAAGAGATGCAATTATTAAGGCTTTAGAAGCAGCTGCAAAAAAATGACAGACGAAAAGAAAATAGAAATCCTTTACGACCACTACAAAGACACTTTTGAAAATCAAAAGAGTTATTTACAGAAAAGGAATTATTATACCTGGATTTGCCTTGGTTTAATTGCAACTTTATCTTTTCAAATGGCTAATCCAGATGAGTCAAGTGTCATATCCACCGAGCTGATAAAGAAAAATATTGGGGATATTAAAATTGACTTTAGTTACATAAACAATGTTTTGACTTTTACTTTGCTATGGGTTGTAATTATGTATTATCAAATCAACTTTCTTATCGAGAAGATATATAAATACATTCAAGAAATAGAATGCAAATTGACAAAAGAAATGAAACCATTTGAAATAAGCCGTGAAGGTAAAACATATCTTGACCATTACCCTTGGCTCTCTGAAGTAGTTCATAAGATTTATTCTATCGGTTTCCCCGTCACACTTATTTGCGTTTCAGTAATTAAATGGATAACAGAAAAAAAACAACTTGTGGAACCTTTTAGTAATGGACACTTTTGGTTCGACACTTTATTCTTATTTGGCATTGTTTTGACATCATTACTTTACTTGACAAACAGACATTTTAATGACTTTAAAAAGCAGAAAAAAAAGTAACGAAGAAGAAAGCCCAGCTGGTAACACGGGTTTTGCGTCAGGCGGGGTGACGTGCAAACTTGGAGCTTTGTGCTTCTATTTAAGTTCAGTGCTGGTTGACAGTTTTGTGCTCCGAAACCCGCCCGAACGCAAAGCCCGAAAACGTTGTGCGTCAGTGTAAAAAAGACAGCCGACCCACAAATGGCACATTTGGTTTTTGCCGACACACAGCCCAACGCTGAAAAACCAAAAGAGCCATTTTTGCCAACGCACGACAAACCAACAGACATAAAAAAGTAAATTTGACGAATATTAAAAAACATAAGGACTGAATGACATTTACAGAAGCGAAAAACGAGTTTGACAAGAAATACGGAACAGCAACAGAATACGACTGTTTCCTACCTGAGCATTTGACTTTTGGACGAAAGACCAATTTTAAAAAGAAAAACGGACAACAAAACGAGCAATACTACAAATGGCAATTCCTGTATTCCATTGTGCAATCAGGACTTTTTGCCAAAGACTATATCGGGACAGAAGTTCAATTCCCAAAAGGCAACAAATCTTCTGCACCGCTAAAACTTGACGGAGCAATTTTTGACGACATTACTTGGTTTGACAAATACAAAGACTACCACGAAAACGGAAACAATGAGAGTTTAGAGTGGCTTCGTGAACATTTAATTGTTGTTCTTGAATTTAAAAAAGAAGACAACAAAAATGTAGCAGATGTTTGGGAAAAACAACTAAAAGCCTATTTAAATGAAAGTCGCAGACCCTTTTGTTTGGGAGTTTTGTACGACACCGAAAGACTTTATTTGTTCCGTAAACACAATAACAAGTTTTTACGATACAGCGAAGAGTTTAACACAAAAGGTGATGAAAGCAAAACCAAAGACCTTTCATTACATATCCCTGACCCTTATATAAATATACCAAGATTTGAAGACCTTTTAGAATGGACGGAAACAAAAACCATTGACCGTTCAGAAAGAGCAATCACCGACTTAGATATAATTTCAGGTGTTCATTCTACGCAAATCAATGATGCAATGAGTAGCATTTTGCGAACAATGGACAAAGTTGGAATGGTAAATCAAAAAGGGTTTGAAATTCTTATTCAAATTCTTTCGCTAAAAATCTATGATGAAAAAAGAAACGAAAAAACGCCAAATCGTTTTTTGGGCTTTTACATTACAGACGAAGAAAAGAATTTTAAAACCCTTGCAGATAAACCACTTCAGGAGTTTATCAAGCGTTTTAACGCTTTAAGAGATGAAGCAGTAGGAACTTATTACCGAATATTAAAAGACAATCTGCTGAACGTAAAAAACGAAAACCATATCAAAGTATTGATAGAAGTAGTTTATCAGTTTCAAGATTATTCTTTAGTTCGTTCTCATAAATCAGATTTATATCAGCTTGTTTTTTATCGTTTTGCTACTGCTTTTGCAAAAGATAGATATGCTCAATTTGTAACACCTTTACCAATTATTGATTTTTTGGTTCAAATTGTTAATCCAAGAAATGGTGAAACTGTAATTGACCCAACAGTAGGAATTGCAGATTTCCTTTCTGTTTCCTATGTAAACTCAAATAGCAAGTTGAATGATAACAACATTTATGGAATGGATATTGACGACCAAATGGTAATGCTTGCAACTTTGAATATGCTTTTGAACGGAGACGGTAACGCCAAAATAAAAGCAAAAGCAGGTTACGGCTCTTTACTTTCCAAGTTTGACCAAAAAGGCGATATTCTTGACCTTGTGCCAACAATGAACCAAAAAGGAAATTGGGACGAAAGACCAGACAACAACCAACTCAAGAAATTTGATGTAGTCCTTACTAATCCACCTTTTGGCGAAGACCGTGCATTTGTTCCAAAAGACGACAAAGATTTGGAAATGATACAATGCTACGAGCTTTGGCATTTGTATAGCAACAAAGGCGAAGAACAACAAACAGGCAAAAAGAATAAGGCTAAAAAACAAGCAAATAAAATTGATTTAGGAGTTATATTTCTTGAAAATGCTTACCGAATTTTGAAAGAGAACGGAAGAATGGGAATTGTTTTATCTACCTCAATTGCAAGTATTGATACGCATAAAATTGCTCGTAAATGGTTAATGGACAAAATGCGTATTGTAGCCATTTTTGATCTACCTGCCAATGTTTTTGCAGAAACAGGAGTAAATACAACACTGATTGTAGCCTATAAGCCAAACGAAAATGATTTAGCAAAACTTAAAGAACAGAACTATCAAGTGTTTTTTAGAAATATTGAAAAAGTAGGTTATGAAGTAAAAACAAGCAAACGAGTAAAATTTTTCTCGCCTGTTTACAAAATCAATTACGAAACATTTGAAATTGAAATTGATAAAGACGGTAGAGCTTTGCTTGATGAAGAATTTACAGAAACCGTTGCGGACTTTAAAAAATGGTGTTTGAGCCAAGAAAAACAATTACAGGACATTTTTATCAAGGATAAGTAAGTATGAGCAATAGTTACGTTAAAACACCAACTTCAATTTCATTTTCTCATATTGTAGAGAAAGACTTTACGCTTTCTTCTTCGCAGTATATGGATTTGGTAATGCCAAACCAAAACTTCCTTTACGTGAGAGACTTTTTAAACAGACCATTGCAGCGTAAAGATTTAGGCGTTGAAGTTGGTTCATTAAATTATATTGGAAAATCAACACATTATTTTCTAAGAACAAAAGCATTACAAGAACATTCATTTATTCCTGAAATAACAAGTGAAACCGCAGTTCCTGTTAATCCCAAAGTTTTTGTTAACTTTAATTTAAAAAAAGGTGACCTAATAATATCAAAAGACAGCAATATTGGCGAAATAGTGATTTTGGATAAAGATTATCCAAACTATATGCTTTCAGGTGCTTTATACAAATTGCCTGTAAGCGACAAAAAGTATTACCTGTTGGCTTTTATCAAACACAATATTTTCCGTGAGCAATTGGATTTTATGGTTCCAAAAGGGGCAACCATTCGTCACGCAAAAACTTTGTTTTTGGATTGTAAAATCCCTATGCCAAATCACAATGCTGATGACACAATCAAATTCATTGAAATACTCATCCAATCAATTATCAACAAAGAAAGTTTAATTAAGCAAAGACACATTAAAATTTTGGAAAGTGTAAAAAATGAATTACTTGAAAATCAGAAACAAGTCAAATTCAAATATGATTTTCCAAAAATAGAAGACCTAAACTTTCATAATAGGTTAGATGCAACATTCCATTCTATAAAACACAAGCGTTTGATGTTCCCAACCTTAAATTATAAAAATGGGTTTGCACCTTTAACTGAACAAGGACTACAACTAAAACCAGGTCCTAGTCTTGAAACGAAAATATTAGAAATTAGAGTTGATAGCCCAAAATACATTAACGGATTTTATCGGCTAATCACGCCAAAGCAAATATTAAACTATGGTGTTACAGATAATGAACAATTTATTGGGACACCAAAAAAAATACCAACCATTCAGTATGGCGACATACTATTTGGTGAAAGTGGCACAGGACGAACAATGGTATATTTGGACAAAAACACAAACACAATAAATAATGCACACGCTCACATTTTAAGACCATTAGAAGGTAAATGCACATTAGAAAAAGCAATCACCGTTAGGTGTATAATGCAGTATTACAAAGAAATTGGAATTATTGATTGTTTGACAGTTGGTGGCAATGGTGGACACCTATCACCTTCATATTTTGACCGTGTTTATATTCCAAATTTTCCTGAAGACAAGCAAAAGGAAATTTCGCTACTCTATCACAATCCAAACAGCAATTACCAAGCAGACACATTTACGTTGGACAACTTTTTAGAACAGGACAACGCTTTCAATGAAAAGGCAGGTATTTACGAGCTGGACAAGACAGCCAAACAATTAAAAGAAATCCTAAACAAAGCCATTGACGACATAGCAAACGACAGAGAAGTAAACATAAACTTTAACCTATGACAGCCCACGCTAACAGCCACACACATTGCCATGTCGCACCAGCCGACCCACAAGCCAAAACTTGGCAAAGAGTGTGTCTGTTCCTAACGCACGGACAGGAAGACAATGCAGCAAAAATGAAAGAAAATTAACGAGAAAAATGAACAACGAAACGCTAACAAAGTGTATATGCCATAAGGGTTTCAGTGGGTATTCAAACGTTGTAGCCCGCTCAAACTTTCGTGTCGGTGGACAGGATACTGCTCCGCAATCCCTTACGGCACATACACTCAGCCGTTGTGTGCAAGCGTAAAAGACAACCACCCGACAGAAAATAACGGACAGTAAAACAGAAAAAGTAAACCATTTTGACAGGTGACCAAAGACATAGAAACAATACAACAAACGGACAACGAGTAAGCCGACACTCATTGCCGACCCTTCTGTGTTTTAATTTTTCCCAACGCACAAAAAATTTGAAATACGGAGTATTCACGAACTCTTCTAAAAATAATTGTGACGTGAGTAAATTCTATGCCAACCCGCAAACGGCACATTTGCAAGCCGCTCAAGCCAACGCACAACCCAAGCTTGCAAAAGAGCTTCCACCTTTCCCACGCTGGACAGAATTTCAAAATTTTTTCCCCACAAAATGAAAAATTAAAACACCCGACACGCAACCCGACAATGGACGCAAACTTAACAAAGACAATGGTTTACAGACACAGTGAACAAGAACGCCAGCACACAACAGGCGTTTGGCGGCAATGGCGGGTGACGTGGTTAATTGAACATTCTACCATGCATCAACTTTTGTGGTGTATTGATAGTTTTGTGCTCCGAAATCGCCAACTTCTTATAGCTGCAAAACGTTAGCAGCAATAATATTACGACAGTTGTAAATGAAAATACCTGACGACATAGAAGCAAATTTCATACTACGGAATAACACACCGGTGGACAACTTTTTGGGACTATCACCGACAGAAATTCATCATTTGCTTTACGACACATTTGGCGACAAATCTCCTGTTCAATTTCGCGACAACATTGAAGACAAAACACTTGACCAAATTCCGCTTTTTAGAATCGTAGAAGATTATCTAAAAATTATTCAACGAGAAAAACACATCAAACTGACACCACTCGGAGCATTACCTAAAAAAGTAATGGTTGAGCTTTATGACAAGAAATTTTTACTTGACGAGCATATTGAAAGTGGAATAACGAAACTTTGGAAAGAAGACGACTGCATTGCCATAAGAAGTGCAAGACTGACAGCGGAGATTGCAGGACTTGTAAAAAAAGTAACAGGCAAACTTACATTGACAAAGACCGCAACCAAACTTCTTGAGACTAATAACCGAATACAGTTATTCAGACAGTTTTTTCAAGCGTTTACAAACAAATTTCTTTGGAGTTTTAATGACGGCTATCCCGAGCAACCAATCGGACAACTCGGTTGGGCATTTTCAGTTATTATGCTTGACAAATTTGGCGACCAACCACAAACGGTTGACTTTTATGCAGACAAGTATTTAAAAGCGTTTCCAAAATTCATTACGTTTTTCCGACCTGACTATTCAACTCCAGAACGACAGTTTTTCAGATGTTATGGCGTTCGGACTTTTGACAGATTTTTGCTTTGGTTCGGTTTCGTGACAGTTGAAAAACAAAAAATATTTTTAGATTTAGACACTGATAAGTTTAAACGAACAGACTTAGTAAAAAGCATTTTCAAAATTGACGACTAATGACAACCGACAGAGAAAGAATTACTGCTGCTAACAGCCGTTTGCCGCAATGGGTGCTGAAGTCGTTAAATCAAGCACAGTGCTTCTATCAACATTTGTGTTTGATTGACAGTGTAGTGCTCCGGAATCCCCCACTGCGGCAAGCGGCAAAACGTTGGTGGCAACCCGAAAAATAGTTTACAGCAAACAATATGAACGAAAAAAGCATTATAAGGATTGCGGCAGTAATGTATGCTGATGAAAGTCAAGTAGTCAACATTAAGACCATTTACAGAAAGTTAGTAGAATCTGTTTTTGTTGAAACTGACAATAAGCCGTTGACAGTTCATAATATTATCGACTTTATTCATAATAAACTTAAACTAGTTTTTACTGAAGAAGAAATCACAGAAATTATTAACGATACCAAAAAAAATGAATTTGAAGTTCAACTTGACGCTAAAACAAAAGTATCCTTTATCCGTCTTGCAGATAACCGATTTAGATTTTTAAAAGACAAAGAACAAAAATTTAGTATTCAAACCTATATAAAAGAATATGTTGATACCATCTATAAAGGGTGTTTAACCCCTGATAACCTGGAAGAAATAATTTATAAATTCATTTATGAATTGTTAAACAAAAACATATCAGCTTTTAAAAAACTCACAAGTTCTAAGTGTCGAGCAGAAGAAATCAGTATAAATAACAACTTATTTACAGTTGAAGAAAGAAGTGCAATAAATGACTTTTTAAACTGGGACAATCCTCATAAGAATAAATCAATTTTTTCTTTGATGAGTTATAGTGTTGAATACAGTATGCTAAGTAACAACATTGGAAATGAAAATATACTTTTACAATCGCTTAGAAATAAAGTGTTTTACCTTGACAACAACGTTATTTATCGTGCTATTGGAATTAATGGAGAAGACAGAAAAAATAGAATCCTAACCTTTCTAAGAAAATGTAAAGAAAGTGGTCAAACATTTGTTGTTTCAAAGTACACCATAAACGAGTTTAAAGAAACAATTAGGCATCATATCAATCAATTACAAAGGGTACCATTTGGTAAAATCAATCCTACTTTGTTTAGAAAGTATGCTGTAAATCCAAGCATCTACGAATTTTATCATCAATGGCGTAGAGATAGAACCGCATATGGTTTCGACTTATTCAGTGGTTACATTCAAGGATTATATCAAAGTTTTTTAACATCATTTAAAGTCCAGGAAGACTACAGATTGCCTTTTGACGTGAAAGATGAGAAAGCAATTGCAACAATTGAATCATACAAGCAAGAGATAAAAAATTATAAAGGAAAAGGGAATGACGAATCTCACAAATTTGATGCTCTGAATACATATTTAATTGAACAAAAACGGGGAGCAAATAATGTTTCAATTTCTAATACCAAGTATTATTTTGTTTCGACCGACCAAAAGTTAAGAAATTGGGACTTTGGAAGGAATGACTGTCAACCTGTGGCACTTTTACCTAGTCAATGGATGACTGTTTTATTAAAATATTTTTCTCGGACAGATGATGACTTTAAAAGCTTTGTTTCATTTCTACGTCTTAAACAAGAAGAGCCTGTCATTTCAGAAGACAACTTACAAATCATTCTTTCTGGAATAAGTGAAGTAACTGAAGATTTTGAAAAACAATCTGCCATACTTGAAAGAATGGTTGAAGTTAAATTTGAAGGAGTTTTAAATGGGAAATCGATTGATGAAATAAGAGAAAATGCAGTAACTTTTACCAAAACCACATATGATCAAGAATTACAACAATTAAAATCTAATTATTCAAATGAAATATCCTCTCTCAAAAATGCACACCATAAGTCTGTTCTTGAAAAACAGATAGAATTCAAAAAAATACTATTAAATGAAGTTAATGATTCAATTGAAACGATAGAGAAAACTAGACCACCTTTGGACAAAATTATTAATTCAAAATTCAGAAATTATAAATTGATATTATCCTTTAGTATTATAGCATACTACTTACTAATATTTATTCTGACTTATACTTATAAGATTGGCTGGGACTTTATGGAGCCTATAACTTATTTTCTATCAGGTATTGGTTTAATAGGAAGTTATTTATATTTATCAATAACAGGAAAATCAATAAATCCTACCATGTATTTTAAGCAGAAAGAAAATGAAATTAAAGAAAAAGTATATAAAGAATTTAGTTTTGATGCTGAAAGACTTAATTCATTGCAAGAAAGAAAAGAAGAACTTGAAAATGAACTGAAAGAACTTGAAAAATCATTTAATAAATAAAAGGGCAGCCACCAACAGCGTGTTGCCACAATTGGCGGTGACGTGCAAAATTAAAGCTGAGTGCTCCTATCAAGCTTTAGTGCAGATTGAAAGTGAAGTGCTCCGAAATCCGCCACTGCGCCAAGCGCCAAAACGTTGGCAGCAATAATACTCGAGACACTGTAAACAAATTTAAAAACAATAAAAATGGCAAAACACAAGATAGAAGTCAAATTGGTTGGAGAGTTCACAACTATTGACGTTTATTTAGAAGGAACGGAAATTCCGCTACGAGAAATCAACGATGGGGAATATTTCAAACTTTATAATGAATTTGTAATAGACGGACAACTTGATATTCATGTAAGACTAAAAGGTTGGATTGATATGAAATGGAAAATTTCTATCAAAGTTGACGACATAGAAGTATTCAAAAAGAACGGAACCTTTGACTGGAAAGGATTTGTAACATTTACCGAAAAGGTAAACATTTAGCTATGAAAAACAGTTTTATACTAACATTTTGTGTTATTGTATTCAATAGCACAATCACATTTGCACAGAACACACGAACAGATTCTCTGCTAATGAAAATTGACACTTCACTAACGAAAATTAGTGAAACTGTTGATGCTATAAAAGAAGAAGTCGTGGAAGAAAAATCAAAACCATTTACAGGTCAATCAATGTTTGAAGACAGTAAAGGTAAAAGTGCCATATTTTTGCCTAATGGCGGGACATTTGGGCTAAATATCGCAGACGGAAGCATTAGACTTTCATTTGCCCAAAACGTTAGCACGAGTCCCATTTTTTTAGGACTTGACGTTAGTGGAAAAACAAATGACGGAGTATTGTCGCTTATATCAAAAGGCAACATTTCACCTGGGGCAAAAGTCAATGGCGTTATTGGAGTAAAAGAGTTGTTTCGAAAAAGTGACATTTTTGATGGTTGGATTGCATTAAAAGCAGGTTATGAAGGTTCTGCATTCAAACTTTATAATCCAGACAGTGCATTCTCTAAACAAATAACAAAAACAACATTTAACTCGTTTGTTACATCTTTAAGCTTTAATTTGAAGATTCACGGGAATAAACTTTTAGCAGTTTCAGTTGGTTATCAAAAGTCAAATAATTACAGCGACTTAGATGACATTGAATTAATAGACAAAAAAATAATAACTGATTCTGCAACAAATACAACAAGAACATACGAAACAAAAACTAAGGCAAAAGTTGGGGATTACAAGGCATTTCAACAAATACCAATAAACTTAGACTATTTTTGGACCCCAAAGAACTTACCAAGAATCGGGTTTTATCACTATTGGCGTAATGCATACTCAATAGAAGATAAAAAATTTACAAATGGTTTTGGAACGGGCATTTATTTACTCAAAAAGAACCATCCTCTATCTTCTATTGCAGGTGTTGTTTTTGAAGTAAAGGACATTACAAAATTAAGCGAGAATTACGGGAAAGGGTTTGTGGTTAATATAGTTGCATCATACAACTTTGGTTTTACAAAGCGAAAATAAAATTACTACCGCCAACACAGGTTTTGCGTCAGGCGGGGTAACGTGTAAACTTGAAGATGAGTGCTTCTATTCAAGTTCAGTGCAGGTTGTCAGTTTTGTGCTCCGAAATCCCGCACGAACGCCAAGCTGCAAAACGTTAGCAGGCATGCTTTAAACCTATACTTAAAAATGACGTCTAATATGTAAACAAAAAATACAATTATGAGAAAATTCATTTTTTATTTATCAATTGGAATAAGTAGTACAACTGCTGCTCAAACTACTAATCATGGTATTGATGCCAATTGGTACCAGGCACCCAAAGCAGCGGCAACGATTTCGGGGCCAATTTCAGCAATGAATAATGTTCAAGGTGCAGTTGCTAACAACATGCTTGTAAAACAAAACGGAACGGTTATCCTCTTTTATAAGCAGGTTGCACAAAACAAATGGACCCAATCCTCTGATGGAGGCGTTACATGGACAAATCCCGGTTCATTACCGGTAGCCGCAGTAAATGGCTTATCTACAATTTCAGCCGATATTGACCAAAACGACAATATATACATTGTTTGGAAGTCAGGAAATTATTCTCTTGGGTTTTCTAAGTATAATGGCACTTCATGGTCGCCAACCTACACGATAAACACCCAAACGCAAAATGCCGGCGACACGATAACATTTTCGCAAATAACGGTTGACAGAAAAAACAGAATACACATCATGTGGCAACAGGGAAATCATCTCAATTATTCAGGCGGATTTTATTCAACATGTTGGTATGCCCGTTCAACTGACGGGGGAAACACTTTTACAACAATGCAACTTTCTCAAAATACCACAAATTATCGTCATGCGGCATTTCCCGTTGCTGATTTTGGCGGAACAGCCCACGATACACTAATGATTGCCTGGAGGGAAAACACTAACGGTGGAAACCATGTAAGTAATTGGAATTGGGATGTTAAGGCCAGAATTACATATGATGGCGGAGCTACATGGAACCCTGCGTTTACGCTCGAAGGAAGTGCAAACCCGAGTGACGATGATCAATGGGATCCGAATATAATTGTTGATAAAAATGGTATTATTCATGCCTTTTATCACATTTATCACAATGCCACTATCCCTGACTATAATGCTAATGTCATGTATGAGTATTCATTAAACGGTGGTAATACATGGAGTACACCAGTTCAGATTTCTACCACTAACATCCGAAGCCATTTAATCAAAACAGCTTATGATTACAACAATAATTACGTTTGGTGCACATGGAAAGATGAAATCGATTTTGGTAATATCCCCAACAACGCTCAAGCTGATATAAAAGCTGTTTATATTCAAAATACGGGAACACCTGTTATAAGTACACAAGAGTTTATCACTGACCAGGGTAGTTCTGAAGTTGCCTATCACAACTTTAAAGTAGGTAACGATGGAATAATGCGAGCAACTTACAATATAGCCAAAATCAATGATGGTAAAGGCGACACTATTTTTTATACGCAACGAAATGCATTAATTACCGGACTAACGGAAAACCATACAAAAGGATATTTCACCTTATATCCTAACCCAACAACAGATTATTTCAATATTAATTCGAATGAGGTTGAACTGGGTGAAGGTATTGAAATAAAAATATATAATGCACTTGGAGAACTTATCATGGCAAGAAAAAATGACGTATCCCCTATAAATCTTCCTGCACCTGGAATTTATATGGTTGAGATAACGAATGGGAAAAACAGATGGTATCAAAAAGTAATCAGGCATTAGCATTTTGCCACAATTGGCGGTAACGTGCAAAATTGAATCTGAGTGTTCCTATCAAACTTTTGTGAAGGTTGACAGTGAAGTGCTCCGAAATCGCCACCTTCGGATAGCCGCCAGCCCGTTAGCATCAATGTGACAAGCGAATATTAACTTTCATCTTAATAAATAGAAATATGAACCCTATTCTTTTCTCATATTTCATTCTCTTGACTTTCAAAATAGGGAACCTAAAAATCAAAAAACACATAATTTTTTAATGATTTTCAAGATATCAACTAACACCAATTCCTCGTTATATAGAAAAATCGGCAGTAGAGTATGTGTTAAGTAAGAATGTGCTGCATTTAATTTTGGATTTACCCAGTATTGACAAAGAAAAAGATGAAGGAAAATTAGAAGGGCACAAAACATTCTGGAACTATCCAGAAGAAAAGTATTCATTAAAAACCATTACAGAACTGGCATATATTCCTAATAGTATTTTAGATGGATGGTATTTTTTGAATTTACAAATAGCTCCAATAGAAAACGATGCCACGCCATCAAGTCCGGTTATATAGAACTTTGTGTAGTGTAGTAAAAATTTGCTTCACACTTTTCTTCCTAAAAAAATCATTCTTTTAGAGAGATTTTCATTAAATGTAGATAAGTCATAGTCCCCGAAAAGATTAATGACTTCTATATTATTTTTGTTCATTTCTGTAATAAAAAATTCTTTGTTATATAATTTTACTCTTTCTTCAAAATTTAATTTTTGGTTTGATTCAATAACCTGTATTTTCTTTATTACAAAACCATCTTGAATAAATCTATTTATTTCAAAAACTACACCTTCAATCACTTTTGTTTCATGTGGAACAATATTTTGAACAACATATTTTGGATTAAAAAAATCTATCAGCAAGTATCCCCCTTTTTTTAATGAATTAGACATTACTTTAATTACTTTTTGATTTTCATAATCATATTGAAAATAACCAATACTGGTAAATAAGTTTACGCATAAGTCAAAATAATTTTGGTAAAACTCTCTTCTCATATCATGGATAAAAAACTGAACATTTTGAGAAGCATATTTCTGATTGGCGGAATTAATATTTTCTGGGCAAATATCCGTTCCAATAACTTTATATCCATATTGAGCAAACACTGACGAGTGCCTTCCCTTTCCGCAAGCATTATCCCATAAAACAGAATTAGAAGGTAATTGAAGAAAGTTAACCAAATTAGATATAAAAAAACCTGCCTCATTCACATCTCTATGTGAATACAACAAATGATAATACTTGCTATTAAACCAATCTTTATACCATTCTGAATGTTCCATGTGAAACATTTTATTTTTTATTTATAAACTCAACTATGTATTTAATTAAATCCTTTGATAGGGGTAAATCTGGTTTAGAATAAGTTGTCTTGTTCTGCTCTTTATCTTTTGAACAATCTACTAAAACATGATTCATATTGGGCAATATTACGAGTTCAGCATCGGATTTATACGCTTTCAATCTTTTAGCATCAATTACTCCGACCTGAATATCATTTTCACCTTGAATAATTAATGCTTTCTGTTTGCATTTAGACAATTCAATAGCAGGGTCTATTGGTAACCATGAAATCATATAATTTTGAACCGACTCTCTAAACAAAACATACAAACTTGGTGGAATATTATCTATTCTTTTCCCAGCAGCAAGAGAATCAATAAGTGAATAAATAATACTTTTTGTTTTGGGTTCAACATTAGATAATTGCCTTTTTAATATAGTATCCGCACGAAATCCAGCACCAGATAGTAGAATTAATTTTATAACTTTTGAATTTTTTTGTGCAACGATCGTAGCAATTAAAGCGCCTTCACTATGCCCAATCAAAATAAATTTTTTGAACTGATAGGGTGGTTTTGAGAAATATTTAGTTATTTCACTTAAATCATTTACGAGTGTATGAATATTCAAACTATCTTCTAAAACAATATTGTTTTTACTTTTTCCAACCCCTCTTTTATCGTATCTAAAAGTGGATATTCTATGAGCAAAAAGGGAATCCGCCAATTTTTTGTAACAATTAGTTTCTAAACCAAAATCATTATTTCCATTTCTATCTGTAGGACCAGAGCCCGCATGGATAATACATAAATAATCGCTTTTTGAAAGAAGCAATGATCCAAATAAAGAATCGGGATAAGAAGGTATAGCAACTTCTTTTTCCTGTGATAAAAAAACACTATAAACACATATCAAAATCAACAAACAACTACTTCTTTTGAAAAACATAAATCAAACTTGAATATTCACCACTGCTCAACGCACTTAAATTTGAAATCAATCCCCAAAACAAACCTCTAACAAAAGGTATATTATTTTCTTTGTATTTTTCTGATAATATAGAAACATAAAAAGAGTCAAAATACATTGGGTAAATTTTAATCAAACTAAACTTTTGATGAAACAAATTATGAATGTCTTTTTTAGTGTAATGAAAAAGATGTCTTGGCACATCGTATCCAGCCCAGAATTCTTTATAGTGTTGGGCATCAAAAGAATTTCTATTTGGCACTGCAATTATGGCATAAGAATTATTATTTAGCATATTATACAATGTATTTACAAAAGCACCAGGATTGTACAAATGCTCTAAAACATGCCACATTGTAATCACATCAAAATTTAAATTGCTCTGCATAACGCTATCTATATTTTCATAAACCTTATGGTTTTTTGAAATAGCTAAATCTCTTGCCTCTGAACTGGGTTCTATTCCATAAACATTAAACTTATTTTTTTGGCATTCTTCCAAAAAATAACCCGTACCACACCCTATATCTAAAATTGTTCCATGTGGAACATATTTTCTTACAAGATTAACTTTTTGGATTAAGGTATAATTTCTAACCAGATGATACAATTTATCAAAAAAAGTATCTTTTTTATCAGAGTGTGAGATATACTCTATGGATTGATAATATTTTTCAATATTCTCTTCTTCTGGAAAAGGGAATGTTTGCCACAATTCACAGTTATTACAGGAAACTATATTAAATTTTTCTTTTGAAACAGTATAATCTGTGCAAATGATTTTAGGGGTAAATTGATTGGACGCACAAATAGGGCAGGTAAATTCCATATTATTTGATTACATGCATTAAAAGAATATTAATATCAGCAGGTGAAATGCCTGAAATTTTTGATGCTTCTTCAATAGATTGGGGTCTGAACTTTTTTAATTTTTGTCTGCTTTCATTACTCAATGATGGAATTTTATCATAATCAAAATTGACATTTAATTTTAGATTTTTCCATTTATTCAATTTTTCTACCTGCTCTTTTTCTCTTTCAATATAATCATCATACTTAATTAAAATCTCTGCTTGAAAAATAGATTCTTGAACTTTATCAGATAAAAAGTTTTTCAAACCATCATCATAATTTGCCATTTCATTCAAGTTTACATTTGGACGAGATAAAATATTAGCATAACGAATTTTTTGCTCTATTCTTGCTGAACCTATTTTTTCTAAGTAGGTATTAATATTTTCAGGAGAAGCAGAATTATTTTTCAAAAAGTTTATAATATCTTCGGTTTCTTTTATTTTCTTTTGCACTTTATTATATCTTTCTTCGGAAGCCAATCCTATTTGATATGCCAGTGGAGTAAGGCGAATATCAGCATTATCTTGACGAAGCAATAATCTATATTCAGCACGAGAAGTAAACATTCTGTATGGCTCATCTGTGCCTTTATATACCAAATCATCTATTAAAACGCCAATATATGCTTCGTGTCTTTTCAGAATAAATGGTTTTTTTTCATTGATTTTTAAGTGGGCGTTGATACCAGCTATGATGCCCTGTGCAGCTGCCTCTTCATATCCGGTAGTGCCGTTAATTTGCCCTGCAAAATAAAGATTCTCAATAATTCGGGTTTCTAATGTTGGATGCAATTGTGTAGGAGGGAAGTAATCGTATTCAATGGCATAGCCAGGTCTGAACATTTTAGCATTTTCCAGTCCTGGAATTTTTCTCAATGCTTTATACTGTACATCTTCAGGTAAGGATGTAGAAAATCCATTTAAGTATACTTCAACAGTATTCCAACCTTCGGGCTCAATAAATAACTGATGTCTTTCTCTTTCAGAGAATCTTGTAATTTTATCTTCAATACTGGGGCAATATCTGGGACCCAAACCCTTTATTCTACCAGAAAACATTGGGGACTTTTCAAAGCCCGTTTCTAAAATTTGATGAACTTCTTTATTTGTGTAAGTAATATAACAGGGTAGTTGTTTTTCTAATGGTTTTGTAATATCAGAATAGGAAAATTTAAATTCAGGTGGGTCTCCATCCTGTCTTTCTAAAACGGAATAATTAATGGTTCTACCGTCAATTCTTGGTGGTGTGCCGGTTTTCATTCTTCCGCTTTCAAATCCAAGAGATTGTAATTGTTCGGTTAGACCCTTGGCTGCTGGTTCTCCAGTTCTACCTCCACCAAATTGTTTTTCTCCTATATGTATAACTCCATTCAAAAATGTGCCATTGGTTAAAACTACTGCTTTTGAATAAAAACAAATGCCCATTCCTGTAATAACGCCACATGCTCTTTTATCTTTTACGATAATTTCTTTTACCATATCTTGCCAGAAATCCACATTGGGGGTTTGTTCTAGCATTTCTCTCCATTTAGCAGCAAAGAGCATTCGGTCGTTTTGAGCACGGGGACTCCACATTGCAGGACCCTTGCTTCTATTCAACATTCTAAATTGTATAGCAGATAAATCAGTTACAATACCAGAATGTCCTCCAAGAGCGTCTAATTCTCTAACAATTTGACCTTTTGCTATGCCGCCCATTGCGGGATTACAACTCATTTGTGCAATGGTTTGCATATTCATAGTAATCAGTAAAACTTTAGAACCAAGATTGGCAGCAGCAGCGGCGGCTTCACAGCCAGCGTGTCCTGCACCCACAACAATCACATCATACTGAAAATTCATACCACAGAAAATTGTTTTACAACAAGTTTAATTTTTTATACACTTCATCTTTATAGTTTCCTCCAATAGGAATATGTTTTGGAAAATTTTCTAATATAAGTTCTTGATTTTCAATGCTTTGTATTTTATCTATTCTTACTATGAAGGAACGGTGGGCTCTTATAAATTCTTTACTGCCTAATTTTTCTTCAATAAATTTCATAGTAGCATGAACAATATACCTGCCGTGGGTGGTGTGAAAAGTAACATAATCTTTTAATGCTTCAACAATGTAAATATCGTCAAATTTTATTTTCACCATTTTACCTCCTGACTTTACAAAAATAACATTGGCCGATGTGTCTTTACCCTGATTTTCTACAATAGAATAAAGTAGTTCTTTTTCTTTTTTTCTTTCCTGATCTTTTTTAAATCTGAATAGAGTGATTTCTATAGCAGATAGAATATCAGAATTTTTAAATGATTTGGTAATATAAGCATATGGCTCAACCCACTTCGCTTTGTCAAGTGTAGGTGCATCAGAATAAGCAGTTAAAAATATAATAGGAACATCGTATTCTTCTTTTATTTTGTGTGAAAGATCTATTCCATTCATATTACCTTTAATCATTATATCCATCAGCACCACATCGGGCAATTGTTGTGAAAGATAATTCAAGGCGGTATCTGCATTATTAGCAATACCCGTAATTTCAAAATTATTTTTTAGTAAAATAGTTTGAATGTCTTTGGCTACAATGGATTCATCTTCAACTATCAATACTTTTATTTTTTTCTCTGTCATAATTATTGGGTTATTATTTTTTTAGTAAAAAATCTTTCACTAATGTATATGTATCTTCTTTGCCAGTGGGAAGTAAAATTTTTTCTGTAGCAGATTGAAAACCTTTTGCAGACGCTTTGATAGTATAGTTTTTATCTCCGGGCAAAGTAATAAAATACTCTCCATTTTCATTAGTAGAAGTTGACGAAACAAGCACATCTTTGTCATCAAAAATTTCTACTTTTGCATCGGGAATGCCAAAACCTTCAAAACCATCTCTAATCGTGCCTTTGAGAATACTCAATCCATTTGATAATTTATCTTTTTTTCCTCCGAGTAAAGGATATTCAGAAATATCTACCATATAAATATCCTTTTCACCAACACCTCCTGGTCGGTTACTGGAAATATAGGCAATTCTTCCACTGGCATCTATAGCAATTGGTCCATCTGAAAATTCAGTATTAATAGGGAATCCAAGATTAACAGGTGTAGTCCATTGTCCATTTTCGTAAGTGGTTTTGAATATATCATAATCGCCCATAGAGTTTGGTCCATTAGAGCAGAAGAAGAGCGTTTTTCCATCTGGTGCCATAAATAAGCCCACTTCATCATAAGGGGTGTTGATAGTGCTTCCCAAATTAACGGGCTTGCTCCATTCTTTGTTATTGATTTTAGTACTCATCCATATATCGGAATGACCTAATCCACCCTTTCTTTCACTTGTAAAATACAATGTTTTTCCATCGGGAGAAAGACAGGCACCACCTTCCCAATAGGTAGAATTGATGGGCTTTCCAATGGGTTCGGGTGTTTTCCATTTGTTTTTCATTATTTTAGAAATAAAAATATCTCCGCCCGATGCTTCGTGTTCTCTGGTGTCATTTTTGTAAATGAAAATAATTTTTCCATCGGGAGAAATAGAAGTAGCGGCATCGTGAGCGTCTGTATTGACATTACCTGGAACGGGCTGAGCAGGCAACCATTTTTTATTGATAGTATCAAAATAAGACACATAAATATCCTGATAATATTTTCCATCGCCTTCTACATCAACAGGAGAATTAGGGTCTTCGGGACGACGGGTATTAAATACCAATATTTTGCCATCTGCTGTAAGGCAGGGCGTTGCATCATCATAGGGGCTGTTGATATCCTGTCCCATATTGATAATTTTTACAGGAACAGGATTTTTTTTCATTTCAATCGCGTTATTACATTGAGAAATATACACATCTACATCACTTTCTTCAATTTGTTTTTTCGATTTTACTTTGGATTTGAATGTATTGAATTCATTTAATGCTTGCTGAAAATTGCTTTGTTGTTGATATATTAATCCTAAATACAAGTGTGTTTCAGGAACAGAAGCGCCGTTGGTCTTTGCTTCATTTAAGTAATCAAAAGCGTTTTTTAAATCATGAATTTCGTAATAACAATAGCCGATATAATATGGTAATTCTGAATTGGCGGGATATTTATCATACAGGTCTTTAAATTGCTGAATGGCTTGCTTATACTTGCCTCCGTACATTGTTTGTTTGGCAAGAAGCAATTTAGGGTTATCTAAAATATCTATTTTTGATTTGTTTTCCTGAGCAAAGCTGCTCATTAAAAGGAAAAACAGATGGAAAAAAAGAGTAATACTTTTTGTTTTCATAAGTTAATTTTTGGCACAACAAATTAAAGGAATAATTTAATGATGTGCAAGAGAAAAAATTTTAGAGCAAAAAATAGATATAAGGATTAATTTCTATTAAACAAATAAAACATTAAAACCCTCTATTTTAGAGGGTTTTAATGAAAAAAACAAACATCGCAATTTATTACTCTTTAATAACCTTTCCTTTTTTGATAGCATTTCCTACTGTAATACTATAGAAATATATTCCGCTTGATATATTTTCAATATCAATTGGTGTTATCTGTTCAGTAGAAGAAAGTTTTAATATTATCCTTCCAGACATATCGGTTATCTCAAGATACGCTTCCTGACCATTCAATGCGCTTATTATCATATTAAAATGCCCATTATTGGGATTAGGGTATATATCAATTGTTTCTGAATTAGATAGTAATTCTTCTATGCCTACACAAGGAGTTACTATTTGATTATATGTTGCATTGCCTAAACATCCGTTACTACTTGTTCCGCTTACAGAATAAGTAGTACTAATAGTAGGTGAAATTACAATGGTGTTTGTAGTAGCTCCTGAACCCCATGTATACGAAGAGGCACCGCTTGCTGTTAATACCACTGTACTACCTGGACAAGATACAGCAGATGTTGTTGAAATTGAAATATTAGGATTGGGGAATACCGTAATTACCATTGGTTTATTACCTATACACCCATTACTACCTGTTCCTGATACTGACTAAATTCAACTAATAAATGCAACTTTTGGAGTAAAAAAATTATATTTTTCAAGGAAAGGGAGAAAGAAAATATTCTTTCTCCTCTTTACCCTGATGGAGAGATATTATTTTTGTCCCTTTCCTTC
>JBFLVH010000022.1:0-27212 GCA_040758575.1 Bacteroidota bacterium | reverse complement strand
CGTTCAGCGTAACAACTTTGTCATTTTGGTCCGCCAAAGGGGAACAAATGAAAATGCCTATTATACTATAATTATTTTCCAAAACATCAACAACATCCTTTCTTTCCCTTTTCTTGTTGGACAGGAGGGCATGGGACAGTACCATAACTACAAAACACACAGCAATCACCTTTTTTTGGTTTTAATATAGTATGACATCTTTCGCATTCATAAAAAAATTGACAAGCATCAGTTGGCATTGTTTCTTCTTTTTGATATCCACATACCGGACAAGTGATAATTGATTGGAGTTTAATTTCCATATATTCTTTTTATTCAATTACATAATGTAAACCTATACTTTTTTTACGACGCATAGCATGTTTGGTAATTAAGTAACCTATACATATTAAATTTCTCAATTCACAAACAGCTGGGCTAATGGTAGTTTTTTCGTATAGTGCTTCATTTTCTTGATATAATAATTCCAATCTATCCCACGCTCTTTTTAATCTTACGCTACTTCTTACAATACCCACATAAGCCGACATTACTTGTTGTAATTCTTTTCTTGCCTGAGTTATTAAAATCATTTCATCGGGCTGGGTTGTGCCTTCTGCATTCCAATCGGGTATTCCATCGGGAATTTTTGCCGTTTTTAATACATTGATACTATCTAATGCAGCATTATGTGCAAATACTAATGCTTCTAAAAGTGAATTGCTGGCTAATCTATTAGCACCATGCAATCCTGTACAGGCGCATTCTCCAATGGCATATACACGATGAATGGAACTGCGAGCGTTTTTATCTACCTGAATACCTCCACATAAATAGTGCATTGCAGGTGCTACGGGTATTAAATCTTTAAATGGATCTATGCCAATGCTCATGCACTTGTTGTAAATATTTGGAAAGTGATTGATAAATTCTTTTCTATCTAAATGTCTGCAATCTAAATATACATAATCATCTCCGTGTATTTTCATTTCATTATCTATTGCACGGGCAACAATATCACGGGGTGCTAACTCTTTTCTTTCATCATATTTTTCCATAAATGCCTCACCCTGTTTATTTCGTAAAATAGCTCCAAACCCTCTGATCGCTTCTGTAATTAAAAAACTTTGACCGTTTGTTTTTCCTTCATACAAAGCCGTAGGATGGAACTGTACAAATTCCATATCTTTTACAAGCCCTTTTGCACGATAAAACATAGCAATACCATCACCAGTCGCGATATGCGGATTAGTAGTTACTGCATACGCCTGGCCAATTCCGCCCGTTGCAATTACTGTAATTTTAGAAAGTATTGTAATTATTTCATTAGTTTTTTTGTTCAAAACATAAGCGCCGTAGCTTTCAATATCGTTTCGTTGAGAAGTTACAATTTCACCTAAATGATGTTGAGTAATAATATCAATTGTAAAATGATTTTCCAGAATTTGAATATTGGGATGTTTTAATACAGATTCTAAAAGTGTTCTTTCAATTTCTAATCCTGTAATATCTTTATGATGTAGAATTCTTTTTTCGGTGTGTCCACCTTCTCTGGCAAGGTCATAGTGTTCATTATCAACTTTATCAAAGTTTGCACCTAAATCAATCAATTCTTTTACTCTTTGTGGTCCTTCACTCACTACCATCTTAACTATTTCAACATCATTCAAACCTGCACCAGCACTGATAGTATCCTGAATGTGTTTTTCTATACTATCGTGAGTCATATCCCACACAGCCGCAATTCCGCCCTGAGCGTATTTAGTATTACTTTCATCTCTTCTATCCTTTGTAACAATTAAAACCTTCCCATAAGCTGCTACTTTCAAAGCATAAGAAAGTCCTGCAATTCCAGAGCCGATAACTAAAAAATCAGTGTAAATTCTTTTCATAAATCTAAAATATTAAATCAATGTACGCCATGAATAAAGATGGTTTTATGATAAATGTAAATACAATTCCAAATATTCCTCCCCAAAAATGGGCTTCGTGTCCAATTCTATCAGAAGGCATTTTTCTTTTACTCATATAAAAACTAAAAGCTAAAAATAATAATCCTAATAACCAGGCAGGCATTGGTATAAAAAATAAATATAACCATTGAAACGGATTGATAATAATAAAACTAAATATTACTGCTTCAATAGCACCACTTGCACCCAATGATGCATAATGAGGATTATTTTTGTTCTTAATATATTCTGCAATAGAGGAAGCATAAATACCTCCTGTAAATAAAATTAAAAAATAAATCCTTCCTAATTTATCTCCAAATAATAATGGATAATTATAGTTTTCAAGTATATTGCCAAATGTCCATAACATCCATACATTAAAAAAAAGGTGTAAAAAATTAGCATGAAAAAATGCATGACTTAAAAACCGATAATGTTGTCTGTAATGCTTAATAAGATAGGGTGAAAAAATATATTTTTCAATAACAGAAGGATTAGAAAATCCAATAAGAGAACAAACAACAATGAAAAGTGACAATATTTTAGTAATCATAATCTATTTGCAGCAAATGTAGTAAAAACTTATATTTGAAATTTGATTAAAGATAAATTAAAAATAACTCTACACTTTAAGTCCCCACGCCTGTTCCATCAAAAAAATGATTGCTTGAATTTATTTATTATCTAAAAATACTTTCAATAACTATCTACTCAAATACAAATTTCTTTCACTATAAATTTGCTGGAAATATTCATCATGCAAGTCATCAATAAAATAAATTGCTTCTCCAGTACTTTTCATTTCAGGCCCTAATTCCTTTTGAATATCCGGAAACTTTTCAAAACTAAATACTGGAATTTTAATTGCATACCCTTTCTTGCGAGGATTGAATTTAAAATCTTTCAATTTATTTTTTCCTAACATAATTTTGGTGGCATAATTGACATAGGGTTCATCGTATGCCTTTGCAATGAAAGGTACTGTGCGGCTTGCACGAGGATTGGCTTCAATAACATATACTTCTCCATCTTTTATAGCAAATTGAATATTTATTAATCCAACAGTATTTAATTTTAATGCAATAATCTTCGTATATTCTTCTATTTTTTTAATCACTTCATCAGACATGTCAAACGGTGGCAGCACTGCATAACTATCTCCGCTATGAATACCTGCTGGCTCAATGTGTTCCATTATACCTATTATATAAACATCTTCACCATCACAAATAGCATCTGCTTCTGCTTCAATCGCTCCTTCTAAAAAGTGGTCTAATAAAATTTTATTACCGGGTATATCTTGTAACAATTTGACAATATGCTGTTCAAGTTCTTCATCGTTAATAACAATCTTCATACTTTGACCTCCCAAAACATAACTGGGTCTTACTAATAATGGATATCCTAATTCTTTTGCCACTTTTAATGCCTGGTCTGCATCTTCTGCTACGCCAAATTTAGGATAAGGAATACCACAATCTCTCAATAAAGATGAAAAACTTCCTCTATCTTCTGCTAAATCTAATGAAGGAAACTGGGTACCAAAAATTGGAATGTTGTAACGATGTAATTTTTCGGCTAATTTCAATGCTGTTTGTCCTCCTAATTGTACAATAACTCCTTCTGGCTTTTCGTGTTGTATAATATCGTAAATATGTTCCCAGAATACAGGTTCAAAATATAATTTATCTGCTACGCTAAAATCTGTTGAAACAGTTTCTGGATTGCAATTAATCATAATGGCTTCATATCCACACTCTTGTGCTGCTATAATTCCGTGTACGCAGGAATAATCAAATTCAATGCCCTGCCCTATCCTATTGGGGCCACTTCCAAGAATAATTACTTTCTTTTTATCAGAAACAACACTTTCATTTTCATCTTCAAAAGTAGAATAATAATAAGGCGTTTTGGCTTCAAACTCTGCTGCACAGGTATCAACTAATTTAAATACTCTTCCAATCCCCATTTCTTTTCTTTTCTTATGCACTTCACTTTCCAAACATCTTAATAAATGAGCGATTTGACGGTCTGCATAACCTTTTTGCTTGGCTTCTTTTAGTAAATCTTTGGGTATTGTATCCAAAGTGTATTTTTGTATCTCATTTTCAAGGGCAATAAGTTCTTCAATTTGTTTTAAGAACCACATATCAATGTGAGTCAATTTGTGAATAGTATTGATAGAAATGCCCAACTTCATTGCATCATAAATCATAAATAAGCGGTTCCAGCTGGGCTTTTGCAATGCCTCTAATAATACTTTCTGATCGGTAATTTCTCTTCCATCTGCCCCTAATCCATTTCTTTTTATTTCTAAACTTTGTGCTGCCTTTTGCAATGCTTCCTGAAAAGACCGTCCAATGCCCATTGCTTCGCCCACTGATTTCATTTGAAAACCTAATTCTCTATTTGCTCCCTTGAACTTATCAAAATTCCATCTGGGTATTTTTACAATTACATAATCCAATGTTGGCTCAAAAAATGCAGAAGTAGATTTGGTAATTTGATTTTGTAATTCATCTAATGTATAACCAATCGCTAATTTACTTGCTATTCTCGCAATAGGATAACCCGTAGCTTTGGATGCTAATGCCGAAGAACGAGATACTCTTGGATTAATTTCAACTGCAATAATCTCCTCTTTTTCATCAGGACTTACTGCAAACTGAACATTGCATCCTCCTGCAAAATTTCCAATACTTCTCATCATTTTAATGGCCATATCCCGCATCTTTTGATAAGTGCGATCACTCAAAGTCATTGCAGGAGCCACAGTGATGCTATCTCCTGTATGCACACCCATTGGGTCAAAATTTTCAATGGAACAAATAATTACAACATTATCGTTTTTATCTCGCAGCAATTCTAATTCAAATTCTTTCCAACCAATCACGGCCTTGTCTATCAACACCTCGTGAATTGGAGATGTTTGTAAACCTCTATTCAAAGCTATTTCAAAATCTTCTTTGCGATATACAACACTACCTCCGCTACCGCCTAATGTAAAAGATGGACGAATAACAAGTGGAAAGCCAAATTCCTGAGCAATAGTTTTTCCTTCTAAAAAGGAACGGGCAATTCTGCTGGGCGCCATTGGTATACCAATTTCTTCCATTTTGGCACGAAATAAATCCCTGTCTTCGGTAATTTTGATAGCGTTAATATCTACGCCAATCATTCTCACACCGTATTTTTTCCAGATACCCAACTCTTCACATTTCATCGCTAAATTGAGTGCAGTTTGCCCGCCCATAGTAGGCAAAACAGCATCTATTTTTCTTTCCTGTAAGATTTTTTCAATATACTTGGGTTCTAATGGCCATAAATACACATGGTCAGCAGTTACTTTATCAGTCATTATTGTAGCAGGATTGCTATTGATAAGGGAAACTTCTATACCTTCTTCTTTCAAACTTCTTGCGGCTTGTGAACCAGAATAATCAAACTCACACGCCTGACCAATAATGATAGGACCACTACCAATAATTAATACAGAACGAATAGATTCATCTTTCATAAAATTTTTAGGCGGCAAAGTTATTTAAAAAAATAATTGATAGAGGTTTTGTGGATAAAATTGTTGTGGTGTTGTTTTTTCAAAGATGACAAACGTTTTTACTTTATCCGCCTTTGGCGGAGAAACATCTATGATTTGTAATTCCTTCGCAACGTTCGGGCAGACAAGATTGATGTATATTGCATTAAAATAAACGATTGACACACTAAATGCAGTGCTGAACTATCATAATGAAGAAATATTTTGTCCGCCAAAGAAACAAACAAATAGATTGAGTAAAACCCTCCATAATGCAAAAAAGCCCTTTCAAATAATGAAAGGGCTTTTTAATAAATATTCTTATTTGAGTATTATTACTCAGCTGCAGAATTATTTTCTGTTTCGTTAGAAGCAGATGTTTGTTCTGCATTAGTAGTAGTAGTGTCAGATTTAGCTTTACTTCCTTTTCCTCTACGAGTACGAGATTTTTTGCCTGCTTTGGAAGATTTGTTGTTAGTATAAATATCATTAAAGTCAACTAATTCAATCATAGCCATTTCAGCGGCATCTCCTTTTCTATTACCTATTTTAATTATGCGAGTATATCCTCCATTTCTATTCAAAATTTTCTCTCTTACTTCGTCAAATAGAGCTTTTACACCTTCTTTGTTTTTTAAATAAGAAAATACCACTCTTCTGTTGTGCATCGTGTCTTCCTTAGCACGAGTAATAAGTGGCTCGGCATACACACGAAGTGCTTTGGCTTTTGCAAATGTTGTAAATATTCTTTTATGTTGAAATAACTGGGTTGCTAAATTAGCCAATAATGCCTTTCTATGTGCAGATGTTCTGCTTAAGTTATTTATTTTATCACCATGTCTCATAATCCAATAAATTTAATAGGTTATTTTTTATCAAGATATTTTGATACATTCATTCCAAAATGTAATCCTTTAGAAGTAAGCAACTCTTCTAATTCTGCCAAAGATTTTTTTCCAAAGTTACGAAATTTCAATAAGTCAGCTTTATTAAAAGATACCAATTCTCCAAGTGTTTCAACATCAGCAGATTTCAAACAATTTAATGCTCTTACTGAAAGGTCTAAATCTACCAATTTTGTTTTTAATAACTGACGCATTTGGGCATCTTTCTCGTCTGTAGCTGGCATTTGTTTTTTGATTTCTTCTTCAAAAGTCATCTTCTCATCTGAGAATAACATAAAGTGGTAGATGAGAATTTTAGCTGCTTCTTTTAATGCTTCTTTTGGATGAATGGAGCCATCAGTAGTTATTTCTATGTTTAATTTTTCATAATCAGTTTTTTGCTCAATACGATAGTTTTCAACATTGTATTTTACATGCTTAATTGGTGTATAAATAGCATCAATAAATATAGTACCCGCAGGTCTATCTGCTTTTTTATTTTCTTCTGCCGGAACATATCCTCTTCCTCTTTCAATGGTTAAATCCATTTTTATTTTTACACTAGAATCACAATGGAAAATAACTAAATCAGGAGTTAATACTTCAAAGCTACTTAAAAATTTATTTAAATCTCCCGCTGTGAATTTATCAGCACCAGAAAAATGAACAGTTACCTTTTCAAAATTTTCACCTTTAATTTGTTGTTTGAACCTTACTTTTTTTAGATTTAAAACGATTTCAGTTACATCTTCTACTACTCCTTTGATAGTTGAAAATTCGTGAGGAACGCCATCAATTCTTACTGATGTAATAGCATTTCCTTCAAGTGAAGACAAGAGTATTCTACGAATAGAATTACCAATAGTAATTCCAAAGCCAGGTTCTAAAGGACGAAATTCAAATTGCCCTTCAGTTTCTGTGCTTTTAATCATTATCACCTTGTCCGGCTTAATAAAATCAAGTATTGCCATAGTTGTATTATTATTTGTTTTTGATTAATTAAAAGATATTCTTTAGAATTATTTAGAGTATAACTCTACTACTAATTGTTCTTTAATGTTTTCCGGAATTTGATTTCTTTCAGGTCTGTTAATAAAAGTGCCAGTCATGGTCTGTCTATCAAAAGATAGCCATGGATAATTATTACTGCTTGTAGCCAATGAATTAACAATAATATCTAATGATTTGGATTTCTCTCTAACCCCAACAATATCTCCTGGTTTTAAAGTATAAGATGGGATATTAACTATTTTACCATTTACAGTAATATGCTTATGAGATACTAATTGTCTTGCGGCTGCACGAGAAGGTGCTAAACCAAGACGATAAACAACATTATCTAATCTTGATTCCAATAATTTGAGAAGATTATCCCCTGTAATACCTGGAAGGTGAGATGCTTTTACGAAAAGGTTTTTAAATTGTCTTTCCAGCAATCCATAAATGTATTTCATTTTTTGCTTTTCCATAAGTTGGACAGCGTATTCAGATATTTTGGCTCTTTTTTTAGCCAATCCATGCTGCCCTGGAGGATAATTTTTTCTTTCTAAAGCTTTATCTGGACCAAAAATTGGTTCTCTGAATTTTCTTGCTATTTTTGATTTTGGACCTGTATATCTTGCCATATTTGTAAAGATTAATTTGATGAAATGATTTGTATTTTTAATTTTCTACACTCTTCTTTGTTTAGGCGGTCTGCAGCCGTTGTGAGGAATTGGAGTTACATCAATGATTTCGGTAATTTCAATCCCTGCAGATGCAATAGTTCTAATAGCGGCTTCTCTACCAGCTCCTGGCCCTTTCACATATACTTTTACTTTTCTTATACCTGCATCATGGGCTACTTTAGCTGCGTCTTGTGCAGCCATTTGACCTGCGTAGGGGGTGTTCTTTTTAGAACCTCTAAATCCCATTTTACCCGCAGATGACCAAGACACTGGCTGACCATTAGCATTTGTAAAGGTAACGATAATGTTGTTAAATGTTGCATTAATGTGAACTTCGCCCACTGCGTCAACTTTAACAACTCTCTTTTTTGCAGCGGCTTTTGCTGATGTACTTGCAGATGTTGATTGTTTTGCCATAGATAAAAATTATTTGGTTGCCATTTTTTTGTTTGCGATAGTTTTTCTCTTTCCTTTTCTGGTTCTTGCGTTAGTACGGGTTCTTTGACCTCTAACTGGTAATCCTTTTTTATGACGGCTTCCTCTGTAGCAATTAATATCAACCAATCTTTTAATATTCAATTGTACTTCGGAGCGCAAAGCACCTTCTACTTTATATTCATTATTAATAATTTGTCTGATTTTTGCTTGTTCTTCATCAGTCCATTCACTTACTTTTTTGAATGGATCAATCCCTGCTTTTCTTAAAATTTCTTCTGCAGAGCTTCTTCCTATTCCATAAATGTAAGTAAGGCCTATAAAACCTCTTTTGTTTTTTGGTAATTCAATTCCTGCTATACGAGCCATAGTTAATTATTATTTGAGTTAATTTTTTTAAAGGGCTGCAAATGTACAAAATTTATTTTTGTCTTTGTTTAAATTTTGGATTTTTTTTGTTGATAACATATAAGCGACCTTTTCTGCGTACAATTTTGCAGTCAGCACTTCTTTTTTTAATTGATACTCTTACTTTCATATATTATTTAGTTTTGTTTTAATTTTAATTTACGCGACGAATGCACGAATAATTTTTTTAATTTCTAATTTTTAATTATCAATTATTAATTATTATTAAGATTTATATCTTGAAATAATTCTTCCTTTGGTAAGGTCGTAGGGGCTCATTTCTAATTTTACTTTATCTCCTGGTAAAATTCTAATATAGTTCATTCTCATTTTTCCAGAAATATGAGCTGTAACTATGTGTCCGTTTTCTAGTTCTACACGGAACATAGCATTGCTTAATGCTTCGATTACAGTTCCATCTACCTCTATGTTGGATTGTTTTGCCATAATTTTTATGCTTGCGTTTGCATCATTGCTGCTCCTCTTCCTTTTATTCTGCCTGATTTCATCAATCCTTCATAATGGCGATTCAAAAGATATGTTTCAATTTGCTGTAGAGTATCTAAAATCACACCTACTAAAATGAGCAAAGATGTTCCTCCATAAAAATCGGCAAAAGCACTGTTGATACCAAATTGTATAGCAATTGAAGGTAAAATAGCCACAATAGCAAGAAAAATAGCACCTGGCAATGTAATTCTGGACATTACCTGATCTATAAATTCTGCAGTTTTTTTACCTGGTTTAATTCCTGGAATAAATCCTCCATTTCTTTTCAAGTCATCTGCTAATTGTGTAGGATTAACCATTATTGCGGTGTAAAAATATGTAAAAAGTATTATGAGCAAAGCAAAAATGAAATTATACCAAAATCCATATCTTTCAGTAAAGATGCCCCCGCTACCTTGTGTGTATCCTACAACAGCAGCAGGAATAAACATAATAGCTTGAGCAAATATAATAGGCATTACACCTGCTGTATTGACTTTTAATGGAATATATTGTCTTACACCTCCATATTGTTTATTACCAATTATTTTTTTAGCAAACTGAACAGGGATTCTTCTTGTACCTTGCACTAAAAGAATACTTCCCATGATAACAAGCAGTAAGAAAACAATCTCAAGCAAAAACATGATTATTCCGCCACCTTGACTTTCTAAGCGAGAACCAAATTCAGCAATAATTGCGAAGGGTAAGCGTGAAATAATACCTACCATAATAATTAAAGAAATACCATTCCCTATACCCCTGTCAGTAATTCTTTCACCCAACCACATTACAAACATAGTACCTGTAACTAATACTACAATAGATTGAAACCACCACAATGTAGATGGATTGGTAACAGCACCAGGAACAGTATAAACCTGCGATGCTAAATACCCTGGTGCCTGAACTGCTGTAACTGCAATGGTTAATAAACGAGTATATTGATTCAATTTTTTTCTTCCGCTTTCCCCTTCTCTTTGTAATTTTTGGAAGTAAGGAATAGCCATTCCTAATAACTGAATAATAATAGACGCTGTGATGTATGGCATAATTCCCAATCCAAAAACAGATGCACGGGAAAACGCTCCACCAGCAAAGATGTTAATAAGCCCAATGATACCACTTTGGGCATTGGCTGCCCTGTATTCATTTAGGGCTATAGAATTCACCCCTGGCAGAACTACATAAGAACCCAAGCGATATATGGCTACGAACATCAATGTAACAAGGATTCTGTTACGCAGTTCGTCAATTTTCCATATATTTTGTATTGTTTCTATAATTCGCTTCATATTTTATTAGTTACATCCACGCAGGGCGGATTGATTTGATGTATAATATTTTAATTAAGAATATTTATTTTTCCACCTTTAGATTCAATCAATTCTTTTGCTTTTTTAGAGCAGGCGTGAGCTGTTACATTAAGAGCATTTTTAACTTCGCCATTAGCAAGTATTTTTACTCTGTCGTTTTTTCCAATGATACCAGTATTAATTAATATATCTAATGAAATATCATTGGTATTCAATTTAGCAGCAATATCTGATAGTTTGTTGAGATTGAGAGGAATATACTCTACTCTATTGAAATTTTTAAATCCAAATTTTGGGATTCTTCTTTGAAGTGGCATTTGACCACCTTCAAAACCTCTTTTTCTTTTGTAACCTGCTCTGGATTGGTTACCTTTATGTCCTCTACCTGCAGTATCTCCGTTACCAGAACCTTCCCCTCTACCCTTTCTAAAATTTTTTCTTACTGATCCTTTGGCTGGTTTTAAAGTATGTAATTTCATAGTTTCAAATTTTTGTTTTGCGATGAGCAATCTTTTTTAATGGTATTAGATATTTTCAACCCTAATGAGGTGTTTTACTGTGTTAATCATGCCTTGAATGGCAGGATTTAATTCTTTTACAACGGACTGATTGAGTTTGCGTAACCCTAATGCAGCCACAGTTTTCTTTTGATTACCTGCTTTTTTAATGGTACTTTTTACAAGTGTTATTTTTACTTTTGCCATAGTTTTAAAGATTATCCGTTAAATACTTTTTCTAATTTTATACCTCTTTGTTGAGCCACGGTGATGGGGTCTCTGAGTTTCATAAGAGCATCTAATGTAGCTTTAACCACATTATGAGAGTTGGAAGACCCTTTACACTTAGCCAACACATCTTTAATGCCAACACTTTCCAAAACTGCACGCATAGCACCACCTGCAATTACACCAGTACCGGGTGCAGCTGGTTTTAAGAATACTTTTGAAGCGCCATATTTTCCTTCTTGCTCATGAGGAATAGTTCCTTTAAGGATAGCAACTTTAACAAGGTTTTTCTTAGCATCTTCAATTGCTTTTTTGATAGCTTCGGATACTTCATTAGCTTTTCCAAGTCCTACGCCCACAATACCATTTTCATTTCCTACTACTACAAGAGCAGCAAAGCTGAAATGTCTTCCTCCCTTAGTTACTTTTGTTACACGGTTAACATTTACTAAGCGGTCTTTAAGCTCAAGGTCTGTTGATTTTACTTTTTTAATACTGAAGTTTGCCATATTAATTGATATTTTTTATTTTTTAAAGGGGTGCAAATATAATAAATTAAAAATTAAGAATTAAAAATTAAATGTAGATATGCAAGTGTCTGGAGATTAAAAATTGAGTCCTGATTCTCTTGCAGCATCTGCTAATGCCTTAACTCTTCCATGGTACAAGTAGCCATTTCTGTCAAATACTACTGATTTAATACCTTTTTGTTGAGCTTTTTCTGCAATTAGTTTTCCAACTGCAATTGATTTTTCGGTTTTAGTGCCTTTGAAATTTTTCATTGCTTTTTCCATAGAGGATGCGGCAGCTAGCACTTTTCCTGAAATATCATCTATAATTTGCGCATAGATTTCTTTATTACTTCTATATATGCAAAGACGAGGTCTTTCAGGAGTGCCTTTTATTTTTTTTCTTATTCTATATTTTATTCTCTGTCTTCTTTCTTCTCTGGATAATGTTGCCATAGTAGTTTATATTTGAAATTTTATATTATGCGTTATTTTTTAGAAGCAGATTTACCCGCTTTTCTTCTAATGTTTTCACCTTCAAATCTGATACCTTTTCCTTTATATGGCTCTGGTTTTCTTAATGATCTGATTTTGGCAGCAATCAATCCAAGCAATTCTTTATCAGTAGATTCAAGATAAATTTTTGGGTTTTCCCCTTTTTCTTGCTTGGTAGTTACTTTTACTTCTGGTGGTAATTCAAAATAGATATGATGAGAGTAACCCAAAGAAAGGTCTAATAGTTGTCCTTTATTGGTGGCTCTGTACCCAACCCCTACAAGTTCCTGAACGGTTTTAAACCCTTCTGAAACTCCTTTTACCATATTGGCAATCAAAGCACGGGTTAAGCCATGTAGTGCTTTGTGTCTCTTTTGTTCAGTAGGTCTTTCTACTACAATTTGTCCATTGTCAACTTTTATTGACATATCTGGGTGTAGTTCTCTGGTAAGAGTACCTAATTTTCCCTTTACTGTAATGATATTCTTATCTAATTTAACTTCAACTCCTTGAGGAATTGGTATTGGTTTTTTTCCGACTCTTGACATAGTAGTATTTTTTATTTCAAAAATTGATAGTATTTAATTTTGAGGTTGATCATTTTAATATACATAACAAATCACTTCACCTCCTACATTAAGGCGGCGGGCATCTTTATCAGTCATAATGCCTTTGGGAGTAGATACTATAGCAATACCCAATCCATTCATTACACGAGGTAAGTTTTCACACTTAGAGTATTTTCTCAACCCTGGAGATGAAATTCTTTTAAGACCTCTGATAGCTGGGAGTTTTGTAGTAGGATGATATTTAAGAGCAATTTTGATAACACCTTGTTTATTTTCGGTATCTTCAAATTTGTAGTTTAAAATATACCCTTGTTCAAATAGGATTTTTGTAATCGCTTTTTTCATATTAGATGCAGGAATTTCTACTAATCTATGTCCTGCAGCTACTGCATTTCTGATTCTTGTTAAATAATCTGCAATTGGGTCGTTAGTGTTCTTAATTTTAAATTTCATAATTTTTGAATTTTTGAGGTTATTACCAGCTGGCTTTTTTTACACCAGGTATTAATCCAAATGAAGCCATTTCTCTTAAAACATTTCTACATACTCCAAATTCTCTGATATAACCGCGAGGTCTTCCTGTAAGTTTACATCTGTTTCTTTGACGCACAGGAGAAGCATTCCTTGGAATGAGTTGGATAGCCATATAATCGCCTTTTGCTAAAAGTTCTTCTCTTTTTTTAGCATATTTTGCTGCTAATTTTTTTCTTTTCACTTCTCTTGCTTTCATTGATTCTTTTGCCATAATATAATGTTTTTATTTGTGTTATTTTTTGAAAGGCATTCCAAATTCTTTAAGTAATTCGAATGCTTCTTTATCAGTTTTTGCGGTAGTAACGATATTGATGTCCATTCCCATTATTTTATTAACCTTATCAATATCTATTTCAGGGAAAATAATTTGCTCGCTAATGCCAAGATTATAATTACCTTTTCCATCAAAAGCTTTTGGATTTACACCTTTGAAGTCGCGAATACGGGGCAAAGCAGCAGCGATTAATCTGTCTAAAAACTCGTACATTTTATCTCCTCTTAGGGTTACTTTTGTACCGATTGCTACACCTCTTCTTAATTTAAAGTTAGAAATATCTTTTTTAGATATTGTGGGAACTGCTTTTTGGCCAGTGATAGTTGTAAGTTCCTTTATAGAAGACTCTATTAATTTTTTATCAGCAACTGCTTCTCCTACACCTTGGTTAATAACTATTTTTACAAGGCGGGGTACTTGCATCATATTTTTATACTGAAATTTTTCCTGAAGATTTTTAATAATTTCAGTTTGATATTTTGTTTTTAACCTTGGTTGATATTTTGATGCGCTCATAGTAGTGTATTATTTAAGAGTTTGATTATTCTTTTTTGCGTATCTTTCAAGTTTATTAGTTTCAGGATTTAATCTTCTTCCAATTCTGGAAGGTTTTCCATCTACTACAATCATCAGGTTAGATATATGAATAGGTGCTTCTTTTTCTACAATGCCTCCCTGAGGATTTTTGGCATTGGGTTTTTCATGTTTTTTTACAAGGTTAGCGCCCTCAACAATTGCTCTTTGTTTTTCTGTATCAATAAAAATAATCTTTCCTTCTTTTCCAGCAGATCTACCACGCATCACACGAACAATGTCGCCTACTTTTAATTTTAGTTTTACTTTTTTATTATTTTGAGTTGCCATAGTTATTATCATTTAATATTTATAGATTAGATTACTTCCGGAGCCAGTGAAATAATTTTCATATATTGTTTATCTCTTAATTCACGGGCAACAGGTCCAAAAATACGAGTTCCACGCAATTCATCTGCATTATTAAGAAGCACCACTGCATTATCGTCAAAACGAATGTAAGAACCGTCATTTCTTCTGATTTCTTTTTTTGTTCTAACGATAACTGCTTTGGAAACTGTTCCTTTTTTAATGTTGCCTGTAGGAATAGCATCTTTTACAGTTACCACAACTTTGTCGCCTACAGAAGCATATCTTCTTTTGGTACCACCAAGGATTCTGATAACCAGAACCTCTCTGGCACCACTATTGTCTGCTACTTTTAAGCGTGATTCATTTTGTATCATAGTATTAGTATTTTAAATGATTATTTTGCTTTTTCAATGATTTCAACTAATCTCCATCTTTTGAGTTTGCTCAATGGTCTTGTTTCCATTATTTTCACGGTATCACCAATTCCACATTGATTTTTTTCATCATGAGCATAAAACTTTGTGGTTTTATTTACAAATTTACCGTAAATGGGGTGTTTTACTTTTCTGGTAATGGAAACAACAATAGTTTTGTCCATTTTATTGCTTGTAACAACTCCTATTCTTGTTTTTCTTGATTTTCTCGTTTCCATATAGAGTAAAGATTATTTTGTGATTTTATTATTGTTTTTTCTTTTGTTGAATTCTGTGAGCAAGCGAGCAATATTTTTTCTTGTTTTTCTAATCTCCATTGGGTTTTCAATAGGAGAAATAGCGTGCTGAAGCTTGAGTTTAATTAATTTATTTTTTTCAGCTTCAATTTTTTCTTTTAATTCTTGGTCAGATAATAATATAATGTCTTGTTGTTTCATAATAATCAATTTTTTTATTCAGTATAATCTCTTCTTACTACAAATTTTACCACTACCGGTAATTTTTGAGCGGCTAATCTGAGTGCTTCTTTGGCTGTGGCTAATGGAACGCCATCTGCTTCAAAGAGTATCCTACCAGGTTCTACTGGTGTTGCCCAATATTCCAAGCTACCTTTACCTTTACCCATACGAACTTCGGCAGGTTTTTTCGTGATAGGTCTATCTGGAAATATTCTAATCCAAACCTGACCTTCTCTTTTCATAAAGCGAGTGATAGCTATACGGGCAGCTTCAATTTGTCTTGAATTAATTCTTCCTGGTGTAACTGCTTTGATGGCAAAAGAACCAAAAGCAATCTGATCACCTCTTTTAGTTTGTTTTCTTCTGGGAAGAACTTTCTGTGCTTTTCTCCATTTGGTTTTTTTGGGCTGTAACATATTTTAGAGATTTTATTTGATTTATATTTTATTCGCCTCTTCTTTTTCTGCTTGGTCTTTTTTCAGCATTAAAATTGCTGGATTTTGATGAGGATTTTTTTTCGTTATCTAATTTGGCATAAGCATTTTTGCCATAAATTTCTCCTTTGCAAATCCAAACTTTAATTCCAATTCTTCCATAGGTTGTATGTGCTTCTGCAACTGCATAATCTATATCAGCTCTAAATGTATGAAGTGGAATTCTTCCTTCTTTAATTTCTTCACTTCTGGCCATTTCTGCTCCGCCTAATCTGCCGGAGATACGGATTTTAATACCTTCTGCTCCTGCTCTCATAGCGGCTGCAATGGCTTGTTTAGCAGCTCTTTTATAGGCAATTCTTCCTTCTATTTGCTTAGCAATGGTATCTGCCACTAATCTGGCATCTAATTCTGGTCTTTGAATATCTAATATATTGATTTGAACATCTTTTTTAGTGAGCTTTTTTAATTCTTCTTTTAAGGTATCTACTTCTTTACCTCCTTTACCAATAATCATTCCTGGCTTAGCAGTATGAATATTGACTGTCAATAGTTTATGTGCTCTTTCAATCACTATTTTTGAAATAGCACTTTTTGGAAGACGATCTTTTAGATATTTTCTAATCATGTCGTCTTCAACAATTTTTTCGGGGAAATTATTTCCACCATACCAGTTAGATTCCCACCCTCTGATAATTCCTACTCTTAATACTATTGGATTTGACTTTTGACCCATATTATTTTATTTTATTTTTTAATATCCAAAATGATTGTTACATGATTAGATCTTTTTCTGATTCTGTATGCTCTTCCTTGAGGAGCAGTACGAAGACGCTTTAGTTGAAATCCGCTATCAACTCTCACTATTTTCACATACAAATTTTCATCTGCTGGTTGTCCTGTTTTTTGCTCATAATTGTTGATAGCAGATTTTAATAGTTTCTCCAATCTTCCTGCGGCTTCTCTTGTGTTATATTTCAGAATATTCAATGCCTTATCTACAGTTACGCCACGGATAAGGTCAGCCACCTGATTCATTTTCCTTGGAGAGGTGGGACAATTTCTAAGCACAGCAAAGTAAGTTTCTGCCTTTTGTGCTTTTAGTTTTTCTGCGTATTCGTGTTTTCTTTTTCCCATGTCAGAGTATTTTTATGTTTTTATTTTTTGTTATGTCCTGCGTGACCTTTGAAGGTTCTGGTAGGGGCAAACTCGCCTAATTTATGACCTACCATATTTTCTGTTACATAAACGGGTATGAATTTATTTCCGTTATGAACAGCAAATGTATGCCCAACAAACTCAGGCGGAATGGTAGATCTTCTTGCCCATGTTTTAATTACACTTTTTTTACCTGTTTCATTCATTTTTTGGACTTTCATCCAAAGTTTATAGTCAATAAATGGTCCTTTTTTAAGCGATCTTGCCATAGATTAAAAGTTTATTTTTTATTTTTTGTGTCCGTAACCAGGACTTCTTCTTTCTAAAATTAGTTTTGATGTGCTTTTCTTTGGAGATCTTGTTTTCTTTCCAATGGCTTTTAAGCCCTTTCTGGATCTTGGATGTCCTCCTGATGCTCTTCCTTCTCCACCGCCCATAGGGTGATCTACAGGGTTCATAGCCACTGCTCTTGTTCTTGGACGAATACCTAACCAACGTTTGCGACCTGCTTTACCATGTACTTCAAGGTTGTGGTCAGGATTAGAAACAGCACCAATAGTGGCTTTGCAGGTAGCAAGTACTTTTCTTAATTCGCCAGATGGCATTCTAATAACCGCATATTTAGATTCTCTGGCGGCTAATTGAGCAAATGTACCAGCACTTCTTACGAGTTGTGCACCCTTACCGGGTTGTAACTCAATGTTATGTATGATAGAACCTAAAGGTATATGGGTAAGTGGAAGTGCGTTACCAATTTCGGGCGCTGCATCTTTACCTGACATAATTTGCTGACCCACTTTTAATCCTTGTGGTGCAATAATGTATCTTTTCTCACCATCTTTGTATACAACCAATGCAATACGAGCAGATCTATTGGGGTCGTATTCTATAGTTTTTACAGTGGCAGGGATACCGTCTTTATCTCTTTTGAAATCTATAATGCGGTACATTCTTTTATGACCACCACCAATATAACGCATGGTCATTTTACCTTGGTTATTTCTACCACCGGTAGATTTATAGGGTACTAATAATGATTTTTCAGGTTGATCTGTTGTAATGTCTGAAAAATCAGATATAGTTTTATATCTTAGTGTTGGTGTTAATGGTCTGAATTTTTTTAATCCCATATTCTTTAGTTTTAGTTTATTAATTAGATATTGGCATAAATATCAATAGAATAACCATCTTTTAGAGTAATGATGGCTTTTTTGTTTCTGTTAACCCTGCCAATAGCCAGCCCTTTTGTAGTGTTTCTCATTTTTACTTTACCAACATATTGTTGAGTATTTACGCTCTCAACTTTTACATTGTAAAGTTTTTCAATAGCATTTTTAATCTGATATTTATTGGCTTTTTTATCCACTACAAATGCATATTGTCCAAGTTTTTCTGCTGCCTGCAAGTATTTTTCTGTAATGATGGGCTTAATAATTATTTCTGTAGCAATTTTCATATAAAATTATTTTAATAAAGTTGATTCAATAATTGGAAGAGCAGATTCTGTTATGATAAGATTGTCTGCATTAAGAATATCGTAAGTGTTGATTTCTGCGGCGGGTAATACTTTTACTTTTTCAATATTTCTTGCAGATAGAAATATGTTAGCATCATAAGATGGCAACAATATCAATGTTTTTTTGTTTAATAGTTGGAAATTATTGAGCAAGTCAATGAATTGTTTTGTTTTGGGTTTTTCAAAAGAAAAGTTTTCAAGGATAGTGATGGAAGATTCTTTTGCTTTGTAAGAAAGAGCAGAAATTCTCGCTAATCTTTTTGTCTTTTTATTGATAGGCATGCTGTAATCTCTTGGTCTTGGCCCAAAGACAGTACCGCCACCCACAAAAATGGGAGCATTCATAGAACCATGTCTGGCGTTTCCTGTTCCTTTTTGACGATATAACTTTTTCTTAGTTCTATTTACCTCACTTCTTTCTTTAGTTTTATGAGTTCCTTGTCTTTTATTAGCTAAAATTGCTTTTACATCTAAATAGATAGCATGGTCGTTAGGTTCAGCTAAGAATATATTATCTGACAATTCTACAGTTTTGCCAGTTGATTTTCCATTGATATTGAAAATGTCTGCTTTCATTGGTTTAATTTTTTTATTTTTCAATTAATACATAAGAGTTGTTAGCACCAGGAACATTGCCTTTTATAATTAAGATATTTTTTTCAGGCATTACTTTTACTATTTCAAGGTTTTGTATTTTTCTTCTTGCATTGCCCATTCTGCCAGCCATTCTTAACCCTCTTAATACTCTTGATGGGTCAGAAGATGCTCCTACAGAACCGGGTGCTCTCTCTCTATCGTGCTGACCGTGAGATCTTGCACCTACCCCACTAAATCCATGTCTTTTTACAACGCCCTGAAATCCTTTACCTTTAGTTGTACCAACAACATCTACATAATCACCTTCTGAGAAAATAGTTACATCAATGATATCTCCTAAATTTTTTGGTTCATCAAATTTGAATTCTGCTAATTTTCTTTTTGGGGTAGTTCCTGCTTTTTCAAAATGTTTTAATAATGGGCGAGGTGTGTTTTTTTCCTTTCTTTCATCAAAAGCGAGTTGGAGGGCTGAATAGCCATCTTTCTCGGGGGTTTTTACTTGTGTAACTACACATGGACCAGCTTGAATAATAGTACAAGCAACATACTTGCCGTTTTTATCGTAGGTGCTGGTCATTCCTAATTTTTTTCCAATGATTCCTGACATGTTTTTAAATTTTAAACTTTAATATCCACTTCTACTCCACTTGGGAGCTCTAATTTCATCAGCGCATCTACTGTTTTAGAGATAGATGATGATGAATAAATATCTATTAATCTTTTATAGGTGCAGTATTGAAATTGATCTCTTGATTTTTTATTAACATGAGGAGATCTTAATACTGTAAAAATCTTTTTTTGAGTAGGCAATGGAATAGGCCCATTTACTATAGCCCCTGTAGATTTTACAGCTTTTACGATTTTTTCTGCTGATTTATCAATCAGGTTATGATCGTATGATTTTAGTTTTATTCTTATTTTTTGGCTCATAATCCTATATTTTATACTTTTTCAGTTTTACCTTTTGCTTTTGCAATTACTTGTTCTGCAATGTTAGCGGGCACTTCTGCATAGTGCGAAAATTCCATAGTAGAAGTTGCTCTACCAGATGTTAATGTTCTTAATTGAGTTACATAACCAAACATTTCAGAGAGTGGCACTAATGCTTTTACTACTTGGGAGTTACCTCTTGAGTCCATACCTAAAATTTGTCCTCTTCTTCTATTAAGATCGCCTACTACATCACCCATATTTTGTTCGGGGGTTAAAACTTCTACTTTCATAATAGGTTCCAAAAGAACAGGTTTACATTTAGGCACTGCTTCTCTAAATGCTTGCTTAGCACATATTTCAAATGATAGAGAGTCAGAGTCAACAGAGTGGTAAGAACCATCTAATAATCTCACTTTCATATTTTTTACAGGATAACCCGCTAAAACACCATTACTCATTGAAGCGCGGAATCCTTTTTCAACCGATGGAATATATTCTCTTGGGATATTTCCACCTGTTACTTCGTTGATGAACTGAAGGTCTCCTTCAAATCCTTCATCAACTGGTCCTATCTCTACTAATATATCTGCGTATTTACCTCTACCACCTGTTTGCTTTTTGTATAACTCTCTGTGTTGAATAGTAGCTGTCAATGCTTCTCTGTATGCTACTTGTGGAGCTCCTTGATTAACTTCTACTTTAAATTCTCTTTTCAATCTATCCATTATGATATCAAGGTGTAACTCTCCCATTCCACTGATTACAGTTTGGCCAGATTCTTCATCAGTGTGTACGCGGAAAGTAGGGTCTTCTTCTGCTAATTTGCTTAATGCTACACCGAGTTTATCCATATCTCCCTGAGTTTTGGGTTCAATGGCAAGACCAATAACGGGCTCGGGGAATTTCATTGCTTCCAGCACGATTGGATGTTTTTCATCACACAAAGTGTCTCCGGTTTTTATATCTTTGAATCCTACTGCTGCTGCGATATCACCTGCTTCTACAAAATCAATAGGATTTTGCTTATTAGCGTGCATTTGGAAAAGACGGGAAATTCTTTCTTTATTTCCAGAACGGGAATTATATATGTATGAACCTGCTTCTAATCTTCCTGAATATGCTCTGAAATATGCTAATCTTCCTACAAAGGGGTCAGTTGCAATTTTAAATGCTAATGCACAGAAAGGTTCTTTGGGGTCTGGTTTTCTAACAACTTTTTCGCCTGTATCAGGGTTAGTACCAACAATATCGGGTTTGTCTAAAGGAGAAGGTAATAATTCGCAAACATAATCTAACATTGTTTGAACGCCTTTGTTTTTAAATGCGGTTCCACAAAGCATCGGTACTATTTTATTGGCCACGGTAGCTTTTCTTAAAGCATCTAAAATTTCTCTTTCTGTAATGGAATTGGGGTCAGCAAAATATTTTTCCATTAGTGTATCATCAAATTCTGCAACGGCTTCTAATAATTTTTCTCTGTACATTTTGGCTTCTTCCAGCATATCATCGGGGATAGGTACTACCTCATAAGTCATACCTAAATCGTGTTCGTTCCAAATAATACCTCTGAAATTTACAAGATCTACTACACCCTTGAATTTATCTTCTGCACCAATGGGCAATTGAAGAGGCACTGCATTTCCACCCAACATTTCTTTTACTTGTTTAACTACATTGAGGAAATCAGCACCTTGCCTGTCCATTTTATTTACGAAGCCGATGCGGTTTACACCATAATTATCGGCTAATCTCCAGTTGGTTTCGGACTGTGGTTCAACACCATCTACAGCAGAAAACAAAAACACAAGTCCATCTAATACTCTTAATGATCTATTTACTTCAACTGTAAAGTCAACGTGCCCTGGTGTATCTATGATGTTGATTTTATATTTATTTCCTCTATAGTTCCAATAACATTTTGTAGCTGCAGCGGTGATGGTAATACCTCTTTCTTGTTCTTGAGGCATCCAGTCCATAGTAGCAGCACCTTCGTGTACTTCTCCAATTTTGTAATTAACGCCTGTATAATAAAGAATGCGCTCTGTGGTAGTTGTTTTACCAGCATCAATGTGAGCGGCAATACCGATATTTCTTGTAAATTTGAGGTCTGACATAATAATTAGAATTTAAAGTGAGCGAATGCTTTATTGGCTTCAGCCATTTTATGGGTATCTTCTTTTTTCTTAAAGGCAGCGCCTTCTTCTTTTGATGCGGCAATGATTTCAGCAGCTAGTTTTTCTGCCATAGATTTTTCATTTCTTTGGCGGGCAAATTGAATAAGCCATTTCATTGCCAAAGAGGTCTTTCTTTCAGGACGAATTTCACTGGGTATTTGATAAGTAGCACCTCCAATTCTTCTGGATCTAACTTCAATCTGAGGTGTTACATTATTTAATGCTTTTAAGAAAACATCTAAGCCCGCCTCGTTTGTTTTTTTAGCCACAATACCAATGGCATCGTGAAATATTTTAGTTGCTAATTGTTTTTTTCCTCTCAACATTAAGTTATTAATAAATTTAGTAACGATGGTATTGTGATATACTGGGTCTGGCAGAATCTCTCTTTTTTTTGCTCTTGCTTTTCTCATATCTGGAAAAATTTTTAATTAATTATTTTTTTGCTTTTGTTTCCTGTCCTGCTTTGGGTCTTTTTGTTCCATATTTAGACCTTTGTTGTTTTCTACCTTCAACGCCTGCACAATCCAAAGTACCTCTGACAATATGATACCTTACTCCTGGTAAATCCTTTACACGACCACCTCTTACAAGCACGATAGAGTGTTCTTGTAAGTTATGACCCTCACCCGGAATATATGCAATTACTTCTTCTTTGTTGGTGAGACGAACTTTTGCTACTTTTCTTAAAGCAGAATTAGGTTTTTTAGGGGTAGTAGTATATACCCTGGTGCATACGCCTCTTCTTTGAGGGCATGAATGCAATGCAGCAGATTTGCTTTTTGTAGTAACTTTTTTTCTTTCTTTTCTTACCAGTTGTTGTATTGTAGGCATTTTGAGGAGTTTTAGTTTTATTGTTTTCTTAAAAAAGGGTGGCAAATATAAGGATAATTATTTTAATCCTCCAAATTTTTTTATAGATTTTTTTCACTATTGTTCAAAATATTCTATAATTTATAACACAAAAGACACAAAGAAGCACAAAGATTATTTCATTTTATCCCTAACTGCGTTGGGGATTGGGGATTGATGGCAAAGATATGCAGCGGCGATTTTTGCTTACTTTTTCTAAAAAAGTAAGAAAAAAAATAGTATTACTCATTAAAAAATTTTTGGTGTGTATTTCAGATATATTTTTTCTCACACTTCTTTTCTAAAAAGAAGTGTGCAAGAAAATCTCATTCTGCGAGCTAGCTTCCCGCTCTGCTTTTTGTAAGTTTCGCAGGCAAGGTAAGTTTAATGCTGACATCTTTGTTTTATAGTAGATATTTGTTTAATAGCACGGAAGTACATTTTAATGTGGTTCAAAAAGAAGGTGCAGCATTAAAAACGCAAGCGCCCTTGCCGCTCAACTACACAAAAAGCATTCACACCTTCCCACTGACGCAGAATGAAAATAAGGAATTTTGTTTTTTAATGTTTGCATTGCAACAGCGAAGCGGCTTCGCCGCTTCGCTGATAAGAATGATTTATGTTACAGGAATACCAACACTTCCACCAAGCGTTTTGCCTTGTGTTTTTCTGTCTATATATTTTATGTCCATTAAATATCCCAATCTATTTGTTTCAAATATTGATGTCTTATTTTTATCTAATATTTTGAATTTAATATCATCTAACTCGTTCTATTTTATTTATTCCAAAGTTTATGGACCATATTTTGAATTTACTATCATCTAATTTATTCATTGATATACTTATTTCAATATGATTTAATTCATTTATATAAAATCTATCTGTTTCCATAATCCTATATATGTAAGTAGAATTAAACATATCATAATATAATGGATATCTTGGTTTAGAATCTGATAATAAAATAAATCTTGATGGCATCCATCCAATAATCGTATCAGTTTTTTTATTTAGTATTATGGTATCTCCAATTCTATAATTTAATATTTTAAAGCAATCTAAATAAAATTCTATTCCCTGAATTGTTGATGAATCGTGAAATTCATCTGTATAAAAAATAGCGTATAATTTATTATCAGAATAAACAGCTTTACCTAATATATAATCTGGATCAGTATTAGGTATTAGCGTATCATGAAGCATTAATCCTTGTTTTACAAAAAAATTAATGGCATCTTTTTTGTTTTGAAAAAGATATAAATTTTCATGTCCATACTCGTTCAATAGAATAATATTGGATTTACAATAATCTATTTTTTTATTATCGCAAGAATACGATAAAATCAAACATAAAATAGTCTTGAAAACAAAAAATTTTTTACAATTACTTTTCATTTTTTATTAAGATTAACTTTTTCAATATTATCTGTTGTGTTTTTCTTGTATTCATCTATATTGATTTTATCTTTATTTTCTTTATAAAAATCAATGAATTTCTCTAAATCTCCTATCTTTTCAGGATTTAGACGAGTTTCCTGTTTATTTGATAAAAATTCAGATAAATTTTTTGCTTTACCTATTTCAATATGTAAATGAGGACCTGTTGCACTCCCAGTTTTACCAACATTTCCAATAATTTCATCATTTTGAACTTTTTGCCCTAGTTTCAAATTTGGTAATTTGTCCAAGTGAGCATATAAACTATAAAATCCTTCATTATGTTTTATTACAATATAATTGCCCCACCCTTTCAATTTTCCTGATTTATCCTTTTCTGTCCCTACTATAACAACCGTACCAGAAGCATAGGAATGAATTTTTTTACCAACTTGCGCAGCTATATCCATTGCTCTATGAACATAAAAAATTTTCTGACCTCCTTCAGTAATTTTTTCACGAGGTTGGAATGAACTTGTAATCTTCCCTCCTCTAACTAATAGTTCTGGTGGTATGTCCCCCAAAGGATCATTCCATCTTATCGGATTATCCTCATTCACTGCATAATTACTTACTCCCGCTTGTGGCTTTGGATCCACATTCCATCTCCTACCTAACCTTGCATCATATTCCCAATACTTTGCTGTGTAATGGTCTGGTGAAATTTCATTTACTTTCTCTTGTGTGTTGAAGCCAAAGCGATACAGGGGCTTCACTGGTTCCCACCTTCTGCCATACATCTTTGAACCAAACGGATAATAATCACTTACACTCGTTATATCCGAAAAATATTTTCTGTGTTGTATTTGCATTCAGTTACAAAGATACTTATATTATCAAATTTCAAATAGATTTTGTTCAAAAATTTAAAATCAATATATTAATTTTTACCTATAAATCTTAATTTTATATTATTACGATCCTTGATAATTATTTCTTTAATATTAAATAAACTATCATAATATATTTCTTCAAAATAAATACTATCATTAAATAATTCTATTCTCGTTCTAAATAAATTTGATGATAATTTTGTTATTGAATATTTCTGTCCGTTATTATCTGGAGGACACGGGGGAGGAACTAAATTATTTTTAAATTGATGCTCATGTTCATTACATCTATAAAAAACTATTGTATCTTTAAGTGCAAACGCTATTACCAAATCAGTATCTACATTTAGTACATTATTACTATCCAATACACTCATGAAATGTATTATCTTGTAATCATTGCTATTTTTATTCTTTAAAAAAATTTTTCTTTGCGTATGTGAAATTGAGTTATTATACTTATAATGTAAATTTATAATTAATAAACTATTATTGGTTGTATCTAATGATTCAATAGTACAAAAAGCATTATTTATATTAGCACTTGAATAATCAAGATATAGTTTATTTAAAACATTATTATTAGTATTATTATCTTTATCATTAAAACATTTGTATAACATTAAAACAATAATAAAAATAATTTTATTTGTTTTTCTTTCTAATTTCATTAATTTGTTTTTTTTGTTCTACATAGTGCCTATATGATTTATTTTTGTTATCTTTATTTTTTAATGCATCATGCTCTTTTATACCTCTTGGATTACTTTCTGTTTCTACTTTTTTAACTTTTTCAAACTTCTCTTTACCTCCTTGCTCAAATGCTTCTGCATATTTTTTCACTAATTCATTTCCATGCAATTGTGTTTCATGTATGTATGTTTCTAATATTTCTTCTTCTGATTCGTAAGAAGATGTAATTCTAATATCAAATCTTAAATTATTTTTTTGGGGATTATAATTAGCATCAAAATCTCCTCCAACATTAGTTGGAACATTCATCCCTTCTTTTTCATAAGCTGAAAAATCAGTAATAATAAGATCATGGTTTGCATATTTACCAGTTACGCTAAAAGTAACACCTGCAATGGTTTGCCCTTTTTTTGCAAATTGAGCTATAAATTCGTAACCTTTTTCCGTTTTAAGTATCTCTTTCAATACATTTTCTAATTTTTTTGAAACTTCATTATATTTATATACCAACTGGCCAGTACTTTTATCTATAGAATAAGAGTTGTATAAAATAATATCTTTTCCATCCACATCTACAAAAAGTATTGGATTATCTGCGGCAAATACATAAGGGCTTAACATAGGATATTTCGCAAATTTTTTATCCACGCTCCACCATCTTCCTAATCTCGCATCATACATTCTATCTCCAAAATCATAAGCATTGCCCACGCCGTAAATCTCATTATCATTTTCTTTCCCATTAAACCCATACCTATATCCTGCACTCCATCTTCTGCCGTAGAGCGGGCTACCAAACGGATAATAATCATTCACTTCCAGCACCTGCGCCGCATAAGTCATATCACTTGGGTTAGTGCCTTGTGGTGTTTTCTTATCATTGATAACCACTCTTACATTTCCTAACCAATCTGCTAACTCGTAGTGTTTTTTGCCGAAGTGGTAAGGAGTGAGTGTATAAGGATATGGTATGAGAGGCGTGTTAGGCATACTGGTTTTAAATGTAGATGATGGCGGAAAGATATTTACAT
>JBFLVH010000021.1:0-27805 GCA_040758575.1 Bacteroidota bacterium | reverse complement strand
TTCAAAGTGTAAGTTGTAATGGTGGAAATAATGGAGTAGCAACCGGTACAGCGAGTGGAGGAGTGGGGGGATATACCTATACATGGACACCAAGTGGAGGTAATTCCAGCACAGCGAATAATTTAACACAAGGTATATATACCATAACAGTGAGCGACGCCAATAATTGTGGACCTATAAGTGCGACAGTACAGATATTAGAGCCACCTGCATTGAGTATAAGTGTAAGTGGACAAAGTGTAAGTTGTTATGGATATAGCGATGGCAGCGCGAGTGTAAGTGTGAGTGGAGGGGTAGGTGGGTATAGTTATACATGGTCGCCGAGTGGAGGCAATGGTAGTGTAGCAAGTAATCTGGTTGCAGGGGTATATACGGTGGATGTAAGAGATGTAAATAATTGCTACATAACAGGAAGTATAAATATACCGCAACCATCATCCATAACATTGGTAACAAGTCCGAATCAGACGATATGTTATGGTAATAGCACGAATATATCAGCGATGGCGAGTGGAGGAAATCCGCCATATAATTATAATTGGAATAATGGATTACCAAATAGTGGAGGTCCACATTTAGTAACATTGACGAGTACGACGATATACACGGTGCAGGTAGTAGATATGAATAATTGTGTATCGCCTGTAGGACAAATAAAGGTGAATGTATTACCGATGTTGAGTGCTATTGGGATGCAGACGGTAGTATGTGACGGATTGAGTACAAATGTATATGTGAGTATAACGAGTCCTGGAAATGGAGGGCCATATAGTTATTTATGGAGTAATGGTATGAGTGGGGGCACTGTTACGGTGATGGGAAATTACAGTATGGGAAGTCAGAATATATATACGGTGTATGTATCAGATGGGTGTAGTGTTCCTGATGCGGTGGCGGAAGTAACTGTGAATGTGTATCCTAATCCTGTGATAAGTTTTAGTGCAGTACCTGTGAAGGGATGTGTTCCCTTAACGGTTCAGTATAGTGGGATGAGCGATGGAGTGAATGATGTATATCAATGGTATTATGATAATGGAGAGAGTGGGGTAGGTGCTGGTGGTATTACGACATACACACAGAGTGGATTATATACGCCGACATTAGTGGTAACGAATGTATATGGGTGTGTAAGTAGTAGTGTAGCTGTGGATTATGTAGAGGTATATCCGAAGCCGATAGCGGACTTTAGCATGAGTAGTAATACTGTGAGTATATTAGAGCCGGAGGTGAGTTTTTACAATGAGAGTGTAGGGGCGACGAGTTATACATGGAATTTTGGGGATTATGGTAGTATGAATAATGTGAGTTATGAGGTAAATCCAGAGCATAGTTATATGATGAGTGGCACATATACGGTGATGCTGGTAGCAATGAATAATAAGGGATGTTATGATAATATAGCGAAGGTGCTATATGTAGAGCCAGAGTTTCATTTGTATATACCGAATGTATTTACGCCAGATGGGAATGGTATAAATGATGTATTTCAGCCGAAGGGTATAGGGATAGATGAAAATGATTATAAGATGATGATATTTGACAGGTGGGGAGAGTTAATATTTCAAAGTAATGATTTTAGGAAAGGGTGGGATGGTAGCGTAAAAGGTAATGCTGGTAAAGCGACGCAGGATGTATATGTATATAAGATATATGTTCGGGATTTAAAGGGCAATAAACATGAGTTTGTAGGACATGTAACTTGTTTGCCTTATACGGAGGAGTAAGATTGCACGAAGTATTGTAAATTAGAAAGTGGAGAGTAATGCTAATAAGTCAGGGTGTTCGTTATAGAGCATAATATTATACTTTTAGGTTATTAAGTTTTTTATATCTATTGTGTTACCATTTATATATCTGCATCACTTTTGTCACCTCGTGTTAATGATGTTTCTTATCCACTCTTCTTACTCTTTATGCTATTTTCTATTTATATAAGTATATCTGAAACTTGCATATTTTATCAAGATGAATGTTTGTTTTGCGTTATTTGTTGTAAAGCGATAAAATTATTTGTTCTCAAGCAATTAGTTAGTAATTATTAAGGAGGCATTGTAAGCAAAGGTATCCTTTTCAATAGAATAGATAATCATTATCTCTTTAAATATTTTAGATTCAATTTTACAGAACATCAGCCAATAAATTTTTCATTATTTTAGCCCTCGTATCTATGAGTAATAAAAAAATATACTTTGCTTCTGATTTTCATCTGGGTGTGCCTGATTTTCAAAGCAGTTTAAAAAGAGAAAAAATAATATGTCAATGGTTAGATGCAATTAAACACGATGCGGAAAGAATTTTTTTATTAGGAGATATATTTGATTTTTGGTTTGAACATAAATTTACAGTGCCAAAAGGTTTCATTCGTCTACTTGGGAAATTAGCAGAGTTAAGTGATAAGGGTATTCCTATTGAAATCATTGTTGGGAATCATGATATGTGGATGAGAGATTATTTGTCAAAAGAATTAAATATTATTATTCACCATCATCAGCCCATTGTAAGAGAATATTTTGGAAAAAAAATAATGATAGGACACGGAGATGGCTTAGGACCTAATGACTACAAATATAAATTCATCAAAAAAATTTTTAGAAATCCATTGTGCCAATGGGCGTTTGCAAGATTACATCCCAATCTGTCATTTGGAATAGCCCATTATTTCAGCAAAAGAAGCAGAATAGCCACAGGAAATTATGATGAAAATTTTTTAGGAAAAGATAAAGAATGGCTATATATTTACTGCCAACAAATGCTCCAGCACCAACATATTGATTATTTTATTTTTGGACACAGACATTTACCCTTGAATATTCAACTTAATGAAAATGCCCGATATATCAATCTTGGCGACTGGATAAAATATTTTACTTATGCTGTTTTTGACAATGGTTCTATTCAATTAAAAGAATATCTTAATCAAAAAAATATCTCAATACAATCACTTTAATTTAAAATTTGGAAAAATGAAAAATAGGGTTTATTATTGCACCAAAATTTTAATGGCAATGAAAAAATCATTAGTGTTTGTTTTTAGTTTATATGCTTTCTTTACATCAGCACAAGAAGGCGTTTTAATATTAGAAGGCAACTATCAAGGAAAAAATTTATATGTGCAAAATCCCTTTGCCAGCAGCGGTGTGGGCTTTTGCGTAACAGAAGTTTTAGTAAATGGAAACATCACCACTGATGAAACTAACTCATCTGCATTTGAAATTGATTTCAAGCCACACAAATTAAATATTGGCGATAAAGTAGAAGTAAAAATCAAACATAAAGCCGATTGTAAACCCAAAGTATTGAACCCTGAAGTATTAAAACCCAAAGGTACTTTTGAAGTTATTTCTATGACTTTAGACAAAGATGGATTACTTAAATTTAGCACTAAATCTGAAACAGGCAAACTCACATTTGTAATTGAGCAATATAGATGGAACAAATGGGTGAAAGTTGGCGAAGTAGAAGGCGTTGGAACACCTGGTACTAACAACTATGAATTCAAATTGCAACTTCACTCTGGTAAAAATACTGTAAGAGTAAGACAAACTGACTATACAGGTCAACCTCGTGTTTCTAAACCTGTTGAAGTCATTTCTGATATTCCTGAAGTTACTTTTGGACCTATGAAAGCCAAAACAGATATTCAATTTATGGCTAATGATAAACCTGCAGAAACAATGTATGAAATTTATGACCAATATGGAAACATTGTAAAAAAAGGTTATGGTAGTAAAATAGATGTATCAAATCTTCCAAAAGGCGGTTATTTCCTCAACTACGACAATAAAATGGGCGAGTTTGTAAAAAAATAATCGCACCTGTTTTCAAATTCGTATGCACTTTTATTATTTGATTGTGTCTAACTGATAAAATAATATGTTCTCTTTGCCTGAAGATACCTTACTTGAAATCAACAATTTAAATGTTGTATTTCATCAAAATGGTAATTTTAATCAGGCAGTAAAGGAAGTTTCCTTTAATGTCAAAAAAGGAGAAATAGTTGGCATCGTTGGTGAAAGTGGTTCGGGCAAAACAGTTACCTGTCTTTCTATTATGCATCTTGTTCCTAGCCCACCGGGAAAAATTTCCAGTGGAAGTATGCTATTTAGAAAAAAAGACAACTCTGTTGTAAATCTAAATCTTTTGCCTATTGAAGAAATAAGAAAAATTCGCGGCAATGAAATTAGCATGATTTTTCAAGAGCCAATGACTTCATTGAACCCTGTGATGAAATGTGGAGAACAAGTAGCAGAAGCACTTATTTTACACAAAAAAATATCCTATCAAGAAGCTCAAAAACAAACAATTGAATTATTTGATTTAGTTAATTTACCTGACCCCAAAAGAGCATTTGATAAATATCCACACGAACTCTCTGGTGGTCAAAAACAAAGAGTAATGATAGCAATGGCAATGAGTTGTAATCCATCTCTCATCATTGCCGATGAACCTACTACAGCATTAGATGTAACAATACAAAAAGGAATATTGGAACAACTTAAAAAATTAAGAAATGAATTTAATACCAGTGTTATATTTATTTCTCACGATTTATCTGTAATTGCTGAAATTGCTGATAAAGTCATTGTAATGCTCAATGGCAGTATTGTAGAAAAAGGCACCATTCAGGAAATTTTTACTAACCCACAACATCCCTACACAAAAGGATTGATGGCTTGTCGCCCCCCATTAGATAAAAGATTAAAAGTTTTGCCCGTTATTTCTGATTTTATGGAAATAACCGAAAGTGGTGATATTATTGAAAAATCTACAAGTTTTGAAAGTATTATCAAATCAGCAATATTTACTGAAAATGAAAGAGCGGAACATTTAAATAAAATCTATCAAAAAGATAAACTCATTCAAATCAAAAACCTAAAAACATGGTTCCCCAACAATAAGTCAATTTTTGGAAAAACAAAAGAATGGTTTAAAGCAGTTGACGATGTAAGTATAGATATTTATGAAGGAGAAACATTAGGATTAGTCGGCGAGAGCGGTTGCGGAAAAACCACATTAGGACGCAGTATTCTCAAACTTGTGCAGGCAAAAGAAGGACAGGTGCTTTATCGCAATGAAGAAATTTTACGATTATCAGAAAAGGACTTCAGACCTGTAAGAAAAGACATGCAAATTATTTTTCAAGACCCTTACTCGTCTCTGAATCCCAGAATTTCTATTGGAGAATCCATTATGGAACCAATGGAAGTATTTAATATCGGTAAAAATAAATCAGAAAGGAAAGAGATAGCAATGGATTTATTAAAAAAAGTTGGCTTGAAGGAGCAACATTTTTATCGCTTCCCGCACGAATTTAGTGGTGGTCAAAGACAAAGAATATGTATTGCCCGTACTTTATCTGTTCAGCCAAAATTCGTAATTTGCGACGAGAGCGTGAGTGCATTAGATGTAAGTGTGCAGGCACAAATATTAAATTTGCTTAATGATCTTAAAAAAGAATTTAACCTTACCTATATCTTTATTTCACACGATTTAAGCGTTGTTAGATTTATGAGTGATAGAATTGCTGTAATGAGCAAAGGAAAAATTGAAGAAATTGGAGATGCTGACCAGATTTATTTTAATCCTCAAAAAGAGTATACTAAAAATTTAATTAATTCCATTCCCAAAGGTAAAGTTTCTATAAAACTCAATGGAAATCATCTAAAAATATAATCCTTTGAGTAATGAAGCATTATATTTCATTGCCATTCTTCCTCCTCCATTTCTTGCAGAAAAAATCAACACAATTAAGTATTATATTTCAGAAAAATATCATTGTAAGCACGCATTAAAATCTCCGCCGCACATCACACTTATTCCCCCATTCAAATTGTCATCAAAAAAAGAACCTGCATTAGTCAATGCTATTCAAGATTTTAATTCACGAAGCATACAATCTTTTGAAATTATACTGAAAAATTATGATGTGTTTTTACCAAAAGTAGTTTTTATTAATGTTATAGATTCACCAGAACTAACCGCATTTCAAAAAACAGTAGAGAATTATTTTCGTATTCATTTTAATATTGTGAAGGATTTACCGCCTCGTCCTTTTCATCCGCATATTACAATAGCATTCAGAGATGTAAAAAAACATCAAACATTAGACATTTTAAGTGAAGTAAAACAACATTTTCCTATCCAAGAAAAATTTACCTTAAATAATATTTCATTATTAAAACATAATGGAAACATTTGGGAGATTTTGGTTTGAATAAAGATATTATTTTCTCAAATAATATTTGTTACTTATTTTTGCAGTAAAAAGTATAATGAAAACGCCCATGAATGATAGTGAAATTGAAGCAACCTATGATTTAGTAAAAAAATATTATAATGAATACTTAAAGAAATATGGTGTGCAACTACCAAAGTTAAAAGATAAAAAAGGAAATTATACAAAGGACGCTCTCGTTTTAGTATATCTTGCAAGATTTTACCCCAATACAGTAGTGGTTACAAAAAAAGAATTGACTCAATTTATTAGAAAATATTATCCCGATGTTAACGATGTTCAGCAAGCAAGACATTTAGGCGCACAAAAAGGTTGGTTTATTTCTGCGGGAGGCAGAGATAATGTGCATGTAAAAAATAAAGGAGAGTATAAATTAATTTCACTTGAAAAGCCCTATCCTAATTTCACGCATCATAGGGAAGATAATGCAAACGCTTCTTCATGGAAAAAAATATTACAAAAATTTAATTATAGATGTGCTACCTGTGGTTCTAAAGAAGGAGAAAAGCATTTTCATTGGACAAATACAATTACAAAATTACAAAAATCACATAAAGACCCAAGAAAACCTTTAGTTGAAGGCAACATAATACCACAATGTCAAAAATGTAATCGGGCATATAGAAATTTTTGGATATTTGATGATAAAGGTAGAGTTCGTGGAATTGCTAATCCACAAGTTATATTAAAATGTGATGAAACAATTAAAAGACAAATTTATAATTTACTCAAAGAAGAATATGAAGGATAATTTAAAGAATATACTTAACAAAATACATTTCAAAGATGCCTTTGAATTAATGTCTGAAATACCCGATAATTCTATTGATTTGGTATTAACCGATCCGCCTTACTTTCTTGATAAATTAGATAATGAATGGAACCACCAAAAAATTTCAGAAGATAAAGATTATTGCAAAGTCGTAACATCTTTACCACCGGGAATGAAATTTGATAGAGAACAAGGAATAAAATTTTATCAATGGTATCTTAATGTTTCACAAAATATTTTCAGAATACTTAAACCAGGCGGATTTTTCTTTTCATTCTCCAGTCCTCGTCTATTCCATAGAATGGCTTCTGCAATAGATGATGCGGGCTTTCTAATGAGAGATACATTTTTATGGATTTATTCTCAAAATCAACCCAAAGCTATGTCGCTTAATCACTTTATTGACAAATCTAATAAATCAGAACAAGAAAAAATTGCTCTTAAACAACAATTAAATCATTGGAAAACGCCACAAATAAAATCTTGTTATGAACCCATTGCCGTTGCTCAAAAACCAACAGAAGGAACTTTTCTTGAAAATTTTGAAAAATACAAAGTTGGACTAATTAATACTCAACAAACTGTTGGTATAGATAAAAATATGTTCCCATCTAATGTAATTACTACTGATTTATTATTTAATGCAATGGATAGATACTTTTTTATTCCTAAACCTACTAAAAAAGAAAAGGGAGAATTTAATACCCATAAAACTGTTAAGCCATTAGCATTATGCGAACATATTATTTCTCTTTTCACTTATGATGAAAATGCTATAGTATTTGACCCTTTTGCAGGAAGTGGAACTACATTAGTTGCTGCAAAAAAACTCAATCGTCAATTTATTGGTGGCGATATAAATGAAGAGTATATTGATATAGCAAATAAAAGATTAAATCTAATATATTCATCTCATTTATTCTTGGAAAAGTTACCTCGCCTCTTTGAATAATAATAGTTTGTTTTTATCTCCTTTAATTTTTTTCCGACATTTGCATTCAAAAAAAATTGAGAACAAAAGGTAATAAAAAAAGAAAAGTTAATATCATCACGCTTGGTTGTAGCAAAAACCTTGTAGATAGCGAAAATTTGATGGGAGAATTATCTGCTCTTGGTTTTAATGTTGCTCACGAAAGCAATGACGAAGAGCAAGATATTGTTATCATTAACACTTGTGGATTTATTGCCAGTGCAAAAGAAGAAAGCATTCAAACTATATTACAATTTGCAGAAGTCAAGAAAAATAAATGGATTGAAAAGTTATATGTTACAGGTTGTTTAAGTGAAAGATATAAGGATGAACTTCAAAATGAAATACCCGAAGTAGATGCATTCTTTGGCACCCGTGATTTACCAAGAATTATACAACATATCAAAACCGATTACAAAAAAGAATTAACTGGTGAAAGATTACTCACCACGCCTTCACACTACGCTTACTTAAAAATAAGTGAAGGATGTGATAGACCTTGTAGTTTCTGTGCTATTCCATTGATGAGAGGAAAACATATTTCTGTGCCCATTGAACAATTAGTGGAGCAAACTAAAAAATTAGCAGATAAAGGTGTAAAAGAATTACTACTTATAGCACAGGACTTGACATATTATGGATTAGATATTTACAAAAAAAGAACTCTGGCTCAACTGCTTGAAAAATTAAGTGAAGTAAATGGTATAGAATGGATTCGCTTGCATTATCTTTTTCCAAGTGGTTTTCCTGAAGATGTTTTATATGTTGTAAGAGATAATCCAAAAATATGCAAGTATTTAGATATGCCTATACAACACATCAGCGATGAAGTATTAAAAAATATGCGAAGAGGCATCACCAAAGAAAAAACGACTGAATTGATTTACAAAATAAGAGAAATTATACCCAATGTAGCATTAAGAACAAGCATAATGGTTGGCTTTCCAAATGAAACTGATGAGCAATTTCAGGAATTATTAGATTGGCTCAAAGAAATCAAATTTGATAGATTAGGTGTATTTACTTATTCACACGAAGAAAATACTACTGCTTACTCAATGAAAGACAATGTGCCTGAAAAAATTAAGAAACAAAGAGCCAGCATTTTAATGCAACAACAAGAAAAAATTTCCTTTGAAATTAATCAAATGAAAATTGGAAAGACATACAAAACAATAATTGATAGAAAAGAAGGCGATTACTGGATAGGACGAACAGAATATGACAGCCCTGATGTAGATAATGAAGTATTGATACAACACTCAAAACCCTTGAAAATAGGGCAATTCTGCGAAGTGGAAATATTAGATGCTGAAGAATTTGATTTATATGGAAAAGTTAAAACAATAAATTAAAACATATATGCCCACTTCATCTAACTTAACAGATATTCAAAAATACGATGCCATTGTGCAAATATGCAGGGATATATTTATTAAAAAAATGAAGGACTATGGCACTTCGTGGAGGCATCTTCGCCCTGAATCCATTACAGACCAAATTTACATCAAAGCCAAAAGATTAAAAACTTTAGATATTGTAAAAGAACAAAAGATAAGCGATAAGCCCGAAGATGAATGGATTGGCATTATTAACTACTGTCTTATTGCACTCATTCAATTACAACTCATCCACGATGAAAGAATTGATATTCCCGAAAATGAAATTACGCAACTCTACGATGAAAAAGCATTAGAAGTCAAAAATTTAATGTTGAAAAAAAATCATGATTATGGAGATGCGTGGAAAGATATGAGAATCAGTTCATTGATTGACCTTGTGTTGGTAAAATTACATCGCATCAAACAAATAGAAGATAATAAAGGACAAACATTAATTTCAGAAGGTGTAGAAGCCAATTATATGGACATTATTAATTACAGCATCTTTGCAATGATAAAAATAAAGTTTGGGAATTAATATCAGAGATTAAACTTTATATCTTTCTAATATTTTGTCTGCATCATCAATGCTGCTTTTCAACCACTCTAATAATAATTCTTGTTTCTCTTCTTCCTTGAGTTGAAAAGGAAAATCAGCAGTTCTAATTTTTTTATTTAATTCATACATACATAATGCCGCACTCACACTGATATTAAAACTTTCTGTAAATCCATACATAGGAATATACACATATTCATCTGCATTCTTTAAGGCATAATCACTTAATCCTTCTTTTTCTGCACCAAATATCAATGCTATAGGTTGATGAACATCTAACTTATCAATACTTACAGATGTATGATGTGGCGATGTAGCAACAATTCTATATCCTTTATCTTTTAATAATTGGTAACAAGTGGCTGTATTGTTTACATCTTTTTCATTGTAGCGATAAATACTTAACCATTGTGCTGCTCCCATTGAAACTTCTTCGTTAGTTTTAAAAGTATTTCTATTCTCAATAAAATGAACATCTTGAATGCCAAAGCAATCGCAACTACGCAATATCGCAGAAGCATTGTGTCCTTGAAAAACATCTTCTAATACAATGGTAATATATCTTGTACGTTGATTTAATATTTCCTGAAATCTTTGAAATCTTTTTTCAGTTACAAAAGATTTTAATATTTCTATATTTTGAGATGTGTTCATCTATATAAACTTTTCAAGCACAATACACTATGCCTGCATAACTTTCTTCAAATCACGAATAGCACCTGCTATATCTTTTTGACCAAATACACTATTACCTGCTACTAATACATCTGCTCCATACTTCACTAATTTTCCAGCATTGTGAATATCTACTCCTCCATCAATTTCTATCAATGCCTTTGAGTTTTTTTGTATAATCAAATTTTTCAGTTTTTCAATTTTTGAATAAGTGTTTTCAATAAACTTTTGTCCTCCAAAGCCGGGGTTTACTGACATTAAACAAACTAAATCAATATCGGTGATAATATCTTCAAGCAACTGTACGGGCGTGTGGGGGTTAATGGCTATTCCAGGTTTTACATTGAATGAACGAATATTTTGTATGGTGCGATGTAAATGCGCGCATGCTTCATAATGCACAGAAATGCTATATGCGCCGTGTTTGGCAAATTTTTCAATATATCGGTCAGGGTCAATAATCATCAAATGAACATCCATTGGTTTTTGACAATGCTTTTGAACTGCTGCAAGCACAGGAAAACCAAAGGAAATGTTAGGCACAAAAACGCCGTCCATAATGTCCAGATGAAGCCATTCTGCTTCTGATTGATTGACAATATCAATGGCTGTCTTCAAGTCAGAAAAATCTGCTGATAATAATGATGGTGCAAGTATGGGCATATTTTAATTTAAATTTATTATGCGGAACAGCGTAGTGGTTTAGATGCTTCACTGCGTTCAGCAACCCACCCCCATCCCCTCCCTAATTTTTAGGGAGGGGGAGAAGAGGGGAGGGTCTTATCGTAGCGAAGGAACTCAACATAAGTGTCTATTTTAGATGCTTCTTCGCCTTTAGTGAATAATGTGTAATTAAAAATAAGGTTTAAAAATTATAAATCAAGAATTCAGAATTTTTCTTCAATCATTCGTGCATTCGTGGCTAATAATTAAATAATCTTCTCGCTTTGAGTGAGATTAGTTCTAACTAAAAGCATTAAAGCCAGTTATATCCATTCCTGTAATTAATAAGTGTATATCGTGTGTGCCTTCATAAGTGATAACGGATTCTAAATTCATCATGTGTCGCATAATAGGATATTCTCCTGTAATGCCCATGCCCCCGTGAATTTGTCTTGCTTCGCGGGCTATGTTCAAAGCCATTGCCACATTATTTCTCTTTGCCATTGAAATTTGAGCGGGTGTGGCTCTATTTTCATTTTTTAATACACCTAATCTCCATGCTAAAAGTTGTGCTTTGGTAATTTCTGTAATCATTTCGGCTAACTTCTTTTGTTGCAATTGAAAAGCACCAATGGGCTTACCAAATTGTATTCTCTCTTTTGAATATCTCAAAGCACTATCATAGCAATCTAATGCAGCACCAATAGCACCCCAAGCAATGCCATATCTTGCACTATTTAAGCAACTTAAAGGTCCTTTTAATCCTTTGATGTTAGGTAATAAATTTTCTTTTGGCACTTTTACATTATCAAATACTAACTCTCCGGTAGCACTGGCTCTCAAACTCCATTTGCCGTGTGTTTCAGGTGTAGTAAATCCTTCCATACCCCTTTCTACAATAATGCCTCTTATTTCACCATTATCATCTTTTGCCCATACTACTGCAATATCTGCAAAGGGTGCATTGGAAATCCACATTTTAGCACCATTCAATAAATAATAATTTCCTTTATCTTCTATGCGAGTAATCATTCCAGCGGGGTTTGAACCATAATCGGGTTCTGTAAGACCAAAACATCCCATGAGTTCTCCTTTTGCCAGTTTGGGCAAATATTTCCTTTTTTGTTCTTCACTACCAAATGCATAAATAGGATACATCACCAACGAACCCTGCACGGATGCAGTAGACCTTACACCACTATCTCCTCTTTCTAACTCTTGCATCATTATACCATAAGAAATATAATCCAATCCCGCTCCTCCATATTCTTGTGGAATAAATGGACCAAATGCACCAATTTCTGCCAATCCCTTTATCCACGGCTTGTGAAATGTGGCTTTCTGACACACTTCTTCAATTATCGGTGTAACTTCTTTTTTTACCCATGCTCTTACAGTATCACGAATTAACTTGTGTTCCTCTGTAAGTAATTCATCTACTAAATAATAATCGTGATGTTGATAGTTGTCTGTTCTCATATATTTTTATTTTATTGTTTAAAAATCATTTTGCATTCTTTTGATAGTAGTATAGCAAGTTAAGTCAGTTTGAACAGGCACTACTGAAACATATCCATTTTTCAAAGCCCATTCATCTGTATCTTCTGCATCAGGTTCAAAGTTAGTAAATTTTCCAGTCATCCAGTAATATGGCTTATCATAGGGGTCTAATCGCTCTTCAAATTCTTCTACCCAGTTGCCTTTTGCCTGACGACAAATTTTAATTCCTCTGATTTCTGATGTATCGGAAATATTGACATTTAAGCAAGTGAGTTGTTGATTTTTTTTCAGCATCCATTCAATAATTTGACGAATGTATGGCTCTGATGGTTGGAAATTGGCTTCTATGCTATAATTACATAATGAAAAACCAACAGATGGAATGCCTTCTAAATAACCTTCAATTGCAGCACTCATAGTGCCTGAATAAATCACATTGATTGAACTATTGCTGCCATGATTAACGCCTGATAAAATTAAATCAGGTTTTTGTGGTAATATTTTATTTACGGCTAATTTGACACAATCTACAGGCGTGCCATTAGTTGCGTATTCAATAGAAGTGTGATGTATAGATGAAGGAAATATTCTTAATGTAGTGTGTATAGTAATGGCGTGTCCACTTCCTGATTGTGGCTTATCAGGTGCAATGACTGCTACATCTCCATAATCTCTGGCTATTTGACTTAAAAACAAAATACCAGGTGCTGTTATTCCATCATCATTAGTAACAAGTATCAGTGGTTTTTTCATCTTAATTCTGCATTGAGTTGTTTCTTTAATTCCTGAATCACTTTGTTCATTACATCATCTATTTCTTTATCAGAAAGTGTTTTATGTGTATCCTGCAAGAACAACCTAACAGCGTAGGATTTTTTATTTTCTGGAATATTTTTTCCTTCGTAATAATCAAACATTTGAAGGTCTTTCAGATATTTTTTTGCAGTATGTTGAATGACTTTTTTAATATCTGCAAATGCAATAGATTTATCTAATAATAAAGAAAGGTCTCTTTCAACAACAGGAAATTTGGGGATTTCAGAGTATGTAGTAGTTTTTGAAAGATAATTATCAAATATTTTTTCCAGATTAATTTCAGCGAAAATTACAGGTGAAGTTTCTACATCCATTTGTTTTAATAATTTAGGATGCACAAAACCAACTCTTGCAATTTCTTGTTTTTGATGATTAAAGTAAATCAATCCTTTTGAAAAGGGCTGTTCTTGTGTTTGTTCAAAAGTGAAGTTTGTATTGCTAAAAAAGAAAATTCTTTCAGTTATTTCTTTTAGAAAATAAAATGATTTGTTAGTTTGATAAAAACTTTCAGTGAGTTTTAAGTTTCCAGCAGCAAACAAAGCGAGATGATATTCTTCATTAAATTGATTATTGTTTTTGTAATACACTTTTCCTATTTCAAATGCCATTAAATCTTTTTGTTGATGTCTTGCATTAAAGGCAATGTTTTGCAATGCGTTGAACAATAATGTTTGTCTTAATACATCTAATTCAGTATTGACTGGATTTTTTATTTTGATTAAATGTTGAGTATGCTCTCCATAAAAACTATGATGATGAAAAGATAAACTTTGCATTTCGTAAAATCCTTTATCTACAAGGAAGTCAGAAAGTTTTCTCAAATAAATGACGAAAGTATTTTTGTCAAATGTGTTATGTTCGGGTAATTGATAAGAAAATTGTTTTTTAGGATTGATTTTATTGAAACCATAAATTCTCAAAACTTCTTCTGCCACATCTACTTCTCTTGTAACATCTGATTTTCGGGGTGGCACTAATAATAGCATTCCTTCGTGGCTTTCAGATTCTATTTGAATTTCTAATTCTTCAATGATTTTCTTTGTAATTTCAAAAGGAATTTCCTGACCAAATAAATCGTTGGTTCTTTTGATGGAATAACCTACTTTGTAGGGCTCAAAGGGATGTGGATACACATCTTTTACGCCCATGCTTAAATTACCACCTGCTATTTCTAATATCAATGAACACGCTCTATTTAAGGCAAAAATTACCATTTCGGGGTCTGCAAATCTTTCAAAGCGAAAAGATGCATCTGTTTTCAATCCTAATCTTGCTGAAGTTTTTCTGATGGCAGAAGGATTAAACCAAGCACTTTCTATAAAAATAGTTTGTGTATCATCTTTTATACCACTTTCTAATCCACCAAAAATACCTGCAATGCACATCGGCTCTTCTGCATTACAAATCATCAAATCAGATGAAGATAATTTTCTTGTAACGCCATCTAATGTAACAAACTCTGTGCCTTCTTTGACATTTTGAATGATTACTTTGTTATCCTTAATGGCTCTAACATCAAAGGCGTGCAATGGATGTCCTAATTCTAACATTACATAATTAGTAATATCCACAATATTATTGATAGGTCTGATGCCCAGTGCATTCAGGCGGTTTTGCAACCATTGTGGTGAAGGTGCTACTTTTACTCCATTAATCACAATGCCCGCATATCGTTTGCAATCTTCTGTATTTTTTATTTGTATATCAATATCAAATGTGCCCGATGAATCAGGAAAATCAAGCGATGCAGGAAAATGGATGTTTAAATCTGCATATTTTTCAGGAAAATGTGTTTTTAAATATGCTTTCAAATCCCTTGCTATACCTATGTGAGAAGCCGCGTCTCCACGATTAGCAGTAATGGCTACATCTATGATAGTATCTCTGCTAACCTTAAAATATTCTGTGGCAGGTAATCCAACAGGCACTTCGGGTGGTAATACCATTATACCTGAATGGTCATTGCCAATGCCTAACTCATCTGCTGCACAAATCATTCCTTCACTTACTTCTCCTCTGATTTTAGATTTTTTTATTTCAATCACTTCACCAGAAAAAGTGTGCAATTGGGCTCCTACCAGTGCTACTAAAACTTTTTGTCCTTTTTCTACATTAGGTGCACCGCATACTATATCCAGTACTTTATCATTGCCAATATGCACTTTGGTTAGAGATAATTTATCAGCATTTGGATGCTTTTGTTTTTCAATCACTTCTCCAACCACTACATTGTCTAATCCTTTGTGAGAAATATACTCTTCAATGGATTCTACTTCCAGTCCTATTTCTGTGAGTATTTGTGCTATTTCAGCAGGACTTAAATCTGTAGGTAAAAGATCTTTAAGTATTTGATATGAGATTTTCATTTTATTTAATTCTTACTCTTGGGTCTAAAAATCCGTAGATAATATCCACCACCATATTGGTGAATACGAATATTGTTGCAAATATCAAGGTAGAGCCCATTACAACGGGCAAATCATTTTTTGTAAGGGCTTCGTAAACTTCGTAGCCAATGCCTTTCCAGTTGAAAATATATTCTACAAAAACAGCACCAGCCATTAGTCCAGCAAACCATCCTGAAATGGCAGTAACTACAGGGTTTAGAGCATTTTTAAGCGCGTGTTTGAAAATGATGGTATAAAATGGAAGCCCCTTTGCCCTGGCGGTTCTGATATAATCCTGCGACATTACATCTAACAAAGAACTTCTCATCAATTGTACAATGATAGCCAATGGACGCACACCTAATGTGATAGCAGGTAAAATCAAATTTTTCAATTGCAATTTTTCTCCTTCCCATACATCTAATTCAAACAAACTACCTGTTGGTGAAAGTCCAGTATAATCTCTTAATACATATCCAAACAGCCAGGCAATAATTAATCCCACAAAAAATGAAGGTGCTGCCATTCCTAATACAGAAAGCACTAAAGAAATTTTATCATACCAGGTATTGAACTTAATGGCTGCTAATATGCCCAGTAAAATGCCCAACGCAGAAGCAATAATAATAGAAGAAAATGCCAATACTGCTGTTTCGGGTAAAGTTTCCAGAATAATGTCTGACACAGGTCTTTTGGAAATATAGGAACGACGCAGATATGGCACTTTAAATATCACTACATTTTCATCTAATGGAAGTAACTGAATGCCTGAGTATTTTTCGGTATCGTAATACCAGTGAGATGATTTATCATTGAGTTTATGAATAGAAACGGGGGAAAGGTCATTAAGATAGAGTAAATATTGAGTGATGATGGGAAGGTCTAAACCTAAATCTTTGTGAATGGCTTCTACCTGTTCTTTGTTGGCTCTTTGTCCTAATATAATAGTAGCGGGGTCTCCGGGCAATACATTGAAAAGAAAAAATATAGCCGTAATAACGCCCCAGAGCACAATTACAGAATAAATCAATTTAGAAACAATATATTTAGTCACGCTTCAAAAATAAAATGAGGGGCTAAAAGTAGTAAAAATAATTGAGTGAATGAATTATAATGAAAAGAAAAATAAAATCAATTTTAGTAATAACTTCCCTATCTTTGTGCAGAGTTATGCCTATAATAGTAAATAAACTTTTAATTGTTGCGGCTACTATTGAGGAGGTGCGTCCTTTGATAAATTATTTGAAAAGAAAAGTAGGCGTGTTTAGACACACTCATAGATATTATACATCTGAATTGAAGGGGAAAGCAATTCACATTTTTATTCCAGGTGCAGGAATGGTGAATACTGCTTTTTATTTGGCAACACTTTATGAAGAAGATTATGATTTTGCCATCAATGCAGGCATTGCAGGAGCATTTGATAGACAATTAGAAATTGGCGAATGTGTAGTGGTTGAAAAAGATATATTTTCAGAATTAGGCGCAGAAGATGGCTCAAATTTTTTGAAAATATCTGAATTAAAATTAGGCAAGGAAAATGTGGTGCCTAAAAATTTAATGATTCCGCTAACATTTCATTCATTGAAAAGAGTAACTGGAATTACAGTGAATACTGTGCACGGAAATAAAGAGAGTATTCAAAGAGTAGAACAATTATTTCATCCGCAAATTGAGTCAATGGAAGGAGCAGCGTTTTATTTTGTTTGCAATAAATTTCACTGGAAGTGCTGTCAAATCAGGGCTATCAGTAATTATGTAGAAGAAAGAGATAAAAGCAAGTGGAATATACCACTGGCTATATTACATTTAAATGAATTACTCATTCAATATATAGAAACATTATGAAACAAAAGATAACACTTGGTTTTTCGCCCTGTCCAAATGATTGTTTTATTTTTGATGCATTGATTCATCACAAAATTGATACTGGACAATTTGAATTTGTGCCTGTGATTGAAGATGTGGAAAGTTTGAATCAAAAAGCATTGCAGGGGGTATTAGATGTTACAAAATTAAGTTATCATGCTTATATGTATTGTCAGCAATATTATGTGTATTTAAGTAGTGGCAGTGCATTAGGATTTGGTTGCGGTCCTTTGTTGATTACTCATTCAAAAGATATTCAGGAAAAATTTTTGGAGGATAAAAATTTTCGTGCATCATTAAATGTTCTGATACCGGGAGAATTGACAACAGCACATTTGTTACTGAAAAAATTTTATCCTGAAATAAAAAACAAAACATCAGTGATATTTTCAGATATTGAAGATTTGTTATTAGAGAAAAAGTTTGATGCGGGATTAATCATACACGAAAACAGATTTACTTATCATCAAAAGGGTTTGATAAAAATTGTAGATTTAGGAGAGTTGTGGGAACATTCAACGGGCTTGCCTATTCCATTAGGTGGAATAATGGCCAAAAAATCATTAGGTGAGGAAGTTATTTTACAAATAAATGAATTGATAAAACAAAGTGTGTTATATGCTTTTTCTCATCCTGAAGAGGTAATGCCATTTGTGAAGAAAAATGCACAGGAAATGGATGAAAATGTGATGCGTCAGCACATACAATTATATGTGAATGATTATAGTATTGATTTAGGAGAAAGAGGCAAAAAAGCAGTAGATTTTTTGTGTTCAGTAGAAGGAAAGTAAAATATTACTCTACAATATTTACTTCTACAACAGGTGAGAATAAATATTTTTTACCAGTAGATAGTTCAAGGCATTCTATTCTTTTTCTCTTTTGAGAAATTCTTTGATACAATTTATTTTCATATTCAAATTTATCGCCATCATTAAGATATTCTACTAATGCTTTATTTTCAGAATTAGGATTATAGTTCATTAAAACTTTGTATAGTTCAATGTCTGCATTTGCAGAAGCCAGTGGATTTTGCATGTGTTTTCGCAACACATACAATACATCAATAGGAAAAATATCGGTATTGAGAAAGTTACTCATAAGTAATTGGAAGTTTTTTTTCCATTCTTTTCCGTGTGGGTCAATGTTGTGACCAAATTCTCTATATGTTTTGCAATGTGCAATTTCATGCACAAGTGTTATTAAAAACACACACTTATTAAGAGAACGATTAATGGTAATAACAGGAACTGATTGATTGGAGCGATATTTAAAATCACCCCATTTGTTTTTTCTGTCTTGTTTGATAAGCAATTTGAAGTTAAATTCTAAAATCCACTCATTGATAATGTCTATGGCTTTTTCAGGAATATATTTAATTAGAACGGATTTATTTTTTTGCAAAAGCGTTTCTTTGTTCATAGTTGAGGTATTCTAAAAAGGAAATATTTTTTTGAATACTGCCTGAATATACATATTGTTTCAATAATTCAGCCCATTGCTCAAAACTTTTTGATTTATCAAAGGTAGAAGGTGGAATGGGCTTTCCAAAATAAATTTTAATCGTTTGATTTTTTTGTTTGAACATTTCATCGGGTAAGAAGAGCATTTCAATATTGCCTTTAATTCCTAATTTTTTTCTCCAGTAAGATAAGTTGTAAAAGAAATCAGAATTTCTACCTTCAATAAATACAGGAATAATGGGCTTTTGATATTGTGCAGATTTTTGCACAAATGTTTTATTCCATTTTAAATCCTGAATTTGCCATTGTCCATTTATTTTTTGCTTTCTTGATACCAATCCTGCAGGAAAAAAGAGTATAGCATTATCAGATGCAAATACTTTTTCTACATTGAGAAGTGCTTGTTTGGGCGTATTGCCTAATTTATTAACACCAACAAAAATACCAGAGTAGTTTTCTAATTTTAATAAGATATCATTGACTATAAACTTAATATCTTTTCTAATTTTACTAACTGCTTTGATGAGTGCCATTCCATCTAATCCGCCTAATGGGTGATTGGATGCAATGATAATACTTCCTGTTTCAGGAATGTTATTTTCTCCGATACTGACAATGTTGGCATTCAGTTCATTTAATACAGCATCATTGAATTCAAGGTCTTTAAGATGACCAATTTTAGCCATTACTGAATTAATTTCATCTTCATGTAATATTTTTTTTATCCAGCGGATAATAAAGCGAGGTAAAAGTTTGTAAAACTTTGGTGTTTTTTCTTTCAATACTTTTTCAACATCTATGTATTTGTCAGACATAGGAAGGATTGTTGTGGGCTAATTTAATTTATTATTTTATGCTCTTTTTAATTGTGTAAAATTTTGCACATATCTGTGGAATTATAGATACATTGAATTTATTGATATTACAAATATAATATTCAAACCACAAAGAACGCAATTCTTCCCCAATCCCCAACAATGTTGGGGAGGGATTGGGGACACAAAGAAATCCCAAGATTATTTTCTTTTCTTTCCTTGTTGTTGAAGTTGTTGCTGTTGTTTCATCATATCTTGTAATCGTTTTTGAAACCCACTTACTTTCATAGGTTTTTTCAAATTGGCTTCTATTTCTGCACGAATTTTTTCATCTTTAATAAAATATCGCAGTAGATAAGTTTGAGCAAATGTAAGAATGTTAGCAGTAAAATAATACCAACTTAATCCTGCTGAATAATTGTTCATCACTGCTAAAAATATAACAGGCATAAAGTACATCATAAACTTCATTCCGGGCACTTGTTGGTTTTGCTGTGGTGAAAGCATTTCGCTATTCATCCATGTATAAAGAATAGTAGATACAAACATTAGCAAGGCAAATAAAGAAACATGGTCGCCATAAATAGAATATATGATAGGAATCTTTCCAAAATTCCAGATGCTATCGTAAGTAGATAAGTCATCTGCCCACAGGAATGCTTCCTGTCTTAATTCAATAGCCGCAGGCACAAAGTTGAATAAAGCAATCAGAATAGGAAACTGAATGAGCAACAGCAAACAGCCCATCATAGGATTGGCTTTGGCTCTTTGATACAATGCCATCATTTCTTGTTGTTTTTTTACAGGGTCTCCGGTTGGTCCATATTTTTCATTGATTTTATCAATTTCAGGTTTGAGTGCTCTCATTTTAGCACCACTCAAATAGTTTTTGTAAAATATAGGGAATAGAATAATTTTGATAATAATGTTTAAAATAATGAGAATAATTCCAAAATTCAGAGAACCTTTTAGCCAATTAAAAATTGGTATAACCAATCCTGTATTGATGTATCTGAAAATCCACCAACCTGTTGGAATGATTTTTTCTAATTCCCAATCATCATATTTTTTTAATGTGTTGTAATGATTAGGTCCAAAGAAAAATTGCATACTAAATGTTTCATCGTTTTGGTGTGAATAAGGGATACCAATTTCTGCATTCACATATTTTACAATAGATGTATCCTCTTCTTTTGTGCGTAAATGAATAGAACTGCCGTCTTTCATAAATTCTTTATCTGCAATAAGTGTGCTGTTGAAAAATTGTTGTTTGAAACAAATCCATTTAATAGGCATTTCGTTTATATCTTTATCTTCATCACTTCTGGGATTGAGATAATCAGGAGAGTCGTCTGTATATTTGTAATAAATTGTAGCCACTTCTTTTTCTTTAATGATGTGTTTTTCCTGCGAAGGCATCCAGCAATGCCATTGAAAAAATAATTCATCTGTATTGTTGGAAATAACATCATTCAGATGATGGAAACGAATATCAAATTTGAGCGCATAGTCATTATCATTCAGATGATAAATAAAATCCAGATATTTATCGTTTTTAGAAGTATTTAAGCGAAAAACAATTTCATTCTTTTTAATTACGGGCACATCAAAATAAAAACTATCAGTGTGAAAAATTCTGCTTTTATCATAAGCATCAATTAATAAAGTGTAGTAGGTAGAGTCATTATCAAAAAGTTGTAGAGATTCTTGTTTTCCATAGCGATGATAATTTTTTAGTTCTACTTGTTTAATTCTACCACCCTTATTGGTAAAAGTAATTTTAAGTTTATCATTTTCAAGTGTGAATAATTTTTCTTCACCTTTAATAACAGGATAAAAATCTTTGTAAAAGTTTTGTTGTTCAAGTTGAATAACACTATCATTTTTTATAGCAATTGTTGATGTAATATTAGAAGGAGAAGTCGTTGGATGAGTTTGATTTTTTTCTGCTTCTTTTAATTTTTGACTTTCAGCCAACGCAATAGAATCTTTCATTCTTTTTTGTTTGGCTAATTCTTCTTGAGTAGGTGTAGTCATATAAACCCACACACCTAAAATCAAGGCAATTAATGTGATACCGATAATTGAATTTCTGTCCATTGAGATATGTTTTTTGTAAAAAGGGGCGGCGAAGGTAGTGTATAGAATTAAAAATTAAAAATTAAGAATTAAAAATTAAAAATTAAAAATTAAAATCTTTGCGTTCTATGCGTCTTTGCGAGAGACAAAATTAAATTAAAAATTAAAAATTAAGAATTAAAAGCGTTTTTTGTAAAATCTTTTGCAATCTGTATAAAATTAAAAATTAAAAAATCTTTGCGTTCTATGCGTCTTTGCGAGAGAAAATAAGATTTAAATTAAAAATTAAGAATCTTTGTGTTCTTTGTGTCTTTGCGAGAGAACATAAAATTAAAGATTAAGAATTAAAAGTGTTTTTTGTAAAATCTTTTGCAATCTGTATAAAATTAAAAATTAAGTGTTTATGATATTGATTTGAATTTGATGTTGGTGCGAAATTTAGTAGATTGATTCCCGCAAAAGGAGCAAAGTGAAGATACTTCTCCGCCCCCCAACGAAGTTGGGGGCGGATCAGCATCACAAATAAGTCCGCCAGAGGTGGAACGCAGCGAAGAGTTTAATACTTAATTCGTTGGAAACACAATCAAATGGTATAAGTTTCTAAACAATATTCTACCAATCTTCTGATGGAGCTTTAACGGGTGCAGACATAGCGTCTTTTATGTCTTCTGCTAATAAGTTAGCATCTTTGATGGCTTCTCCTTTTATTTTTTTCCAGGTGAGTTCGGGCAGAAACATACTACCACATTCGGGAATGTCTTTGGTAATATCTCCACCTGAATTTTTTCCATTATCTGCAATGTGTTTTACTCTGTTGATAGTATATTTATACTTGCCATCTTTTACTTCTATTTTTACGTGCATTAGTATTTTTCCTGAATAATCATGCGGCGGGTTAAGTTCTTTGGGCTTGATTTTAAATTCTGCATCCAGTTCTACTTTTGTGCTTCCACCAACAGCATTGGCTTTTTCATATTTAGGATGTTTTTTTTTGTGCCCACGCTGTTGCTCTTGCTATAAGGTCTTTCGCTGGTACAGAATCTTTAATAATAATTTCAGTAATTGTAAATCCATCATCATTATTAATGGTCTGTTGTGCCATTGCAAAGAAGGGGATGGTCATTATTATTAAATAAAATAATTCTATTTTTTTCATAATTTTAAGTTTAATATATTTTAGGATATAATTGTGGATTGGTTTCGTGCATAAGATTGTAAATAACATCAAATACATCGTCTGCACTGGGTTTTGAAAAATAATCACCATCTGTAGCGTAGGCAGGACGATGTTCTTTGGATGTAATTGTGACCGGTGGGGAATCTAAGTAAATGTAGGCATTTTCATCTTCTAAAAGTTTTTTAAGAATGTAGGCGCTTGCTCCACCTGGTACATCTTCATCTAATATCACTAATCGGTTAGTTTTTTTGACAGATTCAATTATTTGGTGATGAATATCAAAAGGAATTAAGGTTTGCACATCTATGAGTTCTACTGATATGTTATGTTCATTAAGCCATTGTATAGCTTCCTGTGCAATTCTAACGCAAGAACCATAGGTAACCAGTGTAACATCTGTTCCTTCAATGAGTGTTTCAGGCACACCTAATGGCACTTTAAATTCACCTATATTAGATGGTAATTTTTCTTTTAATCTGTATCCATTTAATGGTTCTATAATGAGAGCAGTATCATCAGATTCTAATAAGGTGTTGTAAAAACCTGCTGCTTGTGTGGCGTTTCGTGGAACACAAATGTAAATACCTCTGCACGCATTGATAATAGTGCCCATTGGGGAACCACTATGCCAAACGCCTTCCAAACGATGTCCTCTGGTTCTGATGATAACAGGGGCTTTTTGAGTGCCTTTTGAACGCCAGCGAACAGTGGCTAAATCATCACTCATTATTTGTAAAGCATAGAGTAAATAATCCAGATATTGAATTTCAGCAATAGGTCTTAAACCACGCATAGCTAAACCTATTGCCTGTCCCACAATAGTGGCTTCACGAATGCCTGTATCAAATACACGAATTTCTCCATACTTGGCCTGCATTTTTTCTAATCCTTGATTCACATCACCTATTCTTCCGCTATCTTCACCAAATATTACTACTTCGGGATATTTTGAAAGTATAGCATCAAAGTTATCACGTAGCACAATTCTTGCATCTACTAATGGTGCATCTTCTGAATATTGTGGGTTAATGGGTGGAATGTTTAAAGCACTCCATTGTGTTTCAGAATATAAATTATCTCCATAAATTTTTTTAGCGTTTTCAGTTTTTTGAATAATCCAATGTGTAAGTTGTTGTCTTGTATCAGAAGGTTCATTTTTAGTTAGTCGTAATATTTTTTTAACTGCCTGATGAATGTCTTTTCTAATAGGTTCTTTGATGGATAATAATTCTTTTTTAATGTTTTGAATTTCATCTTTGAAGGCGCTTGTTTCGCTTAAAGCATCCAGCCAATCAGATACAATTTGTCTTTCCTCTAATATTGGAGAGAGATAATCATTCCATGCTTTGTTTTTGGCTTCTAAAACTCTTGCTTTGGCTTGTTCTTCTATATCGTTTAATTCATTTTCAGTAGCAAAACCAGAAGAGAGCATCCATTCGCGCATTTTTTTAATACCATCAAAGTCAGCTTCCCATTGAAGTCGTTCTTTTGATTTGTATCTTTCGTGAGAGCCAGATGTGCTATGCCCTTGTGGTTGGGTTACTTCATCTACATGTATCAATACAGGCACATGTTCGTTTCGTGCAATGAGTTCGGCTTTTTCGTAAGTTTCAATAAGTGCTACATAGTCCCATGCTTTTACATATAAAATTTCAAATCCTGGTTTATTTTTTGTTCTTTGAAATCCTTTGAGGGCTTCGGAAATGGATTCTTTAATGGTTTGATATTTTTTAGGAACAGAAATGCCATGTCCATCATCCCAAACAGAAACAATCATTGGCACTTGTAATACACCAGCGGCGTTCAGGGTTTCCCAAAATAAACCTTCGGAAGTGCTGGCGTCTCCAATGGTGCCAAAAGCTACTTCATTGCCTTTATTAGAAAATTGAAGAAATTTGCCTTTTTGAAGTTCAGGGTTATGTCTATAAAAATAAGAAGCATAAGCCAATCCTAATAATCTGGGCATTTGGCTACCGGTAGGCGAAATATCTGCAGAAGAGTTTTTGAGTTCTACTAAATTTTTCCAACTACCATCTTGATTAATCAAATGTGTAGCATAATGTCCGCCCATTTGTCTGCCACCACTGGTAGGTTCAAAATTTAAATCTGTATGAGCATAAAGACCAGCAAACCATTGTTCTATAGTAAGCGCACCAATGGCAAACATAAAGGTTTGGTCGCGATAATAACCGCTGCGAAAATCACCGGGCTTGAATACCTTTGCCATTGCGAGTTGTGGGATTTCTTTTCCATCACCAAAGATGCCAAATTTGGCTTTGCCAGTAAGCACTTCTTTTCTGCCTAACAAGCTGGTTTGTCGGCTTTCATTTGCAATACGATAATCGTTCAGAACAATTTTTTTTAGTTCTTCAAAGCTAACTTTTTCTATGGGTGTATGAGTAGCAGACATTGGTTATATTTTTATCACCTTACAAAGATACGGAATAAAATGTAAATAAATGAAAAGAAAATTTTTTCATTGAATATCAAAGTGTTGAAATTGAATTGGATATTTGTTCAATGCGTTGTTAATGGATAATACAAAATGCCGATATTCTTTTTTATATATGTTTTCATAGATTTTCTTCGTGAGTCGTATATTGCCTATGTAAAATTTGAAGAAAAATAATGTGCCCCAAAAAACAGCATTAAAATAAAGGTGATTACTGATTATCCAGTATTCACTTATAGTGTAGATGCTTGAAATTAATAATGAAGCGAATCCTTTTTTATATTCCTTCAAAAAAATACTGCCTGAACCGGGAATTATAGCCGAACATAGTTGATATTTGAAACTGCTTTTGGTAGGTTTATACTTTAAGTTTGAGTATTCAATGTAAATAGGATAAAAGGTTATGCTATCTTGATTTTTGAGATATAGAAGAGTGTTTTCAAAAGATGTTGGATCAAATCTATAGAGGCATAATAATTCCAGAAGTTTTGTACTAATGGTATTGGGATTTTGATATTTTTTGAAATTATTGAATGCATAGAAGGCATTTGGAAAATCCTGCATCAGAAGTGAAATGAGTGATAGATTGTAATAGTAAGTGGAAATAAGTTGATGATTGTAGAGTAGTGAAATATTGACTCTTTTTAGTTCATCATTTAGTTTGAAATAATCTTGATTAGATATAATCAAATTGATTTTTTTTAATAGATAATATTGTTTTAATGAGTCGTTAGATGATTCATAAATTCGCTGTTCATAAGTGAAATAAAGCGAATCAAGATGGTTTTGACTCATTAAATTATTTCTCAATAATATTAGGAATGTTATGATGATTATAGCTTTCTGTAAGGTCATATATAAATTGTTTGTATCTTTTTAATCTGATATCTTGAAGGTCATTAATACTGCCATAAATGTTTGTGATATAAAATGTAGTTGAAAACATAATATTTAAAATGCTTAAAGGATGATAAATACCTTTTGATGAAATAGATTCATAAGTAGTGATAAATAATATAGAACTTGAAAGAAATGTAATGCTTCCAGAATATGGTTTGCCTATGTAAATTTTTCCTGAACCAGGAATTAAAGCCGACAAGAAACCCGCTATGACGGGGCTTTTTTTCAATGATTTTTGCCATTGATGATAAGATTTTATTGCTTTCTCATCCAGAGAAGAAAATGAAATAGGTTTATTGTAATAAACATCTTTTAATAATTGATAATTCTTTGATGATGAGTGTAATGAGTAGGAAAAAAATTTTTGAGTTATTGTGTCAAATTTTCTTGAGTATTTAAAAGTAATACCATTCAAAAAGACAGTATCTTTTTCAACAAGGTTTGTACAATTTTTAAAGTGAAAGAAAAATTTTTTGTCATCATCTTTAAGAAAATAGTATTTGCATAATAAGTAATTGATAGTATCTGATTTTTCTACTTGATTTTGGTAAGTAGATAAATAGTATTTGAGTTCTTTATCACAATTGTTTTTTATCAAGTGATTTAAAAAAATAATATCTACTTGTGCAAGCGAAAAACGGGAAATTATAAATAGAAAAAACCAGGTATTGATCTTATTCATTGATTATTAATAATTTTGAAATGTTCATTTATTGCAGAAGGCGGAAAATCAAAGAAAACAATGGGATTACAAGAAAACCATTGATTGAAGCCACTCAATAATCCATTTAAAAATCCATTTTTTAGAATTTGTTGTTTAGTATATTCTGAACAACTTGTTTCGTATATGCAATTAGCTTGAATTTGTTCTGAGATAAATTTTTGATAAAATATTATGATTGAAGTTTGTGAATTTTTCTTTTGAAAACTTTTGTATTGAACAGTTGTATCTTTATTTTCATTAAAAACTTGTTGAATAAGATAACGATTAAGTAAATTATTGTTTTGTGAAGATAAGTAAAAAGAGAATATGCTTAAAAGGAAGACAAGAATAGGTTTATTCATTGATTTTTTTAAGAGAGAGTGGGATT
>JBFLVH010000020.1:0-28166 GCA_040758575.1 Bacteroidota bacterium | reverse complement strand
AAGGAAAGGGACAAAAATAATATCTCTCCATCAGGGTAAAGAGGAGAAAGAATATTTTCTTTCTCCCTTTCCTTGAAAAATATAATTTTTTTACTCCAAAAGTTGCATTTATTAGTTGAATTTAGTGATTGTGGGAAGATAAACACCATCCCCGAGAAGGTTGGAGCATAAGCGCTGATGAAATTTTAGCCAAAAAAACTACGATGTAGATTCGCATGAATTTATTATTGATTTTCATCCTAATGAAAGCGATTATCATAGTTTATTAAAAGTTGAAAACATCTATTTATGGTCTTATTTCACAACAAAGAACCCCGATTCTCATATGTGGACAATAATGATGATAAAGGGAACAGACCTTGAAAATAATGCAAAAATAAAACAGAAGAATCCCTTAAAATTTTCATTACAAGGAGTTCCTAATCCTAATAGAAAAATTTTTACCTTTCTTTATTTGCAATCTAATTGGAATTGGGGAAAAAACGGAAGCACTAATGGTGCTCTCATTTATCCCGATGCAAGAAGATATTTTCTTCAATATTTAAAATAATCATCTATCACTAACCTTAAAAACCCTACCACTATGAAAAAAACAATGATGAAAATTAAAAGCATGAGCTGGGCTTTGTTATTAGCCCTTGTCTCTACACTTCACGCTCAAATTACTATTGAGCATGTGTATAGTAAAGGTAGTAGTTATAATAACATGGATCCAGATACAAGTGAGTACTGGTTAAATCAGTCTGCAGGTGTAATCCTTCTTAATGGAACCTCTCTTACTGCAACCCCTCTTATTAATCTTTCTAATGGGGGATATAAGTATGTAAGGATCAGTGTAGCAGTTGATTATAACACTTATCCATATCAGTTTATCACTTATCAATTAAAATTTTATGACCTGAATCACTCTTTGTGGAAAACCATCGATATAGCACCCGTTATGAACAATGTGGTTAATACTTATACCTGTGCAGGAGTACCACCCACTAGTATATTATACATTAGTGATAAATTGTTTGATACAGATAATGATATAGAGTTTATTTTGAATGGGTTTAATGTTACAATGTGTAATTTTAATGTTAACTATTTATTTGATGAAACCACAATGAATGTTAGTAATATTGCAGGTTTAAGTCCCGACTCAATATTTTTTCCAACAGTTTATAACACTCCCAATGGAGCTAAATTGATATTAGGTTATAATAATAATAAAGATTATGTACTCAGTTTGCCCGGCACATATCCTCCACAGCCCGTAATAGTAAAGGAAAATAATATAGGCATAGAACAAGCCAATCCATTCCCCAATCCTGCCAATAAGCAAATTACACTCCCTTACTCTTTACCTGCTCATAAAACAGGAGAACTTATCATATACGATATGCAGGGCAAGGAAATTAAAAAGTTCAAAATAGATAACGCTTTTCATAGTATATTACTCAATACTTCAGAATTGAATAGTGGAATGTATATTTATAAGGTGCTATGCGATGGAGAGGTAATGCTTACTAAAAAGTTTGTGATAAGCAATTAAAATCAGAGGAGGATATTCTCTACCTGCTCATTTAAGAGAAGAAATTTCTGACCCAGCCCCTAAATCTCCTTCCGCCTTTGGCTTTTACCCTTCCCATCCCCTCCCTACTTGTGTAGGGAGGGGAGCAGAGGGGTGGGTTTTGTCATGCTGAACGAAGTGAAGTATCTTTTCTTGAGATACTTCGCTCCAATTACGGCGGACAAACTATCAAACAATTAAAATTCTTTTACCCAATCTTTTATTTAATTCTTTTTTAATTTCTTCTAAATGATGGATTTCATACAAAACATGTCCTATATCAGTTTCTTGTTTTTCTTCTTCTAATTTTTTGAGTAGTTGCTGCTTTTCTAATAAAAGTTGTCTGATTTTCTTTTCTTTGAAAGATAAAACAAGGTATCTAACAGCACTATCTACACCTTCAATAATTGGAGGTGTTTTAATTTTATATTTCAATTCCCAGTGAGGACTTAATTTGTGTTCTTCTGAATATTTAATGGCTATACTGCTAATAACAGGATGCGGATGATGAATAAAATAATTTTCATCGGGCACAAAATTATTTTTCAAACAGTTTTCAATTTCATCTATCAATAATTGATGCTCGGGTATTTCAAAAGACACTTCATCGTGCTTCATTTCATAAAGTACAACATATTCACAGGTAGTTACTTCTAATTCCTGTTTGTCTTCAAATCCTTCAATTTCTGCTTCAATTTTAATCAACACATTGCCATATTTAATCAAATGTTTGAGTAGTTCTTTTTCTTCTGCTTCTGTAGGCGTTACAGCAGGCATTTGTTCAGATAAAGAAGGAGATTCAATATTGGCTATTGTGCTTTTTTCTTTGACTACATTTTCTTTTTTATGATACAATTCCTGCCTGATTTTCTGAACATTTCTCAGAAGCGTGGCTTCTTCAATTTTCAAGTCACTTGAAAGGGTTTGCACATACACTCTTCTTTGTAATTCATTGGGAATGCGCGCTACCGATTGCAAAATTTCTTCAATAGCACGGGCTTTTTCAGCAGGCGTTTGTTGTTCGCTGTGATACAATTCTTTTTTGAACTGAATGAAATCTTTTTGCTGATTTTGTAAGTATTCTTTTACTTCTTCTGTAGAATATTGATTGACAAAACTATCGGGATCTTCACCATCAGGCAATAAAACGATTTTGACTTCCAAACCTTCTTCCAGCAACATATCTATGGCTCTGATGCCTGCCTTGATGCCCGCCGCATCTCCATCATACAACACAATTACTTTATCTGTAAAGCGATGAATCATTTTTACTTGCTCGGCAGTTAAAGATGTGCCCGAAGATGCTACTACATTTTCTATCCCAGCTTTATGAAGTGCAATAACATCTACATTGCCTTCTACTAAATAACAAAAACCTTGTTGAATAATAGATTTCTTTGCCAGATGAATGCCGTAAAGGGTCTTGCTTTTGTCGTATACAATGGTTTGCGGAGAGTTGATGTATTTGGCTACATTTTTATCATCTATTAAAATTCTTCCACTGAAACCTATTATTTTTCCTGAAATATCTGCAATAGGAAATATTACACGACCAAAAAATTTATCGTAAATTTTATGTACATCGGGCTCTTTACCTTCTTCACAATCAGGGCAATTTACCAATCCTGCTTTCACTAATATATCTGCTGTATAGCCCGCTTGCAAAGCTAGAGTGGTAAATGCTCGCTTATTAGCAGGACTGTATCCTATTTGAAATTTTTGAATGAGTGCAAAATCTAAATTTCTTTTTTGATATAAATAATTGAGCCCTACTTCTTTTCCTTCATCAGTATTTAATAAGGCATTGGTAAAGAACTTTTGAGCGAATTGCAAAACATCTAAAACTTTTTCTCTTTCAGATTTTTCTTTTTTGATTTCTTCAGTGTCTTCAATTTCTTCAATGATGATATTGTATTTTTTTGCCAGCCATCTTAAAGCATCGGGATAAGATAATTTTTCATGATCCATTAAAAACTTAACTACATTGCCCGATGCTCCACAGCCAAAGCATTTATAAATACCCTTAGATGGAGATACGCTAAATGAGGGTGTTTTTTCATTATGAAACGGGCATAGTCCAACATAATTGACGCCTCTTTTTTTCAATGCAACAAAATCAGAAATAACCTCTTCAATGCGTGCTGCTGATAATATTTTATCTATGGAATAAGGTGTAATCATATCCGCAATAATAAGCAAATGTATTGTTTGTTAGAAAAAGAACCTCTACCTTTGCTACAAAAAAATGAAATTTATTTGTATTGGAAAAAATTATTCTGAACATATTAAAGAAATGGGATGGAAAGATGACCACGAAATTGCTTTGTTTATGAAACCCGAAAGTGCATGGTGTAAAAGTAAAGAATTACCTTATCCAGCATTTAGTAATGATTTACAATATGAAACCGAATTAATTATTCAAGTTAGTGAAAAGTTGAAAAATGCTGATAAGATAACCTGTTTGAATGCCATTCAAAGAATAAGTGTTGGGATTGATTTTACAGTAAGAGATGTTCAAAAAAAACTAAAAGAAAAAGGAATGCCGTGGGAAAAAGCCAAGAGTTTTGATAATTCTGCTGTGGTGGGAGAGTGGAAAAGTTTTTCTGACAAAGATTATGAATTTTTTCTATTGATAAATGATAGGGAAGTACAGAGAGGGAACTCTAAAATGATGATGGTTCATTTTGCTGATTTATTATCAGAGGCATCTAAATATTTTACCATTTATCCTGAAGATATTGTATTTACTGGCACTCCACAAAATGTTGGCAGTGTAAAGAAAGGAGATGTATTAAAAGGTTTTTTAGAAAATGAGCAAGTATTTGAAGTTCAAATAATATGATACTAAAATTATGAAATATATTGCAATATTTTTAATCCGATTGTATCAGATATTTCTTTCGCCTATATTACCCAATTCTTGCCGCTTTACGCCTACTTGTTCGCAATATACATTAGAAGCGGTAAAGAAATATGGATTTTGGAAAGGAGTTTGGTTAGGTATCAAAAGAATTTCCAGGTGCAGACCTGGAGGTGGTTGTGGCTATGACCCTGTGCCTTGATAGTGTATCATCGTTTACAGAGTTGTTCAAATATTTTTTAGCCACAAATTACACTAATGGACACGAATATTATTTTATTTCTCACAAAAATGGAAAGAATGTCAAAAAATTTTAAAGCCACGAATCTCTAATGTGTAATAAATCATAAGTCATAGATAACAAACGAGAACAAAACAATCTTTATTTAATAGCAAAGCCGTAGGCAATGTATTTGTAATTATCAGGGACAATGTGGTTGAAAATTAATTTATCAAGGTATGATAAAAATTTTCTTTGTGATTCTTTGGGACCAAATGCGGCTAAAAAACCAGTAGTTTTTATTTGATAACTTGAAAAAATATTTAATAAAATTTTTAATTCATTTAAATTTAAGTATCTCCACTCATTTCCCCATTTGACAAATTTTTTTCTGAGTTTTTGGTGAAATGGAGATGCTACAAGATTTTCAGCAAAAAGCAAAACACCATCTTTTTTTAATGCTTTGTGCATTTCTTGTATGGCTTTTTGTTGTAGTTGAAAATTGTTGTTTCTTCCAATACCTCCCAGCACAGATTTAAATACAATTATATCAAAATAATTTTCAAACGGTATTTGTGTGGCATCAATGGATTGATATGAAATTAAATGTTGAACATTGTATTTTTGATGAAGGGGTAACGCGAGGGCTTGAGGATTTTCAATATCAGAACAAATAACATCAATGTTTTTTAATGCCAACCACAATGACAATCCACCGTTTCTTGCACCAATTTCCAATGCAGTTTTTTTATTGGACCAGTCAATATCTTTATCCCAAATATCTAAAGCAACTGACCAAGAGTTTATGTCCCATTGGACAATATCATTGTACAATGAAGTGTTTTTCATTCAAGTCCACTAAATACCTGAACTGAAATGGGCTAAACTTTCTCTTTTCATTGGATTAATTATCATCACTGGTATATTACTGATATCAACAATTTTTTGGACATCAGTACCGCTAAAAAATTCTTTAATAGTTAAATCAGGTTTATTCATAACAATAATCAAATCGGCTTCAATTTTATTAGCATATTCTACAACGGTTTTAGGAATATCGTCTGTACCAATGGATTTGTTTGAACAAGGTATCCCTTTGCTCTTAATAAATTGTTTTACTTGATGAGAATACGCTAATAATTGATTTTCGTAACCTTCATCTTCTGGAGAGAAAATAGCTAGTAAGCGAATAGAAGCATTGTAGTATTTGGCAAACTGAATAGCCACATCTACTTTTTCACGGCTTTCTGGAGAAAGATCTAGGGGCAAAAGAATGTTTTCGCAACCGTCTCTGTTTTCTTTTCCTCTGATAGTAATTACAGGACATGGTGCTTTTCTTATCATGCTGAAAGCACTGGGCTTGAATATATCTTTAAATTCTATATGGCTTTCTAAACCCACCATAATGAGCGTGGCACCAATTTCTTTTGCCACCTTATCTGTTTCTTCATAAACATTGCCCTTTACAGTCATAAAGTCGGTAGGCAAGCCGCTTTCTTTTTCGGTTTGTTTAGCCAATTCTTTCATTTCTTCAAATCTTTCCATTCCTCTTTTTTCGTAGCAATAAAGGAGCACTATACGAGAATGGGTATACTTGGCCAGGTTGTAAGATTGCTTAATTGCAATTAGAGATTGCTCTGTAAAATCAATAGGTATTAGAATAATACCGCGCTCTTTTAACTTCATATATTTGTATTTTAATCAATTTTTTCAACTTCAATTTCTTCTCCGTTTTCTATTTTTTTGTTAGGATTATCTGTGTTTTTGATTTCTGGAGAATTATCTTTTTGATATAATTTATTAAATTCTTGAATGGCTTGACGCACCTGGTCTATTTGCAAATACCATTTGTCAACATTTTCTATAAGCATGGGTTGTTCTTTAAATAATTCTTTCAAAACTTTTTTGTAAGGTTTTTCTTTGGGCAATTCTACTACACCTGCCAATTTACTTTTAGGGTCTGCTTGTGTATCGGTAACATAATATACAGGGACGGCAATTTTTCTGTCTTTGTCTACCTTCTCTTCATTAATTTGATATAAAATAATTCTGCCTTTTTCCAACACTTCTGCAAAATAATCTACTTCGTTTATTTTCAATATTTCAAATTTTCTGTCAGCAAAGCCATACGCTTTGGCTTTTTTAGTATTGATTTCAGTAACTTTTTTGGCATTGGGGGCTTTGAAGAAAAAGCTAATATTAAATTGTGCTTCTGTTTCGCCAGCATTCGTTTGAATTTCACCTTTAATAGTATCACCTTTGTAAGGTAAATACCAACCCTTTTCAAATTCTGGGGCCACACTTAATGCTTTGTTGGCTCCGCCTTTTTTGGGTTGTGAAAAAATAAAAGACACTAGAAACAAAAAGAAAATTGGCAATATATTTTTTGAAGTAATCATAATTTTAAATTTTAATTTTTTGCAGGACAAAAGTAATGAAAAATTTTTATCTTGTATAAAATTTTTAGTCATTTTTAATTTACGCCTCCAAAGTTGAGTTCAAGTGTTAGTTTATCCCATTTGCTTTTTTTCTTTTCTTTATTCAGTTCGTTGTATAATTGTTGGGTAGTTGTAAATTTTTTATATTTAGGTATTCTAAAATATTTTTCTTCGGGGCGAGAGAAGTTAATGGACTTTGCGAAATAAATAATGCCTCCGTCTTCTGTGGCTAATCCTAACACTGCACCAGGTAGACCACAAAAACTTTCGGGACCAACAGGGGCATTGATTTGAGTAGATATGTAAGCATAAATTCTGGACGAATCGTTTTCTTGCCAAATGAGTTCAATACATTCCATACCTGCTATTTTTCTTTTCTTGCCTGTGTGTTTCCATTTTCTTTCTGATAAAGTATCTTTCAATACAAATTCTTCACCAAAAATATCTTTAAAGGTAATTTTTTCTTTTGTTTTAAGATTTGTATATACTTTGTTTTTGGCTGTTGCCCATTGCATCCAATCCACCTTTTCATCTTCGGCGGGAATGAATGCTGCCATAGTATCATTAAAGTAAAGATGAAATGTTTCGGTTTTTATTTTCATTTCTTTGTCTTCTTCTAACCACTCCCGCATCCAATCTATCTTATAAAATCTTTTCAATAAATTGGTTCTTCTCTCATAAGTAATTGTTCCATGATTAAATGATTGAGCATTCAAAATAATTATTTTACAAAAAAATAATATGCATAAAACTTTTTTATTCTTCATCTTCTCCGGTGTTTTTTTGACTTGAAAAATTGTAAGTGATTTTAAGTAAAATATACCTTCTGATGATATTCACCTGCTTATCTGTAATAATGTTAGTGCCAATATTTCTTTGGACATTGACATTTTGATTTAAAATATCATTAGCAGAAAGGGCTATTTTGAGCTGTTTGTGTTTATCTACTTTTGCACTAATGCTGGCATTCCATATTAAAGGATTGAAGTTGTAACCTTGAGCATAGTTTTGATATAATGTATAACCCATATCTGTTTCAAAAGCATATCTTTCCTGCACATTGATGGATGTATTGATATCAAAATTTTGTGTATAATAGGGTTGATTAGTTTGTTGATTCAGGGCAGCATAAGGGATGTGGTAAGAAAAATTATATCCTATACCTAACTTCCATTGGTATTTTTCTTTTTCAATATTGATTTCTGGATTAGCGGATACATAGTGCGATTGTGTTTTGGTATAATTCAATTCATTGTTAATGATATTTTGATTTTGGTCAGTATAATAATTATAAAATAATTGTGTGGTAAGTAATTTTTTGAAAAAATTGAATGTGCCACCAATGAATGCTCCAAAAGAGTAATTGTTATTTGTATTAATGGTTTGATTAATGCTTCTGCCCGTATTATCATAATTGAGTTTGTTTGAAAAATCTCTTTCTATAAAGGTGTAATTGCTACCGCACCAAAAATACCAGTCAGATACAGGACGATAAGTATAAAAAATGCTTCTGATTCTATGTTCAAGAGTGGGTAAAAGGTCGGGATTGCCAATTTGAATATTATTAGGATTATTATTGTTTAGAATGGGTTGTAATTTTTGTAAGTCGGGAATTTGGGAAACAAGGTTATAGTTTAAAGAAAAATTAGTTGTTTTATTGAATTTATAGTCCATTTTTGCATAAGGTAAAAAATTATTGATGGTATAATGAATGCTTTGTTGATTAAAAAGATTAAAATTTTTCATATCAAAAATTCTGAATTTGGCTTTTAATGAAATATTTAATTTTGATTTATTAAAATTGAATCCTACAGAAGGCAGGTGTTGAAAATAATTTGGCTGAAAAACATTAGAAAATGTGCTGTCTAAATTCACATAATCATTTTGTGCATTAGGGTTAAAGGTTTTCCAATCGCTGTTACCATTAGAATATTGATATTCGTAAGTAATTTCAGTTTTGAAAAATTTGTTGAAGGGTTCAATAAAAGAGGTTTTGATTTTATGAAAATAGATTTCTGTGTTTTTCTTTTTCTTTTGATTGAAATCGGGAAGAATAGGCATTAATTGATAGTATGTATTCGTATTATGCAGTTCTCCATCATAAACATTATTATCGTAAGTTAGAACATATTGCATTGAAAATACTCTGTCTTTTTTGTGAAATTTTCTTTCAAACTTTATGTTGTTGCTCGTTTTTGCTCCCGTAGAATTAGCATTGGTATTGATATTTGAGGTTCTGAATAAATTATTGTTTCTGTTAAGAAAATCTTTTGATTCGGAATAAGTATTTTTATTTATTAGATACGTGTTGTTAGATTTGATAGACAAATTATTTAAACTATCTATATCTGTATTCAGAAAAATATTAAACTTGTGTAAATCAGATTGTGTTCTTGATTGGGCATTGAGATGCGTATAATAAACACTATCCTGAAAAAAGTATTGATTATTTTCTTTTTGAAAAGTATTCAATATGTTTTGACTAAAAGAGTAGTTGGTATTTAATTTGACTTTATTCCATTTGTTGTTGAAATAAAAACCACCTTTATTGATTTGAGGATACCCGGAATTTCCATCATTTGTGAAAATAAAATTTTCTTCATTTTCATCATAATAGTAATTTTCGTATTCATTTTCCAATCCATATTTATCAATATCTCCCCAATCCAAATTAAAATCGGGTGTGTTGCCAGACATAGCAAATAAGGATATTTTTTGTTTATTATTAAATCTGTTAAACATTGCCTGTGCTTCATAAAATTTATTAGCATCGCTACCTGCATAAAGTTTTCCAAAATATCCTTTTTTGGCCTCATCTTTCAATTGTATATTTAATACCTGTAATGTTTCTTTATCGTTAGATTCTGCTGCATCATTGTTTTTTTGTTCGTATACCTGAATATTTTCTACTTGTTTGGCTTGAAGGTTTTTTGTGGCTATGGTTGGGTCTGTGCCAAAAAATTCATCTCCATCTACTAACACTTTATCCACCTCTTTTCCCTGCACTTTAATTTTTCCTGATTTATCTACCTGAATGCCGGGCAGTTTTTTTAATAAATCTTCAACAGTAGCGTCGGGCTTCACTTTAAAAGAATCTGCAATATACACCAGCGTGTCTCCTTTGTAATAAACGGGCTCTCTGTCTGCATAAATAATAATTTCATCTAACTGATGTTCTTTGGGTGGAAGGATTATTTTACCAAAATCAAAATGTTTATTTTGTTGATTAGCCAACACGAAAATAATTTGTTCTCCATAATCTCCCGCTGGTGGATAAAAAGAAATTTGAAAAGTGTCTATGGGTAAATTCAATTCAAAATAGCCATTGTGATTGGTTCTGCTATGTCCGACCAAAATTGAATCGGACAATCTGGAAGCAATAACTAAAACATTTTGTAAATTTTGTTTTTTAGAAGTATCTGTTACAATGCCTTTTATAACTACATTGTTTTGAGCATTTAAGAATATTGCGAAAAACAAAGAAAAAATAAATATATTCAGTTTCATTTTAATCATCTTCTCTTGCCGAAAATTACTGAATTTTTTGATAAGTTACTATGAGTAAAAAATTTTATGTCAAAATAATATTACATTTGCCAAAAAAATTATGAACAACCATTCTTTTTGTCAAAGTTGTGGAATGCCTATAAAAAAAGACCCTGCCGGAGGGGGCACAAACGGAGATGGTTCAAAAAATGAAAAATACTGCAGTTATTGCTATCAAAATGGACAATTTACTTTTAATGGCTCTTTAAAAGAGTTTCAAGAGTTTTGTAGAAAGAAAATGATTGAAAACGGTCATTCAAAAATATTGGCATGGTTATTTACAAGAGGGATGGGCAGATTAGAAAGGTGGAAGAAATAATATCTACCCTTTAATTAAACTAATAAATTCTTTTCTTGTAGCGTCTTCTAAAAAGACACCGGAAAAAGCAGATGTGGTGGTAATACTATGTTGCTTTTGAACACCACGCATTTGCATACACAGGTGTGCACATTCAATAACAACGCCTACGCCAAGTGGATTTAATGTTTCCTGCAAACAATCTTTAATTTGATTGGTTAATCTTTCTTGCACTTGCAATCTTCTTGCATAAGCATCTACTACTCTTGCTATTTTACTTAATCCAACAATTTTTCCATTAGGAATATATGCTACATGGGCTTTTCCAATAAATGGCAATAAATGATGTTCACATAAACTAAATACTTCAATATTTTTTACCAATACCATTTGAGAATAATCTTCATCAAACATGGCGGACTTTACAATTTCAATAGCATCTAAATGATAACCATGTGTAAGAAATTGTATGGCTTTGGCGGCTCTTTCGGGGGTTTTTAATAATCCGTCTCTGCTAATATCTTCACCTACTGTTTGAATAATTTTTTCGTAAGCGTCTTTTAATACTTGCGTTTTTTCGGGATGGTATAAATCTATCCGAAAATAATTTTCAAACGCTTCCCAATCAGTAATAACAGGTTTTTTATTCTCCATAATATTCTGCGTAATTATTATCTGTTTCTTGAATTTTTATGCAATGTAATTGAGCACCGTGGGCTTTAATTTTGGGCTCCAAAATATTCCACACAAAAATACATAAGTTTTCAATACTTGGAAGAGTTTGTTGAAAGTAATCAATTTCCAGATTTAAATTTTTATGATCTAATTTTTCAACTACTTCTTTTTTCAATATATCGCTTAAATCAAACAAATTCATTACAAATCCTGTTTCTGGGTCTATTTTTCCCTTGATAGTTACATAAATTTCATAATTGTGCCCGTGAAAATTAGGATTAGCACATTTTCCAAATGCTTTTAGATTTTCTTCGTTGCTCCAGTGCGGATTGTAAAGTTTGTGAGCAGCATTAAAATGCTCTTTTCTTGTAATGTATATCATAGCGGACAAAATTGCAATTTTTTATGCTGAATAAAAAGATGTTTTTTTGCATTAACTTTGTGGATATTTAAAATGTTGAATAAATATTTTATATACCTTTTTGCATTGATTGCCTGTAAATTGATTTTTTCTCAACAGGTGTATTATATTGACACTATTGAAATTGAAGGCAATAAAAAAACTAAAAATAATATTATCCTTCGTGAGTTTGTGAAAAAACAAGGGGATACTGTTGCCGCTAATAGATTAGATTATGTTATTCAACGGTCTCAACAAAATATTTTTAATACCAATTTATTTGTCTTTGATACTGTTTATTTTGAAAAAATAGATAGTAATAAAATTAAATTACATACCCATTTGCGTGAAAGATGGTATATATGGCCTGTGCCCATTTTTGAAATTCAAGATAGAAACTTTAATACCTGGTGGCAAACAAAAGATTTATTTAGAATCAATTATGGAATGGTGATAGACCATGAAAATTTCACAGGCAGAAAAGATAAGTTTTCAATTGTCATTCAGCGCGGATATTCTGAAAAATATGGTATAGTATACCGTAAGCCATATATCAACACACAGCAAACTATCGGATTTAGAACATCTTTTTTTTTCAAACAAGCCAACGAAACGCAATATAATACTATATATAACAAACCCATCTTTTACAGGGACTACAACAAACATATTGTTCAATTAATTGAAGCTAAATTATCTTTTACTTACAGAAAAAAATTCTTTGATAGCCATACGCTTGAAGCCGCTTACAATTATTGGTATTTAAATGATACTTTAATAAGGTTAAATGCATCTATGCTTGGTGAAGAAAATGCTAATACTTTGCAATACTTTTATTTGTATTATGCTTATAGTTTTAACAATACAGATATTCAATATTATCCATTAAAAGGTTGGGCAGCAGGATTTAGCATCACTAAAAACGGATTGGGCTTGCCTGTTGAAAATATTGATAATTTTTTTGTGTTTGGTGCATTAAAAAAATTTACGCCTTTTACACCATGGCTCAATATTGCCAATGCTCTGTATATCAAATGGACAGACAACAGAAAAATACCATATTTCTTTAATAGAACAATGGGCTATGGCAATAATGTAGTACGAGGATATGAGTATTATGTAATAGATGGGCAACAAAGTTTTATGACAAAAAATGCATTAAGATTCAGGATAATTAAACCACATGTTTTTAATATCAAGTGGTTGAAAATACCGCAGTTTAATACCATTCCATTTTATATGTATTTCAATTTGATATTTGATGCAGCTTATGTACAGGATAGATTTTATTATCAAAATAATTTTTTGAATAACAGATGGATATATGGTTATGGTGCAGGATTAGATTTTATTACTTATTATGATTTAGTGTTTAGAATAGAAGGTGCCATCAATCATCTAGGTGAAGCAGGCATTTATTTACACTTAAATATGGGAATTTGAAATTTTAATTCTTTTTAATACTTCATTCTTTTGAAAACAACAAACATTTACATTAACTTTGCCAAACTAAAAATTTAAAACTATGGCATTCACATTACCAAAATTAGATTACGCTTACAATGCGTTAGAGCCACACATTGATGCAAGAACAATGGAAATCCATCACACCAAACACCATCAGGCATATATTGATAACCTCAACAAAGCCATTACAGGCACAGATGCTGAAAAATTAAGTATTGAAGACATTTGCAGAAATGTTTCAAAGTATCCTGTTGTAGTAAGAAACAATGGTGGCGGACATTACAATCACTCTCTTTTCTGGCAACTGATGTCTCCTAATGCTGGTGGCGAACCTATTGGTGAAATTGGACAAGCCATCACCAAAACATTCGGCAGTTTTGACAACTTCAAAACACAATTTTCTCAAGCCGCTATGGGTCGCTTTGGCTCTGGCTGGGCATGGCTCATAGTTGATGCTAACAAAAATATTCAAATTGGTTCTACACCTAATCAAGATAATCCTTTAATGGATATTTCTGAATTAAAAGGAACCCCCGTATTGGGCATTGATGTATGGGAACATGCTTACTATTTGAATTATCAAAACAGAAGAGCAGATTATGTCTCTGCATTTTACAATGTGATTAATTGGAAAAAAGTCAACGAGTTATATTTGAATGCTCTGAAATAATTACTTGTGAAACCCTCCATTTACAAATATCAGAGCCCTGTTTTTATCGGGGCTCTTTTTGTTTTTTTATTTTTGAACACCTTTTTGTTCAGTCACAATTATAAATTAAGATATTCTGATTCAAGACCTGCTTTTTCTCGTATTAAACATTTCAAAACATTGTTAACCAAAATACCCGCCTCTAAATCCCCTCCCTACTTGTGTATGGAGGGGACTTCAAAGGGAGGGTTAGTAATGTGGGTACCCATATCCATCCTTAATTTCAATGGGAGTGTTGAAGAAGGAGAATATAAAAACAAAAACAATTTTCTAGATAACTATTCTTTTCCAAATCCCATTAAAAAATTTTTACTCAAACATCAAAAAAACAAGAAGGTTGCAGCCGCATTAGCATTTCCTTTCCCCTTTGGTTGTGTAGGGCTGCATAGAGTTTTCTTGGGCACTGCTCCACATGTGCCTATTGTTTATGCTGCTACTGCGGGCGGCGTTTTCGGTCTCATTCCTCTTGCAGATTGTATTACATTACTTATTCAAAAAGATATAAGCGACTACGAAAACAATTCACATGTCATTATGTGGATATCACACCCTAATTCAAAAAAAGAAATTTCCGAAAACAAAAGCAACGAGTAAAATTATTTTCTAATAAATTCTAACAACACACTTTCTGCTTTTTTTATAGCAGTTTCCAAATCATCATTTACAATCACCTCATCAAATAATTTTGATTTTTCAATTTCCTGTTGTGCTTTACTAATTCTTTTTTCAAAACTTTCTTCACTCTCTGTTTTTCTTAATTGCAAACGATTTTTTAAATCCTCAATACTCGGTGGCATCACAAATATAGTAAGCGTTTTATCAGAATATAATTTTTTAATATTCAATCCGCCCTCAACATCTATATCAAACAACACATGCTTTTTTAATTGATGCAATCTATTGATTTCGCTTTTGAGCGTGCCATAATACAAACCATCATACACTTCTTCCCATTCAATGAATTCATTGTTCTTAATTTTTTCCAGAAATTTTTCTTTCGTAATAAAATAATAATCCTTCCCATCTACTTCATTCTCCCTTTTAGCACGAGTTGTTGCAGATACAGAAAAACCCAAAAAATCTGAATACTTTTCTAACAATGCTCTGACAATACTTGTTTTGCCTGATCCCGAAGGACCTGAAAAAACTATTAATTTACCATTAAACTCCATTGTGCAAAAATACAAAATGAATTATTCTCCACTATAAAATTGTAAATTTGCAGCGATGAAAAAGTGGAAAATTGGTGATAAAGTAAAATTTCTGAACGAAACTGGCGGAGGAAAAATCGTTGTCATTAAAAACGATAACGAAGTCATTGTGCTTACTAATGATGGATTGGAAATTCCTTATCCTTCCAATCAATTAATTCCAGACAATAAAAACATCATCCTCAATTCTTCCTCTCAAACATTAAATGAAAACATTACTGATAATAAAATATTATTTCTTGCTATAGAAAGCAATAATGTCAATGTCAGCAATGCTTCTGAATTTTATTTTTACCTGTATAATTTATCTGATTATAATTTTTATTATACTTATTCTGTTGGAAAAAGCAATCACTTCCAATGTTTGGCACACGGCAATATTCAAGCGTACGAAAAACAAAGAATTAAAACTCTGTCCTCTTATTTAATGAAAGAGGCCGATGTGCATCAAATACAAATTATTTTTTATCAGGATAAATTATACTCATCACAAAATCCAGTATTTGAAACATTTAAATTAAATGAAAAAAATATCACTACTTCACATTTTATCAATCATCCTGAATTTGAAAAACCAGTTTATATCCTTATCCTGAAAGAAAATTTTTCTCAACCATCTTCTGAACTTATTCAACAACATTCTCCCCAAAATATTAAAATACATTTAGAGGATGAAGATTTAAAAAAAATTGCTCAACTTAAAGAAAAAATTTATTACCCAAAGAAAAAACCTTCCACTAAGTCAAAATATCAAGAAGAAATTGTAATGGATTTACATATAGAAGAAATTGTTGATAATCCTGCTCTTCTTACACCTCATCAAAAACTACAAATTCAATTAGATTATTTTGAAAGAGAATTACATAATGCTATTGCTAATAATGTAAAGAAAATTACAATTATTCACGGTGTAGGCAATGGCAGATTGAAATATGAAGTAAGAGAATACTTAAAAACACTGGATGAAGTAAAAGAAATAACAGATGCCCCTTACAAAACACACGGCTTTGGTGCTACGATTGTTTACATCAAATAAAAATTATGATAACCGCTGAAACAAAAATTAGAGTCAGATATGCAGAAACAGACCAAATGGGATTTGTTTATTACGGCAGATATGCAGAATACTATGAAATAGGCAGAGTGGAAGCTATGCGGAAACTTTCATTATCTTACAAAGAAATGGAAGAAAAAGGCATTTTAATGCCCGTTATTGAATACCATATTGAATACAAAAAGCCCGCTCTTTATGATGATGAAATTGTTTTAATTACAACCATAAAAGAATTGCCAAAAATAAAAATCACCTTTCATCACGAATGCTACAATTCAGAAGGTGAATTATTAAATACGGGCTATGTAACACTTGTGTTTCTTAAAAAAGAAACCAAAAAACCAATCCCTGCCCCCAATTGGTTCTTAAACGAGTGTAAAAAATATTTTAAATAATTCAACAAACATATTCGTGCAACTTGTTTCCGCCATAAGTAGATTGATGTCAATTTATTTCAATTAAAAATTATTCGTCCCCAACTTCGTTGGGGATTCGTGCAACTTGTCCGCCTTTGGCGGATTCATGGCAAAATAACATCAAAAAAATTATTCAACAAATACCTTCTTATTCATCACATTATATCCATCTTCTGCACGAATCACAATAATTTGTTGAGATGGTAAGTTTTTCAAGTAAACTTTCTTGCTATTACCCAACAATATTGTTTCTTTCATAATATTTCTGCCCAATACATCTGTTACCAATAAATTTACTTTTGTATCTTTTGTATAATTAGAAGACACAAAATATCCATTAGCATCTCTGCTTATCCATAAAGACGGATTAGTTGGCACACCATTGAGATTTAAGCCCGTTACAGTAGTTACTATTAAATCTTTAAATGTGGTAACAGTATCTCCACAAGAATTGATACCTTGCATTAGCACCAAATAATTACCGGGATTTGAATAAGTGTGTGTAGGATTAATGGTAGTAGAAGTATTTCCATCTCCAAAATCCCAATTAAATATAGATAAGTTTTGAGATGTATTCGTAAATATAAACGGTGTATTTACTGGTAATGTATCGGCATTAGTTGTAAAATCTGCTACAGGTATTCCTACGCTGGCTTGTAGTTGTACCGCTTTTGTAACATTTGAACAATTACCATCACTTACTTCTACAAAATACCATCCTTCTGAAATATTTTTCAAACTATCTTTACTTACACCGCTTACACTTCTCAATATTTGATTATTCACATCTTTCCAAACAAAATTATAACTACCACTACCCATATTGGACTCTATTGTGCCATTAGCATCTTTGTAGCATTGAGGAGCACTAATAATGTTAGTTACAGGCGAACTTAAATTGCTCATTTGAATATTGAGCGTAAATCTTGGTGTAGAAGTATTTCCATTGTGTGTAAATGTGTATGGAGAAGACAATAAATTATGTGATGTATTGGTAAGGTGATCAATAAGAGTAACACAAGCGCCATAAGGAATATTTTCTACTCCTGTAAGCGCCAGTTGATAAGTGCCATTTGTTCCGCTTTGTACTTGCACATCTATAGATTCGCTTCCATTAGGATAAGGAATACTTTTTACTTTTAGATTTTTATTACTTGCCACTACAATAACTTGTGGTGCGCCTGGGTATGGTTCAAAATTCTCCGCATCTAAATTTGCATCATAATTTAAAGAAGCATTAGAATTGAAGTTAATACCGCAATAGGTATTTGCTCCACCCGCTCCTGTCAATTTCAAATAAAACAACCTATTAGGTTCTGGAGTTGTATTCATTGTTTTTAATAAGGGATTATTGCTAATAGATGTTGTTTTGTATGTTTCTTGCCATCCTAAACTAAAATTACTATTAGCAACAATATAAAAACCCTGCCCTGTTGGAATATTATCATCAATACCACCAGAGCTTACAGGTGGTGTAGAACCAACGCCCACTTTATACAATGCATAATCTCCACTACCACTATTTAAATCTGGATTCCATACTCTTAATTCATTTGCCATTTTTCCCGTGCCATAAGAAGAACTAAATGTTTTGGTAAAACTAATTGTAGATGGATAAGGATTGCCCACTAAATTCCATCCATTTCCTGCTCCTCCTGTTGTGAAACTCCATGAACCAGCGTTTTTCTTTACAATAGGCCCAGTTACATCAATCAATATATCTGTAGTCGTGGTTTGTCCATTACCTAAATACACCCAATAACCCACGCCCGGAGTAATAGGAGCAGACCCATTAGGAATTCCCGGATAAGTATCATTTGTTTCATTATATGTAGTAACACTTGTGAACGGAGACCCTCCCGCTGTAGAACCATTAGGACAACCACTTGGGCAAGTCATAGGAAAGTCATCTCCCCATCCGCTTGCCATTGTTTGACCACTAACACCTGCTACTGCCAAATTAGTCCAACCAGTATTACCACCAGCAGCAAATGTTTCTACTGTAACATTTCCTGTGATATCTGAACTAGCTCCTAATACATTAATTCTTGCTTTTTGAGTAGCAGAGGATTTTAAAGTTAGGTTTCCGTTAGCATTTAATGTCCCCGCCGTTACATTAACTTCAGTATAAACATTCAAAGCATTGCCTAATGTAAGTGTTTGCCCCGTTCTACCAAGCAACAATGTTCCTAAGTTATTAAATCCAGAATCAAAAAGCAAATTACCACTAATAGATACCGAACCATTCACACGTAGGGTTAAAGTGTTTTTTACTCTCCATGTGGCTCCCAGTGTTGTATTTCCTCTTACATAAAGAATATGGTTATTAGACAGCCCTGTTATATCCACCGTTCCGGTAGACACAGAAGAACTGCTCCACATTACCCAGGTGCCGCTTGATTTGTTCCATTTTACCAAAGAATTTCTACTTAATTCAAAGTATCCAAATGTCTGGTCGTTAACGGGCAAGGTAATGTTAACGCTGCTGGTGCCGCTTCCACCTATAATGATACTGGAAGTAGAAACAGTACTTCTCAATCCTAAATTGCCATTGACATTTCCTAACACATAAAAAGCACTGCTTGCACTTAAAGATAATATTTGATTATTAGAACTATATTGGTTTTGCACGGTGGCAGATGTGCTGGAAGCAAGATTTTTTCCAGTGCTTTTTACAGTTAAATTCCAATAATTTAATGGCCAAATATTTACCGCACTGGCTTGCGCCCAATTTACCGTAGAGCCATTGTCTAATATAACATCAGCAGAAGACGGCAAATAGGAAAGATTGGCTTGATATAAACTTAATGTTCCATTATTTTGAACTCTCAACTTGGCTCCGCTACTCACCATTAATGTTGCATTGGTATTAACAGCCAAATTAGTGGAACTACTTCCATTGCCAATTCTGATTTCAGAACCTGTACCGCTCACAGTCCATCCTGCCGCACTTAATGTAGTACTGGACACATTAGTTAATACAAAAACCTGATTAGGATTTGTAAAATTTGGAGGATTAGTTCCACCAGGGCTTAGTGTCCAACTGGTAAGCGCATTGAGTGCCCCACTGCCTTTGTAATTGTATATTGACTGGGCATGCGATGACACAATCAACAACATAAATAATCCACTAATCCAATAAATCTTTTTCATAGCTGTAAATTTTTGTTTATTACTTACGATATTTTCGTTACAAAGTTACATAATATTTTTATTACAAACAAATAAAACTTATTTTTGCCACTCCTATTTAAATTGTAATGAATAGTAATTTGTTGAATACCATTGTGCCTGAAAAAGTTCCCATTCATGTTGCTATCATAATGGATGGTAATGGTAGATGGGCAAAAAAACATGGAAAAGAAAGAATTGAAGGACATAAAGCAGGTATAGAATCGGTTAGAAATTCTGTTAAGGCATCTATTGAATGTGGAGTAAAATATTTAACACTATACGCTTTCAGCACTGAAAACTGGAACAGACCCAAAGAAGAAGTTGATGCGCTTATGGAACTCCTTGTGTATGCCATTGAAACCGAAGTTCCCGAATTACATAAAAATAATATAAACCTAAATACCATTGGAGATATTTCAAAACTTCCTGAAAAATGTCAAATTTCTCTTCAAAAATCTATTGATTATTTGAAAAATAATACACAACTAACTTTAACGCTTGCTCTTAACTACTCTTCTCGATGGGAAATAACTAATGCCTGTCAACTCATAGCAAAAAAAGTGCAGCAAGGTATCTTAAAACCAGAAGAAATAAACCAACAAACCATATCACAACATTTAAATACAAGCAATATTCCAGACCCTGAATTAATTATCCGCACATCAGGCGAGCACAGAATTAGCAATTTTCTGTTATGGCAAGCTGCTTATGCTGAGTTTTATTTTACTCCCATATACTGGCCTGAATTCACCAAAGAAGAATTCTACAAAGCCATTCTTGATTTTCAGAAAAGAGAAAGAAGATTTGGTAAAACCAGTGAACAAATTCAATCACAATCGTCTAACTAATAATATGAAAAAAGTCCATTTGTTCTATATAGCAATTCTTATTTTTCCATTGATTTTCCATGCACAAGAACTAACTACTGAACAATTGTACAACAATCCACCTAAAAAATATACAGTCGCAGGACTTGAAATAGAAGGCACAGAAAATATTGATAAAAATGTTTTAAAATATCTAACTGGCATTTCTGTTGGAGATGTTATTCAAGTGCCAGGAGAGAGAACTTCTGATGCCATTAAAAACCTGATGAAGCAAGGTATGTTTGATGAAGTGGAATTATATATTGATAAAATTATTAATTCCGAAATATTTTTACGCGTTGTCGTAAAAGAAAAACCCAGGTTGTCTAAATTCACTTTTATTGGTAAAGTGAAAAAACACGATGCCGATGAAATCAGAGAAAAAATCAGATTAGTAAGAGAAAAAGTCATCACAGATTATACTATAGGAAACATAAAAAATATTATCAAAGATTATTACAAAAACAAAGGATATTATTTTACAAAAGTAGAAATTACTCAAGAACCCGATAAAACCGCAAAAACTCCACATATTATTTTATATATCAAAATCAACAAAGGAAAAAAAGTAAGAGTAAAAGATATTAATTTTTATGGTAATCACGCTCTTTCGTCAGGCAAACTCCGCCGAACGATGAAAGAAACCAAAAGAAAAAGATGGTGGAATATTTTTAATTCTGGAAAATATTTAGAAGATAATTTAGATAAGGACTTGCCCGCCATCATTGAAAAATACAATGCCCGCGGATACAGAGATGCTCGCATTATTAAAGACACTGTTTACTTTGTAAGCGATGATAGAGTGAATATTGATATTTACATTGAAGAAGGACATAAATATTATTTTGGAAAATTTTATTGGTATGGCAATTCAAAATACAGAAGCGGGCAATTAGATACTATTCTTAATATTAAAGAAGGAGAAGTGTTTAATCAACAAAAATTAGATCAAAAGTTGTATATGAATCCAAATGGCTATGACATTTCTTCTTTATATATGGATGATGGCTACTTGTTTTTTCAGGTGCAACCCAAAGAAAGACAAATTCGCAATGACACTATAGATTTTGACATCCATATTTATGAAGGCAAACAAGCCATTATTAATAAGGTGTCTGTTAAAGGAAATGACAAAACAAATGATAAAGTTATCTATCGTGAAATTCGCACAAGGCCAGGTCAATTATTCAGAAGGTCAGACATTATTCGCACACAAAGAGAATTAGCACAATTAGGATATTTTGACCCCGAAAAATTTGGTGTAAATCCTGTTCCCAATCCAGCCGAAGGAACCGTTGACCTTGAATATACCTTGGAAGAAAAACCTAACGACCAATTACAATTATCTGGCGGTTGGGGCGGTGGCAGAGTATTAGGCACATTAGGTGTAACATTCAATAATTTTTCTGCCCGAAACATCTTTAAAAAAGACGCGTGGACGCCCTTACCTAGCGGCGATGGACAAAGATTAAGTATTCAGGCACAAACCAATGGAACATTTTATCAATCCTACAATATTTCATTTACAGAACCCTGGCTGGGCGGAAAAAGACCAAACTCGCTTACAGGAACCGTTTTCTTCACTTCTTTTGCACCATTAGGTGTAAAGAAAAAAATTAAACTAGATGGCAAAAAAATTGACAATCCTGATGCTCAATTTATGGACATTATTGGCTCTTCTGTTGGTTTTGGAAAACGCCTCAAATGGCCTGATGATTATTTTAATATGTATCTTTCTGCTAACTATAATTATTATCATCTCAATAGATATTCCTTGTTTCAAGGGTTAAGCACTGGCTATGCTAACGATTTTCATTTCACTTTTAATATTTCCCGCAATTCTATTGATGCTCCTATATTTCCCAAAAACGGTTCCAATATCTCATTTACAGGACAATGGACGCCTCCCTACTCTTATTTTATTTTCAAAGACAGAAATATTTCTGACCTTTCTTCACAAGAAAAATATAAATTCATTGAATATCAAAAGTACAAATTCACTGCTGAATGGTTCACACAAATCACTAATAAAAAAGCCGCGGAAGGCAAGGAAGCACGTAATTTAGTATTAAGATTAAAAATGGGTTGGGGATTTTTGGCTTATTATAGAAAACCTATTGGCTTCTCACCATTTGAAAGATTTTATTTAGGTGGCAGTGGATTAAGTGGCTTTCAAAATTTTGTGTCTCGTGAAATCATTGCCCTGCGTGGTTATCCTGATAATTCTTTATCTGATAGTTATGGCTCGCCTATTGTAACTCGTTACACAATGGAGTTGAGATATCCTCTCACCCTTAATCCTCAAGCCACTATCTTTGTATTGGGCTTTGCAGAAGCCGGTAATGCTTTTTCTAATTACAAATACTTCAATCCATTCTCTGTAAAAAGAAGTGCTGGTATTGGATTAAGATTATTCTTACCAATGTTTGGATTATTAGGATTAGATTACGGCTGGGGATTTGACTCAGTTCCGGGTAATCCCGGCATTGGAAATGGAAAAGGCCAATTCCATTTCACTATTGGCGGATTTTTAGGAGAACTATAAAACCAACTCAAAATGTCGTTAGACAATATTTATTTAATAGGGGATAAAATACTAATAGAACCTATTTCGCCACCTGAAAAAACTGGTTCTGGTCTTTATTTGCCACCCACTGTTCAGGAAAAAGAAAAAATTCAGAAAGGATACATTGTCAAAGTAGGACCTGGTTATCCCATTCCATTTCCAGTAGAATCAGACGAGCCGTGGAAAGAAGCACATGAAAACATCAAATACATACCATTACAGGTAAGAGAGGGCGACATGGCTTTGTTTTTATCTAACTCTGCTATTGAAATTTTTTACAACGATAGAAAATATTTTATTGTGCCGCATCATGCTATACTAATGGTAGAAAGAATTGACTGGTAAAATAATATCCTTAAAAACTTGTCCCCAATCCCCAACTCCGTTGGGGAGGGACTCGTGGCTAAAATAAATTATGAAATATCAATTCAAAATAAGATTCAATACCCAATACAAAGATACCGATGGATTGTATTGGCGAGTCCTCATTAACGAAAAAGAATTTTTAGTAAAAGATGTCGTTATTAAAAACAAATTAGTAAAAACCATTTCTCATACTTTACCAACCGATGAACAAAAATGGAGTGTGTATTGTGAAAGTGATAATTATACAATTGATGAAAACAATATAATCATAATTGAATAATCTTATGAAACCCATTTACTCTCACGAATACTGGATGCAAAGAGCCATTGACCTCTCTATACAAAATATAGATAAAGGTGGTGGTCCTTTTGGTGCGGTGATTGTAAAAAACAATGAGTTGATTGCAGAAGGATATAATCAGGTTACTAACTTAAATGACCCTACCATGCACGCAGAAGTAATGGCGATTAGAGAAGCGTGCAAAAAATTAAATACCTTTGATTTAAGCGGATGTATTATTTACACCTCTTGCGAACCCTGTCCTATGTGTTTGGGGGCTATTTATTGGGCAAGAATTTCTGAAATGTATTTTGCCAATACTAAACAAGATGCTGATGCTATCGGATTTTCAGACGAATTCATTTACAAAGAAATTGAAAAGCCCTACCATTTAAGAAGTTTAAAAACTTATCAAATAATGCGAGAAAAAGCCCTTGCTGCTTTTGAAAAATGGAAATTAAAAGAAGATAAAACGCCTTATTAATGAATCATTCAGATGATAAATTATCTGTTGTTATCATTACTTTTAATGAAGAAAAAAACATTGCCCGTTGTTTAGACAGTGTTCAAGGTATTGCCGATGAAATTATTATTTTAGATTCTGGAAGTAAAGATAAAACAAAAGAAATCGCTACCTCTTATTCAAAAGTCAAATTTTTTGAACATCCTTTTGATGGGCATATTCAACAAAAAAACAGAGCCAAAAATTTAGCCACCCACAACTGGGTGTTAAGTTTAGACGCAGATGAAGCATTAGATGAAACATTAAGAAACAATATTGCTCAACTTAAAGGCAAATGGGACAAAGATGGATATTATATGAATCGTCTAACCAATTATTGCGGACATTGGGTAAGATATTCCAACTGGTATCCTGATAGAAAATTACGCTTGTGGAACCGACACAAAGGCGAATGGAGAGGCATTAATCCTCACGACAAATTTGAAATGTTTGAAGGTGATAAAGTTACGGGATATATCAAGGGAAATATTTTACATTATAGTTATTACACTTTAGATGACCACTACAAGCAGGTAGAGTATTTTACCAACATTGCCGCACAGGCATATTTTGAAAAAAACATTAAAGCCCACTGGTGGAATCTCATAATTAACCCCACTGCTAAATTCATTGACCATTATTTGTTACATTTAGGTTTTTTAGATGGCATTGCGGGCTGGCACATTGCCCGAATTTCTGCTTATGCTACCTATCTTAAATACTTGAAAATTATTAAATTACAACAAAACAAAAAATAAATGTATTCTCTTGAAAATATTTATCAACTTTACATTGAATGCGAACAAAAAGTTTGCACTGATTCAAGAAAAATAATTCCTGGAAGCATATTTTTTGCACTAAAAGGAAATAATTTTGATGGAAACTTATTTGCTTTACAATCCCTTGAAAATGGCTGCAAATATGCAGTAGTAGATAATTCTGAAATGGCAGAAAAACATCCAAAATGTATTTATGTTTCCAATGTTTTAAAAATACTTCAACAACTTGCTAACTATCATAGAAAAAAAATTAATCTACCTGTCATTGCTATTACAGGAAGTAATGGCAAAACCACAACAAAAGAGTTAGTAGCAAAAGTATTGTCTCAAAAATACAATGTTTTAAGCACGCCAGGTAATTTTAATAATCACATTGGGTTACCACTTACTTTGCTTCAACTTAAAAAAGAACACGAAATAGCAGTTATTGAAATGGGCGCCAATCATCCCGGAGAAATCAAAGAATTATGTGAAATAGCAGAACCCAATTATGGTGTAATCACAAGTATAGGAAAAGAACATTTAGAAGGATTTGGAAGTATTGAAACGGTGAAAAAAACGAATGGTGAATTGTATGAGTATTTATTAGATACTAATGGAAAAATATTTTTAGACATTGCCAATAACGACTTAATAGATATTTTGAAAAAAGACATTAATGAAATTTTAAATGACGATAGATATATATTATATGGTGATTTAAGAAATCCCATCACAGATGCTTATTTATCCTTATCAATTCATAATAAAAAAATTTGCTATGGTATTTATATTGATAACACAGAAGATATTTTTGTACGCTTCAAATGGTTTATTAATGATATTTCATATTGGGAAGCATTTGAAAAAAAATTAAATGAGGGTTACAAAATAAAAGATGATATTATCCAAAATCTTCCTGTTGTTAAAACACATTTGCTTGCTTATCATAATTTTTTAAACGCCCTGTGTGCGGTTAGTATTGGATATTACTTTGGTGTAGAAAAAGAAAAAATTAATTCCGCCATTGAAAACTATATTCCTGATAAAAACCGAATGCAATGGATAGAAACAGAAAAAGGCAACAAAATTATTTTAGATGCCTACAATGCCAATCCCACCAGTATGATGGCAGCCCTTGAATTTTTTAAGAGCAAAAATATTATTTTGAAAAAGAATATTCTTTCAACAGATAAAGACAAAGTTCTGATTCTCGGAGATATGTTTGAATTAGGAGAGCATTCAGAAAAAGAGCATAAGGATATTTTAAACTTCCTGATAAACAATTTTCAAGAATCTGAAATTTATTTAGCAGGAAAAGAATTTTTGAATGCATCAAGAAATATCAAACTATCTAATAACATTCAAATTTTTTCAAACACTCAAGAATTATTAAAAACTCTATCCCAACACCATCCCACCAATAAATTGATTTTAATCAAAGCATCTCGGGGAATGCAATTAGAACAATGTTTGAATTATTTGTAAAACAACATTATGATAGCACAAATATCTCACAAAGGCGAAACATATAAGGTAGATTTATCTAAACCAATGAGTATAGCCATACCTGTGCAACACCAAAAAGGTGTAAGGGCGTGGTATTTAGATTATCCAAAAATAGAACCCGTTAAAATGGGCGATTGGATAGGCGATGTAAATAGGGGAGGAACTGTCAATTTCAGAAATATTTTTTTTAATCCCCACGCACATTGCACACATACAGAATGTGTAGGGCATATCAGTAAAGATTTTTATTCTATTTATCAAACATTAAAAAATTATTTTTTTAAGGCGATATTGATTACTGTCTTGCCAGAATATTTTGATAATGGTGATATTGTGGTTACAAAAAAATCTTTATTACCACATTTAGAAAATGAGCAATATATTGATGCCTTAATTATCAGAACAATTCCCAACGATGAAAGAAAATTGTATTTTAATTATTCCAATACCAATCCATGTTATTTAGACAAATCAGCAGTAGAGTATATATTAAGTAAAAATGTACAGCATTTAATTTTGGATTTACCCAGTATTGACAAAGAAAAAGATGAAGGAAAATTAGAAGGGCACAAAACATTCTGGAACTATCCAGAAGAAAAGTATTCATTAAAAACCATTACAGAACTGGCATATATTCCTAATAGTATTTTAGATGGATGGTATTTTTTGAATTTACAAATAGCTCCAATAGAAAACGATGCCACAGCATCTAATCCAGTATTATATAGAATTTTGTTGTAAGGTTGGAAAAATTACATCAAACATTAAAGTGTAGTTAGAATTAGATATTCCATATTTAGTTTGACGCAAATATACGGAATTGTATACTAATTTAGTTGGTTTGACGCAATATTTAAAGTTTTTACTAATAAATTGCGTATATTTGGGCGTTGTGGCAAAATGCCTGCGCTTCGCTTCGGCACTTTGCCACAATGGGCGGGCGGATGAGCTCCGCAGGTCGTGCTTGTGCCTCGCTTCGCTTCGGCACTTCGCACAACCTGCGGATGGGCGGAAATTACTCCGCTTGCAAACTTCGTTTGCGCTTCGTAACTTCGCCCCATCCGCCCGCCCATTGTGCGAAAGGCAGAGCGCCAAGACAGTGAAAAGAAAATGAGTTATGATAAAAGAATTTCTTAACCCCGCCCCCAAGACGCCCGCCGTCCGTGGCAGGCGAAGAAAAGAGTAGAAAGGTATTACAAGAATATGAAAAATAAAATATCAAATAGGGATTTAAGTTCAGCCAGAGCCAATAAAAAGGATGAATTTTATACACAACTTTCAGATATTGAAAAAGAA
>JBFLVH010000019.1:0-34287 GCA_040758575.1 Bacteroidota bacterium | reverse complement strand
GCATTGGAGTACTATTTTAAAGCATTGAAAATGGATGAAGAATTGGGAAATAAAAACGGAGTGGCAAGACATCTCGGAAACATCGGGAATGTATATTTAGACCAAGGCGACTATGCCAAGGCATTGGAGTATTATTTAAATTCATTGAAAATCAATGAAGAAATCGGAAATAAAAACGAAGTAGCGAGGCAACTCGGAAACATCGGTATTGTTTATCATGAACAAACCAACTATGCCAAGGCATTGGAGTATTATTTCAAATCTTTGAAAATCAATGAAGAAATCGGAAATAAAAATGGACAGGCAGCCAATCTCGGAAACATCGGTATTGTTTATCATGAACAAACCAACTATACCAATGCATTAGAGTATTATTTTAAGGTGTTGAAAATCAATGAAGAAATTGGAAATAAACAATATCAGGCAGCCAATCTCGGAAACATCGGGCGTTTGTATTTAGATCAAAAAAAATTCAAAGAAGCTGAAAATTATTTAAAGCAAGCCGAACAAATGAACAGAGAACTTGGAACGATTTATTATTTAAAAGATGCTTGTCAAAATTTATCCGAACTTTACACACAAACCGGAAAATTTGAAAAAGCCCTATACTACTACAAAGAGCACATCAAATACCGAGATAGCGTAATGAGTGAAGAAAATCAAAAAGCCGCCATCCAAAAAGAAATGCAATATCAATACGAAAAACAACGCACAGCAGATAGTATTTCCGCCGCCAAACAAGCAGAAATACACAAAGCTCAAATCGCCCAACAACAAGCCGAAATCAAAGCCAAACGCAATCAACAATATGCTTTATATGGTGGGCTCGCCCTGGTAATGATTTTTGCGGGCTTTATGTATAACAGATACAAAATCACTCAAAGGCAAAAAGACATCATTGCCAAACAGAAAAAATTAGTAGAAGAAAAAAACAAAGAAATTACCGACAGCATCCTTTACGCCAAACGGATACAACAAGCTATCCTGCCTTCACAAGATAAGTGGCAAACATTGTTACCAAGTAGTTTTGTTTTGTATTTACCCAAAGACATCATTGCAGGAGATTTTTATTGGTTGCAAGAAACCCACGATTACATTTTCTTGGCTGCTGCTGATAGTACAGGACACGGCGTTCCGGGTGCTATGGTAAGTGTGGTTTGCAGCGGAGCTCTTACCAAAGCCGTAAAAGAAGAAGGTATTTTAGATACAGGAAAAATATTAGACAGAGCAAGGGAGATAGTAGTAGAAAGATTAAGTTCTGATGAGCAACATTTAAGAGATGGAATGGATATTTGTCTGGTAAGAATAAACAAGCGAGACAAAAACAAAATTCAATTCAGTGGTGCTAACCGTTCATTGTTTATCATCACACCTGAAAAAGAAGTGATTGAACTGAAAGGAGATAAACAACCCATTGGTTGGTATGAAGAAGCGTTCGCTTTTTCACAACAAGAAATCATACTCACACAAGGTAGTATAATGTATTTAAGCACCGATGGTTTTTCTGACCAATTTGGCGGAGCAAAAGGAAAGAAAATGGGCAGCAAGCAATTAGTAGAAGTATTGAAAAACATGCAAGAGCATTCCATTATCACACAAGGCGAGCAACTAACGCAATTTTTCTCCAATTGGAAAGGCGAACAATTTCAGGTAGATGATGTTACTTTGATAGGGGTGGAGGCGTAGAGTATTGTTTTGCCTGTCTTCCTTCGTCAGAAAAAGTTGTCATACTGAACGAAGTGAAGTATCTCGGTTTTAGTTCCTTCTCCGCCTATGGCGGATCCGCCTCTGGCGGACAAGATTGTCATGTTGATCCGCCTTTGGCGGAGAAACATCTCGGTTTGAGATTTTTCTCCGCCTTTGGCAGAGAACCATCCAATAATCATAAGATTGATACCATTTCTATTCATCAAAAAAATCATATTAAATTTTTATCCATTTCATACAAATATTTTTCCGTATCTTTGTTTGCAAAAAATATTATGGCACATAAGGAAATTGTAATGCCTAAAATGGGCGAAAGTGTAATGGAAGCCACCATTACCAAATGGGTAAAAAATGAAGGGGATTATGTAAAAATAGATGAAACCATTGTAGAAATTGCAACAGACAAGGTGGATAGTGAGGTTCCATCTCCTTTTGAAGGGTATCTTGTAAAAAAATTATATAAAGAAGGTGATGTAGTTCAAGTAGGAAAGCCGTTTGCTATTTTATCATCAGAAAAAGAGGCAGGTACTTCAACAAGTAATCCCGCACCTTCATCCAATGGTGAAGCATCTAAAAAAGAAATCTCTGTATCAGAAAAAAGTAATGTTCATACAATAGCAACTACAGCTAACACATCAACAACAACTGAAAAAACTTCAAAGTTTTTTTCACCACTTGTAAAAAATATTGCCAAGCAGGAAGGTATTTCTTTGTCTGAATTAGAAAAGATTGAAGGCAGTGGATTGCATGGTAGAGTAACTAAAAGTGATGTATTAAACTACCTTGAAAAAAGAGCAAGTGGAACCGTAGCTACTCCTCAAGAAGTTCAAAAAGCAGAAAAGGAAATTAGCACAACGACTTCCAAATCTACTTCTGTTAGTTCATCTGCTGCTTTTGAAATTAAAAGACCTTCTGTTCCAATATTCCCAGGTGATGAAATTATTGAGATGGACAGGATGCGTAAAATTATTGCAGACCACATGGTAATGAGCAAGCATGTTTCTCCTCATGTTACTTCGTTTGTTGAAGCGGATGTTACTAATGTAGTATTGTGGCGTGAAAAAGTAAAAAAGCAATTTGAAAAGAGAGAAAACCAAAAAATTACTTTTACACCAATTTTTATTGAATGTATTGTAAAAGCCATTAAGGACTTCCCAATGATAAATATTTCCGTAGATGAGACACAAACTAAAATTATCAAGAGAAAAAATATTAATATCGGAATGGCAGCTGCTTTACCAAGTGGCAATTTGATTGTACCTGTTATCAAAAATGCCGACGAAAAAAATCTCATTGGTCTTACTAAAGCTGTGAATGATTTGGCACAAAGAGCAAGAGAAAATAAATTATTACCTGATGAAATTCAAGGCGGTACCTTCACACTTACTAATGTTGGAAACTTTGGTAATGTAATGGGTACACCTATTATTAATCAACCACAAGTAGCCATATTAGCAACAGGCACTATCAAGAAAAAACCTGCTGTAATTGAAACACCACAAGGTGATATGATTGCTATTCGTCATATGATGTTCCTTTCATTATCTTACGATCACAGAGTAGTAGATGGTTCATTAGGCGGATCATTTTTAAGAAGAGTAGCTGATTATTTAGAAGCATGGGATATTAATAGAGAAATTTAATGAATGATAGTGCTTGGAATAGACCCTGGTACCACACGAATGGGTTATGCCATTGTAGAATACCAAGATAGCAAATTAAAAAAAGTACATACATTAGGTTGTTTGGATTTATCTAAAATTTCAGATCATCCTGAGAAATTAAAGGAAATTTATAAGTTTGTCATTTCTTTAATAGACCAATATTATCCTCAAGTAATGGCAATTGAATCCCCATTTTATGGAAAGAATGTTCAATCTATGTTAAAATTAGGCAGAGCACAAGGTGTAGCCATTGCAGCAGCGTTTGAAAAAAAATTGGAAGTCATTGAATATCCTCCTAAAACCATTAAATTGAGTATTACCGGCAATGGGAATGCTTCCAAAGAGCAAGTATTTGGTATGCTAAAACATTTAGTTGCATTTGATTATACTGAAAAATTTTTGGATGCAACAGATGCACTGGCAGCAGCGGTATGTTATTGTTTACAAAAAAACAGTTCTGTTAAAACTACTATCAAAAAATCTTCTTCTAAAAAGAAAAAAAATAGTTGGAAACATTTTGTTGAAAAAAATCCTGAAAGGAAATTGTAAATGTTATCATCATCAGAAAATATTCAATTAGATGAAGAGTTTTATGAGCATTATGTCTTCAAAGTAGATAAGGGACAATCATTAGTTCGTATTGATAAATATCTTTTTAATTTGTTACCTAATGCTTCCCGTACCAAAATTCAATATGCCTGCAAAGCTAATTGTGTAATAGTAAATGGCAAGTCCGTTAGTGCTAACTACAAAGTCAAGCCATTAGATGAAATCAAAATTTTATTAAGCAAACCACCAAGAGATTTTGAACTTATTCCTGAAAACATTCCATTGGACATTTTATATGAAGATGATTATGTGCTGGTTATCAATAAACCAGCTGGAATGGTAGTGCATCCGGGTGCTGGAAATTATTCAGGAACATTAGTAAATGCTTTACTATATCATTACAAAAATTTGCCTACACAAAAGCAAAAACTTTCCGAAGATTGGATTTTAGAAAGACCAGGATTGGTTCATAGAATTGATAAAAATACTTCTGGCATTTTAGTTATTGCCAAAACAGAATTGGCATTGCAATTATTAGCAAAAGATTTTTTTGAACACAATATTGAAAGAAAATACATTGCCTTAGTGTGGGGGAATTTAAAGGAAGACAAAGGTACCATTTCAGGTTATATAACAAGAGATCCTGCCAATAGAAAAATAATGAAACTAACTGATGATGAAAACAAAGGTAAATGGTCTGTAACGCATTACAGAGTTTTGGAAAGATTTAATTATTTGACATTAGTAGAATGTCAATTAGAAACAGGCAGGACGCACCAAATACGAGTGCACTTTAAATCTATTAAACACCCTTTGTTCAATGATGAAGAATATGGTGGTAAAAATATTTTGTATGGCATTAACTCTGCAAAATACAAAATCTTTATAGAACATTTATTTTCGCTAATTCCCGGACAGGCATTACATGCGGCTTCGCTTGGCTTTTATCATCCTATATTATTATCTGCAAATAATGAAAAAAGGCAGTGGTTTTATTTTGAAGCACCACTGCCTTCCGGATTTCAGGAAATATTAAAGGCATTAAAAAATTACTCTTCAAACTCTGCCTGAAGAATTGATTTTACTTTTTGTATAGTTTCTTTATCTAATTGAGTCATTTTGATTAAATAATCATCATCTTTTTCTAATACTTGACGGGCGGTATCTAATCCAATACTTCTTAATTTTTCAATAATTTGTTCATCAATTTCATCGGTAAATTCTATTAATTCAACATCATCAATTTCATCGGCTTCTTCTTTATACACATCAATTTCATAACCTGTTAATTTGCTGGCTAATTTGATATTCAATCCATTTTTTCCGATTGCTAATGAAATTTGATCAGGTTTCAAATACACTTCTGCTTTTTTGTTTTCTTCATCAATAATGACTTGAGATACTTTGGCAGGTGAAAGTGCTCTTTGAACATACAATTGCGGATTAGTGGAATAATTTATCACATCAATATTTTCATTTCTTAACTCCTTAACTATGCCGTGGATTCTAGAACCTTTCATACCCACGCAAGCACCTACTGGATCAATTCTTTCATCTAAACTTTCTACGGCAACTTTAGCTCTTTCGCCGGGCTCTCTTACTATTTTTTTAATAACAATAATGCCATCGTAAATTTCGGGAATTTCTTGCTCAAATAATCTTTCTAAAAATACGGGTGATGTGCGGGATAGTTGGATAATAGGCGTAGCCCCTTTCATTTCTACTTTTGTAATAACAGCTTTTACAATATCTCCTTTTTTGAAAAAATCAGTAGGTATTTGCTCTTTGCGTGGCATTATCAGTTCATTTCCTTCTTCATCAATAAACATAATTTCATTTTTCCATATCTGATATACTTCGGCAGAAACAATTTCTCCTACTTTGTCTTTATACTTGCTGTACACTTCCCCTTTTTCTAACTCATTGATTTTTTGAATTAAATGTTGACGCATGGCCAATATGGTTCTTCTGCCAAAACTTTCTAAATAAACCTGCTCAGGTACTTGCTCGCCGATTTCAAATGATTCATCAATTTGTCGGGCTTCTGATAAACTAATGTGTTTATTAGGATCATATTCAAAAGAATCTTCGGCAAACTCATCATCTACCACTGTTCTGTTTTTCCATATTTCAATATCTCCTTTGTCAGGGTTGATAATCACATCATAATTATTGGCTTTGCCATACTTTTTAGCAATGGCGTGTTTAATAACATCTACTAATATGCTCATTAATGATGCTTTGTCAATACCTTTGAGTTCCTTAAATTCTTCAAAGGATTCAATTAAATTTTTTGTTGTTGTTGCCATAGTTTTAGTTTTTAATTTTTAATTATTTTGTCACGAATTCCCCCCCAACTGCGTTGGGGACGAATAATTTTTAATTTTTAATTATTAATTTTTAATTGTATTCAGAATGGTAATTGAATTTTTGCTTTTTTAATAGATTGAAATGGAATTTTAATTTCTTCTTTTATAATTTTATTTTTTTTATTTTCTTTATTTTTTAATTCAGTTAATATAGTAATTTCTTTTTCATCAGCAGCGGTTAAAGTACCTTTATATTCTTTATTCTCATTGGTCAAAACCTGAATTTTTTTTCCTATATGTTTAGGATATTGTCTTGAAATTTTGAGTGGTTTATTGGCATCAGGGCTGCTAATAATAAGTGAATAATCTTCCACATCTCTATTTAAAAAACTTTCTACAAATCTGGATATATCGGCGCAATCATTAATTGAAACATAATTGTCTCCATCAACAATAATTTCAATATTGTTTTGAAATGAAATACTAATATCTACAATAAATAAATGTCTTTCTTCTAAAAATGGCTCTAAATGCTTTCTGATGTAATCTTCTGAAATCATAAAAATTATAGATTCTATCAAATGAAAATACCCCGTTTTCGGGGTACTCTAAATTAGGGCGTGCAAATATAAAGAGTATTTTTCAATCAAAAAAATTTAAATTTAATCTAACTAATAGATAAATTTATCGTATATTTGTAAGCAAACGTCTAAAACTTAAGTATATGAAAACAATCATTTTAATCATCTCCAATCTGATATTATCATTTTGGAGTAATTTGATGGAAGAACTTTCAAAGATGGAATTTAGCCAAGAGGGCATTTTAATTATTTCTGGAATCATCACCTTTGTGGTTGTTGGTTTAATTGTAATGACCATCAAAGAAAGAATGGAAAGAAAAAATGAACAGGAACATCCACCACAAAACCCTCATCTGCATCATCACCATCATCACCATAGAAAGCATCATAGGAAATAAATTCCATATAAGTTATTATCAGAAAACAAAGACGCTGTCTTTTTAAGGTTATGTTTTTTATGTGTTATTCAATACATTTGTCCCCAAAAAATCTAATGAGAAAAATTATTGGTGTTTTATTAATAATGACGTATTTAAGTATAAACCTTTATTCACAAAGTGGCAATACTGTTGTTGATAGTATATTTTCGGGTGGAATGTATAGGACTTATAGATTATATGTTCCTGCTAATTATACAGGTAGTAATGCTGTACCTTTGATATTAAATTTGCATGGTTATACTTCAAATGCTTTGCAACAACAGTTATATTCCAATTTTATGCCTATTGCTGATACGGCAGGATTTTTAATGGTATATCCTCAAGGGACAAAAGATAGTTACAATAATCCCTTTTGGAATGCAGGTACTGTTTCTACTTCCGTTGTTAATGATACACTTTTCTTAAATCAACTTATTGATTCATTGAAATTGTTATACAATATTGATTTAAATCGTTTGTATATGACTGGTTTAAGTAATGGTGGTTTTATGAGTCATTATATGGCGTGTTTTTGTAATAGGAAAATTAAAGCCATTGCTTCTGTTGCAGGGACTTTTTTTACTTTCTGGCCTGCCTGTAATCCTGGAAAGATTGTGCCAGTTATGCACATACACGGTACCGCTGACCCCACAGTACCCTATTATGGAAATAGCACTATGACAGGAGCAGATACAACAGTGAAAAGGTGGATATTGAAAAACAATTGTAATCCTACACCCTCTTATTCAGTTGTTCCCAATACTAATACAACCGATGGCAGCACGGCTGAACATTATAAGTATTTTATTACAGGTAATACAAAATCCATTGTAGAATTTTTTAAAATCAATAACGGTGCTCACACATGGCCAGGTTCGCCTTATGTTATAGGAACCACCAACCAGGATATTAATGCATCGGCAGAAATATGGCGTTTTTTCAGACAATTTTCTGCAACTGATTTTTCTACAAGTGTATACAATAATCACATTGAAAATTCAAAATCCTTCTCTATATATCCCAATCCAGCCAGTGATTATTTTTATATCTCAAGTCATTTATCAGATGGTATTCATCACATCGTCATTACTGATATTAGTGGAAAAATAATTTTAGAGCAAACATTCAATAAACCTGTAACCTCAACACAATTAAACATTGAACATTTTGAAAAGGGTGTTTATCTCTTGAATATCAATAATGATTTTGTATTTAAATTGGTGAAATAATTTTTTCTTATATTGTCTTTTGGTTAGAAAATGGTTAGAAAAATGATTTTTGTCATATTTTTTAATAATATTAAAAAGAATTTTATTTATTATTGCACCAACAAAAAAATTTACAACTATGAAAAAAAAATTGATTATTTTAGGATTAAGTAGTACAGTAATCTTCTGTTCATTTATAGCAAAGTTTTCAACAGGCAAAACAGACAGCACAGGCAGCCCCGGAGAAGGTACCTGTGCAAATTGTCATTCGGGTGGAAGCGGTACAACGATGGCTAATGTTTCCTTTAATCCATCTATTACTTCTGGTTCATATACACCGGGGCAAACATACACCGTTACTGTAAGTATTATAAACAATCCATTCAGCAAATTTAGCTTTGCCTGTGAAATTTTAGATGCTTCTAATAATAATGCGGGCACAATGAGTAATCCTGGAACAGGGGTACAATTTATGGTAGGTAGCAATGGTAGAAATGTTGCTACTCATACATCACCAAAAACAGGTACTGGTTCAGCACAATTTACTTTTGAATGGACAGCACCCACATCGGGCATCGTAAATCTTTATGCTATTGGAAATGCAGTCAATGGAAATGGAACTACATCGGGAGATAAACCATCTTCAACATTTTCTCTTTCACTCAATCCAGACCTAACGGCTGTTGCTATTAATCCCCAAAAAATACAATCTATATCTGTTTTTCCTAATCCAGTGAAAGATGTATTAAATATTCAGATGAGCACATCTACTAAAATTGAAAATGCAGAAATTCAAATATTAGATTTGAACGGAAAGAATATTTTTTCTAATCAATTTTCTTTATCATCCGGAAATAATCAACTGTCTTTTAATTTACCTGAAAATATTTCAAATGGTTTGTATATCATCAATATAAGCCATCAACATCAAAAATTATCCAGATTGATGATGGTTCAAAAGTAATTTTTATGTCCAAAAAAATTAAATACGGATTTTTAGTGTTACTAATAATGGGGTTATTCATCTTTTTTAGTTGCCGAAAAGATAAATATGTTGTACCTGTATGTTATGATACAGATGTACAGCCCATTTTAACTAATAAATGTGCAATGAGTGGTTGCCATAATTCCATTGATAGAAAAGAAGGTTTGGATTTATCATCTTACAATGGTTTTCAAAATTCTGATAAAAAAGACGATATATTAGAAGTTATTGATGAAGGCAAAATGCCACCATCAGGTTATGTTCAACTAACAAAAGACGAAATTAAAATCATAAGAAGATGGGCGGCACAAGGATACACGCGTGGTGATTGCTCTGCACAAAATTCTGTTAGTTGTGATACTTCTCAGTCCATCACTTACACCAATACAGTTAAAGCCATTTTTGATACTTATTGTGTTGGTTGTCATAATATGTCTAATCCGGGAGGTGGTTATGCATTAGACACTTATATGGGATGTGCAAATTGTGCTAATAGTGGTAGATTAATGGGTGCAATTCAATGGTTATCTGGATATTCAGCTATGCCAAAAGGTGGAAATAAATTAAGTGATTGTAATATTGCCAAAATCCAAAAATGGATAAACTCTGGAAAACCAAATTAATTCACTATTAATAGTTCAAAAAATAAATTCTATGAAAACACAAATTAAATTTTATCATCTAAAATTCTATTTAGGATTAGTAATATTAATCCTTCAAATCATTTCACAACAAATTTTTTCACAATCATTATACATTGCAAAAGACAAGAGTACATTAATTACATTCTACTCTGATGCACCTCTAGAAAAAATTGAAGGGAAGAACACCTCTGCATCCCCTGTTTTTAATGCTTCCACAGGAGAGTTTCAGATAAGAGTGCCTATGCAGACGTTTCAATTCAAAAATGACTTAATGAAAGAACATTTTAATGAAAACTATGTGGAAAGCGATAAGTATCCCTATTGTATTTTCAAAGGAAAATTAGATACACTTAAAAATTTTGAGGAAGGTAAAGATGTACCGGTTACGATGACAGGTAAAATGGAATTGCATGGTGTAACAAAGGAAATTAAAGTAAAAGGAAATATTAAAAAGATAAACAATGAATTAATATTTAATTCTGTATTTTTCCTTAAACCAGCTGATTATAATATTAAAATACCTACTATGTTGACTGAAAAAATAGCTGAAGAAGTAAAAGTTACATTTAATTCAACCCTCATTCCTTATCAAAAAAAGTAGTATATGATGAAAAAGTTGTTTTTTCTTGTACTTGTATTTTCTTCTTATTTTGCTTTTTCGCAAGATGATTTGTTGAGTTTGACAGAAACAAAATTAGAAAAACAATATGTATTTGCTACATGGAAAGCATATAGGTTAGGTAATGCACAAACCACAGAAACGGTTAAAAAAAATCATCTGGAATATAGAATTCTGCATCGCTTTGGCAATCTTGCAGATAATACAAAAACATTTAATCAAATAGCTCATACTGCTTTTGGCATTGATAATCCCTCTGATATTAGAATGTCTCTGGAATATGGATTAACTAATGATATTTCACTTGGGCTTGGGAGAAGTAGGATTAACGAAATGGTAGATTTATCAGGTAAATGGAGAATTATCAAACAAACGACTGATTTTAAAACACCTGTAACTATTGCTATTTTTGAAAGCATTGGATATACTACAATGAGCCCGCAAAGATTGTATTCAGAAGTAGCAGTAAAAAATTTTCCCACACGCGAGTCCCATCGTTTGAATTATGTAACACAAGTAATTATTGGAAGTAAAATTAACCGCTGGTTATCATTAGAAATTATACCTACCTGGTTTCATCAAAATTTTATTGTACAAAAATTTAACCCTAATACTGAAATGGATAATGGAAATGATAATTTTATTTTGGGCGCCGCTGCCCGTATAAAATTATCTAACAGAGTAACATTTTTTGCTGATTATTTTTACAATTTTCATCCGTTTTTTAACAATAATCCTGATTATGGAATGCCTCTTTCTTTGGGTTTTGAAATAGAAACAGGAGGACATGTTTTTACTCTTTATTTTGCTAATAATCCGGCTATTGTAGAAAATAACTTCTTTATGGGAACTACTGATAAATGGTCTAAATCGCAAATTAAATTTAGTTTTTGTATTTCCCGAACATTTAGTTTGAAAAAAGAAAATTAGTTTTTTAATCCCTAAAAATTCATTTGCAAAAACGCAAAGTTTAAAATACATTTGCGGCGAAATTTGATTAAACGGAGGGTGTAGCTCAGTTGGTTAGAGCGTCAGATTGTGGCTCTGAAGGCCGTGGGTTCGAGTCCCATCATCCTCCCTTCGTTTGGCGTTCGCCTTTGCGAATGCCATTTTTATTTTACATCTAAACAAATATTCTATGTCAAAAAAAATTTCTGCTGCACTTGTTTCTGTTTTTAATAAAGATGGATTAGAGCCCATTGTCAGAAGATTACATCAATTGAATGTTCAACTTATCTCTACAGGTGGTACCTTTGAATTTATTCAAAAATTAGATATACCTGTTGTATCGGTTGATAGTATTACTCAATTTCCAGAAATATTGGGTGGTAGAGTAAAAACCTTACATCCTAAAATTTTTGGAGGAATTTTATTCCGCAGAAATAATGAGCAGGATATTCAACAAATTCAATCTCATCAAATACCCTCTATAGATTGTGTGATTGTTGATTTATATCCATTTGAAGACACTGTAAAAAGTACAAGTGATGAAGCGAGTATTATTGAAAAAATTGATATTGGAGGCATTGCATTAATCAGAGCCGCTGCTAAAAATTTTAATGATGTACTCATAGTACCAGATAGAAAATATTATGATGAATTTTTACAACTACTAAATGAAAAAAATGGTATAACTGAAAAATCAGATAGAAAAAAATTTGCGACTTACGCATTCGCTGTTTCTTCTCATTATGATACAATGATATTCAAATATTTTAATTCGGATTTTCAATTTCCTTATTTGAAGGAAAGTAATATAGAACCACAAGCATTGAGATATGGAGAAAATCCTCATCAAAAAGCTTGGTGGTATGGAAATATTAATGATGTATTAGAAAAATTGAATGGTAAAGAAATTTCTTACAATAATTTATTAGATATAGATGCTGCTATTAACCTGATTGCAGAATTTGATGAGCCCACTTTTGCTATTATTAAACACAACAATGCTTGTGGTGTTGCCAGTAGAGAAAATATTTATGATGCTTATCAAGCAGCATTGGCATCAGACCCTATTTCGGCATTTGGAGGCATTTTTGTAGCTAATCGTAGCATTGACTTAAAAACAGCAGAAGAAATTCATAAAATATTTTTTGAAGTCATTATTGCACCTGATTATGAAGACGAAGCTCTGAAATTATTACAATCTAAACCCAACAGAATAATACTAAAAAATAAGATTCAGCAATTACCCAAATATCTGATAAGAACTGCTGTGAATGGAGTTATTATGCAAGAAAGAGATTTTAAAACTGAAACTATAAACGATTTAAAAGTAGTAACTGAAAACAGCCCAAGCGAAAATGAATTAAGAGATTTATTATTTGCCAATAGGATTGTCAAACATACTAAAAGCAATGCAATTGTTTTAGTTAAAAATCAGCAATTAATTGGCAGCGGTACAGGACAAACATCTCGTGTAGATGCAGTGAGTCATGCTATTGCCAAAGCCAGACATTTTAATTTAGATACAAAAGGAGCAGTTTTAGCCAGCGATGCTTTTTTCCCTTTTCTTGATAGTGTAGAATTAGCGGCACAAGCGGGAATTACATCTATCATACAGCCCGGTGGTTCTATAAAAGATAAAGACAGTATAGATGCTTGTAATAAATACGGAATCAGTATGGTATTTACTGGACATAGGCATTTTAAGCATTGAAAGCATAATACATTTTTGTCCACCATAAGAACGCAGTGAAGTATTTTGTCCGCCGTAGGCGGAACGCAGTGAAGATTCTTGTCATGTTGAACGAAGTGAAACATCTATAATATTAAATAGAAGTATTAGATTTTTCTCCGCCTCTGGCGGATCAAAATGACAAATCTTGTCACGCTGAACAAAATGAAGCACCTAGATTTGCACACATTTATTTAGTTTCTTCGCTTCGCTCAGAATGACAAAAATTGTCATACTAAACGCAGTGAAGTTTCTCATTTTACTTCGCGTTCTTTGCGGCTTTGCGAGAATAAAGCATCTCAAGTATTATGTGTTATCAGCAATCTAAAACCTATCAAAAAATAGCACGAGTGAAGGAGAATATTAGCATATTCAATTTAAAGAGAACTATATCCATTTCAAATATTTAGATAATCAAGAAAAACTTTCGTAATTATTCAATTTATTTTTCTTTTGCTGATTGAAAAATTATTTTGCAAGTTTGTGCAAACAAAAAAAATAATACTATGGATGTATTTAGAAAAAAACCTATATGGGCATACGAAACAGATGCTAAAAAAAATGAATTAAAAAGAGTATTAGGTAAATGGGGCTTAACATCTTTGGGCATTGGTGCTATTATTGGCGGCGGTATATTTACACTCACAGGTATTGCGGCCAATATCTATGCTGGCCCTGCTCTGGCTATTTCGTTTTTAATTGCAGGCATAGGATGCTTGTTTGCAGCATTGAGTTATGCTGAATTTGCATCTGTGTTACCTGTTGAAGGTTCTGCTTATGCTTATGCTTATGGCACGATTGGTGAATTTTTTGCGTGGTTTATTGGATGGAATTTAATATTAGAGTATATGATGGGTGCTACAACTGTAGCAGTGGCGTGGAGTGGTTATTTTGATAAACTTCTGCATTTGTTTGGTATCAGTATTCCTTATTATCTTGTAAATGATTATCCTACGGCATTAAAGATTGCTCAACAAATGAATTTACCAGCACCTTCTTTTGCAATTAATTTACCTGCCTTTTTTATTTCATGGGTAGTAACTTTTATTTTGGTGAAAGGTATTAAAGAAGCGGCTAATACAAATAATATTATTGTGGTTTTGAAGGTATCTGTGGTATTGTTTGTAATATTAGTGGGGGCTTTTTATGTAAAGGTAGAGAATTGGCAACCATTTATACCTGAACCTGTTGTAAATCCTCAAAATGGCGATGTGCAATATGGTTGGCAGGGCATATTAACGGCGGCTACTATTGTATTTTTTGCATACATTGGTTTTGATGCAGTATCCACTCAAGCAGGAGAAGCAGTAAATCCTAAAAAAGATATTCCATTTGCTATTATTGCTTCTTTATTGATATGCACCATTCTATATATTGCTGTTTCATTAGTATTGACAGGCATGGCAAGGTATGATAAATTAGATTTGAAAGCACCTGTTGCATCAGCGTTTGCAGAAGCAGGTATTCCGTGGGCTACCTATTTGATTACTCTAGCAGCTACTTTAGGTTTAATTTCTGTAATGTTAGTAATGATGCTTGGCCAAACTCGTATTTTTTTAGGTATGGCAAAAGATAAATTAATTCCGCCATCTGTTTTTGGCGCTATTCATCCTAAATTTAAAACGCCCTACAAAAGCACTTTGTTGGTAGGAGGTATTATTTCAATTGTTGCAGCCATTACGCCTATTCAAAATGTTTCTGAAATGACCAGTATGGGCACATTATTGGCATTTACAATGGTATCTATTGCAGTATTAGTATTAAGATACAAAGAGCCAAATTTAGAAAGACCATTTAAAGTAAAAGCATTGCCATTGGTGGCTGGTGGTGGAGCATTATTTAATATTATTTTAATGACACAAGTGAGAAATGAAACATGGCATGCTTTTATTGTTTGGGGTATTATTGGAATTATTGTGTATTTCTTATATGGATATAAACATTCAAGATTGAATGAAATATTGCAAAGTGAAAAACAGCAAAACTAAATAATGAAAGCCATTTTAGAAATACTCAGGAAAGAGTTTTTATTAGATTTCAGGCAGATGGCAAGCGTAGCGAGCATTCTTGCGTATTTGATTTCAGTGTTATTTGCAATATCTTTTTTGTTCAAAAATAAACATACAGCATTATCTTATTCTTCTGTTTTTTTAATTATTTTTCTGTTCACTTCTATTTTAGCATCGTATAGAAATTTCCTGAAAGAAAATACTGATAGTGGGCTTTTTAATTATGTTTATTACTCACCTATTCAATATATAACAGGCAAAATCATTTATTCCATAATACTCAATCTATTTATTTCAATATTACTTACTTTGTTAATGATTTTTCTGAATGGGAAATTGATTGAGAATTATTATTTATTCATTATCAATATAATTGCATTGTCGGTAGGGTTAGGAAGTTTGTTGACTTTAATGGGTAGCATTGCATCTAAAACAGATGGAAATTTTGCGTTGATGAGTATAATGAGTTTTCCATTGTTACTGCCTTTACTTATTATTTCTGCCAAACTAAATATAGCAAGCATTCAAGATATTCCTTTATCAATGAATATAAAATACATCATTAGTATTTTTTCATTAGATGGGATTATCTTAGTATTATCGTTTATTTTATTTCCACAAATTTGGACGGAGTGAGAGAAATTTAAACATTGTGTTGCTCTAATACTTGCTTGTAAGTGTATTCTCCTACAATTTGACCGTCTTTTAATTGTATAATTTTATCGCAATATTTTAAACTACTTAATCTATGTGCAATTAATATAACTGTTAAGGAATTTTGTTTAGATAGTTGATATATATTTTTTACAACAGATTCTTGAGTATGTTCGTCTAATGCACTGGTTGCTTCATCTAATATTATTAATGAAACTTTTTTGTATAAAGCACGAGCAATTACTAATCTTTGTTTTTGACCTCCTGATAAATATCCACCAGATTCTCCAACGGGCGTGTATATTGTATCTGGTAACGATTTCACAAACTCATCTAATTGAACAGATTTTAAACATTCCCATACTCTATCAATATCAGGTTTGTCATCGCCAAAAGTAATATTATCAAGTATGCTGCCATTGATTAAAAAAATATCTTGATAAACAAATGCAATATTTTTTTGCCAAGTATTTAAATTTTCAGAAGTGATTTCAATATTATCCACTAACAATTTACCATTAGTAGGCGGCAATAATCCTGATATAATATATACCAATGATGTTTTACCTGAACCTGATGAACCAACTAATCCTAAAATTTCTCCTTTGTGTATTTGCAAATGAATATTTTTAAGCACAAAATTTGAAGCATCATTAGAATAAGATAAGCCGATATTTTTTAAACTAATTTTTTTCTCAAAATGAATATTTTGGGGTGAAAAATTATGCTGATATTTTTGTAAATTCATTTTAGCATTATAGAAAATGTCTAGTATAAATTCATATTGTCTGATCAATATCATACTTGAATTGATGCGATTCAAAGAAGGGAATAATCTATAAGCAGCAGCCATATAGACGGCTAATATCACTACAATATCAGATTTTGATTCTTGATTTTGTATTGCAAATAGATAAATGATAACTACCGATAATAAAGCAGACCATTCTAATAATTTAGGGCTAATTTGCTGAAAGGTATTTATTTTGATTTGAACATCATTGTAACTATTCAGTGATTTAATCAGTTTTTGAATAAAGTAATTGGATTGATTTTGCATTTTTATATCGGCATAACCACTTATCAACTCTCTTGAATGATTAAAACTTTGAGTGGAAAATTGATTTAATTCAATACCTAAGTATTCAACTTTTCTTCTTAAAATTTTATTAAAGATAAAAACAAAAGGGAATATGCTTATTAAGAGTAAAATGAATAATTTGAAGTTAAAACTAATAATGCTAAATAAAATAATTCCAATAACAATTATTTCTGAAATTATCATTATCAAAGGCATTAAAATAAAATTTGAGAATTGATTAGGTAACACCCGAATTTCCTTATCCAATTCACCAATTGTAGTTTTTTTAATTTCTAATATATTTTTTAGAAAAAAGTTTTCACTCATTACTTTTGATAGTTCAACAGATGCTTTGAATATATTGGATTGTTGAAATCGGAATATCAAAACTGATAAAAACATTCTAAATAAAAAAAGTAAAAGAACTGCAATTAAAATAAATAATACAAAATAATCTGGGTTAGAAAATTTGAGATACTTATACAAAGAAGATAAGATTCTGTTTTGATAGATAACTTCTGTATGTGTTGCAATATAAGCCGCAGGAAAAATAGTAGATAAAGAGATAACATCTATTAAACTATTAATGATTCCTAATATAATTGAAAATAAAATGCTTTTCTTTCTTTCTTCTGAAACAATTTCAAAAATTTTTTTATATATTAAATAAATAGAACGCAAAATATTTAATTTATAGATGCAGGCAAATTTAATCCTTTACCATCAATTTCACCAATTCGGTTTTTTTAGGATTACTTTTTAATATCGTTATTTTATAATGTTCTGTTTCAATTTCTTCATTGGCTTGTGGAATATGACCAAATAAGTAATTCAAATATCCTCCTATTGTATCATACAGCGGATTTTCAGGTATAGGATGCGGCAGCACTTCATTGACAGAACTAATATTGGCTACTGCGTTTATAATATACTCTTTTTCAGATTTTTTTTCAATCAAAGGTTTTTCTTCATCGTGTTCATCTTGAATATCTCCTACCAACTCTTCAATAATATCTTCCATTGTAATAATTCCAGAAGTGTTTCCAAACTCATCTACTACAATAGCAAACTGACTATGTTGTTTCTGTAATTCTCTTAATACTCTATTAATTTTAGCATTTTCTGGCACTAACAATGGCTTCCGCATTATTCTCTGAATATTTTCTTTGTTGATAATTAATCTGTTATCAATTACTGCTTTCAAAATATCTTTTGTGTGCACAACACCTATTATGTTTGAAATATTTTCAGCATATACGGGCATTCGGGAAAAACCATCTTCCAAAATCTTCTTTAATATTTCATCTTTATTCCAATTGATGTCAATAGCAGACACTCTATCTATAGGTACCATAATTTGTTTGACTATTCTATCGTCAAATTCAAATACATTTTGTATCAATTCGTATTCTGTAGGTTGAATACTGCCACTTTCTTCACTTTCAGTCAATATCGCTTTAATTTCTTCTTCGCTATGTGCTTCATCATTCAGATTTTTAATTTTAAATAGATTTAATACAAGATTGGAAAAACCATTTAATATCCAAATAATGGGCTGAAAAATCACATAAAAAAATCTTAATGGAACTGATAACAATAATGCCGCATTGACAGCATAATGAATACTCATCATTTTAGGAATTTGCTCTCCAAAAGTAACATGCATAAAAGTGATGAATAAGAACGCTATTACAGATGATATGCTGTGCAATGTATAAGCACTTAATGAATATTCAGAAAATAATTTCAAGAATATTTCAGATACAACTTGTTCGCCAATCCATCCTAATCCTAAACTGGCAAGTGTAATGCCTACTTGCGTAGCGGATAAATAGGCATCTAATTTTTGTGTAATATTTCTTGCCACCGATGCCAGATAACTCCCTTTATTGACCAATACTTCCAATTGCGATGAACGCACTTTTACAAATGCAAATTCTGCTGCTACAAAAAAAGCATTTAATGCAACAAATAATATAGTTAATAATAAACCTACTAACATAAATGATAATCTATTAAAAGTTTGAAATAATTAATAATACTGAAAATACTGATTTTACAACAACTTCGCGGACAATCTTTATCGTTCATTGAATAACAAATTTTTGACAAATATATGTAATAATTTCTGATAAAACAAAACTATGGAATATGAATATACTTATGTGTTTGCAATGATAACCGCCAATACTGATGTTGCTGAACATATTGAATGATTTCTGGTAATAAAATATCTCGCTTACTCCACTCGGGTTGTAAAAATAAATGACAATTAGAAGTTACTTTGTTTCTCATTTCTTCTGCAAAGATAAAATCGTGATGATTATATATAATAACTTTCAATTCGTTGGCTTTCAAAAAATTTTCTTCTAATGGCAATTGTCTTTTTTTGGGTGAAAGACAAATCCAATCAAACACGCCTGAAATATTATACGCTCCTGATGTTTCTAAAAAAATTGATATTTTGTTTTTCTTTAATAATTCTGTAAGTATTTTTAAATTATACTGCGTGGGTTCTCCTCCAGTAATTACAACTGATTGAGCAGATGAATGCAACACATTTTCTACCACTTCTTTCACTGACTTAATAGGATGAATCTCTGCATTCCAACTTTCTTTTACATCACACCAATGACAACCAATATCACAACCTCCTATGCGAATAAAATAAGCGGCTTTGCCCGTATTATATCCTTCTCCTTGCAAAGAATAGAACTCCTCCATCACAGGTAAATACTCTCCGCTTTTAACCAACTCAATTTTTTCTTGTGTATTCAAGTTTTGTAATTTAGTTACATCAACCATTCCTCAAAAAATTTTTTCACTATCTTTACTTTCTTAATTCTTCTGCTCTTCATTATTTACATAATTAACTGACTTTATCAACTTGCCACTTTCATCATATAATTTCCATTCCCCATTTTTCACATAATCATTCATATCTTTTCTAAAATTTAATGTGCCTTCTTCTTTTATATTCCCATTTTCGTAAAATTCTTTGTATGAGTAAATCTTCAATTTTTTATCAGTTAATTCCATAAGAATTTTAGGTTTTGAATTTGGATAGTTGATTATTCTTTTAATGATATGTCCATCTTTTTTATCTATTTCTTCATCTAATTCAACAGAACCATTTTCAAAATAATCTTTTTGTTTAATTTCACTACCTTCATAATAAGTTACTTCTGAACGCGGCTGTCCATTAGGATAATATGTAATCAACTTGCACCTTAAATTATCCACAGCAATTAATTCTCTTTCTAAATTGCCGTTCTCCCAATAATTTTTAAACACTTTTATTTGACCATCAATGTAAAATCCACGATGCAATAATTTTCCACTATTATAATAATCTTCCTGCCAACTTTGTGCATTGTATCCTACTTTGTTATATCTTATGGAATCTCCACCCATACAGGGAACTAACTTGTTGTAAATAATAATTCCATATTCTGCATCTACCACTTCATCTTGAGTGGGCTTATATAATTCCTTTGGCTTAATAACATTTTGTGAATAAATAAAATGAACATTAACTAACAAAACAAATACACTCCAATAAAAGAATAATTGTTTATACTTCATTTTCAATTTTTCGGTATAAATATAAAGAAAATTTATGGATAAATGATTATTGAGCATTCCAACCCCCATCTACTGGGATTGCTGTGCCTGTAATGGTAGATGCCCCTTCAGATGCTAAAAATAATGCCAACTGACCTAACAATTCGGTTGAAACAAATTCTTTTACTGCTTGTTTATACAACATCACTTTGCTAATCACTTCATCTCTTGAAATGCCGTGTGCTTTGGCCTGGTCATCAATTTGTTTTTCAACCAATGGCGTTTTCACATATCCGGGGCAAATAGCATTAGCTGTAATATTAAATGGTGCACCTTCCAATGCTATGGTTTTAGTAAAACCTACAATGCCGTGTTTGCTTGCCACATAAGCCGATTTAAATTCAGATGCAACAAGCCCGTGTGCTGACGCGATGTTTATGATTCTTCCAAATTTCTGTTCTTTCATTTTTTTCCATAATGCTTTGGTCAAATAAAATGCAGATGATAAATTGATGCTGATAATGGCCTGCCATTTTTCATCAGGAAAATCTTCTACGGGCGATACATGTTGAATGCCTGCATTATTAATTAACACATCTACTTTACCAAATTCTTTAAGTGCCGTTTGTGCCAAATCATAAATCTCATTAGGATACATCAAATTAGCACCATGAAAAATTGTTTTGATATTATACTCTTTTGCAATGTTTTCAGCTATTTCCTGCCCATTAGGTTCTAATCCATTAAAAACAATATTGTATTGTTTAGTTTTAGCAAATTCTTTTGCAATACCTAATCCAATACCGCTGGTGCTTCCTGTTATTAAAACTGTTTTCATAAATATTTTTGAAGCAAAAATAATAAACTTTAAATGAACAATGAGTAGAAAATATTGGTGTTAGTTTTTGGGACAGAGAACACAAAGAAAAACTCCAAGAAACACAAAGCAAATAATCTTTGTGCTCCTTTGTGACAACTTCGTTTTTCTTTGTGGTTATAAAAGAACAATTCTCATAAATTTAATATCTCAAATCAATGATTGCAATACAAAAAATAACTTTTACACACTAAACACCTTCAAAAAATTAATCCCTATTTCTTAATACGTTCGTATTTACTAATAATACACAGGTCTTCTTACTTCACAAAGATGTTTGGCTAATCTTATAACCTGTCTGGTATAACCAAATTCGTTATCGTACCAAACATACACTACTGCATTTCTTTTATCAGGTGAAATTTGAGTGGCCTGACTATCAAATACCGCTGGACAAGAGTTGCCAATAATATCAGTGGATACTAATTCATTAGAAAATTCATATTTAATTTGTTCTACAAGGTTTCCAGTTAAAGCATATCTTTTCACTGTTTCATTTACTTTTTCTTTATCTACTTCGCAACCGAGTTGTACATTAATGATAGCTAATGAACCATCGGGGGTTGGCACTCTTACGGCGTTGGCAGTAAATTTTCCTGCTAAATGTGGAAGCACTTTTTTAAGAGCACTATCTGCACCTGTTTCTGTAATTACCATATTTAATGGCGCAGAGCGACCTCTTCTATATTTCTTATGAAAATTATCCAGCAAATTTTGGTCATTAGTGTAAGAGTGGATGGTTTCAATGTGTCCTTTTTCAATTTTAAATTCTTTGTCTAAAACATACAAAATAGGCATAATCGCATTAGTAGTGCAGGATGCAGCAGAAAATATTTTTTCGTTTTTCAAATCTAATTGCTCGTGATTAATGCCATATACTACATTAGGAATATCGCCTTTTCCGGGTGCAGTTAATAATACTTTAGAAATACCTTTACTTTTCAAGTGCAATGATAATTTTTCTCTATCTCTGAAAACACCAGTATTATCAATTAAAAGAGCGTCATTGATGCCATATTGAGTGTAATCAATTTGGTCGGGCTTATCTCCAGCAATAAAATATACTGTGTGTCCATTAATAATCAGAGCATTATTTTCGTGGTCTTCAATGACAGTGCCTGGAAATGGGCCATGAATAGAATCATTTCTTAATAAATCTGCTCTCTTGGTCAATTCTTCTTTGATGTTTCCTCTTACCACTACTGCTTTGAGTCGCAACTGTTCTCCTTTTCCAGCTAAAGAAATTAAATCTCTGGCTGCTAAACGGCCAATTCTTCCAAAGCCAAATAATACTACATCTTTTGGGGTGATAGTGTGTTTTTTTCCAATGAAATCTGAAAGTTTTTTATTGATAAAATCTTGATAAGAAGAAAATTGACTTTGTTCCTGATGCCACTCATAAGCCAATCGACCAATATCTATGCGGGAAGGACAAATATCTGATTCATAAATGGCTTTGGCTAATTGAGAGCTATCAAAAACAGTGATTGGTTTTTTTACGAAGTCCTTTGCATATAAGTGCAGTTGCATAATTTCCGATGAACTTTTATCTACTAACTGATTTCTGAATAAAACCAATTCAACGGATTTTTCAAACCACAATTTTCCAACATAATTAATTAAATCAATGGCTGCTTTTTCTTGATTAATCCACTCTTTTAATTGTTTTTCATAATCTGCTTTGACAGAATGAAGTGTTGTTTCCATATAATTAATTTTTAATATCTTTCTAATTTTGAAAAGAAAAAGTTGGCTTCTATTTGAGCATTCTCATCGCTATCCGAGCCGTGAATAGCATTTTCTGCAATGGATTTGGCAAATTCTTTTCTGATAGTGCCTGGTTCTGCTTTTGCTGGGTCAGTAGCACCTATTAATTTTCTAAAATCTTCAACAGCATTTTCTTTTTCAAGTATAGCAGCCACAATTGGTCCACTACTCATATAATCTATTAATTCATTATAGAAGGGTCTTTCTTTGTGCACAATATAAAACTGTGCCGCTTGTTCTCTTGTAATTTTTAAGTATTTCATTGCTACTATTCTAAATCCTGCTTGATTAATTTTTGCAAGAATAGGACCGATGTAATTGTTTCTTACTGCATCGGGTTTAATCATTGTAAAGGTAATGTTTTTACTCATAGTTTTTAAATTTTCGCCGCAAATGTATAAAAGTTTTAGGGATTATTTGATGTTTTGCTTTTAATTTTTAAGATAATACAAAATACTGGTATTTTGTTCAGTAAAAATTTCCTGTGCAATGCTTTGGATATCTGAAGTGCTTATGCTATCTATGATTTCTTTTTCTTTATTAATTAATTCAGTATCTCCAAGCAATGTGTAATAACTCAATGAAAAGGATTTTGAACTCACCAACATTTCTTGTAATGTATTAGATGTCTCAACAGCATTTTTAATTCTTTGTAATTCTTGGTCGCTAACTCCATTGTCCATTACTTTTTTAATTTCTTCTAAAATGGCTTTTTCACCTTCTTCAATAGATTTATCTGAAGATAATTTTCCTTTGATTACAAATATTCCATCATCTATTGTATCTGTGATAATGGCAGAAGCAGAGATGAAAATTTTTTGTTCTTTCACTAATGATTGATACAATCTTGAAGATTCTCCATAAGATAAAATATCCTGCAAAAGTGCTGTGGCATAAAATTTTTTCAAATTATTTTTTCCACTCATTCTAAAACAAAAATAAATAGCATCATTGGGAACATTTCTTTTTACTTCTAAAATTCTTTTTTCTTTTTGAGCAGGTTCTGATGGAAGGTTTCTAATATATTTTCCTTTTGTTGGAATATCTGAAAACCATTTTTCAACTAATTCAAAACCTTTATCTGCTTTGATATTTCCAGAGATGCACAAAATAGCATTAGCGGGGTCATAATGTTTGTTGTAAAAGTATTGCACATCTTCTAATGTAGCTTTTTCAATATGAGAAATATCTTTGCCAATAGTATCCCATTGATAAGGATGTGTTTTGTATACCAAAGGATGAATGAGCAACCATACATCACCATAGGGTTTATTTAAATATCTCTGTTTGAATTCTTCAATCACCACATTTTTTTGAACATCTAATTTTTCTTGATTAATGTCTAATAAAAACATTCTGTCGCTTTCTATCCACAAAGCAGTTTCAATGTTTTGAGCGGGAAGAGTGCAATAGTAGTTGGTTATATCATTTGTTGTGAAAGCATTGTTTTCTCCGCCTGCTTTTTGAAGTGCTTCATCATAACTGGGTACATTCTTACTACCTTCAAACATCAAATGTTCAAATAAATGTGCAAAGCCCGTTTTTTCAGGATGCTCATCTTTAGAGCCCACATCATATAAAATATTAACCGAAACCATCGGCGTAGAAAAATCTTCATTAATAATAACAGTTAAACCATTATATAAGTTTTTTTTATGATATTGAATCATAGTGATAGGTTTTGTTTATGGATTATATTAATTATATTATCATTTCCTCATCCCACATAATCCATCTAATGTTTGATAAAATTCCTGCATAATTTCTTTCACAATTTCTGCGGCGGATTTGATGTTGTCAATGAGTGCTGATACCTGACCAATTTCCAATTCTCCTTCTTCCAAGTCGCCTTCAAACATTCCTCTTTTGGCTCGGGCTCTGCCCAGCAGTTGCTGTAACTCTTCTTCGGTTGCTCCTCTTTTTTCGTATTCCAATGCAGTAAGTGCAAATTTGTTTTTGATAAGCCGAACTGGTGTAAGTTTTTTCAATGTAAGAATAGTATCTCCTTCTTTGGCTTCAACAACGGATTTTTTGAAGTTGGGATGTGCTGATGATTCCACAGATGCTACAAAACGGCTACCAATTTGAACGCCTTCTGCACCCAATGCAAAAGCAGCAGCCATCGCGGCACCTGTGCCAATTCCACCGGCAGCAATGAGTGGAATTTGAACGGCTTTACGAACGGCTGGAATGAGCGTCATAGTGGTAGTTTCTTCTCTTCCGTTATGTCCGCCTGCTTCAAATCCTTCGGCTACTACAGCATCTACACCTGCTTCCTGCGCTTTCAAAGCATACTTTGTGCCTGGAACCACATGCACGACTTTTATCCCATGCGATTTCAAATGCTGCGTCCAAGTTTTAGGATTTCCTGCTGAAGTGAAAACAATTTTTACGCCTTCTTCAATAATGATTTGCATGTGTTTATCAATGTCAGGGTAGAGTAGGGGAACATTGACTCCGAAGGGCTTGTCAGTAGCGGCTTTGCACTTGCGAATGTGTTCTCTTAAAATATCTGGATACATAGAACCAGAACCAATCAAACCAAGTCCTCCTGCATTACTTACAGCAGAAGCCAGTTCCCATCCACTGCACCAAATCATACCTGCTTGAATGATGGGATATTCTATTCCAAAAAGTTCTGTAATTCTTGTTTTCATAATTAGTATTTAATTAATTTTGATATAAATATCTCAATTCGTAAGAAGTTTTTTATGTAATGGAATTTTGTTCAAAATTTGTTTTATTATCCAAACAAATTTTTTCTTTTAGTTTTTTCTTTAAACCAATTTTAGTTTTTCTTTAAGCCAATAATTGTAGTGAAATTATATTTCATTCAATTTCAATTTATCTTTCATTCTGATGCCTCTTTCTGTGTTTTGAATACTGCACATTTCTATTTGATGGTCGTGTTCAAAATATAACAACCAGTTTTCATCTAATGCTCTCTTAAAGACATTTTCTTTTTCATGCATAGTAATCAATGGTCTTACATCATAAGCCATTACATAAGGAATCGGAATGTGTCCTGCTGATGGGATTAAATCGGCAGTATAAAGTATTTTGTAGTTTTTGTATGATATTAGTGGTAAAATCATTGCTTCTGTATGCCCATATACATCTATGTAATCAAAAGGTAAATCGTAATGGTCTTTATCAACAAATTTGAGTTGTCCGCTTTCTTGTATGGGCAAAAAATTTTCTTTTAAAAAACTTGCTTTTTCTCTTGCGTTAGGTTTTACTGCCCATTCCCAGTGCTGACTATGACTCCAGTAAGTTGCATTAGGAAAGGTTGGATAATATTTTTCTTTAATTCTATCAAAAGAAACTGCACCTCCGCAATGGTCAAAGTGCAAGTGAGTAAGAAAAACATCTGTAATATCCGTAAAATCAAGCCCAAGAGCGTTAAGAGATTTCTTTAAATTATCTTCTCCGTGAATATAATAGTAGCTAAAAAATTTTTCATTTTGTTTGTCTCCAATTCCAGTGTCAATCAATACCAGCCGATTATTTTCCTTTACTAACAAACATCGCATACTCCATGTGCACATATTGTTTTCATCTGCAGGATTAATTTTTTGCCAGATACTTTTGGGCACAACCCCAAACATTGCACCTCCATCTAATTTGAATAATTCCGTATTGATAGTAAATAATTCCATAATTTTAATTTGAAAATAATAATGGGCGAAAGTAAAGATTATTTCCTTTCAATTCAACAGCAGGAGCAGGGATTTTAATCCAATTAATAGATTGTAAAATTTTTTGCAACCATATTTTTTTTGTTTTTATTTTTGATAAATCAATATCAAATGATAAATAAAATTGTTGTTGTCTTTTGATGTTATCATAATTAAACCATTGATTGTTTCTGTAAAAAATATTACTACTCGCACCTATAAATCCATCAATACCATAGCCAAAGGAGAAACACAACCATTCTAAATCTTTTTTCCATTTGTAAAAAGGCGACATACTTAACCAATAAGTTTGACCATTATAATCTTTCAAAATTCTTTCGTAATTATCTTTTCCTAACAATGTTGGATTATAGGCAGGATAAGATGTGTTGAGATAAGATATTTTCAAAATAAAAAAATCATTGAAATATTTTTCTTTCAGTAAAAAAATGCCAGTGCCTAATGTATTCGTTGTTAAATCGCCAAAAGAAAAGCCCCAACCCTCACTGAATCCATCCATTATTTCAATGTTAAATAAGTATGTCCATGTAATAGCAGTGGCTATCCAGTAAGATTTTTTATACCCTGCATATTGATACATTTTTGATAAAAAATGGCTTGTATAGAAGGATGTAAAAAAATGACCACACTTATCCATTAATGCCCATTCATTATTATCATTAAAGAAGTGAAAATGAGAAGTGTGGTAAGGTGCATACCATATTTGATTGAGATAAATTAAAGAACCTGCATAAGCAGTAGCAATGGTAGAATTGACAATAGTTTTTCTACGAGTATAAATGATAGATGAATCGTTAGAATTTTGAGCCCAACTGAAGGAAATTAATATTAAAAAAATATAAGTAGAAACACATTTTTTCATTGCTTCAAAACTACAAAACAATTTAACTACTTTTAATAACTAAATATTTTTGTTGTTAAGCATTAAATTCTATATCTTTGTAAAAAAATAAAAACTATGAAAGCAATTAAAATGTTGGTAGTAGGTGGCATAGTAGCCACAATGAGTGCTTACGCACAAGACGGGGGCAAACAACAACCAAAAACAAATGAAAGCAAAGACAAACCTGCTCCCAAGCAAGAGGTTACTATCAAACAAAAATCTTCTAATGTAAAGAATGAAACAGCACCTTCTAATGCAAAAGAAGCAAAACCTGCTGCAGAGCCAAAGAAAAATGAAGAGAAAAAAGCAAATGCTCCTCATTAATGATGTGTAATTAAAATCCAATAAAAAACCTGCACGATAAGTGCAGGTTTTTTTATTGTTATAAATATCAAGATAATCTAATCGGAATTATTTTATTTCAAATTCTAATTCTGTGGCTAAAATTTCTTCTTCACTACCAAAGTCAATAACACCCATTGCTTGATATTTTCCTGGTGCCAGCTTAAGTTCATCAATATTGTAATAAAATTCTCTATTAAATTGTGGTAGTATTGTAAAATTTTTTACTTTCAATCTTTGCTGTTTTCCAGTATTTAAATTGGTCAATTCTACATAGGATTTGCAGTAGCTAATTCCATCGCCCACATTTTTTACTTCAAATTTTAATTGCTTTTTACCATCTTTTTCAATCATTACAAATTGCTTAACAGCTAATTTATTCACTAATACATTTGGTGGATTTTGATATACATAAACACCAAAGCCAAAAGATGGAATAACCCCAAGTGCTACTGTTTTGTCATTCCCTTTCACATCTAAAGGTGGTCGTTCGGGCACCATATCAATAGTTACAATTGTCCAGTGGGCTTTGTAACCTTCTGGGTCATTAGGAATCGTAATGGTAAGTTTTACTTTTACTTCTTGTCCTGGTTTTAATTCAAAATAACTGGGGGCTACATTTATCCATTTAGATAAACCATATTGACTGCTATCTCTGTTCCTTATACCCATTGGTTTTCCATTAGGACTCATTTCAAAATCAGAAAATCCAACTTGAAATTTATGGGTTTTCTTTGTAAAGTTTTTAACCTTGATTTCTTTAATTTCTGTTTGTCCTGGCTTAATAGAAAGGTGCATAGATGAAGGGCTTACAGATACTCCTGCATCATCAAAAGCAGAATCAGGAACAGCATTGTAACTCTTTTTTAAGTTGTTTTGTACATTTTCAGATTTTGGGGAAACAACTTTATTAGTATCTTGTTTTGTTTGAACAGAATCTTTATTGGTTTGAGCCCAAATAGTATTGAGGGTTAGTAATGATGAAGTGATAAGAATGATTTTTTTCATAATGTTATTCTGGTTTTACAAGTTTAATTTTTTTAGGTTTTTCAATGATATGAAAAGGAATAAAAATATTAGAGTATTTATCATCTACCTGAATTTCTATATTGTTTTGAAGCAATTTAAATCTTGTGCCTAATATTTTTTCATCCATTGTGATAGTATATTTTCCTGCGGGCACAAATATCTCAAAATTTCCATCATTATCTGTAATAGTAGTGTAGGTTTTAGAATTTTGACAGGTAATTTTGATGCGAGATAAATCCAGTTTTTTATCTGCATCAGGTGAATTTTTATCTCTTTGCAAATAAACTTTCCCTACAATTTTCACACCTCTTACAAAAGGAATATATTGAGTTCCACTTGCAGAAATATTAAGTGAATCTGAAATATGAGGGAACCATCCGCCTAAATCATCTAATGCAAACACATTCCACCCATAAGTGCCTATTTCAATGTTTTTTAATATAGCCATTCCCTTTTTATTGGTCAGCATCTCATAATCTTCATTTTTTTGTTCGCTAAAAACACGAATAACAACATTTTCTAATGCTTTTTCATTGTCTTGTTTTTTGCCATCTCCATTTAAATCAAAGAATGGTATAAATGTAACTGTTTCATAATATTTTTTGCTATACGGTAAGGGGAATGAAAATTCTTTTCTTACGCCAAAGCCAAAAAAGAAATAAAATGTCCATTGGGCTTTATCTGAACTAACATTTTGTAATGCAGGTGTAGTAACCATATCATTTCTTTTTAATCTATTTAAATTCATTTCTGAATACGCTCTGAACCTCCATCCATTATTGCTATAAAAGTATAAGTTAGGTTGCCAATAAATAGTAGAATAGTTAATTGTAGAAATGCTATATCCCGCATAATTTTCCATTACAAAATTTCTCGCCTTAAATTGATATTGATGTCTGCCATATATTGAAAAAAATTGCGGAATGGTAGTGTTATTAATCGTATAAAATCTTTCATCTACGCCCAAATTTCCATAAGTATAACGAATATTTACAGACAAGGTCTTATAAAATACTTGTGAACCTACTTGTGCAAAAAAGAAATTTTTTCTTAAAGTATCAGGCGAATAAGTATATCCCGCTCTTGCATAAAAATAATACCTTAAAAATTTATCAATGTTATATGTACTTGTATTCAAACCAAGCCCTCTTGAATGGACTGTAAATTTTTTAATATAAAATAAATTGTAAAATGCTGAATAACTGAGATTGCCTAATTTGGTATTATTAAACTGATGAAAAATCTCATTGATTATTTGATAATCAAAATAATTTTGTGACTGATTAATTTTATACAAATACATACTACTTCTAAAAAATATTTTAGAATTATTTAATTGTCTTGATAAACTCAATAAATTAGAAAATCTTTCTTGTTTAATAATTCCAAACAAAGGATTGATGTAAAAATTACTGATTTGCAAATACCATTTTTTTCCATAATGTCCGCTATAATTAGTACCCACATAGAATCCAACTTTTGCAGTATCATTTTTGACTCTTCTACTAATACCGCCTCTTATCCCAAATGAATGATTCTTGAAAATAGCAAAACTACTTTGTACATTAAGAATATCAGCAAATAAATTAGTTACTAAACTTCTGGAATGTGCATATTGAGAATACACATTTATTTTTTTATCTTTGTTATATTGATAATACATACCGGCTGTTTGCGAGGTTGGTGGCAACCATATTTGTGGATTTTGAGTATAAAAAACACCTGCTTTATGACTTAAATTAAATTTATATTCTCCTCTTACACCAAAATTTCCTGGAAACGCTCCCAATGTATAAACTCCTGCATTTCCAATTTGTGCTGCCATTTTTGTATTAGAATAATACACAAAAAAATTAGATTGCCTTAAAAAATTATCACTTAAAAAATTCTGAAAAAAATACGATTGAAAATTATATACTAAATTTTGATTGTTTTCAAGCGAAGCATTTCCATATAGCCAGACATTCATTGCAGGCATTGCTCCCAGTAAATTATATGTATTTAATTCCATAATCAGGGGCAAGCGATTGTTATTATAGATATTACCATTTACTTCGTCATTTAATTTTATCACATCAATTTTGGCACCCGATTGATAAATATTTTTTTCATCAGGTCTTGGTGATTGAGATGAAAAGTTTAATGTATATTTTTCAGGTTGTCCTGTTGAAGATGGACGATAATTATCAATATCTAATAATCTTTCATTTCTGTGTTCCTTTTCCCTAATAAATCGCAAATGAAAAGTAGTATCTTGCAATGGTTTTAAAGAAAGAGTTTTAATTTCAAATGGTTGATTTTTTATAGAGTCCAATACTTTTATATTATTTTTATTTTTTTTCAAATTAAGAATAAGGTCTTGATTAGTATTACCTAAATTAGATGCATTTAATTTAAAACTCACAGAATCCTGTCCATTTTTTAAATATATTCTGCTCACATCTGCCGATACTTTCCACGCTGTTTTTTTGTTATAAATACTATGAAAGTAAATACTTCCAAGCACCTCATCTGTATTATCAGCATTTTGAAGAAATGCAGTAATTAATACCTGTGCATTTCCCGAAACTTTTAATCTTGGTACAATATTTACAGGAATAAAAATTTCTTTCCCTGCTTCTAATGAATAGGTTTTAGATTGAAGCCCAATAGGTATCCATTCATTTGGCAATATCATTTGCACATTAAATCTATAATTCTTGCTACCCGCGTTTTTAATATATAATACATTTGAAATAATTTCACCTTTATTAAAAGTTACAGTATCTTTATTAAATTGAATAATTAAGTTGTATACATTAGGTTGCCCTTTTATTTGAACTAAATTTAGTGTATCCACATTCTTTTTGACCGTATCATTTTGAGAAAAATATTCAAATTGAAAATTCAAAAGAAAAAACAATAACAAAACACGAAACACTTTCGTGCTATTATACTTTTTGTATGAAGAAAACAACAAATGCATTATAATATTTCAACTAAACAAAATCTGATTCTTATTTGATAAGTACCTGGTCTTAATGTAAAACCGGGTGTAATTCTATAATCTATATTAAATGAAAACTCATTATAATTTGTCAAATAACTACCAGGCCCATTAATATGAGTGCCATCGCAAGGTCCTGGTAAATTTCTTATTGCAAGGTCTGGTATTATGCTCAAGGTATCTTGATTGATATTATTAGCAAAAGTTCTAAAAACACCATTAAATAAAGCAGTTCCGCAACCATTCCAAACAGATACCTCTATTAAATTGAGATTAGGTTGTGTTCCGCTACTACCATAATTTACAAGTGATTCCCACTCATTATTTGGCAAATAACCATTATTTTCAATTATCATTACCAATTTCCATTTACACATTCCCGGATTTATTTCATCAATTTTTAAACGCAATTGGGTAGCACCAGAATAAGTTATACCTCTTACGTATTCACTCATTTCATCAAAAGTAAAATCAATATTTGACCTACCATCTAAATAAAAACGGCTTGTCCCTGCCACAGCATCTGAACAATTAGATGTTAATGGATTCGGGCAAATTTGTGCTTCAATGTCAGTAAAATTAAATACAAAAAAATTAATTAAATAAACAATTTTTACTACATTTTTTACTCTGTAAAATATATTTCTATACACCTGTTTTAAAATTTGAAATAAAACCTTTAACCCTTCATTGCCCTTTTCTCAATTTTGAGAAAAGGGCAAGAAGAGTAATTGAATTAAACAACTATTGATCTTCTAACAACACATATTTTACATTCATTGTGTAAACACCTGGTTGTGCATAAGCATTAGCATTACCTGTCAGCGTTACTAAATCTTCAGATACCCCAGCATTAGTACCTGCAAATGGGAATATAGCTGGAAGACCGGGAACAATACGATAATCTATTATGAAATAAAATGGATTTGCAGGATTAAGACCCCCAGCAGTTAAATAGGATCCACCAGGAGAACCATCACCAGGGCCAGTACTTTGAGTTCCAATTATATATTTTTCAGTATTGGCTGGTGCAGTGTATGGCGTAGCTGACTCAAAAATGCTATTTTGCCCAATTGCTGCAGGAGGAATTACATTGGTAGGTTGGAATATACCGCTATAATCTGTGTACAATGCAGCAGAAGTTGCAGCATAAGGATTGTTAGGATACTGGTGTAGTTCTAATGCACTCAAAGGTAATGTATTAATACTGTTAGGGCTCGCAGAAGTACTATATGCCATTTGTTGATCCCAAAATAAACCACCCCCACCAGCTGCTGTTTGGGAAGTTCCAACGGCATATAAATCCCATGATACAGAAGAAGAAACCCTCAGTATCGTTGCACCATACTTGATAATACCACCATAATATTCCCTGATTTCATCAAATACAAACTCTATTTGATCAGGGGTTGTCATACTTAATTGTAACACTGGTTGTAAATCCATTGTTACTGTTACATTTTTTTCATCAATGAGCTGTGCGTAGCTCAACGAAGTGCTTAATGCACTAATTCCTAAAATGATTCCTAACTTTTTCATAATTTTAATTTTTAATTTTTAATTTTTAATTTGTTTTTGTTTACTGCATTACCAGCTGGTTTTTACTTTCAAAATAATACTTACAGCTGATATAAAATTCTTAATTTTCAGTAAGTTATATATTACTATCCTTTTTACTTAGGGGGGTTTAAATACCGATAACATATTTTTATTTTGTTAATTTTACGAAATAATTAATTATTCGGTTACAAAATTATGTCAAAAAAATATTTTATGCAATTTTTTTTTGTAATTGCAAAAATTTAAAAGGCATGTTGTCATTAAATAAATGAAAGTATCACAAATTTTTCTTATAATTATTTTGTACTGCTGTTTTCAATAAAGCCATATACCCGAATTTCTCTCTGATTTCTCCATCAAATAAAAAAAAATAATTTCTTGTAAATCAGGTAGATGAGAAAAAATTTTTTAGGAAGTGAAAAAAAAATTTGGAGGAACGGGGAAAATGTGCGTATATTTGCACCCCCGTTTTAAG
>JBFLVH010000018.1:0-41107 GCA_040758575.1 Bacteroidota bacterium | reverse complement strand
ACTCAATAAAATGACAAAATTTATTTGTTGCTTTAAAATTTCTACATTTAATTTGAGCAAAAAAATATGATAAAGAAAATTGAACATATAGGTATTGCAGTTAAATCATTGGAAACACAAAAGACATTTGAAAAAATTTTGAACTACTCATCTTACAAAACGGAAACAGTTGAAAGTGAAAATGTGAATGTGAATTTTTTTATGATTGGTGAAAGTAAATTAGAATTACTTGAAAGTATAGATCCTTCAGGCACTATTGCAAAATATCTTGAAAAGAAAGGTGAAGGTCTGCATCACATTGCATTAGCAGTGGATAACCTATTAGCCGAAATGGAACGGCTTAAAAAAGAGGGCTTTGATTTTATTTATCCAGAACCCAAAAAAGGTGCAGATAATCAACTTATCAATTTCATCCATCCAAAATATACTCACGGCGTTTTAATTGAACTGTGTGAAGAAATTAAATAGATTCATCCTCTTGCTCATAATTTCTGCGTACATCAATTATTCAGTATTATTGCCTTCAAAATATCTGATATGAATCTGGAAGAACTTATCAAGAATAGCGAAACAAGAATTTTCAAAGCCATTTTTCCGAACACTACCAATCATTATGACACTTTATTTGGCGGCACGGCTATGCAATGGATGGATGAAGTGGCGTTTATCACAGCCACTCGTTTTTCAAGAAAAAAATGTGTTACTGTTTGTTCCGATAGAATTGATTTCAAAAAGCCCATTCCAGCAGGAACTATTGTAGAACTCGTTGGAAAAGTAAGTAAAGTGGGCACTACCAGTTTAGTGGTTAAAGTTGATATTTTTGTAGAAGATATGTATAGTGCTCACCGAGAAAAAGCCATTAGTGGAGAGTTTACTTTTGTAGCCATTGATGATAACAAGCAACCTGTAAAAATTCTTTCATAAGTATAATGGATATCTCTGTTATCATAGTAAATTACAATGTGAAATTTTTTTTAGAACAATGTATTCGTTCTGTAAAAAACGCTATTGATGGTTTGAATGTAGAAATAATTGTAGTTGATAATCATTCAGTAGATGGTTCAGTGTTAATGGTAAAAGAAAAATTTACCGAAGTTATTTTAATTGAAAACAAAGAGAATACTGGATTTTCAAAAGCCAACAATCAAGGAATAAAAATAGCAAAAGGAAAATATGTGCTGCTATTAAATCCTGATACTATATTGCAAGAAGACACTTTGATGAAGTGCTATCAATTTATGGAATCACATCCAGATGCAGGAGCACTGGGAGTGAAAATGTTTGATGGAAAAGGGAATTTTTTACCTGAATCTAAAAGGGGATTACCAACGCCATTAGTAGCATTTTACAAGATATTTGGGTTATCTAAATTATTCCCAAAATCCAAAACATTTGGTAAATATCATCTGACCTATTTAGATAAAAATCAAACGCATATTGTAGATGTATTGTCTGGAGCATTTATGTTTATTCGCAAAGAGGTATTAGATAAAATAGGTGGATTAGATGAAGATTATTTTATGTATGGGGAAGATATTGATTTGTCATACAGAATAACACAGGCGGGTTATAACAATTATTATTTTGCTGATACAAGCATTATTCACTACAAAGGCGAAAGCACCAAGAAAAGCAGTGTGAACTATGTAATCACTTTTTACAAAGCAATGGTCATTTTTGCAGATAAACATTTTTCTAAATCATACGCTAAATTCTTTCATTTCTTAATCTATCTTGCCATATACTTTCGTGCGGGATTATCAATTATTTACAGGTTTATTAAAAAAATTATTATACCATTAACAGATATTTTCTTGCTGACTTTACTAATTATTGCATTTGCATTGTGGTATGAAAAAAACTATAAACTAACTGAAAATTATTACGATAGAAATTTATTGTTGACTGGCATTAGCATCTATTCAACCTTAATAATATTAAATGTGTTTTTTCATGGCGGCTATGAAAAACATCCTAAATACAAAAACTTTTTTCAATCTGTTATTACAGGATTGTTGGTAATTTTAAGTATATATGCTCTTTTACCTGAAAATTTAAGGTTTTCAAGAGTGATAGTTTTATCAGGAAGTATTATTACATTATTCTATTTTACTTTGAGCAGATGGATTTTTTATTTTATTGGATTAAAAAATTTCTCTTTTTTATCAAGTGTGTTACCAAAGAATATTTTAATTGTTGGTGATGAACAAGAATTTGAGAGAGTGCAAAACATTTTGAAAAATATTCATCTTCCTGTTAATTATTTAGGTTTGATAAAAATCAATTCAAATGAAACATCTACACATCCTAAATTTTCAGGTTACTTAAAAGATATTGAAGAAATTATCTCATTGGAAAAAATTGATGAAATTATTTTTTGTTCAAGAGAAATGCCCGTACAAGAAATTATTCAATGGATGATAAAATTAAGTTACTTACCTGTACATTTTAAGATTGCTCATCCAAATGAATTATACATTATTGGAAGCAACGATATTCATTCACAAGGCGAATTATACACATTAGAAATAAAAACTATTCTTTTGCCTTCTAATCAAAGAAAGAAAAGATTGTTGGATATTCTGATAAGTTTAATATTAATGATATTATCCCCTGTTTTAATTTGGATATACCCAAACAAATTTCAGTTTATTAAAAATATACTGGAAGTGTTGTTAGGTAAAAAAACATGGATAGGATTAGGCAAATTAAATGATAAGAATTTACCTAAATTAAAACCATCTGTGTTGTTTATTGGAAAAGCCAAAGGATACGATGAACATTCAGATAAAGCCATTGAATGGGCATATTTGTATTGTAAAAATTATCAACCCGCTGATGACATTCTGGCTTTGATGAAATTAATCAAATACCTTGATAAATAAATGCCACAAATAATTATTACAAAAGATAATTCGCCCACATTATTCAGCGAACAATTTAATGCTCATTATCACTCTTTATTTGGTGCAGTGAAAGAAAGTCAATATGTATTTGTTGAAAATGGTTTGAAGTTTTTTAATCAACAACATTCAAAAAATGCAATCAAAATAATCAAAATTTTAGAAATTGGATGGGGCACAGGATTAAATTGCTTTTTGACATTTCTGGAACATCAAAGTAATTTTATACATCAACACATTGAATATATTAGTATAGAAAAATATCCCCTTGAAAATGGAATTATTTCTCAACTTTCAGAATGCTATCCTTTTCAGCAAAACAAAAAATTATTTCTAACCCTACATTCCAGAGAACTAAGAATTCAATTACATCAAAATTTCATTTTACAAAAAATAATATTAGATATTAACGATGCTTTGCATCAAATAAAAGAAAATTCAATAGATATAATATACTACGATGCTTTTGCTCCTTCATCTCAACCTGAAATGTGGAATTATTCAATATTTGAAAAATTGTATTTACTAATGAATACGAATGCTGTATTGGTTACCTTCTGTGCAAAAGGCGAGTTTAAGAGAATGTTGAAAAAAATTGGTTTTATAGTAGAAAATCCGCCTGGTGCAGCAGGTAAAAGAGAAATGACCAGAGCCATTAAAAAATGAATTTTATGAATGCTCCAAAGTATTTTAGAATTGGTGTTTATGGGCTACTCATCAACAATGATGAACTGCTCATTGCAAAAGAAAATATCAAAGGTAAAGCCGTTGTAAAATTTCCTGGTGGTGGTTTACAACTTGGTGAAGGTATTCTGGATGCATTGAAAAGGGAATTTAAAGAAGAATTAAATATTCATATTACATCTTATCAACTTTTGTTTATCAATGATTTTTTTGTGCAATCAGCATTTGACAGTAACTATCAAGTAATTGCAATTTATTATTTAGTGCAAACTCATCACTCATTGCCTGCTAATACTTTTACTATCAATGATATTAAGTTTGAATGGAAAAAAATTTCAGAGTTAAATGAAAACTTCTTTACATTTGAAACCGACCAAAAAGCATTTCAAGAATTAAAAAAACAATTATTATGATACAAAGAATTCAAAGTATTTATTTACTTTTAGTAGGTATACTCTCATCATTACTTTTCTTCTTCCCATTTCAAAAGAACATTGTAGGATTATCTGAAATTAAAGCCATTCAATTAAGTTTAATGGAAAATGAAAATAATTTTTTATTGATTGCATCTATTCTAAATTTAATTATTTTAGTAGATAGCATAACCTCCATATTTCTCTTCAGAAATAGAAAATTACAAATGATATTATGTCTTTATTTACTGGCTATGAATATTGCAATGCTTGGTTTAATGTATTTTGGAAGTACTCAAATAGATGGTATGCCAACTTATCAATTACCTTTTGTTATTCCTGTACTAAATATCATTTTATCTTTTTTTGCTTATAAGAATATCAAAAGAGATGAAGAGTTGGTCAAATCTGCTGATAGAATAAGATAGTGTTGATTTAAATTTTTCACTAAAAATCTCTAAAATTCCAAACATTTAATTTTATATTCTCTATTTTTGCAAACAAAAAAATGAGTAGAAATATTTTCAATTTAATTAGTTGTTTATTGGTGTTGAATATCATAGCACAAAATGAATCTGATGGATTAGTTCAATGGCTTAACTTTAAAGAAGCACAAGAAAAAAACAAAACTGCTCCCAAACCATTTTTAGTAGACATTTACACCGATTGGTGTGGATGGTGTAAAGTAATGATGCGAACAACTTATTCTAATCCTAATATCGCGGGCTACATCAATACTTATTTTTATCCTGTAAAATTCAATGCAGAAACAAAGGACACTATTGAATTTGATGGACAAAAATATTTTTCAACCAATGTCAATCATCCTAAATCACCACATCAATTAGCCATTAAATTTTTAGGAAATAATCTGGCATATCCATCTACCATTTTTATTTCTCCTGATTTAAAAACTACATTTTTAAGTCAGGGCTATTTGAAAGAACAAGATATAGAACCTTTTTTAGTATTTATGGTAGAAAATGTTTATAGAACCACACCTTTCAATATCTTTCAAACATTATTCAAAGATGCTTTCTACAATCCTAATTTAATTAAACGGACAAAAACTCATTCATTGCAAGAAGCAGAAAAATTGAATAACAAAAAGAAAAATATTGTTTTATTTTATACTAATTTTTGTAATAGTTGTAAGGTAATGACACAAGCACTCATTCACGATTCATTAGTATCTAAAACATTGAATAAATATTTCAATACCATCTTAATCAATGCTGAAGAAGATACAATTAATTTCAAAAATCAAAAATATTCCAAACAACTCATCAATGGCTATCCATTTAATAGCGTGGTATTGCCACTTACAAATAATAAATTTTCCATACCTTCCTTTGCTATATTAGATGAAAATTTTCAACCAATTGAAACCATTCCATTTTTTCAAACACCTGAAAATATTACACATATATTAGAATATTTTGGTGAGGATATTTACAAAAAAATGAGTTGGGATGAATATGTAAAATCACAAACTAATAACAATATAAATTCCAATCCCCAAACGAGTTCTCCAAAATCATCTTCTACTCCTTCCAAGAAAAAGTCCAAGTAAAAATGTTGCCTAAATATTCCGAAGATAATATTGCTGCCATTTCTTCACCATTTGGAATTGGTGGTATTGCTGTAATTAGATGTTCTGGAAATAAAGTATTCTCAATTATTCAACCATTATTTTTTCGCAAAAACAAAACTTCTTTTGATTGGAATAAAATAGAATACAGAAAATTATATTATGGAATTATCTTAGAAAATAATGAAGTTATTGATGAAGTGATGTTTGCTTTATTCACACAACCACATTCCTATACAGGCGAAAATATGGTAGAGATTTATTGTCACGGCTCAATATATGTGCAACAGAAAATTTTACAACTACTCATCAACAAAGGTTGTCGTATCGCAGAACCTGGCGAATTTACAACACGAGCATATCTAAATGGAAAAATCAATCTTGCAGAAGCAGAAGCCATTGGCGACATCATACACGCAGAGTCGGAAGCATCACATAAATTGGCTATGCAACAACTTCGTGGTGGTTATATTCAACTCATTGAACAATTGAGAGAAAACATTCTGAACTTTGCTTCGCTTTTAGAATTAGAATTAGATTTCAGTGAAGAAGATGTAGAATTTGCTAATAGACAGCAATTGAGAAATTTACTTACTCAAACTATCCAACAAATACAAACTCTTACAGAAAGTTTTCAATTAGGAAATGCTATTAAATCTGGCGTGCCTGTTGTAATTGTAGGAAAGCCCAATGCAGGCAAATCAACTTTATTGAACGTTTTACTTAATGAAGAAAAAGCCATAGTAAGCGATATACCAGGAACAACAAGAGATTTAATTGAAGATAAATTAATTATCAATGGCATTTTATTCAGAATCATTGATACCGCAGGCATACGGGAAGCAAAAGATGAAATTGAAAAAATTGGTATTGACAGAGCAGTCCATTCCATCAAAAAAGCAATGATTGTGATTCTATTGCAAGATATTAATGAGCCACTTGAAAATTTTAAACAACAGTTTGACCTTATCAAAAGTCAAAATCCTGATGCAAGTATTATCAAAGTTTTAAACAAAGCAGATTTGCAGAAATCATTTGATACATTAAAATTAAATAATGATGTTATCAGCATTTCAGCCAAGACACACACCAATTTAGATAAATTAAAAAACAAATTAGTAGAAATAGTAATTAGTAAAGGTTATCAATCACATCAGCCAATGGTGAGCAATGTAAGACATTACAATGAGTTAAAACAATCCTTGCATTTCCTTGAAAAATCTTTGAATGGATTAAATAATAATATTACCACTGATATTATTGCAGAAGATTTAAAGTTCGCTATTCAGCATTTATCTAACATTACAGGCAATATCACATCAGAAGATATTTTGAAAAATATTTTTTCTAAATTTTGTATTGGGAAGTAGTGATATAAAAAAATTCCTTCCTTTTTGTTGGTACTTGTTTAGCGTAATTAATTTATTTTAATAGCACCCGACTTCAGTCGGGTGTTTCAAAAGTTTCTAAATAATAAATGGGCTTTAGCCACATTATATTTATATACTAAGAAATAAATTAAACTTAATTAAAAATGCGGCTAAAGCCATTGTAATTATTATATTTTTCAAGTCAGTTGGCTAAAGCCAACTGCAATAAATAATTTTTTATACAACAATAAATACTAACTCATTTACAGTAAATATTTTTCACACGCTAAACAAATACTCTTGTTGAAAGAAGGAAGGAATTAAATTAGTAAATTCAAATATTTCCGACCTAAAACTCCACTATCAATCTTACAAAAATATTTCTACCCATATTGTAAATTCCTTTGCCAGTCAATGGATTTGGGCGAACATATTTTAATCTGCTCAAATGGTCAAAATATGCTACATCCATTAAATTATTCACCCCTGCAATCAATGTTATCATTTTATTTTTGTAATACTTCATTCCTGCTCCTGCCGATACATTGATAAGCGTGTAATCAGGTGTATAAGTTTCTGTATGATATGCTTTAAAGAATTTATCTTGTGGAAATACATAAACTGCTTCTGCATTTACAAAAAATCTTTTTACAAAGCCCTTCAAATTATTCCACTCTGTGCGAATACCATTTACCCAACGAGATGGTGGAAAAAATGGTAAATACTTTGTGCTATCACTTTGATTGATCATACTTCCTTGCAAGTAAGAAAAATTACTTTCAATATGCAGAAAATCTAACGGATGTGGATGTATATCAAGATTAACTTCTCCACCATATATCAAAGCATCATATTGATTGTAAGTAAATGCCCACAAACTTTCTCCATCTTGTGTAATCAAAGAATCACCTCCAAGTTGAGAAGATAATCTTCTGTAATAAATATAATTCTGAATATAATTAGCAAATGGCGAAACTTCTAACAGCAAGTGCTCTCCAAAATAAGACATATTCAAGTCGCCCTGATATGAAACTTCTGGTTTCAAATTGAGATTACCATATTCATAACGAACCGTACCCTCGTGTGCTCCATTAGACGACAGTTCTGAAATAGACGGTGCCCTGAATCCTCGTGCTATATTCCATTTGAATAACCAATTTTTCCAACCTTTGTAAGTACCACCAACTGTAGCACTAAAATTCTGATACATTTTTGAAAACCCTGAAAATTTAGTGCTTCCACCAATAGGCATGGATTCTCTATCGGGCTCATATTTTCCTGTAGAATCTACATACATTGTTTCACTATTAATATTTCTTATATCATATCTGATGCCTCCTGCAAGCGTCCATTTTTCAAAGTTTTTTTGATAATAAGCATACAAGCCACCATCCAATAAATTGTAATCAGGAATTAAAAGTTCTTCACCTTTATTGAAATTCATTTGATACATTCCAGTAACGCCAATACTCAACATTTGCGTTGAATCTATATTTTTGAGATACTTTATTTGATAAGGTATTGTATGCAAGTGCATACTTAAATTACCATGTTCTTCTTCCTCTTCTTCTTCACTTTTAGCACCTTCTTTTTCAAGCAATTTATCTGGACCAAATTCATCTCTGATGTTATATTGATATCCAATGTTAGTAATAACTTTATCAGAGTTCTTAAAACTAAATACAGAGTTATTTTGTATCCGATAGTGTTGAATATGTTGATAGGGAATAAAGAATTCATAACTTTTCAAATCCTCATCAGTAGCAGGGGCATCGCCAATAGTGCTATCATTGACTTTGATAAATTTCAAAAATCTTCCCGAACTATCTCTATCCCCTTCGGGCATATTCAATTTTTGATTAAACATAGACGCATATAATTGAGAGTATCCCCAACTTTTGTTGATTTGAAATAATGCACTCACATTTCTTTCGTTAAAGCCCGTATTAAATACTTTGCCATCTCTGGCATTTTGATAATTGCTGGCATCTTTTTGAGCACCTTGAATATAAAAAGACACATCATTTTTTTTGTAAGATAATAATAAAGAATTAGAAAACATTTGATTATTTTGTTGATACAAACCTAAATACTTTCCGTGCCAGCCATCTTCCTGCACTTTGTAAGGAATAAAATTGACAACGCCTGCCAGCGCATCTGATCCAAACATAATACTTCCTGGACTCTTAATAATTTCGGCTTTTTCAATACTATACTGATCAATTTCAATACCATGTTCATCGCCCCACTGTTGTCCTTCCTGACGCAAGCCATTTACAAGTACCAAAGATCTATTATAACCAAGTCCGCGAATAATGGGTTTTGCAATGCCCTGCCCTGTTGTAAGTGCCCATACATTGTCTTTTTTACCTATTGCTTCAATAATGCTATTAGATGCTTGTTCATTAAGTTGATTGAAGTGCAAGGTTTTGATGGGCAAAGGATTTTCTTTTTGTTGAATTGCATCTACAGCGGTAGTTACTACAACCTCATCAATTTCACGAGCAGATGTCTCTAAAGAGATGTTGATATTAAGATCTGCATTGTTAATAATTACTTTTTTTGTGAAAGATTGATAACCCAAAAGTTTTACTTCTAGAATGTATGTTCCGTTTTGAATGTTATTTAGTATAAATTCACCATCAGAGTTGGTTGTAGTGGCTTTATTAAGTAAAGGAATGTAAACTACAGTCCCTGGCAATGGTGTATTTTTATTATCTGTAATTTTTCCTTTTATTGAGAATTGTGCTATTGCAAATTGTAAATGCAATAGAATAATTATTGATGTTTTTATAATTGTCTTCATATGTTTAATTTTTAAAGTTATTGATGTAATAAAGTTAGTGTTGCTCTTATCTTAATAAGAGCGATTTAATTTTTTTAAGGGCTTTAATTAAAAACTAAAAAATCCGAATCAAGAAATAAGAACAAAAAAAGGTGGAGCTCTTGCAGATTGAACAATAATATAAGTAAAGTAAACATTTAAATCCTTAAAGTATGCAGAACAAATTTTTTGTGGTAAAATGAAAGTATTATCTTGCTTATCAAAAACATTTGAATGATAAAACATTAAATCTTTACAAACATCTGAATTTTCAGATTTGTGAAAATGCTTGTCAGTTGATAAACAGATAATATCATTTAAGTGTTCAAGTTGATGCAACGAGTAATGAAAAGTGCTAAAAGAGAAAAATATTAAAGTAACAAGAACAAAATATGTATTAAACTTTTTCAACACGAGTGCAAATATATAAAGAATTATTTGATGTTAATTTTAAATAATATCAAGCCACGAATACACGAATGAATAACGAATTTTTTAATTTTTAATTTTTAATTTTGAATTTTAATTTAAGCCACGAATGCACGAATTATTTATTAAGCATGAATACAAGAATTATTTATTAAGCCACGAATGCACGAATTATTTATTAAAGCAAGAATACAAAAATTATTTATTACGCCACGAATGCACGAATTATTCACGAATTTTTACTTTTGACACTAAAAATTCAACAGCATATTTATATCCATCTAAACCCATTCCAGAGATAATACCTACGCAATACTTTGATAAATAAGAATGCTGACGATAATGCTCTCTTGCAAAGATATTTGAAATATGCACTTCAATAACAGGTACTTTCAGATATGCTAAACAATCAGCAATAGCAATAGATGTGTGCGTATATGCACCTGCATTGATAACAATACCATCTTGCGTTTGATTCCATTCCTGCAACTTATCAATTAGCACGCCTTCTATATTGCTCTGAAAATAATTTATTTCAACATCATCAAAACATTTTTTTAGTTCACTTAAATAATCTTCAAAAGAAATATTACCATAAATATTTTTTTCTCTTTGACCCAAAGCATTCAAATTGGGTCCGTTCAGAATACCAATTTTTTTCAATGACATTATTCCACTTTTTTTAATAATAATTTTTCTCCTACTTTGACTTTGTGATGAACAGATATTCTATTAAGTTCTGCTAATTCATTTACAGGTATATTATATTTTCTTGCAATAGAATTTAATGTTTCTCCTCTTTGCACAATGTGATACTCCACATTATTATTACTTGATTCATTTATTTTTTCTTTTGTTGAAATAGTATCACTTTTGATATTTGGCTGATTATTTTTTTCAGTGAGTAATTTATTATTATCACTTGCATTTGAAACTGGCCTGTAAATAATTAAATGCTTGCCCGGACGCAACCCTCGTCTACCAATAAAATTCCATGTTTTAATATCCTGCACTGATACTTTATATTTTGCAGCAATGCTTTTCAATGTTTCTCCTTTCCTAATTTTATGAACAATTTTTTCTTCTTTTGTATTTAATTCTTCAGCTAATTGTGGATTTTTTTTCTGCGATTGTATAAAAGCATAAATTTCTTCTTCATTACTTAAAAATAATGCAATTTTATCTTTTGGTAATGTCAAAGTATAACCTCCTTCGGGAATAATATTTTTTCTGTATTGTGGATTAAAGTAAGCAACTTCTTCTACTGGAACATCTAGTAATTGTGATATTTGTTCAAAACTCATTGCATCTTTTAATACAATAGTATCTAATTCAAAATAAGATTTTTTGGGCACAGCGGGAGTTATGTTATGCTCTGCATAATAAGTCATCACATAATTTGCCGCAATGAATGCAGGTACATAACCTTGTGTTTCTTTTGGAAGATAAGGGCGAATTTCCCAATAAGTAGTTTTTCCACCACTTCTACGAATAGCTTTGCTAATAGCACCAGGGCCTGCATTATAGGCGGCTAATACCATTTGCCAATCTTTAAATATTCCATATAAATATTTTAAATACTCCGCTGCTGCAATAGTTGATTTGTAAGGGTCGCATCTTTCGTCTATGTATGAAGTTACATTAAGTCCAAATAATTTTCCTGTTGGATACATAAACTGCCACAAGCCCTGTGCTCCCGCACGAGAACGGGCATTAGGATTTAAAGCCGACTCAATCACTGCTAAATGTTTTAACTCCAATGGCAAATTGTATCTATCTAAAATTTGCTCAAACAAAGGATAATACAAAGTGGATAATCCAATTAAACGACTTAATAATTCTCTTTTTTTAATAACATATAGTTCAATATAACCCTTCACATGAGAATTATAGACAAGGTCAAATGGTGAGTGAATATTAAGTTTTGCCAATCTGGCTTCATATACATAATCATCATATCGTGGAACACTATCAGGAGTAAAATGATACTTATTATTTTTATTAAACACAGATTTTTGAAACATCACATCCAATACTTTTTTATTGTACAAACTATCCAGCATTGCAGCAATAGGGTCATCTTCCAATACGGGCGTTTGTGCCCACAGACCCACAGATAAAAATAGATATATGTAAATTATTTTTCTCATTTTAGATATTTAGTTTTTTCAGTTACAAATAAACTGAGATTTTTTTTTATGTCCAAATACTTTTACGATTGGATGATTTTGTTTGTTTATTTTTTTATTTGAACGACCAAATTTTATGATAAATGGCAATAAATTTTACACCAAAAACATAATTTATTGAAAATCAATTACTTATACAATTTTATGAGATAAATTATTGAAAATCAAATACTTAAAAACAAAATTAAATAATGTTACATTTTTTCACTCAATAAAATATACATTTCACTCAATAAAATAGCTTTTTCACACATTAGAGTATCTGTTATTTAAAAAATAATAATCTGATTTTCAATTATTTAACTAAAAATATGTAACTTTCTAAAAAACATATCGTTATATTAAGTAAATTTCCGCCCAATGAAACTCCAATCAAAGCATCATATCAATCAAAAAGAAATGGAAGAAGAGTTTCGCATTATTGAAATGGCGAAACAAGATATTGATGCTTTTAAACCTTTGTACAACAAATACTACAATGAAATAAAGAAAAGTGTAGAAAATACTCTGTTTGTTCAATACGCTATTAAGAATGAAGACCTTACAAAAGACATTACTGCGTCTGTTTTTGCCCGTGCTATTACCAATCTTCATCAATATAAAACTATTAATGGAACTCCCTTTAAAAGTTGGCTATACAGAATTATGCAAAATGAAATTGTTGGTTATATTCGCAAAACTATCAGAGAAGAAAAATATGAAAAAGAAATAGGTCAGCAAATTTCACAGTATGAAGGTGAAATGCCTTTCTTTAATGTAAATTATAATTCTTCTCATGATATTAAATTATCTTACCTCAAAAAATACATTCCCCGTCTTGCTGTACAAGAACAAATGCTTATTCAATATCGTTTCTTCAATGAATACTCATACAAACAAATTGCTCAAATTATGGGCTTAAGCGAAAATAGTTTAAGAACCCGAATGACTCGCTTACTCAAAAAAATTCAAACCTATATTGAAAATAAAAGTGCTTAAATTGAATTTTTAAAGTTTAAATTTTCCTCAATTTTGTTGGCAATTTCAATGAACTGAATAAAAGAAAGTTGTTCAGGTCTTTTATCTGCGTACAATAAAAAATCCCTATATTTACTTAAACTATTTCTCAATGTTTTTCTTCTTTGTTGAAAAGATATTTTGATAATTTCAAAAAATAATTTTTCGTTCAAAATATATTCTGTCTGTACTTTTCTTTCTAGAGAAATTACTGCAGATTGTACTTTTGGTGGTGGTGTAAAATGTCCTTCTTTTACAGTAAAAAGATATTGAGTGTTATAATAAGTTTGCAACAATACACTTAATATCCCATAATCTTTATTACCTGGTGGCGAGCAAATTCTTTGTGCTACTTCTTTTTGAAACATTCCTACCACATTTTCAACATTATTCTTATGTTCTAAAACTTTGAACATAATTTGAGAAGAAATATTATAGGGAAAATTTCCAATGATATTCACTTTTCTGGAAGACAAAATATTTTGAATAATAACCGATGACAAAAAATCTTCTAATAAAAATTGATGTTGATGGTCAGGAAATTTTTTAATTAAATAATCAATTGATTCTTTATCTATATCAATAGCAATAAATTCATTTGAATTAAAATGCTGAATAAGTTTTTCTGTTAGCACACCTGTTCCTGCTCCAATTTCAATACTAAAATATTTTGATAAACTAATAAAATAATCTACAATTTTTTGGGCAATGAATGGATTATTCAAAAAATGTTGTCCAAGATGTTTTTTAGGTTTGACCAAAGTATTTAAATTTAAACAATTTTTTTCAACACAGTTCGTGTAGCAACAAATTTACCCTCAAATTTATCTTTATGTTCCTTTTGTAATACAGAGGCAAATTCCTTTTGGTATTTTTCAATATCTTCAATTCTTTCAAAAGTATATTGTACATTATAGGTAGCCAAATCTTCTGCCATAGCAGAAAACACTTGAAATAATTTGTAATCCTTGAAGCATCCAGTATTTAATACATCTGGAATATGTTTGCTTATCATCCACTCCAGCCATTCTTTTTCAAATTCTTTATCAATAGATATGGTTACAGAATAAATATACATTTTTTCGGCAAAAATAGTTCTTATTAAGCAAAAGTGTAAAAATATTGAGTGAATAGTATCATTTATTGAGTGAAAAATTTGATTTTTGAATTTATTTTTATTTAAATTTGTAGCAAAATTCTTTATGAAAAGATATTTTATATTTATTGTGTTCTTGTTTGCTTTTGTAATACTTCCATCACAAACCACGCAAACTATTACTTTTAACTATACAGGCGCACCACAGCAATTTACCGTTCCTCAATGTGCCAATACTATCACGGTTACAGTAAGTGGAGCTGAAGGCGGAGGTTCCCCTGCTGGTGGACAGGGTGCTACGGTGAGTGGCGTCTTAAATGTAACACCAGGACAAGTGCTACAAATCAATGTAGGTGGCCAAGGGAACTGTCCCACCGGCGGGTGGAATGGAGGAGCCAATGGAGGTATGCAAAACACATCATCAGGACAATACCTTGCCTGCGGAGGTGGTGGTGCTTCTGATATAAGAGTGCCTCCCTACGGCTTAAACGATAGAATAGTGGTAGCGGCAGGTGGCGGTGGTAGCGCCGGCGGTTCTACACCTTATGCGTCCGCCACTTATATTGGAGGAGATGGTGGATGCGCAACTGGAGTTAATGGAATGAGTTCCTTTGGAGGAGGAGGAACTGGAGGAACTGCCTCTTCTGGTGGAACAGGGGGACCTCCATGGTGCTCTCCCTGTGGTCAGGGCGGATCTAATGGAACATTAGGTATGGGTGGTAACGGTGGAGATGATATTCAAAATATTGGTGCTGCCGGTGGTGGTGGGGGCGGCGGATATTATGGTGGAGGTGGGGGTGGTGCTGATGGCTGCTGCCCCGGCGCTAATGGTGGTGGTGGTGGTGGTGGTGGGTCTAGTTTAGTTCCTGCAGGAATGAGTTGTACACCTGGAGTTAAATTTGGAAATGGACAAGTAACTATCATTGCCCCCGTATGCGGTTGTACTGTATCCGCGTCTAATTCGGGGGATGTGTGCATAGGAGGTAATGTATCATTAACATCAACAAGTTATTCTAGTGCTATCTCTTATTCATGGTCAGGACCTGGTGGATTTACTTCTAATCAACAAAATACATCAATATCAAATGCGAATATTAGTGCAAGTGGAGTGTATACTGTGTTTCTCACAGCATCTAATGGTACTTGTTCCGCAACAACCACTCTGAATGTAATTTCACCTGGTACAATTACAATTTTTCAACCTGATACTGTATGCCAAGGTAGCAATTTTACTTTAACTGCATCTAATAATTCTACCCTCGCTACTAACTATAGTTGGAATGGTCCTAATGGATTTTCCTCAACACAACAAAATCCAACTTTAAACAATGTAACCTCATCCAATACTGGAGTATATTCATTAACTACCACTGTTACTAGTGGAACTCTACAATGTTCAACTTCTACCGTTTCTTCTCTCTATGTAATACCTATTTATACTCCTAATATTAGCCCATCTCAAACAATATGCGTAGGAGATAATACAACATTCACAGTAAATGCAAGTGGTGCTTCTACTTATTCATGGGCAGGCCCCAATAGTTATACTGCCAATGGACAAAGTATTGTATTTACAAACGCCCAATCTAATATTTCAGGAAACTATACTACAACTGCTGTTTTTAATTTTGGTGCAAATACCTGCTCTGCCTATACTATTACATCATTATCTGTACTACCCAAAGTCAACTTTACATTGACTGGAAATAATATTATCTGTCCGGGTGATCCAATAATCATTAATGGCCCAACAGGCGCTTCATCTTTTACATGGACTAATCCTTATGGACAAGTGGTATCTAACCAACAAAATCTTAATATCCCTAATGCCAACTTCGGTATGAGTGGCGTTTATACTCTTTCCCTTCAACCTAATGGCGGATGTGTCTCCTCTAATACCACGAATGTCACCGTCCTCACCCCTATCTCCTTCTCTATCGTACCTTCTGATATTACTCTCTGTAAAGGTGATAGTGCTACCACCTTCGCTATGTGTATAGGCGGCAGTGGTGTCTACACCTATCAATGGTTCCCTTACTCCGGGCTCTACTTCCCCTCCGGATTCGCTAATATCGTTAAACCACAACAATCTACTTATTACACTATCATCGCTAATGATGTCGCATGCCCTCAACAAACCATTACTTCCAACTTCTGGGTTAATGTTCTTCCTCTTCCTACTCCTAATTTTATTTATGATAAAATTGAAGGATGCAAACCCCTCTGTGTTAAACTAAACTCTAACTCCCAACCTCCATCTATCAATACTATCTGGGACTTTGGTTACAACCTTTATGCCAATGGCGATAGTGTAAATTATTGCTTTAATAAACCCGGTGTGTATCCTGTTAAGGTTTCTCTCATAGACAGCAACGGATGTAAAAACACTGTCCAAGCACCTTTCTCTATCAATGTCTTCCCAAGGCCTGAACCCGCTATCTATTTCAATCCTAATGCCCCTACTCTACTCAAAAACGAAGTCCAATTTGAAGCTACTTACAATAACGGTCCCATCACCTATTGGCACTGGGATTTTGGGGATATTATGACTAACTCCGATACCTCAAACATTCAAAATCCAATTTACACTTACACTTATGTTGCTAATTATCCCGTAATGCTGATTGCTACTAATATTTATGGCTGCACAGATACAGTATATAGATTAATAAGCGTGAATGAAGAATTTACAATGTATATTCCTGATGTGTTTACACCTAATGGAGATGGACTTAATGATCTCTTTATTGTAAAAGGTGCTGGATTTGTTGAAGAAGGTTTTGAAATGCGTATTTATGACAGATGGGGAGAATTGATATACAAAACCAATGATGTAATGAAAGGTTGGGATGGAACAGTAAAAGGAACGCCCGCTAAAAACGATGTTTATATTTACAAAATAAGATGTTTTACTACTGTGCAAAATATTAAAAAGGAATTTGTAGGACATGTTACATTGTATAGATAATTTTTAAACCTATTAAAAAATATTTTGTTACTTCAATTCTACAGCTAATATCTGAATTTTTCTCTCAGCGGCAGCGTATGGACTATACACAGAATTTCTTTTATCTTTCAAATTATCACTAACTTTACTATAAGGCAATTCTCCAATGTCCAAATCTTCTAAAATAATTTTACCAATTGTAGTATCATTATCATTTTTGATATACTTCATCAATAAACCATTTTTATACTGATAAAAATAATTTCTTAAAGAACTAATTCTTCTTTTTGCCAGATTAATGTTGTATTCAGTGCTGGCAAGGGGGCTGCAATATCCTTTCATTACAATTTTTACAACAGCTTTATTATTCATTAATTCTTCTAAATAAGCAGCAAATTTTTCTAATTGATTAAATCCATATTCTACGCTATCTTCAAAAAATCTTTCTACAAATTGAATAGCTTTTTCTTTATCTTCTCCTTTTAATCTTGATGAATATTCACGAATATACTCATCTTTCATATTTAGGTATAATTCGCAAGTTTTTTGATAGTTCTTATCAGTTGTAGTTTTTTTAGTTTTTGGGTCAGGTTCATCATTATGAAAGTATAAAGTTAGGGGAACTAACAACTTAAGTTTATGAAATGTTTGAATAATAGTGTCTTTTTTAGTGAATACTTTTTTAATGGTATCAATGACTTGTGAAGTATCTCCTGTATAAAAGAAATACAAATCATTACAGCAATTAGGAAATTCTTCAAAGTAAGATTCAGGGCGATTAGAAGAAAAGAAAGCCATCTTCCTATTTTGAGATAAATTAAAATACAAATCATTGTAAGATGTGTTGATGGGATAACCTATATTTTCTGGCTTTGAGAATTGTTTGTTGATGTAATATGAATGCCAGACATCAAAACCACCGAAACCATTAGGATGATTAGATGCAAAAAATAATTCGTTTTTTTTGTTATCAAAAAATGGGGTAATTTCATCGTATTCTGTATTTACAGATAGGTTGATAGGTTTTTCAAAATTCAAAGCATCATCAAAATAAGCATACCAAATATCCATTCCGCCTTTTCCATTGGGGCGATTAGAAGAAAAAAACAAAACATTTTTTTTGTTGAATGAAGTAGCTAAAGGATGTGTAGTAGTAAATCTTGGATGATTGATTTCATAAGTAAGCGGTTCTGGTGCAGTCCAATGTTGATTGATGAATTTGGTATAATATATTTTGCACTCATATTCAGAAGCATTGATAGGTGTGCATTTGGTAAAGAATACAATATTTTTATATGAGCAATAATTATTAATGTTAGTATTTACTTCGTTGATAAATGAAGGTAAAAGATGAGCAGAAGAAAAAGTATCGTTCTTAAATGATGATGAAAACAATTGCGAAAAAATTTTTGAATTATCTGATGAATGAACTAACTTTGAAAACACCAGTGCAGTGTCAGTCATAAAAGGTGCATATTCACTTAAAGTAGAATTGATATGGGTATCAAGATGAAAAATTTTTTTGTCAAAAAACAGACCTTGCATTGTTAAAGCATTTTCACAGCCCACAATGTGCAATTTGGCTTCATTTACAAGCAATTTGAATTCGGGATATTTTTTTTCACTTTTATATTTTTTAGAGAATTTTTCAAAGTAGCGAATAGCATTTTTGTAATCACCTTTATTCTTGGAAAGCAAGCCCAGATAGAAAATAACATCAGGATATTTTTCAGAGTAATTATCATATAATTTTTTATACCAATAAAAAGATAAATCATTTTGATAATTTAATCGTGCAGCAGTGGCTAATGAATACTGATATTCAGGATTAAGAGAATCTTGCTTAATCAATAAATGATAATAATACACAGCGTTTTCATAATCCTTGTTTTCAAGAGATGTTTGTGCGGCTTTGAAAATTTGTTTTTTAGATTGAGCAAAGATGGAAGAATAAAAACAAGATACAATCAAAAAAATATTAAGCAAAAATATTATTTTGTAACGAAATTTATTCATCAATTAAAATCAGGTTTTATAGTTTTACATAAAAACTGGGCAGGGCTTTTTCTTTGAAAGATATTCCTTTTTCTTTTTAATGATGTGAATAATATACATTTCAAATCCACCACGGCTATTAGTGGCTGCCACAAATTTTGAAGTATTGATATCATAACTCATTCCCAAATATGTATTTTGATAATCCAATCCGATTCTAAAAACCATTGCATCACGAGCTCTTAAGTAAATCCCTGCTCTTCCATAAATATCATCTAAATTATTGATTAAATAAGATAATTGAGCACCTGGTAAAATTTCTTTGTATTTACCTTGAAAATTAAAAAGTATTTCAGGAAGCAAATACAATTTTTGATTGATAGGATATTGCATCATCAAATAATTGCTCCATTTTCTATCTAAACGGCTGGATGTATTGGCATAATAAGTAATCACAGGTGAATTCATATGAAATAATGATAACGCATATTGAAAATAAATTTTTTGATTGATAATATATTTTAATGAAGTAGCAAGATTAATATCAAAATAATGCAATGATGTTCGGTAAAAATTTTCATTAGATGGTGCAGATGAATTATATTGTAATCCATCAAATTGACTATCAAAGGTCATTCTGTTGTAATTAAAATATGAAGCGGAATAACCAATATTAACAGCGGCATTGAGTAATAAAGTAGAATCTTTTTTAAGCGAATGTAAATAAGCAGTGGTCAAATAGATTTGGTTTTGAGTATAAATAGCATCACCTGCTTTGTCATTATTAAAAAGTAATCCAAAAGATAATTGTTTTTTTATTTTTGGCATAAAATACTTTCCCTCGCCAGACAAAGCAATGGTAGAATATGGTACAGGCACTGCCTGCCATTGTTTGCGAAAAATACCATTCAATCTGTACTGCCCATCAAACATTCCACACAATGCTGGTGATAAGTTTAATACTGAACCATTGTATTGAGAAAAATGTATATCCTGCGTAAAAAATGAATTACAAATACTTATCAAAATGTATGAAAAATATATCCTTTTCATAAAATTCATACACAAATATACGCTTTAATTTATTATCAATGAAATAAAAATACATCTATCAAAATAACGATTAAATTTCACTATTTTTGCGACTTATGAATTGGCTTTGTTCATTTGCAATTACTATAATTTTTCTCACGCTTACTTCCTGTAAAGAGAATATTACTCACCACAAGCAGCAACAAGATAGTTTATTTGTTGTATTAAATTCAAACATCAAAGAAATTCAACAATTAGAAAAATTGTCATCCAAAAATTTTTCTATGCCCGATAGTTTATCATATCAAGATAGTTTATTATTCGTTAGTGTATTAAATCATTATCAAAAAGCACATCAAGTAACTGATAGCATTATAGATTTATTTCAACAAATAAAATCAGAGTGTGATTCTCTAAATCAATACCGAACCACTTATGATACATCTCTAATTAAGAGGTTGCAATATCTTACAAACATTCAAAAAAAATATCTTGTGCAATACTATCAAACAATATCTGCTGCTAAACAAAATGAATCTATACTTCAAATTATTTTGAACAATGCCCACCACTAATAAAATCAGTTTTTACGGATTCCCCAAAGAGTTATTACCTTATTCAACAAATGTTATCAAAAAATGGATACTAAAAGTTGTTGCCATTGAAAAATACGAGATTGCTCAAATTACTTACACTTTTGTTTCCGATGATGAATTACTTTCTATCAATCAACAATTTTTAAATCATCATTATTACACAGATATCATTACATTTGATTATTCAGAAAATGTTCAATTAGCAGGCGAAATATTTATTAGCAAAGATAGAATAAAAGAAAATGCTAAAAACTATCAAAGCACAATTGAAGAAGAAACATTAAGAGTGATTATTCACGGCATTTTACATCTATGTGGCTACAAGGACAAATCTACACAAGACCAACAACAGATGAGAAAAAAAGAAAATGAATACATTCAATTATTTTATCAAACTCAAAACTTAAGTATTATGAAAAACAAAAAGAAAAAAACATCTGAAAAACACACTTTTGCACCTGAATCATTAATGATGTCTTATGGTTACAAGCCAGAACTTTCGGTAGGTGCCATCAAATGCCCTATTTATCAAACATCTACATTTGTATTTAAAACTGCCGAAGAAGGCAAAGCATTTTTTGAACTGGCTTATGGACAAAGAGAAAAGAAACCAAAAGAAGAAATTGGCTTGATATATAGTCGTCTAAATAATCCCGATATAGAAATATTAGAAGACCGATTAACTCTATGGGACGGCGCAGAAGCCGCAGCAGTATTTGAAAGCGGAATGGCAGCTATCAGCACTTTGTTCTTTGAATTTTTACAACCTGGTGATGTATTTTTGTATAGCGTGCCCCTTTATGGTGGAACAGAGCATTTTATCAATCATGTATTGAATAAGTACAACATTACAGGTATTCAATTTAATTCACAACACACAAAAAAAGATATTATTCAATTAGTTCAACAACAGAATATTCAAGATAAACTCAAACTAATATACATTGAAACCCCTTCTAATCCAACTAATACACTCATTGACATACAAATGTGTAGAGAAATTGCAGATTATTTTTCTAATAAAAATAACCGAATTATCGTAGCCGTGGATAATACATATTTAGGCCCTTTGTGGCAACACCCTATCAAACACGGCGCAGACCTTGTGGTTTATTCAGCTACCAAATACATCGGCGGACATAGTGATTTAATTGCAGGTGCTTGTGTTGGTTACAAAGATTTAATTCAAAGAATCAAAACACTTCGTTCATTTTTAGGCAATATGGCGGGACCCTGGACTGGCTGGTTGTTATTAAGAAGTTTAGAAACCCTTAAAGTGAGAATGCAACAACAAGGCGAAAATGCAATTAAAATCGCAGAATATCTCAACAAACATCCTAAAGTAGAAAAAGTTTTATATTTAGGATTGCTGGATAAAAAAGACCCGCAGTATAAGATTTTCAAAAAACAATGCTTATCACCTGGTGCAATGTTGAGTTTTTATATTAAAGGAAAAGAAAAACAAGCATTTCGCTTTCTCAATAATTTGAAGTTAATCCACCTGGCAGTAAGTTTAGGAAGCACCGAATCATTGGCAGAGCATCCTGCTACGATGACCCACGCCAGCGTTCCATCAGAAGAAAAAAAACTATATGGAATTACCGAAAATATGATTCGTTTATCGGTTGGTGTTGAAAATGTAAATGATTTAATTTCAGATATTGAACAAGCATTAAGTAAAATTTAATTTATGCCTAAATTAGACATTCGGCATTTGAATTTTGAACAATTACAAAACTGGATTACAGAACATAATATTCCTAAATACCGAGCACAACAAATTTATCATTGGCTCTGGTTAAAAAATGTTGCTTCATTTGATGAAATGACAGATATTCCAAAGTCCCTGCGTCAAACATTAGCAGAACATTTTGAAATAAAAAAGATTCAATCGCAAAGCATTCAAATTAGTAAAGATAAAACCATTAAATGTGCTATTCGTTTATTTGATGACAATATTGTTGAAAGCGTTTTAATTCCTACAAAAACAAGAACAACTGCATGCGTATCATCTCAAGTGGGATGCAGTTTAGATTGTAAATTTTGTGCAACTGCCCAATTAAAAAGAAAAAGAAATCTGGACTATCAGGAAATTTATCAGCAAGTATATTTTATTAAAGAATTGGCAAAAGAAAAATATAACTTACCTCTTACAAACATTGTATTTATGGGCATGGGAGAACCATTGCTTAATTATAACAATGTTATGAAGAGTATTGAAATGATTACTTCTCCAAAAGGATTAGGAATGAGCCCTCAAAGAATCACCGTTTCTACATCAGGCATTACTAAAATGATTGTAAAACTGGCAGATGATGGTGCTAAATTTAATCTGGCTTTATCTCTACATTCTGCTATTGAAGAAAAACGACAACAAATAATGAGTATAAGTAGCAGTAATACATTAGAAATGCTGGCAAATGCACTTAATTATTTTTATGAAAAAACAGGCAACAGACCCACGCTGGAATATGTGATGTTGTATGAATTTAATGATAGCATCAAAGATGCAGAAGCATTAGTGCAATTTTGCAGAAAAGTAAAATCCAAAGTCAATCTAATTGAATACAATCCTGTTGACAATGTGCCTTTCAAAAGAACAACACAAGAAAGATTAAACAACTTTGTTCAATATCTTGAAAAAAATAAAATTATAGTAACGGTTAGAAGAAGTAGAGGAATGGATATAGATGCTGCCTGTGGTCAATTAGCCAATAAAAATACTTTAATAACCAATGTTTAATATTTCAACTCATCAGTAATTTTACTTACCTTCGCCCCATTGTCAGAAATTATAGAACATATCAGGAAACCCGTTGAAGAACACTTACTGCAGTTTGAAAAAAAATTTGAACAAGCAGTATATAGTGATGTGTATTTGCTCAATAAAATTACTCGTTATGTTATTAAAAGAAAAGGAAAACAAATTCGCCCATTATTGGTATTTTTATCTTCTGCTATGTTTGGAAATATCAACGACGCATCTCATCACGCTGCAGCACTTATTGAATTATTACATACTGCAACACTTTTACACGATGATGTAGTAGATAACAGCAATGAAAGACGCGGATTTTTTAGTGTTTATGCACTATGGAAAAGCAAAGCAACCGTTTTGGTTGGCGACTTCTTATTAGCCAAAGGATTATTGCTTTCCGTTCAAAACAAATCATATCATATTTTAGAAATAGTGTCTGATGCAGTGAGAGAAATGAGCGAAGGCGAATTGTTGCAATTAGATAAATCAAGAAAATTAGATATTACAGAACAAGTATATTACGACATTATTACTAAAAAAACAGCGTCTTTAATTGCCGCTTGCTGCGCATCGGGAACTGCTGCTGTAATCAACAATGAAAATGCCATCCAACAAATGAAACAATTAGGTTATCTTATTGGCATAGCATTTCAAATTAAAGATGATTTGTTAGATTATACCCCATCACATATTACTGGAAAGCCCACCGGCATTGATATTCAAGAGCAAAAAATAACTTTGCCCGTTATTTATGCTTTACAAAATGTGAGTTCATCTGATAGAAAAAAAATGATTGGAATCTTCAAAAATCATAACGAAGATGCCGATAAAATTCAATGGATGATTGAAAAAGTAATAGAATCTGGTGGAATCAATTATGCACAAAAAAAGATGAAAGAATATCACGATAAAGCCATAGATTTACTTAATACCTTTCCCAAAAGCGAAGCTCAGAATAGTTTAAAGTTACTCATCAACTATACTATTGAAAGAATTAAGTAAATGATTTTGATTGATAATATTTTTGTTGAAGAAAGTATTCTAAAAACACATTTCTGTTGTAACTTACAAAAATGTTTAGGTGCCTGCTGTATAGAAGGTGAAAGCGGAGCACCATTAAATGAAGACGAATTAGAATTATTAGATAAAGTTTATCCAAAAGTAAAAAAATATTTACCTGAAAAGAACAAAAAAATTTTAGATGAAAAAGGTTTATATGTAAAAGATAGCGATGGCGATTGGACAACTACACTCACACATTCAAATGGTCCTTGTGCATTTGTTATCTTTGAAAATAATGTAGCACTATGTGCTATTGAAAAAGCATATAATGAAGGTAAAATTAAATGGCAAAAACCCTTATCCTGTCATTTGTATCCCATAAGAGTAGAATATAAAAATGGATTTACTTATTTAAGATACCATCAATGGAATATCTGCCAACCTGCTCTAAAAAATGGGCAAGTTCCAATGTTTCGTTTTTTAAAAGCCCCTCTTATCAGAGCATTTGGTGAAAAGTTTTTTAATAGATTAGAAGCAATATATGCTCAAATGAACAAATGATATTTTTTATCTTCTCCATTTCATTCCAACTGAAAACCCTAAAAAATAATTTCCAAAGTATAAATTATTTGCAGTATAATTTTTTTTAAACATCAATGGTGAAAATCCATATCTGGCAAATAATTCCACAAAGAATCTCATCTTACCTTGTGGATTATTTTTTTGAAAACCAATACTTAAATGAGCGTAAGAGTTGCCGTATCTATTCAAAACAGGTATCTTAAATTCAGGACGAAATTTATCCAGTTTTATATTCATTCCATCTTTATTTACTGCAAAGGAAGAAGGCAAAAGAATTCTGTAAATATATCCCACAGCAAAATAAACACTACTTACATCATTATTTTCTCTTCCAAAACTATGCTTGTATAATAAGGGTATATTCAATTCATTTATTTTTAGATGGTACCTGTAATCCATTTTTCCATTGTAGAGCATCATGGTATCCTGTGTAAAATAATAAGAATAAAAAGAAAACGATTGATACAAATACTCTGCTCCTACACTTACAAAATTTTTATTCTTCATCCCATCTACTGCAAATTCCTGATAAAATCCTGACATAAACGAAATGCCTGCATTTACATCTCTTGAATGAAAAGAATTGTAATAATATCTTTGTAATAAAATGCCTGCTGTCCATTTTGAAAATCTAATAGGATTTTTAGGTGGCTGATAACAAGCCAATATACTGGTAACTGAAAGTAGCCAAAATACTAATACAATATGCAAAACCAATTTTTTCATCTGTTGCAAAAGTAGATTTTGTTTTTGGAAAGCCCAAGTAACAATTTGTACATTGTGCATAATATCACTAAAATTTGAATAAAAAAGAATGATTATTTGTTTTAAATACCATTACATTTGCGGCAAAAAAATATGCCCTGGAATTTTACAGAAAAAAAAGAAACCCGTGCAGGATTTGGTGAAGGATTATTAGAAGTAGGAAAAGAAAATCCTAATGTTGTTGCTCTCTGTGCAGACCTTACAGAATCTTTGAAAATGGATGCATTTGCTAAACAATTCCCTGACAGATTTTTTCAGGTAGGCATTGCAGAAGCCAATATGATGGGCATAGCAGCGGGCTTGACAATAGGTGGTAAAATTCCATTTACAGGCACTTTTGCCAATTTCAGCACAGGAAGAGTTTATGACCAAATCAGACAATCTATAGCTTATTCAGGTAAAAATGTAAAAATATGTGCATCGCATGCGGGACTTACATTAGGAGAAGATGGCGCTACGCATCAAATATTAGAAGATATTGGTTTAATGAAAATGTTACCAGGAATGACTGTAATTAATACATGCGATTTCAATCAAACTAAAAACGCTGTAAAAACCATTGTAAAATATATCGGACCTGTATATTTAAGATTTGGAAGACCTGCTGTGCCTAACTTTACTGACCCTAATGAAGAATTCATAATTGGAAAAGCCAAATTAATTGTAGAAGGAAAAGATGTGAGCATTTTTGCTACAGGACATTTAGTATACAAAGCTTTACAGGCATCGGATATTTTAAGAGAACAGGGCATTGAAGCAGAAGTGATTAACATACACACTATTAAACCATTAGACACTAATGCCATTTTAGAATCTGTGAAAAAAACGGGCTGTGTAGTTAGTGCAGAAGAACATAATAAATTTGGCGGAATGGGTGAAAGTATAGCAGGTTTTCTTTCCACCATTTATCCTGTACCACAAGAGTTTGTGGCCGTTAATGATTCATTTGGAGAAAGTGGTAAGCCCGATGAATTAATGAAAAAATATCATTTAGATGTGCCTGATATTGTAGAAGCTGCTATTAGAGTTATTGATAGAAAGAAAAGGAAAAAGTGAGAGAAAATGGAAGTTACAGGTTTTTACCTGCACATCATAACTACAAACTTAACTTTTTATATCTTGGTCTTTTGGGTTCTACATTGCCCAGCCGTTTCTTTTTATTTTCTTCATATTCAGAATAAGTGCCTTCAAACCAATAAAATGTACTATCGCCTTCATAAGCCAAAATGTGTGTACAAACTCTGTCTAAAAACCATCTGTCGTGGCTAATGATAACGGCACAACCAGCAAAATTGAGTAATCCTTCTTCCAATGCTCTTAATGTATTTACATCTAAATCATTAGTTGGTTCGTCTAATAACAATACATTGCCACCTTCTTTCAAAGCCAATGCGAGGTGTAAACGATTTCTTTCTCCACCAGATAATACTCCACATTTTTTTCCCTGGTCTGCACCGGTAAAATTAAATCTACCCAAATAGGCACGAGTGTTAATAGTTCTTCCTTCAAAAATCAAATTGTCCAATCCTCCACTTACTACTTCAAACACGGTTTTTTCAGGGTCTATGGCTTTATGGGTTTGGTCTACATAAGATATTTTTACTGTTGGCCCTATTTTAATTTCTCCCGAAGTTGGTTGTTCCTGTCCCATAATTAGTCGGAATAATGTAGTTTTTCCAACTCCGTTAGGGCCTATTATTCCAACAATTCCTGCAGGAGGTAATTTGAAATTCAGATTTTCAAATAAAATTCTATCACCATACGCTTTGGTTAGATTAATTGCTTCAATTACATCATTACCTAATCGGGGACCATTTGGGATAAATATTTCCAGTTTTTCCTCTTTCACTTTCACATCTTCATTCAGCAATTTTTCATAGTTTTGAATACGTGCTTTTTGCTTGGTTCCCCTACCTTTAACGCCTGCTCTAATCCATTCTAATTCTCTTTCAAGTGTTTTTAATCTTTTGCTTTCTTGTTTTTCTTCTTGTCTTAACCTTTCTTGCTTTTGTTCTAACCAGCTGGAATAATTACCTTTCCATGGAATACCTTCACCTCTATCCAACTCCAATATCCAACCAGCCACATTATCTAAAAAATAACGGTCGTGTGTAACAGCAATAACAGTACCAGGATAGTTTTTCAAGTGTTGTTCCAGCCATTCTACGCTCTCTGCATCTAAATGGTTTGTGGGCTCATCTAATAGTAAAATATCTGGTTGTTGAAGTAATAACCTGCAAAGTGCTACTCTTCTTCTTTCCCCACCTGACAATACTTTAATGGATGTATCTGATTCGGGGCATCGCAAAGCATCCATTGCTTTTTCCAAACGATTGTCTAAATTCCACAAATCTAAATGGTCAATTTTTTCTTGTAGTTCTGCCTGACGATTAATTAATTTTTCCATCTTGTCGGGGTCATTCAATATCTCTTCATCAGAAAATTTATTGTTCACTTCTTCGTATTCTTTCAAAATATCTACATATTGTTGCACGCCCTCACGCACTATTTCAATCACAGTTTTATTTTCATCTAATTTAGGTTCTTGTTCAAGAAGTCCTATTGTGTAACCAGGAGAATAATGCACTTCACCAATATAATCTTTATCAATACCTGCAATGATTCTTAATAAAGTAGATTTTCCTGCACCGTTTAAACCGAGCACGCCAATTTTAGCCCCATAGTAAAATGATAAATAAATATCTTTTAAAACTTGTTTATTAGGTGGATGAATTTTACTCACATTCACCATACTGAAAATAATCTGTCTTCCTTCCTGATTGCCTGACATAGTTTGATTTTTGCCGTAAAGTTAGGAAAAAATTAAGTGGAGCGAGTTTAATTTTTTTGAATAAACCTAAATCACAAAAAATTCCGATGCAATTTTATCTGCTATTAAAAAACCATTGAGAGTTAAAGTATATGTTTCATTACAGATATTAAAGTAATCTTTAAATATTTCATATTTTTTCAAAAAATGTTTTTTGTATTCCGTGCCAAATTCTTTTTCAATTTCAAGAAGATTACATCCAAAAGTTGTCCGCAATCTGGTGTAGATATATTCATTGAATTTTTGATGAGTTTGTAATACTTCTGTTTCAAAATAAATTTCATTGCTAAATACTTTTTGTGCGTATAAATAATTATTAGCAATGTTCCATCTTCTTTCGTGTTTATTGCATGAATGTGCTGATGGGCCTATACCCAAATATGGCTTTTGCAACCAATATGATGAGTTATGTTGTGCAATAAAATTTTCTTTTGAATAATTAGATATTTCGTAGTGATGATAATTGTTTTGATTTAAAATTTCGTGGATGAGCAAAAATTCTTTTTTAATTTTATTATCTGATACAGGAGTTATTTGTTTAGTTCGTATCAAATAATTCAATTTTGTTTTGGGTTCAATGGTAAGTTGATAAGCAGAGATATGAGGAGGGGCAAAATTGGAGATTAATTTTTCAATATCTTTTTTTAATTGAGAAGTTGGATAAAAAGGAATGCCAAAGATAATATCTACTGAAAAATTTTCTATACCCGATTTTTTAATCAATTCAATGCTTTGAAGAGATTGCTCGGTAGTATGTTTTCTTCCCATCCATTGAAGCACTTTGTTGTTGAGGGATTGCACACCTAAACTGATTCGGTTAATACCTAATGATTTTAAACCATTTAGATATTCTAAACTAATATCTTCTGGATTGCATTCAAAACTGATTTCGGAATTTTTTTTCCAAACAAAATGTTTTGATAAAACACTTAATAATTTTTCTATTTGATGTAGAGATAAAATTGACGGTGTGCCGCCACCAAAATAAATAGTATCAATTTGATTGGAGTTGAAAAAATTTTTCCTATCTTCAATTTCTTTCAAAATAGCATTAAATACTTTATTGAAAGATTTTTGATGGACTGAAAAATGAAAATCACAATAAGTACATTTATGATGACAAAATGGAATGTGAAAATATATACCACTCATTTTTTTATTTCTATAAAATAAAAAAGCCCCCTTATGTAGAGGGCTTTTTAATGACAGATAGAAAGAAATTATTTTTTATCGTGCTTATGTTCCATTAATTCTTCTCTTTTTTGTTTAAATATTTCTTGTTGAGCGGTAGTTAAAATGCTATTTACATTTTTGATAAATTCTTCATTGATTTGTTTTTTTTGCAATTTCAGATTTTCCTTTTCTTTTTCATCAGAGGTGGATTTTATTTTTTCCTGAATAGGTTGTATTTTGTATAATCTATCCATAGCAAATTTTTTAAATTTGCTTTTTTGTTCATCGTTTAACGCCAATTCTTTTACAGCTCTTTCAGTTTGTCTGTTAGCTTTTGCTTCCAGATCTTGAGCAGGTGTAGCAGCGCTTTTAGCAGCAGCAGATTGAGCGTTTACATGAGCAGGTGTCAATAAAAACATAGCACCTGTAGCCCCTAAAATCAACATCATTTTTTTCATAGTTGTAATTTTTTAATTATTGCTGCAAATATAAATATGTTTTTTCACATAAACAAATACTACGTATTGCTTTTAGAATAATTATTATGCACTTCCAATTCAATCTTACCCTCACAACTTTCTATTCAAATGCTTATATGCATACATTTATACTTTAATTTTTAAAACCACAGAGAGCACGGAGCAACACAGAGATTAAAAAAGATATTTTTGCATGCTAAATCTACTTTTAATTTTCAAAACCACAAAGAGCACAAAGAAATACAGAGATTAACATAGATTAATTTGTATAAATTTTAGTTCATAATAATGATTTTTCGGGATAAAAAACGTATGCAAAGAAGATATATTTAATAGTGGGTAGACGAGTATTTTGCAAAATTGAAACAGAATTTATTTTGATTATTTCTAAAACATACTTGATATTTGAACGCAAAAAGCGAATGGTCATTTTTTCTAATTCAAAAATTAATCTGGGCTTATGGGTTTTGAATAAGCGTGAAGATGGATACCATAATATATCTACTATTTTTTATCCAATAGGATGGAGTGATATAATAGAAATTATACCTGATTATTCTAAAGAAAGTGATGTAGACATTGAAATATTGGGATTGAAATTAGATGTTGAAAAAAAACAGAATATCATTTACAAGGCGTATTGTTTGTTACAGAATAAATTTTCAAACTTACCATTTCTAAAAATATATTTATATAAAAATGTGCCATTTGGTGCAGGATTAGGTGGAGGTAGTGCTAATGCAGCTTATTTTATTAAAGCATGTAACGATGTATTAAAATTAAATTTATCCAAAGATGAAATGAAGGAAATGGCTGCTCAATTAGGGGCAGATTGTGCTTTTTTTATAGAGAACAAACCTATGCTGGCTACAGAAAAAGGAGATAAACTGGAAGAAATTCAAATTGATTTATCAGGATATTATTTGTATGTTGTATTTCCAAATATACTTATATCTACTAAAGAAGCATATCAAAATATCCAAGCTAAAATGAGAGAAAATAATCTGGCAGAAATTATCAAAATGCCTATAACTCAATGGAAAAATAATTTAGACAATGATTTTGAAAGGTATGTTTTTTTAAAGTATCCTGAAATTGAGAAAATTAAACAAATTCTTTATGATAAAGGAGCGGTGTATGCTTCACTTTCTGGCAGCGGTAGCGCTGTGTATGGGATATTTTACAATAAAATTGAAATAAAAGAACTACTTATCAAAAATAGAATATTTTTTCAAGAATTATAATGACTGGAAAATTAGAATATATTAATTTTCGGCTTGTGTATCACCTACATAAAAGCCGTCTTTATATACAGCCACTCTTAATAATATTCCATTTTCATCATAAATGTACCACTTACCATTCATTAAACGATTATCTTTAAATTCACCAACTTTAGATACTTGTTTGTTTTTATTATAAAGGGTATGGAATCCGTTTAGAATAAGAGGCCCTTTTGATTTTTGAGCTTCGTTAGGAGCTTCATCTTTGCTGGCTAATACAGGTGGTGCCTTTTTAATTTCATCTTTAATTGGCTCATAAGGTTTTTTAGGTTGGTATTCTTTTATACTTGCCACATCCACCTGTCCTGCATTAAATGTTTTCTCTGCTTTAATATCTCCATTCTCATAGTATTCTTTAAATACGCCTGTTTCTTGTCCATTTTGAAAATTTCCTTCAATGGCTAATTGTCCATTTTCATAATAATATTTAGCAGGACCTTCTCTTTTACCATTCTGATTAAAATTAAATTCGTGCTGAACTTGCCCATTGTCATAATACAATTTGTATTTACCAACCCATCTGTTAAGTTTAGAACTCCATTGGCCTTCTTCCTGTATTTTTCCGTTTTCATGATAAATAATGCAATACCCATCGGGGCGACCATTTACATATTGTATTTTTCCTTTCAAATTACCATTACAATAATATTCAATCCATAACCCGTTTTTCTTACTGTCAATGTATTTTCCCTCTTCTACTTTTTGTTCTGCCTGATAACAGGTGCCTGGTTTATGTTTACCCATTACAATCCATTTTCCTTGTCTTTTACCTTCGGCATCTATTTTATTAACAGTATCACCATTAGGCAATAACTCATACGATTGGGCAAAACTGACTGCCCACATCATCATTATCGTTATGAAACTCATACCTTTCATAATTTTGTTGTTACAAATATACGGATAATTTTCCATTCGTAAAAAAGTTTTTAGATAAAATTATGCTTTTTTTAGATAAATCCTGCTTTATTGATACGAAAAAACCTCCAAAAGGTTACATTATTTCATCACTTTTTATGTTTTATTTCAGATTTTTCTATAACAGCAGAGGCAACTGCATTACCTAATACATTGGTAGCACTTCTACCCATATCTAATATCTGATCAATAGCTAATAATAACAATAATCCTTCTACAGGAATATGAAAGTAGGATAACATCCCTGCAATAATCACCAGTGAAGCCCTTGGCACACCTGCAATGCCCTTGCTGGATAATAATAATATCAACATCATATTAATTTGGTCTGCAATACTTAAATGAATATGATAGGCCTGAGCAATAAAAACTGTGGCAAAGGTCATATAAGTAATAGAACCATCTAAATTGAAAGAATAACCTAATGGAAGTACAAATCCCACTGTTTTTTCACTTAAACCAAATTTTTTTAATGCTTCAATAGTGGCGGGCATTGCTGCTTCAGAACTGGCTGTGCTGAATGCCAATAAAATGGGCTCATAAAGCGTTTTAAGTAATGTAAAAAATGGAATTTTGTAAATCCAACAAACTATACCTAAGACAAATATTCCAAAAAATAAAAGTGTCAGATAAAAAACCAATATTAAATATAAATATCCTTGTAATATATCAATGCCCTGCTTTATCACAATAGCTGTAATAGAACCAAAAACACCAACAGGTGCAAAATACATAATATAGTGTGTCAATTTGAACATTGTTTCTGCCACAGCATCTGAAAAATCAAATATTAATTTTCCTTTGGAACTATGACCTGCGGCAATTCCAAACAATACTGCAAATATTACGATAGGTAAAATTTCATTTTTAGCCAATACATTAAAAATACTATCAGGTATAACATGTGTAATAAATTCATGAGCATCAAAACCTTTAGAACTAACAGGTACAGAGTGTTGTTGAGGAATTTCTAATTGCATCTTTGTTCCTGGTTGAAAAATATTGACACTTATTAATCCAAGAGCCAATGCGATAATGGTCATTATATAAAAATATACTAATGTTTTAATACCAATCCTACCAAGCGTAGCAATATTTTCAATTTTACCAATACCACTAATCAATAAAGATAATACCAATGGTGCAATAATCATTTTTATTAATCGTAAAAATATATCACTTAACAAGGAAAAATGAGAAGCAATATTTTCACGAATATTTTTTATGTCAATGTGAATAATATTTTTCATTTCAGGTTTGGGAAATTGTTGAAGCAAAGATTTTTCAATACCAGAATAATAACTATTAATAAAGTAACCTATTAAAACACCCAAAATGAGAGAAAGTATAATAATACTAACTAATTTATTTTTTTTGAAAAACTGCATGAAAAATTATTTTAATTGTAGAAATGAAGATACATAAGGATATCTTTGATGGTAAATTTCTTCCACTTTTTGTTTGAGAATATTTCTTATTTCATCAATATTAATTTTCTTTTCTGCACTGATAAATACTGCAGGTTGTTGTTGATTCATCCAGCTTTTTTTGAGTTCATCTATAGGAAGCATTTGGTCTTCTTCTATTAAAGAATTGGTTTTTAAAAATTGTTCGTAATTGTATTGATAAAGGTCAATTTTATTAAATACCATAATAGTTAATTTATCTCCAGCACCAATTTCCTGTAAAGTAGAATTAACTACTTTAATATGGTCTTCAAAATGTGGATGTGACACATCTACTACATGTAGTAAAATATCTGCCTCTCTAGCTTCATCAAGGGTAGATTTGAAACTTTCTACTAATTGATGTGGAAGTTTTCTTATAAATCCAACTGTATCGCTTAAAAGAAAAGGGGTTGTATCTAAAATAACTTTTCGGGTAGTAGTATCAAGAGTTGCAAACAATTTATTTTCTACAAACACATTGCTTTTGCTAAGCAGATTCATCAATGTAGATTTTCCAACATTTGTATAACCTACTAAAGCCACTCGGACTAATTGACTTCTGTTTTTTCTTTGTACAAACATTTGTTTGTCAATTTCTTTCAGTTCTTTTTTTAGTTGAGCTATTTTATTTTTGATAATTCTTCTATCTGTTTCAATTTCTTTTTCGCCTGCACCACCTCTGGTTCCAGTACCACCTCTTTGTCTTTCAAGGTGTGTCCACATTCCCGTTAATCTTGGCAAGAGGTATTCGTATTGTGCTAATTGAACTTGTGCTTTTGCATAAGAAGTTTTGGCTCTTTGAACAAAGATTTCTAAAATCAACATCGTTCTGTCCATCACTCTTTTTTGAAAGAGTTTCTCTAAATTTCTTTGTTGCACAGGGCTTAATTCATCATCAAATATAACAACATCTACAGGATTGTTGTCAATAAATGTTTTAATTTCTTCTGCCTTGCCTTTGCCTATAAAAGTAGCAGGATCGGGCTTTTCTAACTTTTGAGTAAAAATTTTTATTGTGGTAACATTATAAGTAGTGGCTAAAAATTGTAGTTCTTCAATATATTCTTGTAATGGTGTTCTTTGTCCTTTTAATTCTACTGCTACCAATATTCCTTTTAGAGGTTGTTGTGCTGAATAATTTCTTTTTTCAATCATTTAGAGCAATTACTTTTTGATATTTTCTAATACATATTTTGCAACAGCATTGGCTTGTTCTTCTGTCATTTGAACTTTGGGCATAGCATTTTTACCATTAAGAATAATTTGAACAATTTCATTTTGTTGTAATTGAGTTTGAGATAAATCAGAAGCCCCAGCCATTCCTAATTTTCCATCTGCACCATGACAGACAGCACAAGTAGATTCATAAAGCGTTTTACCATCCACTACTTCAGAAGAAACTTTTTTAGTACGGCTCATTTCGGCCAAACCATAAGCGGATACTATGAATAAAAGTGATAGTAAGGCAAGGATTTTATTAGATTTTTTATAAGCAATAATTGCAACAGGAATTGAAAGTGCAACTAATAGTAATTTGATAATGAGCATCGTCTTTATTTCAGGGATTTGAGTGATTAAATAGATACCTGTTATTAAAAATAAAGTGCTGACAATCATTTCCAGAACTTTAGTATAGGATTTGAATTTTTCTAATGCCTGATGAGCATTAGATAGCAACAGAAGTGTCTTAATAAAATAAATTAAAAAGAAGATAGTTACACTGATGCTGTGGATTTTGAGAAAAGTTGAAAACATAAATTTGATTTTGGGTGCAAAAATGAGAAAATTATTGGTATAAAATTATTTAAATTTCGTCTAATTTGTTTTTAGTTACGCCATCTATATTGTAAATTTGCAGTTTAATAATAAAACTATGCACTTAAAATCTTTAATACTGTCCTGTATTGTGAGTTGCGGAGGATACATTTCTTCTGCTCAAACATTGAATTATTATTTTGGAAATTTACACGCACACACCGCATATTCCGATGGCAATAAGGATGCGACTACTTCTGGATGTAATAATCCTACCTGCAGCTTTGCTTATGCTAAAGCATCTTTGCACTTTGATTTTTTAGGCATCTCGGAGCATAATCATTCTGCGGCAGGCCTCAATATCAGTGACTTTCATTCGGGTTATACTCAAGCACAATCTGCCAATCAGGAAGGTGTGTTTCTTTGCTTATGGGGAATGGAATGGGGTGTAACTACTAACCCCAGCGATGGACATGTAATAGTATATGGATTTGGGAACCAATTATTAGGTTGGGAAGCAGGTAATTATGATGTATATGTAGCCAAATCTGATTATGACGCATTGTTTAAGAAAGTCAAAAATAACCCTAATGCCTTTTGTTACTTAGCCCATCCAGGATATAATGATTTCGGTTACTTAACTTCTAATCCCTACAATGCCACTTATGACTCTGCTATTGTGGGTGTTCCATTCAGGAGCGGCCTTGCTTTTAGCACAAATACTTCTTATTCTGATTATCCTTCGGGAGATTATTTTAATTATTACAGAATACTTTTATCAAAAGGATACAAAATTGGTTGTGGCTATGACCATGATAATCATTATACGACTTTTGGAAGGAATAATGCAGGCCGATTGGTGATTGTTACCCCTTCATTAACTACAACTAATTTTTTCAATGCCATGAAAAACATGCGCTTTTATGGTAGTGATGATTGGAATGCAAAAATTGACTTTAAAATTAATAATACAGAGATAATGGGCAATATTTCTACTGCATCTGTTAATCCTACTATTACAGTAGTGCATAATGACGATGATGGAGAATTGGCAGATAGCATAAAAGTATGGTCTGGCATTTCGGGAAGTGGTGTATATCCATCATTAGTAAGTGTAGTAAAAAGTAATAACACGATCGTTTATGTAGACACTAATATTTCCAATAATGTTCAAATGTATTATTTTATTGAAATTATTCAACAAGATGGGCAAAGAATTGTTACTTCACCTATTTGGTATACAAAAGACCCGTTATCATCTATTGCTTCATTCAACAACATTGCTTCTGATGTATTGATATTTCCTAACCCTGTGGAAAACCAGTTGCATATTGCTTGCTCACAAAGTAATTGTAGAATAAAAATTTATGATGTATTAAATAACTTATTTGAAAATATCCATCTTGATGATAAAAATACAATAATAGACATGCAACATTATGCTTCTGGCATCTATTTTATTCAAATAGAGCATAATGGGGAAATGATACACCATCAAAAATTAATTAAGAACTAAAAAACTTTGCGTTCTTTGTGGCTTTGCGAGAAAATATAAGATTAAAATTAAAAATTAAAATAAATATGAACTGTATGAAACAATTTGTTTTAATTGCAATAACCCTTATTATTGCATCTTGTTCAGGTAGTAAAAAAGAAAAAGACAACCGTCCTGTTTCATCAAAAGCAGGTGGAAAATTAGTATTTGCAGAAATAGCAAAACCTCTTTCGCTTTTTCCACAAAAATTGACACGAATAGAAGAAGCATTTATATGTAATCAAATATATGAGCCACTCATCAGATTGAATGCTAAAACATTAGATTTAATTCCTGCATTAGCAGAAAAATGGGAAGTTTCGGCAGATGGTAAGCATATTAAATTTTATTTAAGAAAAGGTGTGAGGTTTCAGGATAATTCATGTTTTAATAATGAAAAAGGAAGAGAAATAACAACGGCTGATGTTTTATATACATTTGAAAAATTGTGCTACGAAACAACAGATAATTATCATTTTTATACTATATGCAATGATAGGATTGTAGGTGCTAAAGAATATAATGAAGCGATGAAAAATTATAAAGAAGGTCAAGAAAAGCCAACTATCAAAGGCATTAAAATTATAGATGATTATACATTTAGTATTGATTTGATATATCCTAATTATGATAGTTTTTTACAATTATTAGCCACACCTATTGCCGCTATAATTCCTAAAGAAGGATATGAAAAGTATGGTAGCCAGCTTGATTTTGGTGCTGGTCCATATATAATTGAAAAAAGTTTATCTAATGAAAATCAATTAGTGCTATTAAAGAATCCATATTATTATGGTGTAGATAAAGATGGTTTTGCTTTACCTTATATTGATACAATTGTAATCAAATATTTTGAAAATACCGAAGATGCTATTACTGCCTTTTTAAATCATCAGGTAGATGTAGTAAATGATATACCCAATAGCGCCGCCAAAAGAGTAGTAGAAAATCATATAAATTCTTTTCAAAAAGTTCCACCAGAATATATTATAGATGTATCTACTCAAATGTTTGTGCAGTATATTCTTATTAATACACATATGTATCCTTTTGATAATGTAAAAGTTAGAAGAGCGGTTAATTATGCAATAGATAGAAGCAAAATTATTGAAAAAGCATTTAATGGTCAGGCAATGCCGGGCATATATGGAATTACACCACCAGCATTTAAGAAATATGACATTACAAAAATTCAAGGATATGATATTGATGTAGCAAAAGCGAAAAAATTATTATCTGAAGCAGGGTATCCTGATGGAAAGGGATTTCCGACTGTTACTATATACACCAATAAAGGTTTTTCTAAAACTCAGGTAGCAATCAATGAAATGCAAAGACAATTAAAAGAAAATTTAAACATTAATGTAGTGTTTGAAAGTTTGCCCTTGGATATTAAGTTTAATTTAGAACTCAAAAACAAAGGACATTTTTTCAGACAAGGATGGGTTGCCGATTTTCCAAGCCCTGAAAACTTTTTAAGTATCTTTTATGGCAGATACATAACATTAGATACTTCAAAAACTTATTTCCCCAATACACAAAGATATATCAATCCTGTATTTGATGAGTTATTTGAAAAAGGAAGAGATGCTGTGAATAAAGATACTGCTTATCAGTATTTTATGAAAGCCGAACAGATATTAATGGACGATGCTCCGCTGATTGTACTTTGGTATGAAGCATCTTATAGATTATATAATAACAGAGTAAAGGACTTATTTATGAATCCAATGCGTTATTATGATTTGAGAATTGCACATGTTGAAAAGTAAATATTTTGGTAGTGGCGGAGAGTTATTATGACATACTGGGTGTGCCTGTATCTGCAAGTATTGAAGAAATAAAAATAGCATTCAGAAAATTGGCTTTAATTTATCACCCTGATAAAAATCCAGAAGGGGAACAAATGTTTGTAAAAATACTTGAAGCATACGAAATTCTTTCTGACCCTATTTTGAAAGAACGATATGATAAGGGGATTTTGAAATACTCTGAATTAAAAACATCTAAGTTTTATACTAAAAAACAAAGACAAAACAAGTGGGATGTAACAGAGGAAGATGTTATCAAAAGACAGTATTATAAAAAATATTACGAAAAATTAAAAAAAGAATACGAGAAAGAAAAACAACAATATAGTGAAGAACTAAAAAAATATAGCGAATGGCGTTATTGGCTAACAGCATTTATTTTATGCACCATATTATTTGTTTTGACTATTTTGTTTTACAACAAAAAATAAAATACTATGGGAAAGATATTAATGCTTGCAGGAGGTCTTATTGTATTGGCTGGAATAATTATTTATTTGTTTGAAACCAAAGATGTAAAGGGGTTATCGTGGTTTGGGAACTTGCCAGGTGATATTAAAATAGAAAAAGAAAACTTTAAGTTTTATTTTCCATTTACATCCATGATAATTGTAAGCATTCTATTAACCTTATTGATAAGGTTAGTAAGTTTTATATTTAATCACTTTTCAAATAGGTGATGTGTTTATTTATCAATTTGAAATGTATTCAAAATAGCATTTTCCACAATGTTTCTTTTGACTGAAACTTTTATCTGTGCAGAACCAATGCTATTCAACAAAGTAAATTGCCATTCATGAAGTGTATTTTTTTTATCTTGATTTATTTTATCTAATAATATAGGTAATTGTAACATTTCTATTTTTTGTAAAGGAAAATAATTTTTAATGTTTTCTGAAATGATATTAAAATCATATTTTGACAATTTTGATAACTCAGTGGAAATATATGCTTCGGTTATTATGCCTTGTGCTACTGCAAAACCGTGTGGAATATAATTATTTTGCTCGTCATACCATCCTTCAATAGCGTGTGCAATGCTGTGTCCAAAATTTAATAACTGTCGTTTATTGTTATCATATAAATCATCTTGAATGATATTAGTTTTTAATTGTATGGCATATTGTATTATATCTAAATTTGGTAAAATTGATTTTTCAAGATGTTGAATACATTGATGATAAAATGCCTTGTCTGATACTAAAGCAATTTTAAGTATCTCTGCCCACCCGCTTAATAATTGCTCATTAGGTAATGTATTCAAGAAATCATGAATAATAATATTTTGTTGTGGTAAGTAAATATCTCCGATGATATTTTTGTAATGAAGATAATTGATTCCATTTTTTCCACCAATAGCGGCATCTACCATAGCTAGCAATGTAGTGGGAACAGAAATAATATTTAATCCTCTTTTGAAAACACTACATGCAAACATTGCTACATCATGTAACACACCACCACCAATAATAAAAATTTGATGTGATTTTGTAATATTTTTTTCTAAAAGGAATTTCCATATTGTTTCAGTAGTTGAAAGTGATTTGTTATGTTCATTAATATCTAAAACGATTGTAGATTCAATTTTTTTGAAAATATTGGGATAATGCTGATAAATATTTTTTTCAGAAATAATGACATAATTATTTTCTATTTGTTGAAGAGAAGATAAAAAATTTTGAAGAGAAGTGATTAAAATATTAT
>JBFLVH010000017.1:0-48290 GCA_040758575.1 Bacteroidota bacterium | reverse complement strand
ACATCATCATCTTCATCAAACAATTCATCTTCATTTTCTTCTTCATCAATTTCCTCTAACTCTGAATCTGCTTTTTGCTCTTTAAATAAATCATCTAATTTTCCGTTCAAAATATCCTCTTCTGATAAATCTCCTTGCATTAAGCGGTTTATAATCATTTGGTCAATTTCATCATCAGATAGCAAAGCCCCAGTATTTTTTAATTTATCATTCACTTGCAATTTAGATGATTGCAAAGTTTTTCTTCTGTTGGGTATTTTATTTTTAGAATAAATGACTTTTGGTAATGTGTCATCAGGTTTGAGAATATTATCCGCTTCAATTTTTATCAGTTCAATATTAAATGTCAATTGTAATTGAGCATCATATACAAAAACAAATCTTTGGCGGGGCTGTTCTATCATAGATGCAATATTGGTTTTACTCATCAATTTTTCATTGCCTTGCACATCTTCGGGACGAAGGGTAATTTCAATATGTTTATCCCAATATTCATCAGAAGTAAAAAATGAAGCGGATACTTCTTTATTTTTAAGTTCAAATGCCTCTACAAGAATGTTGTAAAAGTCAAGAAAAGTTTGCTCGGGTTGAATAAGAATAATTCTTTCAACTTCTTCATTTTCTTCCCAAAAAATTTTGAATCTATAAACAGCCATTGACTTATTTTTTAGGTTGATAAATTGCAGAGTGTAAAATTCCCCATTTGTTTAATCTGTGAATAACAGAAGTTTTGAGCACGCCCATACCATATTTTACGCTTCTTCTGAAATTGATGGAACTGGCTTCGGGGAAATATTTTGTGGGGCAGGTAATTTCGGCTACTTCAAATCCTGCATAAAATATTTGTGATAACATTTGATTGTCAAATACAAAGTCATCGGAATTTGCGTGATAATTGATGGTCTCAAGCACCTGACGAGAGAATGCTCTGTATCCTGTATGGTATTCAGAAAGTTTTTCCCAAATGATTAAATTTTGAGTGAGTGTGAGAAATCTATTGAAAACATATTTGTAAAGCGGCATACCACCTTTTAATGCTCCACCTCCCAAAATACGAGAACCTAACACTACAGGATAAACATCATTAGCAATAAGATAAGCCATACTATGAATTAACTTTGGGGTGTATTGATAATCAGGGTGAAGCATAATTACAATGTCTGCACCTAATTTGAGAGCCGTATCATAGCAGGTTTTCTGATTACCACCATATCCCTTATTTACATCGTGGCGAATGATGTGTTGGATACCAATTTTTTTGGCTACTTCAATAGTATTGTCTTTGCTACAATCGTCTACTAATACCACCTCATCTACAATGTCAAATGGAATTTCATTGTAAGTTTTTTCTAATGTAAGTTCTGCATTATAGGCAGGTAGAACGACAACAATTTTTTTATTGTAAATCATAATGTATTACCATTTTTGGGGTTGAAATTTTTTATCATTAATAATCTTTGCACTCTCTGTGGTGGCTTTTATTACAAACAATCCCTGTTTGTATGCATACTTATCTGCTTCCTCCTCCACTACTAAAAAAGCTACCGCTCCATATACATTCTTATGTTCGTATTCTGGAAATATTTTTTTGAATAACTTTAATTCTTCAATAAAATCCTTTACATGCTCTACTTTTAAGGTGGTATTAACTTCTACTACCACTATATCTTCTCTATTGTGAGCCAGTACATCAAATCTTACATCTTTCCCTTTATATTTTGATTTTACTCTCTGTCTTGTTGTTGTTATATCTATATTCCTTTCTCTCAATATATTCTCAAGATTTCCATTCACAAGGGTTTCTATCAATTTTCCCCATTGACCTATAAACAAACTCTCTAATTGACGATATTTCTTTTCTGATTTTTTTTGCTCCTCTCTTAATTCCTTTTCTATTTGTTCTCTTTCACGAATAATTTTTTGTAGTTCTTCTTGAAATTCTTTTTGTTTTTGTTCTCTTTCAAATTGAATTTTTTTAATTTCCTCTTCCCATTCTTTATGCTTTTGTGTAAGATAATCTAATGTCGCCCATATTTTATTAAATATCTCATCATAATTATTAGATAGATTGTAAGTAGCAGTGTTTTCAGCCACTATCAACTCTTTATTTTTGCTTTTATATTTGGTTGTCTTCTTAACCATATTTTATTTTTGCAAAAAAAACTTTTTACAAATTTAAACAATATCTTTGGTTTAATCAAAATAAACTACTTGTTATTATTTTTTTCTTTTTCTAAAAATTCAATGATTTTTGGTATTGCTTCGTGAGAAAGTTTTTTGGCTTTGATAACTTTGTTTTTGTCTAAAAGATAAATAACAGGTGTTGAGAAAATATCATATTTTTCACGAATATTATTGATGTGAATAGGGTCATAAACATTGATGAAATCTAATTTTTTATCAATAATAAATTTTCTCCATTTATCATATTCAGTGTGAGTATATACTGCAAATACTTTTACATCATACTTTTGTTTGAGTTCGTGATAGGTCTTTACCAATTCAGGAATTTCTTTTTGACAATGTCCACAATCTACATCCCAAAATACCAAAATAATATAGTTGGCTTTTGTTTGATAGAGAGAAACCAATAAAGGAGTTATTTTTTGAACATTATCGTAATACAATTTAGTTACTGACTCACTTGTTTTAGCCGTATCAAAGCCCATTTTATTAACCGCTTTTCCTCCTGTTGTATCTATCATTAGTAGTTCTGGTGCTTGGCTGCCAATTAAAAGTGGTTCTAAAATTTTTCCTCTTTCAATAATCTTTTCTCTCACTTTTTCATCATACAAATCATCAGCCATTCCTGTTTTGATGTATTTATTGATAATATGCACAAATACTTTATCAAATCCCATTACTTTATGTGCTTCATAATAAGGTGTTAAATAAGCAAGCAAAAATTTAAGCATATCGCCTTTTGGATTGCATTGTGCTAATATTTTATCCATCTCTGCAATAGCAGAATCAGGCACTTGTGGAATTACTCTTTCAAAATAATTTTTAAACTTATCTCCAAAAAATGGGGTAATGAGTAAGCGGTCATCTTTGAAGTTCACTCCATCCCAATAATGGCTTTTAATATAATGATATACATAAATACTATCAGGTCTTCCATTAGATGCTTTGGGAATATTTTCAGGTTCTTTGGAAATTTGTAAATTGATTACATCTGCCAAAAAAGTGCCTTTGTTGGCATTGTAAAAATCTTTCTGAAATTTTTTGACATCTTCATTCAGTTGTTTTACTTCTCTATCCATAAACTTTGCAGAATCTTCCTTTGGCATTTGATGGGCTTTGTCTTTCAACTTTCCAAACATTTCATTTTTAGTAGCAATGTATTTGATATATTCCAAAAATTTTTCATTTTCTTTTGAGCCATTGACTTTGAATGTTCTGATTTCCTTAATATCTCCACTGATTGAAAACTTATTATTTTCATTGATAAAAAAATCAAAATATCTGGCTTTATCCTGACTTACAATAAAATACACTCCTTTTTCAACTTCTTTATCTGATTTAAAAAATGCTTTGCCATTTTTGACCTTTTTGCAAGTATCAACAAGATATTGTTTGTCAAAAGTATATTTGGCAAGGTAAAGTATAGTGTCTTTACAATTAGTTAAGTTGAATTGTAAATGATAACCTTTTATTTTTGGTGAAGGCAAAGAGTTATTCAGTGTGATAGTGGCTTTTTCATTTGAAATAATTTTTTCAGATGATTTTTTTTGAGCAAAGGAATTTGTCCAATGTATAAATACACCTGAAAAAACAAGCATTATTACTTTTTTCATAGCATTAAATTTTTTGCTGCAAGTATAAAAATAATATCCCACTTAATGTAATAGGCAAGCAATTTTTTTGTGTTTAATTAACTATTAAAAACAACATTAAATACATTATATTTGCACAAAAAATTAAGTTTATGGAAAACAGAAGCACAAAAATTGAAAACTTAAATTATGAAGAAGTTAGCAGTGGTATTTTAAGCACTAATGTTTTATTCAGACAGGTATTTGCATGGATGTTTGGTAGCTTATTACTTACTTCTATTACTTCCTTGTATTTTGGATTTAATCCTGAAGCCATGAGATATTTAATATCCCTTGATGAAACAGGTGCGAGATTAAACATTTTAGGATGGATTGTTATGTTAGCCCCATTAGGTTTTGTATTTACAATGAGTTTAGCATTTAGAAGGTTAAGTTATATTCAATTAGCGAGTATTTTTATATTGTATGCTCTGGTGAATGGTATTAGTTTAGGTTTTATCTTTTATGTGTATGATATTGGAAGTATTTTCAAAGCATTTATAAGTGCTGCTGCCTTATTTGGTGTAATGGCTATTGCAGGTTATACTACTAAAACTGACCTGACTTCTTTGGGAAGAATATTATTTTTTGGATTAATTGGCATTATCATTGCTTCATTGATAAACTTTTTTATGAAAAGCGATACAATGGATTATATTATTAGTGTATTAGGTGTCATCATTTTTACAGGACTAACTGCTTATGATGTTCAAAAAATTAAAGCTCTTTCTTATGAAAGTGATGGTAGTGTAATGTATAGAAAATTAGGCATAATGGGAGCATTGAACTTATATTTAGATTTTATCAACTTGTTCCTGTATTTATTAAGAATATTTGGAAGCAAAAGAGATTAAAACACCTTTGTTTTCAAAGTGTAAAAAATCCCGACTTTTGTCGGGATTTTTTATTTAAGAATGCTAACTAACTCTTGAGTAAGATTTTCAAAATCCCATTGCTTTACATCTAAATCTTGATAACTAAATTGCGAAGGATTTATAACAGCATTGACAAAAGCATCGTAAAAATTTTCTTGGGGCAAATGCACACCAATTTTGTGTTTTTCAATAAATTCACTCACTCTGCCTTTTTCACTATACAATAAAATGGGCTTTTGTAGATAAAATATTTCAGGGTATTTGGAAGTAAAATAATCTTTTGCTCTTTTTGATAATATTACAACAATAAAATCTGATGAAGATAAATTACTAAAAACATCAGAAGAAGAAATATTATAATTAAAAATAAATTTACTTTTATGAAAACTAATAATATCTTCATAATGGAAAGGACTCATTAAGTAATAAGAAAAAAGTAATTTATCATACAGCGATATATTATTATCCCTAATAATATCAAGAGTTCTACACAATTCATTAAAAAACATTTCTGTATTTGGTTGAATATTTCCAAAATAAGAAATAATAATTCTATTATCATTTTTGGGTTGATGATTTATAAAATCAACTTCTAAATATTTGAAATCATCTTTATCAAAACCATGTGGTAAGTGAAAATATTTTTTTACATTATATCTATTAATTAAATATTCTAATATTATTTCATCACAAGACATAATAATATCAGCATTTTCACATACATATTGCTCTTTTTGAAATTCTACTTCCTGTCTTTTTTTACTAATTATACCAAAGCCATGAACTTTATTGAATGTCCACTCGTCTCTGTAATCTACAATAATCTGAATATCTGGAAATTCTCTTTTCAACAAAGTAACTTCATACGCCATATTAAATGGTGGTCCAGAAACAATAATGCTACTTATCTGTTTATTCTGAATTATTTTTTGTATGGTTTGATATAATTGCCATTTCCAGAACATACTTCTATCATAAAAATTACCTTTTGTAAAAAATGGAAGTGTCTTTATCCAAAAATGATACTGTAACCTATCAAAAAAATTCTTTGGATATTGTAATAAAACTGATGGATATTTGGATGGTAAATAAATAATATTTTCTTGTGGTATTTCCTGAATATCTTTGATAAATGTAGAAGTGTTTTCAAATGGATTTTGTGATGCTATTACATATACATTATGCCCTGCTCTATGTAAGTATTTTGCAAACTTTGCCCACCTTCTTCCTCCAATACCAGGATAAGGTGGAAAAACATAAGAAATAATTAAAATATTTTTCTTCAATTTCTGTAAATATTTTCACCGCAATAATACAGATTTATTAAACAATATAGTGTTTTATGATAAAAATCATTTTTAAAGGAGAATTCTTATCATACCTTTGTAAAAAAATTAAAACTATGAAAAAACAAATCTACACAATTTTAGCCAACGTAGCAAGTTGTGCCATTATCAATGCACAAGTTACCCTCACACAAGCCAACCACGCACCAGTAGTTGGAGATGTCAATAATGTCAAAGAAGTTGACACAACTGCTAACATCCGAAGTATTCTGAACATCAGCGGAAATGGAGTAACATGGGATTTTACAGGCACCATGTATTCTAATGGTTATTCATGGACAGATACCTATGTAAATCCATCTACTTTGCCTGGAGCTGCATTATACACATCTGCGGGGGCAAATGTAGCATTATCAGATAGTGGAGGATTTTATAAAAGCAGCAACACAAAGCTAGAATATTTAGGAGATATGAGCAGCAGTGGGGAAGTATTTGATTTTACATCTAATCCCGGCGATTTGATGCGATATCCATTTTCTTATGGCACTAATTACACAGATATTGGATCTGGTAGTATGAATGCTCCCGGCTTCCCACCTTTTATTATTAATGCTACTATTACTGTAAATGCTGATGGGCAAGGAACCTTGCTTCTTCCGAGTAATCCAAATGTGGTTTACAATAATGTTTTAAAAGTTCACTCTTATGTATATATGCTTATTCAAGGAACTGGCACACTTTCTGCTGTTACAGGCACTCAAACTATTGATATGTTTGATTTTTATGTAAGTGGTCAAAAATTTCCCGTGTTTTTTGTGCATTATCAAAGAACTGTAATACCCGCTTTTGGAACAAATGATTTTCATGTGAGCGCAGGACATATTGCTACAATTACTTTAAACATTAAAGAGAATTCAACCACAACATTTGAAGTTTATCCTAATCCATCAAAAGATATTTTGTATTTAAAAAATCTAGATAAAAACGCCTCATCTGCAAAAATTCAAATATTCAATGTCCTTGGTGAAATTGTAAAAACACTTGAATTAAATAATACCGATTATATTAATGTTTCTGATTTGAATACTGGTGTATATTGGTTACAAATAACCAAAGAAAACGAGCTTTCTAAGTTTGTCAAATTCATTAAAGAATAATAATGTTTTATATTATATTAGATTCTTTCAATTTCAAAGTCCCCATTTCGGGGACTTTTTTATTAAATAATATTGCAACTCCAAAAAACATCTTTGATATTTGCACGCACTTTTATCTACTATGCTTCACCACAAATATACCACACATCTAAGCGTCAATATCAATAAAATAGCCCTTATCAGAAACTCAAGAAATAATAATATTCCTGATGTATTAAAAGCCGCATTAGATATTGAACGATTTGGTGCAGATGGCATTACCGTTCATCCACGCCCCGATGAAAGACACATTCGTTATTCTGATGTTTATGAACTAAAAAAGCATTTGAAAGTAGAACTTAATGTAGAAGGCAATCCTGCTGAAAATAAATTTGTTAAACTCATTGAAGAAGTTAAACCCGCTCAGGTTACACTCGTACCAGATGCCTCACATCAATTAACCTCCGATCACGGCTGGGATACAATTACACACAAACATTTTCTTACAGATATTGTAAAACATATTCAGTCACTCGGAATTCGTGTATCTATATTTGTAAATCCAGAACTCAAAATGATTGAAGGTGCTGCTAAAACAGGTACCAATAGAATAGAACTCTATACTGAAGAGTATGCCCGAAAATATCATTCAGAAAAAGAAAAAATAATTATCCCTTACAAGCATGCTGCTGAATTAGCCAAAGATTTGGGAATGGATATTAACGCAGGTCACGATTTGAACTTAGACAATTTACGATACTTAAAGGAAAATATACCCTTTTTATCAGAAGTGTCTATTGGCCATGCACTCATTTCAGATACCTTATATTATGGATTAGAAAATACTGTAATGATGTACAAAAGATTATTGTACTAAATCTTTACTCCTCTATTTCTTTTTTGACTTCTTCAATTTCTCTTTTTACCTGATGAGTAATTTCGCCACCACTTTGCATAATATCTTTTTGAACACTTTCAGATGCTCTTTTGAACTCATTTATCCCCTTCCCTAATGTTCTTGCTATATTGGGCAAACCTTTACTTCCAAATAACAATAATATCACAAATAATATCAATAATACCTCTCCTGTTCCAAGATTCAAAAATAAAAAATTCATTTCAATATCTTTTTGTTGATGAACTTATACAATACAACAATTCCACTGATAAAAACTACTGCAATAAAGAGCAATATAAAAGCATCTGAAAGTGTAAGTTCGCTTTGCATTATTCAATATTTTCAGATATTTCGTTAATAGCATTATCCTGCAACTCCTTAAAAACCCCCATTGACACAAACTTTTCCATTCTCTTTTGAATTCGTTCTTCTTCTGGTATTTGTTTTAATGCTTTAATATCTCTTAATAAAATTTCTTTTACATAAGCAGCTGCTTGTTCAGGATTTCTATGTGCTCCACCTAATGGTTCAGGAATGATTCCATCTATTAATTTTAATTCTAACATATCTTTCGCCGTTAATTTCAATGCTTCGGCGGCTTTTTCTTTATGTTGCCATCCTCTCCATAATATAGAAGAACAGGATTCTGGTGAAATTACTGAATACCATGTATATTGCAACATATATACTCTATCCCCTACCCCAATGCCTAACGCTCCCCCACTCGCTCCTTCACCAATGATAATACATATAACCGGAACTTTTAAAGAAAACATTTCCTGAATATTTCTTGCAATGGCTTCACCCTGACCTCTTTCTTCTGCTTCTAATCCAGGATAAGCACCAGGCGTATCAATTAAAGTAACAATGGGCTTATTAAATTTTTCTGCTAAACGCATCAATCTTAATGCTTTTCTGTATCCTTCAGGGTTAGCCATTCCAAATCTTCTTAATTGACGCATTTTGGTATTTACACCTTTTTGATGGCCAATAAACATTACAGTTTGACCTTCTAATAATCCAAAACCTCCCACTATTGCTTTATCATCAGCTACACCTCTATCACCGTGTAATTCCATAAAATTGCCTCCCGTTAAATACTCAATATATTGCAAAGTATAAGGTCTATTAGGATGTCTGCTCACCTGTACCGTCTGCCATGCGGTTAAGTTAGAATAAATTTCTTTGATTTTTTCCTGAATTTTTAATTCCAGGTCTTTTATAGAAGTACTTAAATCTACTTTATTCTTTTCCTGAACTTCTTTTAATTTTTCTAATTGTTGTTCTAATTCTTCAATCGGCTTTTCAAAATCCAAATACTGCATATTGATTTTTGTTGCAAATTTAAAGAAATATTTATCTCCGAATTTGTTAAATATCTCATCACTTTCATTTGTAAAAAATCATTTTTGATGAACATTGTGGATAAATTTTCTTATTTTTTAGACCAATAGCAATTTTTAATATCTTTATCAATGCGTTCATTACAGTGAATTATTTTTATAAATTGTTGATAACTTCTTTGTATTATAATTAACGATTTTTATTACTTTTGTATCCTCAATTTCGTATAACATTTACCATGTAAAAACACCTTTATGACAAAAAATGTACTCTTTTTAGTTACGCTTATTACTCTTTTCAAAATTTCATCTGCACAGGATGATTATATTCAAAGAATTGCTAATTATAAATTTACAGCAGATTCTCTTTTTGGTTTTGATGAGAAAATAGCAAGTGAAGAAGCATTAAAAACTAATTGCTTTGGTGATGAGTACAAAGTATTTATGTATTATGCTAAACGAGAATTTATCAAAGAAAAATATCATTTACATAGTTCTGAACAATTAGATGAAACAGTATGGACATGGAGAGGCACCAATCCTGTTATTAGTGGTACACCTTGTGTCAATGAGGACTTTGAAACAGGAACACTTACAGGGTGGACAAATACTACTGGTAATAATAATAACTCTTGTACTATGGCAGGATGTTGTGGTGGCGGTGCAGGACTTACATGGATTATGACCACGCCATTTACCGACCCTGTTGTAGGTACTATCCCTGCTTCACCATTTGGTGGTACAAAAGTTGTAAAAATCAACGATAATGCTACCGGTGCAAGAGTGGCACGCTTAACCCAAATTATACCTGTTACTTCTACAAGTGCATTGTTTCAATTTGCCTACATAGCAGTATTACAAAACCCTGGGCATAGTTGTTGTCAACAACCCTATATTAAAATAGATATTTCCACATGCTCTGGATGTAACGCTTCTAACTGTAGTAATACTCCTTTATCATGCCCTCAAGTAAATATATCTCCTCCATCAGCAGGTTGCCCACCACTTCCAGCAGGTTGGGTTCAATCAGGGAGTGTAGCATACAATCCAACCTGGCAAATTGGTTCAGTTGATTTAACACAATATATCGGTCAATGTGTGATGATAAGAGTGACAGTTGGTGATTGCTCACTTGGTGGTCATTATGGTTATTGTTATTTTGATGCAAGATGTATGCCAATGACCTTAAATGTGAATGGTACAGATTACCCTGCCGGGTCAAGTAATGTATTTGTAAGTTCCTGCGGTATTTCTACCGCTACCCTCACTGCTCCTGCCGGCTTAGCACCTTATACATGGAATGGACCTTCTGGAAGTGGTATAGTTAATAATCCTAACCAAAACATCACTACCAGTGTAAGTGGAACTTACACACTATCAATGAATCCTCCCGGTGTTTGTGCTCCTATTACTAAAACCGTTCAAGTGAGCATTGCTCCCAATCCAAACGGTGGGTTTAATTTTTCTAACTCCTGTAATAATTTTACCATCACCAATACAGGTTCGCCTGCACCCAATATTCAAACATACTCTATCACCGGCACCAATCCTCCTGCTTCATTCACAACAACTTCTTCAACATCCACATTAAGTTTTCCATCAGCGGGCACATTTACTATCTACCAAACTGTAACCAATTCAGCATCCTGTACAGCTACATATTCAACAGTAGTAAATGTACCTTCTCCACCTAACACTGCCTTTAGCATCAATAATCCTACTCAATGCTTAAACGGTAATTCTTTTATTTTTAATGCTACTTATTCTGGTGGAACTCATCAGTATTCTTTCTCACCTACAACTGGTGCTCCACCTTCTTCTAATTCTCAAAACTATGGTCCTGTATCTTTTACTTCACCCGGAACTTATACAGTTTATCATACCGTAACAGATTTAGGTTGTGTTGCAACTACATATAGTATTGTTACCATCAATCCTATGCCATCTGTATCTGCTTCCTTCACCAATGCTACTTGCGGAAATAACAACGGTATTATTGTTATTAATAACCTTTCACCACCAGGACAATTTGTTTCTTCCTATCAATTCAACAATTCAAATGTTCCTACTCCAACTGTCTTAAATGTACCATCAGGTACGCATACAGTAGGTATCACTAATAATTTTGGATGCTCTGTAACTACTACTGTGAATATTACCAATACCCCACCGATTACCAATATTCAATATAATGCCTTTCCAGCAACCTGTGGAAATAATAATGGAGTTATTACAATCACTAATGTGATAGGAGGAACACCTGGTTATCAATATGCTCTTAATAGTAGTGGTTGGTCGGCCAATAATTCATTTTCTTCATTATCACCTAGTAATTATACATTGTTTGTAAGTGATATGATTGGTTGCACTTACTCTACTAATATTACAATTAATGCTGTATCCGGACCCAGTGGTATTAATTTTCAAACAGGACCTACTGCCTGCGTTGGAAGTACGGGTACATTTACAGTTAATAATGTTATTGGAGGAACGCCTTCTTATTCTTATGTAATAGATGGTGTTTCTACTAATTCTATCACATCAGGACTATCACAAGGAATTCATACTATCACTGTTATTGATGCTAATAATTGTATTTTTACTTCAACCTTTACAATATACACAATGCCAGGTCCTTCTAATGCTACTATCAACATAACACCAGCTACTTGTGGAAATAACAACGGTTCAGCCAATGTAACAAATGTTTCAGGTGGTGCCAGTCCCTATCAATTTTCTTTTGATAATAATCCATTTAGTTCTAATAATACTATATCTAATTTGAGTGCAGGTATTCACACTGTTACAATTAAAGATATTAATTCCTGCACATTAACACTCAATTTCAATGTTACAAATGTAGGAGGTCCTACCGGAATTAGTTTTAATACTCAAAATGTATCATGCAATGGAGGCAATAATGGCTCATTTACCGCAACTCCGATAGGCGGCACTGCTCCTTTTAATTACACAATCAATCCAGGTAATATTTCAAATGGACTTGGAACATTCAACAATCTTACTGCACAGAATTATGTAGTTACTGTAAAAGATGCTAATAATTGTATCTATTCATCAACGGTAAATATCACACAACCTTCACCACTTACTTTATCATTAACTCCTAATCATGTAACTTGCTATGGAAATAATAATGGAAGTATTTTATGTACACCTTCGGGAGGAACAGGACCTTATCAATTTGCTCTAAATGGAGGTGGTTATCAATCTTCATCATCATTTAATAATCTTTATGCTGGTTTTTACATAGTGAATGTAAAAGACAACAACAATTGTACTTCAACCTCTACCATTCAAATTAATCAACCAAGTGATATTCAACTGGGTGTTACAACTCAAAATGCTAATTGTACATCTGCTAATGGTGCAGCCACAGTAAATGTTACAGGGGGTACTATGCCTTATGCTTATCAATGGAGCAGTGTAGGTGGTAATGCGCCTTCTTCTAATAGTTTAACAGCAGGTAATTATACAGTAACCGTTACTGATTTTAATGGCTGTACAAAAAGTATCACATTGACTATCAACTCTACTCCCGGAGGCACTGCAATCATTACAGGAGGAAGTAATGTAACCTGCAAAGGAGCATCTAATGGCTGGGCCACTGTTGGTTATCTTGGTAATATGACACCACCCATTACTTATTCATGGTCTAATGGACAAAACACACAAACCGCTACTAATTTAGGGCCCGGTAATTATTTGTGTGTTATACAGGATTATTATGGATGCACATCCAGTGTGGCGGTGGGTATTACAGAACCAGATTCATTGCATTTTGGAATCTCCTCATCACCCGCTCTGTGTTACAATCAAAATAGTGGAAGTGCCAATATAACATACATCAGTGGTGGAACACCTCCATTTAGTTACCTATGGTCGCCTGGTGGATATACTACTGCCACTGCTTCTAACCTAATTGCCGGCACATACTCTTGTATTATCACGGATGCCAATGGATGTACTAAAACTTATTCTACAACTGTAACGCAACCATCTTCTGTATCTATCACCTCTACCGTCAATACTGCTTTTTGTATGCAATCCAATGGCTCTGCAACTATTAGTGCAAGTGGCGGATTTCCTGCATACTCATACACATGGAGCACAGGACAAACAGGAAACATTCTGAATAATGTAGCTGCTGGAACCTACACTGTTCTTGTAAAAGATGCTAATAACTGTTCTAATATTTTTGCAGTTACCATTCCCAACACAAATGGTCCTACTCTTACAGTAACAGGATACACTAATGTAAGTTGCTATGGTGGGAATAATGGTGTGGCTACAACATCTATTACAGGTGGCGTGCCTCCATTTAATTATATGTGGAGTAATGGTCAAAACACAGGAACAGCCATTAATTTAACCGCAGGTATTTATACTGTTTCAGCAGTAGATGCAATGGGATGCGTTGCCTCAGCCAGTGTTAGTATTATGCAACCGCCTGCTCTTTCTCTCAGCATTATCCCACAAAATCCTTCTTACTACAATTATAGTGATGGTATATTAAATGCAGTAGTAAATGGTGGTACTCCTCCATATTCTTATACATGGACACCAATAGGTGGAAACAATGCTATGGCTACTAATCTGACTGCTGGTAATTATATAGTTAATATTAAAGATGCCAATGGATGTACCATCTCGGGAAGTTCGCAATTAGTGAACCCACCTCAAATGTCTGCAGTGGTTAATTATACGGATGTAAGTTGTAATGGTGCTTGTAATGGAATTGCAACAGCGAGTGCCATCAATGCTAACGGACAAATCACTTATTACTGGATAGGAGGAAATACTCCTGTTACCACTCCTGTATTCAATAATTTATGTCCTGGTAATTATACTGTTATTCTTACAGACCAAAATAATTGCTCTGCATCTGTTGCATTTTCCATTTCTCAGCCACCACCATTGAATGTAAGTATTACCAATTCTGCAAATGTAACATGCTTTGGATATAATAATGGATATGCCTCTGCACTGGCGAGTGGTGGAACTTCTCCTTATAATTATCAATGGCTGCCCTCAGGAGGTAATTCATTTAATGCAAACAATTTAGCACCAGGCACATATACAATTAAAGTTACAGACAGTAAAAATTGTACTGCTCAACAAATCATTAACATCATTCAACCTTCTGCTTTAACTGCAAGTATTAGTGTTACAAATGTAAGTTGTTATGGATACAATGACGGTACAGGTTTGGTAATCGCTAATGGTGGAACTTCGCCATATAGTGTTTTGTGGTACCCTACATTAAATAATGCTTTTAATGTATCAAATTTACCTGCAGGCATTCACACCGTACAAGTAAAGGATGCTAATAATTGTAGCTTCACTCAAACTGTTGCTATCAATCAACCGCCTCAATTATTAGCCAGTGTCACTACCACAAATTCAAATTGCAATATGGCTAATGGTGCAGCATGTGTAACTGCAAGTGGCGGTGCAGGTGGTTATTCCTATCAATGGAGTGCTAACCCTTCCTATATCAATGCCTGCATCAATAATATAGCAGCTGGTGTTTATACTGTGATGGTAAAAGATGTCAATAATTGTGTAGTATATGCAAATGCTGTGATAAATGATATTTCTGGCCCTGTAGTTTCAATTGTTTCATCTACTAATGTAAGTTGCTATGGTCAAGCCAATGGTGCAGCATTGGCAAATGTGAATGGAGGAACATTGCCATATAATATTCAATGGAATTATCAAGGACAAAATAATTTATTAGCAACTAATTTACCTGCTGGAAGTTATGCTATAACAGTTATTGATGGTGCAGGATGTGTAGGTGCAGCAACAGTAAATATTACTCAACCACCTTCATTGAATGCAGCCATAACTAATGTTGTTCATGTATCTTGCAATGGATTAAACGATGGTTCTGCTACAATGAGCGTGTATGGCGGCTCACCTGCATATACTTACACCTGGACTGGAGGAAGTGGCATTCAAAATTCACAAACGGCTGTAAGTTTAATTGCAGGTAATTATACCTGTACAGTTAAAGATGCCAATGGATGTGCTAATACTCAAACTGTTCAAATCTTACAACCTAATCCTATAGTGGTGGGAAGTTATACTATTCAAAATGTGCAATGTAATGGAGGTAATAATGGACAGATCGCAGCTAATATCGTAGGAGGCACACCCCCTTATACATTCACCTGGAATCCATCTAATGTCAATGCTCCTGTTATATCTAACCTGAGTGGAGGAAGTTATACCTTAAATGTAAATGACGGTAAGGCATGTATGGCAACATTTGTTTTTACTGTAACTGAGCCACCTGCACTGGTAGCCAACATTACTACTTCTCCCGATTATTGTAACAATGGAGTAGGCACTGCAACAGTTCAAGTTTCTGGGGGCACACCCGGTTATCAATATATCTGGAACTCCAATCCTCCGCAATCATCATCTGTTGCTATCAATCTTGCAGCAAATATTTATACTTGTCAAATTAAAGATGCGAATAATTGCATCATCAATCCTACTGTTCAAATCAATCCCACACCACATCCAAGCGTTACAGCGACTTCCTTTACACCACCTGTTTGTTATGGACAATCTAATGGTGCCGCTGGTATTCAGGTAACAGGTGGAACTACACCTTATACTTACACATGGAATGCGCCATCTGGTGGTAACACAGCTACTTTGACAGGATTAAATGCTGGTGTATATATAGTAAGCATCACTGATGCTTTTGGTTGTCAAACATTCACAACAATAAATGTTCAACAGCCCAATCAGGTTTTAATCAATGCTACGCCCAATCATACCATTTGCTATGGAACCAATACACAAATTTACGCTAATGGAACTGGCGGAGTATCACCTTATACTTATACATGGATACCTAATATTTACAACAGTTCTGGTCCTTATGTTGTACAACCCACGGTTACAACATCTTATACAGTTATGCTTTCAGATAGTAAAGGTTGTGTAGCACCACCAAGGGTGATTACTGTATTTGTCAATCCACCATTAACGGCAATTGGAAAGACATTAGAAGTATGTGATGCTAACACATCTATATTAACACCTACCATTACCAGCATTGGAAATGGAGGTCCATATCAATTCTTTTGGAGCGATGGAAAAAATACATCTTATGACAGCATTACAGTGAACTTACAATTAGGTAGTGTGTATAATTATTCTGTTTTGATTAAGGATGGTTGTACTATTCCAGATGCAGTTGCTAACTTTACTGTTTATGTAAGACCTTTACCATCAGCTAATGTAACAGTAACGCCTATTGTAGGATGTTCTCCCGCCAAAATTACTTTTTCTGCTAATGAAACTAATTCTATGAGTATTAATAATTATCTATGGCACATTGAATTTCATGGACAAAATAATGATACTACCAATGAATTATTTGATATTAGTATTTTAGGAAATCCAAAAGATACTATACTTTATTTTAATGGATATTATTCAGCCAATGTTTTAATTACTAATCAATATGGATGTAGCATAAGTTTGCCCGTAACAGATAGTATTAAAGTATATCCCAAGCCACAAGCAGCGTTTAGCTATGCACCAACTTATATTGATATGGTAGATCCTACAGTTTATTTTACTAATCAATCTGTAAATGCTACTCATTACTTCTGGAACTTTGGAGATTATTCATCAGGATTGGGCAATTATTCTACCGCAAAAGATACTGTTCATTACTATGCATACGAAGGAACCTATATGGTCAATTTAATAGCATCTAACGATTATGAATGTAAAGATACAGCCAGTGCTACATTAACAATTAGACCACAATTTGCAGTGTATATCCCAAATGCATTTACTCCAGATAAGAATGATTTAAATGATGTATTTACACCTGTTGGAATAGGTATATTAGAAGATGAGTATCAAATGTTGATTTATGACAGATGGGGAGAATTAGTGTTCAGTTCCAATAATTTGAAAGTAGGATGGGATGGTAGCATTAAAGGTGACCCACATCCTAAAGATGGTGTATATACATATAAAATAACTTTAGTAGATGTATTTGGTAATAAACACGAATATGTTGGTCATGTATATTGTCAGGTAGTTGATAGAGAGTAAGATTTTTCAAATAAAGTGAAAATTTCAATACTCTTTAATTTCTAATTGAAGTTACGAGTTTATAATAAACTTCATAAAATTATCAATCTCTTCTTTTGTATTAAAAATAGAAAAAGAAAATCTGAAACTGCGATTGATTTCATCTTTTTGAAATCCCATAGCGGATAGAACATGAGAAGGTTGCCCAGAACCATCTGAACAGGCCGATGCTCTTGAAAAACAAAATTTATTCATTGCTTTCAGAATTTTTTCGTAATCATTTTCTGAAAATAAAATATTGCTTGTATTAGATATTCTATTTGCTTTTTCAGAGTGGATATAAATATTTAATTTCGCTTTCAATTGACTTTCAAAGTAATTTCTTAATTCATTAAGCAAAACCATACATCGTTGTTGGTTATCATAGATAATTTGAAAAGCCGTTGACATTCCATGTATCAATGGCAAAGGCAAAGTGCCAGAGCGAATGGATTGTTGATTGCCTCCGTGTAATAATGGAGGTAAAAATATTTTCCTTCCTAAACCCTTTATTACTAAAAAACCTATTCCTTTTGGCCCATAAAATTTGTGAGCACTTCCACAAAAAATATCAGCAGAAATTTTATTCATCAATGTTTTGCCAAAAATTTGAGTTGTATCAGAAAAGAACAAAACTTTTTTCTTTTTTGTAATTTGATATATTTCTTCCATTGGATGAATAAGTCCTGTTTCATTATTAGCAGCCATTAAGCAAACCATTAAAGTTCTATTTGTTATACTTTTTTCTAAATCTTCTAAATTGATTTCTACATTTTGATTCACATCCAAAAGTGTAATAGATGCATTGTGAAATTCTTCCAGATATTTTAATGTATTCAATACAGCAGAATGCTCGGTTTTGCAGGATATAATATGATTTTTTTGTGAACCATATTGAAAATACAATCCTTTAATAGCTGTATTGATGGACTCTGTAGAACCACTTGTAAAAATAATTTCACTCTCTTTAACTTCTAATATATCTGCAATGGATTGAAGATTTTTTTTGTATAAAGCATTACAAATCATACCTGATGGATGGCCAACAGAGGAAGGATTAGCAAAATAAGTTGATTGATATTCATTTAGAACTTCTAATACTCTTGGATGTAAAGGTGTTGTGGCATTATTATCAAAATAAGGATAAATCTGTTTCAGCATTATTTTTGGGATTTTTTTTGCTGATAAATTTCTGATGCTATTTTTTCTACCACCATTGGGTAATATTCATATTCTAATTGATGTACTCTTTGTGCTAATGTTTCGGGCGTGTCATTTTCATAAACAGGACATTTGGCTTGCATAATAATTTGTCCTGCATCATATTCTTCATTGACATGGTGAATGGTAATACCACTTTCTTTTTCTTTATTATCAATTACTGCCTGATGTACATTCATTCCATAAAAACCTTTTCCACCATATTTTGGCAATAAAGCAGGGTGAATATTGATAATTCTATTTGGATACTCACGAATAATTTGTTCAGGCACTTTAAGTAAAAATCCTGCTAAAACAATTAAATCAATATCTTCTGTTTTTAATAATTCAATGACTCTATCTGTTTTTTCAAAAAGAATATTTTTTGGAATGATATGAACTGTTTTTTTTAATCTATCTGCTCTTTCAATAACGCCTGCATTGGGATTATTAGTAACAATCATTTTGATTTTAATAAAAGTATGATTTCGGAAGTGTAATATCAGATTTTCAGCATTGGTTCCACTTCCCGAAGCCCATATAGAGATATTTACTGGCATAAATTAATTTTATTACAATTCATAAATAACAGCAACATTTTCTACCAATCCATTAATAGGCGGCGAAAGTTTAGTAATCTTGATAATAAGTTTTTCAATTTGAGGATATTGTAATTTAATACTTCTTGCAATTTTTTTTGCAACTGATTCAATGAGTTTAGTTGGGATACTCATTTCTTTTTGTACAATATTGTAAATAACACAGTAATCAATTGTATCTTTTAATTCATCAGTATCGGCAGCATTTTCAAAATTATAGTGAATAGCAACATCTACTTTATATTTTCCACCTGTTTTCTTTTCTTCGGGCATACAGCCGTGAAAGGCATAACAATGAATACCATTGACTTCAATAACTCGTAACATTTTTTTGATGGCAAATTAACTAATTAAAATCCAAACCATCGGCATTACCATTCATATTTTGCTGCTGATTTTTTCTTCTTTTGAAAATAGAAGCATCTAATTTTCCAAACATATAACTCACTGTAAATCTCAAAAATCTTGCTTCTCTTCTGCGAGAAATTTCCTGAATGTAATAATCAGAAGAAGTGTTCATTCCCATTCTTTTGGTATTAAAAGCATCGCTTAAGGTGAGATTAAAATTCCATTTGGTACCTATTGTTTTATTTAAAGACACATCCATAAAATACATTGGTATTGTTTTTCCACCAATAATAATTTTAGGTGCCTGATAATTGCCATTGATTTGAAAGTTAATGTCCCAGGGTAAAGTGTATTGAAGAACTAATTTTGTATTGTAACTCCAGCCCGAGTATGTTTTTTGAGGTTGATTGTAAGTAGCATCGCTGGTAATGGCTAACCACATCACATTGGCATTTAATGTTACATTTAATTTATTAAATAAAGTCCATTTAATTGTTTGTTCTGTTCCATATTCAATCTCTGATTTTCCATTTACAAATGTATTGACTAATATACTGGAGTCCTCTTCAGATGGATAAGTAGTATTGCTAATGGGTTGTTGGTCGTAAGCGACAAAGATAGTACTCAAAATACTGTTTTTGCCAAGGTTAAGAGTATGATTAATTTCTGCCTGGTTTGTAAATTCTGGTTTTAAGCCAGGATTACCGATTCTGTAATTTTTATTATCTGCAAACATAATAAAGGGCATTCTTTGAAAGAAGTTGGGTCGTTTAATTTTTCGGGTGATATTAAATTGTAATTCTGATTTAGAAGAAAATTCTTTACTTAAAAATATTCCAGGGAAAAACATATAAGATAAATTATCCCAACCATCAGGATAATAATAATCAAATGAAGCAGATGTACCTAAATTCGGGCGATTCAAAGTACCTTTGAAATAAGTTTGTTCTAATCTTAATCCTAATTGATATTTAATATTCCAGAATGTTTTAGATGTAAAATTAAAATATGCTGCGTTAATCATTTCTATTGTTTGATAATTGTTTGATTGAAAAGTATCAGTAACAAAATCGTTAATAACAGGATTAAAATTTTTGGTGTCGTTATATGTTTCTGTGAGTTCGTAATTGGTACGCAATCCCATTTCAATTTTCTTGTTTTCATTGATAGGATTGACAAAATCTAATTGAGATGTTATTTGATTAGAAAATCTGTTACCATTATTTTTTTGAGTGGAACTAAAATGATTATTCAATGAATCATAAGTGTGAGTATCATAAATGTAGTTATTCTTACTATTAAAATAACTGTAATTAGCGTCATAAGTGAGTTCCTTGCCTGGCGTTGGATAGTTTTTTTTGTAATTTAAAGAACCTGTGTATCCTTTGAAACCTGCATCATTATTATTAACGCGATAACCATTATTGTAAGTAGATTGATTGCTTAACAATGTAGAAAATATTTGTGTATCACTGGTATAAAAATTTCCTTGAGGGAAATTACCAGAAATAGTAATTAAATCACGTGTAGAAATATTATAATCTAATGCTACTCTGAAAAAGTTGAATTGGGATTTATTAAATGTATGGTTATTTTGATAGTAATAATCTGTTACTGAACCGTTGTATAAGTCAGTTCTTTTAGTATATCCTTTGGTGTAATTGATTTGAGTATTATAATTTCCCATTAAAGAGAAATTAAAAGGATACTCTTTGATGCTGATATTTCCCATAGCATTGTATCTATCATTTGTACCAATACCACCCATTAGTATGCCATTATACCCTGGCTTTTTATTTTTCTTTAATACAACATTGAGAATACCACCTGTAGTAGAAGCATCAAACTTAACAGAAGGATTGGATATAACTTCAATTCTTTCAATTTGGTCTGCTGGTATTTGTTCTAAAGTTAATTGTGAAGGTCTGCCATCTACATAAATGGTTACCCCTTTATTACGCAAGGTTACAGAACCATCGGCATCTACATTTAAGGTTGGAACATTTTTTACAACATCTAAAGCAGTTCCTCCTTTCACGGACATATCTTTTTCCACATTATATACTTTACGGTCTATTTGAGTAGTAAAAACAGGTGTTTCCGCCACTACTTCCACTTCATTCAGTAATTTTTCGTCGGGCTCAAGCATTATATTTCCTAAATCCACTTCAATTTTATCAGGTGGTGTGATGTATATTCTTTTTTCAAAATTTTTATATCCTATAAAACTTACGCGTACTCTATAACTTGCCATTACTGGTAAATTTTCAAATAAAAATTCACCTTTTGTATTGGCTAAATTTCCAGTAATGATACTATCTTTATTATACCACAATAAAACAACAGAAGCGAACTCTACGGGCTTTTTTGTTTTAGCATCATAAATTTTCCCATACACCTTGCCTATTTTCATATCTTTCATTTTCTCCAACATTTTAGCATTAGCTCCACTGGGCATTTGAGCCAATGTGTAAGTACTAATAAACAAACAAAAAGAAAACATTTTAAACAATGGACTCATAGAACGCACTTTAAAATTTTCGCACAAAAATACACAGATGATTTTGAATAATTTTTGAATAAACTAACAATAATTCATAAAAAAGTATAAAGAAAGTTTGATGTTTATTTTGCCTTAAACAAACGGCTATTGACTTCTTTGAATGGTAATTAATTCTCTAATCTTTTATTAAAAAACTTTTTGAAAGTTAGTAATACAGCAGGCAACACAATTAAATCTACACTATAAGCAATAAGTAGTGTAAATGCTGTAAGCACACCTAATGCTTTAGTGCCACCAAAATCAGAAATGATAAACATACCAAAACCAAAAAATAAAACCAGCCCATTATAAATCATACTCATACCTATTTCACGAATGCTCAAGCGAATGGCTTCTTCGTAGGACTTATGTTGTTGTTTAATAGCATTTCGGAAACGAGTAAGAAAATACAAATTTCCATCTGTTGCTATACCAAAAGATATACTAAATACCAATAATGTGCTTGGTTTTAATGGAATACCAAAATAGCCCATTATGCCTGATGTAACCAATAATGACAAGCACGGAATAATAGCCACCAAAAGCATATAAGGATTCCTAAATAATAACAGTAATAATATCGCAATAATAACTATAGCCGTTACAATACTTTCAATTAAATTTTTCACTAAAAAATCGTTGCCTTTCAAAAATAAAATGCTATTTCCTGTAATACTTATATCTGCTCGGTTTTCTTGGCTTACCCATTGTTGTTTATCTTCGTCGTAATTGAATACGCTATCTAATCTTGGCTGAATACTTTTCAACAAATCTTTTATTTTTACAGAGCCAACATCCTTCATTTGAGCACTGATTCGGGCTACACGATATGAAGTATCTATAAAATTGTAAATTAAATTTTTTCCCACAGATGATTTTTTATGAATAGTATCTTCTTTCAATATATCAGAAATTTTTTTTAGGTCAGATACAGAAGGCATCGCATACTTTCCGTTGTATGCCTGATTTAAAAACTTCACAGCATCTGCAATAGACAAAGACCTGCTTAATTCAGGATACTCTGATAAAATTTTTTGAGCACGATGTATGCGATACAATATCTTTGCGTTATTAGAAAATACACCTCTGCTCTTTTTTGTATCTATCAATATTTCAAATGGCAATACACCTCCTATCTTTTCTTCAAAATATCTTAAGTCCTGCATCATTTTTTCTCTCTGCGGCACATCATCTACTACATAACCTAATGTTTTAATTTTAGTAAATCCATAAAATCCAATAACTGCAATTATCAATACAGAAATAAAAATATATCTTCTGTAATGCGAAGTCCATAAGGCAATGCTGTTCAAACTTTTTTTCAACCATTTTTTTTCCTGATGCATTAAATGTTTTTCTTTTGGTGCAGATAACCAACTGAAAATAGAAGGCACCAATACAATAGAATAAAAATACACTAACATCACACTAATAGACGCAATAATTCCAAACTCATAAAGTATTTGATTTTCTATTAAAGACAATACAGCAAAACCAATAGATGTAGTAACATTAGCAAAAAACAAAGAACTGCCCGCACTACGAATAGATAATTCCAATGCTTTTTCTACGGGATAACCCGCTCTTAATTCGTGATGATATTTATTGATAATCAGAATACAATTAGGCACACCAATAATAATAAGCAATGCAGGTAATAGTCCAGATAGTATAGATAATTGATAACCAATTAACACCATAATTCCCAATGCAGATGCTACACCCATTATAATGATAAGTGCAGAAAACAAAATCACCACTGGCGACCTGAAAAATATCCATAATAATATTGAAACTACAATTAAACCCACAACAAAAAAATAACTTGTTTCAGAAGAAATTTTTCTCATCATTGTTGTGCGTATGAAAGGCATACCTGATAAATGTAAAGGAACAGAAGTATTTTTTTCAAATATATTAGCGTGATGAACAATAGAATCTGTAATACTTAAACGAAGTTTAGAGTTTAATTCCTTTTCATTGAAAGTGATGGTCATCAAAGCAATATCATTCTTTTTATCAAAAATAATTTTATCGTAGAAGCGATATTCCAATGCATTTTCAATGAAATTAGAAACATTAGTTGAATCTAAAGTTGTGGGAAATGGTATAGATTGAAAAGTAAATTTTTCTAATGAGTCATTAAATTGTGCTACTACTAATCTATCTATACTCACTACTGCTTGTATGCCTTTGATGTTTTTTATTCTATCCCCTAAAAGATGCCATTGTTCAAATACTTTTGGTGAATAAAGATGATGTAATTCCGTTCCGATGACCAATATAGTTCCATCTTGCTTAAAATATTTTTTGAACTTTTCATATTGAATACTTGCTGAATCATTATCGGGCAAAAGTTTTACAAATTGAAATGCTACTTCTACTTTTCTTGCAAAAAACCCCAGAAAAAGAGTAAGAACAAGAATAAAACCCGTAAGTAATAACTTATTTTTAAGTATAAACTTTGAAAGTTGTTTCATTATCAAATGATGCTATCTATATGGGGCAAGTGTAAATAATTTTTAATCCCTTTGCAATAATTGAAAAATTCTATTTATCTTTGCCCTTATGACAAACTTAATCTTAAAGATTATTTTTTGGTTTGAACAAAATGCTTTTGGTGTTTGCGAGTCATTAGGAAAGCATTTAGGCATTAGTTCTGTAAAAATTAGAAAGTATTTCATCTATTTATCTTTTTTTACATTTGGTAGTCCTGTAATATTGTATTTCATCCTATATTTTTTCAAAGAAAATAAACGACTTTTGTTTCCTCAAAAGAAAAACAGAAGAAGTTTATTAGATATGGAATTAGATTAAATGTAGTATTGCATAAAAAACCTCACCCCCAGCCCCTCTCCTTTTGAAAAGGAGAGGGGAATTAAAGGGGTGAGGTTTTTAATAAGATTATCTTTTGTCCCCAACTGCGTTGGGGACAAAAGATAATCCTGAAACCATTGATAATTAAGATGATTTAATAAAGAAATAAAATATTTTGGACAATATTGATTAAAATGTAGTATTGCATAAAAAATAATTATTCAATAAATTAGCCACTAAATAAATTTGTATCTATGAAAATCATTGTAAAAAAGTTAGCAGTAGTTGTGCTTCTATTTTCAACTCCTGCAATTATTACAGCACAAATTTTATCTGGCTTATCTTATAAGGAATACTTTACAGAAGGCAATCAGTTAATGTTAGAAAATAATTACTCATTAGCATTACAGAATTATTTGCACGCTTACGAATTAGAACCCTATAATGCCAATATCAATTATTTATTAGGAAAGGCGTATTTGTATTCTCCAACAGAAAAAAGTAAAGCCGAAGAATACCTTGCCAAAGCCATCAATAAAATTAAAAAGAATTATATACCTGATGACCCTTCTGAAAAATCTGCTCCTGTGCTGGCTTTATATTATTATGCACAAGCACTACACATCAATTATAAATTTGATGAAGCGATACAATATTATGATAGATTTTTAGAAGCATTAGGAAAGGCATCAAAAAGTTGGGAAAAAGAAGTAACACTCAAAAAAAATCAATCCAATTATGCTAAAACGCTTTATGCCCACCCATTGAATATCAAAATTACCAATATGGGCGATAGTATCAATAGTGAATATCCAGAATATGGAGCCGTATTATCTGCGGATGAACAAATGCTGATATACACAACCCGCCGCCCAGGTGGTGTATGCGGTGAAAGAACTGCTGATGGCGGATTTTATGAAGATATTGTTGTGTCTTTTAAATTAGATGATAAAACATGGTCTAAACCCAAGCCATTAAGCGAATATGTAAATACCTGCGGACACGAAGCATCTATCAATTTAAGTCCTGATGGGCAGATTTTAATTTTGTATAAAGATGATGAAGGTGGAAATATTTATTATTCACAATGGGATGGAAAAAATTGGACTACATCTCAATCTTTTGGCTCTGATGTTAATACCCAATATTGGGAAACACATGCTACTATTTCACCCGATGGAAATACATTGTACTTTGTTTCTGACCGACCTGGTGGCGTTGGTGGAAGAGATATTTACAGAGTAGTCAAATTACCCAATGGAAAATGGAGTAAAGCGGTTAATTTAGGTTACCCTATCAATACACCTTTTGATGAAGATGGCGTATTTATTCATCCCGATGGAAAGACACTTTTCTTTTCATCTAACGGACACACCAGTATGGGAGGTTTTGATATATTTTTTTCAGTACGAGATGAAGAAGGAAAATTTTCAGAACCGGTTAATTTAGGTTATCCTATCAACACTACAGACGATGATTTATTTTATGTAACATCACCAGATGGAAAGAGAGCATATTATGCATCTGTGCAAGAAGGCGGCTTGGGAGATAAAGATATTTATATGATAACCATTCCTGAAAGTGCTGAAAAACCAGTAGTTATCTATAAAGGAAAGATAGTAGCCGCATTTGGAGAATCTTTACCTGACGATATAACTATTATTCTTACTGATAAAGAAACAGGAGAAACTGTAGGAATGTACAGGCCACAAAAGAATGGAACTTTTGTATTTACCTTGCGTCCGGGTGCCAATTACAAAGTTTCCTATCAATCCAATGGAGAAGAATTTTTTAGTGATGAGATATATGCAGATAAAACTGAATCGTACCAAGAAATTCAAAAGGCATTACAGTTAGAACCTGTAAAAGTACTTGGAAAAATTACTGTAAAAAACAAAGGCGTTATTCTCAACATATCATGCTTTAATAATGTAAAAGAAAAGAAACCTGTAAAAGATGTTGTTGTATATGTAATTGAAGATAGAAAAAATAAAAATTATGGCGTATATAAAACCGATGAAAACGGAAACATCAGCAATATTCTTTTATCTTCTGATAAAACATACACACTGGTGTTAGAATATGACCACAAAAATATTGAAGAAAAAATGATTCAAACGCCCCACACAGAATTAGGTGAAGCATTAACAGAAATATTTTTCCTTGATAAAGAAGGAAGCACATCAGGAAAAAAATATCTTTCTTTATCAGTTACCAATACTAAAAATAAAAAGCCCGTTGCCGATGCTTCTATTATCATTAAATCAGATAATGGTAATCAAGTAGAACAGGTAACAGATGCCAAAGGTAATATTGATAAAATTGAATTAATCGCTGGATTGAATTATACTATTACACCCTATAAGAGCGGATATTATGGAGACCCTTTGATAATCAATGCTGCTGAACTTCCAGATGGCGTTACAATAAAAAAATTATCTATTAATATTACTGGAAAAGAGAAAGCAGATGTTTCTCGTTTTGAAGTTTACTTCAAATATAAGGAATATGCTATTGATACTAATGATGTAAAATGGAAAAACTTTATTTCTAATATAATTCAAAAATCACAAGCAGGAAAAGTAACTATACATATTACAGCCAGTGCATCAAAAGTTCCAGCATCTATGACTAATATTGTATTGTCTAAAATGAGAGGAGAATTTTTGAGAGATAACATATACAAATATTTGCTTACACACGGAGGCAAAAAAGAGAATGTGCAATTCAAAATTAATGCCATTGTATCAGGTCCTGAATACAGCAAAAAAACACCTGCAAAAGTGTATGAGAAATATCAATATGTAAAAGCCATTACAGAATAACTAATCTTTAAAGCAAATTACATTTCTATTTTTAATTTCTACACTTTAATTCTTAATCCATCATAAGACAAAAAAACATTTGGAGGCAACTCTTTTGAAACATCTTCATATTTGCCTAATTGATGTGAAATATGTGTGAGATAAGCTTTTTGAGGTTGAAGTTCTTCTATCAATTCCAGTGCTTCCTGCAATGTAAAATGTGAAATGTGTTTTTCTTTTCTTAAAGCATTTAAAATCAATACATCTTTGTTTTTAATCTTTTCTTTCTCTTTATCACTAATATAATTAGCATCTGTGATGTAGACAATTTTGTCATTAAAAATAAAACCTAAAACCGGTAGTTGAAAATGCAATACTTCAACTGGGGTAATAGATAAATCACCTATTACAAAAGGTTTTTTATCTATACAATGAATATCTAATTCGGGCACTCCAGGATATTTTTCATCTTCAAAAGCATAATAAAATTCTCTTTTAAGAGCATTGATAACTCTTTGCGTAGCAAAAACAGGAATCTTTTTTTTCAATATAAAATTAAATGCTCTAACATCATCTAAACCTGCAATATGGTCTTTATGCTCGTGAGTAAAGATAACTGCATCTAAATGCTTTATATTTTCTCTCAACATTTGCTGACGAAAATCAGGGCCTGTATCAACCACTATGGTAGTAGTTTCAGTGCTAACTAAAACTGAACTCCTTAATCTTTTATCTTTGATATTATCAGAAAGACAAACGGGGCAATCACAGCCGATAAGAGGCACGCCCTGTGATGTCCCCGTTCCTAAAAAAATAAGTTCGGTCATTATACAAATACATCAATATGTTCAATCAACTAATTATCTCTGCTAATTTTAGCTTCAATACTTTTGGTAGCGTGTGGTACTAATTTTAATCTTTCTTTTGGAATCAATTTACCAGTTACTGTACAAATGCCATAAGTTTTGTTTTCAATTCTTAATAAAGCATTTTGCAGGTCTATCATATATTTTTCTAAGCGGGCTAATTGCTGTTCAATTTCTTCTTTGGTCATTACACCAGAACCATCTTCTATCATTTTGAAAGTGGGAGAAGTATCATCTATACCATTATCGTCTTCGTTGGTAAAATATTTTTTCAGCTGGTCGTAGTTTTCTTTAGTTTCTTTTAATTTTTGAAGAATAATTTCCTTAAATTCCTGAAGTTCTTTATCTGAATATCTATCTTTGTTCGTTTTTGATGCAATATATGGCTTGGGATCATCTTCTTTTTTAGTTACATAAGTTTTTTGAGTAGGGTCTATTTGCAAGGGTCTGTTTCTGATAATTTCTTCTAATGTTTGCTGATGATGTACTTCGGGTTGTGCTTGTTTTTTTCTTCCTCTAGTTTTGGGCACATACTCTTCTTCTTCTTCTTCATCTAAAAGTGGCTCTGCATCAGCAATCACGGGTTCAATATTACTAATATCCAGTTCTTCCACTTCTGTTACTTCTTCATCTTCCTCAATCTCATCTTTGTCTATCAGTTCTGTATCCAGCAAATCATCATCGTCATCATATTCTTTTTTTCTTTTTGGTTTGGTGCTTACTTTTTTATTATTTTTTTTGTTTTCAATTTTAGTTTCAGATTTTTTGGTGGATTTTTTTTCTTCTTTTTTTGAAGTAGCAGTTTTTGTGTTCTTTTTATCAGTTCCAGATTTCATAAGAGTACCTGTTTTAGTGTTAGTTTTATTTGAAGTTGCTTTTTTATCCGTTTTAGACGGCTTTATTTTAGAATCGCTTTTTTGTTTTTTTTGTATAGCAGATTTTTGAGAAGATGATTTTAATGTGCTTGCTTTGTTCTTGTTGCCAGATTTCTTTTTCTTATCATCTTTTTTAGAATTTGAAGAAGATGATTTTTTACCCGATGCCGATGAAGTACTCTTTTTCTTATTGGTAGTGCTCTTTTTAGTAACCGATTGGGAAGTCGCCTTTGTCTTTGCTGATTTTTTCTTTGTCATGGCTTTAAATTTTAGGTTAATGTATCAACCTCCCTATTGTTGAATAAGAGAGGTTACTTCTTGTATTGAGATGTTAACAAATATATTGTCATCCAATTCTTCTGCTGGTTGAATATTTTCATTAATAGAGCTTTCAATTTTTTGACATAATGTTTCAGTGCAAATATAGTTTTTAAATTGATTGATAACATCAAAAATAATGGGTTCATTGGACTCAATATTAACAATTATTTTATCTGTTATTTCTAATTGTTTGTCCTTTCTGATATTTTGAATACGATTCACTAATTCCCTTGCCAATCCTTCTTTGTATAAATCATCTGTAATTTTCACATCTAATGCCACAGTAATGTTGTTTTTTGTAGCCACTTTCCAACCAGGAACATCTATTGGAATAATTTCTACATCTTCATTGGTGAGCATAATTTTTTCATTTTGATGTGATATTTCTATTTGTCCATTTTTTTCTACTGCTTCAATGACCATTTCTGCATTATCAGTAATATATTGTTGTAAAAATTTAGTCAGTTTAGGATATTTTTTTCCAACAGATTTGAAATTCAATTTAATATTTTTGACAATTTTAATGCTGGTTTCATCCACTACTTCTAATTGTTTCACATTCACTTCATTCAATATAATATCTTTCACACTCAGAATTTTTTCTTTAATCTCCTTATTTAAAATGGGTATTTGAACTAATTGTAAGGGTTGCCTTACTCTGATATTTTCTTTTTTACGAATAGATAAAATCAATGAAGATATTGTTTGTGCCAGATACATTCTTTCTTCTAAATCAGCATCAATATCATTTAAATTGGCTTTTGGAAAGTCAGAATGATGTATAGATTCAGCATTATATATAGGATTGTCATCACTACCTTTTTTCAAATTTTGATACAACCATTCTGCAAAGAATGGTGCAATGGGTGCTATTAAATGGGAAATGGAATATAAATTAAAATGTAACATCTCGTAAGCAGATATTTTATCTTCGCTCTTATCGTTTTTCCAGAAGCGGCGGCGAGATAAACGAACAAACCAGTTACTTAAATGCTCATCTACAAAATCTTCAATAGCACGAGCAGCCCTGTGAGGTTCAAAATCTTCGTAATGTTCTGTAACTTCCTTGATTAAACTATTTAACTTTGATAAAATCCAGTTATCTAATTCATGTCTTTTTTCTTTGGGCACAATAAATTTTTCAGAAGGCACATATCCATCTACATTGGCATACATTGCATAGAACTGGTAAGTATTATAAAGCGTTGAAAATAATTTTCTTTGTGTTTCAACAATTCCATTTATATCAAATTTCAGATTATCCCAGGGGGCTGCATTGCTTATCATATACCAGCGAGTGGCGTCTGCACCATATTTTTCAAGGGTTTCAAAAGGGTCTACAACATTGCCTAATCGTTTACTCATTTTATTTCCATTCTTATCTAACACCAATCCATTACTCACTACATTCTTGTATGCCACACTATCAAATACCATTGTAGCAATGGCGTGCAAGGTAAAGAACCATCCCCTTGTTTGGTCTACACCTTCTGCAATAAAATCTGCAGGGAATTTTCCTTTCAAGTCATTTGTTTCAAATGGATAATGATGTTGGGCATAAGGCATAGCACCACTATCAAACCATACATCAATTAAATCATTTTCTCTTTTCAAAACAACTTCCTGACTATTCTCATCAGTAAAAATGAAATAGATATTATCTATGAATGGCTTATGTAAGTCCAAATTTTGAATAAATGATTCTGTAATTTCTTGTTTATGATTATTTTCAATGTAATATCCTTTTGCTAAAAATTCTTTTTTATTGGATAAACGAATGGCTTTGGTTTGAATTAAATCTTGTTTAGATGAAACTACTAATTCATATTGAATATCTTTATCTCTCCAAATAGGTAAAGGTATTCCCCAGTATCTTGAGCGAGATAAATTCCAATCATTTAAATTTTCTAACCAATTGCCAAATCTTCCTGTTCCAGTGCTTTCGGGCTTCCAATTAATAGTTTTGTTGAGTTCAATCATTCGGTCTTTAACAGCGGTAGTTTTGATAAACCAAGAATCTAATGGATAATATAATACGGGCTTATCAGTTCTCCAGCAATGAGGATAATTATGTTCGTATAATTCTTTCTTAAATAATTTACCTTCTGTTTGAAGTTTTAATACAATTCTTTCATCAACATTTAAATATTTCAATTGAGAAGTATCTGCAATAATACTTTTTAATTTTTCTTTTTGAATATTTAACCAGTATTGTTTTTCATCTTCTGTTAGATACGCTTCTTTTACAGGTTCTTCGCCATAAAGGAAAACATCATCTTTGACATCTTTTGTAAATCGCCCTTTCAAATCTACAAGTGTTAGAGCAGGCAATCCATGTTCTTTGGCTACTTTGAAGTCATCTTCACCAAAACTGGGGGCAATATGCACAATACCTGTTCCATCTTCTGTTGTAACAAATTTTCCAGTAACAATACGAAATGCTTTACCTTCGGGCTTTACAAAAGGTAATAATTGCTCGTATCTAATATCCAATAATTGTTGTCCCTTAAATTCTGCAATAATCTGATAAGGTATTTTCTTTTTTGCAATATCAACATCATCAAAATTGAGTTGTGCATTTTCAGGTGAAAAGTATTTGTGTAACAATGCTTTTGCCAGAATTACTATGATTTTTTCAGGAACATCTTTTGATTTGGGATAATGATGATATGTTTTTACTGCCACATAGTCAATATCAGGATGCACTGCTAATCCAGTATTAGAAGGCAATGTCCATGGTGTAGTAGTCCATGCTAATGCATATACAGGTATATTGTGTTGAAAGATAGCAGTAACATTAGAATAGCACAGCCCTCCACAATTATCTTCTGGCAAAGGTGGAATGAGTTTGAACATTGCAACAGCACTGCGGTCTTTGACATTTTTGTAACATCCTGGTTGATTCAATTCATGTGAAGATAATCCTGTTCCTGCCGCTGGAGAGTATGGCTGTATGGTATAACCTTTGTAGAGTAATCCTTTGTTATATATTTGTTTAAGCAACCACCAAACGCTCTCTATGTAATTGTTATCATAAGTAATATAAGGGTTTTTCATATCCACCCAATAGCCCATCAATTCAGTAAGTTGCTCCCACTTGTCAGTATATTTCATTACTGCTTCACGACATTTTTTATTGTATTCTTCAATGGAAATTTTTTTGCCAATATCTTCTTTGGTAATACCCAATTCCTTTTCAACCCCTAATTCTACTGGCAATCCGTGAGTGTCCCAACCTGCTTTTCTTTCTACACGATAGCCCTGCATGGTTTTGAAACGACAGAAAATATCTTTAATAGTTCTGGACATAACATGGTGTATTCCCGGCATTCCATTAGCACTGGGTGGTCCTTCATAAAAAATCCATTGTTTATTTTTATCTTTTTGCTCAATAGATTTTTCAAATACATTTTTATCTTTCCAGAATTGTAGGATTTCTTTGTTGATTGTTGGTAATTGAAGTTGCTTATATTCAGGATATTTTTTCATAGTTTTCAAAATAGAATTTCTAAAAAAGAGTTGCGAAGATAAGCAATTTATTTTCAATAAGGAAATTAGATTGTTGAACCTATAAAATCAAAGGAAAAATAACTTTTTTGAATTTTTCAGAAAAAACTACCCTATTTCCCCTTACCTTGAAAAATTACAAGAATGGTATGGACTAAAATTTTTAAATCCAATTGAACAGACATGTTTTTTAAATAAAGAATATCATATTTCATTCTTTCAATCATTTGGTCAATATTTTCTGCATAACCATATTTAACCTGTCCCCACGATGTAATACCTGGTTTAATTTTATGCAACAATCTGTAGTGCGGTGCTTTTTTTACAATCTGACAAATATAATATTCTCTTTCTGGTCTGGGTCCCACAATACTCATATCTCCTTTTAATACATTGACAAATTGAGGTAATTCATCTAATCTTGTTTTCCTTAAAAATTTTCCGAATTTAGTGATTCTTGGGTCATTTTCAGAAGATAATGCAGGACCATTTTTTTCAGCATCTACATACATTGTTCTGAATTTGTAGATATTAAACTTCTTTCCATTTTTTCCTATTCTTTCTTGCTTAAAAATAATAGGTCCTTTAGAGGTTAGTTTAACTAACAATCCTAATATAATATACAACCAACTGAAAAATATTAATACAAACAAGGAAACCACAATATCAAAAAATCTTTTCATAGAAATTTGCCATTGCTTCATAGGAACAATTTCAAGAGTAATTAAAGGTAATGACTCCACAGCATCTAATTTCACCTGACCCGTCAATAAATCATAAGTATCGGGCACTAAATGAATATGTAAATCCATATAGTATAATTCGTTAATTATCTCATTTAGTTTGTCGTGTTCATTAGTTTCAATTGCAATAATTATTTCTTCAATATTATTATTCTGAATGATTGATTTTATATCTTGAAATTCTCCAAGATGAGGTAATATTTTTTTTAATTCTTCCGAAAAACCATTTTTTCCTTCTAAATGGACAAAACCTTTCAAATCAAAACCTATTCCCTTTTTCAAACCCAATATTTCTTTTGCAATTTGTAATGCTCTTTCATTGCTACCTATGATAACAGTTGGAAATCCCCATTCTCTGGATTTAATTTTATTATTGATTCTTGAAGAAAAAATAAATCTGAATATTGCGGTCAATGTAAAGTGAATAGAAAATAAAGCCAGCACCGATTTGTAATAATATTTATAGTTAGCCACATAATCATCTAACAAAAGATTAAAAAACAAAATAATGCTTCCAAATACTGATGCAAAAAGTAATTGATATATCTCGTTAATACGAGAACGGCGAAAAACATCATTGTAATGACCTGATAAATAATATAATAATACCCAAAAAGCAGGTATTAATAATATACCCCTCCAATATTGTAAATCAAAAATAACCGATGGCTCTACATATGTCTTGTAAAAATCAATATTATATTTTCTGTATACATAGAACAGAGTCCAAGCGATGGCCGCAGAAGACCAATCTAATAAAATATTTATGAATGTATATTTTTTTCTATTCATTTAGTAACTAATTAATTTTATATTATCAATTTTAATTTCACCCTGTGAAACATCAGATGCTTTAATTACTTTGAAATACAGCCCAATAGAATTATTAGTAGAAGTACCTCCTAATAAAGACAAATAAGGGGTCAAATCAATGTATATTTTATTCCATTCACCAGAAGTTGATATTAAACTAATTACAGTTTTAGTGAGCACACCACTATACAAACCAATTTCAAATGTTTGATTACACTTATAATTCATTTCAAGGTAAGTACCGTCATAAGAAAGTGTATAAGTGTTTGCAGAAGTAAGGTAAGCATAACTGCGATTATTGTCTACTGCTATGAGCATGCTTTTATTGCCTTCAAAAACATCCGCCGATGGGTTAGTGCCTTTATCCAAAATAACTACATTAGTATCCGAACCTGCTCCTTTAATAATTGTTATTCCGCTTGTACCACCAAAATTTTCAAAATCTTCCAACCATTTGAAATTAATACCTGTTTTGTATTGAAATGAAAGCGGTCTGTAAATAATTTGATTAATCTCCGCAGTAGTATCTATTTCAATAGGGGCATAAAATGGATAAATAATTCTCACCGCGGATAATCCATCTTTTTTAATACCCGCAAACAATTTAATTTTGGCAGGTTGTGAAGTAATTGGAATATTTCTTCCTACTGGATATGCTCCTTTATATTGGCCATTCTCATATACCCAAATATCTGTAATTTTATGATGAGTCGTACCCTGCCCACTAACAGTATAAACACTAACCGAAGGAACATTAATATAAAATGGGGCTGGTGCTTTTAATTTTGATTTATTACAAGATATTACTAATCCACTCAATAATAACAATACAATTTCTCTTTGAACAAAATGAAAGTCATTTTTTTCTTTTATTTTATTAGTCACGAATGCACGAATAAAATCAATAGCCAAGAATCCACAATTTCGTTGGGAACGAATGAAAATGTATTTTAAACGTTTTCTCTCGTTCATTCTAAATTCTCCTTAAAAAATAGTTTGTTACGATTAATTATTTCTTCTATCTGATATGCAATGTCCAATACCCTAATAGCATCGTCAATACTTACTGGCGGAATAGTGTCATTGCGTATACTATTTAAAAACGACCATAGTTCTTCTTTTATTGCATTAGTAGGCAAAATATTAGGTTTTTCTATTACAATTTCTTTATCATGGATTCCATTACCCGGCGAAAAAATAAGTGCATCTTCGGGCGTATTTTCATCTGTGTTTTTGATATGAACCACTTCTGATTTTTTTTCTAACAAATCCAAAGATATATACGCATTTTTTTGAAAAACTCTGAACTTACGCATATTTTTCAAAGACAATCTGCTGGTAGTAATATTCGCCACGCTACCATTTTCAAATTCTAACCTTACATTGGCTATATCAGTAGTTGGGCTTACTATTTCAATACCGTTAGCATAAATATTTTTTATACGATATGGATTGATATTTAAAATCAAATCAAGGTCGTGAACCATTAAATCAAGAGTTACAGAAACATCTGTGCCTCTTGGATTATATAGTGCCAAACGGTGAACTTCAATAAACAAAGGTTTATTTATCAAATGTTTGGTTGAAACAAAAGCAGGGTTAAATCGTTCCACATGTCCCACCTGAATTTTGACAATATTTTCTTCTGCTAATTTCTTTAATTGCACGGCTTCATTTACCGATTTGGTTACAGGTTTCTCAACAAAAACATGTTTTTTTTGTAGAATACATTTTTTAGCAATGCTAAAATGAGTTTCACCCGGCGTTACAATATCTATCACATCACAATTTGCAATTAACTCTTCTAATGATTGACATTTTTTGACTTGAAATTGTTCTGCAACCTGATTTAAAACACTTGCATCAACATCAAAAATAAACACATCTGAAAAACCACCTTCTTGAATAATCTCTTTAATTAATTTGAGATGAATTTTTCCAAGATAACCTACACCTACTAATCCTATTTTCATTGATTTTTTTTAAGGGTCGCTAATGTATTCAAAATTACATTTGTTAGTTGTAATAAAATAAAAAAAGGGGGCATAAGCCCCCTTTATAATAGATGAAAAAATAATTTATTGTGCAGCTACTTCTTTTTGTTCTGGTTGTTCTTCTTTTCCAAAACTTAATCTTTCTTTTATTCTTGCTGATTTACCAGTTAAATTTCTCAAATAATAAATTCTGGCACGACGAACCTTACCTTTTTTAATCACATCAATACTTTCAATATAAGGAGAATTTAATGGGAAAATTCTCTCTACACCTACTCCATGAGAAATTTTTCTTACAGTAAAAGTTCTTGTAGATGGTTCGTTTTTAATTTGAATAACAATGCCAGTAAAATTTTGAACTCTTTCTTTATCTCCTTCTTTGATTTTATAATGCACTGTTACTGTATCACCTGCTTTAAATTCAGGATGCTTGGCTGAATATGCTAATTCTTTTCTGATTTCTTCCAATAACTTTGACATATAATTTTTTTTGAGGGTTGCAAATATACGATATTAATTTTGAATTTTCCAAATGTATTTTCAGATAAATTTACTATAAAAAAATCGCTCATTCATAAATTATGAATGAGCGATTTTCAATAATGTTGAAATAGACACTATCTTAATAGTGTTATATATCCTTCTTTTTCGTACGTTTTTTCGTCTTTACCTTTGGCTTTAATAGTATAGAAATAGGTACCTGCTGGTGCATCTTTTCCTGCTTTGGTTTTACCATCCCATTGAATATTGCCTTTATCAGTAGTAACACTGTACATTTCTGCACCCCATCTGTCAAATATAATGCATTCTATTTCTGTTAAATTGGTAGCATGGATGATAAAGTAATCATTCACTCCATCACCATTGGGGGTAAAAATGTTGGGCACCTCCATATCTGAAGGTATATCAACTTTGATAATTCTTACGGCACTATCTACACAATTTCCGTTTTGCATCACCATCACTACTGTATAAGTTCCTGGTGCACTATATATGGTAGAAGTTCCGGGTGTTGTGACAGTTGGATTTGCAACCGTGGTTACAGTACCACCGTTTCCAAATGACCAAAAATAATTCAATATAGCAGGATTTCCATAAGAACTATTATTAGCAAATGTTACAGACAAAGGAGCAAATCCTTCTGATGGATTAGGTGTGAATGCAGCATTGATAGAACCATTAACAACGGTTACATTATTTTGAGATGCACAACCAGTTGTAGTATTAGTAATTACTACAATGTAGTCGCCAGCATTAGTTACAGTAGGAGAATAACCATTGATTGGAGTAATGGTTGCACCCGGAGGTCCATCCCACACATAAGTCAAATTAGTGCTTGGTGTAACACCAGCAAATACATTGGTAGTAGTATACCCACAAGCAATAGTATAAGGACCAACAGCTACAGTAGCGGGTGGCGTAGTATTACTTCCAACCACTACATTAGTACAAGAAACACAACCATTAGTCGCGCGGGTTACACATAAGGTATATGTTCCTGATGCGTAGAAAGTAACGGGGTTATTGATGTTGTTTGTAAAAGTAGGTGGTGGCGTAGTCCATGTAAATGTAAGAGGATCGCTTATTGGATTAGGTGTAAATTGTAAGGTTGCCTGAATATCTTTACAAGTTAATGCAGTTGGTGTAGCTTTTGCTGTAAGTCCTAATGGTTGTTTGTCTTGATAGATTGTTACAGGTACTTTTCTCTTACAGCCGTTATTAGGGTCAGTAATTTCAACTGTATATGTTCCAACGGTAGTTTGACTAATATTAGTAGTACTACTTACAGATAGTGTTTGTTGTGGAACTGTTCCAGGTGTATACCACACATAAGTAGCGCCGCTTACAGATGAAGTTCCTGTTAATATAGCATTTGGATAATAGCAGTTTAATGTATTAGTAGGCACATTTAATGTGTAGCCACCAACAGGTTTGAGCGTATCCATTCCAATAGTTACAGTTTGGCAGATTACACAGCCACCTGGAGATGGGTCATAAGCACAACCTACATAATTACCTGGGGTAGTAAATGTCCATGTGTTGGCAGTAGTTAATGTGTTGCCTGAAACATCAGTCCAATATACCTGTGGAGCACCACCACCTCCTGCTTGTGAAGCATTGATAGTTAATGTAACTGTATTCGGGTTACATTTAATGTTATAATTATTATTCGTAGCTGTAATAGTCATTGTAGGTGCAGCAGTTGATTGTGTGACAGAAACCGTAAATGTATTACTACAACCATTAGCGATATTGGTAGCTATAAAAGTGTAAGTACCAGCTATACCTGGCGTTAGTATATCACCACTAATAGGAACTGGTGGAGTTCCTGGTTGTAACCAGGAATAAGAGACATTAGTAGTAGGTGTAGCAGAACCTGTAAAAGTGCCTGCGCTTCCATTACATGGAATGTTTATAGAATTAGGAGATACAGTAACATTTGGTACCGTAGTATAATTGCCTACTACGAATGTTTGAGTATAAATACATCCACTATTAGCATCTTGTGAGAATACGGTATAAGTGCCAGGAGAAGTAACTGTATAAGGGTTACCTGCAAAGGTTCCACTGGATACACTTGTAAATGTATAACTTGGGCTTGCATTGGTATTAGTGCTTACTGCACTGGCTGTTACAGATTGTTGATTGCAAGTTAAAGTATCATCAGATAGAGATATATTAAAAGATGGGATAACAGGGGCGCTATTGATGGTAAATACCTGAGTGGCAGTACAACCCACACTATCTCTCACTGTTACCGTATTACTACCCGGAACAAGGCCTGAAGCAGAGAAAGTATTAGCACTGGTTTGAGCTGTTGAAGTAGGAGCAGGAGAAAAAGTAACAGCAAATGAGCCACTACCTAATGATGCAGTAGCGGTTACAGCAGTTAATGAACTGGTACATGTAGGTTGCATTGGAGTAACCTGTAAAGCAGGAGCAGGAGTATTTACAACAGTGATAGTACGAGTAATAGGAGAGCAAGCACCCGGAGGATTCATAGTTAATGTATAATTTCCTGTTAAGTTAGTTACAACTGATTGAGTTGTTTGAGTGGAAAAACCCGGAGGTCCTTGCCATGTATAAGGTCCTAATCCCGGAGGCGCTGTTAAAGTTGCACTGGTATATCCACACATAGAAGCAACAATGGTAGGCGAACCAGCGGGGTATGTATTTACTACTGCCCCATTATCTGTAGTAATATCCATTGGAGAGCATTTGGCATCAAAGTATGCATAGCCATAGTGGCCTGATAAGGTACAATCTCCAACAGTAACTTCTATGGTTATACATGAGCCAATAAAAGAAGTTAAATCTGCTGAACTAACAATCCAGTTGGGAGTATAAGACAAGCCACCCGAGTTGGTCCATCCTGAAAAAGTTGCTGAGCAACCGGTTGATGGGGGAACAATACTAAATGTGGGACAAGTGGTAGGGGTTGGCGGTCCGGTACAGTTATTAGAAACCTTAAAGCTAATGTTCATAAAAGGTTGCTCACAACAGCTGTGACCGGGGTTTTGAAGAACTGCCATAAAAGCAAATTGAAAGAGAGAATTAGACGGTGTAACTGTAAAAGTTTTTGAAATTCTTACTGCCTTTGCTCCCGCTGTATTATTATTTAAACGAACTACAAAATTTCCTCCAAGGGGAGAATTAGGAATAGTAGTTAAGGGGTCCTCCAAAAGGATTAGTATATGGTGTTGCCACTACTAATGCAAGTGATGGAGGATTGGTACAACATCCTGTCATTGTACAAGAACTCCAATTATTTGTTCCGTCATTAGCAGTCCATCCAGTTAAATTTCCCAATTCAAAATCCTCATTATTACAAGCAGCTGTTTGTACAGTAGGAGGATTATTATATCTAGCAACCCATCCTAAAAAGTCGGTTGGTTCATATCTTTGTAGTTTGTATTTTTGAACAATAAACTCTCTTTTCTTTTTGTATAAAAAGAATTTTAATTCTGTTGAAGTACAGTTATTTTCAAGCCCCTCCTTAATGGCAGATTCCTCATTAAAACCATATAATGAGTCGGCATCAAATGGGTAAGTAATTAATGATTGAATGTCCACTTGTGCATTAATTACTTGAAGCATTGCACAAGAGATTACACACACCACGAATAAATGGATTTTTTTAATCATAGTTTTGAGTTTTATAGTTAATGATAAAATTTTTGCAAAAATAATTAAAATATTTTGGATTAACCAAAAATAAATATTGTGCCATAATTTGTTAAAATGTTTTTTTATGTTTCCATCTTTTATGACTCCATAACCATATATAAGGTTGTTCTTTTATCTTTTCTTCAAGTAATTCCATAAATTTTTCCATTATGATATGTTGAGTGGGATATTGGTTTTCATTATTGATTGTTATCTCTGTTGCATCTATTAAATAATTTCCTTTTTTGATTTGCTTCATCCAAACGAATACTACTGGCAAATATAATTTTTTGGCAATTAATTCTGGTGCGTAATAAACGGGCGTGTCTTGATTCAGAAATTTCATCCAGAAAGCATTTTGGGGTGATGGGCATTGGTCTGCAATAAAGGTAAAAACAGCAGGCGGATGGTGGTGTTGATTTAGAATATGCTTATAAGATGTGTGCATAGGTATAAGTTGTGTGCCCAATCGTGTGCGAATGATTTTCATTAGTTCATCAAAATATTTATTTGACAAAGGATGATAAAGAACAAATAAATGATGTGGAAAATAAAGATTAAAACTGGCACCTGCCCATTCCCAATTTCCCAAATGTCCCATTAATACCATTATATTTTTTTTCTCGTTATTATAGTGATTAAAAATTTGATGAAAATTTTCTGAATACTTACATCTTTTTCTCAATTCATTTTTTGAGATGGTTAATAATTTAATGGTTTCTACAATTATTCTTCCTAAATATCTATAAAATTGTTTTTCAATTAAGATAATTTCTTTCAATGTTTTATCAGGAAAGGAATTCATCAGATTTTGACGAACTACTTTTTTACGATAACCTACAATGTAATACAAAATAAAAGTCAATACATCGGATAAACCATATAATAAGGTCAATGGTAATAATGAAATGAAATAAAAGGGTAAATATTTGATAATCTGTTTCATTTAATAAAATGCTAATAACACTATATATTTTAGGGTTTAACGATGATATTCTTTTAATAAATCATCAGATAAATTTACACTTTCTGCTGGCGAAAAGACACATTTTCAATAATATCCATCCGTGTTTAAATCGGGAAATATTGGTATCTCCATAAGTTCTTTCTCGGTAGCGAATGGGTACTTCTACAATTTTTAAGTTGAGTTTGTGAGCGCCAAAGAGTAAGTCAAAGTCGCCAAAAGGGTCAAAATCGCCAAAGTAAGCACGGTTTTTTATGAGTTTTTCATAATCGCTTTTGAAAATTACTTTGGTTCCACACAGGGTATCCTTGAATCTTTGTTCTAACAGAAAAGAAAACATCCAACTGAAAAAATGATTACCCAAATAATTAAGGAATCGCATAGCCCCTTTTTCCATAGGATAAACAAGACGGGTGCCATTGATAAAGTCCCCTTTGTTTTGAGCAATAGCGTTGTAAAATTTTGGCAAGTCCTCTGGTGGCACGGTGAGGTCTGCATCTAAAATCATTAATATATCACCTGATGCGTGTTTGAATCCTTCTCTTACTGCATCGGCTTTGCCTTTTCGGGGTTGTTTGAGTATTTTTATATCGTATGTAGTTTGATATTTTTCTTTTACTTGTTGAATGACTTCCCAGGTATTATCGGCGCTATTGCCTTCTACAAAAATAATTTCAGTGTGTTTGCCCATTTGAGGTAAGCGAAGAATTGCATTTTCTATATTACCTGCTTCATTGCGGGCAGGAATGATTACTGATACAGAGTAATTGTTATTTTCTGTATTGCAGGGCAAGGGTCTAGCAAAAGAAAAGTGATTGATATTAAAATAGCGAATGATGGGCAGTTTAGCAATGAACTGATTGATAATACTTGAAATTAAAGGAATATAAAATGGAAATAATGTTTGACGGGAATTGCGATATACTTCAAATCCGCTGATGTAAAGCAAATTATTCACATCGCTGCTGGTCAGCCAGTTTTGAACAGGTGATTTTCTTTTTAATCCTATTAATTCTGCCAGTTTGATAAATGGTTCCCAAAATGAATTGTAGTATTGCACAATGATTTTAGTTCTTGGATGACATACTTTGTGTAATTGTTCAAATACTTTTTGAATATCATTTACAAAGCCAATGAGATTACTGATGATAATTAAATCATATTTTTTATTGAGTTGAATATTATTTGCATCCATTACAATAAACTCAATACCAAGATGTTCATATTTTTCTTTTGCCCATTGGATTTGTTCTTCTGCAAAATCAATGCCTGTTTTGTATTTTCCTTTTATTTTTGCTAGTAAATCTCCACTTCCGCAACCAATTTCAAGTACATTATCATCTTCGTGAGTAAAGTATTCAATGTATTTAGTGATTTCATCCCAATAGTAAGCGTTAATGGTTTTTCTTTTTCTCTTTTTTGCAAGTTGATTAAAGTATTGTTGAATATGCTGGTTCATTGTTTTTTTGTTACAAATAAATGATAATTATCTTTTGGATGAGTAGAAAATTGAAAATTATTAAAATCAATTATTTCAAGTAATTTTTTATTTTGAAATAGATAAACACTAAGCCCAAATGATTGAAAAAAACTAAAAAATTGTTGAATACTTATACCCGATTGATTTATTCCATAAGGCCAGAATTCCATGAAAATTTTAATATTAGAAAATTTATTCAAAATATTTTTCATTCCTGATAATGCGAAATATTCATATCCTTGAATATCCATTTTTATCCAATCAATTTTTGAAATACTATTTCTTTCACAAAAGTCATCTAATGCCCATGCATCAGTTTGAGATATGATTTGATTATTATGAGTAGAATAAGTTCTAAAATCAACATTCAATCCAAATTCTGAAGAATAAAGTGTAATTGGACCACTTTTTTCTGAAACAGCAGCATTAATACAATGAATATTAGTTTTATTCTTAGTGTTTTTTAATAACTTTAAAAAATTATTTTTTTCAGGTTCAAATGCAAACACTCTTCCTTTATCACCTACCAGTTCAGAAAACAATACAGAATAAAAACCTATGTTAGCACCTATGTCAAAAACTATGTCTTCTTGTTTAATGTTAGATTTAAAGAAATTGATTTCGCTATTCTCGGTGATTTTTTTATATAAAAAATATGTTGGCTGATAAACACTATACGCATTTTTGTACAAACACTCTCCTATTTTTTGGATTAAAAACATTGATTTTTTTATTTTGCATCGTAAACAAACTCAAATACATAACAAGGTTCTACTTCACCTTCTGTATGTATTAATTTTAGTTTATTAGGATATTTATTTTGAATGGGTTCAAGAATATTATCAATAGTGTTGATATATTGGCCCGTATTTTTAGTAGGGTCTATTCTTAATCGGGGCATCAGGATATGTGTAACTTTGTTTTGTTGAAAGAATATTAAAGCACTATCAGGATTGGATTGATTGGTTTCAGGGTCTTTTTTAATAACGCTGTAAATGGGAAAGAATTTTCTTTTGCCATAGATAAAGCTCATTGGTGCTTTTCTGCTGGCTACATAAGCTTCGGGTGGCAAATTATTTCCACACCATTCACTGGCTTTTAAGAAATTAATCCAATCGGGTGTGTAGCCATAATAAATATCACCATTCAAATTTTTGAGAAAGACAGGAAAATTTTGAACAGTTCGTTTGATATTAGAAATCATCAGAGAAGTTGAAAGCACTAATACTAATATAAATGAAATATTTCTCATTATTACTGATTTAAAGTATTTTTCTATGAGATAAAAATATAATATCATCATAGAAGGCATAGCAATTAATACAAATCTAGGTTGATCCCAACGGGTTTGTAGTACTAAAAAAGTAGATGATAATAATGCCAGTATGTACAAACCAACAAAAGTTATCAAATACTTTCTATCTTTGAATGATACCCATATTGCCCAAAATATTAAAACCCACATTATTATGGGTATAAACATATTGGTATTAGTATTTAATTCATCTTTTAATCCAAGTATTTGAAAAAACCTTTTACTAAAATATAATTCTGTGTTCCCAAAGAATCTTTCAATAAAGCCCCACCAATTATCATAACCTTGAGTTGCATCGTATGGATCTTTTTGTAATAATATTTTAGATTGACTTCCATATTGATTGGTAGATGCGGCACCCCATATAATTTTGATTAATAATTTGAATAAAATTTGTAAGGCAGCATAACTGCCTAAAAATAAAAGAATTTTTTTTCTGTAAGATTTTAAAAAGTACATAAATATCAAAACGGCTGGAAGAACCGAAACTGAAATATTTCTTGTGATATTCAGCAAAAAAACAAACAAAGCTAATAGTAATATATTTTTCACATCAAATAATTTGTTGTTATTATTTTGCACCTTAATGTTTTCTTCATTAAGTATCACCTGACTCATAAAATAAAATAAGCCAGATTGTATAAACATAAACATTTGTTCTGTAAAAGTCATTGACGAAAAATAGACCATTAAATAATTGATGGATAAAAATAACATTACAAAAACAAAAAATACAGGAGCAATTATTTTTTTGAAGGTTTGAAACATGAAGTAAACTGTTCCAAGATGAAAAAGAATATTAAATGCCTTGAAAATGTATAATTTGAATCCAAACAATTTCATTAATGTTGCCAGAAATAAAGGATACAAAGGTGCATTGGCAGTATAAAAATAATTTGGGAATTCATGAATGAACCGATACGCGGCTTCAATGTACAAAGCATCATCATGGGCTTCACTTATTTTCATATTAAAGTTCAAAATATCTACAACGAGCGTTAGAAGTAGAAAAACTATAAGCAAATTTCTTTCCTGAATACTTTGAATTTTTTTATTCCATTTATCCAGCAATGAGATAGAACTTTTTTGAATGCTACTTACAGATTTTGATTTTCTTACAGTTTTTTTCATGTCTTTATTTTTCTCCATAAATAATTACAGAACCAGCTATTTCTTTTACTAATGGAATTTTTTCAAGTATCAAAGATAATTTTAATATAAAATTGATACATGGTTTAGGTGTAATAGGATGCAAAAAATCATAAGGGAAAATATTCACATTTTTATAGCCAATTTTTTGCATTTGTTTTTTTAATTTCCATCTTACAATAGCGGTTTCATCGGGCGAATCACCCATTTTTTCCTTTATATATGGCACATTTTTTTGAATAAATATTTGTGGATTCAGCATATTGGGTTCAGCAAAAACAATTCTACCCCCTTTCTTTAATACTCTAAAAATCTCTTTTAATGCTTGTTCCATTTCTAAATGATGAATAACTGAACTCCCATATACCACATCAAATGTTTCGTCCTTAAATGAAAGTTGCATAGCATTTTCTTCTCTAAACTCAATAAGTTCGGGCGGAAGTTGCTTTTTTCTGGCGAGATCCAATAAATCAGGAGAAAGGTCAATTGCCATTATTCTGGCATTTGTTTTATTAAACACCTTTTCAGTAAATAAACCTGAACCACATCCAATTTCAAGACAATAATCTGTTTTTTTTATTTTTGCTGTAGACACTATTAAATCTGCTCTTCTTTCTGCTCTGATCTTTCCTGATGGTGTTCCCCAGCCCCAAATGTCTTCGGCACTTTCTTTTATTTTTTTACCATGCTCTAATTCATGTTTAATTCTATCTTTCATTTAAAAAATTTTGCACAAGTATAAAAAATAATACTCATTGTATTTACACATGAATAATAAAAAAATTGCCCCCATTTTAGGAGGCAATTTGCATTATTTGTTTAACTCAAACTTACTCTTTGATTACTTTAAAATAATATTGCTCATTAATTCTAACAAAATAAATTCCTTTAGATAGATAACTAATATCTACTTCATTAGAAGTTAGTTTATCAAAATACACTTTATTGCCCGACACATCATAAATCTCTATAAAAACAAGATTGGAATTTATATTGCTTATAAATATTTTTTCATTAGCCGGATTAGGATATATTTTTAAACCCTCGTTTTTAATTTCATATACATTTGTCATTGAATCAACACAAGTAATACTGATTTTATCTAAAAAGTTGCCGATAGCAGAGTTTCCACCTGCAGCAGAAACTGATACAAATCTTATTCTATAATTATTCCCAAAACCATTAGGGATTGTATAATTTATAGTATGGTACCCCCAATTTACATTACCATCAGCAAATGTGCCAAGTGAATTATATGGTCCACCTACAGGACCAATTTCTACTCCTACTATATCCGTACCCATTCTTCCTCTATGAGCAAAACCTATCTGAATATTTTTTCCAGGATTAATATTAAAATCCTGATAAATTGTTGATTGTTGATATGCATTTAATTCTATAAAATAATTACCCGAATAAGCAGGCACGGAATTATATCCTGACGCCCAAAATTCAAAATATCCATCTGAAGCTGTAGTATGCCAACAAGGAATGACACTATCCTGAAGCATGCCAACTGTTGCTCCACTATATCCCGATTCAAAATCACCATTACAAATAAAATTACATGTAGTATCTGGCGTGCTACCACAATTTTTTGTTATTAAAACTGCATCTAGAAAATTGCCCAAAGCTGAACTCCCCCCAGCGGCAGAAATTGATACAAATCTAACATAATATGCACCTGATGTTGGGACATTATAATTTACAGTGTAATACCCCCAGTTAGTATTATTGTCAGAAAAGGTGCCTAAAGATGTGTATGGCCCACCAATAGGCCCTACTTCAACTCCCATTACATCAACTCCTGCCCTACCTCTATGAGCAAACTTTATAGTAATTATATCTCCAGAATTTACACTAATATTTTGATAAAGCATAGATTGATAATATGCATTTAATTCAACAAACTGATTCCCCGAATAAGCAGGAACACTATTGTATCCATTATGCCATACTTCAATAATATGATCTGGAGCAGTTGTATTCCAACATGGTACCGTACTATCTTGCACCATACTTACAGTAGGTCCATAAGTTACATTTTCAAAATCTCCATTACAAGATAATGTACAAGTAGTTTGCGCACTTACTCCAATACTAAGTGCAGCAGCCATTGATAGTAAATTTAACTTTTTCATAACTAATAAATTTAATGGTTTTGCCTGCAAATATATAACGCATCTTCCATTTTGAAGTGCAACAAAATTAACAAATTGATTGAAAAATTTTTCAAACAAAGAAGGGGGAGTTGCAAAAAAACAAACTCCACCCCATCTTTGCCTGACTAAAATAATCCCTATGAG
>JBFLVH010000016.1:544-52797 GCA_040758575.1 Bacteroidota bacterium | reverse complement strand
GGAAAGGGACAAAAATAATATCTCTCCATCAGGGTAAAGAGGAGAAAGAATATTTTCTTTCTCCCTTTCCTTGAAAAATATAATTTTTTTACTCCAAAAGTTGCATTTATTAGTTGAATTTAGTTTTAATTTTTTAACCATAAGCCACAAATCCGCCAAAGGCGGACAAGTTGCACGAATGATTTTCGAATATTTATGCTCACACAAAGTCGCAAAGAACGCAAAGTGATTTAGATGCTTCACCGTATTCAGCATGACAGAATAGAAACACTTGTGTTTTAATATCTACTCTTTCCCCAGTTCCATGCAGAGAGTAACATATCTTCTAATGAAAGTTGGGGTTTCCAATTTAGTTCTCGTAATGCTTTATCATTATTAGCAAATATGGCTTCTACATCTCCGCTGCGTCTTTGAGTGATTTTGTAATTAATTTTTATACCTGTAACTTTTTCAAATGTTTGAATCACTTCTAATACTGTAAATCCTTTGCCAGTTCCTAAATTGATGATGTCAAAATATTTTTGAGATGAGATATTATTTAATTTTTCAATGGATAATACATGAGCTCTTGCAATATCAGAAACATGAACATAATCTCTTATAGGTGTTCCATCTTTTGTATTGTAATCATTTCCGAATACCTGTAATTGAGGAATTTTGTTTAGTGCAGAAAGAACAATATTTGGCACTAATCCAGTGAGATTGTATTTGGGTAATTCACCAATAACGCCCGATGAATGAGCACCTACAGGATTAAAATATCTTAATGCTAATACTTTTATAGGATAATTGCAAACATCTACTAATTGTTTCAAAATTTGTTCGCCTATTTGTTTGGTATGTGCATAAGGTGAAATGGGCTTTGGAAGTGGCGTATTTTCTGTTACAGGCGATGTTTTAATATCTCCATAAACAGAACAAGACGAAGAAAAGATGAAGTTTTGTATTTGAAATTGTTGAGCCAATTCAATAATATTTAATAATGATGTGATATTGTTATTATAGTATTTCAAAGGTTGCTGAACACTTTCGGGCACTGATTTGAATGCTGCAAAATGAATAATGCTGTGGATGTTGGATGCGTAAGGTTTTAATAATTCAAATAGATTTTGTTTATCACAAATATCTGTTTCAATAGAAATGATGTTTTTTTTGAAATAATTTTTTAGTGCGATATAAGTATTGTCATAAGAATTAGAAAAATTATCTACTGAAATAACTTCAAAATTGGTGTGTTCAAAAATATCAGCAATAGTATGACTGCCAATGTAACCTGCTCCACCTGTAACAAGAATATATTGTTTACTCATCTTGTAAGTGTTTTTATCTTTTAATACATCATTATTATTTTTTTCCATTCATCCATTTAAGTATTTTACTTGTTTGGTATAGATAAGCATCTTTCTCAAGATTTTTTGCCCAACGATTTTCTCTTCCTGCTTTGGCTGTATCAATATCAAATTTCACTTTGTTTTCTTCAGGAATTATGACACTAAAATTGTCAAATTTGATTTTATTGTCTTCATATTCTTTATTCTTTTTTCTAATATTCTCTTGATATTCAAAAAACTTGTCTTTTTGTAAATTTACTTTACTATTTAATTTTCTTTTTCTGAAATCTTCTGCTTGTTTTTCAATGAGTTTGAAAGCAGGATTGTTTTTAGTATCTGCACTTACTAATTTCTTTATTTCATCATAATTTATTGTATTATAATTAGTGTATTTAACTTCTGATATTTTATCAAATGGCATTGGATATTCTAATTCTTTTTCACCATAATCATCAATATATTGATAAACATTCGGTAATTTAATATCGGGCTCTACACCTTTAAGTTGAGTTGCATCTCCATTGATGCGATAAAATTTTTGCATTGTAATTTTCACTGAACCTGTTGGTTTAATACTATCAAATGAAGGTAAAACATAGTAATCCAAATCTACAAATGATTGAACTGTTCCTTTTCCATAAGAATTAGTGCCGACAATAATGGCTCTTTTGTAATCTTGCAAAGCAGCCGATACAATTTCTGAAGCACTTGCGCTACCATAGTTAATAATAACGCTCAAAGGACCATCCCAACTTACAGAAGGATTTTTATCTTTATGAACTGTAACATAATTCATTTTTCCACGCACTTGCACTACTGGACCTTCGGGAATAAATAATCCTGCAAGGTCTACGGCTTCTTGTAATGAACCACCACCATTATCTCTTAAGTCCAAAATAATCCCTTTGATATTGTATTTTTTAAGTTTTTCTATCTCATTTTTAACATCGTTAGAACAATGATGTGCTCCTGTATGTGTAAAATCTGTATAAAATGAAGGCAAATAAATATAACCATATCTTTGTTTGTCTTGCTCAATAATAAAGGACTTGGCGTATGTTTCTTCCATTTCAATAACATCACGAATAATAGGAATAACTTTTATAGTGCCATCGGGTTTTTGAACGGTCAGGCGAACTTCCGTGCCTTTTTGCCCTTTAATTAATTCAATAGCATCGTCAATATCCATATCGGTTACATCTACAGGTTCTTTATCGCCCTGTGCTACTTTCAGAATAATATCACCTGCTTTTAATTCACCTTGCTTGTAACTTGGACTTCCTACAATGATTTCTACTACTTTAATCACTCCATCTTTTTGTTGAAGTCGTGCACCAATGCCTTCAAATTGTCCACTCATAGATTGGTCAAACTTCTTTTTTTCTTTTGGTGGAAAATATTCAGTATGTGGGTCATATACATTGATAAAAGTATTCAAATAAGCAGCCATTCTATCTTTGTAAGATAATTTTTTAAGTCGTTTGAACCAATCGTTGTTTGATTTTAGAACCTTTTGTCTTGCTTTATATTCAAGCGAATCAAAGGACGATGGTTTTAAAGTATGAGTAGAATCTTTTTCAATTTTTTTTCTTTCTTCTTCTTTGAGTTCATCTATTTTAAGTAAAACCTGATATTTTACCATTTTTCTCCATTCGTCTTTTAGTTGTTGTAAATTTTCTGCATAAGTAGTTTTATCTATGTCAGTTTCATAAAATTCTTCTTTATTGTAATCTAATGGTTGAGATAATATTTCTTTATACCATTCTTCTGCGTCGGCAATTCTTTTTTGAATAATTTTGTAAGAAACATCAAAAAATTCCAAACTATGATTTTTCCATTGGTCGTCTAATGAATGTTTGTAAATGCTTAATTGCTCCACATCACTTTTAATTAAAAATTTTTTCCCATAATCTAATCTTTTCAAATACAAATTAAATACTTTTTCAGAATAACTATCGTCAATTTTCGGCGGTTCGTAATGATTTTGATTGACGCTATCATAAATTAATTGACTGATGATTTGATATTTATTGACAAAAAACGACTTTGCAGAAATCAGAATGGTCAATACAATTAAAACAGGAATGCTTACCTGAATAAAGCGAATGTGTTTTTTATTGAATTTCATTTGAATTATTTTTGCGTGCAAGTTAATTAAAAATACTTTTAGATATTGACTATTTAGTTCTGAAAAAATCCTAAATAAATGCCACAATTTTTTCCAAACATAATTACTCAATGTTTTTCTGAAAATAAAATCTTATCAGTTAATGCTATTGGTGGTGGCTGTATCAATGAGACCTATTGTGTGCAGGTAGATAGTGGACAAAAATATTTCGTAAAAATAAATGATATTAAGCAAAAGGATAATTTTATTCAGGAAAAATTTAATTTAGATTACTTAAAAAATAAATCATCATTGAAAGTGCCTGATGTGACACAAATTTGCGAACATCAAAATAAAGTGGCATTAGTACTTGAATACCTTGAAAAATCTGTTGAAAACAATGAGTTTCATTTTTTATTTGGGAAAGGTTTAGCAGAATTACACAAAAATACAGAGTCATTTTTCGGATGGTTTCAGGATAATTACATTGGAAGTTTAAAACAACTGAATAAAAGAATTTCTGAATGGGATGAGTTCTTTGCCACACAAAGATTAGAGCCATTAGTGAAAGAATGTTTTGATAAAAGTATATTATCTAAATCTGATGTAAGAGCATTTGAAAATTTATACAATGAGTTGAAAAATATTTTTCCAGACGAGCCGCCTGCTTTGTTACACGGGGATTTATGGACAGGTAATAGAATGAATACCACTCAAGGGGCTGCTATCTTTGACCCTGCTTGTTATTTTGGATGCAGAGAGATGGATATTGCTATGCTTCACTTATTTGGCAATGTTCCTGTGGATTTTTTTGATGGATACAATTCTGTGTATTTGTTAGAAAAAAATTTCAGAGATAGAATAGATATTTGCAATTTGTATCCATTATTGGTGCATGCAGTATTATTTGGTTATAGTTATATTTACGACATTAAAAGGATTATCAAAAAATTTCAATAAGTGCTGTTTAATTCTTTATCATTCATTTATTTCTTGTTTGTAGTATTTATATCGTATTGGATTATTCCTTTTCGTTTCAGAAAATATTTTTTATTATTGGCATCTATTTATTTTTATGCTTGCTTTGAGTGGTGGTATGTTGGATTATTGTTATTAACTACTTTAATAGATTTTTGGGCTGTAAGGAAAATTTTGAGATTTCCTGAAAAGAAAAAAATATTCTTGTGGACAAGTATAGGTATGAATTTGTTGGTATTATCTGTATTCAAGTATGGATATTTTTTTCTGAATATTTTTAATGTTTCAGAATATCAGTATTCATGGGCTATTCCCGTTGGATTATCTTTTTATACTTTTCAATCGATGAGTTATGTAATAGATGTTTATCGTGGTAAATACAGACCTGATGATACATTTTCTGAATTTTTGTTATACGTTTCATTTTTTCCACATATGGTAGCAGGTCCAGTAGTGCGTTATTATTCATTAATGCCACAACTCAAACAAATTACATTTTTCAAAAATATTGATCGGTATGCAGCATTCAAGTATTGTGTATGGGGCTATTTCAAAAAAATGGTCATTGCTGATAATCTGGACTATGTAGTAAGTCCTGCTTATCAAAATATTTCAGTGCTTAATGCATGGGAAACAATATTAGCAGGATTTTTATTTGCAGTGCAGGTGTATTGTGATTTTAGCGGATATTCAGATATTGCTACTGGTATTGCAAAATTATTCAATGTCAATTTATCTATCAACTGGATGCGACCTTTTTTATCTAAAAGCATTAAAGAGTTCTGGAGCAGAAATCACATTAGCGTTACAACATGGTTTAGAGATTATTTATATATTTCATTAGGTGGCAATAGAGTAAGTGAAAAAAGATGGATGCTGAATATTTTGATAACCTTTATTATCAGTGGCTTTTGGCACGGGGCTAACTGGACATTTATTATTTGGGGAACTATGCATGGTATTATGTTTTTAATTGAACATTATTGGTATATTAATAGCAAATGGATAAAAACAATTATTGGCAATATTTATTTGATGTTATTTCATAGCATTTCGCTGATTGCTTTCAGATGCCCATCATTATTGGATTTGAGAGATGCTTATCAGAATTTTTTTCAGGATTGGTCTTTTCATCTCAATCATTTAATTGTCAATCAAGATAAAGTTTATTGGTATTTTGGATGGCTAATGGTAATATTTTTATTTATGAAAGAAATAACAGAAGAATATTCATCAGAACAACTCGCTCACCTGAAAGACAAGTATAGAGATGTATTTTATGTATTACTTTTAATCGGCATTTTTGTATTCGGAAATTTTCACGCCCAACCTTTTATTTATTTTCAGTTTTGAATAATTAGATAGATGTTTTCCTATATTTACGCACTTATGAAAAATGAGGAGAAAGAAACAAATATTTCCATTCAAAATCGCAGGGCTAATTTTGAATATGAACTGCTTGAAAAATATGAAGCAGGGCTTGTGCTTACAGGCAGCGAAATTAAATCTATTCGTGCTGGGAAAATCAATATCAATGATGCTTATTGCCATTTCAAAAATGGAGAATTATTTATCAAAAATATGCACATTTCCCCTTATGGCAGTGGATTTGGCACTCACGAGCCCACAAGAGAAAGAAAATTACTTTTGCACAAAAGTGAATTAAGAAAATTGCATCGTGCTGTAAAAGAAGATGGAATGACCATTGTTCCTGTAAGATTATTTATTAACCAGAAGGGCTGGGCAAAACTTATCATTGCATTGGCAAAAGGAAAAAAACTTTACGACAAAAGAGAAAGTATTAAAAAAAGAGATGTAGAACGAGAATTACAAAGAAAATTCAAGTAACTTTGCAAAAAATCAACATAGATACTATAAATAATTAACCTATGAAACCACTAACAAAAGAAGAAATTAAAAAAATTTATCAGCAGCCGCTTATTGAACTCATTCATCAAGCAGCAGAAGTTCATAGAAAAAATTTTGATGTAAAACAGGTTCAAATTAGTTCGCTGATTTCTATCAAAACTGGTGGATGCCCTGAAGATTGTGCTTATTGCCCACAATCTGCCAAATATCAAACAGAAATCAAAGTGCACAAATTGATGGAACCATCTGAACTTAAAGAAAATATTGAATATGCTAAAAGCAATGGAGTAAGCAGAATGTGCCTGGGAGCAGCATGGCGTGAAGTTAGAAACAATCGTGATTTTGACAAGGTATTGGAAATGGTCAAAATGATTACAAATGAAGGACTGGAAGTATGTGCTACCTTTGGAATGATTAATGAAGAACAAGCACAAAAACTGGCAGAGGCAGGATTGTATGCCTATAATCACAATCTTGACACATCAGAAGAATATTACAATAAAATTATTTCAACACGAAATTATCAGGATAGATTACAAACATTACAAAATGTCCGCAAAGCAGGATTAACAATATGTTCAGGAGGTATCATAGGAATGGGAGAAAGTGAAGATGATAGAATTGGTATGCTTTATACTCTCAATTTACTTCATCCACATCCCGAATCAGTGCCCATCAATACATTAGTCCCCGTAAAAGGCACACCACTTGAAAATCAGCCAAAAGTTTCTGTATGGGAACTGGTAAGAATGATAGCCACTACTCGTATTGTATTACCAAAATCAATGGTTAGATTATCTGCTGGACGCCTTGAATTATCAATGGAAGCACAGGCATTGTGTTTTATAGCAGGTGCTAATTCTATTTTTGCTGGAGATAAACTATTAACCACACCTAATAATGATATTAATCAAGATAAACTAATGTTTGAACTTCTTGGTTTGCAACCTTTACCATCTATTCATCAAAGAAAAGAATCTGTTTTAGAAAATTAAATCACAATGGAAGTTCAAGATAAACTTTCATCATTTGGCACTACTATATTTACCGTGATGAGTGCATTAGCCCATCAACACAATGCTATTAACTTGTCTCAGGGATTTCCAGATTTTATGCCTGACGAAAAGTTACTTGCTATTGCACAAAAGTATTTTAATTCTCCCTTTCATCAATATGCCCCAATGCCCGGAACGATTGAGTTAAGAAATACAGTTTCAGATATAATAAAAAATTGCTATCAAAGAAGTGTTAATCCTGAAACTGAAATTACCATCACTGCTGGGGCTACACAAGCTATATACACTGCTATTGCAGCATTTATCCAGCAGGGCGACGAAGTTATAATCTTTGAACCTGCTTATGATTGCTATGCCCCCGCCATTATTACTAATGGCGGTATTCCTGTTTATTGTGAATTGAAATATCCTGATTTTAAGATAGATTGGAACGAAGTAAAAGATAAAATTACTTCCAAAACCAAAATGATTATTATCAACTCACCACATAATCCTACGGGCAGTATTCTTACTTTTCAAGATATTCAGACATTAATTGATATTACAAAAGATACAAACATTATTATTTTAAGTGATGAAGTATATGAGCACATTATTTTTGATAATGAAGTTCATCATTCTGTGTTAAGATATGATGAATTATTTTCAAGAAGTATTATGGTTTCTTCATTTGGCAAAACAATTCATACAACAGGATGGAAAATTGCCTATGCTGCTGCCCCTGAAAATTTGATGAAAATATTTAGAAAAGTGCATCAGTATTTAGTATTTGCGGTAAATCATCCCTTGCAAAAAACTATTGCAGAGTATTTATCTGACCCTGAAAATTATCTTCAATTAAAATACTTTTATCAATCTAAAAGAGATGAGTTTATCAATTTGATAAAAGATTCGCAATTTAAGATATTACCTTGTAAGGGAACATATTTTGTGCTATTAGATTATTCTCATATCAGTAAGAAAAAAGATACGGAAATGGCTATTTATCTGACCGAAAAGTATAAAATAGCATCTGTGCCTATGTCTGTTTTTTATCACAACTTAAAAGACCATCATTTATTAAGATTTTGTTTTGCCAAGAAAAAAGAAACATTAGAAAAAGCAGCAGAAATTATACTTTCAATAAAAAATTGCTAAAAATTATTTTGAAATAAAAATTATTATGTATTTTTGGCTCAAAATTTTTACAAAATGAATAAAATTTTTGTCGGGATATTTTTATTTTTTATGAGTGGCTATTGGTATTTATCAATGGCTCAAAATTTTGCTCGCCCTAATGATTGGAAGAAAATTAGAAAGGAGGTTTTTGTTACAATGGGGGCATCAGGTTTTTTAGGAGAATTGGGCGGATTAAATAAAGTTGGTACCGATTATAGCCCTGTGGATTATGATTTCCAAATTACAAGAACCGCCATGGGAGTAGGATATAAATATAAATTACAAAGATGGTTAAATCTGGTTGGATACTTCAATTGGTTAATTGTAAAAGGTGATGATAAACTTACTCAAGAAAAATTCCGCCATGAAAGAAATTTGAATTTTCGTTCCAATATTTTTGAGTTAGCTGGAAGAATTGAATTTGCTTATTTTGCAAACAGAGTAACCAGTCGTTATAATATCAAAAAAACATTCAGCAGGAGAATGAAAGGGATTCAAACTGAATGGGTTGCATTTATTGGCATTGGTGGGTTTTATTATAATCCTTATGGCTATGACGGTTCAAAGTGGGTAGCATTGAAACCCCTTCATACCGAAGGTCAGGGATTGCCTGGTGGTCCCAAGCAATACAGTAATTTTTCTGTTAGTATTCCAATGGGCATTGGATTTAACCTGTATATTAAAAGACAATGGACAGCCGGATTGGAATTGAGCTGGAGAAAAACTTTTACCGATTATATTGATGATGTTAGCACTAACTATTATGACCCTGTAGCATTAGCGTCAGCATACGGCCCAAAATCGGCACAAATGGCTGATCCTAGTTTAGGCACAATACCTGGCTTTTCAAAACCCGCTGCTGATGGTACACCTGCTCAAAGAGGTGATTCAAGGCAAAAAGATTCTTATTTTTCTTTGCAACTCAAAGCGGGATATGTGTTCAAATACAAAAGAGGTAAGAGCCGCTTAAGAAGTAAGTTCTAATATAATTTAGATTCTTATTAAAGACGATTTAATAACCCCATTATTTTATCTAACCAGGTTGTATGGGTAAAAATGTATTACTGCATCATAAAAGATTTTCAATATTTTACCTCTAATGCCCGATTTTGCTAATTTGTTTTCTTTGGAATCTGGATAAACACGGTTGGATAAAAAGATTACTACTAAATTTTCCTGCGGGTCTGCCCAGGCCATTGTGCCTGTAAATCCAAAATGTCCAAAACTTTGAGGACTACAACAATCTGGTACTGGACTTTCAGTTTCTTTGGTAGGAGCAGGTTTCTCAAAGCACAATCCTCTGCGATTTTTTGGACAAAAGCGACAACTTGTAAATTCTTTGATAACTGCACTATCTAAAAGTGTTTTTCCAAATATTTGACCATTATTCAAAAGCATTTGCATTAATATAGCCAAATCTGTAGCATTGGCAAATATTCCCGCATGACCTGCTACGCCGCCCATCATAGCCGCTCCTGGGTCATGAACATATCCCCATAAAAGTTGATTTCTGAAATCATTATCAATTTCGGTTGGAACAATTTGATGCTTTTGATAGTATTTCAAAGGATTATATGTTATGCCTAAATTCAATGGCTCATAAAAATTTTTTCGCACATAGTCATCTAATTTTTCTCCCGTTATTTTTTCAATAATTTTCTGCATAAAGTAATATCCCAAATCACTATACACATATTTTCCTACATCTTTCAATGGGCTTTTTAATAAATCATTCCACAATGTATCTTTCAAATCACTTCTCATCCATAAATTATTGGCTACTAACATGTTATGAGTTGATGAAGAATCGTTGCGAAAAATATCCTGACCTTTCTTTTGCAATTGCAATGCTTTTTGATAAAATGGAATAAATGGTAGCAATCCTGATTGATGTGTAAGAATATCTTCAATAATTAATTTATCTTTATTAGTATGCTTAAGTTCAGGAAGGTAGTATTCAAGAGGTTTTTTGACATCTAATTTCTTTTCTGAAACTAATTTCATAAGAGCAAGAGCAGAAGAAGCAATTTTTGTAACAGATGCTATATCATACAAATGTGCGTTAGTTACAGACAATGCTGTATCATCATAAGTTAATTTTCCATACGACCGACGGAAAAATATTTGTCCATCTTTTACTGCTACAATTTGGCATCCTGGGAATATTTTTTGTTGAATAGCAGTGTTTATGAGTGAATCAATTTTTTTATTTAATGCATCAGAGTTGATGCCGATTTTTTCAGGGAAAATTTGAGGTAGCCGAATGTTATTTGAAAAAGTATTTGAAGTATTTGCATGGATAAATGAATTGCTAACTGGTGCAATGCCTTGTGGAATAATACTTCCAAAAATTACTTCTACTGCTGATTTTGACAGGTCTTTTTTATTTTCGTAGGCATATATTATAGATTGAAATACTTCTGAATGAGAAAATTGATTTAATAAATAAGGTGAACCATTTAGTATAAGTATTGATTGTTTTTGTTGAGCAATGTTTTCAAGCAATAAAAAAACACTATCATTATTATTTAATTTTTTTCCATTGAAAAGTTTTTTTTGAATAACCTGAATAAACATCACATCTGCATTTTTGACTTTTTGAAATAATAAGGCAGTATCTATTTTATTAGATAACAAAGTGAATTCGTCGGGATAGACATGATTTTTTAATTGCTCATTAAAAGAATTATTTGTGCTATCAAAAACAGCAATGTGTAAAAATTTTTTGCCTTTCAAATTTTGAAGTGGTAAAAAATGATTTTTGTTTTGAACAAGCGTAACGCTTTTTGCACTGATTTCGTAAATAAGTTGTTGAGGTAATTTATTTTTGTATATATCTTCATATAGGTTTCTTTTTTTGACCAAAGAGTTTTTTTCTATGTTCAGTAAGTATTTATATTTCAGAATTTTTTTACAGGAATATTCAATTTGCTTCCAACTAATGATGCTGTCTTTTAAGGCATTTTCAATAGATGAAATGACTTTAGGGACATTTTCAGAAAATAATAATACATCATTACCTGCTTTAATGGCTTCTATTTCCGCAATGCCTTCGGGAAAAAATTTGGCTACACCTTTCATATTCATAGCATCAGTAAAAATCAATCCTTCAAAGCCCAACTCTTGTTTTAATAAATCAGTTACAATTTTTTTACTTAAAGTAGAAGGTTTGTTTTTAGAGGAATCAAGTGCAGGAATATTCAAATGAGCAATCATAATACCTGGAATACCTTGTTTTATGAGCATTTTGAAGGGATATAGTTCTAATGTATCTAACCTTTCCTTTGAATGAGTAATGACAGGTAAATCTTTATGAGAATCTACATCTGTATCACCATGACCTGGAAAGTGCTTCATTACAGGCATTACGCCACTATCCATTAAGCCCTTTGCATATAACCATGCTTTTTGAGTAACTTTATATTTATTTTCACCAAAACTTCTTACACCTATTACAGGATTGGCAGGGTTGTTATTAATATCTACAACAGGTGCAAAATTGATGTGAATACCTAATCTCTTGCATTCGTTACCTATTCTTAATCCCATTTGATAAATTAAAGAATCATTCAGTTCTGATAATGCCCCAAGCGTCATTTGTTTAGGATAAATGGGCATGCTATCCCAACGCATTGAAACGCCCCATTCTCCATCAATACTCATTAAAATTGGCGTTCTGGCTAATTTTTGAAAATAATTGATGTAAGAAGCAAATTTGAGTGGAGTGCCTTGCATTAAAATTATTCCACCAATATTATATTCTCTTACATATTCAGCCACCTGACGAATATGTTTCATGTTTTTATTAGCATATACTGGAATCATCAGTAATTGTGCGATTCTCTCACGGGGAGTTAACTTTTCATATACTGAATCTGCATATCTGTTTGCAGCAACAGAATGAATATCCCATTGAGAATAACTCTTCAATGCAAAGATTAAAATAAGAGATATAGAAATTACTTTTTTCATAAATGAGGACACAAAAATAAAGGGAATAAAAAGCATAAAAAACACAGCATTAAAAATATTACTAACAAGTGTGTGTGGGCAGAATGATGAAAGGATTAAAGATCACAAAATTCGGATGTTATTGTAAAAATACTTAACTTTGCCACAAAATATAATAATATGAACACAGGAACGCTTATTCATTACTTGCCCATTTTTATTATGTTCTTAATTGCATTGGCATTTGTAGTGGTTACAATGATTGCATCGCATTTATTAGGACCTAAAAAGTATTCAAAAATAAAGTATAATGCTTTTGAGTGTGGCATACATAGTGAAGGCAACGCAAGAAATCCATTTGCTGTGAAATATTTTTTAACTGCCTTGATATTCGTGTTATTTGATGTAGAAGTAATATTTATGTATCCATGGGCAACTAACTTCAAGGAATTAGGTATGTTTGGCGTTATAGAAGTATTTACATTTATATTGATATTATTGGTTGGGCTTTATTATTTGCTGAAAAAAGACGTTTTGAATATTCAAGATTAAATATATGAAACGAACCAAAGAGTATTACATACAAGAAGCAAGGCGGCATATTAATAATGCCCGAGAAATATTAAAAGAATATGGCAAAAAAGAAGATGGATTTTATACAGATAGTAAGTATGTTGCCATTGCTGGGCATGCCGCATACAGAGGAGTTTTGATTGCATTAAATGAATTGATGAAACAACACGGCATTCTTAAAAAAACAAGAAAGCATGTAGATGATTACAGAGATTTTATTGCAAAAATAGATAGAAAGGTATTGAATTACTTTAACACAGCGTATAATATTTTACATCTGGATATGGAATATGATGGAATTGGTAATTATGAAATAGTTAAAGCAGGAATTAAGTGTGCCGAAGAAATTATTGATTGGGTAGAGAAAAAATTAAAATAAAAAATTATGAGCAAACAACCTATTAAAAGACCAAGTAAAATTGAGATAGTAAAAGCCCCTGAAGGCATTGAAGGACCTGGTTTTTTTGCAACAACCTTACAAAAGGCAGTGGGGCTGGCAAGGAAAAATTCATTGTGGCCACTTCCTTTTGCTACATCTTGTTGTGGTATAGAATTTATGGCTACAATGGCCTCTACTTATGATTTAGCAAGGTTTGGTTCTGAAAGATTATCTTTTTCGCCAAGACAAGCAGATTTATTGATAGTAGCGGGAACTATTTCAAAAAAATTAGGCCCTGTATTGCGACAGGTATATGAGCAAATGGCAGAGCCAAAATGGGTAATTAGTATGGGTGCTTGTGCAAGTAGCGGCGGAATATTTGATTCTTATAGCGTATTGCAAGGCATAGATAGAATTATTCCTGTTGATGTATATGTGCCTGGCTGCCCCCCAAGGCCTGAACAATTATTAGATGCTATACTTAAAGTGCAGGAGTTAGCAGAAAATGAATCATTAAGAAGAAGAGATTCTATTCAATACAAAAAAATGCTGGAAAGTTATGGCATAGATATTGAATAAAACAAAGTTATGAAAAAGAAATATAAAATACATTCGGAAAATCCATGGTTATATATTCAGAATGCCCGTCAGATTTTGAAAGAGAAAGCAGGAAAAGACGAAGAATTTTATATTTATCCTAAATATGTAAGAATGGCTGGACATACTGCGTATATGGGCGTATTGATAACATTGAATGAACTCATGCAAAAAGAGGGTTTTCAAAAAAGAGGCAGAAAAAAAGTAGAAGATTACATTGACTTTCTCGCAAAAAGAAATAGAAAAATTTTGAATTACTTTAATGAAGTATATGAGATTTTACATTTATATATGGGTTATGACGGCGGCTTAAATTCAAAAGTTTGCAATATTGGTATTGAATATGCAGAAAAAATTATTGAGTGGGTAGAAACACAATTAGGAAAAAAATGGAATAAACAAGAAAAATAAAAAAATTATGACACAACAAGAGTTATTAGAACAAATTAAAAACGATTTAAATCAACAATTAGGAGATGTGGTTATTTCTGCTGAATTACCTTATAATTTTCCTACTTTAGTTGTCAAACAAGAGAAAATACACGATGTCTTAAAATACCTTAAAGAATCAGAAAAATGGAACTTCTTCTTTTTGACCGACTTAACCGCAATGCAAACAGAAGATTTAAAGCATTTAGGTGTGATTTATCATTTACACAATATGACCACCAATTGGCGTATTAGAGTAAAAACCTTTTTTGGAATAGATAAGCCCGAAATACCTACTGTTACTGACTTGTGGAAAGGAGCAAACTGGATGGAAAGAGAAGCATACGATTTTTTTGGTGTTATTTTTAAGGGACATCCCAATCTGAAAAGGATAATGAATCCTGAAGAAATGGATATATTTCCATTTAGAAAAGAATATCCTGTAGAAGATCTAACTCGTGAAGATAAAGATGATACAATGTTTGGCAGATAAAACATTATTTCAATGAAAACTAAACACAAAGAAAATCCTTGGGTATATATTCAAAATGCCCGTGAAACATTGAAAACCAAAGCGGGCAAACATGGAGAATTTTACTCATCTAAAAAATATGTGCGAACCGCAGGACATCAAGCATGGATGGGTGTTTTAACAGCATTAGATGAATTGATGAAATATAAAGGATACAAAGTGAAAGGCAGAAAAGATATTGATGATTATAGAGATTTTATTGCAAAACAAAATTGGAAAATTTTAGATTATTTAAATTCTGCCTATAATCATTTACATTTGTATATGGGTTATGACGGGGAATTGAAAGTAAATATTTCAAAAGAAGGTATTGAATTAGCAGAAAAAATCATTGAATGGGTAGAAAAACAATTACCAAAAAATTATTTCAATGAAAACTAAACACAAAGAAAATCCTTGGGTATATATTCAAAATGCCCGTGAAACATTGAAAACCAAAGCGGGCAAACACGGAGAATTTTACTCATCTCCTAAATATGTAAAAACTGCAGGACATCAAGCGTGGACAGGCGTTTTGCTCGCATTAGATGAATTGATGAAATATAAAGGATACAAAGTAAAAGGCAGAAAAGATATTGATGATTATAGAGATTTTATTGTAAAACAAAATTGGAAAATTTTAGATTACCTAAATTCGGCATACAATTTATTGCATTTATTAATGGGATATGATGGTGAATTGAAAGTAAATATTTCAAAAGAAGGTATTGAATTAGCAGAAAAAATTATTGAATGGGTAGAAAAACAATTACCAAAAAATTATTTCAATGAAAACTAAAAATTTTGAATTATGACAACAGAAAAAATCAAAAGTAAAAAAAGTAATAAAGAAAAATCTCAATTAGAAACACTTCAGGAGCAAATACTTAAATCAGATGAAAAAGAATATACAACTTTGAATTTAGGACCTACGCATCCTGCTACGCATGGTATTTTTCAGAATGTGCTAACAATGGATGGAGAATTTATTGTTCATAGCGAACCTACTGTGGGATACATTCACAGGGCATTTGAAAAATTAGGAGAAAAACTGGCTTATCATCAAATAAGAGTATTAACCGACAGATTAAATTATTGCTCATCACCTATCAATAATATGGGTTGGGATATGGCCGTTGAAAAACTGCTGGGCATTGAAATTCCCAAAAGGATTCAATATATGCGTGTAATTATTATGGAATTAGCAAGAATAGCCGACCACCTTGTATGTAATTCTGTTATTGGTGTAGACACAGGTGCTATGACAGGATTCTTGTATGTTTTTCAATGGAGAGAAAAAATTTATGATATTTATGAAAGCATTTGTGGAGCAAGATTAACCACTAACATTGGTAGAGTAGCGGGCTTTGAAAGAGATTGGAGTGAAAAAACATGGCAACTTATTCGTCAGTTTGTAAAAGAATTTCCTGCGGCTTTTCAGGAGTTTTCTAATTTATTAGAGAGAAATAAAATATTTATGGATAGAACAATAGGCGCAGGGGCTATTTCTTCTGAAGACGCTTTGAGTTATGGATTTACTGGTCCTAATTTAAGAGCAACGGGAGTAGATTATGATGTAAGAGTAGCCAATCCATATTGCTCTTATGATGAGTTTGAGTTTGATATTCCTGTAGGAACAAATGGTGATACTTATGATAGATTTATGGTTCGTCAGGAAGAGGTTTGGCAGAGTTTGAGAATTATTGAACAAGCATTAAAGAAATTAGATGTCTTGGAAGATAAGACATCATTTCATGCTGATAATCCATATTACTATTTACCTAATAAAGAAGACGTGTATAATGATATGGAAAGTTTGATTTATCAATTCAAAATAATTATGGGAGAAGTGGATATTCCTGAAGGAGAAGTGTATCATTGTGTAGAAGGGGCTAATGGGGAATTAGGATTTTATGTAGTAAGTGATGGAGGAAGAAGTCCATATAGATTGCATTTTAGAAGACCTTGTTTTATTTATTATCAGGCCTACCCAGAAATGATCAAGGGGTCTTTATTATCTGATGCTATCATTACAATGAGTAGTATGAATGTAATTGCAGGTGAATTAGATGCATAAAAGTGTGAGTGAATAAATGTGGGGATATTCTTATTATGTTGTACCTATTTTGATAGGTAAATTTAACAACAAATATCACGAAGAAATAATTAGTTAAAAGTAGAAAGCGAAATGTAGAAAGTTTTTGCTACTAAAATTTTTATTCACCTAATCACAAAAATATGCCTATCTACTTTTATACTTTCAACTTTCTACTAATAAGTTCTTTGGGATAAATTAATTTGGTCAGTAAAATTATTTTTATTTGTAAGAGGATAGAACTTGCTTGTAAGTGTTAATCATTTCTTGAACATTCCTTTTAAAATCATAATATTTTAGTACGTGTAATCGCCCTTCTCTTCCCATTAGATGAGCTTTCTCTTTATTGAGAATAAGATCAATGATAGCGTTGGCTGCTGCTTCGGGATTGTTTTTTTCAACTATTATACCTGTTTTATGATTTACAACAACTTCTTTTAATCCACCAGCATCACTCACGACGACGGGTTTTTCACAAGCCATTGCTTCTACTACTGCTACGCCAAAACTTTCTTCTTCTGAAAGTGCAACAAAGAGGTCAATTTCTGATAACATTTGAGGCACTTCGGAGTTTTTAATTTTTCCATAAAAAATAACTTTATCTGCGATATTTAATTCTTGGGATAATTGTTCTAATTCCTTTCTTTGACTTCCATCTCCAACTATTAGTAATTTTAAATTAAAATTTGGTAATTTTTTAAAAACTAATTGAAATGCTTTAATGAGTATATGAATACCATATTTAGGTTCTAATGTTTTAATTGTTCCGATAATGATTTCATCGGATGAGAATATCTTTTTAGTGTATAAAGGTTGAAAGATATTTGTATCAACACCGAATGGAATAACTTTAATGGGTTTATCGGTGTATAGTTGGGTTTCTTGAGCCATTATCACACTTGTGGAGGTAATTAAATCAGCGTTTTTTAAATTATATTTTAAAATAAGTTTATTGACCAAGTTTAATTTTGGAAATTCAAAGACATCGCTTCCCCAAACAGAAATTATAAAAGGACGAAAGTGTAATAATGATCCTAACAATCCATAACTACTGGCATAGTGGGCGTGAACAATATCAGGTTTAATTTGCGAAGTGATTTTTTTCAAAAGTGGAAGTGCTAATGGATAAAGAATTTTTTTATGAATATCCTTGTTTGGTGAAAAAACTTTTATATTCGTGTTATTGAATAAATCATTTTTGGGGGCTTGTAATGAAAATATACTTACTTTTACGGCATTATTTGAAAGATAAATAGCCCATTTTTGGGTATGAATTGAATTAGCATCTGCAAGCAATAAAATATGCATATCCTCTAAATATTAGGTGCAAGTATAAACAATTCTACTTTTTGAAAATTATTTATTTCAACGCAATTTTGAGATATGAAATTAAAAAAAATTGTATTTGATTTATTCATACTATCGGCTTATGTAGGTATTGGTATTAGTTATAGTTCATTTTACTTATTTCATTTGTTGTTAATTGTGCAATTTTTATTTTTTATTTATACTTTATATTATGAAAGATTCTCAATTGATAAAATTCTTAATGAAAAACGATTTAAACTATTTAATCTGCTTTATTTAGTTACGATGATTTGGTTTTCATTATCCTTTATATGGGCAGAGAATAAATTTTACAATTTGCAATACTTAATTATAATTTCATTAGGTTATAGTATTAGTTTTTTTATTATTTGGAATGTAAACAATCAAAAAGATTTTCATCATTTATTGAAAGTTTTGTTTTTCGGATTTTGTATTGAAATTTTTGTTTCAATATTAGAAATAATTACCCCATTTCGTTGGCCAATTGCAAGATTTTCGCCTATTTCTGAATGGTTTGGGAAACCTAATGATTTAGAGTTTGTTCTTCAGTCATCTCCAGATGCTCCCTCTTACATTGAAACTTCTCCAACAGGATTTTCGTGGAATCCTAACGATTTATCGTTGAAAATATCTTTGTTTTTTCCATTTATTTTATTTTCAGATAAATTGAATAATTTCATTAAATACATTTTACTTTTAACCATTATTCTAATAGTTGTATATTCTGGTTCTCGATTAATTTATTTAGATTTGATAATTATTTTCCTTTTGTCTATTGGAGTGGCTTTCTTGTCAAAAAAACGAAATATGATTTATCAATTTGTTATTATATTTTTATTTTTAATGTCTATTATGACTAACTTTTTTACATTTCAAAAAACTGGCATAAAAAAAATAGATGAATTGGTTGCTTTATCAAGGTCTTTGATAGGTATGCAATCGTTTTTAACTGAATCTTCTGACCATTCTGGAACTACAAGAAAAGAATTAATATTAGATGGTATAAAGTTATTAAAGGATACTCATTATATTGGTGCTGGAGGAGGTAACTTTAAGCATTATAGAGAGGTAAAAAGAAAAATAAAAGATCCATACTATATGATAAATATGCATAATCATTGGTTAGAAATTTTAAGCGAAGGTGGAATTTTTTACTGGTTATTTTATGTATCTTTTTTCATTTACATTCTGTATAAAAGTTTGCAACTGATTTTTCATTCTTCTATTCCTTCTGAAATAAGATATGGAATACCATTAAGTTTGATTATGTTTATATTTGGATCTGCTGCTCCGAGTTCTTGTATTTATTTTTTACCAATGTATATCCTTATAGGTGTGAGTTTGAACTATATTTTTTTATATGAAAGTTAGTTCGTTATACAATAATAAATATTTAAAGCAATATCTATTCTATTTGATTCCATTCTTTATTCCTATTTATTCAAATTTTGTTACATGGACGATTATAATATACTTTTTAATACATTTAATTAATTTTAATTATTCTTTATTTCAAAGATTAAGTGCATCTATTAAGTTCTTTCATCCTTTTTTTATATTTTTCTTTATTGAAATTCTTTTTATAAGATCATTGTCAAATGTAGATAATGCTTTATTTGACATTCAAGTTAAATTATCTTTTTTGGTGATGCCATTAGTATTCATAATTGCTATACCCTTAATTATAGATATAGAAGCATCTATTCATAAACTAAAAAAATGGTTTATTTGGGGTTGTAGTATTTCCTCTTCAATTTTTTTATTGAATGCCATTATTCAATATATTTACTATAAAAAAATACCTCATTATACAGATTTTGTAATATGGTTTCATCCCAGTTATTATGCATTATATTTAAATACTGCCATTGTATTTTTATTTACAGAATATTATAAAAAAAACAATAAAATTTTTTGGTTATTATTTACTATATTAGTAACAAGTAGTTTATTAACCTCTTCAAAATCTGGATGGATAAGTTTAATACTTGTTTCAATAGTGATGTTTTACAAATTATTTAATATCCCATTTTTTATAAAATCATTATTATTGATTTTTATAATTAGCACATTTGTAATAATTATGAATAAATTAGATAATGAAAGAATCTACTATTTCAAAAAATCAATTGAGAATTTATTAAATCAAAATCAACAGGAATCTGAATCTTCAGGATATAGAATAATTATTTGGCAATCTTGCATAGATATTTTGAAAAATGAATGGATATTAGGCACAGGGACAGGTAGTGCCACCGAAACATTAAATAGATATTACAAAGAGAAACATCTATATTATTTATTTGAAAAAAAATTAAATGCTCATAACCAATTTTTTCAGACATTTATATCATTAGGTATTATTGGTTTTTTAAGTTTGATTTATTTATTATTATATCCAATTATCTTTTTAAAGAAAAGATTTTATGAATATAACTTAATTATTTTTATTATTATATTAAATTTTCTAACAGAGTCAATGCTTGAAACTCAAGCAGGTTCTATTTATACAGGATATATTTTATCATTAATTTACTTTCACACTCAATTTTTGGCTTTCAAAGAGTTATCATAATTATTTACTATATTAAAACTTGTATATATAATTATCAAACTAAATAATGCCCCTATTAATGCCATTCCTTGTAATACCAATGTTATACTTAAATTATATTTACCATATATTAAAAAAATTATAGTTAAAGCAACTGAACAAAAAGATAATACATTCAAAATATTTTGTTTTTTGAATAAATAAAACACTTGTATCATTGGTGTTTTAATAACATCTAAACCAATCCAGAATATTAAAATTTTAGCATACTTTCCTGCTTCTAACCATTCATCACCAAATACAAATTGAAATAATTCATTACTATACAATTCAATTACTAAAACTATAGGAACAAGCAAAGCAATACACATAAATAATACTTTTAAATAAAATCCTTTCATTGATTCACTATGTAACTTCTTATCAAATAATGTTCTAAAAAAAACATTACTGATAGGTCCAAATATCAATCTTAATGGCAATTGTAATACCCTAATACATAAAAAATAATATCCAATTACAGACATCTGATTTGAAAATATCAATGTGAAAGTATAAATCTGAAATAAATCAATATATCCTTGAATAATATTATGCCTTTGTATAAATAAAATCTTTTTGAATAACTTAATTGGTAATAATTTGGGCTTAAGGTCATTTAAACTTATGTAGTATTTACTTTTTAAGATGTTTATGAATAGCCATAAAAATCCAAATAATTGACTAAAAAAATTTCCTATGAACAATCCTAAATCCTCAAAATAGAAAAACAATGTAGCAATGCTATTGACAATGAATGCTTCTCCTATCAATGTTCTTGATTGCAAACTAAACAATTTATATTTTAATGCCAACATCCATAAAATTTGACGCCCACTTAACAAATACGTACTAACTAAATACCCTACTATCCACCACCATTCAAGTGTTTTTACAGATGTATTGGAAAATATTTTAAGTACTAAAAAAATAATAAAAGTGATTATAGATACAACAAAGGTAATAGTAAAAGAATAATTTAATAATCTTTTAATTTCTTTCTCGCTTTTTGCTGTAATGAGATTAATATCTAATTTAAATGAAGATATTACTAAAAAAATTGAACAACTTATTAAGAAAAAAGATAATACCCCCCAACTTTCTGGTGCATATAATCTCGTTAATACGATATTAAATCCAAAATTGATGGCTTGGGCAATAACAGTCCCTGAAATTAATTGCAAATTATTTTTTACAAAATCAGAAGAGTATATTTTTTTTATTTTATCAATCATTTCTGTGCCTTTAAATAAAACCAATACGCTACTATACTAAATACAATATTCGGTATCCATACCGCCAATAATGGATTAGCAAAGCCCGTTGTAGCTAGTATTGTAAATATATACATCAACATAATATACACAGCACTCAACAACAACCCCAATGCTATTGTCCAGCCCACACCACCTCTCACTTTGCGAGATGACACACTCACACCAATAATAGTAAGCACAAATGTCGCAAATGGAAATGCCGTACGACGATAATGCTCTACTTCAAAATACTCCACCTTATTACTTCCCTTTTGTTTTTCTTTTTCTATGTATCTCTTTAATTCCCAATAATTCATTATTTCTAACTTGCTCTCATATCTCCACATATCATCAGGTGTGAAATCAATTTTTATTTTTTTATCTGGATAAAACTTCACTTCTTCTTTGTAGTAAACACTATCTCCTTTTATTTTTTCAACTAATTTTCTTTCAAACACATTATTCAAAATCCACGATTTATCAGTGCTATCCCATTTCATTGCTTCTGCTTTCAAATAATATACTTGTTGATTATTCTCCATTTTTTCCAATGAAATTTTATATCCCATTTGTGCTTTGTTATCATAACTATACAAATATAATAATTCTCCTTTTCCAATTATTCTGTGTATGTTCTTATCTTCGGTGTTGTAATTATTATTAAACCATCTATCTTCAAATGCTATTTTTTTTCTGTTGGCTTTTGGAATAATAAAATGATTTAAAACTAACGATGTCAATGCAATAATGCCTGCTGTAATTAAATATGGTCGCAAAATGCGATTGTAATTAACCCCACTGCTTAATAATGCTACAAACTCATTGCGATGAGCCATTCGGGAAGTAAAAAAAATTACAGATATGAATATAAACAATGGGCTAAACATATTTCCATATACTGGAATAAACATTAAATAATAATCAAAAATAATTTCTTTTAATGGTGTCTTATCTGCTAAAAAATCGGGCAACTTATCTTTCAAATCAAATACAATGAAAATCAATAATATTAAACTAATGGAATAAATAAATGTTCCTAAAAACTTTTTGACAATATATTTATCAATAATTTTCATTACCAATTCTTATCCCTGCAAATGTGCTAATTTTTTCTCATCTTTGGGGCAAAACAAGAATTATGCAAAATGCTTATATTGTAGGCGGTGTAAGAACTGCCATTGGAAAATTTGGTGGAACACTTGCACAGGTTAGAACCGATGATTTAATAGCAGAAACAATTAAAGCCCTTTGTCAAAAATATCCTCAAATCAACTGGGCAGAAGTAGAAGATGTTATTATTGGTTGCTCCAATCAAGCAGGTGAAGACAATAGAAATATAGCCCGAATGGCATTATTATTAGCAGGATTACCCTATACTGTTCCAGGTCAAACTATCAACCGTTTATGCGCATCTGGACTAACCTCTGTAATGGAAGCAGCAAGAACCATTATGTTAGGCGATGCTCATTTGATGATTGCTGGTGGTGTAGAAAATATGTCGCGTGGCCCCTATGTATTAAGCAAAGCCAATGAACCTTATGATAGAACTCAACAAATTTACGACTCTTCTTTTGGATGGAGATTTATCAACCCTAAAATGAAAGAAAAGTATGGCACAGATAGCATGGGTGAAACTGCAGAAAATGTTGCTGAATTATTAAAAATATCTCGCGAAGCCCAAGATAAATTTGCACTGTGGAGTCAACAAAAAGCCGCCAGATCTCAGCAAAACGGCAGATTCAAAAAAGAAATTTTTCCACTAACTATCCCACAAAAAAAAGGCGATCCTATTATTTTTGATACCGATGAGTTTATGAAACCCAATACTACACTTGATACACTTGCTAAATTAAAACCCGCTTTTAGAAAAGACGGAAGTGTAACTGCTGGTAATTCTTCTGGATTAAATGATGGCGCTGCTGCCCTTCTTCTGGCCAGCGATGAAGGTATTAAAAAATACAATCTTCAACCACTTGCAAGAGTAATAGCAGGTACAGTTGTAGGCGTTGAGCCACGTATTATGGGATTAGGTCCCGTAGATGCAGTTAATAAGTTACTTTCTAAAACTAAGCTCACATTAAAAGACATTGATATTATTGAACTTAACGAAGCATTTGCTGCCCAATCACTTGGTTGTGTTCGTCAATGGAAACTAGAAGATACAGACCCACGCATTAATCCTAATGGTGGTGCAATTGCATTAGGTCATCCTCTTGGTATGAGCGGCGCAAGAATTGCTCTTACAGCCGCCATAGAATTGCTAGAGCAGAAGAAAAAATATGCTATCGCTACTATGTGCGTAGGTGTTGGACAGGGTTATGCAATGTTGTTAGAAAGAGTTTAGATTTTAATAATCTTATCTACCACTTTCTCTTGCTAAATTATTTTACTCTTTATCAGGTATTATATCTTCTGAATTTTTGGATGGTTGAGGATGATTGGCTTTGTGATGTTGTTTAAGTTTTTCAATCTGTTCTGGTGTAAGAATATTTTTCACTTCCTGACGATATTTTTTTCTGATTTCATGAACTTCTTGTTTTGCCAATTCTTTTTTATCGGGCTGTCCTTTATATTTTTCAAATACAGCATCTACTGCTTTTGCTCTTTCCAGAGCTAAATTGTACACTTTATTTTTTTGTTCACTAGTTAATCCAACAATTTTATCTAATTCATCAACAGATTTTTGTGCTCTTTGTTCTGGTGGTAATTTTTGTTTTTTGGGCGATGATTGTTGTGGTGAATTAGCCACATTAGGTGATTGGTTTTGTGCTTGTATATTTATACAAGTCATTAATGCCCCTGAAATAACCATCATTGCTAACTTTTTCATAATTTTAATTTTTTATTTAGATGCAGTAAAATATTGAAGGTTTAAAACGTGCCTGTTTATTGTGAAAAATTTAAATAATAATTTTTACTACAAAATTAATTTAATGCTTGTATGACCCCCAACTTCGTTGGGGGTCATACATTTATAGAGCGACATAATCTATCTATAAATTTTAGACTCCTTATGAGTCCCACTTCAATAAAAATTATTTTACTAACACATGAATACATGCAAATTCAACAGTAATGTTTATAAATTATTTTTAGACGCTAAACAGATACTATGGCGGACAAGGTGAAAAAATATTTCATTACACAATAGTTTATATAGATTAAAATATTCGTATATTTCCACAAAAAATTGAAGAATGAAAACATCGGCAAAAATTATTTTATTGTCTTTGATTTTATTTTCATTTTTTGAATGTTCTTTTCAAAAAAGATTACATCGCAGAGGTTATTATATTGAGTGGATGACTCATCATTCATCTAAACAAAAAAATGATTTCAAATCTTCTGAAATTATTTCACCAAAATCTATTCAAGCATTTAAATCTATTCTTCCTAATGATGTCTCTTTAAATTCATCTTTGCAGGCAAGCACAAGCAATCGTTCTAATATTATTCATCCAATAAAAATTTTTTTATCCAAAATCCAAACAGATACTTGCGGTGATATTCTTACATTAAAAAATGGAGATGAATATGTGGTAAAAGTATTGGAAATTACGGAAAAAGAAATTAAATATAAAAGATGTGATAATATTAATGGATCTGTTTATTCCATTGCAAAATCAAAAGTTTATATGATAAAATATGTCAATGGAACCAATGAGCATATTCTTTCTGACGAACCAGATTATGATTATTCTAAAGCAAATGTAAAAGAACCTAACGAGTTACCGCCTCACTATAATAATGCTTATGTGTGGTTTGCTTTAACTCTTTTGTTTGGTATATTTGGATTAATAGGCGCCTTATTTGCTTCTAAAAAAGCATTGACAGAAATAAAATCTAAACCAGATGTATATACTGGCAAAAGTGAAATGGAATTTATATTTAATTTTTCTTATGCGCTTTTAATCGCATTTGTAGTATTTGTATTTATACTTGGATTGATATTTATTGGATTTTTTGACCAGTTAGCGGTATTTTTTATTAGTATATCAATAGCCTTATTATTCTTTCTAATTTGGTTAAGAGTATCTATGAAACAAAGTGGATTATTGTAATTATTTCCTTATATTTCAAGCAAAAATATTTTATGATTAAGTGGAAAAGAATAATTTTATTACTAAGTATTTTGGGCATTTTCGGTTGTTCATTTCAAAAAAGATTGTATCGTAAAGGGTACTATGTAGAATGGATTTCTAAAAAAAATCATTCACAACATTCTGAAAAACCATTGTCAATCATAGAGCAACAAAATAATATACAACCGCTGCAATCAAAATTATATAATGAAGATTTATCACTACTGGTATCACAAGAAAAATCAATTAATAACAACCCAAAACAAAATTTATTCAGAAAAAACAAAATACCTACCGACACTTGTGGAGATGTATTGATATTAAAAACGGGAGATGAATATATTGTGAAGGTAATAGAAATTAATGATAATGAGATTAAATATAAACGGTGCGATAATATTAATGGACCTACTTATACTATTTCAAAATCAAAAATTTACATGATAAAATATGCTAATGGTGTTAGTGAACATATTGAATCTACTGAACCTGATAAAGGAATAAAGCAACAGCCAACTACAACCAATACAACAGATAAAAAGAATAAAACATATCCACCAGGTTATACTTTAAGCTGGATTTTATTTGCATTATCGTTAATTCCTTCATTTTTCACGAGTTTATCTATATATTTCTTAATGTTTACTGCGCGTAATGCTAAAAGAAAAATTAAAGAACATCCTGATTTATATAAAGGTCTTGGGGAAATGAATTTCTTAATGTACTTTAGTTTTATAATCGCAAGTTTAATAGCCGTATCCCTCTTATTAATTGGAATTTTCGTATTAAGTAACCCTGTAGCATTTGGGTTAACAGCGGGGGGAGCATCGTCTGTAGGTACTTTATTACTAATTATTGGAGTTGTAGTTGCACTACCTGTAATTGCTTTTCTGATAACTTCTAATAAAGATGATTTTAGTTAGAATGAGTTATTTCATTTATTTGATTCTTCAAGAAATCATCATAAGCGTGCGCAATTCCTTCTTCTAATTCTATTTTGTGTTTCCAGCCCAATGAGTGAATTAAACTTAAATCCAGTAATTTTCTTGGGGTACCATCTGGCTTAGTAGTGTCAAAAATAATCTCACCTTTGTATCCAACAACTTTTTTAACCAATTCAGATAATTCAGCAATGCTAATATCTTTGCCTGTTCCAACATTTACAAATTGTCTTTCATTGTAATGATTCATCAAGAATAAACACGCATCTGCTAAATCATCAACATGCATCAATTCGCGACGGGGTTTGCCAGTTCCCCACACTACAACATAATGAAGTTTCTGAACCTTTGCTTCATGGAATTTTCTAATAAGTGCAGGTAATACATGAGAATTATTTAAATCATAATTATCATTTGGTCCATATAAATTAGTAGGCATTGCTGATATAAAATTACAGCCATACTGGTCGCGATATGCTTCACACATTTTTATTCCCGCAATTTTGGCAATAGCATAAGGTTCATTAGTGGGTTCTAAATAGCCAGATAATAAATACTCTTCTTTCATGGGTTGTGGTGCCAATTTTGGATAAATGCAAGAAGACCCAAGAAATAATAATTTTTTCACTTTGTATTTGTAAGCACAGTGAATAATATTGTTTTGAATCATTAAGTTGTCATAAATAAATTCGGCACGATAAGTATTGTTAGCAAGAATCCCACCCACCTTTGCAGCCGCTAAAAACACATATTCGGGTTGATGTTCTTTAAAGAAATTTTCAACAGCAGATTGGTTTCTTAAATCCAACTCTGACGATGTTTTCGTAATGATATTAGTATAACCCTCTTTTTGTAATTTACGAATGATAGCAGAACCCACCATTCCACGATGTCCTGCAACATATATTTTACTTAATTTTTCCATAAATATTTTTTTAATGCATTGGTACTTCTATCAATAAAATATCACTTGTTTTTGAAGAGTGAATATTAAAAACAGGTGTGTTCCAAACACCTATAGCATCTCTAAATTGTAGTGCGTGTTGAAGAATAGAAAATTCACCGTTTATATTCATTACATAAACACCATTTGAAGGATGATGTAAATGATAATCAAAATATTCTTCAGAAGATAAATGCAAACGAGTGATGAACGCATTTTGATGAATCCACAATGAGTTATCTCTTCCATCAGGAGAAACCAGTAATTGAAATGATTGTTGATTTGGAAATGGCTTTTGTTCGTATCTTGGCGTATGTCCCTTTTTATCAGGAAAAATCCATATTTGAAATAACTTTGTCCATTCGTTACTTTCATTTTTTTCGGAATGAAAAATACCTGTGCCTGCACTCATCACCTGCACTTCATTTTTTTTGATAACACCTTTATTGCCCATTGAATCCTGATGTGTTAGTTCGCCTTCCAAAAGAATAGTAATAATTTCCATATCATTGTGTGGATGAAAGTCAAAACCACTATGCGGAGCAATGTTATCATCATTCAATACTCGTAACATTCCAAAATGTATTTTTTCTGGATGATACCAGTTAGCAAAGGAAAAAGAATAATGTGTTTTAAGCCAACCATAGTCAGCAAAACCTCTTTCACTTGCAGGAAATAAGCGATAATTCATTGATTAAGATTGATATTGAAAGGGGTGAGTTTTTAGTAAGTTTAAGATAAACTCTTCTGTTTCTTTAGATTGCCATTTGTTTTGAATATCTGGCAGTTTTAATACTTCTTTCATAATGTTATCTTGATAATAACCTTTTTGTAATGCTTCACTGTAGCGAATATCGGGGCGATAGGTTACCATATCATATAAGGGTATCCATTTGTCGGGATGAAGTTTGTAAAACCATTGTTCAATTTTTTTCTGTAATATAAAATCTGGATTGGCTGTTTTATCACGCATTTCAATATGATTATCTAATGCTAATTGTGCAATAGCATCACCATCTTTTTTTCTTAATGTTTGATATTCTTGCAAAGTATTTTGCCAGTTGTGCTGATGTTTTTCTAATAATTCCATTAAAATTACTGCATCTTCAAATCCTGCATTCATACCTTGTCCATAAAATGGAGTAATGGCGTGTGCAGCGTCACCAATCAATGCTACATTTTTAATGACCCATGGATAGCATCTAACTGTTACAAGTGATGAAGTTGGATTTTTGAAAAAATCTTGCAAGTATGTAGGCATTACAGGCATAGCATCAGGGAAGTATTGGGTAAAAAATTGTTCAACATCTTTTGGAGTTTTCAGTTGTTCAAAAGAATTTTTGCCTTCAAAGGGCATAAACAAAGTGCAGGTAAAATCACCTGTTGGATTAGGCAATGCCATTAGCATAAATTCTTTTCTTGGCCAGATGTGTAATGATTCATGGTTGTTTAATTGAAAATTTCCTTTTTCATCGGGAGGAATGATAAGTTCTTTATATCCTGTTTCAATGTAATATTGTTGATACTGGAATCTATCATTTTTCAGCATCATATTTAATCGCACGGCAGAGAATGCACCATCTGCCCCAAAAATAATTTCTGCAGATTCTGTTGTAATTTTTTTAGTTTCTGCATTTTCAAAGGTAACAGTTGTTTTTTCAAAATCTACATCTACACATTTTTCATTAAATTGCACTGACACATTATTTAATCTCTCTGCAATATCTAATAAAGTAAAATTAATTTCTGCACGAGACACAGAATAGTTGCATTTGCCATCTGCACTATATGGTTGAAATAAAATAGATTTATCAATATTATGAATGGTTCTGCCATATACGGGAATAGCAATTTTCATTACTTCATCTAAAACATCAGCCATTTTCAATCCTCTTATGCCTCTATCACTTAAAGCCAGATTAATAGATTTTCCTGCATATTGTCTGGTTTTTCTCATATCTGGCCTGCGTTCATATAATTTTACTCTGTAACCTTTTTTGCCTAACAAAATAGATAGTAATGAACCAACTAATCCAGCACCAACAATAATAACAGGTTTATTCATATTTTTTTGAAACAATAATACAAAATATTTTACGGAGAAATATTGACTTACTCTTCCTCTTTGGTATTAGGGTTCAATTCAGGCGTTTTAGGTTCTAATACAGGAAGGGTGGTTTCGTTAGTGTTTTCAGTGTCAATAGATTTTTTCTTTTTCTTTTTTTTCTTTTGTGGAGTTGAAGGAATGCTATCTTTTTTGTTAGAAGTAAATTTTTTTACACTATCTTTTTCATTGATGGAAGCTGTATTTTGAGGAACTATATTATTAGTAGATTGGGTTGTTACAGGTGTATTAGATGGAGTAGAAATGTTAGAGATTGAAGAAGTAGATGTTGTAGAATTTAATGAATCAGTAGAGATGCTTTTTGTGGTAGAATCTGTTAGGATGGAGTTTGAAATATTCTGGTCTGATGGCTCTTCATTGGTATTGTTTTCTGCTGGGAATAAGAGAGCGAATAAATAAATTAAAAAGATAGTGATAGTTATCAATAAAAATATTGTAATAAATGTTTTATTTTTAATAATGTCTTTGGTTGATATATTAAATGATTTTGTATGAAATTTGATGTGCTGGAACTCATTTAGAATAAAAGATTTTTCCTCTTCAGTTGGAGAAACTGAATATTTCTTTAATGATTGAACTATAAATTCTTCAAGTAGTTTATCTTCATTTTTATCGCTCATTACACAATGGATTTAATAGATGAAAAAACATTATATCTCGCCTTTTCTATTAATGCTTTCACGCTTAATTCATTATGCTGAATAATGCTGGCTGTTTCCTGAACAGAAAATCCATCTAAAACAATCATATTAAAAATTACCTGCTGTAAAGTGTTTAATTTTCTAATGTGTTGAATAAGTTCTTCAGGAGAAAGATTTTTGTAGTATTCTGAATTAGCAAATAAATTGGCCTCCTTTTTTCTGAATACAGATACGATAGTAGTATCTGCAATTAATTCACCTGTTCTGTTTTCCAGTATCTTTTTTATTAAACAAATAATGAATTGTTTTGTAAAAATATCGTCATTAAATTCTTCTGATTCTTTTGTCAATAATTCTTTTAATGCAGATAAAAAACAATGCTTTGTCCATTCATTGGCCTGTTCATCGGTTTTACAATATCTGAAAGCAATACCTTTACATAAAGGAAATACATTTTCTATGAGTTGATTTAAAGCATCTGTTTTTTGATGAAAAAAATCCTGTTTATTATATACTTGTAAGGTCATTTTTATTCTGCAAGTGTGCTAAATTTACATAAAATTATACTACTTGTAAAAATTATTTACTTGATGGAGTTAGATTCCACCCTGATAATGGATTGCCTTCAAAATTAGTATGGATTTTTTTACGATAAAACATTTTACCTACCTTGATATATCCATCCGTTTTAATTTTACCAAAATCAGAAAAACTAATGCTATTGATAATATCCTGCATTGAAATTTTGTCAAAAGATGTTTTAAGTGACAATGTATAAGTGCCCGTAGAATTAGCAGGAATATGAACCTTCTTTTGTAAGGTGGCTGTCCCTAATGGTATTTTTCCTAATGTTACATTGGCTTTGCCTGAATAAATATTAAAACTGAAATGATTGGGATTTTTAATTTTAATCACCACTTCAGAGTGCATTTCTTTTTTGTCAATTTTTTTAATACTAAAACCTTCTATGCCCTGAACACTTACTTCTTTGTAAGTATAGCAAGAATATAGTAAGAATATTAAACTAATGGAAATAAAAACTTTTTTCATCATCGGGCAAAAGTATGGATTTTTCAGATATGTAATTCAACCTATGTCGTTTCAATATTTGCTTAATCCTGAATCATCTATTATTTTTGCGTAATTCAAAAAATAAAATGGAAGCATTTAAGGAATCAATTATAGTAATGTGGTCTTTTCCAGTATATGCTATAGTAATATTGGCTGAAATTTTATATGCACATTTTCATCGCATTCGTTTGTATTCCATCAAAGGAACATTTCATAATATTCTATTAAGCAGTTTGAATGCCTTGTTGGATATTGCTATGCGTGGAGCTTGCTTAATGGTGCTGGACTTTTTTTATCAATTTCATTTTATAGAAATTAAAAGTACTTTCTGGTATTGGTTTTGGTTAGTGATAGGTCAGGATTTTATGTTTTATTGGTTACACCGTGTAGACCATTATTGCCGATTGTTTTGGGCAATTCACGCTACTCATCACAATAGTGAAGAATTTAATTTAACGGTTGGTTTTCGTTCTTCTGTTTTTCAGCCCTTGTATAGATTTATTTATTATATTCCACTGGCATTATTGGGTTTCAAAGGTATAGACATTATGCTGGTATATTCTGCTACTCAAATTTTTGGAATATTAGTACATACTCAAACAATAGGAAAATTAGGTTTTTTGGAATATATTTTTGTTACGCCTTCTCATCACAGAGTTCATCATGGTAAAAATGTTCCTTATTTAGACAAAAATATGGGGATGCTATTAATTATTTGGGATAAATTATTTGGTACTTTTGAAGAAGAAACTGAAAAAGTAGAATATGGATTAACCAAGCCATTAGAAAAAGACGACCCAATGACGTTAATTTTTCATGAGTGGATAGAAATGTGGAAAGATGTAAAACGAGCCCCCACTTTGAAAGACAAACTGATGTACATTTTTGGTCCCCCTGGATGGAGTCATGATGGTAGTAAAAAAACATCTGCACAATTAAGAGCAGAGAGATTAAAACAGCAACAAAAAATTGTTGAATAATAATTTTACGCCATATTGTGATAAACAGCGGCTACATCTTCATCGTCTTCTAATTTTTCAATCAATGAAAGCACTTCTTGTTGCTGATTTTCGGGTAATTCTACAGTAGTTGTTGGAATAAATACTTTGTTGGTTTCTTTCACTACAATTTTATTGTCTTCTAATGCTTGTTGCATTTTACCAAAGTCGGTAAATGCAGTAGTTACAATAGCTTCATTATGCTCATCATCCCATTCAATATCCTCTGCCCCCCAATCAATTAAATTGAGTTCTAAATCTTCTTTATTATGACCTGATGCGTCAATTTTGAAAATTCCTTTTCTTTCAAACATAAAGCTAACTGAACCTGATGTGCCTAATGAACCATTACCTCTGTTCAAGTGCATTCTGATATTAGCCACAGTGCGAGTTGGATTATCGGTGGTAGTTTCAATAATTAATGCAATACCATGTGGAGCGTATGCTTCGTAAATAACTTCTTCATAGTTAGCAGCATTTTTTTCAGTAGCCCTTTTAATTGCGGCATCCACATTGGCTTTGGGCATATTTACAGCTTTGGCGTTTTGCAGCACTAATCTTAACCTTGGGTTGCTTTCAGGATTAGGACCACCTAATTTTACAGCAATAGCAATATCACGACCAATTTTAGTAAATGCTTTGGCCATTTTAGCATATCTCTTAAACATTTTTTCTTTTCTCTTTTCAAATATTCTACCCATAGAATTTAAATTTTCCGCAAATGTATAAGATGTTTTACAATATTGCAATGGGGAAGAATATTAAAATCAACATTATGTTATATTGAATTTACCTTATCACCAAGAGCACAATCCCCAACGAAGTTGGGGACACAAAGAATATATTCTTGTGTTTTCTTTGTGTTATCTGTCCCCAACGAAGTTGGGGATGAAAATTAAAATCTCTCCCTCCCCAACGAAGTTGGGGATTGGGGATCAATAAAATCAGGGGAGCAGCAATTTTCAAAGATGTGTATAGAACAGTAAAAAAAGAGATAGAATAGGGTTGAGATTTTTTATTACTCAAAAGTAAAAAAGAAAATTATATCAACCTTTCCAATTTTGCAAACTTAAGTAGTAATACTTTTTGCCCATGATTATCGAATAGAACAATAGCTTTGCTATCAGGCCATTTGCCCGATACTTCTAAAATAGTACCATTGCCAAATTTATCATGAAATACTTTATCACCTTTTTGTAATTCTTTATTTTTCAAAACAGATGTATCTTCAAGAGTTTTAGTGGCTTGCTGAACTGCAACTAATTTTTTAGGAGTTTGTGAAATATTTTTTTTCTGATAATTGGAACGGCCATTATCCCAATCATTGTTTTCTGATAAATATTGTTGTGTGTACGGATTTTTTTGTAACTCTTTAATGTTTATAAAGTCCTGTGGCAATTCGTTAATAAACCTGCTGGGATGAGAAAAATTTGAGCGTCCATTAATAAATCTTCTTTGTGCAAAAGATAAATGTACCCTCTTTTTAGCACGAGTAATGGCTACATAAAACAATCTTCTTTCTTCTTCAATATCTCTTTCATCAATCATTCTTGAAGTAGGAAACAATCCTTCTTCTAATCCTGTAATAAACACATAAGGAAATTCTAATCCTTTGGAAAGATGAATGGTCATCAACACAACTTTTGGTGAAGCATCTTCGGCATTTCTTTCATCTTGAGAAGTTAGCAAACTCACTTCAGACATAAACTCTTCTAATGTACGATAAGGTGGCAATGTGTTGTCTTCACTTATACTTTCTTCTGGTAAAGTTCTTTCAGATGCTGCAAATTGTTCAATAGCATTGATTAATTCTTTGATGTTTAATAATCGTTCTTTATTCTCATCTGTTAATGATGATTCGTAATATTTAATAATGCCCGAAAATTGTATGATTTCATTGGCTAATGTATAAACATCGGAAGTAGATAAATAGTTTCTAAAATGAGTAATATGTGTTACAAAATGTTCAATGGCTTCTATTTGCTTATTGCTAATGTTTATCTCTTTTTGAAGCAACCGAATATTTTGTAATAATTCAAATACGCTAATTTGATTATCATAAGCATAATTATTGATTTTTTCTAATGTAGTATCACCTAAACCTCTGGCAGGAAAATTAATTATTCTCATTAACGCTTCAGCATCATCAGGATTTAATACCACTCTAAAATAAGCGAGCACATCTTTTATTTCCTTTCTTTGATAAAAGGACATTCCGCCATATATTTTGTAAGGAATTTGATATTTTCTAAACATATCTTCAAATACGCGAGATTGAGCATTGGTGCGATATAATATAGCAATATCGGAAAATGATGCTTGATGTTGTGTGAGTTGTAAAATTTCTTTTGCCACGCTTTGTGCTTCTGTCAATTCATCTGTACATCCAAATAAATGAATAGGTTCGCCTTTTGGATTGGAAGTATAAACCTGTTTGGGAATTTGGTTTTTATTTTTCTTAATAACAGCATTAGATGCTTCAACAATGTATTGAGTACTTCTATAATTTTCTTCTAATTTAAATAATTGATGCTCTGGAAAATCCTTTCTGAAATTAGTAATGATGTTATTAATATCTGCACCTCTGAAACTATAAATGCTTTGAGCGTCATCACCCACTACACAAATATTTTTATGTACTTTGGAAAGTTGCTTCACTGCCAGATATTGAGAAAAATTGGTATCTTGAAACTCATCTACTAATATGTATTGATATAAATCCTGATATTTTTTTAATACATCTGGAAAATCACGAAACAACACATTTGTGTAATATAATAAATCATCAAAATCCATTGCAGCGTTTTTATACAACTGCTTTTGATATGCTTTGTATATTTCCGAAAAATACTCTCTCTTTTGCATTCTATCTTGTGCTAACAAATGGGGCATTTGTTCATAGGTAGATGGAGAAATCAATTGATTTTTTAAATGAGAAATTCGGGATAATATATAAGATGGCTTATATTCATTTTTTTCATTTAATTGCATTCTGCGAACAATATCGGTGATAATTTTTTTACTATCATCTGTATCATATATTGTAAAATTAGAATTATAACCAATTCTTTCTGCTTCTCTGCGAAGTATTTTGGCAAATACGGAGTGGAATGTCCCCATCCACACCTGACGGGCATTTGCTGGTCCTACTAATTGTGCAATTCTTTCTTTCATCTCACCTGCTGCCTTATTTGTAAAAGTAAGTGCGAGAATATTATAAGGATTCCAGTTTTTTTGAATTAGATAAGCAATTTTGTAAGTAAGCACTCTTGTTTTGCCCGACCCTGCACCTGCAATTACCATTAAAGGTCCATCAATATATTCAACCGATAATTTTTGTGCTGCATTCAAATCTCTTAAAAAGTCCATAATAATTGGTGTATGTGGTTTTTATTTAAACTTATTTTATACGATGAGGCAAAAATACATTATTATTCTATCAATTTGTCTGCAGAAATAATTTTATGCTAAAATTTATTCGTCCAAATATTTTTACCTACATTTGAGCAAAAAATTAAAATGAAAAAAATTATCATCTCTTCATTTGTCATCGGTGCAGGATTTATTTTTACATCTTGCAATAACAAAAATAGCAATGCATATGTAAATGGCGATATTAAAGGAGCAGAAGGCAAAACGATTTATTTAGACCAACTTACTTCACAAGCTGCAGTTACAGTAGATAGTGCAGTAATAGACAAAGAGGGGCATTTTGAAATGTCAAAATTCAAGCCATCACTTAATTTCTATCGTTTAAGATTAGACCCTCAAAATTTTTCAATTCTTGTATTAGATTCTACTGATAAAGTGAGCATTACTGCTGATGCTAAAAATTTAGCCGATGCTAAAATATCTGGCTCTGCTGAAACTGACGCTTTTAATGAGTTCAATGCAATTAGCAAAATGTATAAGAAAAATATTGATTCTCTTCAACAAGTGTTCCAAACTGAAATGATGAAAAATCCAAATGATTCGGCAAAAATAAATCAGATGAAAAATGAAATTGATAAAACATATCAGGGAATTATTACACAATGGGCAGATGAATTAGCCAAAAAAGTCAATCAACATAAAGATAAATTTGCATCTATTATAGCACTTCAAATGTTAGACCCACAAAAATATCTGGAAGTTTATCAAAATTTAGACCAGTCATTAGGCAATAAATATCCTAATCATCCGATGGTACAAATGTTGCACAAAATAGTTGCACAACAATCTGCATTAGCACTTGGTACGCCCTGCCCTGAAATTGCGTTGCCTGGACCCGATGGAAAAGAAGTCAGATTATCTTCATTCAGAGGAAAAGTAGTATTAATTGATTTTTGGGCCAGTTGGTGTAAACCCTGCCGTGCTGAAATGCCTAATGTTGTGGCACTTTACAAAAAATATAAAGACAAGGGATTTGAAATTTTAGGCGTTTCATTAGACAAAGATAAAGAAAGTTGGATAAAAGCCATAAAAGACGATGGTATTACCTGGCCGCAAGCAAGTGATTTGAAATTCTGGAATAGTGAAGTAGTTCCAGTATTTAATGTTGAAGCCATTCCCTACACCATTTTAGTAGATAAAGAAGGAAAAATTGTAGCAAAAGGATTAAGAGGCCAAGACCTTGAAAACAAATTGAAAGAAGTGTTGGGATTGTAATACATACAAAACAATGAATAAATACGGATTCTCTGTATTTGGTGTTTTAACATTCTACTTTGCTTTTTCTCAAAAAAGTCTTCAGAATAATACATTCATTGACCCGCCTGAATATTTCCAACAGCAGGTTAATTACAATATCTCTGTTACTCTAAATGACAAAGAACATAGCATCAAAGGTTTTGAAACCATTGAGTATACTAATAATTCACCACATTCGCTCAATTACATTTATTTTCATTTATGGCCAAATGCATACAAAAATCATAATACCTGTCAGGCTAAACAATTTTTATTATTAGGTGAAAAGCAATTTTATTTTTCAAAGACCGAAGAAAGAGGATACATTGATAGTTTGCAATTTACCATCAATGATAAGCCCGCCACTATTAAGATAGATGAAGACACAATAGATATTGGCATTTTATACTTAAACGAGCCCTTATTGCCTGGTCAAACCATCAAAATCAGCACGCCTTTTTATGTCAAAATTCCAAGTGCGAAATTTTCAAGATTAGGTCATTATAAAAATGCTTACTACATCACGCAATGGTATCCAAAGCCCGCTGTTTATGATAGATACGGCTGGCATCCAATGCCATACTTACACAATGGAGAATTTTACAGCGAATTTGGTAATTTTGATGTTCGCATTTCTGTTCCAAAAAATTATGTAGTGGCTGCCACTGGCAATCGCATAGCAGATGAAGAAGAAGAAAATTTTATTCGCCAAAGAATTGAATTGACCCAAAAAATTATTTCCAAACAAAAAGACACTATTCTCACATCAGAATTTCCTGAAAGTGCAAAAGAATATAAAACCATTCGCTTTGTTGAAAGCAATATTCACGACTTTGCATGGTTTGCAGACAAAAGATTTCTAATTTTAGATGATGAAATTGAATTGTTTGAATCCAAAAAGAAAGTGCACACATGGTTATACTTTTTACCACAAAATATGCACTTGTGGAAAGATGCGTTAGAATATATCAACGAAGCCACATTGTTTTATTCTTATTTTATTGGAGATTATCCTTACAATCATGTAAGTGCTGTTGATGGGGCTACCGCAGCAGGCGGAGGAATGGAATATCCTACCATTACACTTATCAATCAATCTTCTTCACCTAAACAATTAGAAGAAACTATTGTCCACGAAGTAGGACACAATTGGTTTTATGGCATTCTTGGAACAAATGAAAGAGATTATCCTGCTATGGATGAAGGTATGAACTCTTTTTATGAAATGCGTTATTTGTATAAAAAATATCCTGACCTCAAACTATCGGAAGCATTAGGTATTAAGCCCAACAAAAAATTTCTTGGATTAGAAAAATTACCACAAAGAAAATATTATGAGTGGTCGTATTTATTATTAGCCACTCACAACGCCGATATGCCTATTTTACAACATTCTGCAAAATATACAGAATTTAACTATGGAGGTATTGTATATGCAAAAACCGCATGGATTGTTGAATATCTGAAAAATTTTTTTGGAGAAGAATTATTTGATGAAGCAATGGCTTTTTATTTCAAAACCTATAAATTTAAACATCCCTATCCACAAGATTTGAAAATACTTTTAGATTACTTCGGGGGCGGAGATAATGTGCCTTTGATTGAAAACCTTACTACCACTAATAAAAAATTAGATTACAAAATTGCTCGCATCAAAAAAAATCAAAATAATGTGTATGAAATTACTATCAAAAACAAAGGCAATTATACTGCACCCGTTGTAGTTCAAGCCATTAAAGACAATAAAGTCGTTTCAGAAATCTGGAAAAATAATATTTCTACCAAAGAAACTTTTTCTTTTCCACCCCTCAATGCAGATTATTTCAGAATTGATTACAATGAAATAATGCCTGAATTAAACCGAAGAAATAACACTATCAAAACATCAGGTTGGTTCAAAAAAACAGAGCCATTGCAAATTAATTTAGGATGGAAAATAGATGACCCCTACAAAACGCAATTACACTGGTCGCCTATAACGGGCTGGAATTTTAACGATGGCACAATGCTTGGAGCAGCCGTATATAATTATGGATTATTTCCCAAAAAAATAGAAGGGTTTATAGCTCCTATGTATGCCTTCAAAAGCAATACCTATGCAGGAAGCGGAGATATTCACATCAATTTCTTCCCAAAAAAATTATTCAAAATTTTCCAACTGGGCTTCGCTTCAAAAACATATTCTTATCTGTCTGGCAAAAACTATTTTACCGAAGAAAAATATACTTTTCAATATTTGAAGTTAGAACCCTATATCAATCTTCAACTCAAACAAAATAATCCTCTGAATCATCACAGGCACTTGATAACTTTACGAAGTATTTTCATTACAGATAGAAATAATCTAACACCTTTATTGCCTTCATCTCATTCAATATTTAACTGGATAAATGAATATTGCTATACCTTTCAAAACAAACACACTATCACGCCCTATTACCTGAAAATACAGGCACAACACAATGATAAATTTTTTAAATCTACTCTCACCTTTGGAGGAAAAATATTCATCAACACTAAAAAATATTTTGAATACAGAATATTTGGAGGAAAATTTTTTACCAACAATACTATGGATAACGCTCCTTATGCTTTTCGCCCTGCAGGATATTCTAATACTCAAGATTATATGATGGATTATTACTTCATGGGAAGATTTCAAGGAGATAATTTTTACAGACAACAATTTGTTGAAAACGATGGTAACCTGAAAACATGGACAGCATTAGGATATTCTACCAACTGGATGAGTGGAATTAATTTATATTCCCCATCTATTAAAGGTTTTCGCCTATTTGCAGACCTTGTATTTTCAGACCAGAAATATTTGAACACACAAAATAATACTTATGAAAAAATGCTTTTTGATGCAGGTATTAGTTTTAATATAGGCAATGTGATTAATATTTATTTTCCATTCTTGATGAATAACACATTAAAAGACAATTTAGAATTAAATGGATTTGATAAATGGTATCATCGCATTCGTTATTCTATCTCTTTATATCGCATCAATCCACGCTTTGAAGCAACTCAAAATATTGAATAAAAAACCTCATCTTCCCCTTGAAGTCCCCTCCCTATCCGCCAAAGGCGGAGGAGGGGATTTAGGGGTGGGTCTCAAAAAATCATTTATTATGGCTAATAACAAAATTATCATTGAAGTCATCACTGATGAACAACATGTTCCAGAAAAAATAAAATGGGAAGCCCCACAAATAATGGAAAAAGGAGAAAGCAAAAGTGTAGCATTGGCTCTGTGGGATGAAAAAGAAAACAACACTATGAGAATGGACATCTGGACAAAAAATATGACTACAGATGAAATGAAAAAATTTTTACTACAAAATATCATTACATTTTGTGATACATACGAACGAGCCACATCTGATGCCGCTCTTTCCAATAAAATCAAGCAATTTATTATTCAAACAGCCAAAGAAGAAAACGTGTTGAAGTAAAGATTTTTTATACTTTGTTTGTTTGTAATTGAAAAACTATCTTTGCAGAAAAATTTAAAGTTATGGAAAAAAGAGAAGTGTATATTGTGGCTGCTGTAAGAACAGCACTGGGAAGTTTTGGTGGAACATTAGCATCTGTTCCTGCACCTAAATTAGGTGCTGCGGCTATCAAAGGTGCATTAGAAAAAATCAACCTTCATCCTTCAGAAGTTCAGGAAGTATTTATGGGCAATGTATTGCAAGCCAATGTTGGTCAGGCACCTGCCCGTCAAGCGGCAAGATATGCAGGCATTCCCGACAATGTGCCTTGTACCACTATCAATAAAGTATGTGCTTCAGGAATGAAATCTATTATGTTAGGTGCACAAAGTATTATGTTAGGCGATAATGATGTAGTAGTAGCAGGAGGAATGGAAAATATGAGCATTACACCATATTATGTAGAAAGTAACAGATGGGGAGCAAAATTTGGTAATACTACATTGATTGATGGCATTCAAAAAGATGGATTGTTAGATGCTTATGATAACAAAATAATGGGCTCTTGTGCAGAAGTGTGTGCTACTGATTACAAAATTAGTCGTGAAGAACAAGATGATTATGCTATAATGTCTTACAAAAGATCGGCAGATGCATGGGCAAAAGGAAAATTCAAAGATGAAGTAGTACCTGTTGAAGTTCAAACAAAAAAAGGAAATATCATTTTTGCCGAAGATGAAGAATATAAAAATGTGAATTTTGAAAAACTCAGACAATTAAAACCTGCATTTGAAAAAAACGGAACTATTACTGCTGCCAATGCTTCTACCATTAACGATGGTGCAGCCGCAGTAATTTTAATGAGTAAAGAAAAAGCAGAAAAATTAGGTATTAAACCATTGGCTATCATTCGCTCTTATGCTGATGCAGAGCAAGAGCCACTATGGTTTACTACTACACCATCCAAAGCAATGCCCAAAGCCGTAGAAAAAGCAGGATTGAAAATGAGTGATATTGATTATTTTGAAATCAATGAAGCGTTTTCAGTAGTAGCATTAGTCAATGCAAAAATATTAAATATCCCATTAGAAAAATTAAATGTAAATGGAGGTGCCGTTTCATTAGGTCATCCATTAGGCGCATCTGGTGCAAGAATTATTGTAACACTTATCAATGTATTAAAGCAAAATAATGCAAGATATGGATTGGCTGGTATTTGTAATGGCGGAGGCGGCGCCAGTGCTATGCTCATTGAAAATGTGAAATAAGTTCTTACCTTAATCTGATTTAGCTGTTGTATTCATTTGAATGAAAATAGATATTTTAATTACAGTTATTTTTTTGAGTATTTTGCATGGTATTATTCCTTCGCATTGGGTCCCAATAATGGGATTAAAGCAGAAATACAAGTGGGATAATATTCACACATTCCGTATTGTATCAGTATTAAGTTTTGCACATATATTAAGTACTGTTTTTATCGGTGTATTATTAGCATTAATTGGTCATTTTTTAAGCCAGCAGATTTTAGAATACCTGTCTATTCAATGGTTTTCTGCTATTTTTCTTTTTGTAATGGGCATTTATTTTATTTATAAACATTATTATCATCATCATTTTCATTTATATCACGAAGATGAAGTGATGAAAAAAAAGAATCAACAGCAGCAAATTATTGCATTAATAATTGCAATGTTTTTTTCACCTTGTATGGAAATAACAACTATGTTCTTTGTTGGTGGAATGTGGAATTGGCAATATATTCTGATTATCTCATTGGTTTATTTTTTCATTTCATTTTTGAGTTCCATTTTCTGGATTTTCTTTTTTGATACTTTATCTAAAAAATTAAACTTTCATCATCTGGAACATAACAGTGGATTATTGGCTGGCGCCAGTTTAATAATTAGTGCGGTTTTAATATTTTTGATTTAATATGAGTTTTCATAATCATTTATTTATTATTAATGAATTATCTGGAACTCAACAAAACAAAAAAGAAATTTTAAAATACATTCAACATCATTTTACCGATGCTAATGTAATTGTCATTAAACAAAAAAATGATTTTCCTTTTGCTATTGAAGAAAGTAAAAAAGAACAATATCAATACATCATCATCAATGGTGGAGATGGCACTATTAATAGTTTTTTGCCTGTTATTATTGAACAAAATAAAGTGCTGGGCATTATTCCATCAGGGTCTGGCAACGGATTAGCCCGAACATTAAAGATTCCACTTCATCCTATCAAAGCCATTGAAAATATTTTGAAAAAAAATAAAATCTATTTTATTGATGCAGGAAAAATATTAATTCATTCTCAAAATATTTTACAAGAAAAATATTTTACTTGTGCTGTTGGAATGGGCATAGATGCCTACATAGCACATAGATTTGAGCAACAAAAAATAAGGGGCTTATATGGATATATTTTAGCCAGTATTAAAGAATGGAAAAATTATCATCCTATCAAAGCGCAAATAGAAACCAATCAAGAAACTATTCCTACTGATTCATATTTGATACTATCTATTATGAATATTCCACAATATGGGAATGACTTTTATTTAGCCCCTTCTGCACAATGCAATGACGGGCAGCTCAATTTAGTATTACTACCAAAAGTAAACGTGTTTTCTTATCCCTATATTCTCTGGAATATTTTGAGAAAAAAAACTCATCATCTAATAAAAATATTAGAAACTCATCAAACAGATATTTATTTACATCAAAAACAATTTAAAATACATATTGATGGAGAGCCATTTCAATTTTCTGATGTTTCAAAAGTAAACATTCAAATCATTCCACATTCTTTGAAAGTATTATAATTTGCATTACTTTAAATCAAAAAATCACACTCTTTATTATTTCATTAAATTTGAAGCAAAAAATTTTTATATGAAAGATAATATTGTAGAATCTCAATCTATGTCTGTGCGTGAATTTCAACAATTGGTTTTACAGGGTATTCCTGATGAATTACCAGAACCTAAATCTTTTGACGAAAACATTAATCGTGCGCCTAAAAGAAGATTAATTCTTTCAGAAGAAGAAAAAATATTAGCGATTAAAAATGCATTACGTTATTTCCCCAGAAAATTTCACAAAATATTAGCAAAGGAATTTTGGGAAGAATTGCATACTTATGGAAGAATTTATATGTATCGCTTTCGTCCTGATTACAAAATTTATGCAAGACCTATTGATGAATATCCGCACAAATCCTTGCAGGCAGCGGCTATTATGCATATGCTTTCTAACAATTTAGATACTGCTGTTGCTCAACATCCTTATGAATTAATTACTTACGGCGGTAATGGAGCCGTGTTTCAAAATTGGGCACAATATTTACTAACGATGAAATATCTTGCCACAATGACTGATGAACAAACATTGGTTTTATATAGTGGACATCCATTAGGTTTATTTCCTTCTCATCCCGATGCGCCAAGAGTAATTATTACTAATGGTATAATGATTCCAAATTACAGCAAGCCCGAAGATTGGGAAAGATTCAATGCTCTGGGCGTTACACAATATGGACAAATGACTGCTGGATCATTTATGTATATAGGCCCACAAGGTATTGTGCACGGTACAACAATTACCGTAATGAACGCCGCCAGAAAGCAGTTTCAAAAAAATAAGAAACAACCAAGATTGTTTGTATCTGCCGGATTAGGCGGTATGAGTGGAGCTCAACCAAAAGCAGGCAAAATAGCAGGACTCATTTCTGTCATTGCAGAAATCAATGAAAAGCCCTTGAAAACAAGATTAACTCAAGGATGGTTAGATGAATATTATTCTGATTTAAATCAACTTATTCAAAGAGTTAAGGAATTAATACCTTCTGAAAAATCAATATCTATCGGCTATTTAGGCAATGTGGTAGATTTGTGGGAAGCGTTGGTTAAAGAAAATATTGTCCCTGATATTGGGAGTGACCAAACTTCATTGCATAATCCATTTGCTGGTGGGTACTATCCCGTAGGTTACTCGTATAAAGAAGCCAATGAGTTAATGGTATCCCATCCTGAAAAATTCAAATTGGCTGTTTATGAATCTTTGAAAAGACAAGTCAATGCAATAAATACACTGGCACAAAAAGGGATGTACTTTTTTGATTATGGTAATGCTTTTCTATTAGAAGCATCTCGGGCAGGTGCAGATATATTGCTTCCTGATGGAACATTTAAATACAAAAGTTATGTGCAGGATATTTTAGGACCTATGTGTTTTGATTATGGTTTCGGACCTTATAGATGGGTTTGTACTTCTGCATCAGCAGAAGATTTAAGAATAACAGATGAATTAGCATTAGAAGTGATGGAAAAAATGTATCAAGATGCTCCTGAAGACATTAAACAACAATTATCTGACAATATTGTATGGATAAAAGATGCAATGAAAAACAATTTGGTAGTGGGCTCTCAAGCACGCATTTTGTATGCAGATGCAGAAGGTAGAATAAAAATTGCCCTTGCAATTAATGATGCTATTAAAAAAGGATATATCAAAGCCCCTGTGGTATTGGGCAGAGACCATCACGATGTGAGCGGTACTGATAGCCCATACAGAGAAACATCAAATATTTATGATGGTTCTAAATTTACAGCAGATATGGCAGTACATACTTTTGTTGGCAATGCTGTAAGAGGTGCTACATGGGTTAGTTTGCACAATGGTGGAGGTGTTGGTTGGGGAGAAGTGATCAATGGTGGATTTGGACTGGTGTTAGATGGCACAGATAAAGCTGCAGAGCGTGCAAAGAATATGCTGTTTTGGGATGTGAATAATGGTATAGCTCGTCGTGCATGGACAAGAAATAAAGAAGCATTATGGGCTATTGAAAGAGAACAAAAACGAACAAAAGATTTAATTGTAACTATGCCGAACCTGGTAGATGATGAAATATTGAAAGAGTTGAAGTGAAAATAAATTCACAAAAAGTAAGGATACCTATTCTTTCACTTTCTTTGCCACATTATTACTAAATTCAACTAATACAAGATTAAAATTTTATTTATATTTGCACCATTAAAAGGTTGCATTTGTGATTTGAATTCACCTCAAAACAAACTTATTGAAATCAAACACTAATGAAAAACGGTAAGTACATTTTTCTATTATCTTCATCGCTGCTCCTCTATTTATGGAGAGGAGCAGTGGTGTTGATGTTGGCTTACACCTGCCCCTTTCTCTTAAAAGCCCAAAACCTTGTCCTCAACCCTTCTTTTGAAGACACTTACAAATGTCCACCGATTAATGCATGCTTTGTTCCGCCATATTACTATTTGGACTCAACAGTCAAAAATTGGATGGGCTATGATGAAGTGGCTAAAACTGAATTTATGCTTCACAGTACCTGTTTACCTACATATAGTATGGGAGGGGTTCCATATAGTTCATCAGGATACTCTTATCCAAAATCCGGCAATAATTACCTTATGATTGAGCCGATTTATGGCTTAGGTTCTCCGGATGTTAGTTACATTAAAAAATACTATTTAATAGGCCACTTAAAGAAAAAACTGGTCAAAGACAGCATCTACTGCGTAAAGTACTATGTCAAAAGAATACCCGCCCGTATTATTAATAATTATGATAACAATGGTTCATTAATTGGACAATGTGTTATTCTTGCAGGTTGTGCCACCAAAGTAGTGGATGCCTGCATTACAGATACCATTAAATATTCTCCTACCATAGGACCACCAACATATACAATGGGGATTAACCTCAGAAATCTTGGCTATAGCCCTCAAATCAAAAATAAAAAAATTATTTTGGATACTGCCAACTGGGTGGAAATTTCAGGTATGTTCAAAGCCAAAGGCGGTGAAAAATACATCATCATCGGCGACTTTGAACCCAATACGCTTTACGACCCTAATCTTTACATCAGAGTAGAACCTATTGGTTACGGTGTATTACTTCGTTTAGATGATGTATCGCTTACGCCTTTTAATCTCAATCCGCCTCAGCTCGGAAAAGATACTACTCTTTGCCCGCATCAATTTCCCTATCCTTTGTTTGCACCACAAGGATACGACAGCATTATATGGAGTACAGGAGCAATCAATACGCCATCTATACTCGTCTCTAACCCCGGCAAATACTGGGTCAGGTGCGTAGCCAATGGCTGCGGCTCTCTCTCTGATACCATATCTATAAAATCCTTTTCTCTGCAAACTTTCTCCTTGCCGTCTGATACTACCTTTTGTAAAAACCATCCTGTCACTCTTTCTGTACAAAACAACTTTTCCTCATACCTGTGGAATACAGGTGCTACTACACCATCTATCATTGTTAATCAATCAGGCGTTTATTCTCTCACGGTTACCAATCAATGCCAAACTCTATCGGGAACGGTCTCTGTTATCGCAGACAGCATCCCTGACATAAATATCTCCATCGGCAAAGATACCAATATCTGCGTTATTGACTCCTTCGGCGATGCTATGAACCAAACCATCCTGCTTTACCCGAATCATTTCAACCTTCCTAATTATTACTGGAGTAACGGGTCTAAAGATAGTGTTATTATAATTCAGCAGGAAGGAACTTATTTTCTGAAAACAACTTTCCCTTGTGGAAGCATATACAGCAATACCATTAGTGTTACAGGATGCCCCCCCGATAAAAACTCATATATCTGGATACCTAATACCTTTACCCCAAATAATGACGGACTAAATGATGTATGGACTCCCGTATTCAAAAACAAAAAAATCATCCTTCTTCGTATATTTGACCGCTGGGGGCAGTGTGTTTTTACAGGGACAGAAGTCAATCAGTACAAATGGGATGGTACATTCAAAGGACTTGCTTGCGAACAAGGTGTTTATGCTTTTCTGATTATCTATCAAAATGAAAAGCCCGCCAATACAAGCAAAGCCACAACCCTTTCCGGACACATCAACCTGATAAGAGAATGAAAACCGGCACATTCTACTTACAAGTGTAACATTTGTTTTCCCTGAATTTTCTGTGTTTTAAATCCCCCTTTGGAAAAAGAGGCCAAGAGGATTTTCCCGTCATTGCGAGAAGGAGTAATAGCGACGACGAAGCAATCTCGTTTGCTATCCCACTTTGGTAAAAGAGAGCCGGAGGAGATTGAAAATCCCTTTTGAGATTGCTTCATAGATTTTTTAAAGATTATTTTGAACAACATTGGTCTTAATTAAAACTTAAAAAAATTACCATCAATTAAATTATTTTACCTATCTTTGTGATTTAAAATTAGGGTTATAATGATTATACAATACGCAATACGCAATACGCAATACGCAATACGCAATACGCAATACGCAATACGCAATACGCAATACGCAATACGCAATACGCGTTCCTGTTAAAATGTAAACATAAGTACTTTGTATCATCTTGTGTCCTTTATTTTTTCTTAAACATATTTATTTTACCATTTTCGTTTTTCACAAGTGGTTTTTCATTTGATTTATTGTCTTTTCTCTCTCTATTAACTCCAATATAACTTGCCATAAATTATTCTATACTATTTAAACAAATCTATTTATTAACTACTAAAAAAATAAAAATTATGAAAACAATAAAAAATAAAATTCAAATCTTATCGTTTTTAATAATAAGCTTCTTAAACCTGAACGCTCAAATGAACTATTGGGCAACACCTCCTTCAAAATTAGATGTCAGAAATAGCGTCATCAGTGCTTCACCATTATATAATGGCGCACCTTCTTCTGATGCTTATCGCGTAGCCAATGGCATATATAATGGTTGCGGTAACTTGCTTTTTTACATCAAAAACACCACTGTGTATGACAACAATGGCAACGCTGTCGGGCAATTGGGCGGTAGGTATGTTAACCCCAACAATTGTGCCGAAAATTACTTCAGAATCAAAGGTGAAATTGCCATCGTTCCAAAACCCGGCGATAACAATAGTTTTTACGCCATTTATGTGATGTGCAACGGTGTCGGTTCAGGCGAAATATTTTACGCTATTATCACCGTCTCAAATGGTGCTATTACCGTGACAAATTCCAGCTTTGCAGGATGGTACCCTTGTGGAAGCGGCGGACAGAACATCCCTGTTTACAATGCATTCAGAGTAGGTGGACTGGGTGCCAACCCGGGCGGTATTGCCGTATCTCAACTCCAACCGAACAATACCCGCTATCTCTTTGCCTGCGGTGACCAAGGCATTTACCGCTACGACATAACCGGTACCGGTATTGCCAACGAGCAAATCATTGCCTCCTACTCCTTACTCGGTCTTACAACCAATGACTTCGGCTCAATGGAGCTGGAACTCTCCCCGGATGGAAAATGGCTCGCTTTCTCCAACTATAACCCCATCGTTGGAAACTTTATTACAAATAAGGTTTATACCATAAAATTAGACCAAAATTTCAATTACGTTGGTAAATATCCATATACTCTGAATGCCGTCAAGGGACTTGAATTTGACAATACTTCCTCTTACCTGTATGCTGCAGGCGGCACCTCTTCCAATAATGTCCTGTGCAGGATTGATGTAAACAATCAAACCGTAACCAACATATCTACAGGTGGCTATGACTGGAGCAATACTTTTCTGGAATTGGCTAAAAACAACAGAATCATCGGCATTGTGCCCGCAGGTGCTTCTCGCCGACTCATACAAATCAACACCTCCAACAATGCTTTGTCGGCTTCTATTTATACCTCCTTTAATTCTCAACATACCGACCCGATGATGAACAATGTCTATACCCTGCCCGACCAAATAGATGGCGAAAACTACAGCCAAATATACCCACCATCTGTCCAAATCAATAACATTACCCTTAATAACTCTAATTTCACAGGCAACTGTGATGAAGGCGGCTTACTTACATTGTACAACTGTAACTCTGTCTACTTAAATGTCTCGTATGTAAATAACACCACTACTCCCGCCGACTATCAAATAGAATTGTACCAGGTATCTGCCTGCTCTATTCTCTATGGAAGTAATTATTTGAATTACAACAGCAACTGGATAAACGGCACCATCCCTGCCAACCTCGACCTCCGCTCTCTGACAGACGCTAATGGCAACTCGTTATACAACAAAACAGGACGATTTCTTGTAAAGGTCTCGGTAAGAGACGCCTGCGGCAATATATCCTACAAACAAGGATATTTTGAATGTTATTCCACCATCCCGCCGGTTCTCAACCTGGAAATATACAATACCTACTGGACAGACCCTTCCAACCCTTACCTTCCCGCTTCTCAAAACATCAATAGTCCCATTCTCACAGGTGCCCTTTCTGCCGCTTTCAGAATCAATAACAGCGTAGGAAATGTAACCGGATACAATGTTACAATAGGCCAGGTGGATAACACCGGCAATGTCATTAAAAACATATACAACAAAACCTATGCCACTAACAATATCTCCACCGTTGGCACTCAAAACCTCAATTCTTACTGCATTGCTTCCTCCGTTTGGTCTCCGTACACCGGTATCAACTCCTGCACTTCCACCAATCCCAATTACTCCGGCTACACCGGTTACTGGGGATACAACAACGGACAACTGAGCGTCGGCAATTATTACAAAATTACCGTAACCTTATACAACCCTTGCAGCAATGCCACTAATTATTCTTACATCTATGTCAATAACGGCGGCATGAGAGTGGCTAATAAACCGGAAGAGACCGATAACCTATCGAAAACCTCTGAAAACACTTATCGCATAACGAACTTTCCTAACCCCGCCCAAAATCAAATAAATATAAGCATTCAATCGGATATAAACGATGTTATATCCATCCATATTTTTGATTTGTCAGGACGCCTTATAGAGACCATCGTAGATAATTACCCTATCCAAAAAGGAGAAAACTATTTCCAAAAAGATATCAATCGGCTTGCCAACGGTTTTTACTTATTAAAATCTAAAAACGGTAACGGACTATCTCAAAACAAACTCATAGAAATCAAACATTGATGAAAAACAAGGCAACATCCTTTTCCTTATCTTCATCTCTGTCCCTCTCTTTACAGAGGGGGGCAGGGGTGTGGATGGGATTATTCTTCTCGTTCTCCTTACTCACTGCCCAAAACCTCGTCCTAAATCCTTCTTTTGAAGATACCTACAAGTGTCCACCAATCAATGGTTGCTTTACCCCACCAGGATATATTCTGGACTCCATAGTCAAAAACTGGATGGGGTATGAGTTAAGTGCCAAGGATAGATTTTTCCTTCACAGCACCTGCCTGCCCACTTACAGCATGGGCGGCGTTCCTTACAGTTCCACAGGGTACTCTTATCCCAAATCAGGCAATAATTACCTTATGATTCAGCCAATTGATGGTTTGGGTTTTCCGGATGTCAGCTATATCAAAAAATACTATCTCATCGGGCATCTGAAAAAAAAATTGGTCAAAGACAGTATCTATTGTGTAAAATACTATGTCAAAAGAATTCCCGTGGTTGGGATATGTGTTTATACATCAGGTAGTGTAACCAAAGTAGTAGACGCCTGTATTACGGATACCATCCTCTACCCCAATACAGCCCCTACTACCTCTACCGTCGGATTTAACCTCAGAAACCTCGGCTACTCCCCGCAAATCAAAAGCAAACACTTCATACTGGACACCACCAACTGGGTAGAAATATCCGGCATGTTCAAAGCCAAAGGCGGCGAAAAATACATCATCATCGGCGACTTTGAACCCAATACCCTTTATGACCCTAACTTATACATAAAAGTTCAATCTGTGGGATATAGTGGAGCACTCCTCCGCTTAGACGATGTATCACTTACACCTTTTAATCTGAACCCACCTCATCTCGGAAACGATACTACACTCTGCCCGCAACAATTCCCTTATCCTCTGTTCGCTCCGCAAGGATACGACTCTGTCATCTGGAGCACAGGCGCCATCAATACGCCTTCCATTCTCGTCTCCAACCCCGGCAAATACTGGGTCAAATGCGTAGCCAATGGCTGCGGCTCTCTCTCTGATACCATATCTATAAAATCCTTTTCTCTGCAAACTTTCTCCTTGCCGTCTGACACTACCTTTTGTAAAAACCATCCTGTCACTCTTTCTGTACAAAACAACTTTTCCTCATACCTGTGGAATACAGGTGCTACTACACCATCTATCATTGTTAATCAATCAGGCGTTTATTCTCTCACGG
>JBFLVH010000016.1:0-444 GCA_040758575.1 Bacteroidota bacterium | reverse complement strand
ACATTTGTTTTCCCTGAATTTTCTGTGTTTTAAATCCCCCTTTGGAAAAAGAGGCCAAGAGGATTTTCCCGTCATTGCGAGAAGGAGTAATAGCGACGACGAAGCAATCTCGTTTGCTATCCCACTTAGAAAAGTTTTTAATGCCGACCGCAAGCGTCGGTCTTGTGCTGGCATTTATCGTCAGCAAAGGGACCAGGGGGATTGACACCCCCCCTACAAGATTTTCAATCACAAATAAAAATTTTTTACAGAGAAAAAATAACAAACATTTTTTTCGTATACTTGCAGGCTTTTTAAAATTTATGGAAAATAAAAACAACTAAATTCAACTAATAAATGCAACTTTTGGAGTAAAAAAATTATATTTTTCAAGGAAAGGGAGAAAGAAAATATTCTTTCTCCTCTTTACCCTGATGGAGAGATATTATTTTTGTCCCTTTCCTT
>JBFLVH010000015.1:0-57682 GCA_040758575.1 Bacteroidota bacterium | reverse complement strand
ACGAAAAGTCCTTGGATACCTATCTCCATACGAATATCTCTTTTATGTTTTATCCAATCAAAATTATTCCCTAAATTTGAACCATTCTCTTAAAAATAATTTGTTGCACTTCCAACTGGAATCTGCAGTTGTGATTTTTATGTAAGTGGCGGAAAAATTATTTTGAAGTTAAAATACTTTTGATGTGTGGAAATTTAATCTATCAAACAGATACAAAGTGAATGGTATATAAACAAAAAGCCATCACAACATTTCTGCTGTGATGGCTTGATGATTCTCTTGTTAGAAAGCGGTTACTTCACTTCTTCGTATTCCACATCAGATGTTCCAGAATTATTGCCTGATGTTGCATCTGTATTTTGAGTGCCGCCGGATGCATTAGCCGCATTGTACATATCTGTAGCTGCTGCATTCCATGCTTCGTTCAACTTTGTCATGGCGGCATCTATTTTGTCTATATCTTTTGTTTCATAAGCAGATTTCAATTCTTGCAGAGCCGTTTCTATATTGGATTTTTTATCAGCGGGTATTTTATCACCGTATTCTTTGAGTTGTTTTTCACTGCTGAATATCAAGGCATCTGCCTGATTGAGTTTTTCTGCTCTTTCTTTGGCTTTGCGGTCTTCTTCGGCGTGTAATTCAGCTTCTTTTTTCATTCTCTCTATTTCTTCTTTTGATAATCCTGAACCTGCTTCAATTCTGATTTTTTGTTCTTTGCCAGTAGCTTTATCTTTTGCAGTAACATTTAATATTCCATTAGCATCTACATCAAAAGTAACTTCAATTTGTGGCACACCTCTTGGAGCAGGTGGAATTCCGTCTAATATAAATTGTCCTAAACTTCTATTATCTTTTGCCATTGGTCTTTCACCTTGCAATACATGTATTTGTACTGAGGTTTGATTATCAGCCGCTGTAGAAAATACTTCTGATTTACGAGTTGGAATAGTAGTATTAGCTTCAATTAATTTAGTAAATACACCTCCAAAAGTTTCTATACCTAATGAAAGTGGTATAACATCTAACAACAATACATCTTTTACTTCTCCTGTTAGTACACCACCTTGAATAGCAGCACCAATAGCCACTGCTTCATCAGGATTTACACTTTTGTTAGGTGCTTTTCCAAAGAATTTTTCTACGGCTGCTTGAATGGCTGGAATTCTCGTAGAACCACCAACCAATATCACTTCATCAATATCAGATGGTTTTAATCCTGCTTTTTCAAGTGCAGTTCTGCAAGGGTCAATGGTTCTTTTAATAAGATGATCTACTAATTGTTCAAATTTAGCACGAGTAAGAGTTTTAGTTAAGTGCTTTGGTACATTATTGACAGAAGTAATATACGGCAAGTTGATTTCGGTAGTAGTAGTGCTGGAAAGTTCAATTTTGGCTTTTTCAGCGGCTTCTTTTAATCTTTGTAATGCCATTGGGTCTTGACGCAAATCAACACCTTCTTCTTTTTTGAATTCTTCTGCTAACCAATCTATAATGGCTTGGTCAAAATCATCTCCACCAAGGTGCGTATCTCCATCTGTGGCTTTTACTTCAAAAACACCATCACCCATTTCTAATACAGAAACATCGTGCGTTCCACCACCGCAGTCAAATACAACGATTTTTAAGTTTTTGCCTTTTTTATCTTCTCCAAATGCTAATGCTGCTGCAGTAGGCTCGTTAATAATTCTGCGAACTTTTAATCCAGCTATTTCTCCTGCTTCTTTGGTTGCCTGTCTTTGTGCATCATTAAAGTATGCAGGAACAGTAATCACCGCTTCAGTTACCTCATGACCTAAATAATCTTCTGCCGTTTTTTTCATCTTTTGAAGAATCATTGCAGAGATTTCCTGTGGCGTATATTGTCTGCCATCAATTTCTACTCTAGGGGTATTATTAGGTCCTTTTACAACAGTATAAGGCACTCTTTTGATTTCATCTACCACTTCGTCATAAAAGCGACCCATAAATCTTTTAATGGAGTAAATAGTTCTTTTAGGGTTAGTAATAGCTTGTCTTTTAGCAGGGTCACCTACTTTTCTTTCGCCATTTTCTAGAAATGCAACTACTGATGGAGTAGTTCTTTTCCCTTCATTATTAGGGATAACAACTACCTCGTTACCTTCCATTACGGCAACGCAGCTGTTCGTTGTTCCAAGGTCAATACCTATAATTTTGCTCATAGTTGTAATTTTTTGTTTTTATCTTTAACAATGATTATGCCAATAAAACAAAAGATGACAAGATGTCACGATTAAAATCTAATTATAGTTACGATATAGTGTTTTATTTCCATGATATTTTTTAAAAGTAGCAAATCAATAATGTTTAAAACGAGATATGATGTACAGAAATACAATTTACAGATATATCAAAAGTCAATATTTAAAAAATCTCTTACATTTTCTCTTTACTCAAGTAGATATTTTACACACCCATTGTGGATATTTAGAATATTAAACCACAAAGAACGCAAAGCATACGTCCAAAATCACAAAGATTATTGTCTTTGTGTCTCCAATCCCCAACACAGTTGGGGGAGAGATTTTTTGATTTAATAAAAATTGTTATTATTAATAAGCCATTTAACGAACCTGAGATTTGAGAGTTTTAAGAAATTATTTTTAGCAAGACCGTCAAAAAATTAATTCTTAAAAAACACAAGTATTTGCGTTAGCTTTTCTTTTAATTCTGTACGAGAGACGATTTTGTCCAGAAAACCATGTTCTAAAACAAATTCAGCAGTTTGAAACCCTTTGGGTAAGTCCTTACCAATGGTTTCTTTTACTACTCTTGGGCCTGCAAAGCCAATTAATGCACCGGGCTCAGCAATGTTTAAATCACCTAACATTGCATAACTGGCAGTAACACCACCCGTTGTAGGGTCAGTTAGTAAAGAAATATAAGGTATTTTATGTTGTGCTAATTGATACAATTTAGCAGATGTTTTAGCCATTTGCATCAGAGAAAAAGGCGCTTCCATCATTCTTGCACCGCCAGATTTGGAGATAATCATTAATGGAGATTTTGTTTTGATACAAAAATCTACTGCACGAGCAATTTTTTCACCCACTACTGAACCCATTGAACCGCCTATGAATGCAAAATCCATACAGGCAATAACAAAATCATGTTCATTGACTTTTCCAAATGCCACTCTGATAGCGTCTTTCAAATTGGTTTTTTCGTATGCTTCTTTTAATCTGTCGGTATATTTTTTAGTATCTTCAAAATGCAAAGGGTCATCACTTACAATGTTATCAAATAATTCCATGAAATTTCCATCATCAAATAATAAATTAAAATATTCCTGACTTCCTATTCGTTCATGATAACCACAATTTTCGCAGACATAAGCATTTTTAGCGTGATCTTGTGTGGTTGTAATTTTTTTACAGGAAGGGCATTTATACCATAATCCTTCGGGTGTTTCTTTTTTTTCTCGGGTAGAAGTAGTAATACCTTCTTTAATTCTTTTGAACCAGCTCATAGATTGTGTTTGTGCTTGAAGAACTTCTTCCATTTTTATTGGCTTTATGCAATGGTGATTTTTTTATTGAGATAAACATCCTGAATAGCATTCAAAAGTTGAACACCTTCTTTCATAGGTTTTTGAAATGCTTTTCTGCCAGAAATTAATCCTTGTCCACCTGCTCTTTTATTAATCACTGCTGTTATTACCGCTTCCTGCAAGTCGGTAGCACCTTTACTTTCTCCACCACTATTGATTAAACCAATTCTACCCATATAACAATTAGCCACCTGGTAGCGGCAAAGGTCAATAGGATGGTCGGTGGTGAGTTCAGAATATACTTTTGGATGAGTTTTTCCAAAATTCAGAGCATTGTATCCGCCATTATTAGTGGGTAATTTTTGTTTGATAATATCTGCCTGAATGGTTACACCAATGTGATTGGCTTGTCCTGTAAGGTCTGCAGAGGTATGGTAATCTACGCCATCTTTTTTGAAAGCAGGATTTCTTAAATAGCACCATAAAATAGTAGCCATTCCCAACTCATGTGCATATTCAAATGCTTCGGCAATTTCAACAATTTGTCTGGAAGATTCAGGAGAACCAAAATAAATAGTAGCCCCTACTGCTACAGCACCCAAATTCCACGCATCTTTTACAGTACCAAATAATATTTGGTCATATTTATTAGGATAGCTTAAAAATTCATTGTGATTGATTTTTACAATAAAGGGGATTTTATGAGCATATTTTCGGGAAACAGAAGCAAGCACACCAAATGTAGATGCCACAGCATTGCAGCCACCTTCAATGGCTAATTTGACAATGTTTTCAGGGTCAAAGTAAATAGGATTAGGCGCAAATGAAGCCCCTGCACTATGTTCTATGCCTTGATCTACGGGCAAAATACTCATATATCCAGTGCCCGCAAGGCGCCCTGTATTATATATTTGATTTAAACTTCTTAATACTTGTGGGTTTCTATTGGATAGTGCGAAAGATTCATCTACAAATTTTTTGCTTGGTAACATCAATTGCTCCTTTGGAATACCTTTACATATATGTTCTAAATAATAAGATGCTTTATCGCCTAATATTTCTATTGCATCTGGCTTAGAAGTTTTTGTTTCCATATTTGATTTTATTTTTGAATGGGGCAAATTTACCAATTAAAATTTTACAGGTTGATGCTAATTGGTCTAAAATAGGGATTGTAATTTAATAAATAATTGATTTTCAATAATATAGAAATGTTAATATTGCTCTTTTTCGTTAGGAAAATCACCCGACTTAACATCTTTAATGTATTGTTGAAATGCTTTGGTCATCATTTCGTAAAGATTAGCATATCTTCTTAAAAATCGTGGGCTGAATTCAGTAGTCATTCCCAGCATATCGTGAGTAACGAGTACCTGACCATCTACATATTTTCCTGCCCCTATTCCTATTACAGGTATTTTGAGTGTAGATGCTACTTTTTTTCCAAGTTCAGCAGGAATTTTTTCAAGGACGATAGCAAAACATCCTAATTTTTCAAGCAATAGAGCGTCTTCATATAATTGGTCGGCTTCAGCTTGTTCACGAGCTCTGACTTCATAAGTTCCAAACTTATAGATAGATTGAGGCACTAAGCCCAGGTGTCCCATAACGGGAATACCAGCGGATAATATTCTTTCTACGCCTTCTTTGATATTGTGTCCGCCTTCCATTTTTACGGCATGGGCCCCGCTCTCTTTCATGATTCTGATAGCGGAGTTAAGAGCTTCTTTGGAATTACCTTGATAAGTACCGAAGGGTAAATCTACTACAATGAGTGCTCTTTTAACGGCTCTGACAACAGCAGAAGCGTGGTAAATCATTTGGTCTAATGTGATGGGCAAGGTGGTCTCATGTCCAGCCATAACATTACTTGCAGAGTCGCCAACCAGAATAACATCAATACCTGCCTGGTCAATAATTTTTGCCATTGTGTAGTCGTAGGCGGTGAGCATTGAAATTTTTACACCTGCTTCTTTCATTTCGTGCAAAGCGTGAGTGGTAATTTTTTTGTATTCTTTAAGTGGAGACATAGAAAAGATTTAAAATAAAAAACCCCGTTTGTGTATTAAACACCTACGGGATTGGAAAGAGAAATACATAAAATCAATTAATATTTACTAAACCCTTGTATATCTGTTTTTTTATGTTCAATGAGTAGTCCTAAGCACGCTGCATCTTTGGCTTTTAAGCTATTACCTGATTCTGTGGCGCCTTCGGGGATAAACACTTCAATGATAATAGGTCGGGTGCTGGAGCTTTGAAATTCAAATACCTGAGTGTTTTCAGCAGTAGCATTATCAAATAAAAGTTCATTTGTTTTGGCATCGTAAATTTTGAAATTTAGTTTATCACCTAAAGCAGTTTCAGCACAAAGGGTTAATCTGTAATCCATTCCTTTGTAAATAACGCATCTGATTTTAGAGTTCATTCCTTGCGAAAAAAGCCCGCTACGGCTTTGAGAATTATATTCCCATTTTTCACCTTTTTCTTTTTCTAGTTTGCAGTATTTTTTATGAAATTGTCCGCAAACAGATGCCTGAGATACCAGTTCTCTTTTTTGAGCAAAAGCAGAAGTGGTAATGATGCTAATTATTAATAATATACTCTTTTTCATATAAATTTATTTTATTGATTTTGTGTGTAAGTTTTACGAAGTGTGGTAATATTATCTTTTATTTCATTGAACAGTTTTTCATCAATAATGAGATTGGTACCACCACCGATGATTTTTTTATTGTCTTTTTGTTGAATACCAATATCACCTAATTTTTCTTCTTTCAATTTATTAAAAGAGGACATTAAATTTTCCATATCGGATTTAACTTTCATTACATCTTGAGATTCTGTTTCGTGTTTTTTCAAAAACTCTATTAAATTTTCAAGTGTGTATTTTTGGTCTGCAATTCTTTGTACCACAGGGCTATTGGCTTGAAATTTATCAACCATATTAATAGCAATATACATACTTTCTAACCAGCCGCCAGCCACTACCAGTGCAAGTGTAGAACCTTGTTTACTTTCATCTAAAGTTTCAAAACTTGAAAAGTATAAATCATCTGTAATAACACTTAAAGAGTCCGTGTTATCTATATTTTTTTCTATTCTGGCAAGAATATCTGGCTTAATAGTAGATGATAACCCTAATTGATCGCCTAATTGTTTTACTACTTTGAAGTACTTGATAGATTCAGCACCCATATTAAAAATGCTGCAATAACTCAAGTCAGTAGAGTAGATGCCAAAGTTAATAGCTTTGGAAAAATTATCTGTGTACTTGTTGATATTATCAGTAGGATTGAGAATATCCAATTTATTTTTATCTCTTTTCCCTACAGATTTAATAAATGAGAGCATTTCACCAGGTGAAGGCACTTGAAAAAATGTTTCATAATTAGAGGGAAGTTCAGATTCTTGCTGAGTGTTAGTGCTATCTTTGGTAACATTGATTTCGTCTTCTGTATTATTATTGGAACAGGAGGTAATGAAAACTCCTGTTATTACAGAAGATAAAATAATCAGACGATTGATTTTCATATTAATTGGGTTTATTAGTTTTTAATGAGTTTTTTTACAAGTTCTGCTGCTTCCTGAAGTTCTATAGCTGAATATACTTTTAATCCTGATTGGTCAATGATTTGTTTGGCTTGTTCTGCATTAGTGCCCTGTAAGCGAACAATAATAGGTACGGGGATATTACCAATATTTTTGTAAGCGTCTACAATGCCCTGTGCTACTCGGTCGCAACGGACAATGCCACCAAAAATGTTTACAAGAATGGCTTTTACATTTTTATCTTTCAAAATGATTTTGAATGCCTTTTCAACTCTTTCAGCATTGGCAGTTCCGCCCACATCAAGGAAGTTAGCAGGTTCGCCACCAGAGAGTTTAATAATATCCATTGTAGCCATTGCCAATCCTGCACCATTTACCATACATCCTACATTACCATCTAACTTTACATAATTTAATCCTGCTGCTTTGGCTTCTACTTCTGTAGGGTCTTCTTCCAGAATATCACGCATTTCAGCCAAATCAGGATGACGGAATAAAGCATTGTCATCTAATACCACTTTTGCATCTACCGCTATGATTTTATCATCAGATGTTTTTAAGAGCGGATTGATTTCAAACAAACTGGCATCTATGCTTTCGTATGCCTTGTATAATTTTTGAACGAAAGTAACCATTTCTTTGTAAGCATTACCAGAAAGTCCAAGATTAAATGCTATTTTTCTGGCTTGAAAGGGTTGTAAGCCAACTTTGGGGTCTACTGTTTCTTTCCAAATAAGGTGTGGTGTTTTTTCTGCTACTTCTTCAATTTCCATTCCCCCTTCGGTAGAATACATTATTACATTTCTTCCTTTGGCTCTATCCAGCAATACACTCATGTAAAATTCTTTAGTAGGATTAGGACCTGGATAATAAACATCTTGTGCAATTAATATTTTATGAACTTTTTTTCCTTTAGGCCCTGTTTGAGGAGTTATTAATTGCATACCTAAAATAGCAGAGGCCTTTTCTTTTAGCTCATCTAAATTTTTTGCGACTTTTACTCCACCACCTTTTCCTCTACCACCAGCGTGAATCTGTGCTTTAATTACAGTAATAGGTGAATTAAATTTGTTTTTAATTTCTTCGTAACCTTTAATGGCCTGTTCTAATGTTTCAGCTACTACTCCTTCTTGTACTGATACACCAAAAGATTTTAAAATTTGTTTTCCCTGATATTCGTGTAAGTTCATTTTTTTAGGATTAAAAATTCGGCTCAAATTTACATTTTTTATTTTTTCATAAAAAAATTTATTTTGGGGTAAAATATTGGTTAATTATCATTTGATTATCCCTTGCTGATTCATTGAATGGAACAAAATAAATAAGAGTTATTATACAAAATGCTTGCAGACAGAATACACATTAGCGTTGTCTACTTACTTTCACTCCGCTCCGCCTCTGGCGGACAAAGTTGTCCTGCTGATCCGCCAAAGGCGGAGAAGCACCTAAAACTATTTCGCGGCTTTGCGGCTTTGCGAGATATATTTTTTGTCCGCCGTTGGTGGAGGGTACTATTTTTCTTGTATGCGCACAAAGTATTTTCTTATTATCTACCACTTAATAATTTTTTCTACATATACTTTATCATTCGTTTGTACCTTAATAAGGTATGAACCTTTGTCAAGAAAAGATAAATTGAGTTTGGTTTCTTTTATTGAAGATGAAATTAAATCCTGATAAACTAATTTACCACTAATATCATAAACACTGATGTTTTTAATAGAACCAGATGAAACAAAGATGTATAAATAATCATTAACAGGATTAGGATATGCTAACATTTTTTGTTCAGAAGCATGTTGATTGAAAAATTCTTTTACAGAAACTGTAAGTAAACTATCAATGTTTAAATTTTCATCTCCATTTTGATACAACAATAACATAAAGCTATCAAAAAGCATTTCATCAGTAGTGTTTTCGCCTGCAAATACTGTCTGAGGCGGGTTATTGGGATTATTTGGATTATTAATTGTATTATCATAAGTATGATAAGACATCCACTTGTATCCTGCTGGAACTTTAATTAGTTTTTTGAAAGTATAAAACCCTTGCCAATGAAAATCCCATTGGTTAATTCTGATAATAGGAATAGTGTCATTTAAATTACTGGTATTGACAGCATAGTTTCTCAATTGAGTGCACAGTAAATGAGAGTGAGGGAAAGCACCATAAATACTTACCGATAAGGGCAGTTTACAATTAGGAAAATAAGTACTGGGCGGACATTCATTAGTATAGGTCTTAACAGTATTAGGTGAAAAATTCAAAGACCAGTTTTGTAATAATGGATAAATATAAATTTGTCTTACACCTGATTCGCCTAATGGATAAAAGTAAAAACGAATTTGAGTTGAATCTACCTGCCCTACAGTTCCCTTTGGATAATGCATTTGAAACACAATATTAGTATTAGCAGGCATATTGATACCAAATTTAGCAGGTGCAACAGATGGAAAGATTGTAGGTCCCTGTCCGGGAGCATAACCACCAATACCAACATCCTGAGCAGTTGTAAAACAGTTGTTGTAAATGCCCGGAGGAAAAGAATTAGAAGTATCGCCAGTTACAATAACATGGTGTACAATAGCAGGATTGCCTGGCACAATTTCGTATGCCTTAATCATTCTATCCTGTGTAAGTCCACTGGGAACAGAAATACAAACATACTGGTCTGTAGTAGTAGCAGAACTTGTAATAGGCGGGATTTTTACTACTAAATCAGGTGTGCCTGGCAATTGATAATGTGTTGTATAAGTAGGAGCAGGTGGTTGTTGTGACAGATTACCCGATGGTGCGCCCGCTTGCACCCAATCCAATATTTTTTGCTTTTCTACTGCAGTTAAAATTCTTTCGCCTACCATTCGGCTGTATGAAGTATCAGGCGGCCATGGTGGCATTTTGCCCGTTTGCACAGCATATTGAATATTGTATCTATTAGTATAGGCAGTTGTGTAATCGGTTAGTGAAAATGGGGCAATGCCACCTGTGTGATGACAACTGGTGCATTTGTTGTAAAAGATAGGGGCTATATCATTAGCAAAATCAGGCGTTTGAGAATATGCCACTTTAATAACCCCAACAAACAATAAAAAGACAAAGATGTTTTTCATCATAAAATTTTTTGTTGCAAAAATATGATTTTTTAATCAATCTATCATTAATTTTCTTACTTTCTATCGTTGAAGTTGTATTATTAAAAAACATCATTGATATTTGCCACATTCTTTTTGAGAATATGACTTTTGCATCTATAACCTTTTTGTTGTATTTTTTACCCTTGTTTTTACTGATTTATCAATTTACGCCTAAATCACTCAAAAACAACATCATTTTAGCAGGAAGTATTTTGTTTTATTCTTGGGGAGGACCTAAATTTATCTTCGCTATTTTAATCACTACTTTTTTGGATTTTATATTTGTACAAAAAATGTACAATGCAAAATCTTCTGCAAGAAAAAAATTTTGGTTGATATTATCTTTATTGATGAATTTGGGAATGTTGTTTTATTTCAAGTATGCTAATTTCTTTGTTGACAATTTATCTTTCATTTTCGGATTTAATACTCATTTACAAAAAGTGTTATTACCTATTGGCATTTCTTTTTATACATTTGAAAGCATAACCTATATGGTGGATGTGTATCGTGGAGTTCATCCACCTTTGAAAAATTTCTGGCAATATCAAACTTACATTCTTTTGTTTCCCAAATTGATTGCAGGACCAATTGTGCGATTTCATGAAATTGCTGACCAAGTTACCAACAGAACAGAAACTTATGATAAAAAAATTCACGGATTGGTATTATTCTGCATAGGATTATCTAAAAAAGTTATTCTTGCTAATACCATTGGAAAACAAGCAGATGCTGTTTTTGAAATAAATATTGAAAACATTGATACCATTGCCGCATGGATAGGTGCATTAAGTTATACCTTTCAAATTTACTTTGATTTTAGTGGTTATAGCGATATGGCTATAGGACTTTGCAAGATAATGGGATTTGAAATACCTGAAAATTTTAATAATCCTTATACTTCTCAATCAATTACTGAATTTTGGAGAAGGTGGCACATCACGCTTGGGAGATGGATGAAGAATTATTTATACATTCCATTAGGTGGAAATAAATTAGGTCAAATAAGAACTTTAATTAATTTGTGGATAGTTTTTTTATTATCAGGATTATGGCATGGTGCGGGCTGGAACTTTATTTTGTGGGGTGCTTATCATGGCTTTTTTTTAGTGATTGAAAGATATAAATTGTTGAAGTTGTATGAAAAAATACCCTCTTTAATCAGAGTAATATTTACATTTATTATTGTAGTTACAGGATGGGTATTATTCAGAAATGAAAATATTCATTATGCTCTTGGTATTATTAAAAAAATGTATGTTTTTGAAATATCAGGAAATATGGGTTATTTACAAAATGATTTCTGGTTTTCTTTCTTACTTTGCTTCATTTTTTCATTCTTCGTTTTATTTCCATCACTTAAAAATTTTCAAGAAAAAATTTATTTATTTCAAATTTCTAACTCTTCAAAAATAAAATGGGTTTTCGCATCAATTATGCTTTATTATATTGCTTTAAGTTACATTGCTGCATTAGATTTTAATCCATTCATTTATTTTAGATTTTAATGGCTAAAACAAATCAAAATATCAAACCAAAAAGCATTGACACTTCACTTAAGAATTATTGGTGGTTATTTTACCTGGCATTTTCATTGCCTTCAATCATTACTTTTCTTAACAAAGACAACAAACCTAATCTCACTGGCATTGTAATGTTAGACAAAAGACCTGAACTCAATAAAGAAAATTGGTTTTCAGGTTATTATCAAAAACAAACTGACGATTATAATAATGACCATTGGGCGTGGAAAGAAGTTTTAGTAAGGTGGAATAATCAATTTTATTACACCTTGTTTAATGAAATTCGTGTCAATGGATTTGTTGCTATTAAAGACCATTATGTTATTAGTAAAAGTTATATTTTATCTGCTTATGGAGATGATTTTATAGGTGAAGAAAAAATAAAAGAAAAATGCCGAAAAGCCAGATTGATTCAAGATAGTTTGAAGAAAAAAGGAATAGATTTAATTTTCTTAATTATACCTGGCAAAGGAAGATTTTGTGAAGAAAAAATTCCTGATAAATACAAACATCCTGTAAAACAAACCAACTACGATGTCTTTTTGAAATACATTCAAGAATACAAATTAAATTATCTGGATTTACAATCTTATTTTCTAAAACAATTAAAGTCAAAAGAAAAGCATCCTTTATTTGCTCAATTTGCTCATCACTGGACTAATTATGCAGAATGTCTGGCAATAGATACCATTATCAAATATCTTGAAAAATTGAAAAACACTCGCTTTCCATATATTGTTTGGGATAATATTGAAATCAGCGACACACCACGCAGCAGAGATGCCGATATTCTTAAAAGTATGAATCTGGCTAAAAATCCACCATTCATAGAAAAGTATGCTTATCCAGATTTTGGTTATGAAGTAGATTCTTCTTTGCAAAAACAAAAAATTCTGGTAATAGGAGATAGTTATTGGTATGGACCAGTTTATATGGGAGTTAATAAATATGTATTTGGTGATGGACAATTCTGGTATTACTATAATAAAGTAGTTCCTTCCCCTCAACCAGGTGAGAAAGTAGAAGTGTGGCAACTTAACCTAAAAGAAAGTATTGAAAGTAATAAGGCAATTATTTTAGCATATAGTGATGGGAACCTACCTACATTTGGCAGTGGATTTATAGAAGACGCATATTTGTTGTATAGTCAGCCAAAAAAATTTGAAACGTATTGGAAAAATAAACAGGACATTCAGCAATATGCTCGTCAAATCAGAGATAATCCTGATTATTTGAAAAAAGCAACCGTTTTTTCTGACGAAAATAAAATCACATTAGATTCTGCTATAATGTATTTTAGTTACCAATTAAAACACAACTCGTCTTTTTTTACCCATTGAGCGAAATGTTTACTTTTTTGAGTGAATGGTATTGTTTATTTATTTAAAAGTTTGTTGATAAGTTGAATTATTATTTAAATTTGCAGAAAATTTAATATGAAGTGGGGGAGAATATTTGTTCATTTAAATTCCAAGAAATTATTAATATATGATAAGAAATTTTTCTTCTATCTATTTTTTTTATTAGTATCATTATCATATTCTCAATGTATTACATACACCGTAAAAGCATGTATTGACGGAAGCGACGAATTACATATTCAAAATAACCAAATGTGGTGGAATCACCTTACTTTTACTCCACCTGGTCAACATAGTGATTGTCCAGGTATTTTATCCGTTAATAATATTAATTGGAATCCATGGAATACCCCGTTTAATTTACCAACAAGTGTTCAGTGTTATTCTCTGAGTTCGGTGAATGTGATTTCTTGCAGAAATGTATGCAACCTACAACAATCTCCCAGTGCCGCCAATGGGTGGGAAACTATTTATCTATTAGATGATAACGCCCCGGGTGGAGCCGCTGTGTATGAAATAGCGTTTACTTTCTGCCCTGTATTTACTCTAAATGTAACTTCTACATCTGTTTCCTGTAATGGAGGTAATAACGGAAGTGCTAATGTTGTGCCTAATGGAAGCAGCGGATACTCTTATTCGTGGTTACCATCAGGTGGAAATAATGCTAACGCTACAAATTTAAGTGCAGGTATCTATACTGTTCAGGTTCAGGATGCCAATAGTTGTATATTTTCAAAAACTGTAAACATTACTCAACCTCCTGCATTAAATATTACTTCTGTTAATACAAAATCTGCTCAATGTTATGGACAATCTTCCGGGTCAGCAACAGTCAATGTAACGGGCGGAACTCCACCCTATTCATACAACTGGCAACCATCGCCAGGTGCTACTCCAAACAATACCGTGAATAATTTGGCAGCTGGTAGTTACACCGTTTTTGTAACGGATGCTAACTCCTGTCCTACTCAATCAATGAGTTTTAATATCAATCAGCCACCCGACATTACAATTACCATTACTCCTACTGATGTGGCGTGTTATCAGGGAAGTGATGGTGCAGCTATGGGTAACGCTCAGGGAGGTGCCGGCTTCTTTAATTTTGCATGGACAGATGGAACAAATACTATTAGTGTTAATCCTTATGTTGGCAACTTAACTGCAGGTGATTACACTCTAATTGTTACAGACATATATGGATGTGTAAAAACAGCAAGCATAGATATAGGTGAACCACCACCACTGAATGTTTTAATTCTCTCCACACATTCTGTTAGTTGCTATAATGGAAATGATGGGGCAGCAAATGTTCTAGGAGTTGGTGGCGTGGGCGGATTTACCTATTCATGGACACCAGGAGGATTTACCTCTGCTAATATTTCAAATGTTCAGGCGGGTTCTTATACGGTTTTTGTTACTGATACTAATAATTGTGTAAAAGATACCAGCATCACTATCATTCAGCCACAAGCACTCACACTCACTGCTGTACAACAACAAAGTGTTTTGTGCTACAATGGGTTCTCTGGTATAGCAAGTGCTACGCTAACCGGAGGCATTCCAAATTATAATTTTACCTGGTATGATATACAGGGAAATATTGTTTCTATCTCTAATACTGCCAGCAATCTGGGAGCAGGTAATTATACAGTTATAGGCACAGACAATAATGGATGTTCAACACAAACAGTCGTTAGTATCACTCAACCTTTTCCTATTAGTTTTACTGTATCCCAAGTAGTAGATAGTGTCGGATGTACAGGAATACCAAGCAATACCTTATACATCAATGCATCCGGAGGGGTTGGTAATTACACTTTTGCATCTGTGCCTGCTGCCATATCATCATCTATTAATGTTAATGTACCACAAGGTACTTATACTATTGCTGTTGGAGATGCTAATGGTTGTACAACATACACCTTATTTAATGTAGTGCTTCCTCCTCCCTATAATGTTATTGCTTTTCAAACACAAAGTGTAACTTGTAATGGCTTGTCTAATGGGTCTGCTTCTGTATCGGTAGTTGGAGGAGGTGGAGCATATACCTTTACCTGGCAACCTCTAAATCAATATGGTCAAACCACATGGAGTTTGTCAGCAGGTGTATATACAGTTACAGTAAAAAGTAAAAACGGATGTATTTTATCTGATACGGTTCAGATTTTTGAGCCACCCCCAGTCATAATTAATAATATTTCCGCATTACCTGCTACTTGTGGAAATGCTAATGGGTCTGCAACTGTAACTGCTTCAGGAGGATGGGGAAGTTTAACTTATAGCTGGACATCTATGCCTGTACAAACCAACTCTATTGCAACAGGATTATCAGGAGGATTAACTTATTCTGTCTATGTAAGCGATGTGAATAATTGTACTGTCTTTGATACTGTTACTGTACCTAATCCTCCTATTCCTATGATTATTTCAACTACTTTCACACCACCATTATGTTATGGCGGTAATGACGGAAGTGCTTCTGTTACTTTTTTTCAAGGTACCCCCCCTACCACTGTTAACTGGCAGCCCGGTAATCATCCCCCATTATCAACCATTAATAATATCTCTGCAGGAATATATACGGTAAGCATTACAGATAATTATGGATGTACTACATTTACAACTATAACTTTAACACAACCACCTGCATTAAGCTTACAAGTTACACCATCCCATACTATTTGCTATGGTAGAACGGGCACTGTACAAGCATTTCCAACGGGCGGCACTCCGCCTTATACTTACAATTGGAATCCTGCTGTGTTTATTGGTGGAGGACCCCATTATCCTGCTCTTACTCTTTCTTCTAATTATATTGTAAATGTTACTGATGCACATGGATGCACTATAGGACCTGATACTGTAAAAATTGTAGTACTTCCGCCATTGTTAGCATCTGGTATGTTCACAACTGTTTGCGAACAACAACAACCTGCTACTATTTGGGCTAATATTAACAGCCCTGGAAATGGAGGACCTTATACTTATACATGGTCTACAGGAGCAACAACTCCTTCCATTACTGTTACTGGCATTTATCCTACCCAACCAAACACTTATACAGTAATCATTTCTGATGGCTGTAGTATTCCAACTGCTACTGCTGTTTCTACTGTATCTGTTCATCCTTTACCAAAAGGTTATTTTACATCTGATTTTGTAGAAGGTTGTCCTCCCTTAAATATTTTCTTTTCTGCCATTTCAAATGGTGCAGGTGATTCTTATCAATGGGATTTTGGAAATGGGGAAGTTGGCTACGGAAGTCCTGTAACTACTGGATATACTGCTGTTGGAAGTTATTCTGTAAAATTGACAATTACTTCTCAATATGGTTGCTATGTTGATACTATTGCTAATCCATATATTATAGTGCATCCTAATCCAACAGCAGATTTTGAACCTGATAGATATGAAACAACCATATTTGATCCTGTATTTACTTTTACCAATTTATCAGTAGGTGCTACAAATTACCTGTGGGATTTTGGTGCGCCTTCACAACCTAATAATCAAACTACTGTTGTCAATCCTATTCGTTATTACATTGCCCCAGGCGATTACATTGTAACTTTGCTTGCTATCAATGAATTTGGCTGTGAAGATAGAATAGCAAAGAAATTAGTAGTAACTCCTGACTTTGTTTTATATATTCCCGATGCCTTTACACCTGATGGAAATGGGGTCAATGATATTTTTCAACCTAAAGGAGTAGGATTACTTGAAACTCCCTATAAAATGTATATTTACGACAGGTGGGGTGAAGTGATATTTACTTCTGAAAACTTTATGGTTGGCTGGGATGGTAAGGTAAAAAGTACTGGAAAAATGGCAGAGCAAGGTGTTTATACTTATAAAATTATTGTGGAAGATTTATTGCATAGAGAACACGCATTTGTAGGACATGTTACTTTGATTGGAAATATACGATAACTGAATATAAAAAATATAAATATATGAAAACAAAAATGATACTTTTCGGGCTTGTGTGGGCAATGATTACAAATGATGTAATCGCTCAAAATAATGATTGGCAAAGCAAATTTTCTTATGTCAATTATCAATTTGACGAGGATTCTTTAAGAGGTTTTGATTATGAATCAGCAAGAGCCATTGCTGAAAAAGAACAAATGGATGGTTTTGAGTATCAATTTTTCATGTATAATATGAAAAGAGCATTTATTATTCAAAAATATAATTTGTACTCTAATAATACTCATCAAAAAATATCTGGTACTCAAACTATATCTACTGCAGCGTGTAATAATGAAGATTTTGAACAAGGAAATTTTAATGGTTGGAATGTGAGTGGAAGTGCACCTGCAATAATAAAAACTACTCCTTTTAATGATCCAATTGTTGGACCGATTCCAAATTCTCCTTTGGGAGGCACACAAATAGCTCAGTTAAATGATTTGGCAGGAGGGTATCTTACAAAATCTATTTCCAAAACATTCGTTGTGGGGCCTGGTAATACTTTTTTTCAAATTGCTTTTTTAGCAATACTACAAGACCCAGGTCATGCTTGTAGTTGTCAGCCAAAATTTACACTTCAGGTTTCAGTAGGAGGAAATGCATTAGGTTGTCCGAATTTCAACATAGTAGCAGGACCATGCTCTAATTATGGTTGCCCACAATGGCAAAATGCAGGATCAACTGTATATAACCCCACATGGCAAGTAGCCACATTAGATTTAACTCCTTATATGGGCCAAAGTGTTACTATAAGTATTTCTGCCATTGATTGTTGTGCTGGTGGTCATGGAGGAATGGTATACTTAGACGCTTTATGTGGTGATAATTCTATTGTGAATCAAGTGATTAATAATTGTGGACCTACTGCTACTGTTACTGCATTACCTATGCAAGGTAATTATAACTGGAATGGCCCATCTGGTAGTGGAATATCTAACTACACCGGCGCTACTTTTACTACCAATGTACCTGGAACTTACACATTAACTATCAGCGGGCCTTGTTATTGCGCCCCTCTTGTAAAGACCGTACAAGTCAATATGGTTCCTTTACCTTTATCTGGATTGAATACCAGCAAAATTTGCCGCACATTTACAATTACTAATACAGGCGACCCCGCGCCATCTGTACAATCTTATACAATTATAGGCGGTAATCCATCTACATTTACAACCACTGCTCCAACAAGCACAGTCAATTTTGCGAGTGGCGGCAATTATACTATCTATCAAGAAATAGATAATGGTACTTGCAAAGCCACTTACTCAACAAATATTATCGTTCCTTTTGATCCTGTATTAAATGTTGTTACCAATTCAGTTTCTTGTAACGGATATAGCGATGGAACCGCGCTTATCAGTGCTAATAATGGTACAAGTCCATATAATTTTACATTAGTGCCACCTGCAGGAATTGGTAATGTGAATGCTAATGATTACAACATCTCTAACATTCCCGCAGGAAACTATACTGTCAATGTGGTAGATGCCGCGGGTTGTAGTTCCTCTATTAATTTTAATATTACAGAACCCCCACCTATTACTTTAACTACAAGTTCTACCCCTGCTTCTTGTTATCAATTTAGTGATGGTTCTGCATCTGTTCAAGCCAGTGGTGGAACGGGCAACTTTATTTATTACGAATGGCAACCATTTGGAGGTACAGGGACTGGCATGAGCACCGCCAATTACATTCCAGCCGGTACATATACAGTGAAAGTAATGGACGATAATCACTGTATTTCAACTCAAACTGTTACTGTTGGGCAGCCGCCTGCCATCTCTGTTTCCGTCATCTCTCAAAGTATCACCTGCTACATGGGTAGTGACGGAAGTGCTACTGTTACAGCCAATGGCGGCACATCTCCTTATACATATAGCTGGAACCCTAATATTTCTAATACTAACATCATCACTAATGTTCCCTATAACACTTATACATGTACCATCATTGATAATCATGGTTGTTCTAAAATTGAATATATTCCTATCAATCAGCCACCCCAGGTCAAGTTTATATTCACTACTATTCCTGATAGATGTTATCAGAATAATGGTATTATATTCAGCAATGTACAAGGTGGAACACCACCTTATCAATATCAGTGGAGTAATGGTGCTACAACAGCAAGCGTTACAAATTTAGCAGGTAATCAAATTTATACACTCACCATCACAGATGCTCACAATTGTGTGTATAGCGATACTGTATTTTTACCAAGACCTAATACACCTTCTATCACTGCAATGTCATTTACTCCACCATTATGTTTTACTGGAAATAATGGAATAATTGCAGGTAGCAGCACAGGAGGCACATCGCCTATTTATTATGATTGGTTGCCTTATCATAATCACGATAGTATTATAAATGGCGTACCCGCTGGAACTTACACTCTTGTAGTTACAGATTATTATGGTTGTAGTACCAGTTCTGTAATTACTGTATCTCAACCAGCACCACTTAATCTAAATGTAACGCCAGATCAAACCATCTGTTATGGCAATACTGTAAACCTATTTGCTAATGCTAGTAATGGTACCCCACCATATCAATACATTTGGAATGCTGGCAGCGGATTATCTGGCAGTGGTCCTACACCTGTAACGCTCACTACTACTACCACCTTTACTGTATTTGCACAAGATTCCAATGGTTGTAAAACACCTCAAAAAGTTATCACTGTAATCGTAAAACCACCACTAAAATTAAAAGACGATACGATATGGGTATGTTCAGAGAGCCAATATACTTTACATCCGTATGTTATTTCGCCTGGCAATAATGGTAATTATCAATGGCAGTGGAATACCGGCGCTAATACACAGGATATTGTAATTACAGCAGATTACAATCAACAACCGATGATTTATAGCGTGTATGTAGATGATGGATGTACGCAACCAGGAGACACTGGATATTTTGTAGTGAATGTATATCCAAGACCATCAGGACAATTTACAGCAGATGTTCGTCAGGGATGTCCGCCTTTAATTGTTACTTTTACTGCACAATCTTCTGGTAGTAATGATGTGTACTTTTGGAATTTTGGAAATGGAAATACAATGGGAGGCAATAATGTATCAACAACTTACGAAGGTGTTGGTATGTATCCTGTTACCTTATATGTAACTAATCAATACGGGTGTAGAAGAGATACCACTATTCAGGATTATATTCAGGTTTATCCTACTCCAGTTGCTGATTTTGAGCCATACCCATCAGTTGCAACAATTGATAATCCGCTCATTAATTTTACGAATCTGTCGTTATATGCAGATAGTTATCAATGGTATTTTGGAGATGTGTATAGCAACAGCAATATCTCTACAGAAATGAATCCCTATCATATTTATACTTACGCGGGAGATTATGAAGTTTATTTAGTGGCTACTAATCAATATGGATGTAAAAATTATACCAAAAAGAAAGTGCGTATAGAACCCATTTACAGATTATTTATTCCAAATGTATTTACTCCAAATGAAGATGGTTTGAATGATGTATTTAATGTAAGAGGTGTAGGTATAAGTGAAGAAGGGTTTTTAATGCAGATATTTGACAGATGGGGAGAAAAAGTTTATGAAACAAGGGACTTGTATAAAGGATGGGATGGCTCTAAAAAAGGTGCTAAGCCCAAACAAGAAGTGTATGTGTATAAAATTTATACTCAAGACATTAAAGGCAATAAATATGAATACACAGGTCATGTAACTTGCTTACCTGATAATGAATCAAAATAAAAAATGTTTTCCTTCCTGAATACAAAAATAATACGGTAATAAAAACAACTAATTTTGTCTTTAAATATTTAGTTTTGTGTTTTATTTTTTGCACTAAATGAGTAAGAACAGTTTACTAAAATTTCACTATATTTGTAATCTCAAAATAAAGGTTATGAAAAAACTAATACTTGGTGCATTGCTCCCAATAAGTGGAATAATGGCTCAGCAGCACATATCTATTATTCAAGAAGAATCTGCATTTTATTCACAATATCGTTTTAAAAAAGAATCTCAATGGGATAGTTTAAGATCTGCATTGTATAACTTGCCTTCTAATACTACACAAAAAATTGCTAATACTTCTACACTTAATCCATCTTGTACATTAAACAAGCGAGTATTTGGCTGGTTCCCTTATTGGCAGGGTACTACATACAATAATTTTCAGTGGAACTTACTTTCAGATTTTTGTTATTTTGATTATTCTATCAGTGCTTCTACAGGAAATAATACTAATAGTTCTTATGCATGGCTTACTTCTAATGCTGTAACTACCGCAAAAGCCAATGGCTGTAAGATTCACATTTGTGCTGCATTATTCAGTAGTCATAGTACTTTTTTTGCTTCCTCTTCTGCTAAAACAACTTTTATTAATAATATTATTAGCGATTTAAATGCAAGAGGTGGTAATGGCGTAAACATAGATTTTGAAGGGATGTCAGCATCTAATAAAACTGATTTCACCAATTTTATTATTCAATTGAAAAATTCATTACAAGCTGTAAACCCTAATTACGAAGTTAGCATTGCTTTATATGCAGTAGATTGGAGTAGTGTATTTGATATTCCTGCCTTGGTGCCTTATGTAGATGCATTTATCATTATGGGATATGATTATTATTGGAGCGGCAGCAGTCAAGCAGGGCCAACTGATCCATTGTACAATTTTCAAACTTCGTATAACTACACTTTAAGCAAATCTGTTACTTACTATCTCAAACAAGGTGTTCCAAAAAATAAATTGCTATTGGGATTGCCTTACTACGGCAGAGAGTGGGAAACAACTTCTAATACCATACCTTCTAATACTACTGGAAATTATAGCGGCTCAAAAACTTATTCAGTTGTAAAAACCAATTCCAGTGGATATTATTCTAATTCCAATAAATATTGGGATCAAAATTCTTTCACACCAGCATATATCTTTCAAGTATCAGGTGCATGGCGTCAATGCTGGATTGATGATGCATACAGCATGTCAAGAAGATTTGACTTTGTGAATCAAAGAGGTATTGGAGGAATTGGTATTTGGGCACTCGGCTATGATGATGGCTATACTGACTTCTGGCAAGCTATTCAAGATAAATTTACATCTAATTGTCAAGTGTGGCCATGTACAGACAGTTTATTTGATATGGGCGGTCCTAATAGAAATTATTATGATAACGAAAATTATACTTATACCATTTTTGCCCCTTCAACTACTCAACAATTAAACGTGCAATTTGCGCCAACATTTACATTAGAAAATAATTATGATTCTTTATGGATATACAATGGAAATTCTACAACATCACCACTTATTGGTGTTTATACAGGAGGCAATAATCCAGGAACATTTATCACATCAGGCAATGCTTTTACTGTTAGGTTCAAATCTGATGGTGCTACTAATTCTGCTGGTTTTAAAGCCATCTATCAATGTACTACCACTGCAGTAAATGCACCTACTACTTCTATTGCATCTACTTCATCATGGATTACTGCTAATTATACTGCTACTATCAATGACAATCCTGCTACGGGTGCCAGTATTCAAAAAGGTTATTATTCTGTAGTATGTTATAATGGCTCTCAATGGACTGCTAATAATAATCGCGGATTTTTTTACGATGATTTTAATGTACTATCTTCTTTATGGACGATTAAAACAGGCACATGGAATATTACTTCCAGCACATTAGTTCAAACAGATGAAAGTAATAGCAATACCAATATTTACGCGGCACTTACACATACATTATCTAACAGATATCTATTTCATTTCAAAATAAAATTAGAAGGCACAGGCACCAATAGAAGAGGTGGTTTCCACTTTTTCTGCGACAATGCAGATAGTTCTAATCGTAATAATTCTTATTTTGTTTGGTTCAGATTAGATAATCAAAAGTTTCAATTGTACAAAGTTGTAAATAATTCTTTTGGAAGTCCTGTTGTAGATATACCACTTACTTTCAATGCTTCACAATGGTATGATGTAAAAGTAATACACGATAGAACGACGGGAGAAATATGGACATACTGGAATAATCAACTCATTAATTATTGGCAAGATCCTTCGCCATTTCCTATCAACAATGGTCAATTTATTTCATTCCGTAGCGGCAATTCTAAAATGAGTGTAGATAGTTTTAGAGTATACAGATCAAGAACCAATACGCCAGTTATCCTTGTAGGTAGCGGGAATACAGATTTAATGTATCAAAATCCTACACCTTCGCAATTTGCAGGCAGAATATTTTCTATTTGTCAGGATAATTACAATACGCTTTCTAACATTGCTACACAAACATTAAATGTGGATTGGACACCACCTGCAACAGTGGGTGTTAATGATGGATCAGGTAGTGATATTAATGTTGCCTGTACAAAAGATACTCTCAAAGCCAACTGGAGTAACAGTAGCGATGCTAATTCTGGAATAACAAAATATTGGTATTCCATTGGCACATCACCTGGTAGCACAAATATTAAAAACTGGACGAATGCAGGATTATCTACTAACATTTCAACATACATAAGTGGTCTAACACATGGTCAAACTTATTACTTTAATGTTCGTGCAGAAAATGGTGCGGGCTTGCTTGCCAATATTGCCAGCAGTAATGGGCAAATGGTAGATACTACCTGTGTTACATCAACTGCATTTATTATTACTTCACCAAACAATATGATTAAAATATTCCCCATTCCTGCCAATGATTATATTTTCATTCAAGGAGTAATAAATGATGTTGATATAGAAATAATAGATGTAACAGGGAAAATTATTTTGCATACAAACCAAACTGAAATTAATACTCAAAATATTAGCAATGGTATTTATTTAATGAAATTAAAAACACAAAACTCAGTATATGAAAGCAAAATTATTATTCAACATTAGTGCATTATTTTTAGTTCAAAATATTTTTGCTCAATACTCTGCATGGAGAGTACAATTATTAGCCCACTTACAGCCAGATACATATTATGCAGGATGCTGGGGCTGGTACGATCCTGTTAAGCAAAGAGAGTATGCCATTTCGGGAGCACGCAAAGGCACTTATTTTGTAGACATCACCAATCCTACTGCTGCTTATATTGCTGACTCTATCATTGGCATTCCCATCAGCATATGGAGAGAGGTTAAGACATACAAAAATTATTGTTATATTATTAGCGATGATTACGGCCCTTCTTTTCAAATTGTGGATTTATCACCATTGCCTGATTCTATTAGAGTTGTAGCATCGCCAGATACAGGAATATTGTTTAAGGGGCATACTTTATGGGTAAGCGATCATTATTTATATGTTGGAGGTCCAAAAGATAAATTTGGAGTGCAACATTCAATGGGAGTTTTTGATTTATTAGCTGATCCAGAACATCCGCAATTTTTAAGATGGTTAGATCAGGACTATCCTAATATTTATTATGTGCATGACATGTATGTTAGGCATGATACAGTATTTGCATCTGCAGGTAATCAAGGACTTCAAGTGTTTAAATATGATTCTATTCAAAATAAATTTATTTACATTAATTCTCTGACAAATTATCTGGAAGCAGGTTACAATCACAGTAGTGCTCTTACAGAAAATGGGAAAACATTAGTATTTATGGATGAAGTACCAAGTGGTTTAAGCATTAAAGTGGCAGATGTTAGTGATATTAATAATATGCAGGTCTTGAGTTACCTAAAGCCGTATAACTTTGGTGATTTTGTGGCTCATAATCCTTTTATAGTAGGTAATAGAAATTTAATTGCTTCGTGTTATCAGGATGGAACTTTAATTTATGATATTTCAAATCCTGCACAGCCAGTATTAACTGGATTTTTTGATACCTATCCACAATATGGTGCTAACACAGGCACCTATAATTCTGCTATTTATCAAGGTAATTGGGGGTCTTATCCTTTTTTTCCAAGTGGATTAATTTTTTCAAATGATATGACCAACGGCATTTTTATTTTGAAAGCAGATACAGCATTGAATGTATCAGAATATTTACCTCATCAATTATCAGCCAGCATTTTTCCAAATCCTGTAATAAATGATGTGCATTTATATTCTAATTTTGATGGGAAAGCCAACATTATGATTCAAGATATTTCTGGAAAAATTTTAATTGAAAGAAAGAATATTGAAATAACTCGTCATGAGCCAACTTCAATAGATGTAAAAGATTTGAATGTTGGGGTTTATTTTTTAAATATTCATTCTAATGAACAGTCGCTTACATTAAAATTTTTGAAAAAATAAAATGATATGAAATACTATATTTTTCAAGTATTAGCAATAATATTATTTTTTAATATTAATGCTCAACAATCCTGTTCATCTTTATTTAATCTTAAAAGCAAATATGATGATGAAATCAATAACATTAGAATATTAAGTAATAACCACTTATTAGTTGCAGCCACTACATCAGATTCATCATATCTCAATAACAATTTAGTTAGTGTCAATTCAAGTTCAGCAGCAGTTATTTTAGAATTAGATAATAATCACAATGTTATTTTTTCAAAATCATTTACACTTTCAAATGCCCAATCAGGCGACTTTATTCAAAGCAAGGATGTATTGAAAGATAATGACGGAAATTATTATTTATTAGTTAATTGGAAAGGTAATTTAAAACTCTCTACAAACGATTCAATCAATTCAACAATGGGAAGTACTTTGGTAAAAATTAATGCTTCTGGTCAAGTTATGTGGTATTTTTATTTGAATAATACTATTGGAACATCGTTAAGTTTTGATAATAATAACATAGTATTATTAAGTCATTCCCCAACACAGATGGGATATAATCCATCCACCATCAATATCATAAAAATAAACAAGAACACAGGTCAAATTATTAAAACAAAAATAGGTTCAAATCCATGGAAAAACATAATATCTAATAAAATTATTTTCAATAACAATAAGTATTATATATATCTAAGTTTTTATGATAGTATTGTTTTTAATAATACTAAAATTATTGGAAATAAATCTTCCTCAGCAGTTTTAAAATTAGATACAAATTTTAATATCATCAACAAAGTTATTCTCTCTAATCACGTTAGCAACCCTATTGAAATTATGGATATGATTATAGATAGTAATCAAAATATTTTCTTATGCGGATATTATCAAGGACTATCTCTCTATGTAAATGATACTTTGCAACTATCCAGAACTAGTTTTGGAACTATACCTCAAATGTATCTCGGAAAATTCTCATCTAATTTGCAACTTCAATGGATAAAACAGGAAAATCACAATCCTTCTAATAATAATTCTTACAATGTAAGATATGCCTACAAGCTTGCAGAAAATGGAAACAACTTGTATACATTAAGTTATTTCAATAACTCTATCATTCTTGGTATAGATACACTAACAGGATCATCATTATTACTCATTCAATATGATAAAAATGGAAATTACATTCAATCAGAAAAAATAGCAGGCACAGGGTTAAATGGGGTTTACTCATTGAATTACAATCCATACAATCAAAAAATATTATTGTCATCTAAATTTACAACTAACATTAATATATGTAATAATAATCTTATTCCAAATGGCTTTGCTGATACATACCTTATTGAATTAGATAAAATTACATCTATCCCAAAATTTTCTTACTTATCAACTCTCTCTTCTTTGTATCCCAATCCCTGTAATAATTATTTATACATCAATACAAGTGAATCTAATGTTACTTATGATATTTTCAATATTTACGGAAATTCTGTAATGCAAGGCATTCTGCCATCTAATAAAATGATTAACACCACTCATCTCAATAATGGCATTTATTTACTTAAAATTAATTCGTATTCAAATTCTCATTCAGTAATTAAATTTATAGTTCAACATTAATTTCATATTACTTTAAAAAATGGCAACCAGTTCCCAACAATTAAAATCACTAAAAGATAAGGTTATTAAAATTCTCAAAATATTTGAAGCACAAAATCCACATCCCACAACAGAATTGCATTATCGTAATCATTACGAACTACTTGTAGCAGTTATACTTTCTGCCCAATGCACCGATAAAAGAGTAAATGAAATAACACCTCAGCTCTTTAAAAAATATCCTGACTTTCAATCGCTTGCCAATGCTACAATTGAAGATGTTTATCAACTGATAAAAAGTTGCAGTTATCCTAACAACAAATCTAAAAATCTTGTGGCAATGGCTCAAGCCATTGTCAATCAACACAATGGGCAAATCCCACAAAGTTTAGATGAATTAGTAAAAATCCCTGGCATTGGTAGAAAAACTGCGAATGTAATTTTATCGGTGGCTTTTGATAAGCCCGCTCTGGCAGTAGATACACATGTTTTCAGAGTGTCTGCAAGAATTGGTCTTACCAAAAATGCCCGCACACCAGAACAAACCGAAGAACAATTATTGAAAGTTATACCTGAAAAATATTTATCTCGTGCTCATCACTGGCTGATTTTACATGGTAGATACACCTGCACCGCCCGAAACCCCAAATGTGATACTTGTATTATCAATAATTATTGTGATTATTTCAAACAAAATAAAAAGTAAAATTAGGTTTATCTAAATATTATCTAACATCAAATATTCATTTTCACCTTTTTATTCTGTATATTTATGGGGATTATTTTTGTGTATGAACATCATTATTTTATCCCGAAATAAAAATCTTTATTCTACTAAACGATTAGTAGAAGCCGCAGAACAAAGAGGACACAATGTGAGAGTTATTGACCATATGAAGTGTGTATTGGTTACTGAACAAGGCAGACCACACATTTATTACAATGGACAGGAATTAAAAGATGTAGATGCTGTCATTCCTCGCATTGGTGCATCTGCTACATTTTATGGCACCGCAGTGGTGCGTCAATTTGAAATGATGAAAGTATTCACTGCTATTGAATCGCAAGCATTAGTGCGTTCCCGTGACAAATTAAGAAGTTTGCAAATACTGGCTCGTGCGGGCATTGGCATTCCTAAAACAGCATTTGCTTATTCACCAAAAGAAGTAGATATTGACTTACTAATAGATGCAGTAGGCGGAGCCCCCTGTGTTATCAAGTTATTAGAAGGCACGCAGGGCATTGGTGTTATCCTTGCTGAAAACAAAAAAGCAGTAAAATCAGTAATAGAAGCATTTCTCAAATTAGATGCACAAATATTAGTGCAGGAATATATTTCTGAATCCAATGGTGCTGATATTCGTGCTTTTGTAGTAGACGGACAAGTAGTAGGTGCTATGAAAAGACAAGCCAAAGAAGGTGAATTTAGAAGCAATTTGCACAGAGGTGGAACTGCTTCTGTTATCCAGCTTACAAAAGAAGAAAGAGAAACTGCCATTAAAGCCGCTAAAAAATTAGGATTAGGCATTGCAGGCGTAGATATATTGCAAAGCAAAAGAGGTCCATTGGTAATTGAAGTCAATTCATCCCCAGGATTAGAAGGCATTGAAAATGCTACAAAAATTGATATTGCAGGAAAAATCATTGAATATGTAGAAAGAAACGAATTTAATAAACCAGGAGAATAAATAACAATGTCATTACAAAACATTTTACATACATCTATTTATTCTGCATTAAGTGCAGGAAAAATTATTTTAAATGTCTATCATTCTACTTTTGATGTAGAAACAAAATCAGATAATACACCTGTAACTATTGCAGATAAATTATCCAGTCAAAATATTATTGAGCAATTAAAAAAATTCAATATTCCCATTGTAAGCGAAGAAGATATTCATTTTTCTGACAATGAGATGCAGACAATAGATACTTTCTTTTTAATAGACCCACTGGATGGAACAAGAGAATTTATTAAACGAAATGGTGAATTTACTATCAACATTGCTCTGATTGAAAACAAAGAACCTATTCTTGGAGTAGTATATGCACCTGCTATTAATTTACTCTATTTTGCTCTCAAACATTTTGGTGCATATAAAATGGCAGATGAAAATATCAAAAAATTAATCCTGCATCCAGATTACACATTAGATGATATTCTTGAAAATGCTGATAAATTGCCCATTTACAATTTACCTGATGTTTATACCATTATCACCAGCCGATCACATTTAGATGATAGAACAATTGCATACATTGATGATAAAAGAAAAGAGCATAGTGTAATAGAATATATTCGTATGGGTAGTAGTATCAAAATGTGCTTATTAGCAGAAGGCAAAGCCCACGAATATCCAAGATTTGGCAGAACGATGGAGTGGGACACCGCTGCTGCTCACGCCATTTTGAAAGAAGCAGGTGGCAACATTCTGGATGCAAGACATTTGCAACCACTTCAATACAACAAGCCCAACTTTGAAAACCCTGATTTTATTGCTTATGCTGTGTATTAAAATTATCTAATATGATCGCCATTCCCATCATCAACAAAAGCAAACACCCTCTACCACAATATCAAACAGAACTCTCTGCTGGTATGGATTTAATTGCTAACCTTGATAACCCTATTACCCTAAAACCTCTGGAAAGACAACTCATTCCAACAGGGCTTTATATTGCACTTCCCAAAGGTTATGAAGCACAAATTCGCCCCCGAAGTGGATTAGCATACAAGCACGGTATTACTGTTTTAAACTCCCCCGGCACTATTGATGCTGATTATCGTGGAGAAATAAAAGTATTACTCATCAATCTTTCCGATGCTCCATTTACCATTAACGATGGTGAAAGAATTGCTCAAATGATTATTGCACAACACGCTCAAATAGAGTGGAAATTAGTAGAACAATTAGATGAAACCACCAGAGGCGCCGGAGGATTTGGCTCTACCGGCATTGCTGTAAAAAAGTGAAATTAGATTTTGTTAGTTTATAAAGATGAATTTATTAAAAACAATTATAAGTTTTTTCCAAAAAAATTTCCATACTAAAATACTTTCCCTTCTCACTCTTCTCTTATTCTCTCTCTCGTTTTTTGCTCAAAAAAATAATGTCAAACAAATTGAAATTATTCACGCAGATATATTGAAATACAACAAAATTTTGGATGCCAACCGATTAATTGGCAATGTAGTATGCAAACACGAAAATACTTTGTTTTATTGTGATAGTATGTATCTCTTTCCCAATCAATCCTTAAAAGCGTATGGCAATATAAGAATTATTTCCGATAGTTTGAACATCACAGCAGAATATGTCTTTTATGATGCTTCTACAAAAATTGCATCTATTGAAAAAAATGTTATTTGCACTGACAATCACATTCAACTTAAAACTCAAATACTTCAATTTAATACTTCAGAACATTATGCCTACTACCCATCAGGTGCAGAAATTACAAGACAACAACATCTCTTAACCAGTGATAAAGGTTATTATTATACAAACTCTAAAACACTCGCATTCAAAAGCAATGTAGTGCTTACTAATCCAGATTACAAAATACAAACAGATACTTTATTTTATTACACTTTAAGCGATATTGCACATTTTAATGCTCCTACTTTGATATTGATGGATAAAGATTACTTGTATTGCGAAAAAGGTTGGTACGACACAAAAAACAAAAAAGCATACTTTTCTAAAAAACCCATTTTGTATTCAGATAATAAAAAACTCTATGCAGATAGTTTATTTTTTGATGAAAATAAAAATGAAGGTTATGGCTACAAGCACCTTCGTTTAATTGACAGCACAGGCACTTTGTTTGTAAAAGGCAATTTTGGAAGATACAACAGACATACAGAAGATGCTATTATTACCGACAATGCTTTCATTATGAAAATCAGCGATGATAAAAAAGATACATTGTTTTTATCTTGTGATACTATTCATTATACAAAAAAAGATAGTAATGCCATTATTCAATGCTTGCACAATGGTGAGTTATATCATCAGCAATTTCAAGCAAAAGCCGAGTATATTGTATATTACGAAAAGGACTCCACTATTCATTTGTATCCATCACCTACATTTTGGTTTGATAAAAATGAAGCCCATTGCAAGAAATCAATTTTATTTTTGAAGGACAACAGCATTGATAAAGTTGAATTGGATAGCAATGTAATTATAGTGCAGGAAGCAGATAGTGTATATCATAATAAATACAATCAAATTGCAGGTAGAAAGATGCAAATACAATTTTTTAATGATAGTATAAAAACCATTCAGGTAAATGGCAATGCACAGGTGTATTATTTTTTACAAAATGAGAATCATCAATGGACATCTTTGAATAAAGCGAAATGTGGAAAGATAAGAGTAGATTTTTCACAAAGCGAAATTGAAAAAGTAGTATTTATAGACCAACCCGAAAGCATTATGATTCCAATTAAAAAAATTCAACCCGAAAAAGAAAAACTACCAGATTTTCAATGGCAACCACATTTAAGGCCAAAAAGAGAAAAATATAAATTGTAAATATTTCTAAACCCACAACAATACATATAAAATCTTCTTATCTTTGCACTCGCAAACCATAGTAAAATGAAAATAACCAAGTTTACAGTTAATGATGTTTATTTTAAGATGATACAACAAGAATTAAAAGAAAATAAATTATTAAAAGATGAACATCGTTTTATCTATTTTTCATCTTATTACATCAATAAATTCCTGCACACAGATTTAAATATCAAAAGTTACATAGGACTGAAAAAGAAAGATAAAACAATTGATGTATTTGTAATTACCTGCTCATTAGATGCCATCAAAAAAAATAAAGACAGCAAAAAATTTTTCTATCAATACTTTGAAGAAGGCATCAAAAACAATGAAAGATACATTGGCGTAATGAAAACACCAACAGAAATTGGTTTTATTTTTAAGCACGATGAAGAACTTCTGAATGCATACAGAACAGGACAATACTCTAAAATCTCTGACTTCAAAAAAAACAAAATGAAAAAATTTAAAGTCATTGATTTTGATACCAGTGTTGGTGCTTTTTATATTGTAAATGAAAACCGAACACCACAAGAAGATGATTGGAAAGAATATCCATTAGGCAAAAAAGATAAAATCATCTACGAATTGTATAAAATGATTTATCCTGAAAATTACTATAAAGCATTGTCAGAACAATTTAATGTAAAAATAGAGTTTCTCAAAAAAAACAAAGTAGAAATTTTACCTAAACCTAATATTGAAAAAGAATATCTTGAAGTAACTGACAAAGAGCAATTTCATTGGTTTGATATGAAGTAATTTTTGTTATACCTCTTGCAGCAAAAGGGGTTTAGACGCTTCACTGCGTTCAGCGACCCACCCCTTTGTTCTCCGCCTTTGGCGGAAGGGGATGGGGGAGGATTTGAGCGGAGCGAAAAATCTAATACTTCCGTTCTATAGATACTTCTCCGCCTTTGGCGGATCAGTATGACAAAGCCAGCACGCTTGTCATCCAGATCCGCTAAAGATGAATCATCTGTAATAGAATTAAATAGATTGATACACACTAAAAAAATACACTTTCACTCTATTGGATGCTTTTCGTTAAACTTTCGGATGTAGAAACTGTACTTCTTTTTCTTTTGTTTGCGACTTAATTGCGTAAATTCATTGTATATTTCATTATCTCTTTTGAATAATTCTTCTAATTGTTCAATACTAAAGGGATAAACTTTCCCTGTGTAATAATCTAATAAACAATCCTTTACTTCTCTTGTTTTTACAGGCATTCCCCCACCCATAGCATAAGGATAACCTGCTCCCATTCCAATACCTGTATAATAAGTAACTTCCTGCATACCTATAAAATAAGAGATAGCCCCCAACACTGGCACTTTGTAAAAAGCATTGTCATAATAGATATACAAAATTCCATTCTGAAAATATCCCCACAATTCTTTTGGAAACAATGTTTGCTCACCACCAGGTGTAATAATTGTTATTTGCTTTTGTGAAACTATTTTAGTAAAAAAATCTAATTGTGATGTGTCTATATCGGTTTTAATTTGTTGTTTGGTAATAGGTTTATTTTCTCTGAACTGAATGTAATCTAAATACAATCCTTCTTTTCTTACAAATACACTATCAGTTTGAGAAAATAATATTTGAAAAAAAGATAAAATGAAAATCAACAAACTCAATGCTTTCATCTTTTATTATTTCAAAAATGCAGGTAAAATATTTTGCAATGTTTCTACTAACAAATAAACATCTTCAAAAGAATTATACAAAGGCACAGGGGCTATGCGAATTACATTGGGCTCACGCCAATCGGCTATTATACCGTTATCAATTAATGTTTGAAAAAATTTTTTCGGCTCATTTAAATGACACACAATAGATAATTGTGCTCCTCTCTTTTCAGGTGTAATAATTTTGAAAATTTCTTTTCCAAAATATTCATTTAGAAACAAAATAACTTCATTCAAAAAAGCAGTCAATTGTTTACTTTTAGAAATCAAAGCAGGCATAGATGCCTCTTCAAAAATATCTAATGATGATAAACATGCAGACATAGATAAAACAGGCGCATTACTCACCTGCCATCTTTCAGCAGTAGGCATTGGTTCAAATATTGGTTTCATTTTGAACCTCTCTTTTTTATCGGTGCCCCACCACCCTGCTAATACAGGCAAATCAAAGTTATTCAAATGTTTTTGATGCACAAATGCACCACCAACAGAACCTGGCCCACTATTCAAATATTTATATGAACACCATGCCGCAAAGTCCACTTCCCATTCGTGCAATTTTAATTCTATATTTCCTGCGGCGTGTGCTAAATCCCATCCACACATAGCTCCCACCTTATGTACTACTTGTGTAATTTTTGGAATATCAAACACCTGTCCTGATAAATAATTTACCCCACCAATCAATACTAATGCTAATTCATCTTTATATTTTTCAATGCCTTCAAGTATTTTTTCTTCGTCAATAACAAAGTCATCTCTTTCAGATTTTATCATTATTAAATCAGTATCAGGATTCCCGCCGTGTAATTGAATTTGAGATTGCACAGCATACACATCACTTGGAAAAGCAGGATATTCTATCAATATTTTTTTTCTTTTTCCAACAGGGCGATAAAATGAAATCATCAAAAAATGTAAATTGGAAGTCAGTTGATTCATCATCACTACTTCTTCGGGCAATGCTCCAACAATTTTAGCCATCTTTTCGGTTAGAAACTCATGATAAGAAAACCATGGTCTTTTAGCATGAAAATGCCCTTCTACTCCATATTTTGCCCAATCTCCTAATTCTTGCAAAATATATTGTTGTGTTGTTACAGGTTGCAGTCCTAATGAATTACCTGTAAAATAAAGCACATCTTTGCCATTATGTTTTGGAAATAAAAATTTTTTTCTGAAAGAAGATAAAGTATCCTGTGCATCTAATTGTTGTGCCTTATGTTTCAAATTTGTTAATGCAGAAGTTTTAATACTCATATCCATTATTGATTTTTAGATACTCTGATAATTTCAAAACCAAATTCACTGACATTAGGTAATGGATCCTGACGCATCGCTTGAACAAAATAAAATTGATACACACCACTTTTAGCAAATCTTACATTTTTTTTGATGGGCAATGTTATATCATACATATCGCCTAATCCACTGCCATACCATTCTCCTTTGCTGTTGGCTAATATACATTCTATAGTATCTGTTTTTTGACTTTTATCGGGATACACTGTGGTCAAAAAAACATACAAATTACTGTAAGGATATAATTCCCCATGTCTGATTTTTAGATTAACATCACACAAACTTATTGTATCAATAATATCTACTTTAAATTTAGCAGTATCTTTTGAAGACCATTCTTCTTTTTCAAAGTAATAATACTTGCTATAAACTGTGCTTGTTTTTTTGCAGGACGAAAATGCTAACATCATTAACATCAAAAATAATATATTAAAATATATTTTCATAATCTTATCTTCTTCTATTATTTTTATTTCTGTTATTTTGAAATGCCTTATCAAATCTGTTCAAATCATCTTCATTAGATGCATTTAGTTTTTCAGGCACTTGCTTTTCTGTATTTTTAGGATTTTCAACTATTTCAAGATCTTCGGGGAAAATATTTTGTTCGTTCATTTGCATAATTTCTTTTGTCCTTTCAATACTTAATGGAATAAATGTACCAGGATCATTTTCATAAGCCCAATAGATTCTTCTTCTGAACACATCTAATTTAATGAATTTGGCTTTGCCTTTTTGAGTGATTAAAAATTTATCCTGTACTTCTGGAAATTCTTTGAGTGCATCTAAATAAGTATCCAATTCATAGTTGAGACAACATTTCAATTTACCACACTGTCCTGCTAATTTGGTGGGATTGACAGATAATTGCTGGTAGCGAATATTATTAGTATTTACAGTTCTAAAGTCCGTAAGCCAGGTACTACAACAAAGTTCTCTTCCGCAAACGCCTATTCCACCTAATCTTGCTGCCTCCTGCCTTGCCCCTATTTGACGCATTTCTACTCTTATTTTTAGTTCTGCCGCTAATTTTTTAATAAGTTCTCTAAAATCTACTCTACCATCAGAAGTGTAATAAAATGTCGCTTTGGTTTTATCTCCCTGATATTCTACATCCATTAATTTCATTTCTAATTGAAGTTGTTGTGCTAACTGTCTAGAAACTAATAATGACTTGCTTTCCATTGCTTGTGCTTCTTTCCATTTTGCAATATCCTGTTGCCTGGCTTTGCGAAGAATTTTTTTCAACCCAGAAGTATCTTTAATTTCTTTTTTTCTTAATTGCAAACGAACAATTTCACCTGTTGCCGAAACTGTACCTACATCATATCCCGTATCTGCTTCGGTAACCACTACATCTCCCACATATAAAATATATCTATTGGGATTGGTAAAAAATTCTTTTCTTGAATTTTTGAATCTTACTTCCACTACAGGAAATTGCCCTTCAGGAACAATTTCAGAAATATTGCCTAACCAATTAAAAACATTTAATTTATTGCAAGAACCAGTAGAGCAATTACCACAAGTATATTTAGATGATGTTTCTAATGTATTACATCCTCTGCCTGTTGTACAACCATTACATGCCATATTCATATTTTCGTGTGGCTAAAATACGAATATATTTGCTATCTTAAAAACGAATTGAAAAACCTATAAACCATCTTCTTTTTTGCATGGAAGCGTAAGTATAAGTAGGGTCAAATGTGAGAGCATAAGGATTTTCAGAAGTAGGTAAAGGATTGCCTGATGAATCAAATACAACATTTTTATCAAAAGGATCATGAGAGCGAGCAATTAAAAATGGTATATTTTTATCAGGTGTAAAATCCAAAATATTCTTTATACCCGTTGTTATCTCTATTTTAGAAAATTGAAATTTTATTTGGAGGTTTTGAATACTATAAACAGGGCTTTTGTCTGGTCTTGGGTCTAATGCACCTGCCAATGGTAATTGCATACTGCCATAAATATTTCCAGTATATTCTAAAGTCCATTTTTTCAGAAATCCTCTTATTACAAAATTAGCAGACCATGGTTCAGACAAAAATAACCTTCTCTTTTCCTGATGATAGTAAATATAATTATCCAACCATGAAAAGCCCAATAATGACTGAATATAATTTTTAAATAATATCTGAAATTGTGCTGAAATACCCTGATTAACAGAATAATCTTGTTTCCCTAAATTGTAGTAAATGATTTTATCTGACAAGGAATAATCAGGCACTATACGATTAGTAAAATAAATATACCACATATTAAAGTCAGATGAAATTTTTAAATGATTTTGATTAATTAGAAATGCCGATACATTACAATAAGCCACATAGCTTTTTTCAGGTAATAACTTTTCCTGAATAACAATTTTTCTTGCACCCGTTAATGCAGCATGGTCTTCAGTAAATAATTGCACAGGCCGAAATCCGGTAGTAATACCCGTTCTAATCTCTATTCCCTTTTCATTTGAATATAATATTGCCAACCGTGGTGTAATGATATGTTTGTGAATATTATGATAATCATACCTTATTGATAGAATGCTTTTGATATTCTTATTCAAGCGAATATTATTTTCAGAATAAATAGCAGGCACCATCCATATATTGAAAGGTGTGGTATTTTTAAATATTGCTGTATTATCAGTATAATAAAAATATTTGAATGCTATACCATTTAAATGTTGTCCAACACGGGAAGTAAATGATGCATAGGTTTGATAATATAAATTATGCTGTTGTGCTTCAAAAAACAAAGTGCCGTAATAAGAATTCTGATAATGATAATTATAGGACAGGTTATTTTCTAGTTTGTGATTAGCAAGATATAGCGGTATTTTAAAAATACTCTCTAATCTTTTGGTTAAAATACTTTCTCCATAAATACTATCTGTACCACGAAATTGTTTACTCCAATTAACCTGACCTCCCCAACGGTCTTCCACTAATCCCCTTATCATCCATTGCACATCAATACTGTCATTAATATTAAAAATTGATTTATGAAATAAAGTTGCTCTTTTTTGAAGAGTTGCATCTGTAAATCCATCTGAGTTGCTATCAAATATTTTATCAAACCAAACAATATTTACAGCATTCAGACCACTATATTTTTTAATTTTTTTTGTCCAACTTAAATCCACATTATGATCCATATAAGATGAAGTGTATGCCTGCAATCCCAAACTACTTGTTTGTAAAGTGGGCTTTTTGGTAATAATATTAATAGTACCACCAATATTATCACTACCATATAACACAGAACCAGGATACCTTGTTATTTCTATTTTTTCAATAATATCCGAAGAAATTCCAGAAAGCCCATATATAGAAGCAATGCCACCAATAACGGGCATTCCATCAATGAGAATATTAGTATACGCTCCTTCCATACCGTTAATATGAATATCTCCTGTATTACAGATATTGCAATTTAATTGCGGTCTTAATCCATTAATATTTTGCACCCCTTCAAATAAGCTGGTAGCCGCAGCAGATGTAATAATGCAAGCGTCATATATTTCAGTATTAAAAGCATCGGGCTTTTTATTTAAAATCGGTTTGACACTTTCTATAGATACTTCTGGTAATGCAGTAGTGTCAGGTTGTAAATGAACAAATATAAAAGTATCTTTAATAAGCTGCAGTTTTTCTACATAAGGTAAAAATCCGGGATAATAGATGGTGAAAAAAATATTTTGTCCTTTCGTTTGAAATTCAAAATATCCCGTTGTGTCAGATATTATTTTTTTATTGCTTTTACCAATCAATATAATGGCGCCTGATACAGATTTACCTGCATACATAATTTTCCCTTTGATAACCTGTGCTTTAAGAGGAAGTAAGATGATATTAATCCATATTATCAGCCAAAACCTCATAATTTTTTTTGGGGCAAATATAAATATTTATTTAGACATATCTAAATTAAAATTTAGATTTATCTAAATTTTATGAGATGTAATATTCAAAAAAGAAAAATAATTTATGACTTTTATCATTTGTATAGCGTAATTATTTGATTTTAATTTGCTCCAAAAAATATGAGCAAGCATGAGATTAACCTTGAATGGGAAAATGGAATGTACTTTCATTCTAATGTGAATGGACACACTGTATATGTAGATGCAGACCCCTCTGTAGGCGGAACAGACAAAGCCCCACGCCCCAAGCCATTAATGTTGGTTTCATTAGCAGGATGCACGGCGATGGATGTAGTGTCTTTACTCAATAAAATGCGAGTGCCTTTTGATTATTTTAATGTAAAAGTTTCTGCTGAATTAAGTGAAGAACATCCTAAAGTATATACCAAAGTACACATTGTTTATCAAATTAAAGGCAATAACATAGACAAAGAAAAAGTAGAAAAGGCAGTAAATTTATCACAGGAAAAATATTGTGGTGTAAGTGCTATGTTCAAAAAATTCGCCGAACTAAGTTTTGAAATTGAATATTTGTAAATTTTTTATTTATATAAGATGAACGCATGATGCCTTGAGTGTGTATAAACTAAATCCATCAGGTGCTTTATAAATTATTTCTCTATTCTATTATTATTACATTATCAGAAATATTTTGACATAATTTTAAATATCCGTAACTTACCCCAAAAATCATGCTTGAAAACAAGGGGTATCTTTTGTCGTTAACAAAAGTACCCCCTAAAATTAAATTTCCCCTTTGAAATCTCCCATCACCTGAAAGGGTTTATAAATAACAGTAAATCAAAATGAAAAATATAATTATTTTAAGACAGATAATTTTTTGGAGCGTGATATTATCTTATATTTGTATGAGTCATTCATGTAAAAAATATGATGAGAATATGATATTATTTGCTCAACCTGAAAAAGTGTTAGCCAAACTATCAGGTGCTCATATTGTGTATTGTAAAGAAAATGGCATAGATAGCACCAGCAATATGTTAAGAATTTTGCCTACATATACCAATAGTGAATTTCATTTTATGCCATACAAAAACGACATTTCTGTAGGAAGTAGCGATTATTTTAATTGTATTATTAAAGTAAATGGCAAGGATATGTACTATAGATTTTATCTTTCAAAAAACATGAAAGAAATATCCATATCTGCATTATTTGACTCTATTAATAGATATTTGCCAGTACAACCATTGTATCAACTAAGTATGCCAAAGTTTTACATTAAAAGATTAACCACAAAAGATATGAAATTAATTACAAACTTTAATAATAAAGAGTATGAAATATATATGTCTAAATAAACATATACTGGTAATCTCTATTGTTTTTAATCAATTTTTATTTTTTACACAAAATGATTATAATAATACGATAAATTATTAGTATTTTAAAGTAAAATGCACAAAATCTAAAATATATAAAATCAATATAATAAAATAATGAAAAATAAAAAGATAATAATTTCAATGCTTTTAATGATAGTGCTAACACAATGTACTATTCTTAAAAGAAAATATACTAATGGTTATTACATTGATTTTGTTTCCAAAAAAAATAGTGTTCCACAAAATGTTAGCAAAAAAGACAATAAAATTATTTTATACGATAAAGGGTTACCTCTTAAATTAGTATCAGACCACAAAGAACTCGCCACTCACAACAATCTTAAAAATACTAATACAAATAATAAAACCATTATCAATTTAATCCATCAAAAACAAAATGTAAAACATTTGCCTGTTGTTCATAATTCATCAATAAGAAAAAATAATAATGAAAATATAGCACTAACTAATTTAAATAATGGGGATGAAGCATCGGATACTAAAAATAGAATGTTCAAACTAATTACATGGAGCAGTATTGATTTATTGATTTTTATTTTAGTGTATTCTATTTTATACAATCATTTAATTGAAATATTAACAACAGTAGGAGGAGGTTATGTATATGGCTGTCTTTTGGTTTTTATACCCACTCTTTTTTCAATAATCGGGCTTGTATTATCTATCGTTCATTATTCTAATATCCTTAATAATCCTCATTCTACAAAAAAACAAAAGATATGGGCAAGTATAATAATATTGCTTTCCATTCTCTTTCATCCCTTAATGGTATTTTTATATACTAATTTAATTATAATAATATAATAAATCTGACTTGTATTGCAAGATAATTAAAAAGGGAACACAATAGCATCTTCTTTACCAATTTTATCAACGTTTTCTTTTATCCATATATCACATGCTTTATAGCCCCTTTCTTTTAATTTATTCAAGAAATTCCATGATGTATTAAACTTACTTGATAAATTCAAATCGCTTAAATAATTATCTGCTGAAATTTGATGTAAATACACTTTTTTCAATTTACCATTCAATGTAATACCCTGCTCTAACAATTCATTTCTAAACTTTATTGCTTTCAATTCATGCATCAAAGCAGAGTTAAAACTTATTTCATTAATGCGGTCTTTTATTTCTTCAATAGTTGTAGGAATATTATTGATATTAAATGGATTGACTTGCACAATAAGAATGTCGTTGGTTTTTGGGGTATTTTTAATCAAGGGGTCTAATGGAGGGTTGCCCATATATCCACCATCCCAATAATACTCACCATCAATTTCTACGGGCTTGAATAAATATGGCAAGCAAGCAGATGCCAATATACTTTTTACAGTCAATTCTTTTGCATTAAAAACTTTTGGCAATCCTGTTTTGACATTAGTTGCACAAACAAATAATTTTTGTGGTTGTAACTTTTGTAACTCATCAAAGTCAATGAGAGAAGTGAGAATTTTTTCCAAAGGATTATAATTAAGTGGGTTGAATTGAGAAGGAGAAAAGTTTTCTGTAATGAGTTCAAACGCTCTGTAAAAAGGAGAAAAACTCAAATTTCCCTGACTTGCAAAAGTATCAATTAAAGTGGGCTGTAACATAAACCATTGTCCCACCAAAGATACTTTATACCAGAATTTGACCAACAAGTGCTTTGCTAAATTTTTTCCACCTTTATGTAGTCCATACAAAGCGATGACCGCATTCATCGCACCCGCACTGGTGCCACAAATACCATCAATACTGATATTTTCATCATCTAATAATCTATCAATTACACCCCATGTAAATGCACCGTGAGCACCCCCGCCTTGTAGTGCAAGGTCAATTTTTTTCATTATTAATATTTTTACTTTTTTACGAAAATTTTTGAAAATGGTTACTATACATTCTGTTTCCATATTCACATTAAATTGCTTTTCTTTGCTCAAAAAAATTTATGTTAGAAAAAATTAATTCAAACTGGAAAATAGCTACCTTTACTTCTATAATCATTTTTATTATTCTAACTGTTTTGTATTTCAAGCCAATGTATTTTGAAGACAAGGTGCTTAATCAAGGAGATATTTTGAGACACAAAGCCATGAGTAAAGAAATTATGGATTACAGAGAAAAATATCACAAAGAACCCTTGTGGACTAACTCTATGTTTGGCGGAATGCCTGCTTATCAAATATCTACTGAATATAGTGGTAATTGGTTAGGATTCGTAGATAAAGCATTTAAGTTTTTTCTGCCGCATCCATCGGGATATTTGTTTTTATATGGCATTGGATTTTTTATATTGATGATTACATTAAGAGTACCTTTTCTTCTTGCTATTGCTTCATCTCTTGCTTATGCTTTGTCATCTTATTTTCTGATTATTATAGAAGCAGGACATAATTCTAAAGCCAACGCTATTGGCTATATGCCAATGGTTTTAGCAGGTATAATACTGTTGTTTAATCGTGAATGGTTATTGGGCACATTGTTATCTGCTCTTTTCTGGGCATTAGAAATTAATGCCAATCACCTTCAAATTACTTATTATCTTGGGATTGCTGTATTTATCTTTTGGTTATTTAAGTTGATAGAAAGTATTATCAATAAAAATATTTCTGTATTTGTAAAAAGTTCTGCCTTGTTAGGTATATCTATTTTAATTGGTGTTTTACCTAATATGGGCAATTTATTAACTACTTATGAATATGGAAAATATTCTACAAGAGGCAAAAGTGAATTGACAATCAATGAAGATTTAAAACCTAATACTTCTAATAAAACTACTGGATTAGACAAGGACTATGCCACTCAATGGAGTTATGGAATTGGTGAAACATTTACTTTTCTTATTCCTGATTTCAAAGGAGGGGCTTCTCAATCTATTGCTACTGCTGACCCTGATGCATTAAAAAATATTTCAGGCGAAATGCGTGAAATTGTAGGTAGCCAATCAGCATATTTTGGTCCTCAACCATTTACCAGCGGACCTGTTTACATTGGGGCTATTGTTATTTTCTTAATGATAATTGGTTTGTTTGTTGTTCCAAAAGAATGGAAATATCCATTGATGACAATTATTCTGTTATCTATTTTGTTATCGTGGGGAAAACACTTTATGATATTAACGGATTTATTTATGGATTATGTGCCGGGATATAATAAATTTAGAGCAGTGTCAATGATTTTAGTATTGGCAGAATTGTGTATTCCATTAATGGCTGCTTTAAGTTTATATTATTTAACTCAAAACAAAGTAAACAATGTTTCTATAGGGAAAAAAATATTTCCATTAGAAAAAATTGTTTTATGGACTTATATTGTTATTGGAGGATTTTGTTTAATCAACTATTTAGTGCCAGATTTATTCAACACATTCAAAGCACCAGATGAAGAAGTAATTTTGATGAGCGAATATGCCAAAGCAGGTTATCCAAAAGATGAAGTAAGTAAATTTATTCAACAAATGATGCCACATTTAGAAACCGCCCGAAAAAATATTGTAAAATCAGATGCTATTCGTTCTTTTATTTTTATTACATTAATTTTTATTTTCCTTTGGGCATATTTCAAAAAGAAAACTAATGCTGCTATGGTATTTTTGTCTTTTGGAGTATTTTCTGCTATTGATTTATACACTGTCAATAAAAGATATTTTGGAAATAACTCTTTTGTTTCAAAAAGCAGTATTCAACAAGTATTTACACCTTCACCAGCAGATGAAATGATTTTGAAAGATACAACCAAATATTATAGAGTATTAAATTTAGCCACCAGCACTTTTAATGATGCAAACACATCTTATTTTCACAAGTCAGTTGGAGGTTATCATGGTGCAAAGTTGAAAAAATATCAGGAGTTAATAGATTTTCATTTGAGTAAAGAAATTCAAAAGTTTTATCAACTACTCAATCAAATAGCAGGTGCAGACACTTTAATTGAAACCAAAGTTCTGCCTTCTTTACAAGTGATTAATATGCTTAATACCAAATACATCTTATTACCCATAAAAGATGGTAGCATTCCTATGCCCAATGCTTCTGCTAATGGAAATGTGTGGTTTGTAAAAGATATTTTTGAAGTAGCCAATGCTGATAGTGAAATTGTAAAACTTTATTCATTAAATACTAAGACAGAAGCCGTGGTTCAACAAAAAAATAAATTACCTTCTATGAAAAATCATTATTCTGCTAATGGAAAAATTTATCTAACTTCTTATGCACCTAATGAATTGAAATACACATCTATTACAGATGAAGAACAATTTGCTGTATTTTCTGATATTTATTACCCAAAAGGTTGGAATGCTTATATTGATGGACAATTACAACCGCATACCTGCGTGAATTATGTTTTGCGTGGAATGATAATTCCAAAAGGCACACATACTATAGAATTTAAATTTGAACCCCAATCCTATAAAATTGGCAATAGCATTGCTTATGTTGGTTCTGTATTGATTTATTTAATAATGGCAGGTATTATTTTTACATTGTGGAAACAAATTAGTAAATGACACAACAAACAAAAAATATTCTGATAGGTATAACAGGGGGAATTGCTGCTTACAAAATTCCCTTACTGGTCAGACAACTTATTCAAAACAACTACAATGTCAAAATCATCATGACAGATGATGCACAACATTTTGTTACACCCGAAACACTTTCAGTGCTTTCTAAAAATCCAGTTTATACTTCATTTTTTAATGAAAAAAGAGAGTGGAATAATCATGTGCATTTAGCCGATTGGGCAGATTTATTGATAATAGCACCAGCCACTGCCAATACCCTTGCTAAAATGGCAAATGGATATTGTGATAATTTATTAATGGCAACTTATTTATCTTATACCAAAAAAGTATTGATAGCACCTGCAATGGATGCAGAAATGTGGGAAAATGAAGAAGTTCAAAACAACATTCAAAAAATTAAAGAAAAAAAACATCATATTGTATTGCCAGTAGAATATGGCGAATTAGCAAGTGGTATAAAAGGTTGGGGCAGAATGATAGAGCCACAGGAGATATTTAAATATATTCAAAAAGTATTAGTAGAATCCAATGATCTAAAAGGGAAGAAAGTAATTGTAACAGCGGGTGCTACTTATGAACCCATTGACCCTGTTCGTTTTATTGGCAACAGAAGTTCAGGTAAAATGGGCATTGCTATTGCAGAAGAACTGGCTTTAAGAGGAGCAGAAGTTTTTTTAATTTATGGGAATATTCAAGCCAAAATTCCTGCTTTACAAAATATACATTCAATTTCTGCACCCACCGCTGAATCTATGTATAATGAATGCACCCGATTATTTCCCGAATCTGATGTGGCTATTCTGGCCGCTGCTGTTGCTGATTATACCCCTGTTAATATCGCTGATAAAAAAATCAAAAAGAATGAAGATACTTTTATCATTGAACTAAAAAAAACAAAAGATATTTTGAAATCATTAGGAGAAATAAAAAAATCTCATCAATTGCTTATTGGCTTTGCACTTGAAACAGATAATTTAATTGAGAATGCTACAAAAAAAATAAAAACCAAAAATGCAGATATTATTTTTGCTAATGAATGTTCTGAAAAAAATCCTGCTTTTAATGCAGATGAAAATGAATTAATTGCTATCTACAAAGATGGAACAATCAAAAATTTAGATAAGCATAAAAAAAACATTCTTGCAGAAAAAATTATAGATTTAATAAAAATATTTTTTGTAAATTAAAATGATGTTCTTTTACTTTGCATTCTAAAAGTTTAGAATTATGAAAAAACTAATTTTATCATCTGCAATCGGAGCAGTTTTATTTTCCTGCTCTACTTCAAATAAGGTAGTTAATTCTAATTTCTTTCAAAAAAGAAAATACAACAAGGGTTATTACATTGATGTGGCTAAAAAATCTAATGAATCAAAGCAAACTTCTCTTAAACAAGTTAATCACAGTATTTCTGATGAAATACTTTCTAATAAAATTGTAGAATTTAATAATTCCGTGACGACAAACAACAATGATGTAAATAATATTATACCATCTTCTGAAATAGTTTTGAATACTTCTAATAATCAAACCAAAAGCAAACTATCTATATCTAATATTGTAATTTCAAAATCTGAAACTAATTTCATTAAAAATCAATCTAATTCTTCAAAATCAATTATTAAGAAATCAGTTAAGAAAGACAAAAAAGTTGCAAGTGGAGATTTTCTAAACAAAGATGCTAAAACATATTTGAAATACGCCCTCATTTGTTTAGGTATTGCGGTAATTTTCTGGATATTGGGTTGGGCTACATGGATATGGCCTTTTTTCTGGATTTCATGGTTAGCAGGTATTGCTGCTACTGTATTTTTCGTGTTGTGGCTTATTAAAGAATTTGCTTAACAATTAGAATATAATGATTCAAAAAAGGCAGGAAAAAATCCTGCCTTTTTTATTTTTATTGCTTTAATAATATCGGTGTATAACTTACTAATCAACCCTTTAACTTCCTTAGCTTTTCTTCGTTAATAATTTTAATGTTAGAACCCTTCAATTCTACAATACCTTCATCTTTAAAATCTGAAAGCGTTCGGATAAGTGTTTCAGTGGCTGTGCCTACCAAACTACTTAAATCACTACGAGACATATTGATAGTAAAAATACTTTCATCATCTTGTTTATATTTATCAATTAACATTAATAATGCCTCTGCTACTCTTTTGCGAATAGAATTATATGCCATTTTCATTAATCTTTCTTCTTTTTCTTTTATACCATTGGATAATAATTTAATAAAAGTATTAGCCACATCTTTGTGGGTATTAAGTAATAAGAAAAATTGTTCTTTTGGAATTACACATACTTCCGAATCTTCTAATGCTGATACAGAAAATTGATAAGTGGTATCTTCTAACAATGCTTCATACCCAACAAAATCGCCCGGTTTATACAAATCAATAATAAACTCTTTTCCCCATTCATTAATTTTGAATGCCTTTAATTTTCCTGAAACAATATAATATAAAGCATTAGGATATTTTCCCTCTCTGAAAAGCATATCTTTTTTGGTAATTGTAATGATTTTATGCCCTTTGGTAAGTTTGTCTATAGATAATTGCAAAGCAGCATTATCAAAGAAATTCTGAACATTTTCAAGAGATGAATTTTCACCTTGTAAAACTTCTTTAATTTTTTCTAATCTTTCAAATCTTGCTTTAATAGCATTCAGTAAATCTGTATCAGAAAATGGCTTGGTAAGATAATCATCTGCGCCCATTTCCATACCTTTACGCATATCTTGCTTTTCTGCCTTAGCAGTAAGAAATATAAATGGAATGTCTGCTGTTTTCACATCTTTTGATAAAACAGATAGCACTCCATAACCATCTAATTCTGGCATCATTATATCACAAATAATTAAGTCGGGCTTTTCATTTCTTGCTATTTTAATGCCCTCTTTTCCATTAGATGCAGATACGACTTCATAATCAGATAATTCTAATATTTCTATAATATTTTCTCGCATATCTGCATTGTCTTCAATGACCAAAATTTTTTTTCTTTCTTTTGTCATAATCATTTATTTTTCTTTGGTTTGAAAAGGAATACGAATAGTGAATGTACTGCCTTTATTAAGTTGACTTTCAAATTCTATTTTTCCATTCATTAATTCCATATATTTTTTTACAATATTTAATCCTAATCCTGTACCCTGAATATTATTCACATTATTAGCTCTAAAAAATCTTGTAAATAAATAAGGTTGCTCGTGCTCGGGTATTCCATATCCTTCATCTTTTACAGATACAATAAGTTCGTTATTTTCTATTTTACTTGATATAAAAATGGGCTTATCTTCATCAGAATATTTGCTGGCATTAGAAATCAAATTAAATAAAATATTTTTAAGTATTTGAACATCTGTAACGCACTCCGTTTCATCTGAATAATGTTGATACTCTATGTGCTGACCTTTTTTCAAAATAGGTGTAATATCTTCTATAATTTGTTTAAGCACTTCTGGAGTATTAACAATAGAAGGTTTATATCGGATAATCCCTTCTTCTAATTTATCTAATGATAAAAAATCATTCAACATTTCAGTCAAATGCGAAACAGATATTTTAATTCTTTGAATATGTTTTTCCCGTTTGTCTTGTTCTTCGGTTTTGTTATATCTTTGAATCAGTGAAGCAGATGAAAGAATTGTGCCTAAAGGTGTTCGGAACTCGTGTGATGCAGTAGAAACGAATCTTGATTTAATTTCATTCAACGCTTTTTCTTTCTCTAATGCTTGTGCTAATTCATTTTTACTTTGAGATAATTCATAAACCACTCTTGCTAACTCTCTTGTTCTTTCTTTTACTTTACTTTCTAATACATGATTCAAATATAAAATCTCTTCATTCTTTTTCTTCAGTATTTCAGCATATTCTTTTAATTTTTCTTCTGCTAATTTTCTTTCAGTAATATCAATAATAAAACATATAACATATTTCTGCCCATTGATTTCAAAGGGACTTAATCCTACTTCTATTGGAAATTTTGCACCGTCTTTTTTTAATCCATATAAAGTAATGTTTTTTCCCATTGGACGAGCAGATGGGCTATGTGCATAATTTTCCCGCAAATTTTTATGTGCTTCTCTTTTTTCAAAGGGCACTAATTCATCAATAGACATTCCTATCATTTCATCCGTTACATATCCAAATAATTCCGCTGCTTTAGGATTGACCATTGCAATTTCATCATAATTTTTACAAACAATAATTCCTTCAGTAGAATAATAAAATATCGCTTCCACTAACTTTAACTCATTCAGCATCCGTTTTTTTGGAACAATAATAGCACACATTTTTCTAAAATGAAAATGCAAAGTAATAAAGGAAGACAACTTTAAAATATGATTTAAATCATAATTTTACATATTATTCAATTTTTGCTATTATCTCTTTATTTACGAAACTTATAATTATACGGCACGAATGCACGAATAATTTAATTCTTAATTTTAATTATATGCCACGAATGCACGAATAATTTAATTCTTAATTTTTAATTGACATTTTCTACTTTTGCGTTCAAAATTAGATTGAAAAAATGAACATTTTACATCAATGCCCTGAAAACATTGCAGAACCCACAGTGATTACCATTGGCACTTTTGATGGTGTTCACAAAGGACATCAAAAAATATTAAAACGATTAGAAGAAGTAAAATATCAAAAAAATCTTAAAAGCATAGTTTTTACTTTCTATCCACATCCTCGTAAAGTATTAGACCCACAACAGAATAGCATAAAAATTCTTTCTGATAAAGAAGAAAAAATACAACTTCTTCAACCTTTTAATATTGACTATTTAATCTTTTGCCCATTTACAAAAGAATTTGCAAACATCTTACCTGAAAAATTTGTTGAATATCTTGCTGTGCATCTCAACATCCAACACATCATTATCGGTTACGACCATCGCTTTGGAAGAGATAGAAAAGGCGACATCAATACATTTCTTAACCTGAAAAATAAACATAACTACGATGTAGAACAAATACCTGCAGAAACCATCAATGAAATCAATATCAGTTCCACTAAAATCCGAAACTTTCTCTTAAATGGGAACATTGAGAACGCTAACCAATTATTAGGTTACAAATATTTTCTTACAGGCACAGTAGTGGAAGGCAAAAAACTTGGCACTCAAATAGGAATACCCACCGCAAATATCAAAGTAAATGACAATGACAAACTTATCCCTGCTAATGGTGTATATTGTGGAGAAGTATTTTTAGAAAACAAAGTATATAAAGGGGCTGTCAATATTGGAACTAATCCTACTACTGATAATGATAACATCCAAAAAATTGAAGTACATATAATCAATTTCAATGAAGATATTTACCATCAAAAAATACAAATATCCTTTACCAAAAAAATCCGAGACGAAATTAAATTTTCTTCAATCAACCAACTTAAAGAACAAATACTTAAAGATATTCAAATTTGTCAAAATATAATTTAGAGAAATAAAAATGCCTATTTCTTAATAATCTTTTCAGAAACTTTAAATTCGTCAGAAGAAATTTCAATAATATACATTCCTGATTCAAAATTAGATATATCAATCTTATGCTTTTTATTGTTAGCAAAATCTACTGTGCTCACAAATAATTCCCTTCCTGATAAATCAGTAATTTTTATATGCAATAATTTTTCAGGAGCACTAATTTCAATATAGTCATTTGCCGGATTTGGATGGATTCTTATGTTTTGAGAAACAGCAGTAAATTTAATTCCTGTAACTGTTACATATACCGAACTGGACGAACTTTGACATCCATAAGAATTAGAAATCCAAACACTATAATAACCATTAGTTGTAGCCACATAAGTTTGCGATGTTGCACCTGAAATAGGCGAACCATTCAAATACCATTGATAAGAAGTAGCAGAAGGATTGCAAGTTAATGTTCCGCCACTTACACTTACAGTGGGTTGTGGTGGTGATGGAGAAACATTGACTGTAACATTAGCAGTTGCTTGGCACTGCCCATTAGCAGCGGTGTAAGTATAAACTGTTGTAACCGTTGGATTAACATACACAGAAGTAGTATTGGCACCCGTATTCCAACTCACAGATGAGGCATTGGTATTGGCATAGATATATGTTCCATATCCCTGACACAAAGTAGTAGATGTAGAAGCAGCAGTAGGCGATGGTGCAACATTAATAGTAGATGTATAAGTAGTTCCTGTTCCATTAGCATTGGAAGCCGTTAAACTTACTGTATATGTACCTGTGGCTGTATATGTAACAGATGGATTTTGTAAAGTAGAAGTAGAAGGGCTAGCACCCGGAAAACTCCATGACCATGAGGTTGGGCTATTAGAAGAAGCATCATTAAACTGAAATGGGGTATTAATGCAAGCTACAGAATAACTGGTAGTAAAAAAGCTATTAGGCGTAGCAGATGTATTGGAATACAAATCGGTTTCCCACACACCCCTTCCATAGGTAGCTGCTCTTAATTTATTGGACAAATAATCTATCTCCATATCGTCAACAATAACATTCGGTAATCCTTGAGAATAAGGAAGCCACGAACTCATACTAATTTCTCTGTAATATACCCCTACATCTGTTCCTACATAAATAGCATCAGAAGAATTTTTAGTATAAACTATACAATTGGCAGGTATATTAGGCAATCCAGTAGAATAATTCGTCCAGCTGGCGCCTCCATTTGTAGAATGGTATACTTTATTTCCAGAAGAATATCCCGAAAAAGTAACATAAATATTATTTTCATTAGTGTTATCAATAGCAATATCTGTAATAGCAGCAGAACCTACAGGCAACCCAGAAGAAATATCTGTCCATAATGCTCCATTATTAGTGCTTCTGTATAGTGCATTAGACCTGAATGCATAAATAACATTTGTATTGGAAGGTGCTACTTTTACTCCTAAAATATCGCCAACACCACTACCAATTGTACCCGGCTTTGTCCAGGATGTCCCTTGATTAGTAGATATCCACACATTTTCATATCCACATAAAAATGTATTAGGATTAGTAGGATGCTGAATAATAGGCGCTACCCAGGCAGCATTTTCTGAAGTAGATGGGGCAATAGATGTCCATGATGCTCCTCCATTAGTAGAACGTTGAAAATCTCCGTAAACATAAGATGCAACAATAGTATTATTATTATTCCAACTAATAAAACAATCTGCACCATCACCGCCGTATATTTCTGTCCAGCTGGTTCCATTCCATTTATTGGTTCCATTATCTTGATGTCCTGTAACTATCAATGAAGAAGAAGTTGCAGAAAGACCTAATTTATATATCTGTGCAATATTCATAGCCCCATTAATAGCAGAAAATGAAGTCCCTCCATTAGTTGTTCTGAATAACCCTCCATCAGTTGCCAGATATACTGTGCTTGAATTAGTGTATTGTACATCGTGCAAATCAGCATGCACATAAGGTTTTCCTCCCCCTCCATACCAGTGAGTATAGAGCGTCCATGATGCACCCCCGTTAGTAGAACGCCATGTATTTACACCTCCACAAACAATTTCATTTGGATTTGTTGGAGACACTCCAATGGCAATATCATACCACCCTTGACCACCAGCACCACTCCCATTGGTACTCCAATCAAAAATATTAGGAGTTGTACTCATCACTGTCCATGTACCAGCAGCACCTGATGATGTTGAACGATAAACTCCACCATAACTATAATCATTTTTACTGGCTAAAAGATATACATAATTGGGATCAGCAGGAGTAACCGCAACAGATAATCGAATTATACTACCTACTGCACCATAAGAAACAGATGTAAAAGTATTGCCTCCATTAGTAGAACGATAAAAGCCAGAGCTTGTTACACCATATACAATAGTGGTATCACCTGGTTTATATTCCCCGTCTTTAAAGTTACCCGATTGTACTAATGTCCATGTAGAACCTCCATTTCTGGTTCTATAAATACCTGCAGATGTAAAAGCATAAAGTGTGGTTGGATTGAGTGGATTAATGAGTAATCTGCCAATTCTCCTTCCTTGATTAGTTGTATAGGTAAGCCCTGTTGCTGTCCATGTTAAACCACCATCGGTAGATTTATACACACCAATGGAATAAGTATCTCCTGCATCATAGTCACCTGTAGCTATATAGATAATATTAGGGTTAGATGGGTCTATAGCAATATCAGATACACCTAATGAACCAAGGTTATCGGTTGTAGTGGTCCATGTGCTACCACCATTAGTGCTCACCCACATTCCTCCTGCCGCCGTTCCTACATAAATAATATTAGAATTAGTAGGGTGAAATCTTACACAAACTAACCTTCCTGCATTACTTCCTACAGGATCGCCAAATGGGCCAAGTGGTACCCAGTTTGCAGTGGTAGCCGTTGGAACCGTAGCACCTCCACCCGAAGTTTTAAATACCGAATGTTCATTTAACCATTTGTTATATTCTTCCATCGCATAGGCATGAGAAGCATACTTTAAATCTCCTGATGGATACACTCTTGGCTCTGTCATCCATGCCCATCTTTTAAATAAAGCTTCCCCGCCCTCTTCTTTTTCAATCTGAACTTTTTTATTCAACTTGCTTTTTTTCTCTTTATGTTCGTTTTCAAAAGCAGCTTTGATTTGATAAAAGTTAGCCCCTTGTTCCTTGAGTTTAATCCACTTTTCTTGCGATAACACAACATTGTTAGCAAGCAACATTGAAACAATAGCAGTAATAATTGCCTTTGAAAGAGTAAATAAATCAAACTTTTTCATAAACTTAAATTTTGATACAAAATTACGGAAAGATTAGATTTTTTCCTTAACCAATTATCACTTTATATAACCACTTAAAAAACTATTCTCCGTGAAGATACTTTTTCTTTTCCAATAATTCTTCGGGAGATTCTACATTATTTTCATCTTTAATACAACAATCCACAGGGCACACAGCCGCACATTGTGGTTCATCAAAGAAGCCAACACATTCAGTACATTTATCAGTAACAATATAATATACATCCATACTTAAAGGAGGTTGCGGCGCATCGGCGTCTGTATCTATTCCAGAATTTTTTCCGTGCACCTGTCCCGATAATTTGGTTCCATCAGAAAAACGCCATTCTGCACCACCTTCATAAATAGCATTATTAGGACATTCGGGTTCACATGCCCCACAATTGATACATTCATCAGTTATTCTAATCGCCATAATTCAATAATTAAATCGGGCAAAGTTAAAGATTTATTTAATGGTAGAAAAATGATTTATATCATTATGCGATTAAAGCACAATTAAATTTTATCGGTAAATTATTATGTTTCATTACAATCTAACTTTAATACAACATAATTCACTACCTTTGTAGCAAAATTCAAATATTGCAATGAACACAATTAATAATATTGAATCCAAAAAAGAACTTATTACACAACACCCTCTTTACAATAAATATAAGAATATCGTTGATAAAATATTACATCAACAAAGATTATCAGAAGAAGATGGAATAGAACTATATCATTTACACGATATTTCTTATTTATCCTTACTTTCAGATTATGCCAATGTATTGAAAAATAACAATGTGGTTTATTACAACAGAAACATTCATATTGAACCTACTAATTTATGTGTTTATTCCTGTACATTTTGTTCATATTCACGACTTATTAAACAGAGAGATGAAGGTTGGCAATACTCAGTAGATGATATTTTGAATATCTTGAAAAAATATGATGACCACCCTATTACCGAAGTGCACATTACTGGTGGTGTTATACCGCAGCAAGATTTAAACTTTTACATTCAACTTTTTCAGGCAATCAAAAGACATAGAAACATTCACATTAAAGCACTTACGCCTGTAGAAATTCACTACATTTCAAAAAAAGCAAAAAAATCTTATGCTGAAACCCTGGAAATACTAATGAATGCAGGATTAGATAGTATGCCTGGCGGAGGCGCAGAAATATTTAATAAAAATATTCGTGATAAAATTGCAGGTGGAAAATGCACTACTGAACAATGGCTTGAAATACACAGAATATGGCATCAAATGGGCAGAAAATCCAATGCCACTATGCTATACGGACACATTGAAAGTTATGAACATAGAATTGAACACATGAGTTTATTAAGACAACTGCAAGATGTAACACAGGGATTTCAAGCATTTATTCCATTAAAATTCAGAAATAAAAACAATCAAATGAGCCACATTCCAGAAGTGAGTGTAGTTGAAGATATGAAGAATTATGCAGTAGCACGATTGTTTTTAGACAACTTTCAACACATCAAAGCATACTGGGCAATGTTGGGCAGACACAATGCTCAAATGGCTTTGCACTTCGGAGCTAATGACCTTGATGGTACAATAGATGATACTACAAAAATTTATTCTATGGCAGGGAGCGAAGAACAGCATCCGGCAATGACAACATCAGAAATTCGTCAATTGATTTTACAAGCCAAGAGAATACCTGTAGAAAGAGATACATTATACAATCCCATTTCCACAGAACTAATGCCATCTTAGCTCAGCTGGTCAGAGCGGCTGATTCGTAATCAGCAGGTCACGGGTTCAAATCCCGTAGATGGCTCTGAAAAAAACTATACAAACAACAAACACATTACTATGCCAACTAACAATTTCAATCGCACCAAAATAATTGCAACAATGGGTCCATCTACCCAATCCAAAGATGTATTGCGTCAAATGATATTAGAAGGTTTAGATATTTGTCGCATCAATTTTTCTCACGGCAATTATGAACTCATTAAGGAAACCATTCAAAATATCAGAGAACTGAATAAAGAACTTGGCACATTTGTAGGTATTCTGGGCGATTTACAAGGACCTAAACTTCGCATTGGAACTATCAAAAATGGTAGCATCCATCTGGAAGCCCAACAAGAAATTATTCTCACCACCAAAGAATGCGAAGGTGATGAACATCAAATATATATCAACTATCCTCAATTTCCAAAAGATGTAAAAAAGGGAGAAAAAGTACTTTTAGATGATGGAAAAATACAATTAGAAGTGGTTGAGACCGATGAAAAACAAAATGTCAAATGCAAAGTTATTTCAGGCGGCGTGTTATCATCTAAAAAAGGCGTCAATCTGCCCAACACCAAAATTTCACTTCCTTCATTAACCATCAAAGATTTAAGAGACCTTGATTTTGCACTTGAAAATGATTTTGATTGGATAGGATTATCATTCGTTCGTTCTGTTACTGATATAGTTGAACTGAAAGAAATTATACGAAATAAAAATAAAAATGCCCGAGTGGTAGCCAAAATTGAAAAACCCGAAGCCCTCAAAGAAATAGACCAGATTGTAAATGTAACTGATGCAGTAATGGTAGCTCGCGGAGATTTAGGTGTAGAATTACCTATGGAACAAGTACCTCTCATTCAGAAAAAAATAGTAGAAAAGTGTATTCGCGCTTCTAAGCCCGTGATTATTGCTACTCAAATGATGGAAAGTATGATTGAAAACTATGCCCCTACTCGTGCTGAAGTGAATGATGTGGCCAATGCTGTAATGGATGGTGCAGATGCTGTAATGCTCAGTGCAGAAACATCTGTTGGAAAATACCCCGTAAAAGTGATAGAAATTATGAGAAAAATTATTACCCAAGTAGAAGAGTTAGATACCATTTATTATCGCCATCATGCACCAGAAGTGAAAACTGCTACATACATAACAGATAGCATTTGTTATACCGCATGCGTGCTCGCACAAGAAGCACATGTAAAAGCCATCATTACTATGACTAATAGTGGATATAGTGCTTTCAAACTTTCCAGCCACAGACCAAAGGCAAGAATATTTGTATTTACTGAAAACAAATCCTTGCTTACTGCTCTTAATTTAGTTTGGGGTGTTACAGGATATTATTATGATAAATATGAAAGCACTGACCAAACCATTAACGACTTAAAAGAATTTCTAAAAACTAATGGACTTGTAAAACCTGACGATTTAGTTATCAATATTGCCTCAATGCCTCTAAAAGAAAAAGGAAGAACTAATATGTTGAAGTTAAGTTATATTCAATAACACATTAGTAATATGTATGTAAATTTAAAATTCAACTTTAAATTTGCATAGTTACAATAAATATAATTTATTGATTTTCAAATGCTTAATCATATTCAAATTTTTTCTAACATAAATTTTTCAAAAGGATATACTGCGATATTTTTATGAATATTGTACTTTAAATCTGATTGTGCAATCACAAATGCTTTATCCACTTTCAAATCCTGAATAGCATTAATAAACCCTTCTGAAATATGTGGTTGTGCTGATGCTTTAATATCAATAGCAATTTTCTTTCTATCTTTAATTAACAACAAATCAATCTCACTGCCATTAGATGTCCTGTAATAAAAGGGCTGATAATCTTTGAACTTATGCACTACATTTTCAATCACATAACTTTCCCAAGAAAATCCATATACAGGATGATAAAACAACCCATTCCAATTATCAATATCTAATAATGAGTGCAAAATACTAGTATCTCTGATATATATCTTTGGCGACTTAATAATTCTTTTAGATACATTCTGATAATAAGGTTGCAATCTTCTAATCATAAAGGTATATTCTAAAATATCAATGTATCCTTTAATAGTTGGCGAACTCAAACCCAATGTATTTGCCAGTTGTGAATAATTTAATACCTGTCCATTAATATGTGCTAACATTGTCCATAATCTTTTTAATGTCTCAGATGGAATATTGAACCCAAATTGCCTTATATCTCTTTCAAGAAATGTACGAATGTAATTTTTTCTCCATTCTTTAGAATAAGCATTGCTTGATAACAAACTTTTCGGTAGTCCGCCTTTTAACCAATGCGTTTTGTATGAATATTTCTTATTTACTTCTACCCACAAAAATGGAGGTATTTCATAATAAAAAACCCTCCCTGCCATTGTTTCAGATGCCTTCTTAATTAAATCAGGAGAAGAAGAACCTAATATCAAAAATTTTGTTTTCGGATATTCATCCACAAGCCCTTTTATTTCAGAGAATAAATGTGGCATTATTTGAATTTCATCAATGCAAATAATCTTATGTCTATTTTCTTCAAAAAACAAATAGGGCTCTTTTAATACATTCCTGTTTTTTTCTAACTCTAAATCTAAATAAACATAATCCTTAAAATGGGATAATATCCTTCGTGCAAGTGTAGATTTTCCAACCTGTCTTGCCCCAATAATGGCAGTAACAGGTATTTTTTTGAAGTGTTTTAATATTTCATCTTCTATAAACCGCTTGATTATCATAAATACTTTTTGCAAATATAAACATTAACTATGTATATTTAAAGTTCAACTTTAAATTTGCATACTTAAATTTTTAATAATCATTTGATTATCAGAATATTAAATTTATTCAATTATTTATAAAAAATTTTCAAT
>JBFLVH010000014.1:0-62186 GCA_040758575.1 Bacteroidota bacterium | reverse complement strand
ATTTCCGCCCATCCGCAGGTTGTGCGAAGTGCCGAAGCGAAGCGAGGCACAAGCACGACCTGCGGAGCTCATCCGCCCGCCCATTGTGGCAAAGTGCCGAAGCGAAGCGCAGGCATTTTGCCACAACACTCAAATATACGCAATAAATTAAATATAATTTGTATTATTGCGTATAACTATCTAACTTTGTATTCTATTACGAAGTATTGCGTAAAACTTTTTAAATAATTAATTTTAAATGATATGAACTATTTAGATGATTTTAAAAAACTTTTATCTATAAAAAGATATAGCTACAGTACTATTAAATCTTATTCTAATGCGTTGAAAAATTTTTTAGATGCTTTTCCCGGATCAGAGCCATCTCAAATTAATGTAACTCAAATAGAGAATTTTATCAACTCTATGGTTGTTGATAAAAATATTTCTCAGGCATATCAAAAGGTTCTTGTAGCTGCCATAAAAATGTTTTACAATGAAATGTTGCGAAAAAATTATAATCTCAATTATCTTTTCCCCGACAGAACCGAAAAAAAATTACCTGTAATACTTGATGTGTCTGAAATTAAAGCGATGCTGGATTCTATTCAAAACTTAAAACATAAAGCCATTCTTTCTCTGATTTACAGTGCAGGATTAAGAGTGAGTGAAGCCATTGAAATGAAGGTTAGTGATATTGATTCAAAACGGATGCTTATAAGAGTCAGGCAGGCAAAAGGAAAGAAAGATCGTTATGTTATGCTTTCAGAAAAACTTTTGTTTCTGCTTCGTGAATATTATAAGGAATATAAACCCAAAGAGTATTTGTTTGAAGGACAGAAGGGAAGCAAGTATTCAAGTCGTTCTATTCAGTCAATTTTCAGGCAAGCACTAAAAAAAGCAAATGTACAAAAGAAAGCATCGGTTCATACTTTAAGGCATAGTTTTGCTACGCATCTTTTAGAATCAGGAACAGATATCAGAGTTATTCAGCAATTATTGGGGCATAGTTCTATCAAGACTACACAAGTTTATACGCAGATAAGCAATGCAAGTATTTCAAGAATAAAAAGTCCGTTGGATACTTTGTAGTAGTAAGGGCTGCGGGCTGGATCCTTTTGAAAAACAAAGTTAGAATATGCAAAACATAGAAGATAATAATCTAAACTCCTATTGTTCAACAAATTCCCTACTTGCTTAACTTCCATTTTGAAGTTTGACGAAGTTTTTACTACAACAACATTCTATAAATACTGGATTTGATGGGGTAGCATCGTTTTCTATGGGTGCTATTTGTAAATTCAAAAAATACCAACCATCTAAAATAATATTAGACAACTTTTTGTGGCTTGGTGTAGTGGGGGATTGGAAAACAAAACTGTCAACCAGCACAGAACTTGAATAGAAGCACAAAACTCCAAGTTTGCACGTCAGCCCGCTTGACGCGAAATCGATGTTAGCAACAGTTTTTCTTTGCCATTTAAATCTGTTCAGTATATTTCTTGAAGTTGTCAAGAATTGCCTGCCAGCCCTGTTGTTGCATTTCTAAAGAATAAGGGTTTTGATTTTCGGCAGCAAATGTAACAATTACTTTGATATGATTTTGCGGGACAAGACAAATAAATTTGGTTTATCCTCTATCATATATTTATGTAAATTTTAGATTACAAAAATACCACAATTTTATTATTATCTCCAAAGCAACATCTACTAACACCGTGGTCAGCAAGTGATTTTTTCTTGAACAATATAGGAGATGCTGACTTAAAAATCTAAAGCTATCGTCTCAATTCAAAATTTTGACCTAAATACACTTTTCTCACTATTTCATCATTTGCCAAATCTTCTGCTGTGCCCGATTTTATTACTTTTCCAGAATATAATAAATATGCTCTGTCTGTAATGCTTAATGTTTCATGTACATTATGATCTGTAATTAATACACCAATATTTTTTTCTTTTAATTTTTTGACAACATTCTGAATATCTTCAACAGCAATAGGATCAACACCTGCAAAGGGTTCATCTAATAAAATAAATTTAGGTTTTGTAGCCAGTGCCCGTGCAATTTCTGTTCTTCTTCTTTCTCCACCTGATAGTTGATCGCCCAAATTTTTTCTGACATGATGTAAATTAAATTCCGTAAGTAATTCTTCTAATCTTTGCTTTTGCTCTTCTTTACTTAAACTGGTCATTTCTAAAATAGCCATTATATTATCTTCCACTGATAATTTTCTAAACACTGATGCTTCTTGTGGTAGATAAGCAATGCCCATTTGTGCTCTCTTATACATTGGGAAACCTGTAATATCAACATCATCTAAAAATATTTTTCCGCTATTGGGTTTAATCATGCCTACAATCATATAAAAAGAAGTGGTTTTACCTGCACCATTAGGTCCTAATAATCCAACTATTTCACCTTGTTGCACTTCTATGCATACTTCATTGGCAACAGTTCTGTTTCTATACTTTTTGGTTATTTTATCTGTATATAAACGCATAGTTTACAAGGCATCATAATCTACAATTACTCTTTCACTAATAGGATGTGCCTGACAGGTTAGGACATAACCATCTGCTACTTCTTGTTCTGTAAGAGCATAGTTTACTGTCATTTTCACTTTACCTTCTAATACTTTTGCTCTGCAAGTGCTGCAAACTCCACCTTTACAACTAAAGGGAGCATCTACACCATTTTGAATAGCTGCATCTAAAATATTCACTCCATCTGAATCTAATTGAAAAGTGGTTTCAATTCCATATAAAATAACTGTTACATTAGATGAAATTTTTTCTGTTGTTTCTGTTGCTGATGAATCATTTTCAACTGCAGTAAAATATTCTATATGTATTTTCTCTTTGGAAATATTGAATTGATGTAACACATTTTCAACTAACTGCATCATTGGAGTTGGCCCACAAATAAAGTATTCATCAGCATTTTGGGCTTGATATTTTTCAATTAATGTTTTTATTTTATTTTCATCTGGAATGCCCGATTGTTCAGGTGGATAAGCTGCAGGTGGATTATCAAATAAATAAATGACCTTAAAGTTAGAATGATTTTGTTGAATGTTATCAATTTCATTTTTGAAAATAACATTATCGGGTTCTCTATTAGCATAGAATAGAATGACTTTGCTTTGTTTTTCAATAAATAAAACACTTTTGATAATACTCATCATTGGTGTAATACCACTACCGCCAGCAAATAATACATATAGTTTTTGATGTGTAGAATTTAGTTCAGTATAAAATTTTCCCGAAGGTGGCATCACATCTATAGTATCTCCTATTTTTAATTGACGGTTGATGTAAGTAGACATTTTTCCATTAGGAACTTCTTTGACTGCCACTTTGAGTTCTTTTTCAGAATAAGGACTAGTGCATATACTATAAGAACGAATTACATTTTCTCCATTAATGTTAATCTTTAATGTAATGAATTGTCCGTGTTTGAATCTGAACTGAGATACATATTGTAGTGGAACATCAAAAGTTACAGCCACTGCATCTTTAGATACCTTTTCTATATTTTTTACTTTTAATGGATAGAAGTGCGACATTATTTTTTTGGGCAAACCTAATGAAAAAATTAGATTGTTCGGAAATTTATTAGAGTGTTTTTCTATAAGGAAATTAAGGCATTTTTTTGTTTAAATGATTTTCCTTATATTTGCAGGGTAAATAATTAATTATGAATCGTCTTTTTTTGATAATTTTATTTTCTGTGTTATTGATGAGCATTGGTTTTGCTGCGGCTCCACCACCTCCACCACCTCCACCACCTGGTTGTTGGCCTCCACCCTGCATTCCTATTGATGGCGGTGTAAGTATTTTAATTGCAGCTGGTGCCTTGTATGGTGCAAAAAAATCTTATGATAAGTTCAAGTCAAGAAGAAATACAGGAAAAACAGAACAAGGAGAATAATTTGTTTTTAAAAAAAATAACTTTTTCAGACCCAAGAGTAAAGTTTATTTTTGTAGCAGGAGTTTCTTATTTAATTTCTTTTATTGTTTATGAATTATTATTAAAGAAATACACATTATTTGATGAATATGTGATTAGATTTATTATTCAAAACGCTGATGAAGTATTAAGAAGATTAGATTACAAAACATTCAAAACAACTGATATAAATGATTTTCAGGTAATAGGCATTCATGGCTCAATAGGTGTGTGGGTAGGCAAAGCATGCGATGCAATAAGTTTGTTTATTACCTTTTCTATTTTTATTTTGGCTTTTCCCGGCAACCAAAGAGATAAATGGTGGTTTATTCCATTCGGAATTTTAACTATTCATATTTTGAATGTAATAAGAATCGTTGCATTAACTATGATTACTTATTATGCTCCTCAATGGTTAGAATTCAACCACACCTATGTTTTTACTTTTTTGGTATATAGTTATATTTTTTTATTATGGATTTGGTGGGTTAATAAATATGCCTGAAAAATGAAAGTATCATTGATTAAATTATTTTTTTTTCTTTTGTTTTTTGTGTTATTGGGACTTTTCCGTGAATATATTTTTTTGAATATAAACAATGTTATTTACTTTAAATATTACAAAAACACTACTGTGCCCATTCCCTTTGGTTTTGGATGGCTTACCAAATTATCATTTGAGCAACTTTATTTTTTGAAATATCCATTAACAATCATCTTTGTAATAATCTTTTTTATTTCAAACTTTTTTTTTCTCAAACAAATGCAAGTTTATCCATTATATATTAAAATACTTATTCTTTCCTATATCTTAATCATTATTACAAGTGCAATATTGATGCTATACGCTTATTACTTTCATCAAAGATTAGATGATAATGAATACTCTATTAGCCGTGGGTTAATGGGTGTAGCACAATCACCTTTAATTAGCTTTGTATTATTTGTGCTATATTTGTGGGATAAAAATAAATTTCAACAACATGAAAAAAGAAACACAAATTTTTAAATTCATTAAAGAAGAAGAAGAAAGACAATTAAGAGGAATAGAACTTATAGCCAGTGAAAATTATGTAAGCAAGCAAGTAATGAAAGCGATGGGCAGTGTACTTACTAATAAGTACGCAGAAGGTTATCCGGGCAGAAGATATTATGGAGGATGCGAAGTAGTTGATAAAGTGGAACAATTAGCCATTGACAGAGCAAAAGAATTATTTGGCGCCGAATGGGTAAATGTTCAGCCACACTCTGGAGCACAAGCCAATGCAGCAGTAATGTATGCTTGTTTGAAACCCGGTGATAAAATTTTAGGACTTAACTTATCTCACGGCGGGCATCTTACACACGGCTCACCTGTAAATTATTCAGGAAAATTATATCAAGCTATTTTTTATAGTGTTGAAAAAGAAACTGGATTAATTGATTTTGATAAATTATACCAACAAATACTGGAAGAAAAACCTAAATTAGTCATTGTAGGTGCATCTGCCTATTCAAGAGATTGGGAGTACGCCAAAGTCAGAGCAGCAGCAGATCAGGTAGGCGCCCTTGTATTAGCAGATATTTCACATCCTGCAGGTTTAATTGCCAAAGGAATTTTGAATGATGCATTATTACATTGTCATATTGTTACTACCACTACGCATAAAACATTAAGGGGACCCAGAGGTGGAATGATTATGATGAAAAAAGATTTTCCCAATCCATTTGGTGAAAAAACTCCCAAAGGAGAAATTAAAATGATGAGCGCATTATTAGATAGCGCTGTGTTTCCGGGCGTTCAAGGTGGTCCATTAGAACATATTATTGCAGCCAAAGCAGTGGCTTTTGGAGAAGCACTTACAGATGAATATTTATACTACATTGTGCAGGTAGCTAAGAACGCCAAAGCCATGGCAAAAGCATTATTAGAAAAAAACTACAACATAGTTTCGGGAGGAACTGATAATCATTTAATGTTGATTGATTTAAGAAACAAAAATATTACAGGAAAAGAAGCGGAGAAATTATTAGGTGAAGTAGATATTACCGTTAATAAAAATATGGTGCCATTTGATGATAAATCGCCATTTATAACTTCTGGTATCAGAATAGGAACAGCCGCCATTACAACAAGAGGATTAAAAGAGAAAGATTGTGTAAAAATTGTTGAATTGATAGATGAGACCATTAAAAATAAAGACAATCCTAAAATGCTTTCTAAAATTAAAAAGAAAGTAAACCAAATGATGCTTAAATATCCTTTATTTGCAGAAATATGAAGCCCGCTCTTATTTTTGACTTAGGAGGCGTTATCCTTCCTTTGAATACAGATGCCACCAGACAAAAAATACTTCAATATACTGACACAGATATTCAGGAATGGATGCAATTTGGGTATCCTCATAAAATTATACAAGCATTTGAATTAGGAAAAATTACTGAAAAAGAATTTTTTGAAGAATTGAAAGACATATTGAATTTTGAAAAAAACGAATACTATCTAAAAGAAGCATGGAATGCTATGCTTTTGCCTATTCCAGAAGAAAATATTGAATACTTAAAAGAACTTTCAAAAAAATATTTTTTAATTCTACTTAGCAACACTTGCGAAACACATATTCAATGCTTTGAAAATATGTTATTACAATATCATCATATAGAACATCTGGAAGAGTTGTTTGATAAAGTTTATTATTCCTGCCGAATAGGATTAAGAAAACCTGATATTAAAATTTTTCAAAAAGTCATAAAAGATAATCAACTGGACATCAACACTACCATTTACTTTGACGATACAGAAACACATATAGAAGCAGCCAAAGGTATTCACATTAAAAGTATTTTATATCCTAAAAATCAACCACTAAAAAAAGTTTTATCAGAAATATTACTTCCTCAAAAACATTTTATTGCTACATAATTTTATATGGAAAATAACAGAACAGGTATCATAAACGAAAAAGATATTCAAGCCATTTTGCGTATTGTTCGTGGAAATTGGTATATTCCTATTATTGCTTTGGCTGTAGCATACATTGCGGGTTATTTTTATACTTACAAATTAACCAATATCTATCAGGCATCTACTCAATTATTAGTAAATATAAAAGATTATTATGACAAAAATTTAATTTCTGATGAAAATATGTATTCCTCTGCTTACACTGCATACATTGATAACTCTAATCAAATACGAGTAATAAAATCTTATGATATAATGGAAGAAACCATTGATAAATTAAAAGATATTTTGCAAGTATCTTATTACATAGTAGGGAAAGTACGAACTACAGAACAATTTAGCGGCATGCCCTTTGAAATCAAAGTCAATAATATTAATCCTGCCTTTTACGAATTGCCCATGAAATTTAAAATTAAAAATTATACTTCATACGAAATAATCATCACGCTTAATGGACAAGAAATAAAAAAAGAAGGTTATTTTGAAAAAGAATTAATAGACACCGATTTTAGTATTTTGGTAAAACGAACCGCTAATTTAACTATACAAACGGCTCTTTCACTTTCTACCATTAATTATGAAATTATTATACATTCAAAAGAATATCTAATTAATAAATACATCAATACACTCAATGTTGAAAACCCCGATTACACCAATATTCTTAAAGTTTCCATAGAAGATGAAATACCCGAAAGAGCTGTAATAGTTTTAGATACCCTCAATAATGTATATATAAAAAGCACCTTAAAATCAAGATTAGAACTTAATGAAAAAACAATACAATATATTGATAAGCAATTAGCAGAAATTGCCAATACATTAAAGGGCGTAGAAGATTCTATGCAATACTATAAAGATGTGCACAATATTTTAGATTTAGATTGGGAGCAAAAAACTTACCTTGATAAATTAACTGATTTTGAAAGTCAAAAAAATCAATTAAAATTACAAATAGAATCTTTAAATGATTTGGAAAAATACATCATTGAAGATAAAGACCCGCAATTTTTACCACCAAATGTTTTTGTAATGGAAAAGCAGGGATTTCTACCAAGTGCAGTTACCGAACTTTACCAGTTACAAATTAAACTTAATGACCAATATGGCTCAAATACTGATAACAACCCCAACATTGCTAATTTAAAACAAAATATTCGCAGATTAAAACAAGATTTACTTATTTACATTACTAACTCTAGAAAAGCCACCTATAAACAACTTGAAAATCTGGAAAATGAAATTAATATATTCGTTTCAAAATTTAAATACATTCCACCTAAACAAAGAGATGTAATGAACATTCAAAGAAAAGTAGAAATCAATCAAAAATTATATTCTTTTCTATTAGAAAAAAGAGCTAACACCAGAATAGCAAGGGCATCTATAACCCCCAATGTAAAAGTTATTGAAAAACCAAGAAGCATAGGTGTTGTAAAACCTGACAAAAATAAAATCAGAAATACATTTTTATCTTTCGGATTAGGTTTAGCTATTTTGATTATCATCATACGCGTTTTATTTTTTGTCAAAATATCTGACGAAGAACAATTAAAAGAACTCACTAATATTCCAGTACTCGGCGTAATCCCTTTCCAAAAACAAGTTAATTCTAATTCAGTAACTACCATTGAAGAACCTTATGCCCCAATTACAGATGCAATAAGAGGATTAATAACAGGCATTAAATACACATCAAAAGATAAACCCATCAAAAAAATACTTATTACTTCTTTCTTACCAGGCGAAGGAAAAACATTCTTATCTATTAACCTTGCTGCATTATTAGCCAAATCCAAGAAAAAAGTAGCGTTGTTAGAACTGGACTTACACAAGCCAAGAATTTATAGCGCATTAAAATTAGAACCAGATAAAGGTATTGGCGCGTATTTATCCAATCAAGCCGATATTGAAGAAATTAAATATCCTACATTTATAGAAAATTTAGATGTTTATCTGGCTGGAAAAGAAACCCCACCCAATCCATCTGATTTATTACTTTCTAACAAACTTAATGAATTATTGGATTATCTTGATAAAAATTATGAATATGTTATCATAGACACCCCGCCAGCAGGACTACTGGTTGATTCTTTATACTTAATGCAATTCGCAGAACTTAATATCTTTACAGTCAATGCAAAAATTGCTACCAGAAGAACTATTAAATTTATTAATAAATTATCTCAAGAAAATAAAGTACAGAATTTATATTTAGTACTGAACGGTATCAGTATAAAAAAATCAGGATATTATGCTTATAGTAAATATGGTTACAAATATGGCTACGGATACGGTTATGGATATGGTGCTTACACATATAAAAAATATTAATGAATGATAGAGTTTTCAAAATATACTTCGCAATTCTTAATTATCGCAGGACCTTGTAGCGCAGAAAGTAAGGAACAAATTTTTTCTACTGCTCAACAATTAAAACAAATTCCTCAAATATCTTTATTTCGTGCTGGTGTTTGGAAACCAAGAACAAGACCTGGAAGTTTTGAAGGTTATGGAGAAAAAGCCCTGCAATGGCTTTCTGAAATGAAACAAACTTTTGAACTACCTGTTTGTATTGAAGTAGCAAGTCCGCAGCATGTTGAGTTAGCCCTTAGCTATAATATTGATGTAATATGGTTAGGTGCCCGAACTACTGCCAATCCTTTCAGTGTAAATGAAATTGCTAATGCATTGCAGAATGTCAATATTCCCGTAATGATTAAAAACCCTATGCATCCTGAAATCAAATTATGGATAGGTGCTATTGAAAGAATAATGAAAGCAGGTATAAAAAATATTGCAGCTATTCATCGTGGCTTTTTTTATTATGGCAATGAAAAATATCGCAATAAACCTTTATGGCAAATTCCATTAGAGTTAAAAACCATTTTTCCTGAAATGCCAATTATTTGCGACCCCAGCCATATTGCAGGGAAAAAAGAATATTTGTATGAAGTATCTCAAAAAGCAATGAATATTGGTTTAAATGGCTTGATGATAGAAACTCATTTCAATCCTGATATCGCATTAAGTGATAAAGAACAACAAATTACCCCTCTTGAACTTCAACAATTATTATCACGATTAAAATTTTTTCAATCTAATTCAGATGACCCTGCATTTAAAAATCAATTGAGTATTTTCAGACAAATGATTGACGAAATTGATGAAGATATAATTCATTTAATTGCCAAAAGATTGGATATTGTAAAACAAATTGCCTATTACAAAAAAGAAAATAATGTAACTGCTTTTCAGTTATCAAGATGGAAAGACATTATGCAAAGCAGAATGAATTTAGCCAAAGAATTACAAATCAATGAATCTTTTATACACCAGTTTTTAAGATTACTTCACGAAGAATCTATCAATACTCAAAATAAAGTTTTAAATCAAAGTGATTCTGAAATTATCCATCCTAAAAAACATTAGTTTATGACCACGAAAGAAGAAATTGTTACCAATTGGTTACCTCGCTATACAGGCGTTCCACTCAATGAATTTGGGCAATACATTTTACTTTGTAATTTTACGAATTATGTAGAAATGTTTGCTAAAAAATACAACACAGAAGTAAGAGGTTATGGCAAACCAATGATAAGCGCACACGCTGAAGGTTTATCTATCATTAACTTTGGAATGGGCAGTGCAGCTGCTGCTACTGTTATGGATTTATTAAGTGCTGTAAAACCTAAAGCAGTTTTATTTCTTGGTAAATGCGGTGGTTTAAAAAAGAAAAATCAAATAGGAGACCTGATATTGCCAATTGCTGCAATCAGAGGAGAAGGAACTTCTAACGATTATTTTCCACCAGAAGTGCCATCATTACCAGCGTTCAACTTACAAAAAGCCGTATCTTACACTATTCGCCTTGAACAAAGAGATTATTGGACAGGAACTGTTTACACCACTAACCGTAGAGTGTGGGAACACGATGAGGAATTTAAATCATATCTTAGAAAAATCAAGGCAATGGCTATTGATATGGAAACGGCTACAATTTTTACAGTTGCATTTGCTAATAAAATTCCCGCAGGAGCATTATTGTTAGTTACAGACCAGCCAATGATTCCAGAAGGCGTTAAAACAGAAGAAAAAGATAAAGTAGTTACACAACATTTTACCGAAATGCATTTAGATATTGGAATCAAATCGCTGTTGGAAATTAGAAATCAAGGTATTTCGGTTAGACATTTAAAGTTCTAATATGTTGTTATCATTAGATGATTATGTCAATGGAATTGTAAATCAAGATATTGGCATATTAGCAAGAGCGATAACGCTTATAGAATCTAATAAGCCAGAACATCAACAGTTAGCAGAAAAAGTTTTACATCGTGTAATAGATAAAACAGGTCATAGTTTTCGTCTTGGAATTACAGGAGCGCCTGGGGTTGGAAAAAGTACTTTTATAGAAGTATTTGGTTTATATTGTATTGAACAAGGTCATAAAATTGCAGTACTTGCAATAGATCCAAGTAGTAATATTTCAAAGGGTAGTATTCTTGGTGACAAAACACGAATGGAAAATTTATCTAAACATCCATCTGCCTTTATTCGTCCATCGCCGAGTGGAGGTGTATTAGGTGGTGTGGCTTCTAAAACTTATGAAACAATGTTGTTATGCGAAGCGGCAGGCTTTGATTGGATATTTGTAGAAACGGTAGGTGTTGGGCAAAGTGAAACAGAGATAGCGGATATTACCGATTTTTTTCTTTTGTTAATGATGGCGGCAGGAGGCGATGAAATACAAGGGATTAAAAGAGGCATTATGGAGATGGCTGATGGTATTGTAATTACAAAAGCAGATGGAGATAATATTTCAAAAGCCAGATTAGCAGCAGCACAATTTAAATCTGCAATGCATTATTTTTCGCATTCGTTAGAAAATTGGCAGGTGCCTGTTATTCCTGCATCTTCAATTACAAAAGATGGTTTAGATGAGATTTACAAAATGCTTTTAAGTTTTATAGAATTATCTTCAAAAAATAATTTTATACAACACAAAAGAAAACAACAAAAACATTTAAGGTTAAAAAAAATAATTTCAGATTATTTGGTGCAGGACTTCTTTGCAGATAAAAATATTGAAAAATATTTGCAACAATTAAATAACGATGATTACGAGTTTCCGCATAGAGTAGCTAAGCAGTTAATTGAATTGTACAGAAAAAAATAAACAGAATAAAATTGCAGTTGATTAAAATAATGTATAAATTTGCGGCGGGCAAGTCCTTCACGACCAGCTCCTGCCGAATCCCCCAGGTTGGGAACAAAGCAAGGGTAAGGCGGTTGTAGCGGTGCGATGAAGTTAGCTTGCCCTTTTTTATTTTTCGCAATTGGAATTTAGAAACTCTTTTTTAATACCAGGATTTTCAAGTATTTGAAAAGATAAGTAGGGTTTTCCAAATAGTTTACAGAATCGTTCGGGATTATATTTTTTGGCTAATTGCATAGCTAATGTAAAATATCTTGAATGAAATTTTTCAGGCAAATGAGAAGCAATGCTAATATAATTAAACACAATTTTATCATTTACATCTTTTGAAGTGAGCAATGGTTCTAATAAACTTGCGGCTTCCCAATACATTTTAGCTCGTGCAAAAATATTAGCCAACTTTACAGTATTTTGCCATGACGATTCTTCTATATTGTAAAAAGATTTGATTTTATTCAAACATGCTTCTATTTGTGCGTCACTGTTAGGAATGGTATCATAATAATCAATTAATTTGAACTGCCATTCAGCGTTCAAGTTATTAATGAGTTGTTTATCTAAAATAGTTTTATTCAAATTATCAATTTCATTTTGAATTTTAGTTTGCATATCTTTATTGCCTAATGCTGTATCTGTTTTTATTTTTCCAAATAAATAGTTATATTGCAATATGGGATTGGTATTATCCATTTCATAATTTTTTTTCAATACTTCTGCGTCTTCTTCTTTTAAGTCATTATTTAATAAGTATTTGTAATGAATGAGATTGTTAGTAAATGGAATATTTTCTTTGGTAACTTGCAAATGTATAGTGTCTAATAATTCTCGTGGGTATTTATTATTTTTGATATTATCATATATGTATTCCATTATTTTTAATGCTCTGGATGTATCATTAGATTTTACTGCTTTTTTAAGCATAGCATAAGTATATTTTTGTTCTTTATTGCCAGAAATATCATAAGTTACATCCATTACTACTTGTGCAAATCTTTCTCTTGCAAGAATAGGTTCTAATTCCTGCAATAATTTTTTATCGCTATTAATTTTTTGTATGGCTTTTCTTTTGCCCATTGCCACAAGGTTTGCATAGGGTCCATCTTCATTTTCTAACATAAATAAATTCCAACTATCATTAGTAATAATGATTGGTTTTACTTTTACACTTTGTTTATCTTGTAAAACTTTTGAAACGCTTTCTGCTCTTTTAATTTGCAATTTTGCATTTGTTACAGAATCGCCTTCAATAGAAGAATATGCATAGATATAAAGCCCTTCAATAATGTAATCAGGTTCGTCTAATGCATCAATAAGTGGTTGAATATCTTCTTGTTTGTAATCATATTTATTTTTTTCAAATGGAATAACGAATGTGATAAGATTGTTTTCAGCAGTAGGTTTAAACTTTTTCTCATCGGATTTTTTAGGTTGAATAAGGATGATATTGCTATTAAACTCGCCTTCTTGATTTATCAATTCTGTGTAGGATTGTGTAATATTTTTACATATTGTGTTATCTTGAATAATAATTAAATTAAGTTCATATTGTCCATTTAAATTTTTGGGTAATTTGCCTACTTCTACAAGTAATTCATTAAGTTTTTTATTTTTCTTTTGGTCTTTTTTGTCTAATAACTTGTTGGAAGAAAATAATTTATCTTTGTAAATTACTTTTTGCATAATGCCTTTGTTGTACAAGTTATTATCAACTATATTATATTCTGCTTGTGTGTATTGAGCCCTTTGAACAATATCAACAGCAATGCCATCTTTGGGCTTTTTGAGTAATCGTTTAAGTTCTTTAAGATTATTATATTTCAAATAAATTTTTCCATTTTCAACATATAACCCTTGATGTAATAATTCATAATTTTTGAATGATTTGCAATTCTTACATTTTTTATCATCGGGAGATTTGAATTTTTTGGAGAGATTATTGAAAGATGGTTTAATTTCTTTTTTGTGTTTCGCACCTTCATTAGAAATATCATATCCAGCAAACATTGCAGAAACATAAATCTTTTTGAAATCTGCATCAGGGAACATTCCTATACCGATGTATAAAAATTTAGGATTAAGTAAGATTAATTTTTCTTTTTGACCATTCATCCATTTAGCAGTAATATTTTCTGCTATTACTTTGTATGGAACATCTTTTTTACTTTTGGATAATGGATTGCTTCCTGCTAATTGAGAAGCTTTATTAGTCAGTCCTACTGATTTTAAGTATTTAGGAAGTTCTTTGGGGTCTGCTTTTGATACTTTATCATCACTTAAATCTTCGGCACTTAAATAAGCCGCATCGGATAGAGGTTGAAAAATTTCAAAGGTATCTAATCTGTTCTTTTGTCGGAATTGATTGAGTTCGTGCAATATATAATAAGTAATGGAATCGGTATTAATATCTTTTGTTTCTAAATGAGATTTATTTTTTTGAGCAAAAAATGGGGTTGAATGAATTATAATAATCCCCAAAATTAATCTTATGAAAAAATTATTATTCATTTGAAAAATTTATGGATTACAGATGAAATATATTCAACATCAGTTTGTGATAAACCAGGATACATAGGCAAAGAGAGGCAGGTTTCTGCTATTTTTTCTGCTATTGGGAAATCACCTTTTTGGTATCCTAATTCTTTATATGCTTCCTGTAAATGAGGAGGAATAGGATAGTGAATTAATGTTCCAATGTTGTTTTGACTTAAAAAATTTTGTAATTCATCTCTCTTTTCTGTTCTAATAACAAACAAATGAAAGTTACTTGTACAATCTTTATGAATAAATGGAAGAATAATTTGTGGAATATCTTTTAGATAATCAAAATACCATTGAGCAATTTGATTTCTTTCTTTATTCCATTCATCTAAATATTTTAATTTTACTGATAAAAATGCTGCTTGAAGTTCATCTAATCGGGAGTTAATACCTTTTATTTCATTATAATATTTTTTTTGTGAACCATAATTACGAATGGTCTTTGCTTTCACATATAACTCTTCATCATTAGTAGTGATTGCTCCTGCATCACCTAATGCACCTAAATTTTTTCCTGGATAAAAACTGGTTGCATTAATATGCCCAAAACTTCCAGATTTTTTTCCCTTGTGTAGAGTGCCTTGTGCTTGTGCATTATCTTCTATAACATACAGGTTATGTTTTTTTGCTAAGGACATAATTTTATCCATTTCACAGATTTGTCCATACAAGTGAACAGGAATAATGGCTTTGGTATTGGCTTTGATAGATTGTTCAATTAAATTGGGATTGATATTGTAAGTTTTTTCATCTGGTTCAACAGGTATGATTTCTGCACCTACATAAGAAACTGCCAGCCATGTTGCTATATATGTATTACTTGGAACAATCACTGAATCGCCTTTCCCAATGTTGAGTGTCTTTAGAGCAATAATAATCGCATCTAATCCATTACCTACACCTGCACAATATTTTACCTGTGAATATTCAGCATATTGTTTTTCAAATGTTTCAACTTTCTTTCCAAGAATATACCAGTGGCTATCATACACTTCTTCAAATGCTTTTTGCATTTCGGATTTAATTGTATTGTGCATTTTTTCAAATGATAAGAAAGGTATAGTAGTCATATTCATTTCATTTTTTCAATTTCAAAGTTAATGATATTTCTTTGTTGCTCGCTAAATTCCATTCCTATCAAATATATTTCTTCACTTGTGGATTGATATTTTTCAAAATATTTCTTTGTCTTGATTTGTTGTAATGCACTACCTTTCTCCTTTTCATCTTTTATTACTTTGAATTCCATTATGTATGCTTTGTTGTTATACCTAATTACCATATCTACTCTTCCTTTGTTTGTATTATCTTCTACTACTATATCTAATCCTGTGCTTATCATCAATGCATACAATACACTTGCGTAATATCCTTCATACTTATCTAATTCATTTTTGATATACCATTCATAAGGAATAGATGCGTAGAATGAATGTAATACATTTTTTAATTCTTCTATTCTGTTCTTCTCAAATATCTCTTCTACTTGTATTAAATAAGATGATTTCTTATCAACTGAACTTAAATAATCTAATAAATGTTCATTAAACGATGTCTTTACTTCAAAATTAGGATATGTAAGTGTATAAAGAATTTTTCCACTACTGCTTGTTCTTGTTTCTTTAATTGTTAGATAGCCAGTTTGAAATAATAAATTTTCAATTGAAATATTATCAATATCAAATGAATCTAAAATTTTGTCGGTGATTTCTATGTTTTCTAATTGTGGTAAATAGTATTTATTTTCTTTTATCAACTTCATCAAAAATGTTGGTGTGCCTGTCTGAAACCAATATGGATGATACATCTGCTTGCTAAATAACAACAAGACATCAAAGGGATTATATACACTCTCTCCTAACCAACTATATCCATTATACCAATGCCTGATTTTTTCTATATCAAAATTTTTCAACTCTTCTGAAAATACTTTCACTAATTCTTCCTCCGCATATCCGCATATTGCAGAATATCTTTTATCAATCGTAATATCTTCTAACTGATTTAATCCACTAAAAATTGATACTTTATTAAACTTCGTTACGCCTGTAATGAAAACAAACTTAATATAACTATCGCTGGCTTTAATCACTGAATAAAAATTTCTCAACACTTCTCTATTTGCTTCTGCTATTGATTTATCTTCAATTTTATCTAATATCGGCTTATCATACTCATCAATCAATATCACTACTTTTTCATTAAACTTTTTGTTTAATTCTAATATCAATTCTCTAAATCTTTCGTAATTATTTTGCTCTTTTAATTCAATGTTATTTTGTTCCGCTTGTTCTTTCAATAAATTACTAATTCTATGACTTAAACTTTCAGGCGTTTGAAATGAACTCATCGCAAAATCAATGTGTATCACAGGATATCTCTTACTCCAATCCCAATTATTTTCTAAATACAATCCTTTGAATAATTCTCTATTTCCTGAAAATGCCTGCTTTAATGTATCTACAAACAAACTCTTCCCAAATCTTCTGGGGCGAGAAAGAAAATAATATCCTCCGCCTTGATTGGCTAATTGATAAACAAAAGGTGTTTTATCTACATAATAATAATTGCCTTCAATAATCTTTGAAAGTGTTTGTATGCCTATGGGAAGTTTCTTTTGCATAATTATTTTTTGACATCAAAAAATTTATCTATAATAAAATTAGGTCTTTTTCTGGCGGCATCTAATGTGCGGTATAAATATTCTCCTATAATACCTAATGAAATCATAATAAAAGAAGATGTAAATAAAACAACTATCATAATAGAAGACCAACCCTGCATTGGTATTTTAGATGTTATTTTTGAATAAATAATCATCCCTGCATAAATAAGTGCTAATATTCCTAACACAATGCCTGTAATACTGATAAGTCGTAAAGGGAAATAGGTAAAAGAAACAAAACTATCAATAAATGATTTGATTTTCTTTGAAAGTGTCCAACCTGATTTGCCAATTTCTCTTTTTCTGCGAGTATAAGGTATGCTTACATACTCAAAACCCATCCAAATAAATAAATAAGGTAAGTAAAAATTTTTCTCATCCATTTGAATTAAAATATCTCTTAATTGTTTATCAAATAACCACAAATCAAATCCTCCTTTTGGTGCATTAGGTAACGCTAAACTTCTAATTAAATTATGATAAGTATTAGAAAATAATTTTGTCAACCAAGAATCTTCTCTATTGGCTTTTTGAGCCAATACTAATTTATACCCCTTTATCCAATGTTGATACATTTGTGCAATTAATTCAGGTGGGTCTTGTAAATCAGCCGCTAATATCACGCAACAATCTCCTGTAGAATGACAAATACCACAATAAGACGCATTATTAGCACCAAAATTACGGGCTAATTTTATTACCTTCACTTTTTCAGGATGTTGATTGTATACCTTCATCAACGCATCAAATGTGCCGTCTTTACTTCCATCATCAACAAAAATGTATTCAAATTCTACATCAGCAGGAAAATTCTTTTCGTTTTCTAACAATACTGGAAAAGTTACAGGAATGTTATGTTCATTGTAATAACAAGGTGTAATAATGCTGATTTTAGGCATATCAAATAAATTTTTCTAAATTAAATAAATGTTGTAATGAAAATTGATAATGAAAATGTGCATAAATGTGAGCATCAAATCCTTCTTTAAATTCACTAACGCCTAAATTTAAATCATTACCTTCATTATTAGAAGTCCCCATACTAAAATATTTTTTTTTACTTTTGAAATTTTCAATCATTCTGAAAAATAATAAGTCCAAAGCACCCGTATTTCTCCCTTCATCAGTAGATGAAATATATTGACAATGAATAGTGTGTTCAAATATAAATATGGTTATACCCGCTGCTATTTTTTCGCCAATATAAGCATTTGCCTGCAATATATTTTCAGGAAATCTTTGATGCAATAATACAATTTCATCTAATGAATGAACTGGCTTGGCTTTATATCTCTCCCATAAATTAGGTTCTAATATCTCCTTCCAATATGCAGTAAAGTTATTATCAATGCTGATTTTTATATCTGAATTTTTCTCTGCTTTTTTAATACTTCTTTTTCTTCTTTCTTGCAAATGTATAGGTTCATAAAGATGTGTAACAAACGATGTATCTACACGAATTAATTCTGCATTTATCATTTTCATTATGAAATGTTCTACATCGCAAATATTTTGGGTAATATAATTTGGCACTGGCTTATATACTACTCTCTCTATACCTTGCTGTTTGTAGTAATTCATAATGTAATAAAAATTTCTAATCACTTCCCGAATGTGTTTTCTTTCTTTCATTATTACACCTCCATAAGTTAAACCTTGATGAGAATATATTGCATTCTCTCTTTTATTAGCAGGAATAACTGATTGTATATTACCTTTTTCATCTAACAATAATAATGAAGCGTCTAAAAATCGGTCAGAATGATATTCCATAAAATTTCTGTGAAACAAAAAGTTTCCATTATCTGATTCTAAAACAAATTGATTCCATTTATCAAAGTAATCCTTATTGTATGGTATAACCTGCATTACTGAAAATTTTGTGATTCAATAAGTTTGTAATAATATGATTTATTTTTCAATAACTCTTCGTGATTACCCTCTTCAACAATTCTGCCCTTATGCAATACAAATATTTTATCAGCATTCATTATAGTGCTTAATCTGTGTGCAATAATAATAATGGTTTTATGCTGCTTTAATTTTTGAATCGTTTCTTGAATAATTTTTTCATTTTCTGTATCTAATGACGAAGTGGCTTCATCTAAAACTAATATAGGTGTGTTTCTTAAAATGGCTCGGGCAATGCTGATTCTCTGCCTTTGACCGCCACTTAAATTAGAACCCCTGTCTCCAACAAAAGTATTGTATTGTTCAGGCAATTGCATAATAAATTCGTGAGCATTTGCCATTTGAGCCGTACGGATAATTTCCTCATCAGAATAATTTTTACCAAAAGTAATATTATTTTTGATAGTATCATTCATTAAAAAACTATCTTGCGTTACTAATGCAATTAATTGTCTTAAAGAACTTTGTTTTATTTTTTTGATGTTTTGATTGTCAATTAAAATTTCTCCTTCGTCGGTATCATAAAATCTCATCAACATATCGGTTAATGTCGTTTTACCACTACCACTTTTCCCCACTAATGCAATAACCTTTCCCTTTGGAATTATAATATTGATATCTTTCAAAATAAACCCTTCATCTCCTTTCAAGTAAGAAAAAGAAACATTTCTAAATTCTATCTGATGTTGAAAAGTATTCAATTCTATAGCATCAACATCATCTTTAATTTTATTCTCTTCATTCAAAATTCTATTGATTCTCTCTTCTGAAACCAAACCTTTTTGAATATTATTATATGCTTGAGAAATTTGTTTTATAGGTGGAATAATTTGTGATGCAATTCCAAAATAGCCAATAAAAGCAGATGCTGATAAATCATTATGAAATACCAATTTAGACCCAAGATATAAAATAAACATTAGAATGCCTAATACTACTACTTCTGTAGCAGGTGATGCTAAATCATTTTTCCTATACACTTTCACATTTTGCTCAAATAAATTTTGATTGATGCTTTCAAATTTCTTACTAATATAATTCTCAATTCCAAATGCTTTAATAACTTTAATACCACCCAAACTTTCTTCAATCAATGAAAATAATTGTGCTAATGTCTGCTTACTCTTTTCTGCACTTCTTCTTAAACTTTTACTAATAATTACAATACCCAATGCTGCAACAGGTATCAATAAAAAAATATATAATGTAAGATATGGACTGATTAAAATCATTGAAACGATAGAAATAATAATACTAATAGGTTCTCTGAAAATTAACTCAAGTGTTTGCATAATACTCCATTCTATTTCAAGCACATCTGTCGTCATTCTGCTGATAATATCACCTTTTTTTTCTTTGCTGTAAAAAGACAAAGGTAATTGCAAAAGTTTATTCATCAATTTATTTCTTAAATCCCTTACTACTCCATTACGAATGGGTGCTATAAAAAACATTGCCATATAGCGAAAGAAATTCTTTAAAAAAGTCAAAATGAACACCAACAAACATATTCCTACTAACACCTTTTCTTTTCCATATTTTACAATGAATTCAGATAATTTATATTGCACAAAATGCTTAATACTATCACTATTCAAATGTAATTCAGGCGACTGCCGAAGTATATTCTCAAAAAAACTTTGTGGCTGAAAAAGCACATCTAAAAAAGGAATCACAAGTGTAATAGACACTACAGAAAATAATGAAAACAACACATTACTTACAATATTCAATATAGCATAATGCCAATATCCCCTTAAATACTTAATAGCAGCAAATAATTTCATCTTGTTTGCAAATGTATGATATGTTATTGTTAATTACAAAAGCATTTATTACCCACACAAAACATATTGTTTTCCTGAAAAATTACCTATACATTTGCCAAAAAAAATATAAAAATATGGGAATTTTATCAGGCAAAAAAGGAATTATTACAGGTGCATTAGATGAAAATTCTATTGCATGGAAAGTAGCAGAGTTAGCCCATAAAGAAGGGGCTTCAATTATTTTAACCAACGCTCCGATTGCTATGCGAATGGGCGAAATCAAAAAATTATCCGAAAAAATTAATGCCCCTATCATTCCTGCTGATGCTACTAATCTTGAAGATATAGAAAAACTATACACTGAAAGCATTCAACATTTTGGTGGTAAAATTGACTTTATTTTACACTCTATTGGAATGAGCGTTAATATCAGAAAAAACATCCCTTACACCGAATTGAATTATGACTACTATATGAAAGGCATTGATGTATCTGCACTTTCATTGCATAAAATGCTTGCAGTAGCATATAAAATGGATGCTATCAATGAATACGGTTCTGTTGTGGCTCTCACTTATATTGGGGCTCAAAGAACTTATCCTTTTTATACCGATATGGCAGATATAAAAGCATTGTTAGAAAGCATTGCCCGTTCGTGGGGCTATCATTATGGTGTCGCCAAAAAAGTTAGAGTTAATACTATTTCTCAATCTCCTACTAAAACTACTGCTGGAAGCGGGATTAAAGGGTTCAACGAGTTCTTTGACTTTGCTGATATGCAATCTCCATTAGGTAATGCAACAGCAGAAGATTGTGCTGGAGTATGTGTGGCTTTATTCTCCGATTTCACTCGTAAAATTACTATGCAAAACATTTACAACGATGGCGGATACAGCACAACAGGCGTGAGCCAAAAACAATTAGACGCATTAATGAAATAACTTATGATTTACGATATTCATATATTTGTTTGCACCAACGAAAGAAAAAATTCTTCACGACTTTCCTGCGGCGAAGCCCATGGTTTATTACTCATTCAAAAATTAAAAGAAGCATTTGAAAAATATCACATTAATGGGAATATCAGGATACAAAGAAGCGGATGTTTAGGCATTTGTGATTTAGGACCTACTATTGCCATTTATCCCGAAGGAACATTTTATGTCAATGTGCAGGAAAGCGATGTAGATGAATTAGTAAAAACGCATTTTATAGACAAACAAAAATTACGTCGTTTATTATTAGAAAAACATCCTAAACAAATGTAATGAATGATTTCAACTTACCAATTGAACATTATTTTAATTACGAAGAAATTGGGTCGGCATTTATTGACCAGTTAAAAAAAGATGCAGCAATGTGTGGTATAGATTTTTTCTCTAAAAAACACACAGGTTTTAATTCATTATTTGATTATATTGACCATACATCTAATCTTTTACAACAAATTAATAATGAACCTAATGGTTTTCAAAAAATACAGAACTGGTTATATAGAGTAGATGTGCCTGAAAAACTTATCAAACAAAAATTGCAAGAACAAACTAACTCTTATTTTAATATTATTGCTGAATTAATTGTTAAAAGAACCTTACAAAAAGTTGTAATTAAATATTTACACACAAAAAATCTATGATTACTATAAGAAAAGGGAATATTGAAGATATAACAGCTGCTTTAAAATTAGTAAAAGAATTAGCCACTTATGAAAAAGCCTCTAATGAAGTAGAAGTTTCAGAAGAAGAAATGAAGCAACATTATCTCAACAAGGTTTTTGATTTTTTTGTTGCAGAACTAGATAATGAAATTGTTGGCACTGCTATTTATTATTACAAATATTCTACATGGAAAGGAAAATGTATTTATCTGGATGATATTATAGTTACCGAAAAGCACAGAAATAAAGGAATTGGAAAGAAATTGCTACAAGCAGTCATTCAATTAGCCCAACAGGAAAATGTCAGAAAATTAGAATGGCAGGTATTAAAATGGAACACTCCTGCCATTGAATTTTACAAGCAGTTCCATACTATTTTTGATGATGAATGGCTTAATTGTAAATTAACGCAGAAAGAAATATCTCAAATTTGTTGATAAAAATTATGTATAATACTACAACTAAAAATTTCTCTTCTTAATCAACCCCATTAAATATTGTCCATAACCGCTCTTCATCAATGGTTGTGCAATTTTTTCTAATTGCTCTGCATTAATGTATCCCATATTGTAAGCCACTTCTTCTATACAACCAATCTTTAAACCCTGTCTTTCTTCTATTGTTTGAACAAATAATCCTGCTTGCATCAATGAAGTAAATGTTCCTGTATCTAACCACGCTGTGCCTCTTTCCATTACTTTCACTTTCAACTTTCCTCTCCTTAAATATTCTTTATTGACATCCGTAATTTCATATTCACCTCTTGCAGATGGTTTCAGATTTTTCGCAATTTCAATTACATCATTGTCGTAAAAATACAAACCTGGCACTGCAAAATTGGACTTGGGCTTTTGTGGTTTTTCTTCAATAGACAACACATTAAAATCTTTATCAAATTCTACTACACCATATCGTTCGGGGTCACTCACATGATAAGCAAAAATAATCCCTCCATCAGGATTATTACATTGCTGTAACATTCTGCCAAATCCAGTGCCATAGAAAATATTATCTCCTAATATCAATGCCACCTTATCTTTTCCAATAAACGATTCTCCAATGGTAAATGCTTGTGCCAATCCTTCTGGCTTTTCTTGAATAGCATAAGAAAAACTACATCCTACCTGCGAACCATCTCCTAATAATTTTTGAAATAAAGGCATATCATGAGGTGTAGAAATAATCAAAATATCTCTTATACCTGCCATCATCAAAGCAGATAGTGGATAATATATCATTGGCTTATCATATACAGGAATAATTTGCTTGCTAATAGCCAAAGTAATAGGATGCAATCTTGTGCCTGAACCGCCTGCTAAAATAATTCCTTTCATATTTTTTTGTGCTAATATACTGATTAAAATTTTATCTTGAAAAATAAATTTCGTAATATCGCTGCCTATGAAAAAATATTTTTTACTCTTTTTTTTATCATCATTATTTTTCAAAAACATTGCACAACCCAGCGACAAAGTCATTCAATACATTAAAAATTATTCCCATCTTGCTGTTATTGAAATGTATCGCTACAAAATACCTGCCAGTATCACAATGGCACAAGCCATTATTGAAAGCGGTGCAGGAACCAGTGAATTATCTATCAATGCAAATAATCACTTTGGAATTAAATGCCACGCTGATTGGGAAGGAATGAATTATATTCAAAATGATGATGAACAAACCGAATGTTTCAGAAAATATTTTTCAGTAGATGAATCATTCCGAGACCATAGTTTGTTTATTATCAGTCGTCCCCGATATGCTGAACTCTTTAACATGCCCTTTACTGATTACAAAGCATGGGCTTATGGCTTAAAAGATTGCGGTTATGCTACTCAAAAAGAATACTCTGAAAAGTTAATTAAAATAATTGAAAAATATCAATTATATAAAATAGACCATTTGTGGATTTATGATAATGAAGAAGAAGCATTAAGTAATTTACAAGCAGAATTAAAAAGTATTAAAGCACAAAAAGGATAAAGATGATTTCAGTTATCATTACAGCATATAATTATGCCCATTATATTGAGAGATGCATCAGAAGTATTTTAGACCAATCTTTATCCAGAGATTTATATGAACTCATAATAATTAACGATGCCAGTACTGATTACACAAAAGATATTTTAGAGAACTATACAGATGTAGCAAGAATTTTTAACCTTGAAAAAAATATCGGATTAGCCGCTGCAAGAAACTTTGGAATAAAAAAAGCCAGAGGACAATTTGTAGTATTTATAGATGCAGATGATTATATTCAGAAAGATATGTTACTGATTGAAAAAACATTTCTCACAGAAAATAATAAATTAGATGCCGTTTCGGTTGATTATTATTTAGTAGATGAAAGAGGAACACATTTAAAACATATCAGTGCTGCTGAAAATCCTATTGCTTGTGGTATTATGTTCAGAAAGGACTTATTATATGATATTGGCTTATACGATGAAGAGTTCAGAGCCCGTGAAGATGAAGATTTAAGAATACGCTTTTTGAAAAAATATCAAATATACAACATTATTCTACCACTTTATAGATACAGAATGCACGATAGTAATTTGACAAAGAATAAAACCATTATGAACAAATATAAGAAAAAGATTGAAAAAAAACACAAAACATAATGTTATCAGATGATAAAGTAATACTCAGACCTATTACTATTGAAGATGTAAATGATGAGTATCTATCTTGGTTGAATAATCCCGATATATCTTTTGGATTAGCAAAAAGAAAATACTCATTAGTAGATTTAAAAAATTATGTTCAACAAAAAATTAATGATGATAATTGTAAGTTCTTTGCTATAATAGATAGGCATTCAAATCTTCACATTGGGAATATAAAACTTGATAATTATGACCCTGAATGTAAAATAATGGATTTAGGAATTTTAATCGGAGATAAAAATTTTTGGGGAAAATCATACGGAAGGTCTGCATGCACATTAATGATTGACTATGGCTTCAATGTATTGGGTTTAAGAAAAATATGGTTAGCCGTGTATGAAAATAATCCTGCTGCAAAAAAATTATATGAAAATCTTGGATTTAAATTAGAAGGAAAATTAAGAAAACATATTTGTATTAATGGCACTTACTTTGATAAATATTTAATGGGGTTATTTAAAGAAGAATGGAATCAAAAAAAATAATCTGCATCATCCAAGCCCGTATGGGGTCATCACGACTACCGGGAAAAATTTTAAAGCCCATTGTGAATAATATTCCTTCACTCTTTCTTCAGTATGAAAGAATTTCTCCCGCTCAAAAAGTCAATAAAATAATTGTAGCCACTTCTGATTTACCTCAAGATGATATTGTAGAATATTATTGTAATCAATGGCAAATACCCGTATTTAGAGGCGATGAACAAAATGTCCTCAAACGATTTTATGATGCCGCTAACCTATATCAGGCAGATGTGCTTATTCGCATCACCGCCGATTGTCCTTTACATCATTACAAAGTCATTGACTGGTGCATCAAGCAATTTGAAGAACTGAATGCAGATTATTTTTCTAATTCTAATGAGCCCCCTGTTTTAGAAGATGGTTGGGATACAGAGGTATTTTCTTACAAAGCCCTTCATTCCGCCTATTTGAACGCTACCAAAAACTTTGAAAAAGAACATGTTACGCCCTATATCAAACAATCAGGTAAGTTCCGTTGTCATTTTCAAAAATACTTATCTGACAATCCCCATCAATTCAAACTTTCATTAGATAATGAAAATGATTACAAACTGATACAAACTATCTTTCAGCATTTTTATCCCAACACAATGTTTGAAGTTAATGAGGTTGTAAAACTACTAAATGAAAATCCTCATTTGCTTGAAATCAACAAAAGTAGCATCATTAATGAGGGTTATATTAAAAGCATTCGGAATGAAAAACAATAAAAAACCCTGTTAAGATTTTCACTCAACAGGGTTTTATGTTTTAAGGGCTGTTTATTTTATTCTCCTTGTGGGGCAGAATTTTCCTGACGACCTCTTGCCTGTGAAACAATTAAAGGTCTTTCAAAATGAATGTACCCGTTTAATGCTTCAATGGCTTTGAGTGCTTCGTCGTCATTCGGCATTTCTACAAAACCGTAGCCCTTGCTTCTTTGAGTTTCTCGGTCTTTCACGATTTTAACTCTTTCTACTGTGCCATATTGAGAAAATAAATCTCTCAAGGCATTCTCCCTTACTTTAAAGCTAATGTTGCTTACAAAAATGTTCATAGTTTCTATTTTTTTGCAAATATACAAAATGTAATTTTATCTAACAAAAAAATTATTTAATTTGTTAAAAAATAAAATTTATCCACTAATAAAAACTACTCAAAAAAACTCCTGCTGCCCCCAAGAAGTTGGGGCGGTCAGCATTCAGACCTTTAGCGTCGGAACCTAACTCCTCTCCTTTTGGAAGGAGAGGGGAATTAAAGGGGAGAGGTCTTTAATAGGGGTATCTTTTAATCATTTTATCATTATTAAAAAATTTTACCTACCTTTGTCGCCCTTTTATTCTAAAAATCAAACACTTATGGAAAATAATAAATTAACAAAAGCAGATATTGTAAGGGAAATTGCACTGAAAACTAAAATGCGTGATGAAGATGTGCAGTTGATTGTAGAAGAATTTATGAAAACCATCAATCGTGGATTAGCAAAAGGACAAAACATTTATCTCAGAGGATTTGGAACTTTCTTCCTTAAAAAAAGAGCTCAAAAAATTGGTAGAAATTTGAGTACCAACAAACCTATTGTTATACCTGAACATTACATCCCTGCATATAAACCATCACAACATTTAGTAGATAAGGTAAAAAAATTGAAGGTTGTTCCTGATTCCAAAAAATAATTTCTGATGTTTGAAAAAATTAAAATTTCTCCTTTACAATTATTGATTCTTCTTCTTTTCCTTTCAGCACTTCTTCTTGTATTTTTCCTTCCACATAGCAAAAGCAATCAAAAACCTATAGTAAATGTTTCTACAATAGACACTACACTTTCTATTAATATACAAATTTACACACAAGAAGATTCTGATATTAAAAATATTCTAAATCGTTTTGAAAAAAAAGAAATTACTCTTGATTCTTTAATAAAATATCTCAGTAAAAAAGGCAAAGCACCTCTTGCTGCCTACTTTGAAGAAATCAAATATCTATCTTCACCCTCCGATACCGTTTGGTTTTATGTAGGTAAAAATTATTATCAATCACTTGGATTTATTTCGCAGCCGTCAGAAGCAGAAGCCATTATTGCATCTGCTGCTCGTTGCTTTAATAGAGCATTATCTTTAAATGAAAAAAATATCAATGCTCGTATTATGCTTGCTTCGTGTTATGTGCAAACACAAAATCCAATGTTAGGTGTGCAAATGCTTAAAGAAATAGAAAAAACAGATAGTAACAATGTGCTTTTACAAATGCAGATGGCAGAATTTTCTATTCGCTCCAATCAATTAGATAAAGCCATTCAAAGATACCAAAAAGCCCTGCAATTAGACAGCAACAAAACTGAAATTTACGCTTACCTGTCTGAAATTTATTTACAGAAAAAAGATACTTTGCAAAGTATTCAATTTCTTCGTAAATTTGCCGCCAAAATTTCAGATACTACATTAAAAAACAGTATCAATCAATATATTTCATCTATTCAAAAAAATCAAAACATCCATTAACCTAAAAAATAAAATTATGCCTTGCGGAAAAAAAAGAAAAAGACACAAAATGGCTACACATAAGCGTAAAAAACGTTTAAGAAAAAATCGCCATAAGAAAAAACTTCGTTAATTGAATTGATGTTTATCCTTGTTTTCAGGGATAAAATCCAATGTTATTTCAATCCTATTGTTGTAGAAAAAATCTTCTTTGAAAAAAGAAGGTTCTTTTCTTTTTAAAAATTATTTATATGTCTTACGAACTTATTGTAAATGCGAATAAAGGTGAAGTTCTTATAGCCCTATTGCAAGATAAAAAATTAGTAGAACTCCACAAAGAAAAAGATAACAATCAATTTTCTGTAGGTGATATTTATCTTGGAAAAGTGAGTCGTGTAATGAAAGGTCTTAATGCCGCCTTTGTAGATGTGGGATATGAAAAAGATGCTTTTTTACATTATTTAGATTTGGGTCCTCAATTTAAATCCTTACAAAAATACATTACAGATGTTATTAAAAATAAGCAAAACACTTCCAACTTAATGTATTTTAAAAATGAACCCGATATTAGTAAGGATGGCAAAATTGACGAAATAGTTCAGGCAGGTATGAATATTTTAGTTCAAATAGCCAAAGAACCTATTAGTGCAAAAGGACCAAGAATTACATCAGAAATATCTATACCAGGCAGATATTTAGTACTCACTCCTTTCAGCGATAAAATATCTGTATCTTCTAAAATAAAAGATGAAAACGAAAGAGAAAGATTAAGCAATATTATCAAACAAATTAAAATAAAAAACTTTGGTGTTATCATCCGCACCGCCGCAGAAGGAAAAGATATTGCTGATATTGAAAATGATTTAAACGACTTGCTTTCCAAATGGGAACATATTTTTAATGAACTTAAAAAAGCCAAGCCACCACAAAAAGTATTAGGTGAAGTAGATAGAGTAAACGCCCTGCTCAGAGATTTATTAAATGAACAATTTAATGCTATTTATGTCAATGATGAAAAAATTTATAAAGATATTCTAAACTACATTCAAAATATAGCCCCCGATAAAAAAGATATAGTTAAAAAATACGATAATAAAATTCCTATTTTTGATTTCTTCGGTGTTGAAAAACAAATTAAATCATTATTTGGAAAAACTGTTTATCTAAAAAGTGGCGCATACTTAATTGTAGAACACACAGAAGCCCTTCATGTGTTTGATGTGAATAGCGGAAACAGAGCCAAATCCAGCGCTTCTCAAGAAGAAAACGCTCTGGAAGTAAATTTAGAAGCCGCAGAAGAAATAGCCCGACAACTTCGTTTAAGAGATATGGGCGGTATTATTGTTATTGATTTCATTGATATGTATAATCAGGAAAACAGAAAAATACTGTATGACCGCCTGAAAGAACTAATGAAAACTGATAGAGCCAAACATACCATTTTACCACCCAGCAAATTTGGACTTGTTCAAATTACTCGTCAAAGATTAAGACCCGAAGTGAATATAGAAGTATTAGAAGTATGCCCCAGTTGTGGCGGCACAGGAAAAATACAACCCAGTATTCTTTTTACAGAACAAATTGAAAAAACACTCAACTATATTATTAAAGAATTGAAAGAAAAAAATATTACTCTATTAGTACATCCATACATTGAAGCATATCTCACAAAAGGTGGATTGTGGAGCAAAATCAATCAATGGAGATGGAAGTATAAACAATGGATAAAAATTTCTTCAATGGATAGTTATGGTTTTATGGAATACAGATTTTTTAATTCTATCGGTGAAGAAATTTTAGTTTAAATTTATATTAAATCATCAATTACTATGTCTAAAAAAAATATTTCCAAAGAAGAAAAAATTAAAACCTTTAATCCCAATGATGCTGCCTTGTTTGATGGCATTTTTGGGCTGCCTTTTAATGCACAAGAAAGCGAAACCATTATTATACCCGTACCTTGGGAAGTTACTGTTAGTTACCATTCAGGCACTGCCAAAGGTCCACAGGCAATATTAGAAGCTTCTTATCAGGTAGATTTATTTGACCCTATTTTAGAAAACGCATGGCAATATGGTATTTACTATGAAAAACCATCAACACAATTATCACAAGCCAGCAAAAAGTTCAGAAAAAAAGCAGAAGAATATTTTAAGTTATTAGAAAAATCAACACCCGTTGCTAATAAGAAAAAGAAAAAATTATTAGCAGAAATTAATACCGCCTGCGAATGGATGAATAATGAAGTCAGGAAAAAAGCCCAAAAATATCTTGAACAAAATAAACTGGTATGTTTATTAGGTGGCGATCATTCTGCACCCTTTGGTTTTATTCAGGCAATAGCCGAACATTACGGACAATTTTCTTTATTACAAATAGACGCTCATGCAGATTTGAGAAAGGCATATCAGGGTTTTACTTATTCACACGCTTCTATAATGTATAATGTGATAGATAAAATTTCATCATTAGACAAATTAGTGCAAGTGGGTATTCGTGATTATTGCGAAGAAGAATTTATTTTATCACAAAATCATCCCAAAGTTAAAACCTATTTTGATAGAGATATTAAACAACAAATTTTCAAAGGAAAAAGTTGGGATCATATTTGTGAGGAAATTATAGAAAATTTAAGTGATAAAGTTTATATTAGTTTTGATATTGATGGATTAGACCCACGTTTTTGTCCTAATACTGGAACGCCCGTTGCTGGCGGTTTTGAAACCGATCAGGTTTTATATTTATTTGAAAAAATATTATCCAGTGGCAAAAAAATCATTGCATTTGACTTAAACGAAGTAGCACCTGCCAAAGATAATGATTGGGATGCCAATGTAGCTGCCAGATTACTATATAGAATGATTAATATTGCTGTAAAAAGTCGTCAGAAATAAATATTTTTTTTTCACATTGCTTTGTGGATATTTACAATATTAAAAAACAATATTACACTTTCTTTTTTTGCAATTTTGCAGAAAAAAATTGAGCTGATGAAAAAGTTTTCCCTTGTTTCTTTCATTTTAATATTTCTTGCATCTTGTAATAATCATCAAGAAAACAACAAAAAGCAATTAAGTGATAAATCCGTTTTTTACTACAATGAAAAAGATGGTATATCCTCATTAGACCCTGCTGAAAGCAATGTATTACCACATATCTGGGTATGTAATCAATTATACAGCGGTCTTGTACAATTAGATGATTCTTTGAATGTATTGCCCTGCATTGCTAAAAGTTGGGATATAGAAGATGATGGAACAAAATATATTTTTCATTTAAGAAATGATGTATATTTTCATGATGACCCTTGTTTCCCTAATGGGAAAGGCAGAAAAGTAACTGCCTATGATTTTGAATTTTCTTTTAATAGATTATTAATTACGCCTAACTCCACCGCAGCATCTTTATTAGCATACATTGATAGAAGCGAAAGAACTAACTATCGCCCTTTTCAAAGCATCAACGATTCTACATTTGTTATTTATCTCAAACAACCCTATAGCGTGTTTCTCAATATTCTTACCATGAAATATTTTTCTGTGATTCCTTATGAAGCGGTAGATTATTACAAAAAATCATTTCGCACTCACGCAGTAGGAACAGGCCCCTTTATACTTAAGCAATGGGAAGAAGGCAACCAACTTATTTTAATTAAAAATCCTAATTATTTTGAGAAAGATAAAGAAGGTAATCCTTTACCTTATTTAGACGCTATTTCAATCTCTTTTATGAAAGATAAGGAAACAGCATTCATAGAATTTTTAAATGGAAAATTGGATTTATTGAGTGGTGCAGATGCAATTAATGTCAATGAAGTTTTGGATAAAAACGGAAACTTAAATTCTACTTATGCTTCTAAATGTTATTTACAAAAATCCAGCTATTTAAAAACGGATTACATAGGTTTATTAGTAGATGAAAAAATCAATAAAAATTCTCCTTTACTTAAAAAGCCATTTCGTAAGGCACTTAATTATGCCATAGACAGAGAAAGATTAGTAAAATATTTTCGTAATGGTATAGGTATGCCTGCTCTGGCTGGATTTATTCCCAAAGGATTTAAATCATTTGATACCAATGTTGTAAAAGGATATCATTACAATTCTGATAAAGTAAAAGAACTGCTAAAAGAAGCGGGCTACCCTGATGGAAAAGGATTACCCGAACTTACTTTGCACATTACAGAAGATTATAAGGAACAAGCGTCTTTTTTACAATCACAATGGAAAGAATTTAATATTCCTGTAAAGGTGCAAATAGAACAACCATCAGTTTTTCGTCAAGCCACATTTTTAACTCAATATGAAATGTTTAAAAAGAATTGGCTGGCTGATTATATTGATGAAGAGAATTTCTTTTCTTTATTTTACAGTAAAAACTTTGCCCCTATTGGTTTTAATTACACTCATTTCAAAAACATTGAGTTTGACTTGCTATACGAAAAATCATTACGAACAAGTGATGAAAAAGAAAAAATTAAAATTTATCAGGAAATGGATAAAATTATCATTGATGAAGCACCCGTTATTCCCTTGTATTATGATGAAATTGTTCGCCTTGTTAGTCCAAAAGTAAAGGGCTTAACAGTAAGCCCCACCAATGTTTTATCATTAAAGTGTGTTAGGAAAAATTGATAATGGCGAAAAATACCTCACCCTTCAATTTTCCTATCCTTTTTGAAATAGAGAGGTTATTTTTTAGACATTACTAATTTAAAATATCTGCCTGACAATCAGTAATATAAAATTTTGTTTTTGAATATTACAGATTTTATTTCGTAACTTTGTTTGGACTTATTCTAAATAAGAAAAATATGAAAATCATTATTGCAGACCATCACTTCTTATCTCGCACAGGTTTAGAACATCTCATTCAGAAATATTTTGACACATCAGAATATATTGTATCAGAGGTTACAGGATTCAAATTTTTATCACAACAAATAAAATCATTTCAACCCCATATAGTATTGCTGGATTATGTTTCAATGGAAATTAATCCTATTGAATTAAAAACTTTGATAACTCGTTTTTCTGAAACAAGATTTATTCTGATTACTGAATGGCTTCCCAAAAACGAATTACTAAAATACTTTCAATCCTGCGTCAAATGGCATCTTTTGAAAGAATGTGATGAAGCAGAAATTAAAGAGTGTATAGAATATTCCCTTAATAATCAATCATTTTTCTGTAATAAATTAGTTCAATATATTCAAACTAAAGAAGATAATATAACACTTTCTGAAAGAAATAATTTAGATTGCAATGGCATAAGTATTACACAAAGAGAAAGAGAAATTATTCAAATGATTGCTGAAGGTTATTCCAATAAACAAATAGCAGATGTTTTGAATATTAGTGTCCACACTGTGCTCACTCACAGAAAAAATATTATGAAAAAAACAAAAGCCAATAATACTGCTGGATTAGTGTTTTTTGCTTTAAAAAACAACATTATTACATCTGCCAATCGTTTTCTTTTTGCTCAAAACGGGTAAAAAATTTTTTCATTTCAGTTGTATTAAATTATTGTTAAGGAAATAATAAGTTTTCTTTAAATCAACTTAACCCATTAGTAATATTCGCTTCATCTGCTTTACCTTTGCCGCAAAAAATCTTATGAAAAGAATTGTATCCTTGCTATTTGCTTATTTTTCGGCTCAAATGATTTACGCACAAATTTATGAAGAGACCAGATATCAATTAATGCTTAACTACAAGTTCAAAGAAAAAAATACCATTAGTTTTCAACCCGAAATGCGTGTCAATGATTTTACAAAATACACTACTCTTACATTGTGGCGTTTGGTATATATCAGACAAGTAAATGACAAAGCCAATTGGAGTTTGGGTGCTAATTGGTTTAACAACTGGCATAATTATGATGTTACAGGTCACGAATTAAGAGCACACATTGAAGCCAGTTTCAAAGATAAACATGGCAAATGGACTTATTCTAACCGCTATAGATTGGATTACAGAAATTACTACACTAAAGATTGGGATTATACCAAAAGTGTGTTTAGGATGAGATACCTAATCAATTGGAGTAGAGATTTATTCCATAATGAAAAAGGACAAAAACTTACATTAAATTTAGCGAATGAAATATTTCTCAATATCGCTGCCACACAACATTTTAATATCTTTGACCAAAATCGTTTAGGTGGCTATTTAGTGTATAAATTAAATGATAAAATACAAATACGCACTACTTACTGGTGGGAATTCCGTAAAGTAAAAAATTACAATCATCAATTGTGGATACAATTAGGGTATAATATTTAGTATTTGTCAAGCAATTGCAGATACATAACATAAAATTAAGAATTAAAAATTAAGAATTAAAAATTATTCGTGTATTTGTGGCTAATTCGTGAATTCGTGGCAATATATGAAATTAAAAATCTTTGCGCCCTTCGCGACTTTGCGAGAGAAAATAATATTCAAATTAAAAATTAAGGATCTTTGTGTTCTTTGTGGCTTTGCGAGAGGTAAGAAAACTTAAATTTTCCCCACGAATTTGGCAGATAGTTGATTATTATTTTATACTTGTAATCATTAAATACAAGCACAACATCTCTCACACTTCACTAATGCAATATTTTCCAAACCAGTTCTTGAAGTAATTGCCCATTATCTAAACTATAATTGTTGATTTTTTTACTCTTTAAGTCATATTCACTTAATAAATACAATACTTGTTTGGTTTTGGGGCGTGGATAATTTTGTGCAGCTTTTTGATATTCTTTTACAAAAAAAGGATGTGGCAGTTGTAATTGCTCTTTTACAAAATTTTCTTCTTTATTTTCTAACAAATGATATTTCATTACTTTAGAAAAATAAGTATTTAGTGATGGAATAATTCTTTCCATCGGAAAATCGCTTTTATTTTCACCAAAATATTTGATGATTAAATTGGCTTTCAAAATATCTTTTTCTGCCAATGCTTTTTGTAGTTCGTAAATATTGTATTCACGATTTACAAAAGTGTATTTAGCAATATGCTGTTCAGTAATTTCTTCTCTTTCAGATGTATTGATAATTATTTTCTCAATTTCTCTTTCAATACGCATCAGGTCATTGCCAATATTTTCGGCTAACTTAAATGCGGCTCGTTCATCAATCATTCTGCCCATATCCATTACATACTGCTTAATCCAATCTTTTACTTTGTAATCTTTTATTTTATCTGATTTGAATGCTACTATATTAGGATGATTAATAATTTCTTTAATGAATGATTTTCTTTCGTCTAATTTTTTTTCAGGGTCTTCAAAAGCCAATATCAAATGATGCTCGCTCACAGGGTTTTGAAGATATTTGATGAATGCATCGGTAGATAGATTTTTATTTTTAGAAGTATCCTGAAATTCCTTTAAATGATGAGCATCTCGCACAATTACCAATTTGAATGATGAGAACATTCCTGCTTCTTGCAATATCAATAGAGCGTCATTCAATTTTTGTTTCTTTCCATCTAAAATAAATAAATTGCTTTCATTATTAGTTTCAGCAATAAAATGCTCTGCTGCCTGAATTATTTTGTGAATGTAATACAATTCATCACCATAAATAATATACACAGGAGCGAATGCCCCTTTTTTAATGGACTTAACAATATCTTTGAATGGTAAGAGCATGAAGGAATGAATTAGAGAGATTTAATAATAATTAAACCAAATTCACATAAGGCAATAATCCATGCAATCCGCCTTCACGACCAAAACCACTTTCTTTGTATCCACCAAATGGAGATGTAGGGTCAAATTTGTTGTAAGTATTAGCCCATACTACACCTGCACGCATTTTAGAAGTCAGATTAAAAATTTTAGACCCTTTGTCTGTCCACACGCCAGCGGCTAATCCATAAGGCGTATTGTTGGCTTTTTCAATCACTTCTTCTACTGTGCGAAATGTTTGAACGGTTAACACAGGTCCAAAAATTTCTTCTTGAACAATTTTATGTGATTGCGATGTTTCAAGAAAAAGTGTTGGTGGACAAAAATATCCTTTATTTGGTAATGGACAATCACTTTGATAAATACTTGCCCCTTCTTTTACACCTATATCTAAATAATACTGAATTTTTTCTAATTGTGGTTTAGAATTGATAGCACCAATATCTGTATTTTTATCTAATGGATTACCTACAATTAAGGACTTCATTCTGTGTTTGAGTTTTCTAATTACTTCATCATACACACTTTCCTGAACAAACAAACGAGAACCTGCACAACACACATGCCCTTGATTGAAAAATATTCCATTGATAATACCTTCTACTGCCTCATTAATAGGAGCATCATCAAAAATAATATTAGCTGATTTTCCACCTAATTCCAATGTGATTTTTTTATTAGTGCCAGCAATGGCTTTTTGAATAATTTTTCCTACTTCCGTACTACCAGTGAAAGCAATTTTATTAATTAATGGATGTTTGACAATAGCCGCACCTGTTTTACCTGCACCTGTAATAATATTGACCACACCGGGAGGAAGGTCGCAATCTCTGATAATTTCAGCTAATTTGAGTGCAGTTAATGGGGTTGTTTCAGCAGGTTTTAAAACTACAGTATTGCCGCAAGCCAGTGCAGGTGCTATTTTCCACGCAGCCATCAACAAAGGAAAATTCCATGGGATAATTTGTCCTGCTACACCAATGGGCTGTGGATTTCTATTAGGGAAAGCATACTCTAATTTATCTGCCCAACCAGCATAATAAAAGAAGTGATTAGCCGCCAGTGGAATATCTATATCCCTGCTTTCACGAATAGGTTTTCCGCCATCCATACTTTCAATGACTGCTAATTCTCTACTTCGCTCCTGAATCATTCGGGCAATGCGATAGATATATTTTGCTCTTTCTTTGGGTGATAATTTTTTCCAGTATTTTTCGTAAGCATTTTTGGCGGCTTTTACAGCATTATCTACATCTACTTCATCGGCTTCGGCTATTTCTGATATTTTTTCTTCTGTTGCAGGATTAATGGTATCAAAATATTTATTGCTATGTGGCTTGATAAATTGATTGTTGATGAATAAGCCATATTGTTTTTCAAGATGAATATGGTCAGTGCTTTCGGGTGATGGTGAGTATTCCCATTTAGATGACTTTTTTTTAGGCACGGCACCGTTGGTTTTTATTTCTGATTTTTTTTCTGAAATAATTTTTGACATACAATAAATTTTGAATGACAAATTTACGAATAAGTTATTAAACAAAGAAAAACAGAAATGCGATGAGAAAATTAACACAAAGTACCCAAATTATTATTCATTGTTTGGTTTTAGGATGATTTAGGTGTTTCTCCGCCGTAGGCGGATCCGCCAACGGCGGACAAAAATATTTATCTTCCCCAATCCCCAACACAGTTGGGGAGGGACAAAGGACGCGAAGTGGTTTAGAAGTTATACTTTATTAAAAATGTCTTCATAGGTGTGTTAGTATTTTAGGTAAATGGAATACAAAAGAACGAGATAAGCATTAAAAAAATTCTTCAAAGTATTTTTATTATGAATTAAATTTTTCTGTAATTTTGTAACAAAAAAGTTATGGTTATATTAGTTGCATTATCAATTATTATGGTGGTTCTAATTTTTTCGCAATTAAATAAGTATTTAAAGAAAAAATCGGCTCAAAAGCAATTAAAAATTATGTACCAAAAAATCCAAGATAGTTATGAAAAAAATGAAATAACAAAAGAACAAGCTAATTTGTTGGAAAGTGAAGTCAAAAAAAATTGGAACTATATAGATATTGATAAAAGAATTGAAAAGTTAAAGAAATTAAATCAGAAATATGGTGAAGAAATTGCTAATAAGTTAAGTAAACATGAATACTGGATAGGAATGAGCGTTGAGCAATTAATTGATGCAAAAGGACAACCTAATAAAATTGAAAATCATGCACTTAAAACAAAAACTAAAACAATTTATATTTACGGAAATAAAAGCAGTGGAGATGTTTTTGTTATTGAAGATGGTGTTGTTACAAAAATTACTGATAGGTAAATATGAAATCAATAATTGTAACCATATCATTAATTATATTGTTTCTTGCTATTATTATTCCTTTTGATAAAATAGGAAGCAAAAAAAAATTTTCAGATAATAAAGATACTATCAATAACAAATATCATGACAGTATAAATTTATCTAATGAGAATAGTTATTCTAACAATAATAAAAGTGAAAACAACAAAATCTATCACTATGTTAATCCATACATAAAATCTAATGGACAAGTTGTTAAAGGACAGGTGAGAAAATCTATTTCAACTAATCCAAAATCTTATAGAAACCAAATCAGAAGTCAATATTACTATCAAACTCATAAAGAAATTATTAAGGAAAAAAGGAAAAGGAAACAGCATTAATTAAAAGAAAAAACTTGTTTATACTGTATAGTTTCCTTCTACTACATCTTCATTGCATACAATTCATTATCATTGCGATAAAAAATGTCTGCATCGTTAATATTGTTGTTTATTGGAATTTATTTTTTACTTTTGTTATTCATTGCATTTATTACATCTCGTCATTCATCAGCGTTTTCATATTTTTTAGGTAATAAAGCATCGCCCTGGTATATCGTGGCATTGGGAATGATTGGAGATAGTTTGAGCGGCGTTACTTACATCTCTGTGCCTGGAAAAGTTTATACAAGTGGATTGACTTATTTACAAATTGTGGCGGGTTATTTTGTAGGTTATTTTGTCATTGCGTATTTATTGTTGCCTTTGTATTACAGATTAAATGTAACTTCCATTTATGAATTTCTGGAAAAGCGATTTGATAAAAATGTTCAAAAAACAGGAGCGTTGTTTTTTATCATCAGCAGGTTATTAGGAGCAGCGGGCAGATTATTTTTAGCCGCAGGAGTTATCCATCAATTTGTTTTAATTCATTATGGTATTTCATTTGAATGGAGTATTAGTATTATTTTAATATTGATGTTGTTATATACCATTAAGGGAGGTATTAAAACTTTGGTGTGGACAGATGCTTTACAATCTTTATTTTTGGTATTGGGTGTGGTTTTGAGCATTGTGGCTATTAATCATCAATTAAATTGGACGCTGGTTGATTCTGTAAAAAATATAATTCATTCAAATTATTTCAGATTGTTTGAGTGGGAATGGACAAAGCCGAATTTTTTTCTGAAAGATTTTATTGGTGGAATTTTTATTGCGGTGGCAATGACAGGACTTGACCAGAATATGATGCAAAAAAATTTAAGTTGTAAAAACATTAATGAAGCTCAAAAAAATATTGTTAGTTTTAGTTTTGTGATGTTTTTGGTCAATGTTTTCTTTCAGTTATTAGGCGTGCTGATTTATTTATATTTTGAAAACAAAAATATTCCCTTGCCCCTTAAAGCCGATGGAAGCATTTACACAGATAAAGTATTTCCATTATTAGCATTGCAATATTTGAATGTTTGGTCTGCATTGTTTTTCATATTAGGATTAACGGCTGCTACATTTTCAAGTGCAGATAGTGTGCTTACTACATTAACCACTTCTTTTTATATTGATATTTTACATATAAATGAAAACCAAAAATTATCTGAAAGAAAAAAACAATTGATTAGAACAGGTATTCATATTGTATTTACTATTTTGATTTGGGTAGTGATTTTAATGTATCAGGTAATGAACAATCAAGCCATTGTAGATACTATATTAATGTTAGCAGGATATACTTATGGACCTTTGCTGGCGATGTTTGGAATAGGCATTTTTTCAAGGAAAAAAATATCTTCTAACACATTGATTATAGCGAGTTTTTTAGCCCCGCTGATATTATATTTTTTGAGTAAAACAAAATTACCTTATGAATACAAATTAGGTAATGAAATAATTATCTGGAACGCTATATTAGTAGTTGTTTTGGTGTGGTTAGACCGATTGGTGAAAAAATTTTTGAGATAAAAATTAAAGCACTTCTTCTGCATTAGGATATTGTGTCTTCCACTTTTTTAGAGATTTTTCATCTTTTACAAAGATGATGGTTTTAGCATCTATTTTTAATTTTACAAGGTATTTTCGTTTATTATTGTTTTTAGGTATTGCAGGCGTTGGTTCAACTGATGTAGATGCAGATTTTTTGGGCTTTTCAACTACTTTTTTAGATTTATTTTTATCCGATTTTTGGGATTTGTTAGTTTTTTTAGAAGTAGAAATATTTTGAGGTGATTTTTTCTTGTTTATAGAAGTTTTGGGTAAGGATTTTTTATTGTCCTTTTTAGACGATTGTTGTTTTTTATTTTTAGGTTTATTAGTTGATTTTCCCTTATTTTTTGAGGATTTTACAGAGGTTTTACGCTTCAAGATTTTTTTCTTTGCAGACATAAAATAAATTTAAAGTGAATGAAAAAAATGATTTGGGATTGTGTAAATATACAAAAATTTTAACTACATTTGCTTTTTTTCAAAAATGATGCGTTTTTTAACATTATTCTTCATCATCTTTTCATTGTGCTTCTACTCGCAAAACAATAATATTAGTTTAGAGAATATTTTTTCTCATCCATCACTCAATACATCAATAATTGGTATTTCAGTAAAAGATGCAACTACAGGAAAAATTATTTATGAAAAAAACAGCCATTCACAATTAGTGCCTGCCAGTATTTTTAAGTTGCTTACTACTTTCATTGCTATAGAAAAATTAGGTGCTGATTTTAAGTTTAAAACTGAAATTTATTATTCAGGGAATATTCGTCAGGATACTTTGTTTGGTAATTTAATCATTAAAGGATATTGTGACCCCACTTTTGAATCCCGCTTTTTTTCAAACTCTGCATTGAATGAATTGGTTCAAAAAATTAAAAGTAAAAACATCAAGTTTATTAAAGGGAAATTGATTTTAGTAAGTAATTATTTTTCTTCAAAAGTAAATGGAAATTGGGCATTTGAAGATGTTAATAATTATTATGCGGCTGTTCCCAATCCATTAAATATTTTTGATAATGAATACCATCTGTATTTTGAAACAGGAGCAAAAGGTCAATATGCAAGGGTTTTGAACATAGAGCCACAATATGAATATCCACCAAAAATTGTAATTACTTCTAATAATGTAGTTGCAAAAGAAGGTGGAGATAATGCTTACATTTACGGCGACCCTTTTTCTTATGAAAAAAGAGTGGAAGGAAGTATTCCACCTTTTCAAAAAAAATATTCTATTGAAGGTTGTTTACCTGACCCGCCAAGAATGTTTGCTGAAAGTATTTTGAAAAAACTCTCTCTTGAAAACATTGCTATTGCTGAAAAAAATTACAATATCATTAATGATACTTTCAATTTAAAATCATTTCAATTGTTAGATGTTGTTTATTCCCCGACTTTATCAGAAATTTTTAGATTAACGAATTTGCATAGCATCAATTTATTTGCAGAATCTATGTTATATGCTTTGGGTAATGGTGATTATGATAATGGAAAAAAAATTCTTTTAGAAACATTGATAAAAAAAGGCATTGATAAAAATGAAATTAATATTGATGATGCTTGTGGGCTTTCAAGATTAGATGGAATTTCTGCTAATGCAATGACGGAATTTTTGATTAAAGCATATTCAAGTCCCTATAAAAATGTATTATTAAATGGCTTGCCCGTAGCGGGAGAAAGTGGCACAATGAAAAATTTTTCCGATACTGCACCATTAAAAGGCAATTTAAAATGCAAGACAGGATATTTTGCAAGAGTAAGAACATTTGCAGGATTTTTGAACACAAAATCAGGAAAAACATTGGCAGTTTGTATTATGTTTAATAACTTTAATGCTTCATTAGATAAAATCAAACAAAGCACTAAACAATTTTTTGAAACATTGTATCAAATGAATTAATTAATACCCTCCCCTTGAAGTCCCCTCCTCCGCCTCTGGCGGATAGGGAGAGGATTTAGGAGTGGCTCAAATAAAATTAATTATATGTTGAACTTGATAAAATATATTTGGCAGATACTTACAAAAGGGCTATGGAATGTACGATTAGATAAAGAAAAGCCCATTGTAGCAAGCATAGTAAGAAATATCCGAATTTTCACATTAGCGGGAAAAAAGTTTATTACAGATAAATGTTTAACTCAAGCATCAGCATTGACTTACTTTACATTTTTTTCAATCGTGCCATTAGTGGCATTAGCATTTGCTATTGCAAAAGGATTTGGTTTAGAAAAAGAATTAGAACAAGATATTTTAGAAAAAAATCCCCAGTATTCTTTTATGCTTACTAATGTTTTTGAATACGCCAATGCTATGCTGAAAGCCGCCAAAGGTGGTGTAATTGCAGGAGCGGGCGTGTTCTTATTGCTTTATAGTGTGATTTCTTTGCTCAATAATATTGAAAATGTATTTAATCAAATATGGGAAGCCCAACAGCCCCGTAATTGGTTTAGAAAAATTGCAGATTATTTATCCATTATGATTTTTGCACCTATTTTTTTAATTATATCCAGTAGTTTAACTATTGTAATTCAAACTAAAATATCGGCTTTATTTTTTTCAGGTGCCGCAGTGTTCGGAATTAAACTTTTGTCGTTTACACTTCTTATTTTAGTGTTTTTCTTTTTGTATAAAGTGCTGACCAATGCTTTTGTGTCCGTTAAATCAGCCATTTATGGTGCATTTATAGCCGCATTGTTATTTGAAATTTTACAATGGCTGTATATTAATTTTCAAATTGGTGTATCAAGATACAATGCTATTTATGGAAGTTTTGCCGCTGTGCCATTATTCCTGATATTTGTGCAATATAGTTGGTATATTGTTTTATTTGGTGCAGAAATACTATACGCTCATCAACATGTAGATAAATTTGAAATGGAAACAGAAATTAATAATATCAGTATGCGATTGAGAAAAATATTAAGCATTATGATTATGAATAAAATTTTAAATCACTTTGCTAATGGTAAAAAAGGCATTCAAATTAGAGAAATTTCACAAAGTTTAGATATTCCCAATAGATTAGCACAAAACATTATTCAGGATTTAATGGATGTGGAACTGGTTATTGAAGTCAAACAAGAAAATGATGATTCTTTATTTTTGCCACTCAAACCTGATTATCAAATTAATATATCTGAATTGATAAAAGCGTTGGAACAAAAGGGCTTTAATCAGTTGCCTATTGAAGAAACAAAAGAATTTTTAAAATCAAGAGAAAGCATACAAAATATTGAAACATTGATTCATCAACATTTTGGTAATGTGTTAGTAAAAGATATTATTTAATTTATGAGATATTGTTGGATGTGGTTGTTGTATCAAATATATTCTTCTGAATACTCTTCTTCTCCTCTGGTGAATAAGCAAAGGAATTTAAGAAGAAAATTAGTTACAGGGAAGCAAATTTCGCCAACGAAATTTGCTTCCACTTTTAAACCTCACCCCTTTAATTCCCCTCTCCTTTTCAAAAGGAGAGGGGACAGGGGTGAGGTTATCACGATAATATTGATATTACTTTTCTTCCTATTGACTACAAATATCTTTTCTCAAAAAGATAGTTCCACCCATCAAAGTATCTCTAATCATCATACCAACAAAAAATTATTTCATTTTGAAAAATGGTCTGCACCTAAAAAAGCAAGTGTGTTGAGTGCTATCATTCCTGGTGCAGGACAGGTATACAACAAAAAGTATTGGAAAGTTCCTATTATTTACGGATTAGGTGGATGGTTGGTGTTTAATACTATTAAGCAAAATCAAAATTATCTTTATTACAAAAATGAATTATTGAAAGTATTGAATGGAGGTATCAATGCTGATGGGCTTTCGGCTCAACAATTAACCTTACTTAAAAATCAAAGTAAAAAATGGCGGGACTTGTCTATTGCAGGCATTGCATTGGTATATGTCGTTAACATCATAGATGCTAATGTTGATGCCCATTTGAAAGCATTTGATATAAGTGATAATTTGTCTTTGCATATTTATCCAGATATAAAAAACTTTGGGGCGATAACAGATAGTTACTATTCCTATCAAGTGACTTTGAGATTGAAATGGAAGTGATATTTTTTGATTCACTATTGTCCAAAAAACCCACCCCTAAATCCCCTCCCTACTTGCGTAGGGAGGGGAATTCAAGGGGAGGGTTAAAGAGAGGGGGGTATCTTTTGCCTGCGGCAAAAGATACCCCTGAAACCATTGAAAATACAGATGTTTTAAAGTCAAACAAAAATATTTTGGACAATAGTGTTTTTGATTAATCAATATTTTGCTTGTTTAAAATTCATCCTGTATATTTGTGGGCAAAATATTGTTTATGATAAAATTAATGATTACCTGGACAGATATTTTTAATGGAATTGGCGACCTTTGCACCAATGGGATATTTCCCATTTTAAGAGCATTGGGTCATAAGCCGAATATTTTATTTGGGGGTATTATTGTGGGCTTGTTATTTTACTGGATGTATAAGATTCCAAAATTAAATAAAGAAGCAGAAGAAAAAGGAACTTTAAAATAGTTCTTTATTTTTTCAATAATAATAATTAGGTTTGCTCACTATGTTGCAGTGGGCAAACCTTTTTTATTTTATTAAAATAACACCATCTATAATGCGTGGATTTTTTATAGTAATACTTTATTTTTTCCTTTACTCATCAAAGGCACAATTTTATACATTACCTAATCATTATTTGTTTCAAAATATTCAAGAATACAATGTGCTTAATGCAGATACTAATATAGTAAATAATATTTATCCTTACAATCCTTTCATTGCTGATACTTATTCTAATATAGACACCTCCTATCATTTGTTTAAATATATTAAAAATGACCCTGCATTGGATATTTTGTTTGAAAAAGATGTATTGTCTATTAAAAGAAAAGAATTTTTTATACGAATCAATCCTATCTTGAATTTTCAAAAAGGCAAACAATCTGCAGATACTAATATTTCTGCATTTACTAATACTCGTGGATTTATTGCATCTGCAAAATTAGATAATGTATATATTGAAACAATGCTCTCTGAAAATCAATCGGTATTTCCTGAATACCTTTATAGTTTTAGTAAAACTAATCAAGTTGTGCCAGGACAGGGTAGATGGAAGGTGTTCAAACAATCAGGTTTTGATTATGCTTTTAGTGCAAGTATGATAATGGTAAAAGCAAGCAAAAATATTTATCTCTCTACAGGCACAGGAAAGCAAAAAATTGGTAATGGTTACAGGTCATTAATATTAAGTGATAATGCTTTTGTATATCCTTATATCAAAATAGAGCAACACTGGTGGAAAGGAAAACTGCTGTATGTTTGTAATTATGCTTTGTTGAATAATTTAATTCCAGCATCTTTGAATCATCCGTCTAATACAGAAAGATTATTTCAGAAGAAACCCTTTGTATATCAGTATTTAAATATTGGAGTATTCAAACATACAAGAATAGGTTTGTATCAAGGTATAATAGGCGAATCGGCTGATACTAAAAATGTTTGGCGTGGTGATGGAATATTATTTAGCCCCATCATTTTTTCTCAAGTCCTGTATTATGGAATGAACAGAAAGAATCATATTTTACTAGGTTTAGATTTTCAACAAAAAATATTCAAAACACTTGTATTATATGGGCAATATATTTTAGATGATGATAAAATAACATTTGATGATAAAAATAGATTTGCTTATCAAGTGGGTTTCAAATGGCTGAAAAAATTCAATGACTGGAGAATAATGATAGTAAACGAATGGAATAATGTAAACAGCACTACTTATATGTCGCCGATATTTGATAACTTTAGTAACTCATCTTATTCTCATTTTAATCAGAATTTGGCATTTACACCTGAAAATGGAATGGAGTGGATAAGTTTAATAACTCTCAAAAAACAAAGATGGCTATTGAGTGGACAATATCATTATCAGGAAAAAAAATTAACTAATGACATTATCAATTATTACAAAATATTATTCGGATTTGTGTTGAATCCTTCATACAATCTAATGATAAATTTTGGCTATGAAAATAGAACTCAAATAAAAAACAATAACTATATTTACATTCAATTACAAACTTGTTTGTATAATATTTATTATGATTTCTGACCCACCCCTAAATCCCCTCCCTATCCGCCAGAGGCGGAGGAGGGGGCTTCAAAGGGAGGGTCATTAAAAACACACATTATGATATGGTCAATTCTTGCATTTGTTACGGCTTTTGGAGTGTGTATATATACCATTCCAGTATTAATTAAAGTATTGCAACAAAAAGGACTTACGGACTTACCTACCGAAGAAAGAAAAATTCATTCTACACCTGTGCCTACATTAGGCGGAGTAATCATTTTTGCGGCCACATTTTTTTCTTATGGATTGTGGCTCAATATAGATGATTTACATCTGTATTATCAAATACGACATGTGCTCACTGATTCAAAAATATTGCTTTCTGCGGCAATACTGATTTTCTTTGTTGGTATCAAAGATGATTTGATTGGCACAGCACCAGAAAAGAAAATTATTGCACACTTTATTACAGGTGTTATTCTTATAGTTATAGGTGCAGTTAGAATTTCAGGATTGCATGGCATATTGGGAGTAGAAGAAATTCCTTATTGGACAAGTTTTATCTTTTCGTTTTTTGTGTATATTGGATTAGTAAATGCTATCAATTTGATTGATGGAATTGATGGATTGGCCGCTGGTGTAAGTGCTATTTTTACATTCTTTATAGGTTCGTTTTTTCTGATATTACACGATTATTCTCTGGCTATATTATCATTTGCTCTGTGTGGTGCTTTGTGTGGATTTTTAGTTTACAATTTTTCACCTGCTAAAATTTTTATGGGTGACTCAGGTTCATTATCCATTGGATTAATCATTTACTTTTTAAGTGTTAGTTTCATTGAATATCCCGTCAATGATATACCTGTTTGGTTTATACATTATTCCAAGCCATTAGGGGCAATGGCTTTATTGATTTATCCTATTACTGATACATTAAGAGTTTTCATCATTAGAATTTTAAATCGCCGCTCACCATTTTCAGCAGATAAAAATCATTTACATCATCATTTATTAAATAAAACGGGCTCGCATACCAAAACATCATTGATAATTTACACATTCACTTTTGTATCATTCATACTTTCGTTTATTTCATACTATTTAGCTCTTTCATTAGTGCTGGGCATTTTAATAATTTATGCCTTATTATTTATTTACTTCGTTGTAAAAAAATAATGTATTATGAGTAACGCAACACTCACTATATACAACGCATCAGCAGGTAGTGGAAAAACTACAACATTAGTTAGAGAAATTTTGAAAATTATTTTATCAGGTAATGATATTGCTATTCGTGAAGTATTAGGAATGACCTTTACTAATGCAGTAGCCAATGAACTCAAAAAGCGAATGGTAGAAGTATTATACGATGTGGCTTTTAATTCTAATAAGTTTGAAGTGTTGAAAAATAAATATTTTGAAAATATTTCTTTAAGCGAAAAAGATATTAAGCAAAAATGTAAGAATGCATTGATTTATATTTTACATCACTATACTGATTTATCATTACAAACAATAGATTCTTTTTTCAATCGCATTCTCAAAGGTTTTGCAAAAGAATTAAATTATTCTGTTGCTTATGAAATTACGCCAGATGCCGATGAATACTATAAAAGAACAACAGACAAATATTTAGAAAATATCAATGATAAAAACGATTATTTTGACAAACTATACAATTATATTTTACAGCAAAAAAACGATGATAAAGAAACTTATCACATCAATCATTTATTAAGCGAATTAATTTACACACTTAAAAATCTCTCTGAAAAAGAAATTGATTTAGAAAAAATTAAACAACAAAAGGAGTTATTAGAAAATATCAATCAAAGCGAAATTCAAGATATTATACAATCTCAAAAAAAGCAATTTGAAGATAGCAAAGCAAGATTTGAACAGGAAATACGAGATTATATTGAAAAAATTGGAAAAGAAAATAAATATTATTTTGTTGAAGATGGAGAATTAAAAAAGTATGATAGTTCCAAAATTAATGGGAATCGCTTAAAAACACTTTCAGGTATTTATAAGAATCCTTTTGATAACTTATCTGAAGATAAATTCAACAATGATTGGTTTGGAAAAAATGGAAGCAAAGAAGATGAAGATAAAATTAGAAGTATTTATGAAAATTTCCAAAACAAGCACAATACGTTACTGCAATATCAACAAGATATTAATATTCTAAAAAGTGTTACAAATAAGATTATCATTACAAACATAGCATTAGAATTATTAGAAATACTATTAAACATCAAATCAGAAGAAGACATTGTATTTTTCTCTGATTTTACAAAGCAAATCAGTGCATTAATTCAAAATGAACCCGCGGAATTTATATTTGAAAGAGTAGGCACAAGATACAAGCATTTTCTAATTGATGAATTTCAAGATACATCTGAACTTCAGTTCAAAACCATTTTACCACTCATTCATAATTCAATGGCAACAGGTCATCAAAACTTTATTGTCGGCGACCCCAAGCAATCTATTTATGGCTGGAGAAATGCTAATGTTGAGCAATTTATTCATCTTTATCACCAAAAAAAATTTCCTGAAAGCATTAATGATTCTTTGAAAAACGACTTAAAAAATTTTGAAAATCAAATTGAACCTGAAAAATTAAAAAACAATTTCAGAAGTGCGAAGGATATTGTTGAATTTAATAATATAATTTTTAATAACCTTGAATTTAATGGTTTTCCACTAATTCAAGAAGCATATTCAGATGCAGAGCAAATTCCAACTAACAACAAAAATGGTTATGTTGAAATTATTGAATACGAAGCCGTAGGAAAATTGAGTAATAAAAAACAAAGATTTCAACAATTTTGTGAAGATGTTTTAGAGAGAATAAATGAGTGTATTCAATCTGGCTACAAACAAAGAGACATTTGCATTATATTAAGAAGAAACAATGATATATTTAATCTTATACAAGAGTTGAAAGATAAAAAATTAAACAATGAAGAACCCCTTAAATTCATCTCGCCCGAAGGATTACTCATTTATCAATCAGAAGAAGTTTCTTTTATTATTTCATTCTTAAAACTACTTGTCAATAAAAATGACAAAATCGCTGATGCAGTGTGTTATAGATATCTTCATCCTCAAAGAGAATTTACAAAAAATCAAATAGCATTTATTGATAAAATGCTCAATCAAGGTGAAAGCGAAAGCGATAAAGAAAAATCAAAGCAGTTCAGAGAATTATTTGCAACTTACGAACTTTCTAAACAAAGCATTTATCAGATTTGTTTGAACTTAATACAATACTTTAATATTCCATTGACAAATGAAGTTCAAAAACTTTTAGAAATTGTGCATCAATTTGTATTTACTTATGCAGATAGGGGCAATACCATTTTTGATTTTCTTAATTTCTGGGAAGAAAATCATACATCCTTCTCAATATCTGTAAGTGCTAATGAAAACGCTGTGCAAATAATGACCATACACAAAAGTAAAGGACTTGAATTTCCTGTTGTTATTTTCAATTTAGATTTTCAACACGACTCTAACAATTACTGGTTTGAATTACCTGAAGATACTGAATTTAAGATACCTTCTACCCCAATATATAATGAACAGCAACAAAGCATTTCTGACTTTAAGAAAATCTTATTGTATCTCAATCCAGATGAAATCAGTTATTTTGATGAAGATACTGGAAATAAACTCATTGAAAAAGAACATCTTGAAAACATCAATTTGATTTATGTTGCCTGCACAAGAGCCATAGATAGAATGTATATTTTTTCTACTTCAAAAAACGATTATTACAAAAACATTTTTCATCAAAAAATACAATCATTTATAGAAAAACCAGAAAATTCTAATGATACAGAAGAGAAAAAAATTACCATTTATCATTATGGCAATAAAATTACCCAACCAACACATCAAACATCTTCAACATCACAAAAATATATTAATTTATCTGATATTACTTTACTAAACAATCAAAATATTTTGCTTGCAAATACTTCCAATCCTTATTCTGACGAGCACATTGAATTAGGTATTAAAATTCATAAAATTCTGGAATTTATTAATGACAATAATATCAACTATGCTGTAAAAAAAGCATTAGCAAAAGGCATTATTCATCATAACGAAAAAGAAACCATCATCCAAATGTTAGAATCATTAGTAAATAATGAATTACTCAAACAATATTTTCAACCTGAAAATATTCAACAAGTATTAAATGAAATGTCAATATTTAGTAGTGAAAACACTTTCAGACCTGATAAAATTATTATTTCTAAACAAAATGAAGTGGTAGTGCTGGAATTCAAAACAGGTAAAGAAAGAAAAAAATATCATCAGCAAATTAAAAATTATATTCAGTTGCTTCAAAACATTTACAATCAAAATAATTACACCTACAAAGCATTTTTGGTTTATATCAATAATGAAAATCTTCTGGCAGTAGAGAATGTAGAAGTATAAAAACTTAAAAAAAGCCATTTAGATGGCAAAATATATTATCATATTCGGTTTATTTTTTTGCTCCTGTGTAGTTTATCATATAGATAAAAAAGAGTTTTGTCGTCAATTATCGGAAGCAAATATATATTACCTTAAAAAAAATAAAAAAGATAGTGTTCCCTTTTCTACTTTTGAAAGTATAGTATGTTATGATAAAAAAAATAACAAATACACTATCCCGCATTGTCCTGAAGTAAGAATATATTTTAATAAAAAAAATAAAATAGATGTAGTAATTTGTAAACTTTTACTTCAAGAAAACAAAATAATATTACTGCCTGTAGAAGAAAATGAAAATTTTGAATTTATTGGAATAGATTCTATCACTTATATTAAAGTTTATGAAAATTTATTTGAAAATCTTTTCAGATAAAATTTTAATGTTAATACTACAAATAATTGCTTTGAGCTCTATTGCTCAAAATCATTTTGGATTGTTATTCAATACAACAAAGAACATTCAAAAAAACTTTTACTCTTACGATATAGGTGTGCAGTATTTTTCAAAGTTATCGGTAAAATATAAAATTATTTTATATCGGGAATTTGATATGGGAATAAACTCATACAATAAAATTAATGTAAAAGCAAACTTATTAGGAATTTTAGCATTTAAGTATGTAGAATCTTATTATAAAGCAACACCAATTAGAAATTCCGACGATGGATGGCCATTGCAGTTCATTGTATTAGGTTTTATAATGCCAAATGGTATTATGCTGGCCAAAAAATCTAATCACTCTAACATTGAATATGGTATAATTTTTGCCCCTTTATTTTTTGAGCATAATCGTTTTCCTAATAATAAAGAAATGAATAATTATTCCTGTGAATTAGGTTTTCCTATATTTATCAAAACTAAAAGGTATCAACATTTTTCAATTCAATTATTCACTGCGTATCAAAAAAATCTATCTTCTTCAAATATTCGTCCTGCTAATTTTTCAAATGATAATTTCACTATAAGAATCAATTTTTCATATATTTTTGGTATTTCAAAAAATCAAAAATATGAATAAAAATAAAAATAATATGTTTTGCTAATATTATGCTCACATCCATACAATATAATAAATGCGTATAAGTTGAGTAATTAAATATTAAGTAGTATAATTTTTCCACTCTAAATAAACACAGAACCTTTCACTTCATCACCTTTCTAAAATCTTCATCTTCCAAAATAGATAAATAACTATTGTATCTACTATACGATATTTCTCCATTTTCTAATGCTTCTAATACCTTACATTCTGGCTCGTTAATGTGCAGGCAATTATTAAACTTACATTGCCCAAGAAATTGACGCATCTCGGGAAAATAATGACTCACTTCATACTTATCCATATTCACTATGCCAAATTCTTTAATACCTGGCGTGTCTATAATATATCCACCAAAATCTAACGATAATAACTCTGCATAAGTAGTAGTATGCTTCCCCTTCAAGTGTTTGTATGAAACATTGCCTACTTTCAAATTCAAATGTGGTTGAATAGCATTAATTAAAGACGATTTGCCCACACCTGAATGTCCTGATATCAAAGTGATTTTATTATGCAGCAATTGTTTAAACGCTTCCAAACTTTCAGAATAATGAATAGAAGTGGCTAATACATTATATCCAATTTTTCTGTATATATCCATCAATTCATTTTGATATTGCAGAGCGTTCTCATCATCTTCAATTAAATCCGTTTTATGAAACAATATAGCGGCAGGAATACGATATGCTTCTGCTGTTACTAAAAATCTATCAATAAATCCTGTGCTTGTAGCGGGCACTGCAATACTGGCTACTATACAAGCCAAATCAATATTAGCCGCTATAATGTGTGTCAATTTACTTTGATTAGTGGCTTTTCTAATAATATAATTTCTTCTTGGCAATATATCATCTATTGCCCAACCATTTTCAGTATGGATAAGTTTTACCCAATCACCTACTACTACTGGATTAGTGCTTTTAATATTTTCTAATCTTAATTTACCTCTTAATACAGCATCTACAATCAATCCTTTATTTTGAATTTCTTCTAATGCAGGATTTTCCTTATCGCTTAATAAAACTTTGTAATGACTTCCTGTGCTTTTTAGTATCAATCCAAACATTTTTAGATCAATTATTTATGATTTTACAACTTCCAATTTTGTTTAGCAACCCACCCCTTGAAGTCCCCTCCTTACACAAGTAGGGAGGGGATTTAGGGGAGGGTCTAATCATACTTATATTTAACAAACCATCTATCATTCAATGTTATACCAATATTTATCTTCAAAATATTTTCTCTTAAAATAAAATTCTTTTGTCCTTTAATAGCATATTGTGCAGAAATGTGTAGGGCAGAAAATGCTCTATACAAGCCAACTGGCAAACTCACCCCTGCAGAAAAAGAATATAAAGGCACGGCTTTCCCTTGATATTCCTGATAACCCGAGTTATACCCTATACCTGCTCTGTAAATAACTTTTTTCCAATAATCACCTTTACTCATTGAAAATCTATCGGGCTGAACATATCCGCCAATGCTGATTTCAAAATTATTTTTTACACTCACTTTATCATTTGCTAATTGAAATTTTTTCCAATCTGTATATCTGCCATCAATATTAATTCCCCATTGATTATTTACAATATAAGATAAGCCCAACGCTGTGCTCAATGGCAATTTTAATTTGCCTGCTTCATTTTCGCTATACAGCAAAGTATCTACAATATATTTTTCACCATAATAAGTGTAAGAAAAATTATACGCAATATAATCATTAATCACTTTCAATTGAGAAGGCACAGACATTGTCCAACCCAATGCCAATAAACTTTTATTATCTTTCAAATTCAAAAATGTTTGCCAACCTACATCAGCAGAAACCCCATTAATTCTATATCTTCTGTCATTTACAAAATGATAATAAGTAATGTTACTTGGATAATTCACAACAGCAGTTTGTGCCAATTCACCAAACAAATAATGAGCATTAATTCCAAAAGATGAATTTTTAATCAATGTTTTAATAATGCCTTGTGATGAATCAGAACGAAAATATTTTGAAATACTAAATCCATAAGCCGCAAATACCTTATTTAATCCGCCACTTCCATCATACACATAGTTAATATTTCCAATATTATTGACATATTCATCTTGATTGATTTGATAGCCCACAAAAGAATACGGCAGTAGCCCAAAACAAAATCCTGAATGTTTTTTTATTGGAAATGCAATGGCTAATGAATTAAAATTGACAGATTTTTGAGTAACCTTGTAATTTTGTTGATTAGTAATTTGTGTATGATAATAATTAGCCCCTGCATCTAATATGGTTAATCTTAAACTGGATAAAGTTGCAGGATTTGAAATATTAATAAACGCAGGTGCAGTAGTATCGGTTAATTGAGCAATGCCAACATTATTCATTGCTTTTTGATAAGCCAGAGTATTTTCCTGAATATCGCCTATACCATATCTTGAAAAAGGCGAGAAAGTATTGTATTGAGCAAATACAAAAAAAGTATTACTAAATAAGTAACACAATATTATTACCTTCTTGATTTTTGCAAAGCAATGATTACAATTATCTTCCAATTTGATATTCCAAAATTTCATTAAGCCCATCTAATATTAAATAAGGGCGTAAAAATACTTTTCTTTTTATTACTTTTTCAAAAAATAACGCATCTCCGCCTGTTAATACAATTATCCAATTATCTGTATCACTTGTTATATTATCAATAAAATAATTTACTTCAGCCACACATCCATTGATGACACCCGAGTGTAAATTTTCTTGTGTATCTTTTCCTACAATTGGCGATGAAATATTTTCATTAGAATCAAGCAAGGGTAATTTCCCTGTAAAATGATGCAATGCTTTATATCTCATCTGCAAGCCCGGTGAAATAGCCCCACCTACAAATGTTTTGTTTTTGATTACATTATACTTAATACACGTGCCCAAATCAATTACTAAAATATTGGCATCTTGAAATTCCTTAATAGCCCCTGCTGCACAGGCAATTCTGTCTTGCCCGAGTGTGTGTGACGTTTTGTAATCAATTTGTAAAGGAAAATTTTTTAATGTTGAAAAATTTATAATGCTGGCATTAGATAAATACTTTCTGAAAGAATTATCCACCTCAATATCTGTAACATTACTAACAATAGCATATTTTACTTTTTCAAAATATTCTTTCAATACTTCGTTCGTGTCAATTTCCTGTATATGATTAAATACAAAATGTTGTAACAGATTTTTATTTTCAAAAAAACCTAATTTAATTCTTGTATTACCTGCGTCTACTACTAAATTCATGCTAAAATTAGAGGAATAAAACTTTTCAACAATATCTGATAAAAAACGAGTGGCACGAGAGGGAGTCGAACCCCCGACACAAGGATTTTCAGTCCTCTGCTCTACCACCTGAGCTATCGTGCCAACCTATTAAAAGTACCTTAATTATTTGGGCTCGCAATTATACAAAATAATATGCGAATTATCCAAATTTTTTTATTTTTTAATGTACATTAAAGCCGTGAAAAGAAATATAATATATTCATATATCATCTTATTACTTTATTCATTATGTTTTTTATCTCAAGAAAACACAGAAGTGAATAATTATTTATCTAAATTAAAAAAAGTTCAATCCGATACTGCCAAAATTAATATCTACTCAAACTTAACTGAAGTGTGTGATTTAGAAGAAATTCCCACTTATGCAGAAGAATGTTTACGAATTTCTAATACCGCTTTACAGAAATATACTGACCATAAAACATTATTAGAAATTATTTTACAAAGAAATAAAGCACTCAACAATTTAGCCGTTTATTATTATGAAAAAAACAACTTTAAAGAATCTCTTAAATTGTGGGAGGCATTAAATCATTCATATGATTCTTTACTAAAGAATTATCCTGATAATAAAAGAATACTCTTATATCTTACAGACATATTAAATAACCTTGCCAGCGTCTACGAAAGCATAGGTAAATATGACAAATCTATTACACTTTATTATAAAGGATTAAAGTATGCGGAAATGCTTAATGACAGTATTCTTATTTCCAGAATTTCAAATAACATCGGGTTTATGTATAAACAAATAAACGATCTAGATAATGCTCTGAAGTTTTATCAAAAATCATTAAAAATTAAGGAAAACTTAAACGACAGTTCAGGGATAGCAATAATATTGAACAATATTGCACAGGTTTATCTAATTAAAAGAGAAGAAGAAAAAGCGGAATGGTGTTTCTTAAGAAGCAACAAAATCAGTCAATTAATAAATAACTCCGAAATGATAGCACTTACTGCTGCTAATTTAGGTAAAACTTATACTAATACATTGGAATTTGATAAAGCAAAAACTTATTTATGGAAAGCATTAAATTTATATGAGCAATTAGAAAAAGAAGCAGAAGTTGGAAATGTTTATTTAGATATCGCTAATTTATTTTTTAATATTTATGCTAATTCAAAAAAATTCTCATATCTGGACAGTGCCCTCATATATCTCAATAAATCAGAATTAATAGGTATTAAACTAAAAGACAATAAACTTCTTTTGCACGTCTATAAACTCATTAGCGAAGTTTACAATTCTAAAAAAAATTGTGACAAAGCATATTTTTATCATAGAAAAGAGGATTCATTAAAAAATATTATAAACTTGTTTGAAAATCAAAAAACTTCTTTCAAGCAAGAATTAGAATATGAGTATGATAAGATATTATTTAAAAATAAATCTGAATATGAAAAAAATATACTACTGGCAAAAGAGAAAAATCAACGACAACAACTTCAATTGATTTTTTCTATCATTGGTCTTATAGCTACACTTATCTTTTCAATAGCAATAATTATAACCCTACGAAAAGTTTCCCAAAAAAATAAAATTATACAATCTCAAAAATTAGAAGTTGAACAACAAAAAGAAATCATTGAAAAAAAACAAAAAGATATTTTAGATAGTATTCACTACTCTCAACTAATTCAAAAATCTATTTTACCTCACAGAAGCGAGATCTGGAAAGTATTACCTCAAAGTTTTGTTCTATATAAACCTAAAGATATCGTCGCAGGTGATTTTTATTGGTTTTATATTAAAGAAGATTATTGTTTTATAGCAGTTGCAGATTGTACAGGACATGGTGTTCCTGGTGCTTTCATGAGCATATTGAATAACGATAAATTAAATGAAGCCATTAATCTTACAGATGATACAGGACATTTATTATATCTTGTTAATAATAGCGTGAAAAAAACCTTAAAGCAAATTAATGACAATTCACTTACAAAAGACGGAATGGACATTATCATACTTAAAATACCATACAAAATTCTGCATAACGATTATCAAAGTATTGAAGTGGAATTCTCAGGTGCTAATAGACCTCTTTATGTATTTAGAAATAATGAAAATACAATTGAAGAACATAAAACTAATAAGTTTTCTATTGGCGGATTTACAGATTCTAATCAAAAATTTGAAAAATTCTCCATCGTTCTCAATAAAAACGATGTTGTATATTTAACTACCGATGGATACATTGACCAATTTGGTGGTGAGAAAAATAAAAAACTAATGTCTTCTGGATTTAAAAAATTACTCTTATCTATTGGTGCTTTGCATTACCAACAACAAAAAAGAGAACTTCTAAGTTTTTTTGAACAATGGAAGGGAAATAACGAACAAATTGATGATGTATGCATTATTGGAATTAAAATCTAATCTCACTTCCCAAAATCTTGTATATTTAAATAACTTCACATACATTTGTTGCAAAAATTATACTATGGAATTGTATTTAGATTCTGCTAATCTCAAAGAAATTGAAGAAGCTTTCCAATTGGGCTTTCTTACCGGTTTAACCACCACGCCAACTTTTATGCAAAGAGAAGGCATTACCGACATTGATGCTACCATTGTAAAGTTAAGTAAAATAGTTCCCATCTTACAAATAGAAGCTCTTGGAAATACCGCAGAAGAAATTCTGGCAGAAGCAGAACGACAAATTAATCTCGGGTTAGACCCACAAAAAACTGTATTTAAAATCCCCGTTTCTTTAGAAGGCGTAAGAGCGTGTAAATTACTCAGAAACAAAGGTTATTTAGTCAACATTCACCTTGTATATACTTTACAACAGGCATATATGGCTATGCAAGCAGGTGCTACTTATGTTTGTCCACTCGTTGGAAGATTACAAGACCAGGGCCACGATGCTCTTGCCCTTATAGAACAATGTGTAAAAGCAGTGAATTACTATAAATATCCCACTAAAATTATGTTTTCTTCTGTTAGACATACTGAACATGTTAGAAATGCTATTAACCTTGGCGTACATACAATTACTGTTCCATGGAAAGTAATGAAACAGCTCACAGAAAACAATCTAACTACTTTAGGTACAGAACAATTTATCGTTGATACTAAACTAATGACCAAACGAGTTAAAGATGTAATAAGAAGTGTAAACCCTGTTGTAAATATCAATACAAAACTTACAGATGCTATCATCAAAATGACTGAATATGGCTTTGGTGCCATCACTGTTGTAGATGAAAACGATGTAGTAAAAGGCATTTTCACAGATGGCGACTTAAGAAGAAATATTATGAAAGAAGGTTCACAATTCCTCAACAAAAAACTATCTGACCTAACTTTCAAAACACCTTATACTATCTCTGCTAATGCTTTACTCAACGATGCTTATCAATTATTCAAAAAAACAAGTGTAGATACTATCATTGTAGTAGATGACAATAATAAAGCCGTTGGAATGATTGATATCCAAGACATCTAAAATGAATTCTGTATTTGAAAAATTTCACCTTAAGGGCGGTCAATTTCTCATCACGCCCGAAAAATTTTTAGATAAATTATCTCATATTAAAGTATTTATATTTGATTGGGATGGTGTATTTACAGATGGTTCAAAAGATGCCGATTTACAAAGCCGATTTAATGAATCTGATTCTGTTGGCTTAAATTTATTACGATTCTCTTATTACTTAAAATATCAACAACATCCTGTTGTATCTTTCATTTCAGGTGAAAAAAATTTATCTGCCTTTACACTTGCCAAAAGAGAATTCATACACAGACATTATTTCAAAGTGCCTCATAAAATTCTGGCATTTGAACATCTTTGCCAATCATTAAAAATTCAACCTCATCAAACTTGTTTTGTCTTTGATGATATTCTGGACTTAAATGTGGCTGAAAAATGCGGTTTAAGAATGTATGTCAAAAAACCATCTGCCGTGCTTTTCAACGAATATGTCATTCAAAATCAACTAGCCGATTATGTAAGTTTTTCTAATGGTGGAAATAACGCTATTCGCGAAATTTGTGAATTGCTGATGGGTGCTTACAATAATTTTAATGAAGTATTATTACATAGAATACAATTTACCAACACCTATCAACAATATCTGGAACTAAAAAGAAAAATTCAAACAGAAAATTATTCTTTCATTCATCAAAAAATTGAAGTCGTAGAAAACTTATAATATGCTCATCAGAAGCAAAGCCCCTTTAAGAATAGGTTTAGCAGGTGGTGGCACAGATGTATCACCTTATTCTGATATTTTTGGCGGTGCCGTATTAAATGCTACCATCAATTTATATGCTGTTACCACCATCCAACCAACCAACAACAACTTAATAGAAATAGAATTAGGTAATTACAATATTTCAAAACAATTTTCTTCTGCTGAACAATTGGAAGTAGAACAACCTTTTGAATTGGTTATTGGTGTATATAATTACATCATTAAAAAATTTCAATTAAAACCACTATCTTTCAAACTTCATACTTACATAGAAGTGCCACAAGGGTCAGGATTAGGCACATCATCTACATTAGTAGTATCAATACTTGGAGCATTTGCAGAATGGCTTAAACTACCACTTGGAAAATATGATATTGCCCATATGGCTTATGAAATTGAAAGAATAGATTTGAAAATGGCTGGTGGTAAGCAAGACCAATACGCTGCTACATTTGGCGGCATTAATTTTATGGAATTTTTTAGCAATGATAAAGTGATTGTCAACCCATTAGATATTAAGCCCAATATTAAAAGAGAACTGGAGCATTGTTTATTACTTTATTTTACAGATACACAAAGAATGTCTTCAGAAATTATTAAAGAACAAATTCAAAATGTAGAAAAACAAAAACAATCATCTATTGAAGCCATGCATCACTTAAAAGAACAGGCCATTATTCTTAAAGATATTTTACTAAAAGAAGAATTGAATAAATTAGGTGAAATTCTACACTTTGGATGGCTAAATAAAAAACAAATGGCTAATAATATTTCTAATTCACACATAGATAAAATTTATGAAGCCGCACTTAATGCAGGAGCAACAGGCGGAAAAATCTCTGGTGCAGGCGGCGGCGGATTTATGTTTTTTTACTGCCCTGAAAATAGCAAATTAAAAGTAGCAGAAGCATTACTAAAGTTTGGTGGAAAAATTCAACCTTTTCAATTCACTTCAGAAGGATTGATAACTTGGGAATTAGAACAATAAAAACTCCCGCACCATCATAATTATTGGTAATTAAATCCGTCTTCAAAATTAAGAAAATTATCATTTGATTTTAATATCCTTTTTATAGTGAATAAAATATTTTGTTGGTAAATAAATTATTTTGTAATATTGCCCCCCTTAAAATAAAATTTATGTTCGCAATATTAGAAATAGCTGGTCAGCAATTCAAAGTAGAAGAGGGGCAAAAAATATACACCCATCGCTTAAATGCTAATGAAGGAGACAATATTACTTTTGAAAAAATACTCCTGGTAGATAATAATGGAGATATTAAAGTAGGAAACCCTACATTGAATGGAAAAGTTAATGCAAAAGTACTTAAACACCTCAAAGGCGATAAAGTATTGGTATTCAAAAAGAAAAGAAGAAAGGGATACCAAAAACTCAATGGACATCGCCAGCAATATTCTTATATTCAAATAGAAAAAATAGACATCTAAAATAACCATTAAAATTAAATAACTATGGCACATAAGAAAGGAGAAGGTAGTGTAAAAAACGGCAGGGACTCCCACAGTAAGCGTCTCGGAGTAAAATTATTTGGCGGACAAATCTGCAAAGCAGGTAATATCATCATTCGTCAAAGAGGCACTAAATATCATCCAGGTGAAAATGTCGGTTTAGGTAAGGACTACACCATATTTGCTCTGGTAGATGGGGTGGTTAACTTTAAAACCAAAAGAGGTAAAAAAGTAGTTTTTGTTACACCTACTACTAATCAATAATTCATCTTTGTTGATAAAATAATTTCAAAAAAATCCTCTGAAATTTCAGAGGATTTTTTATTTTTAATTATCTTTCTCCAGAAAATTTTGTTTGATAAACTTTTTATTTAATAACGCTATTTAAATCAGACGCTTCCCCGCCCTCGGCGAACAATTTGAAACCACTTTTCATCCTGAGCGGAGCGAAGGAATGCAGACTGCATCCCAACCGCAAGCGTCGGGACTAATCAGAAAGAAGTTTCACTCCGTTCAGCCTACGGCGGACAATCCGAAAATACCTGTCCGCCAGAGACGAATCCGCCAAAGGTGTAGAAGAAACTAAAAAGAGAAAGTAAATGCTTCTCCGCCGTAGGCGGACTAGAAAGGGATAAGAGTGAACCCTTTTCTTGAACATATATTATTATTTGTGTTTGTGTTTTGTTGTTTAAGTAGGATTTAATATTTTTGATTGGTATAAAAAATTACAAAAGATACATTCTCTAACATTAAGATACTCTATCTTAAATCTTATTTTTAACCCATCTCATTTTTTTGAAATTTGTGATTAACTTGTGAAAAAAAATTTGGTTATTTCAAAAAATTTTACATAACTTTGCAAAAAATAATGCATATAAAAATAAATTTCTATGAATAAATTTAAACTGCTTATTAAGAGTTGGGCTACAATGCTTTTATTTTCAAGTGTTTCAATAGCCCAAAACAATGCTCTTTATTTAAATGGTGCATACATCTACATGAATGGCGGCACTGCTGCTACACCTATTTACTTATACATCAACCAACCCAATACCGCTGGTATTTTCAGAGCAGCAGGCCATATTCATTCAGAAAACCAGTATAATTCTGTCATCTGGAATACGAGTACACAAACAGGTTCTTATGTCATTCCTTTTGGTGTAGGTGGCACTGCAACTGATTATATCCCACTGGGATTTAATAAAACTAATGCTGCTAATATTACTCTCACCGTCTCTACTTATTCTACTAACTCTGCCAACACTCCAATGCCTGGTTCATCTACCAGCAATGGAACAGGTGTTTCTGCTGTTTCTTCTATCCCTCAATCTGCTAATGCTATTGATA
>JBFLVH010000013.1:0-63891 GCA_040758575.1 Bacteroidota bacterium | reverse complement strand
GGAGCCAATACTTACACCTGGACTGATGGAACCAATACTTATTCAACCAGCAGTATCAGTGTACCTGCAAATTCAAGTATTAGCTATACATTAATAGGAAGTGCTGGAGCATGTAATACAACCACAATTATAGGCATTACAGTAAGCCCATCTGTAAATGTAAATGTTAGCGTGTCAAGCAATTCTATCAGTATAGGGGAAAGTACTCAACTTATAGCAACGGGAGCGAATATTTATACATGGACACCTTCTACTGGATTAGACAATCCGACTTCATCCTCTCCTAACGCATCTCCAGTTCAAACTACTACCTATTGTGTATTAGGTTTGGATAATAGTGGTGTATGTTCAGATACAGCTTGCAGAGTAATATATGTAGATACAAGATGCCCTGAGTTATTTGTACCTAATGTGTTTTCACCCAATAACGATGGTGTAAATGATAAACTTCAGGTTTTTGGAACAAAATGCGTAAAAGAATTTTATATGGTGATTTATGACAGATGGGGAGAAAAAGTATTTGAAACTGATAATGTTAATAACTGGTGGGATGGCAAGTACAAAGATAAAGAGATGAACGGTGCAACCTTTGTTTACTATATCAAAGGTTTGTATATGAATAATGAACCTATTGATTTGAAGGGGAACTTTACCATCGTTAAATAAAATTTAATACTATGAAAACAAAAATTAAATTATATGTAATAGCAATCCTTTTTGGGTCAGTTGCTTATGCACAGGATATACACTTTACACAAATTCAGTATTTTCCGCTAACACTTAACCCAGCCATGGCGGGTGCTAATTATGCTTTATCTGGCAATTTAATTTACAGGAATCAATGGAAAGCTGTGGCATCTCCTTACAACACTTTTGGATTATCGGTAGATGGAAGAATTAAAAAGAGTTCAAAAGGACACTTGTTTGCAGGAGGTATTAAATTCTTTAATGATAATTCAGGTGACTTAAGTTTGAAAACCAATGATGTAACATTAAATGGGGCTTATCATCTTAAAGTCAATAAGGGACAATATCTGGGAATAGGTATTTATGCGGGTATTATTCAGAAAAGCATTAATATGAATAATGCAAAATGGGGAACACAGTATGATATAGCGGCAGGTGCGTACAATCCTAATCAACCATCTAATGAAAATTTCTCTTCTAATAATTTTATTGTTCCTGATGCTGGATTGGGATTTACATATACTTATGATAATAACGAAGGGAGTTTTAGAAAAGGGAACCAAAATCTAAAATTTAATGTTGGTTTAAGTGCCTTTCATGTTAATATGCCTGCTAATAATTATTTAAAGAGTTCTAATGATAAAATGTATGTTCGCTATGTTGGTTTTGCAAGCGGAGATATTGGAATTGGTAAAAGTCCCTTTGCTGTGTGTCCTCTTTTGGTTTATCAATTGCAAGGACCAACTACTGAGTTACTAACAGGTCTTTATGGAAAATATGTGTTTGCTAAACAGCAAGGTAAATCAGGTGGTTCAGTAGCATTAGGAAGTATTTATAGAAATAAAGATGCTGTTACAACTAATATTGTTTTAGAATATGATAGTTATACCATTGGATTCAGTTATGACATCAATATTTCTCAATTAAAAACGATTAGCAGAGGAAAAGGTGCAATGGAAATATTCATTAGGTATGTATTACCCAGTCCTTATGGACCTGGCGCGAGCAAGTCAAGAATCTAATTTTGTTATATTTTATAAATGATAAAAATACTTCCCGCGAGTGATGTTGATATTCCTATCATTCAAAAGTTAGCAGAAGAAATTTGGTGGAAATATTATCCCCCTATTATCGGATATAAGCAAGTTCAATATATGCTGGATAAGTTCTATTCATCTGAAAGTATTACTCATCAGATGAATAAACTTAAACACCAGTTTTATTTGATTTTAAACAATAACAAAAAAATAGGATTCATTTCTATAGAAAAACAAACAAGAAAAAAATTATTCATACACAAATTTTATATCTTACAAAACAATGCGGGAAAAGGTATAGGGACAAAAGTATTTAAATACATCATCAAAACATTTCACCCTTCTGAAATAAGATTAACGGTGAATAGACAGAATTATAAAGCCATCAATTTTTATTTCAAAAATGGCTTTAAAATTGAAAAGGTAGAGGACTTTGATATTGGCAATGGTTTTTATATGAACGATTTTGTGATGGTGTGGAAAAGAGATATTCAATAATTAGTAACATCCATAAAACCCTCTCACTTGAAAAAACAATCTGTTTGCTATAAATCTAATTAAAATACAAATAAAGATTTTTTTCAAAAAAACACAAGTGTTACATATTTATTCTATGATATAAATCATCCTTTTATTTAGAATAATTTTAAATAATTAAAAATCATAAAAAAACATAAATTTTTCTTGTTTGCTAAAATATAAATACAATATATTTGCCCCCACTTAAATTTTTTTTGTGGATATTTTCTGGAACCATTTATCTATCAATTCATCAACGCCCGTTAATTATCAGAATAAGCCACATTATTTTACTTTCAATCAGTTTATTAAATCATTTCAATTTATGTATAAAAATTACATTAGTATGAACATTAAGCATCTCATTGCAGGAATCTTTTTAGTTCTTGCTCAATTAGTATTTGCACAAAATGCAGAAAATGGAGCTAAACTATTCAAACAAAATTGTGCTGTTTGCCACGCTTCTCACACAGACCAAAAGCTAACTGGTCCTGGATTAAAAGGCATTTTTGACCGTGTTCCTAAACCTGCTGATGAATGGCTTATTAAATGGATTTTGAATAATGAAAAATTGATTAAATCGGGAGATGCCTATGCTAATAAGGTATACAATGATAACAATAAAGCCGCAATGACCGTATTTGAAGGGCAGCTTTCTGAAAATGATGTGAAAGATATTCTTGCTTTCTTAAAAGCCCCACCACCTGCTGCTAAAAATGCACCTATTGCTCAAGCCACACAAGGCACTTCTACATCCGCCACCGAATCTTCAAAAGATAAAGGTAGTAATTATTTACTAATATTCCTTATCATTTTTGTGCTGGCTGTATTATGGATTTCTTTACGCAATGTGCGCATTGCAATGGAAAATGTAGTGAATGTCAAAACTGGTAAACCCGTTTATGAACCTAAACCTATTGGTGAAGAAATAAAAGAATGGTTGATTAAAAATAACCGCTTTGTATTTGTTGTATGTGTAATCATTGTTTTTGTAGGTATGAAATCCTGCTGGGACGCCTTATTCAAAGTAGGTGTGTATTATGATTGGAAAACTCAAAAAGGGTACAAACCCGAACAACCCATTAAATTTTCTCACAAAATTCACGCAGGAGATAATGAAATTGCCTGTCAATATTGCCACAATGGAGTAGAAAAATCTAGACACTCAGGAATACCCACTGTGAATATTTGTATGAACTGCCATAAAGGTATTCAGGAAGGTCCTAACACTGGTAAAACCGAAATCGCTAAAATATATGCCGCTGCTGGTTACGACCCTTCTACCGGAAAATATGATGAATCAAAAGCCAATCCTATTCGCTGGATAAAAGTATACAACTTACCTGACCATGTGTACTTCAGTCATCAACAACATGTAGTAGTAGGTAAATTGCAATGCGAACAATGCCACGGCAATGTAAAAGAAATGGATGTAGTAGAGCAAAAAAATCCTCTTACAATGAAATGGTGTATTAACTGCCACAGAGAAACAGAAGTGCAAATGGCAGGGAATCCTTATTATGACAGATTGCACGCTTACTTAAAAGAAAAATATAAAGGAAAAAGAGATGTGAAATTCACCGTTGAAAAAATCGGTGGATTAGAATGTGGCAAATGCCATTATTAATACTACAAAAAAATTAAAACGATATGAGCAATAACAATCATAAACCCAAAAAATACTGGAGAGGACTTCCAGAACTCACTCAAAGTGAGGAATTTTTAAAACAACATGAAAATGAATTTGCCGAAGAATTACCATTAGGCGAAAATGAAGAAAGTATAAAAACCACTCGTAGAGATTTTCTTAAATTAATGGGATTTAGCACTGCAGCAGTAGCACTTGCTTCCTGCGAAGCCCCTGTGAATCGTGTTGTTCCTTATGTAGTAAAGCCCGAAGAAATTATTCCAGGCGTTCCTAATTTCTACGCTTCAACTTTTTATGATGGACATGACTTTGCTTCTATTCTTGTAAAAACCAGAGAAGGAAGACCTATTAAAGTTGATGGTAATGAATTATCTCCTATCAACAAAGGAAAATCTTCTGCTCGTGTTCAAGCATCTGTATTAGGACTTTATGATGGTGCAAGATTAAAAGCACCTTTACTAAATGGAAAAAGCGCTTCATGGAAAGAAATTGATGCTGCTGTTAAAAAAGCTTTATCCGAAGGTTCTGTAAGATTATTAACTTCTACCATCATTAGCCCATCTTTAAAAGCATTAATTCAAGAATTATCTTCCACTATCAATGATTTCAAACATATACAATGGGATGAAGTTTCCTATTCATCTATTCGTTCTGCTCATCAAAAATTATTAGGTAAAAACATCATCCCTGAATATCATTTTGATAAAGCAAAAGTAATTGTAAGCGTTGCCTGCGACTTTTTAGGTAATTGGTTAAATCCCGTTGAATTTTCAAGAGAATATACTTTGAACAGAAAAGTGTCTAAAGAATCTGCTGAAATGAATAGACACTACCACTTTGAATCCAATATGTCTTTAACAGGTGCCAATGCTGATTATCGCTATAGAGTAAAACCATCAGAATTTGGAAAAGTATTAGTTGCATTATATAATGCGATTGCTGAAAAAACAGGAAATACCAAACTATCCGATGCTGGTATTAGCGATAAAAATTTACTTACTTCAATCAATAAAATAGCTCAACATTTAGTAGAAAATAAAGGTCAATCACTTGTTCTTTGCGGAATTAATGATGAAAATTTACAAGCCCTTACCATTGGTATTAATCAATTGCTGGATAATTATGGCAAAGTTATTGACACCAATATTATCTACAATTTAAAATCTGGTAGTGATGCTGATTTTCTGGCTTTAATTGATGAAATAAATGCAGGTAAAGTTAAAACCCTTATCACCTATCAAGTTAATCCAATCTACTCTGCACCTGCATTTACAAAATTTGAAGATGCTTACAGTAAAGTAACGAATAAAATACATGCTTCTAATTATTTAGATGAAACAGCCCAAAAATCCAATATTGTTTTAGCTAATCATCATTATTTAGAAAGCTGGGGAGATGCTCATCCTAAAACAGGTATTTATACTTTACAACAACCAACCATTCGTCCTGTATTTTCTGCACCAAAATATGAAGGCACTCGCCAATTTGAAGACAATCTTTTAATTTGGACAAATAAATCCGAAGATTATTACACTTATATTCGCAATTACTGGAAAAATAATATTTTTACATTACAAAATAAAGATGCCGATTTTGAAACATTCTGGGTAAATTCTCTGCACGATGGAATATTTGAAACAAGTTCAAATACATTACCCGTTGCTAATTCAGAAGCAAAATCAAAAAAAGAAGAAACAAAAGAACAGAAAGAACAAGAAGAATCTACATCTAATGAAAAAATAAGCTTATCAGAGTTTGCTAGTGCCGCCCTATCTGTAAAGGGAAGTGATTTTGAAATTGTGCTTTATGAAAAAGTAGGCATAGGTAATGGTAATCAAGCCAATAATCCATGGTTAATGGAATTGCCGGACCCAATATCCAAAGTTGTTTGGGATAATTACATCACAGTTGCCCTTGAAGATATGGATAAGTTTGGGTTTGAAAAAATGTTGCGTCAGGATAAAGACGGAAGTATTGCCACATTAGAACTCAATGGAATTAAAATTGAAGTGCCCGTTTTACCACAGCCAGGACAAGCACCTGGAACAATTGGTTTAGCGTTAGGTTATGGTAGAAATGCTGAAACATTAAAAGTTGCACATCAAAAAGGTGTCAATGCTCACCCATTCATTCAAAATAATAAAGGACATTTTTCTACTGTAGCATTTGGTATAAAACTTTCTAATACTGGAAAAAAACATGAGTTTGCCCAAAATCAATTACAACATACTGTAATGGGCAGAGAAGAATGGATATTAAGAGAAGTTTCTTTACCTGAATACAAACAAAAAGACAAAGAAGCATATAATCCTACGGTAGCACTTATTACAGCAGAAGGCAAAAAACCTGTTACAGAAGTAGATTTGTGGGATGCCCATCCAAGACCTAATCATAAATGGGGCTTAACAATAGATATGAATGCTTGTATCGGCTGTTCTGCTTGTGTAGTAGCATGTTCAGTTGAAAACAATGTACATGTAGTTGGAAAAGAAGAGGTGAGAAAAACCCGTGATATGTTCTGGTTGAGAATAGACCGCTATTACTCATCAGATATGACTCGTAAAAAAGCCGAAGAAGAAGGTATTGGTTACAAAGAGATGAATCTGGAAATGGAAAATCCATCTGCAAATCCAAAAGTTACCTTCCAGCCCATAATGTGTCAACATTGTAATCACGCCCCTTGTGAAACAGTATGTCCTGTATTAGCAACCGCTCATAGCACTGAAGGATTAAATCAAATGGTCTATAACCGTTGTATTGGTACAAGATATTGTGCCAACAACTGTCCATTCAAAGTTCGTCGTTTCAACTGGTTCAATTATGCTGAAAACTGGAGATTCAAAGATGTTAATCCTGCTGCACAAGAATTAAGCAGAATGGTATTGAACCCCGATGTTACTGTTAGAAGCAGAGGAGTTATTGAAAAATGCTCAATGTGTCAGCAAAGAATACAAGCAGGAAAATTACAAGCGAAAAAAGAAGGTAGAAAATTGCAGGATAAAGATATTCAAACTGCTTGTCAACAAGCTTGTCCTACCAATGCTATTATCTTTGGTGACCTAAATGATGAAAATTCAGAAGTTGTAGCATGGAGAAAAAATGATAGAAATTACTTATTATTAGAAGAGATTGGTATTCGTCCAACTGTTTCCTACTTACTCAAAGTAAGAAATGTAGATGAACCACTTTTAGATTGGAATGAAGAATTGTGGTATGAAAAAAATCATGCAGAAAAAAACCAAAAAGCAGAAGCACATAGTTAATTTAAATTTTAATTGAATTAAAAATATAAAAAATATGCACGCAGAATCAGAAATCAGAACGCCGCTCATATTAGGGGATAAGTCATACAAAAAAATTACCGAGGACATCATTGCCCCTATTGAAGGAAAAACCAGTAAATGGTGGTACTTTTTATTTACTGTTGCATTGCTGACTGCTTTGTGGGGTATAGCCAGTTTTACCTATACAATAGGTGAAGGTATAGGTACATGGGGATCTAACAACTCTGTGGATTGGGCATGGGATATTACCAACTTCGTTTGGTGGATTGGAATTGGACACGCAGGCACACTTATTTCTGCCGTTCTTTTGCTTTTCAGACAAAAATGGAGAATGGCTATTAGCCGTGCAGCAGAAGCAATGACCATTTTTGCTGTAATCAACGCTGGCTTGTATGTTTCTTTACACACAGGTCGTCCTTGGGTAGATTATTGGTTGTTCCCATTACCCAATCAATTTGGCTCATTATGGCCTAACTTTAATTCACCATTGCTTTGGGATGTGTTTGCGGTCACAACCTATATGACCGTTTCAATTGTATTCTGGTATATAGGATTGATTCCTGACTTTGCTACTATCAGAGATAGAATGGTTCATAAAGGATGGAAAAAATTTTACAGCATTTTAAGTTTTGGTTGGGGTGGCAGAGCTAAACATTGGCAAAGGTTTGAAGAGGTTTCATTAGTATTGGCAGGATTATCAACACCACTTGTATTTTCCGTTCACTCTATAGTATCATTTGACTTTGCTACTTCTATATTACCCGGATGGCATACTACTATTTTTCCCCCTTATTTCGTTTCAGGTGCAGTGTTTTCAGGATTTGCAATGGTACTCACATTAATGTTAGTTATAAGAAAAGCATATAAATTAGAACAATACCTAACTATAAAACATATAGAGTATATGAACATATTAATTATTGTTACAGGTTCAATAGTAGGTGTTGCTTACTTAACTGAATTATTTATGGCTTGGTACAGCGGTGTAGAATTTGAACAATATGCATTCTTAAACAGAGCAACTGGACCAATGGCTTGGAGTTATTGGGCCATGATGACCTGCAATGTAATATCCCCACAATTATTTTGGATTAAGAAGGTCAGAACATCTATTTTAGCTACATTCATTCTTTCTATAGTAGTTAATATCGGTATGTGGTTTGAAAGATTTGTAATTATTGTACCTACATTGTGCAGAACATTTTTACCATCTTCATGGGCTACTTATGTGCCTTCATTTATAGATGTAGGAATGTTTATTGGTACTATGGGATTTTTTGGTGTGCTATTCTTATTATTTTCTCGTTATTTCCCTGTAATTGCTATAGCAGAAACAAAAACCATATTGAAGACATCAGGAGAAAAGTTCAAAAAATTAGCGGCTACTCATAAAAATCACTCTGTTGAACAACATTAAAAATTTATACTATGCTCAAAAAAAATAAGATACATATTATTTTTGGAGATGAAGAACCCTTACTGAATGCAGTTAGGGAACTGAGAAATGCAGGCATTAGAATTAAGGATGCATTTACGCCCTTTCCAGTACACGGATTAGATGCGGCTATGGGTATTCCAAGAACCAGAATTGCTATTGCTTCATTCATTTATGGGATTACAGGTACTTCATTAGCTACTTTAATGATGTGGTATATGATGATTTATGATTGGCCCATTGATATTGGTGGAAAACCTAATTGGGCATATTATTACAATGTACCTGCATTCATTCCAATTACATTTGAAAGCACTGTGTTTTGTGCAGCACACTTAATGGTACTTACTTATTTATTAGCATCCTGGTTATTACCCGGTGTTCCACCTAAAAATCCAGATCCAAGAACAACAGATGATAAGTTCATGTTGTATTTAGAATTAACAGAAGAGCAAACAAGAATTGCAGAACAAATTGCCCAAAAAAACACAGCAGAAGAATTTCAAATAAAAGGCGAATTATACATTGAACCAAAATATTAATTTATGAAGAAAACAGCCATAGGAATTTTTTCAGTTATTATCATAACTTCCTGCACGAAAAAAAATGTCAATAGTCCTGGCTTTGAATATATGCCAGATATGTATCGTGCAGTAGGGCTTGAATACTATCACGCTATTGTAGTAGATGGTGATACAGTGTGGGGATCTATGCTTCCACCCAATGGCGCTATTGCTCGCGGGTACAAACCCTATCCTTATCCAAATACAGCAGAGGGTTATGAACTAGCAGGACAAAATTTAAAAAATCCTATCTCCTATTCTGAAGAAGTAGTAAAACAAGGTGAGGAATTATACACTAAGTATTGTGTACATTGCCATGGTGCAACAGGACAAGGTGACGGAAAGGTAGCTGCTAAATTGCCAGGACCTCCTCCACCTTATACTAGTGCTAATATTATGAATCTTCCAGAAGGAAAGATGTTTCATAGTATTACTTATGGCAAAGGATTGATGGGCTCTCATAATTTTCTTTCTGTAGAGGAAAGATGGAAACTCATTCATTACATACACAAATTGCAAGGGAAAGATGGTAATACATCTGTAACTTCAACAGATTCTACAAAAACAGAAACTACTAAAAAATAATTATATGCAAATCAATAGAGAAAAATTACAATTTGTATTTGATGCTAAAGCAAAGATGTTTGCTTATGTATTGATGGGTGTAGGTTTGATAAGCATTATCGCCATGTTTATTGTAGATGGTTCACATCATTCTGAACATTATCATCTGAACAGAGCATGGGCGAATATTTTCTCAGGCGCATTTTTCTTCGCCGCATTAAGTTTAGGGGCTGCCTTCTTTTTAGGTATGCAATATGCAGCAGAAGCAGGTTGGGCTACTACAATTAAAAGAGTAATAGAATCAACTGCTTTATATTTGCCTTATGGACTTAGTTTGTTATTCTTATTGTTTATATTAGGACAATTACACATTCATCATATTTATCACTGGATGGCTGAAGGAATTGCTGACCCTTCAAGCCCTAACTTTGACCCTGTAATTGCTGGTAAAATTGGTTATTTTGGTTGGTTCTGGTGGTTAAGAACTATCCTGTATATTGTGGGTTGGGTTTGGTTTACATGGCAGTTAAGAAAAAATTCTTTAGAAGCAGATAAATTTGAATATGGTGGAGATGGGCATTCTTATCATTGGAAAAATGTAAAATTAGGTGCATGGTTTATGGTATTATTTGCAGTAACATCTTCTACATCTGCATGGGACTGGGTAATGAGTATTGATACACATTGGTATTCTACATTATTTGGTTGGTATACATTTTCTGGTTTGTGGATTAGTGCTATCAGTTTTATGACTCTTTTAATCATTTGGTTAAGAAAAAATGGTTATCTTGAATTCGTTACTGAAAGTACTATTCATGATATGGGTAAATGGATGTTTGCCATTTCATTTTTATGGACTTATTTATACTTCTCACAATTTATGTTGATATGGTATGCTGATATTCCAGAAGAGGTAACTTATTTTCAAACCAGATGGGAAAGTTATAAATCGCTAATGTGGTTTGTATTATTTATTAACTTTGCATTTCCAATGGTTATTCTGATGAGTAGAGATTCTAAAAGAAATTTTAATTTCCTGGCGTTCGTTGGAAGCGTAGTATTTATAGGGCACTATTTAGATGTTATTATGATGGTAATGCCCGGTACAGTTGGAAAACACTGGACTGGTATTAGCTGGATGGAAATTGGCAACTTTATGTTTTTCCTTGGATTGTTCATTTATATTGTATTGAAAAACCTTGAGAAAGCACCTTTATTGGTAAGAAACCATCCATTCTTAGACGAAAGTTTGCATTTACATACCTAAATAAACAAAAAATTTAGACGATAAAGCCCTCTTCAAACAAGAAGAGGGTTTTTTATTTTATAAATGTATTTGTTTAGCGTAGGTTTGATATAAAATAGCACCCGACTTCAGTCGGGTTGTTTCAGTAGTTTCTATAATATTGGGTTTTAACCACATTGTATACTAATAAAATAAATTAAATTTAATTAAAAATGCGGCTAAAGCCAATAAGATTGTTCTATTTCTCAAGCCAGTTGGCTGAAGCCAACTGCAATAATTATTTTTTGTACACTAAACACATACATAAAAAATATTTATTTGGAAAATATGCTTTAAATTAAGTAATTTTGTGCCGAAAATTCAAAACCATTTTTTATGAAACTTTTAATTGTACTTGCAGTTATTCTTTTCATCTTAGCAATTCATCAATTATTGAAAGTTATTGAGTTTGCACGTGAAATAAGAAAAACAAAAGAATGGGAGCCAACTGATTCTGAAAATGATTTAATGGGAACATTAATGCTTTTATTTGGAATATCATTTATTGGTTTATTTTTTTATCAAATTAATAGATGGTATGATAAATCGTTGCCAGATGCCGCATCAGAACACGGAAAACACATTGACGATTTATTATTCTGGAATTTAATTTTAATTAGCTTCATTTTTGTAGTGGTCAACGCTTTGTTATTTTACTTTGCTTACAAATACAGAGGCAATAAAAACAGAAAAGCAGTATATTATGCAGATAATAGTAAATTAGAAATGTTATGGACTGTAATACCCGCATCTGCATTGGCATTCATTATTATCTTTGGATTAAAATACTGGAATGAAATTACAGCACCAAGTGAAGAAAAAAATCCAGTGATAGTTGAATTATATGCTAAACAATTTGATTGGACAGCCAGATATCCAGGAAAAGATGGTAAATTAGGCACAACAGATTTCAGACATATTGAAGGAAGCAATCCTGTTGGGTTAGATACTACCGATAAATCTGGATTTGATGATTTGTTAGTTAAAAATGAATTTCATATTCCAGTAGGAAAAGAAGTGGTGTTTTATTTTCGTTCGAGAGATGTAATACATTCTGCATTTATGCCGCATTTTAGAGCTCAAATGAACTGCGTACCTGGAATGGTAACTACATTTAAATTTAAACCGACCAAAACAACCAAAGAAATGCGTCAAGATCCTTATGTTCAAAACTTAATGAAACAAATTAATGAACAAAGAGCAAAAGAAGGCAAAGAGCCCGTAGAGTTTGATTATGTATTATTATGTAATAAAATTTGCGGAGCATCACACTACAATATGCAAATGAAAATTGTAGTAGAAACCGAACAGGAATTTAAAGAGTGGCTCAATCAACAAAAAGCATTCAAAACTCTAGCTACAAAATAAATACAAACTAAAAATTAAGAATTAAAAATTAAAAATATGGCTACAATAGCAACAAACATTGAGTTACACAATCATGAAGTAGAGCATGTTGATATTCACCGTTATGAAGAGCACGAAGAGAGTTTTATTACGAAATATGTATTTAGCCAGGATCACAAAATGATAGCCCGCCAGTATTTAATTACTGCTATGGTAATGGCGGTAATTGCTATGATCATGTCTATAGTATTTCGTTTGCAATTAGCATGGCCTGGTGAAAAATTTGCATTTATCAATTGGGTAATGGGTGATAAATGGGGAAAGGATGGTATTTTAGACCCTAACGCTTATCTTGCATTAGTTACAATGCACGGAACTATTATGGTATTCTTTTTATTAACAGGAGGTTTATCTGGAACTTTTTCCAACTTATTAATACCTTATCAAATTGGAGCAAGAGACATGGCATCGCCCTTCATCAATATGCTGTCTTATTGGTTTTTTTTAGTATCTTCAGTAATTATGGTCATCTCATTATTCTTACCTGATGGTGCGGCATCTCCTGGATGGACTATTTATCCCCCTTTATCAGCACTTCCAGAAGCAATGCCCGGAAGTGGATTAGGAATGGATTTATGGTTGGTATCAATGGCTCTATTTATAGCATCTGCATTAATGGGAGGATTAAATTACATTATTACGGTTATTAACTACAGAACCAAGGGTATGAAAATGACTCGTCTTCCACTTACAGTTTGGGCATTTTTAATTACCGCTATTATTGGTTTATTATCTTTTCCTGTTTTATTATCTTGTGCATTATTATTACTATCTGATAGATTGTTAGGCACTAGTTTTTACTTATCTGATATTTACATTGGAGGAAGACCATTAGATTACAGTGGTGGCAGCCCTATTCTCTTTGAACACTTATTCTGGTTTTTAGGTCACCCTGAAGTTTATATTGTTTTATTGCCAGCATTAGGTATTACTTCGGAAATTATTGCTAATGTATCACGCAAGCCCATTTTTGGTTACAGAGCGATGATTGGCTCTATGTTAGCCATTGCATTTTTATCGTTTATTGTATGGGGGCATCATATGTATGTAACAGGTATGAATCCATTTTTAGGTTCTGTGTTTGTATTTACTACTTTATTGATTGCTATACCTTCTGCGGTGAAAGCATTTAATTACTTAACTACTTTATGGAAAGGTAATATACAATATACACCTGCCGCATTATTTTCTATTGGATTAGTTTCATCATTTGTAACAGGTGGCGTTACAGGTATTATATTAGCAGATAGCACATTGGACATAACTTTCCACGATACTTATTTTGTTGTTGGACACTTCCATATTGTAATGGGCTTGTCTGCAATATTTGGAATGTTTGCAGGGGTTTATCATTGGTTCCCAAAATTATATTTGAGAATGATGAACAAAAAATTAGGATATATTCATTTCTGGTTAACATTTATTTCAGCTTATGGTGTATTCTTCCCAATGCACTTTTTAGGTACAGCAGGCGTACCCAGAAGATATTATACCAACAGTGAATTCCCTATGTTTGATGCCTTATATGATATTAATGTAGTAATTACTATTTCTGCGATTATTGGTGCATTGGCGCAAGGTATATTTATTTTCAATTTCTTTTATAGTATGTTCAGAGGTCCAAAAGCGCCACAAAATCCTTGGAAAGCAAATGGTTTAGAATGGACTAATCCAGTAGCAAACATTCACGGTAATTGGTCTGGTGAATTACCAACAGTTCATAGATGGGCTTATGATTATAGCAAACCAGGTTATGAAGATGATTTTGTGCCTCAAACAGTACCATTGAAAGAGGGAGAAATAGATGGCGGAGGACATCATTAAAATTGAAAAGGAGAACCAATAGAGTTCTCCTTTTTTATTGATTTAATATGATTCGTTACTTTGTAAGTATATCAAGTATTTTTATTGTTTCATTTATCCCTTTATACAAATCATATTTATCTTTGAATTATCTTATTAACAAGAATAATATTGAAAAGCAATTTTGTATCAATAAAAACAAGCCCTATTTGAATTGTCACGGGCAATATTTTTCAAGTTTAGAATTTAAAAATTAGCAAATAATCATCCTTTAAATAATCTTATTCAACAAAAATAAAAATTTCATTTATAAAAATAAAGGCAGAGTATTTGTAGGAATTACATATAATTTTAAGCAAAGGAGGTATCTACTATCATTCAATAAATAATTAGTCCGAATAATTTGTATCCCTAATTATTTATTAAAAGGGAATTTTATTTAAAATTGAAACCTTTCCTGTTTCAATATCATAAATAGCAGATGTTATCAGGATTTGGTGATTATGAATAGCATTTTTAATAATCTCACTTTTGTTGTAAAGTTGTTCTGCAGTATCTATGGCATTATACATAGATAAAAAATCGGGAGGGTTCTCAGAACCATCAATTTTTTCTTTATATTTCAGATAAGCGGGTTCAATTTTTTCCATCAAGTTTTTCAAATATCCTGTTCTTATGCCAGATAGATATCCTCTTATTGCTCCACAATTTGTATGTCCTAAAATCAAAATAATTTTAACCCCAACAATACTAACAGCAAATTCAGCACTGGCAATTAAATCGTCATTAATAATATTGCCTGCTACACGGGCTACAAATAAATCTCCAAGCCCTTGGTCAAAAACTATTTCTACAGGCACTCGGGAATCAATGCACCCTAAAATAAAAGCATAAGGTTTTTGTTCTTTTGAAAAAGTAGATATAAGTTCTTTGTGATCTCTATTGACTGAAAGATTATTGACAAACCTTTCATTTCCTTTGATAAGTAAATCAAGAGCTCTGGATGGAGTTAAATTTTGCCTTTCTTCAAAACTAAGTGTTTTCATAATTTTGGTTTTTATTAGATTGATTAATGTATTCAAAGATAATATTATTTCGTTGATAAAAATTTTTCTTTTGCTCAATGATATCTATAATATCATAATCATTGCCATAATAAATCACTTTTATTTTTTTATTACTTAATGAAGATAATATATCATTCAAACGATTTTTATTCATAAAAGAGGCATTTTCATTGATATAAACAATACATTCGTTTTCATTTGTATTTACTTTCACAGCATTCATTGAGTCAATTATATAATTAATAATAATTGCAAATACAAGACCTGTTAATACACCCATTAGCAAATCGCTAAAAAGTGTTGCAATAATAGTTATAATAAAAGGAATAAACTCTCTCCACTTTCGTTGATACATTTTAATAAAAGTATTTAAAGAAGCTAATTTATATCCTACAATTATCAAAATAGTAGCTAATGACGCTAATGGAATTTTATTCAAAATATCCATCAGAAGGAATATGCTTAATAACAACCAAAATCCGTGTAAAATAGCAGATATTTTTGTTTTTGCTCCAAAATTGATATTGGCAGAACTTCTGACAATCACCTGAGTTACAGGTAAGCCCCCCAACATCCCCGAGAAAATATTCCCTATGCCTTGGGCTATCAATTCTCTATTACGATTTGTAATTCTTTTTTCGGGGTCTAAATTGTCGGTAGCTTCCACACACAATAAAGTTTCTACGCTTGCAATTACAGAAATAATTAAAGCATGATACCATAATTTGACTTCAAATATGTAGTTAAAATTAGGCATTTTATATTCTGAAAAAAGCTGTTGAACAGAAGGAATATTTACTAAATGTTCTTGCTCTATAGTCAAGGATAAAAAATTATTTGATTGAATTAAATATGTAAACACAATACCTAATATTACAATCATTAAAGGTGCCTGTATGATGTTGCTGAATTTATTAAAATGCTTATTGATATATTTTTCATACAGCCAATAAACAAATAATCCTATAAAGAAAATAACCGTTGATGCAGGATGAATATATTTCCATGAATTAATTATTTCAGAAAAAGTATTTTCATTATCGGGTTGCAAAAATTCCATATCACCTTCGTAATCTTTGTCATAACCAAATGCATGTGGCAACTGCTTTAAGATAATGATAATACCAATAGATACAAGCATGCCTGTAATCACTGATGATGGAAAAAAGTAAGATAATTTACCTCCCTTTAATAATCCAAAAATAATCTGTAATACGCCTGCTAACACGATGGCTGCTAAAAAGTTTTCATACCCCTTCAAATCTGAGATGGCTGTTATGCAGATAGCTACCAATCCTGCTGCCGGACCACTTACGCCTAATTGAGAATTACTAATAATCCCAACAATAATACCCCCACAAATACCCGCAATAATTCCTGCAATTAATGGTGCGCCACTGGCCATTGCAATGCCTAAACATAAAGGCAATGCAACTAAAAATACCACTATAGACGCACTAATATCATTTGAATAAATTTTTAATCTATTCATAAATTTGATTGTTTTAAGTTTAATAGATAATAAGTAATCGAAAACAATAATTGAATAGAAATTACCTATCCATTCAATTAAAAATAATCCACATTATACTTTTATTACTGGTGGCTTAAAAACTTGACTTGAATAAAGAAATTTATAAAAATTAACCGACGAACTATAATCATAAAAACTATAGTAGATTAACCTCTTAATTGAAATAATATCATAAACACTCAAAACAAAAGTTATTTCATCAGATTCAGAATCATTATTTTCTTCGTTTTCTTTTGTTTCTTCAATTATTGAATATGTATAAATATTCGCAAATACTTTAGAATAAGTAATATACACAATACTTAAAATTGAACTTAAAAATATCAATATTAATATTTTAGATATATTATTTGTTTTCATTACAGGGCAAAGATAAATAAAGCAAATTGAATATTTTTTGACAAGGATTGTTAATTATTTGTTTTCTTTCCATTGATAATTGTTATTGTCAAAACATTCTTTTCCGAACACTGGCACTTTTTGTTTAATTTGTTCTACAACCCATTCACATGCCTCAAAAGCTATTTTTCTGTGTTTAGAAGAGACAAATACAAATAAGGAAATTTCTCCTGCATTGACCTGTTTTATACTATGATAAATATGCATACATATAATATCAAACTTTTGAAAACACTCCTCTCTAATCTCGTGGAAAATTTGATGAGCCATTTCTTCATAAGCACTGTATTCAATATGTGTCACTTTTTGATGATTAATAATATCTGCGCGAACCTGTCCTAAAAAAATAGCGTGTGCCCCTATATCTGTTTTGCCTAAGTGCTTACTGATTGATTCGGCAATAAATTCTGCACTAATAGGACCTTCAACAAAAACTTTTTTCATAATTTATTTTTTCTGCAATGGTACAAAATTTAATACTGTGTAAAATATGATAAATATCATTTTAATGTATGTATATTAACCCGTAACTTTGAAACAAAAAATAAGTATGTCGTCTGAAAATCAAAAAGAGAAAGTTAAAAGAATAGTTGAAAAATCTGCTCAGGATGAAGGAATGTCTCCTATGTCTCCACCTGATTATATGAATCCACCATCTAAAATAGATTTGGTGCCGTATGAACAACTCCCCTTGCCCATTAAAATTTTAATAGATGAACATAAAACAGCGTCTTCCTTTATGGATTTAATGGAAAACACTTTGATAGAATTTCATAACAGCCAGTATAATTATTCAAAAGAAATGTCAGAAAATTTTCGGAAGTTTTTTGAATTTTTTGATACCAAACTTTTACCACATCATCAAAAAGAAGACAAGTATCTTTTTCCTTTTTTAGAAAAATACTTAATTAAAAAAGGGGAACATAGCAAATACATGAGTTTTGATAATAAATATGAAACATCTATTGACCTGATGGAAGATGACCACTTAAAAATGATGCAAGTGGGTTCTCTTATTTTTAATTTACTTGGTATATTTGTAAGAATTCCAGATAAAACATCCCGGCAAATTATTGGAGATATTATTTACAATAAAGGGATAGAATTAATTGAACTAATACGATTACATATTTATCAAGAAGAAAATATTATATTTCCTCAGGCATGCCAATATCTTACAATAGATGAGTTTAAACAAATAGAAAAACATATTCATTAATGCTAAAAGATAGTTTTGGGAGAGTACATGATTATTTAAGAATATCGGTTACTGATAAATGTAACTTTAGTTGTGCTTATTGCATTCCGGTTAAAAATTGCCATTTTTTACCTAATGATAAAATAATGACTGCAGATGAAATTTTTGAAATTTCAAAAATATTCAATTCATTAGGTGTAAAAAAAATAAGATTAACTGGTGGAGAACCTTTATTAAGAAATGATATTATTTCTATCATCCAAAAAATAAAAGCATTACCCATTCATGAACTGGCTATAACTACTAATGGATATTTTTTAGACCGCTATATTGATGACTTGAAGAAATTAGGAGTTTATTCCATCAATGTCAGCTTAGATACTCTTAATTCAATTAAATTTCAAAATATTACTCAAAAAGATGCTTTTAATAAGGTGTATTCCAACATACAAATGTTACTTGAAAATAATTACCACCCCAAAATTAATGTGGTACTTGTAAAAGATATGAACGATGACGAAATTATTCAATTTATAAATATTACCCAAAATCTTCCCGTTCATATTCGGTTTATAGAATACATGCCTTTTGAATCTAATAGATGGAATTTTGAGAAGGTGGTTACTTTAGACGAATTATTAAATGTGTTGAAGAAAGAAAAACTGGAATTAGAAAAATTATCCGATGCTCCTAATAGTACAGCTAAATCATATAGGATAAAAGGGTATAAGGGAACATTTGCAATTATAAGTACAGTATCCCATCCTTTTTGTAATACTTGTAATAGAATCCGACTTACAGCAGATGGTAAATTAAGAAACTGTTTATTTGCACAAACTGAAACAGATTTGCTTACTCCTTTGAGAAAAGGTGAAGATATTCGCCCGTTCATTTTTAATAATATTAATTCAAAATTCTGGAAAAGAGGAGGATTACCTGACTTCAATTCTTCTGAACTGAACGATAAGTTATCTAAAAGAAAAATGATAGAAATTGGCGGATAGAACTATTCTTTTGTTTTATATACAAAACAAGTATTCTTTAATACATCTTTTGCAATTTCAAACTTTTTATTTTCATCTAACAAATTAAATTCTCTGCTCATTAGGCCAAATCCCTGGTCATATCCTATTAGCACAGTAGCAGCAAAATTAATAGTTTCCAGAGCCAGCTCTTTTAAATGCACACACCCTTCGCTTCCTCCTATTCTGCGAATAATTTGTTTACTAATCCCCTTTTCAATTTTTAATCCAATTAGAAAGCTTGCTTTTTCTTTCATTAAATTACATATACTATGTGGATAGTTTCCAAATTCACTTTTAGCATGTACAATAGTTCTTTCTGATGGTTGAATATGGATATTTAACCTGATAAGATGATAAGGATCCATTAAAGTAGCTTCCAACATCAAGTTGCCATTAACAAGTTCAAATGCTTCAATTCCGATATCTCTTTTAGATACTAATCTCTTTACAGGAATTCTTTCCCCATCTTTAAGATAACTTTCAGAAATGATTTTGTTTTTATAGTCGTTCATAATATTTATTTGAAATTAAGTTTAGTATTGTGAAATCTCTTCCAGCTTTTTATGATTAAGAATTTTGATTCTTTTTTTATCACATTCTATAATGTTTTCTTTTTCAAACGCACTAATAGTTCTAATAACATTTGCAGTGGTAATGCATGATAATGCTGCAATATCAGATCGTTTTAATGATACATTCAAAAAATCATCATCAGATAGTCCATAAAATTCTTTTAATTTTAAAAGTGTTTTGGCAATTCTTGCGTGTATTTGTTTTTGGGTAATATTGACAAACCATTCATTGTAATCAAGTAGAGATTGTGAGATGTTTTTTAATAACTTATTTGCAAATACGCAGTTTTCAGATAATACTTTACGAAAATTTTCTTCAGTAATGATGCACACAGAAGTATCTTCCAGTGCAATAGCTGTATGGTTATATTTTTCGTTTGCCAAAAGTGTTTCCAAATCAATGAAATCAACAGGTTTTTTAAGCCCAATAATGACTTCGTTCCCATTATCAGAATATTTGACCAATTTTACTTTCCCTTCGTTTAAACAATATAAACCAATGGGTTTGGTGTATTCTTTATAAATAGTTTCTCCTTTTCTGAACTTTACAATAATTCTATCATTATTAAGTAATGCCAGATCTTCTTCACTTAAACCTTCTAATAATGATAATTTTCTTTTACCACAATATACACACGAACCTAATTGTTTGTCTTTACACACATTCATACTTATTCATTTTAATGATACAAATTTCCTGCTATTTTGTTTATAATAAAATGATTTTTATCAGTTCTAAAAAGAAATTGTAAAATATTTGTGCATAAGATTGATTTTACTCATTGAAGAAATATCATTTTATTCAGTAGATTTGTCGTGATAATATTTTTAATTTAAGGCATGTTATTAAATAGATATTGGTTATTACTTATTTTTTCTGTATTTATTTTTAATTCAGGTTATTCTCAAACAAAAAAATCCCTTTTGATATATGCAGGTGCTGCGTCCAAGCCCCCTATTGAAGAAATTGCAGAGGAGTTTCAAAAGGAAACAGGTATTAAAGTAGATTTAATTTTTGGGGGGTCTGGATATATTATGTCGCAAATGAAACTATCTGGAAAAGGGGATATTTATTTCCCTGGTTCTTCAGATTTTATGGAAATTGCTAAACGAGAAAAACTAATATTTCCTGAAACTGAGAAAAAAGTAGTATATCTGGTAAATGCCATCAATGTACAAAAAGGGAATCCTAAAAAAATCTATTCACTAAAAGATTTATGCAAACCTGGAATAAAAGTGGCAATAGCCAATCCTGAAGGTGTATGCGTTGGTATATATGCCGTTGAAATAATAGAAAAAAACTTAAGTCAAAAAGAAAAAGAGCAATTTAAAAAGAATTTGGTCAATTATACTGAAAGTTGCGATAAAACAGCAGCTGCCATTGCTCTAAAGGCAGTTGATGCGGTAATTGGCTGGAGTGTTTTTCAATATTGGGTGCCTGATTTAATTGAAAGTGTTCCTTTATCAAAGGAAGAGATTATCAGAATAGGATATATTCCCATTGCTGTATCTGTATTTACAAAAGATAAAAAAACTGCATTGCAATTTATTAATTATGTTTTGAGCCCAAAAGGGCAATCGATATTTCAAAAACATCATTACTTTATATCTATAGAAGAATGTGAAAAATACATTGGCCAAAAAAAACCAATAGGCGGTGAATATACATTACCCTACTCCTGGTTACATCGCTAATAAATTGATATGACATTTAAAAAATTATTTATTATTTCAGCATATAGCACTTTAATTATTTATTTAGTTTTGCTTGTTTCTACATTTTATTTTTTTGACTCAAAAGAATTAGTAAAAGCAATTTTTGATAAAAGAATTCATTATGCTATTGGATTAAGTATTCTGGCTGCCAGTATAGCCACTATTTTAGCTGTATTAATATCTGTTCCCTCTGCTTATGCATTAAGTAGATATAAGTTTAGGTTTAAATCGCTCATAGATATATTTTTGGAACTACCTATGATTATTTCCCCTGCCGCATTAGGAGCGATTATATTAATTTTCTTCTCCACTCCTTTTGGAATGTTTATTCGGGATAATATTATTGATGTTATATACACTTTTTATGGAATAGTAGTAGCACAGTTTATTACAGTTCTTGGTCTTTGTACTCGCCTGATGAAATCTGTTTTTGACGAGATACCATTACGATATGAAAATATTGCCCGCACATTAGGTGCATCTCCACTTCAAGCGTTTTCACACATCACATTTCCGTTGGCTAAAAAGGGTGTGCTTTCTTCTGTTATACTTACATGGGCAAAATCTATTGGTGAATTTGGGGCTACAATTACAGTAGCAGGTAGTATGTCTATGAAAACAGAGACATTACCTACAGCTATATTTATGAAATTATCTATGGCAGATATTAAAGGTACAGTAGTAATCATTTTAATTTTATTAAGCATTAGTATATCTATTTTAATTCTTACACGATATATTTTACAAAGTAAATATCATGATTAAAATATTAAACGCAACTATTTCTACTCAACATTTTACATTGAAAGATTTTAATTTATCATTTGAACCTTTCAAGTTCCATGTTATATTGGGACCCAGCGGAAGTGGAAAAACATTGCTACTTGAAACATTAGCAGGTCTTGTAAATCCCAATAAAGGTGAAATTTACTTTAATGAAAAAAGGATAACTCACTTACCCCCAGAAAAAAGAGGCATTTCTTACTTACCGCAAGATGGTGCTTTATTTCCAAATATGAATGTATTTGACAATATTGCTTTTGGTCTGCAGATACAGAAAAATTGGAGTAAAGAAAAAATAAAAAATACAATTGATGATATTTCTAAAAAACTGGATATTTACCATTTACTAAAAAGAAATACTTTTAATTTAAGTGGTGGCGAACAACAAAGAGTAGCTCTGGCAAGAGCATTAGTTTTAAAACAACCAGTGATATTATTAGATGAGCCCACTTCTTCTTTACATGAAACTATGCAGGAAGATTTTTGCCTTTTATTAAAAAATATTCAAAAAGAATATCATATTACTTTTATTATGACTACCCATCATAAAGATAATGCATTTATGGTGGCAGATTTTTTACACTTTATTGAAAATGGCAAAATTTGGTTAAGCACTGAACCCACACAACTTTATCAACAAGTTTTACCTAAAAAAATCGCAGAACTTATGGGTATTTCTAATTTCTTTACTATAAGTGATAATTTTTTTTGTAAAGAATTAAACACTTCTTTTACTTTATCAAAAATGATTAATAAAAGCAATATGCTTTACCTTGGTGTTAAACCAGAAAATATTCGTGTTATAAAAGATGAGGATATCCATAAAGAATTTTCCAATCGTTTTGTAGCCAGAGTAGATGATTTATTACACAAAGAAAATGACACTATAGTAATACTTTCAATCCCCGAAACAAATTTTAAAATAAAAATGCTTATTTCTACCTATACCTTAAAAAAATTAAATATTCACATCGGTAAAATGATTCATTGTAAAATTAAAGAAGAGCATATTTTTGAAGTATATTAATGAATTCAAAATCATCGTTTTTATGTTAGTTTTTTTATTTCCATCATTCTAACTAATTTTAAGTTATTCATTTACTTGTATTCTTTTCTCTCATGATCCCATCCTTCTGCCACTTTAAATATATGAAGCAAATATGGAAAAACAGCAGCCATACTTTCTTTTACTCCCTGCGTAGAACCAGGTAAGCAAATAATAATACTATCTTTGATCTTACCCGCAACACCCCTTGATAACATTGCATAAGGTGTTCGTTGTTGTCCATAATTTCTTGCAGATTCCATAATTCCGGGTATTTCCATATCCAAAAGAGGAATTATTGCTTGTGGCGTAACATCTCTTGGAGAAAGTCCTGTGCCACCAGTTGTAATAATTAAATTAACTTGTTTATTTACTAATGCTTTAATCGTATCTTGAATTATTTTTTCTTCATCTGGTATAATAATATACTCTGATAAGTTGATATTCCATTCTTTTAATGCTTCTTTAATAGCGATTCCCGATTTATCTTTTTTTGTGCCTTTTGCAACACTATCTGACATCACTACAACAGCACATTTAATTTTATTGGCTATTTCTAAATCTCTATTAAAATCGGATTTTCCCCCTTTTTTTTCCAATAATTTTATTTCTTTAATTACTACATTACTATCCAATGGCTTCAACATATCATAAATTGTAAGAGCGATAACAGAAGCACCATGAAGGGCTTCCATTTCACAGCCGGTTTTATTGATACTATAAACTTTAATAATTACTTTAATGCTATTTATATCAAAGTCAAAATTGACATCACATCCATCAATAGGTATTGGATGACAATGAGGGATTACATTACTGGTGTTTTTCACCGCTAAAAAACCCGCTGCTTTAGATATAGGTAAAATATCTTGTTTGGGTAAATTATTGGTTTTTATTTTTTCAATAATATCATCTGTTGTTTCAATAATTGCCTGAGCCGTGGCTGTTCTTAATGTTGTTATTTTGTTAGTTATATTTCTCATAATTTATCATTTTAATTATCCCCCGGCAAAAGGAGGTAAAAATGCTATTTCATCATTTTCTTTTAAATTTATTTTACCTAAAATTGTATTATCAGTTATTATTTGAAAGTTGTGGGTGATTTTAATATTAGGGTTATTTAATAAAGGATATTTCTTAAATATCTCATCAATAAGTACTTGCAAAGAACCTCCTGTATTGATTTCTTCTTCTTTTTTCTGTGCATAATCTTGTGCTATACCAAAATATTTGACTTTAACTTTAATCATAGTTTATCTATTTTGAGTAAATCATCAAAAGTATTGATGTTAGTGAATGCAATGTCATATTTATCTGGCAAATAAATATACTTAGTATTGCAAAGTGGTAATAAATTTTGGAGTTTAAAATCTCCTTTTTGTATTTGACGATAAATATTCGGAATAATATCTTTTGAATAAATCGCACAGAGTGGTTGAATATTATTAGTATTGGTAACGGGCAAGACAATATCTGCTTCGTTTTGATGTTCAACTAATATCTCTATAACATCAGAACTCATAAATGGTAAATCACTCGCTATAATAAGATTTTTTTTTTCATCTGAATATTCAAGTGCAGATAAAATTCCTCCTAATGGTCCAATATTTTTTTCTTTGTCTTTCACTATGGGCAAATGTAAATAATCATAATCATTAGTATTAGCACTAATTAAAATTTTCTTTGAAAATAATTGAGCTATGTCTATCAAATGCTCAATAATAGGTTTTGATTTGTATTGAATAAGCCCTTTAGCCATTCCGTTTAATCTGGTTGCTTTTCCTCCTGCAAGAATAACCGTATTCATAATCAAATTAAATAGACATTGATGTGTTCATTTTTTTTAATAGAACGATTAACCACAATAATACCATCTGCATTTGCTGACGAGATGAGCATGTGCGAATCTTGCTTTTCAGGAATGCTTATTTTATTTCCATGAATGTTGACAAACAAAATACGTGTTCTGTTATCATTAATAATCAAATCATTATCAATAGATGCAGTAACAACAGGAAGTGGCCATTCTTTGCAAATGCCATAACACTGGTAGATATATCGTAAAATGTATATATAAAAACAAGATAAGGCAGCACGAGGATTACCGGGCAAACCAAAAATTACCTTATTTTGTTTACTAACCGCAAATACAAATGGTTTTCCAGGTTTTTGTGCTACTTTATCTATTAAAATATTATAGTTTAGTTCTTTAATAACTGGTTTAGTAAAATCATAATCTCCTACAGAAACCCCACCTGTAGTAATAATAATATCATAGTTTTGATAGTATTTTGTCAAAGTATTTAATAATTTCTTTTTATCGTCTTTTACTAATAAATATTTTGCATCAATATCAAAATACTTTTTAATCAGTTGTTGCAGCATTATTCCATTAGATTCGTATTTTTCTCCTGTCTTAATTGGAGAACCTATTTTTTTTAATTCATTACCAGTAGCAAGAATCAATATAGAAATATCTCTTTTTACTTTTATTTTACTCTTCCCTATTGAAGATAATACTGCAATGTGTTCAGGTTTTATTACAATATTTTTGGAAAAAATTTTCTCTCCTTTTTTTATCTCTTCTCCTTTATGTCTGATATTTTGATACTGAGTTACATCATCAATATTAAACATCACCTCATTATCAGAAATCTTTTCAGCATATTCTTTCATTATGATAACATCTAAAGCAGAAGGCACTTTTGCACCTGTATAAATCTTATTACATTCATTGTTTTTCAAATTTTGAACTTTAATATTGTCTCCTGCTTTAATTTCTCCTTTTATTTTCCATATTTTATTTTTTTGAAAAAAATCTTTTTTAATAGCATAACCATCAACCGCTGATTGTGAATATGTGGGTACATCCACATAAGCATAAATATCTTCTGCTAGTATTTTATTTAGTGATTGCTGTAAAGGAACACTTATAGAATTTACAGTTATCTTATTTTTAAACAATATATTGGTGGCTTCCTGAACGCTTATCATTCATTATGATTTTAATATATCCAGCTTTAAGTATAATAAAAACTATTCAAGTATAATTCGTCCATCTTCTGGTTGAACAATATTAACTCTTATTTTGTATGACTTATTAAATGATATAGAATCTTTTGGAAAAGGAAAATACACATTACAGTTGGTATAATCCTGACCATTGTACTTGTAAATAAATTGAACTCCATCTTCATTTTTTTCTGTTTTACAAAAATCAATAATTCTTCCTTCTACAATCTTATAATTAGAATACATATAAACATCCTTATGAAATACAGGAAGAAGAAAAACTATACAAGTAATAAACACAATTAGTAATATTACTCTAACAAATTTATTCCTTTCTCCCTTTACATAAATAAGCTTATACAAATTCAATCCTATTCCGCCCACACATGCTAATAAAACAACACATTCCACTATTATTGATGCCAACACTTGCTCATCAGAGACCACAACAAGCGGCATAAATGATGTTAATTATTCTTGGGGTATTTTACCACCCATGGAGAATTGGGGTTTCGTAATGCTTTCCTGTCTCTATACCAAATAACTATCTGATATGGTCTGCCAATATAATGCAGTGGTGCTACTAAAAAATGAACTAATCTTGTAAATGGGAAAATGCCAATTATTAAAAATGCACCAATAATATGAAGTTTTACAATCCAAGGTAACGCTATAACTGCCTGCGTATCAGGTGAAAATTTAAATATAGACCATAAATAAGGAGTCATTACAGATGCAAACCATGACGAACCCCATCTATATCCATAAGCTACCCACAAACCAAGAAAAATTTGTATCAATAATAGCAATTCAATTAATAAATCCATTTTATTGGTTACCACTTTCAATCTTTTTTCAGTAATGCGTCTAACAAACAAATTAACTAAGCCCACTAATGCGCTAATACCAAAAATAAATCCCGTAATTTCAAGAATTAATAATCTCAGCGGATGTCCATTCCATACAATAATGCTTCTTGGAAATAAAAATGCCACTAAGTGCCCCAAAAAGACCACTATAATTCCCCAGTGAAAAGGTTGAGAACCCCAGAATAATCTTCGCCCCTCAAGAAATTCTGATGATAGCGAAGAAACCTTGTAACCATAGTTGGTGTATCTGAAAATCGTGCCAATTATAAATATGGCAAGTGCTGCATAAGGTAATCCTATAAACAGAAAATTGTTGAGAGTGTCCATAGTTTTTGATTTTTAAGTTATTTTTTATTTTATTTTTTCAATATTCATTTCCTGCTCAATACTGGAAAGAAATCCATTGGATTTACTTTCAATAATTATTTCATGAGCATTATATGCTTGTTCAAGCCAAATTTTTAATGCTATCAATATATTAGAATATACATCTTGAAATTCTTTAGATTTTTCAATTAGGGCTTTTTGATGTTTTAAATACACTTCTTTTTTCTTTTCAATAATTCTTGAATCAAAATCATTAATCATTCTTTTTACTGCAGGATAAATAAAATGGTTTATCACTTCTTCTTTTAGTGATTGATCTTTAGATTCATTTACGAGTAATAACATATTAGGTAAATAATCTGAAAGTTCTGTACCAGTAGAAATATTTAAACGAACTAGTTCCCGATTCATATTAACCAATAATTCTGCCCTTTTATAGTCATCACCAAACAAAATATACCCCACATCTAAAGTTGTAATAGATTGTACTTCAAATGTTTGGGTATATACTTCTTCCTGCTCAGTAAGAGTGGTTTTTTCCAAAAAATAATTGAATATCTTTAGGTAATCAGTGACAGTGTCTGCTGTAGGTTTTTCTAATGTTCTTTTAATTTCATCAATAAGCAAGAGATTATTCTTTCTTATATCTTTGTCAGGATAACTTAATAACTTACTAAATAATGCAGCAATCATAATTTTGAAGTTTTTATAATCCTCTCACAGGAGAATGTGTAAAACCAAACCCAACAGCACCTTTTCTGTCTCCTGTATTTTCAAGTAACTCCATAGCTTCTTCTCTGTGTGCAGCGGGTATTACAAATCTATCATCAAATTTTGCTAAAGAAGTCAAATAATAAATATCTTCTGCAGTAGATGGAGTATATCCTACTTCCTTTAATACCGCTTCTGCTTTTTCTAATGGAATATCTCCAACTGTTTTAGCCCTTCTCCAAATTCTAATAGCCAATAATTTTTTTAATTTATCTTTTACTTTATTTTCATCTCCCGCACTAAACATATTAGCCATATATTTTAAAGGGAATCTTGATTTTTCAATGACTCCAAATATTTCATCCATACTGGTATCGTATTTCCATTCATCAGGCCATATTTTAGCAATGGGATCCATTTGATCTTTCAAGTGAGCGTTTGATTGTTCTGATAATGATGCCATTACAGGAAGCATTGGAGGCACATAAAACAACATAGGCAATGTTCTGAACTCAGGATGTAATGGTAAAGCAAGCCCCCATTTTTTTATGAACTTATAAGTAGGAGAGTATTGAGCCGCTTTTATAGTTGAATCTGAAATACCATTTTCCTTAGCTGCTTTTATTACATTTGGATCAAACGGATCTAATATCATGCTTAATTGCATATCAACCAAAGCAGATTCATCTGCACTTGCTTCTTTTTCTATCATATCAGCATCATAAAGCACAACACCCAAATATCTGATTCTTCCAACACAAGAATGCATACATGCAGGTGCTAACCCTGCTTCAATTCTTGGAAAACATAAAATACATTTTTCTGATTTACCAGTATGCCAGTTGTAATAAGATTTTTTATATGGACAAGCTGTTACACACATTCTCCATGCTCTACAAACTTCCTGATTGATTAAAACAACACCATCTTCCCCTCTTTTATAGATAGCTCCAGACGGACAAGATGCTACACATGCAGGATTTAAGCAATGATTACAAATTCTTGGTAAATAAAAGAACGCCATCCTTTCAAGTTGAAACATGGCCTCTTGCTCTGCAGGAGACAATCCTTCTAAATTTGGATCTTTTCTTGCATAGTCAGGTGTTCCACTTAAGTCATCATCCCAGTTAGGCCCCATCTTTATATCCATTGGCTCCCCTGTAATTAATGAAATAGGACGAGCCGTTGGCTGATCATTGCCTTCCGGTGCCTCAATTAGGTTTAAATACCTATAAGTAAAGGGCTCATAATAATCATCAATAACTGGTAAATGTGGATTGTGAAAAATATTCAATAATCCTTTCTTTTTACCAGCTCCCCTTAAATCTATCTTACCGTTTTTCTTTTCCCACCCACCTTTATAGATATTCTGGTCTTCCCACTTTGTTGGATAACCCGTACCGGGCTTGGTTTCCACATTATTCCACCACATATACTCTGCTCCTTTTCTGTCTGTCCAGATATTTTTACAGGCAATGGAGCAAGTATGACAACCTATACATTTGTCCAGGTGGAAAATCATTGACATTTGGGCTCTAACATTCATATTTGTAGTTTTTAATAATTGATGATTACCATATTACTTTTTTCATTTTTCTAACCAGCACATGTGTATCTCTTTGTGGAGCAACAGGTCCCCAATAGTTGAAATGATAAGTGAATTGTCCATACCCTCCACATAAATAATTAGGTTTTAAATGTATTCTTGTTACGCTATTATGTCCTCCACCCCTATATGGTCTGGATTCTGATTTAGGTACAATTGTTCTTTCAGGAACGTGATATACAATACATACACCCCTTGGTATTCTTGAACTTACTACAGCACGGGTTACATATACACCATGGTCGTTAATAACTTCTACCCAATCGTTATCTTTTATACCCATTTCTTCTGCATCTTTTTCGTTCACCCAGCATGGCTCTATGCCCCTGTTTAGTGTTAACATTCTTAATGTATCTCCATATGTTGAGTGAATATGCCATTTTCCATGTGGTGTTAGATAATTTAATACTTTAGCATTAGGATCTTCTTGTAATGTTTTTTGCAAATCACCATATACTTCAAAATTGGGCTCAGGCTTATAGGTTGGCAAATGTTCTCCAAAGGCAATATACATTTCATGGTCTAAATAAAAATGTTGTCTTCCGGTAAGTGTTCTCCATGGAACTAATCTTTCAACATTATAGGTATAGGGGGCATACGCGCGTCCATTATTCATTAATCCAGACCAAAGTGGAGAAGTATTGTATCTTCTGGGTTGTGCCTGTAAATCAGCATAACTTAAATGCAAATCTTTTGAACCTTCTGCCAAATCTGCTAACACCATACCTGTTTTCTTCTCCATATTTTTGTAAGCACGATAATTTAATTTACCATTGGTAAGTGTAGAAAGGTGCAATACCGCATTAGCAGCCCAAACATCTTCTTTTATAGAAGGGTAAACTTCTCCATTCCATTCTTCTTTTGGGAAATGATTAGAAACAATCATTTCTTCATAAGCATCATCTGCTTCGTATTTTACACCATGCGCTCCTAATCCATTGGTCTTTATATTTTTTCCTAACAAACAGAATTTTTCATATAATTTCGTGTAATCTCTTTCTACAACACTAATACTATGTGCTGTTTTACCAGGAATGAACTCACATTCTCCAAGATACCAATCTTTAATATTGGGTTGAGTAATCTCACCCGGAGAATCGTGGGAAATAGGTGCAATAACTACATCTTTATATGTGCCCTGCATGTGTTTGGCAGCCATTTCGGAGGTGGCTTTTGCAATAGATTTAAATATTTCCCAGTCAGTTTTTGTTTCCCATACTGGTGCAACCGCTGCCGATAAAGGATGAATAAATGAATGTAAGTCCGTAGAGTTTAAGTCCGCTTTCTCATACCAGGATGCAGCCGGTAATACAATATCAGAATATAACGCAGAAGAATCCATACGGAAGTTCAAATCAACAACCAAATCCATTTTTCCTTCAGGAGCAATATCTCTCCATGTAATTTCTTCAGGTTTAACTTCATTATCTGTAGAGATAGAATTATGATGTGTGCCTAAATAATGCTTGAGTGCATATTCGTGACCCTTCATACTACCTACAATAGCATTGCCCCTCCAGATAAACCAAACTCTTGGCCAATTTTCAGGTGCTTCAGGGTCTGCTACTGCATACTTAAGTTGTTTAGATTTTAATTTTTCTGAAACATACTTTACAATTTCTTCATTTGTTTTCGCTCCACCCTTTTCAATTGCCTCCTGAGCCAGTTTCAATGGATTTTCATTAAATTGCGGATAATATGGCATCCAACCATTTCTAACTGCTTTGTATATCATATCCGCAGTATGCTTCTTAGATAAAGCGTTTTTAGGCACAGTATGATATCTGGTATGGTTGCCATCATAACGATATTGAGAAGTATTGATATAGTGCCATAAAGGAGCTTGTTGTAATCTAACTGCATTTACCCAATCACGGGCAAATGCTATTGTTCCCCATGAGTCAGAAGGTGCTAGTTTTTCTTGTCCTACATAGTGATTGAGTCCGCCACCATTGACCCCTACACAACCACAAAGCATAAGCGCCATAGCACCTGCACGATAAATTAAATTTTGATGATACCAGTGATTAATACCTGCACCAATAATAATCATACATTTTCCCTTGGTAATGTCAGCGGTTTGAGCCCATTCTCTTGCAAAAGCAATCACAGTTTTAGCATCAATGCCGGTAATCATTTCTTGCCAAGCAGGTGTGTATGATTGAACAGGGTCATTGTAGTCAGCAGGATATTCACCTGGCAAACCACGACTTACACCATATTGAGCAAATATTAAATCATAAACAGTAGTAACTGCAACTTTTTTACCATCAGCAGTTGTTATATATTTTACAGGGACACCTCTTTTATGTTGTTTATCAAATGCGAAGTCAGTGATTTCAACTTGTAATACATCGTCTTTTCTATCAATTAAAGTTAGCACAGGGTCATAACTTTTATCTGTAACGCCACACTCTAATTTCATATTCCATTTACCTCCTTCTTTTGCCCAACGGAATCCTACACTACCTTTTGGCACAACTAATTCTCCCGTTTTAGCATCAATATTTAAAAACTGCCAATCTCCATTTTCAATATTCTTAAATTTATCAATTTGGTTAGCTCTTAATAATCTTCCAGGTTTATAAGTACCGTTATCATTAACTAATTCAACTAAATATGGAGAATCTGTATATTGTTTAGTATATTTGATAAAATACTCACTTGGATTTTCATAATGAAACTCTTTCAAAATAACATGTGTAGCAGCCATCCAAAATGCCCCATCTGTACCTGCATGAAGTGGGATCCATTGGTCAGCATATTTACATACCTGGCTAAAATCAGGAGAAAAAACTACTGCTTTTGTTCCATTATGTCTTGATTCTGCAAAGAAGTGACAATCAGGAGTACGGGTCATATTTAAACAAGCACCCATATCTGCTATCATCTTGGCATTATACCAATCTGCACTTTCACAAACATCTGTTTGTTCGCCCCAAATTTCAGGGAAAGCAGGTGGAAGGTCGCAATACCAATCATAAAAACTTAAGTTCATTCCTCCAAAAAGTTGTAAGAATCTTCCGCCAGCAGCATAACTCAACATAGACATAGCTGGAATTGGAGAAAACCCTGCAACCCTGTCTGGTCCATATTTTTTAGCGGTATAGATATTAGCGGCGGCAATTAGTTCTAATACTTCGTCCCAACTTACTCTTCTAAATCCGCCCTTACCACGGGCTTTTTGATATCTTTTTCTTTTTGCTTCATCATTTTGAATATTTTCCCATGCTTTCAAAGCATCTCCTGTCTTCTTTTTTTCTTCCCTGAATAATTCTAATAATGCGCCTCGCATTAATGGATACTTAATTCTTAATGGGCTGTATAAATACCATGAATAAGAAATCCCTCTTTGACACCCTCTGGGTTCATAAGGAGGAATACTGTTTTCTAAAAGCGGATAATCTAATTGCTGCGTTTCCCATACTACGATACCATCTTTTACATGAATTTGCCATGAGCATCCGCCTGTACAATTAACACCATGTGTACTTCTTACTATTCTGTCGTGTTGAAATCTGTTTCTATAAAATTCTTCCCATTTTCTTGTTTCGGGAGAAATTATGTCTTTAATCCATGTCATAGTTTTATTTTTTGGAGGTTAAACTTTTAATAACTTTTAATTTGTCTGGAATATATTGAGTCGTTAACTGTTTTCTTTTTTCGGTTATACCAAATGATAGAATAAATACCCAGTAATATAATGATTCCAGATAAGCCACCCCATGTTAATAATTCAGCATAGTTATATGGATTTGTTTGAGAAGCATCCATAGACACTTTTCTTAAAAAATTAGCAATGTCTTGTGCTTCTTCATCTGTTATTGGGTGTTTTGCAAATGCGTTTTTCATTGCAGGAAACGGCAACCCACTTAATACGCCTTTTATACCTTCTTCTCCAATTCTGGAATACACATCGGTTAGATCTTTTGCTAAACTTCCTCCTCCTGTTACATCATAAGAATTTACATTATGACAGGAAATGCAAGTAACACCTCCATTTGCGAATCTGATTCTACCATCAAATAATTTTGCTCCCCTATCTGCAGATTGTGCAAATGCCTGCTTGTCAGTAATTTCTGGAGCAGATGGTTGGGCAGGTTGTTCAGAAGCAGTTTGTTCAGATGATGCAGATGCACTGTTTTGTTCAATATACTTGAGTATTTCGTCTATTTGAGCATCACTTACATTTTGGTCTGGCATTACTGTTTGTCCAAATTCATTAAAAATGGCTACTGCATCTTTATCCCCGCTTTTAACAAGAGATTGAGAAGATTTGATAAATTTATGCAACCATTCTTTACTTCTTCTTTGAGTAACTCCACTTAAATCGGGACCTACTAACCTGGTGCCTAATTTATGACACATGCCACAATTTTGTTTAAATAATGCAGCACCATCTTGTGCCATCACAGATGTACTTATAGCGAGTGATATAACCGTTGTTGAAAGGATTTTATTTATCATGGTTTTATATTTTTGTTACAAAGATAACATCCTAAACATACCAAAAAATATGAGCAAAGTCATTTTTCAATATGATTTTTCTCAGTTTATGATTTTTATCCTGCATAAGTTGCTTTTGCTTTATCCCACCATGTACCGCCACTATTACCCCTGTCAAATCTTTCTCCTTTAATAGAATAATAATGTTTCCAATTAAGATAAGTTGATATAATATAGAAGATAATAGCTCCCCAGAAAAAGGGAACAGGAGAGCCATAATTTTTTATACAAGAACCAATCAAAGAATTAAAAATAAATGGTCCAAATGCTGCAATGGCTGCTGTAAATCCAATAACCCCTGCTGCTTTTCTTGGGCTAAATGCAAATGCAATTGGAAATTGACGAAAAGTGGAAGCATTACCTATTCCTGTGAAAAAGAATAATGCGAGCATTATACTTACAAATGTTGAAAATTCTGCGGTACTTTGAGGTGTAAGAGAACCACTCAAAATAAGTAATGCCGAAAATACAATTAATCCAAATCCTGACAATAATGTAAAAACTGCACCTCCCCATTTATCCGATGGAGACCCAAAAATAACCCGTAATAATGAACCAATAAGTGGCCCATAAAAAGCATATTTTAATGGGTCTGGAGCATCTGGAAATTTTCCATATAATTCTTTAATCATCATAGGAAAAGCCGCAGAAAGCCCTGCAAAAGAGCCAAAAGTCATTACATATATAAGTGTACAATACCATGTGTGTTTATCACTAAAAATATCTAGCTGCTCTTTAAAACTAGCTTTTACAGGAATGCTCTTTAATGTAAACCACGCAATAATTCCTATTACAATTAATATTGGAACATACCAAAAAGCAGCATTTTGCAGCCATATCAATTTTACAGTTTCCCCTTTATGAAATTCTTGCGGACCACCAATTAAACTTCCAAATACAGCACTACCTATAATCAAAGGTGTAACAAATTGAGTAAGAGAAACTCCAAAATTTCCAATACCTGCCTGAATACCCAGCGCTACACCCTGTAATCTTTTTGGAAAAAAGATACTTGTAGATGGCATATATGAAGAAAAGTCGCCACCGCCTAATCCACATAAAAAAGAAATGATTAAAAACTCTCCAAAAGAAGTGGTGGGATCATTAATAGCTTTTACCAGCCACAACATTGGAATAAGTTTAAGAAAAATAGTAGTTGTAATAACATGTCTTGTTCCAAAAATTGGGATTAAGAATGTATTGATGATTCTTAAAATACCAGCTGATAGTCCTGGCATTGCTGCAAGCCAGAATAATTCCATCTGAGAAAATTTAAATCCAATTCCTGGTAGCCGCACTACTACTGCACTTACAACAAACCATGTTGCAAATGAAAAAGTAAGCGCTATAGTTGTAACTGTTAATGTTTTCCACGCTCTTTTCTTACCTTCATTTTCCCAAAAATCAGGATTTTCGGGTTCCCATTTTGTTAGCCATGTAGACATAAATTTAAATTTAGATAATGAATGATTTAGTTAATTGTGAAGTGCAAAAGTCCTATGTTTAAATATATCATAAAATGATTTTTATCATTTATGATAATTTTATTGTTTTAATCCTGTTCTTGGGAATAATACGCCTGGTCTAAAATGGAACATAATATAAGCCCAATTACTGATGGCAGCAGTGTTACCACCTTTTAATGCCCTAAGAGATTCTGTACCAAACATTTGACTATATCCTGCCTGTATTGACACCCCATCAGATATTTTATATAAAAATGTAAGATCTATTTCTTGACCTAACTGTTTGTCCATTGCAACAAATTGAGTAGAGGTAGATTTTTTTACATCTTTAATATCTGCTGCTGCTTGAAAATTATGCACATTGATATAGCAATTCCATTTACCTTTTCCCAAATTGATTTTGAGGTATGCATCTATCAGCCCCACGCTCTTTAAATGATTGCCAACATAAAAATAATCCATATAACCATTGAATCTGTGATTGGTGCCATAAAATGGGTTAAAGGAAAGAAGTTGATTTTGTTTATTGGGATCCTGGCTTGTTCCAGAAAGCATTTCCCCTCCAAGTGAAGCATTAAACCATTCTATAATTTTATAATTCAATTCCAAAGAAGCGTCATATGCATTGATTGCTTTTGCATTTCCAGAAGCATTGGTAGCAGTGGCGTCAAATCCCATTTGATAATAGGCAAATGATTTTATGTTAAGTGCTGAAATAATCTTAATTTGAGTATTGAAACCCAGTGTTTGACTGTAGCAATCATAATACTTTTTCTGTCCACTTACAGGATCTGTTTTAGTCAGTTGAGTCCCATTATTTAAGAATAGTAAACTGATATTCCATTTTTTCATTTGACGATAGAGCCATATATATTGAAAGGTTTTATAGTTGGAAGGAACAGAGTAAACAGTAGTATTGTAATAATCTTTATTTTGATTCCATGCGGCTCCTATATGAAAAGTAAGAACTGTATCGTTTTTGTGTTCAAACACAACTAAATCGTGTCTTCTTGATTGAAAAGCCCAATCCAGAGAACCTAATATTCTATCTTCATCGTAAGAGATAATTTGTCTTCCAATTTTGAGTTTGTTCATCTTATCAAATTTAATAGCGCCGTATCCTTCTGCTAATGATAATTTTCCTGATGTATCCACTGGTAAATTAGCATTAGACCCCCAAACTCTAATATCCTGAATAGCCAGTACCACATCAAATTTATCGGAGGTCATTTTGTATGTAAGTCGCGACCTTTGACCAATGAATACTGCGGGTTTTTGATTAGTATCAGCCAATGCCTGATAACCATGCCGATATTCTCCTCTGGTCATAATTTGAGGAATGAATTCGTGTTTAATTGAATTATCTTTATTGTCTTGTGCAGACAAAGTAGTTATTATGAGCAAGGATAAACCTACGCCCATCATTTTTTGTTGAAAAGAGATTGTTTTCATATTTTTAATTTTTACTTTTTTCCATTATTACGTTCCATTAATTCTGCCACCTGTGGTGCTTTCTCCTTCACAATAGCATTTATAACTTTTCTTAACCACCAGTAACATATAATGCTTATTACTAACATCAACATCCAACAACTGGTCCATAAACCTGTCCAATCCAGTAAATAACCAAACAGAATTGGACAAATAAATCCACCTAAGCCCCCTATTACTCCAACCATGCCCCCTACTGCTCCCACATCATTAGGAAAATAATCCGGAATATACTTGTATACTGCTGCTTTTCCAATGCCCCAAACTATACCTATAATAGTAACCAGTAATCCATATATCCACATATTGGCTTCAAATTTTACCTGTGTAACCCCGCGAGCCAATAGTTGTTTCTTTTTAACTTCTTCACCAACCTGTACAACAGGTTCTTGCCATGAAATTTTTGTTGGAAGTATATTCCATTTTTCATTTTCAGATGTCTCCTGTTTAGTTTTTAGTAAATACTCTTTTGAATCTACTTTTATTATATTATTAGTAACTTCAACAACCTTACCATTTTTTGCTGCCATAATACCCTTACCCGGAGTGATGATGGTCATCCTTGGGAATATGAGTAAAGCACTAATAACAATAGACCATTGAAAAACCCATATCATTACTTGTCTTGCTCCCCATTTATCGCTCATCCATCCGCCCAATGCTCTGATTACACCAGAAGGAAAACTAAATATAGACGCAAATATTCCAGCTACAACCAGCGATGTCTCATAAACATTTACAAAATAGGGTACTAACCATTGAGAAAAAGCAACGAAACATCCAAAAACTAAAAAGTAATAAAGACCAAATCTCCATACTCTAACACTTTTTAATGGTTCTAACATTTTTGAGATAGTGCGAGGTGGTGTATTAGGTTTTTTATTTTCTGTCAATAGGATAAAAAGTATAGCCATTACCAATAAGATTAATGCATATATTTTAGGAAGCATGCGCCAACCATCCAAATTGGTTCCATTATCTGTAAACTTATTCAGTAAAGTAGGGGCAAATAATGTGGTAAGCGCTGCTCCTGCATTCCCCATACCAAATATACCTAATGCTCTACCTTGCCATTCTTTTGGATACCATACAGAAGTATAAGCAATCCCAACCGCAAAACCTGTACCTGCCATACCAAAACAAAAACTCAAAATAATATATTGTGAAATACTATTAATAAAACTCAGTAAAAAAACGGATACTGCACAAAAAAGCAATATGCCAACAAAAACCCATTTTCCACCTATCCTATCGGTTATTACTCCAATAGGTAATCTAAAAATAGAACCTGTGAGAATAGGAATTCCCAATAACCATCCAAGTTCAACAGGGCCCAACGGGAAAACGCCTTTATCTGATAAAAAAGTAGCTAAAACCCCATTTAATGTCCACACTGCAAAACACACTGTGAATGCAAGCGTGTTCATTGTTAGTATTCTATGCGACTTCCCTAAATTGATAGCTGATGTTTCCATAAAATATATTTTTCAGCCACAAAGTTAGGGCACTAATACTACAAATACCTATGAGAAAAGTCAGAATGACCTATGATTTTCGTCAGTATTGTTGATATTACTATATATAATACTTTGAATAAAAATCACTCCTCATTACTTTGAAAATCAGAATGATTTAAATTTATTAAAACACATTTTGGACAATAATGAATAAAATAAACAAAGTGCCCACTCTCTGGAAAACAATCAGGTGTTAATATGATTTACAAGTTAATAGATAATATAAAACTCTATGTATCTTACTTCCCTTCCTTACTCTCAATAATTTTGACTACTATCTTTCTAATTTCTTGTGGATGTGAAGACCAAAATTGTAGGATACTATCTTTTTGTTGAGAAGAAAATTTATGTGTTGTAGATATACATTTTATAGTATCATTCCATTTTCTTTCAGCCGTTAGTTTTTGGTGTAAAACTTCTGCTTCTGTCCAGTTCAAAATAATTTCAGATGTTTTATTTTCATCTATATCAATCTCTTTATTCTCAATATATTGACAGGAGAAGAGAAAAATTAAAATATTCAATGATATTATTTTATTCCACCTAATTCGCATATTATTTGATATTCTTGTTCTGTTACTTTGCTTACAGAGAGTCGTTGTTGTTTTACAAATTGCATATTTTTGAGTTGAGGATAATTTTTAATTTCCTGCAATGTTAAAGGTCTTTTCAATGATTTATATGGTTTCACATCTACACATACCCATTTGCCTGTATTATCAGTAGGGTCAGGATAGTGTTCTTTGATAACTTCTGCAATGCCAACAACTGCAAGCCCTTCATTGCTATGATAAAACAAACATTTATCGCCTTTTTTCATTTCCATCAAATGTTTTCTTGCCTGAAAATTTCTAACCCCATCCCAAAATGTTTGTCCATCTTTTAGTAATTGTTCCCAACTATATTTAAATGGCTCTGATTTTATTAACCAATATTGTGGCATAACAATTATTTTTAGATGCAAAGGTATAAGATGTTTTTCAAACAATCAATTGCATTATTCAAAACCATACAATAAATTTGCCTAAAAATTTTTTTATGAATCAAAAAGGATATTATACCAGTTTGTTGAATAAAGTAGTGATTGTAGCGGCACTTGGATACTTTGTAGATATTTATGATTTAGTGCTATTTGGAATGGAAAGAGTAGCATCATTAAAAGATATTTTGTCTCAAACATTACCAGCAGAGGAGTTGGTGAATATGGATAAATATATTGAAGAAATTGGCACACAATTATTGAATTGGCAAATGTTTGGAATGTTGATAGGCGGCATTGTGTGGGGCGTTTTAGCAGATAAAAAAGGCAGATTATCAGTATTGTTTGGAAGTATTATTACTTATTCAGTAGCAAATGTTTTGAATGGAATGGTGCAGGATACAACTACTTATGCGATATTAAGATTTATTTCAGGTTTTGGATTAGCAGGAGAATTGGGAGCAGGCGTTACATTAGTATCTGAAACAATGCCCAAAGAAAAAAGAGGAATGGGCACTACGATGGTGGCTACTATTGGATTATTAGGAGCAGTATTTGCAGGACTTACTACTTACTACATCAACAATTGGAGAATGTCTTATTACATCGGTGGATTTTTGGGCTTTTTATTATTGTTATTGAGAATTGGAGTATATGAATCAGGAATGTATAGCAATTTGAAAGAGAGCAAAGTTAAAAAAGGAAATTTTATGTATTTGTTTTCACATCCTAATGTGTTGATGAAATATTTATCTGTAATAATCATTGCTTTACCTGTATGGTATGTTACTTATATGCTAATACAATTTGCACCAGAAATGACAAGGGCGCTCGGAATGCATAATTATCCAAAAGAAGCACGAATACCTATAATGGTAGAATATATGGGCGTTTCACTTGGTGATTTATCCAGTGGATTATTAAGTCAAAAATTGAGAAGCAGAAAGAAAGCGTTATACATCTTTATTATTGGAACTATGTTAACTACTGCTGTGTATTTTTTATTTGTGCAGGATTCATTATTGTGGTTGTATTCAATAATATTTGTGTTAGGATATTTTGCAGGATATTGGGCAGTGTTTATGGCTACGGCAGCAGAGTCATTTGGAACGAATATCAGAGGAACGGTGGCTACTACTGCATCTAATTTTGTAAGAGGTTCAGTGCCTTTGATGTCTATATCTCACTTGTATTTGAAAGAACAGGTAGGTAGTGTAACTTCTGCTATTATTATTGGTAGTGTGATATTTGCACTGGCATTGTGGAGTGTATATAAGTTAGATGAAACATTCCACAAAGAATTAAATTATGTAGAAGGAGAAGAGTTAGTGCCCTGATAAAATACTATGATTGAAGTAATAATGCATTAGGTAACATTTGTAAGAAAGGCAGAGTCAGTGAATAATTTAAGTGGTCATATTCTATACCTAATTGTCTGATATTTGCAAAATAATGTTGATGATTCAAATAGTAATATTTTTCACTTTGAATGCACCAGCATTGCTTACCAAGATGGTGAGATAAAAACCATTTTTCAATTAATCGAGCTGTTCTACCATTGCCATCTAACCATGGATGTATTTTTACAAATACTAAATGTAACATTGAAGCATAGAAAAAAATCTCTTCAAATTGTAATTCAGCATTTAATAATACATTAAGGTCTTGAAAATACTTACTCATTTCTATCTCAAGAATATCAGGAGATGCGGCTACATATTCAATTTTACCATTATCATCAATAACATACATTATTTGTTTGCGAAATTGTCCTTGCCATTGTTTTTGTAGCAAATGTTGACTTAATAATTGATGTGCTGTTTTTATATTATCTGGACTTAACGAATTGTTTTGAGCAAAAAGATACGCATTGTATAAATCATCAATCTTTTTGGTATAATCAGGATGAAAAGGAACATTATGAAATTTATGTTTAATATAACTATCTAAATCAATATTCTCACCTTCAATTTTACTGCTAAAAACAGATGCTACAGAAGTATAAAAATTAAAATCTATATTGAAATGATTAGATGAAGTTAACTCATTAAAAACCTTTTTTGCATTATCAGGAAAATACTTTAGATATTCATTGAGTAAATGATGTGGAATAATTTGAAGTGGTAATATTGGCTTCATATTATAATGTAATGAGTTGAAATAAAAGTTTTACTTTATCTTTTCTTTAATTGAATTTATATCCATTTGAATTAAAACATATTTATGTCTGGAAGTATGTCCGCCTTTTATTTCAATTTTATTTTGTGGAATGTCTAATAAATATGCAAGATATTGAATGAGTAATTGATTGGCTTTATTGTTTTCAGGCGGAGCTGGAATATCTATTTTTAGAATATCTTTATCTAACCACTGATGGCGAAATTGTTTAGCATTGGGCTTTAGAAATATTTTCAACAATGTTGTCTTATGGGCAAACATATAATTTTATCATCCATCAATTGTGGCACAATATTATATTTGTTAATAGTCAAACAAAAATCTATATCTGCATCTAAATTCAGATTTTCTAATCTTTTTTTATGAGAAGCCATATTTAAGAACTCTTTGAGTTTCCTGCGAGAACGATCAAAAGTTAGATATCCTAACAATGCAGAATCAGAATCTAATTCAAAATTTTTAGTAGCAAATAATTGATAAGTCAAAGAGCCCGCAAATACAAAATCTTCCAGATTAAATTTATTTTTCCAACCTGCACATAAAAGAATAACATCTTTGTTTTTTTCAATGATATAATTGGCAATCGCATTTAAATTCAAAAATGAACCAATAATCATTTCGCCCTTACCTTTGGCGGTTTGTATGGCTTGTGTGCCATTAGTAGTAGTAATAACAATATCTTTACCACTTACTTTGTCAGGCGTAAATTCAAGTGGACTATTTCCAAAATCAAATCCAGGAATGGGAACACCATTTTTTTCTGCGGCTACGAGAAAATTTTTTTCCTTGTATTTTTTTGCTTCATCAATACTGGCAACAGGAATGACAGATGCAGCACCATTGGCCAATGCTGTTACAATAGTTGATGTCGCCCTGAATATATCTATGATTACTATGATATTATCAGAATGAGTGATGTTGTAATATTGAAACTCTGCGGGTGTAAGAACAATATTAATTTTTGGCATTGCTGTTTATTTTCCTGTTTGTTTGTTCAAAAAAGGAACTTTAACTACCCTGGCTTTAACAGGCTTTTCTCTGATGATGATAAAAATTTCAGTATCAGGTTTTGAAAATTCTGTTTTTACATAGCCCATACCAATGGCTTTGTTAAGTGAAGGAGATTGTGTGCCAGAAGTAACTTCGCCAATGATATTTCCTTGCGAATCTGCGATAGGATAATGCTGACGAGGTATGCCGCGTTCTATCATTTCAAAACCAACTAATTTTTTGCTTACCCCTTTTTCTTTCTGTTGAATTAAAATTTCTTTTGAAATAAAATTTTTATTAAATTTGGTAATCCACCCCAAGCCCGCTTCAAGGGGCGTTGTGTTATCATTGATATCATTGCCATATAAACAAAATCCCATTTCTAAACGAAGTGTATCTCTTGCTCCTAATCCACACGGCTTGATGCCAAACTCTTTACCTGCTTCCATTATGGCGTCCCACATTTTTTCAGCGTCTTTGTTCCATACATAAATTTCAAATCCGCCTGCTCCTGTATAACCTGTATTTGAAATAATCACATCATCAATGCCCGCCATCTTTCCCGCATCAAAATGATAGTAAGGAATGGCTGATAAATTAACATCAGTAAGTTTTTGTAATGTTGCTAATGCTTTTGGACCTTGAACTGCTAATAAACTTAATTCATCACTTATATTTTTCATTTCTGCATCAAATGTGTTGTGTTGTTTTATCCAGTTCCAATCTTTTTCAATATTAGACGCATTCACTACAAGATAATATTCATCTTCTTTCCATCTATACACCAATAAATCATCTACAATACCGCCGTTATTATTGGTCATACAGGAATATTGCACTTTTTTATCAGTAAGAGCAGATACATCATTAGTGGTAATTAATTGTAATAAATCTAATGCTTGTTTGCCTTTGATAACAAACTCGCCCATATGAGAAACATCAAAAATACCTACTGCATTGCGAACTGTTAAGTGTTCATCATTTACACCTGAATAAGATACTGGCATTTCAAAACCTGCAAAGGGCACCATTTTAGCGCCCAGTTGGATGTGCTTATTGTGCAAAGATGTTTTTTTGAGAGTGGCAGTCGTTGTCATATTAAAATTTTGTGCTGCAATGTAGCAATTTATTTTTGTAAGATGTTGAAATAAGCACGACCTTTGTAAGGTGAGTAGGGTTACTGAAAAAATAATTGGTTCTATTATTACTGCATTAGCATTTGCTAGTTTTATAGGATACGGGAAATATTTTTTTGAACAAACGTTTCAATGGATAGAATTCCTGCTTGTATTTTTCATTGGGTTTTTGGGCTATTTATATTTAAGATTATCAAAGTTAGAATATGTAAGGCATATAACTTTTTTTGCTGGTTTGATTGTAACGGTGTTTTTGATAAAATATGATTTTTTAAGTACAAAAAATATTATGTTATTATGTTTGAATGCCTTGATAGTATTGTTATATCACAATGTATTTAGAAAAAATATTTTTATTAAATCATTTATTATTTCATTGGTGTGGCTATTATGGTTATATTTTTTTACCAATCAATGGAATATGTTTTTCTATCTACAACAATTTGTCTTTGTGTTTTTGCTAACATTACCTTTTGATATAAATGGTACTGACAGAGACAAGATAATGACTATTCCCAAAAAGTATGGAATAAAGATAGCATTAAAAATAATTTATTTATTGTTGGCATTTTATTTTTTATTAGGTTTATTATTATCACTAACTTTTCAGATAACATCTATTGTTGTAAGTTTGTTAATTGCTATATATTTGTTGATACCCCTATCATTCAAGAATTATTATGTTTATTTATTTTATGATGGAATAATAGTTTTACAATGGATTATTTACTGGTTGGTGAAATATTATTATTAAGCAAATTAAAAGAATAAGCAATAATTTCAGACCATATAAGTTACAAGAATAAATAATATTACCGTTGAAGTATGAAAATTAAAAATTACAATGAAAGAAAAAATTTTTCAATCAAAAATGAAAAAATAATTTTCTTCTTACACTTTCATTTCTGTTTTCCTATACTCTTCTAATGCTATTTTCAGGCATTCTATTGCTTTCTTTAAATCTTCTATTTTCAACACATAAGCAATTCTTACTTCTTTTTTGCCAGAATGAGGTGTAGAATAAAAACCTGTAGCGGGGGCAAGCATTACTGTTTGATTGTTGTAATTAAATTTTTCAAGTAACCATTGGCAAAATTTATCAGAATCATCAATGGGTAATTCTGCAATACAATAAAATGCTCCACCGGGCATTGGACATCTTACTCCTTCTATTTTATTTAACTCATTAACAACAAAATTTCTCCTTTCGGTATATTCTTTTACTACTTCATCAAAATAATCCTTACCTAAACTTAATGCCGCTTCTGCTCCTATCTGACCAAATGTCGGAGGACTTAATCTTGCCTGTGCAAATTTTAGTGCCGATGCCATTACAATTTTATTTTTGCTTACCAACGCTCCAATTCTTGCTCCACAAGCACTATACCTTTTTGAAATGGAATCTAACATAATAATATGTTCATCAGCACCTTTTAGGTGCATTACAGAATGATAGGGCTTTCCATCATAACAAAATTCACGATAAACTTCATCGCTCAATAAAAACAAATTGTACTTTAATGCCAGTTCTTTTAATGCTTCCAGTTCATCTCGGGTATACAAATAACCAGTAGGATTACCAGGGTTACAAATCATTATTCCTTTGGTTTTTGGGGTAATGACTTTTTCAAACTCGCTGATAGGAGGCAAAGCAAATCCATTATCTATTACACTTTTGATGGGTTTTATCACTACATCTGCTGCTCTTGAAAAACCAATGTAATTAGCATAAAATGGCTCGGGAATAATAATTTCATCACCCGGATTAAAGCAGGTCATCATAGCAATTTCAATAGCTTCACTACCACCAACAGTTACTATGATATCTGAATAATCTACTTCAATATTGTATCTGTGATAATATTCTGCTAATTTTTTTCTGTAGCTTTCTATACCGGCACTATGCGTGTATTCAAGAATAGTAATGTTAGCTTTTTTTATACCTTCAAAAAATATAGGCGGAGTGGGCAAATCGGGCTGACCGATATTAAGATGATAAATTTTAATTCCTTTCTTTTTCGCTGCTTCTGCATAAGGCACTAATTTACGAATGGGCGAAGCAGGCATTTGAATCGCTTTTTCTGAAATATTGGGCATATAATTTTTTCTGCAAATTACTATAAAAGTTTTGTAAGCTGCAAGAAGATGAGTAAAAGACAATATCTTATTCCGCTTAAAAAACAATAAACCATTTGTAAATCTATTTAAAGTAGATTACTTTTGTTGAACTTTTAAACTATGAAAGGCAGAGCATCAGATTTTAATACAGATAATAAATTTCTCAAAACATCTATCAAAAAAGAGATTTTATGGGCTATTGACGAATTTGAAGAACCTGATTTTGTAAAAACCAAATACATTGAAGTTTTTCCTAAAACTATTATCAACGAAGTTAAAAGTCCTGACTTGCCATTTATGTATTCAATGAATCCTTATCAAGGTTGTGAACATGGCTGTGCTTATTGCTATGCAAGACCTACGCATGAATATTGGGGATATAGTGCAGGACTGGATTTTGAAAGTATTATTTTAGTCAAAAAAAATGCCGCTCAATTGTTAAATAAAGAATTGAGAAAGCCCAACAGAATTGTTGAACCAATTGTCATTTCAGGCAATACAGATTGTTATCAACCCGTTGAAAAAAAATTACAAATAACTCGTCAATTATTACAGGTTTGTCTGGAATTCAAACATCCCGTTTCTATTATTACAAAAAATGCACTCATTTTAAGAGATTTAGATATACTCACAAAAATGAATGAACTTCAACTGGTAAGCGTTTTAATATCCATTACAGGAACAGATGAAAAATTAAGAGGCATACTTGAACCCCGCACCTCCACTTATGCCAACAGATTTAAAACTATTAAAATGCTTGCTGAACACAACATTCCTTGTGGTGTAATGGTAGCGCCTATTATTCCTGGTATTAATGATAAAGAAATTCCCAATGTTTTACAATTAGCATCTGAAAATGGTGCTAAATATGCGGGCTTTACAATTGTGCGATTGAATGACAATGTAGCCCCTATATTTTCAAAATGGTTAGAAAATCATTTCCCCGATAGAAAAGAAAAAGTATTGTCTTTAATTAAAGATTGTCACGATGGAAATTTATACGATTACAGGCAGGGCAATAGATTCAAAGGAGATGGAAATGTTGCAAATGCTATTCATCAATTGTTTAAAATCTTCAGAAAAAAATATTTTCCTGAATATCATTTTGAACACAATACTTCTTTGTTTAATGGCAAAAGAAAAGGAGATGAAGTGCAGGGCACTTTGTTTTAAAAAATCCACTTTTTAAAATTACAAAATGCCCTACCCTACTACAATCAACATTATTCTTTTACAAACAACTTAAATCCCTTTCCATGCACATTGACAATACTAATGTTGGGATCTTTACTCAAATACTTTCTTAACTTAGCAATATAAACATCCATACTGCGGCTATTGTAATAATTATCATCACCCCAAATAGAACGTAATGCAAAAGACCTGTCTAATAAATCATTTTTATGAATAGCAAATAATCGTAATAATTCAGATTCTTTGGTAGTTAAAGACATTTGTTCTTTAGATGCACGATGGACTAATTTTTTTTCTTCATAATTAAATGTGTAATCGCCAATATCAAATACTTTTTGGTCTGACTCTAATGCTTTAAACACATTAGTTCTTTTCAGAATAGCATTGATACGGGCAATGAGCTCATCCATAGAAAAGGGCTTAGTGATGTAATCATCTGCGCCTGCATTAAATCCTTCTAAAGTATCTTCTTTAGAACCCTTTGCTGTAAGAAATATAATAGGAATATCTGCGTTGATTTCTCTAATTTGTTTGGCTAAAGTAAATCCATCCATTTTGGGCATCATTACATCTAATATTAATAAGTCAAAAGGTTTTTTACAAAAAGTATCGTATGCCTCTTTTCCATCAGGTTTTACAACCACTTCAAAGCCCTTTTGAATGAGATATTGTTCAAGCATGAAGGATAAATTCTCATCATCTTCTGCTAATAAAATTCTGATTTTTGCATTTTTATTATCTGCCATATACTTAAATTTTTTGTTAAAGATAAGAAATAAATAAAGATTATACCAAATTTTTTAACATTTGTTTGTAGTGTTTTCGCTCAATGGCTGAAAATAGGGGATAAAAATAGTGAACTCACTACCCTTGTTGGGTTCACTTTTTAAAACAATTTTACCATGATGAAGTTCAATAATTTTATGCACATAAAATAATCCTAATCCAAATCCTTTTACATTATGTGTATTGCCAGTTGGCACTCTATAAAATTTTTCAAATATTCTTTTTTGATGCTCTCTTGAAATACCTATGCCATTATCCTTTATACTAATAAAAATACCATTTTTGTGACTTTGGGTAGTAATAATTATTTCAGGTGGTTTATCACAATATTTAATAGCATTATCAATGAGGTTGTTAATGACATTTGTAAAATGTGTTTTATCAATTTCGGCACAAGGATTTTGAGCATTCAAATGAGCCACAATATTTCCGCCCTTGCTTTCTATAATTAAACGAGTATTTTGAACAATATCACTTAAAATCTGATGGATATTTTCTTTTGAAAATTTAATTTTGATATCTGCTTTTTCAAATGTAGCAGAGGTTAATATACTTTCTACTAATTGATTTAATCGTTTGACCTCATTGGCCATAATTTTGAGGGTTCTCTCTTCGGCTTCTGGTGTTCTTTGAATATTTTTATCACTAAAAAATTGAATTCCCAAATTCAGTGTTGCAATAGGTGTTTTAAGTTCGTGTGTCATATTATTTACAAAATCATTTTTTATATCAGATAATTTTTTTTGTTGAAAAATAGTAGATAAAAAATAGAGGTATGAAGCCACTAATATGAATGTGATGATGGCAGATAGAACTAACAAAGTAAGCATTTCACGAATGATGTATTTTTTTTGATGTGGAAATTTCAAGTTCAAATAAGTGGGTGAAACAAAGATATTAGATGGAAAAAGATTGATACTATATTCAGTGTGATCGCCTGTTTCATTAGTAATCATTGAATTATCATATATATTTTGCTTATTCAGATTCATATATGGCAGAGTCGTTTTTAAATCAAAACAGTACTTGGCTTTAATGCCACTATTTCGCAACTCTGTTTTTAATATGGAATCTAATTTAAATGTATCAATTTTTGGAGAAAAATTATTATATACATTAATACTAATGGATTCATCAAAAATATCACTGATACTTTCATTATTGTTTTTCATCATTTCTGGTTTAATGCTTTTAATTTCCTGTTTTTTTTGAGGAGTTATGGTAGAATTTAAACTGACAGGTAATTGCGATTTAAATAATGATTTTTTAATATGAAAAGAATCAAAAGGAATTTCTTTATGAATATATTTAGAAGAAATATAACCATTAGAATCAGTGCTTAATTCTTCAAATAATCGGATTCTAAAATCTTCCTGATTGTTCTGGTCTTTGCTTTGAATAGTAACCCCCTGCGACCTGTAATTTATTTTTTTAACTACTAAATTTCCTAAAATAAAATGATTAGATTTTTTCAACACATTGTTCAAAGCCAGCTGAACCTGATGAGAAAATTTTTCTTGTTTTATCAAATAATCTTCATAGATTGAATAAACCTGAATACTCATTAAAGCCAAAATGGCAAGAGCCAGTATAGATGCAACAAGATAGATTTTCTTTATCATGGGGCACAAAAATAAAAAGGTCTTTTGCCAATGGCAAAAGACCTTTTATTAAAATATCACAAAATCATTATTATTTATTTATCACTAACTTTTCTAAATAGAAATTTTTGGCTGAACCAATTCTAACAAAATAAACGCCCGATGGAATGTTATCTAAATTCAGTTCTATTTTGCCACTTACATCTACTTTATTGTTTTTATAGATAGTGTTGCCAAGAGCATCTATTATTTCAACAAAATTTATTTCTTTAATATTTTGAGGAATTAACTGAACAATATTACTTGTAGCGGGGTTGGGAGATAAAATAAAATGAGCATTTAAGTTGTGAGAAATTTTTGTAATTCCTGTAGCCATTGTAGCAGATCCATAAATATTTACATCATCAATTCTGAATGTGCCCGCAGTGGACTCAGCATTCCAGGCAAACCATCTGAAACTAACAGGTGCTGTAATTTGTGTCAATGCTGGATATACCTTAAACCCTGATTGAATAGTAGTAGTGGTATAAGTATCCGTAGTCCAAAAGAAAGCATTTGTATTAGTACCTGTATTCACTACACTAATGTTAGAATTGGTGCTTACAGCAGTAATGTTAGCAGTATAGTTACTTACACTATGACGCACTGCCCAAAAGCGAGGACCTGTTCCAGACCTTAATGCCTTAAAAGTAATAGAGTCAAAAGATAACTCATAATTAGTTTGCGGAGTAATGGTGATGTCATAATACTTGTTCATATCAGGAGTTCCTGTAAATGCAGTATCATTGCCATTAGTTGCACCAGTACCCCATCCTCCAAAACTAAAATATCCTGATGTTGAAGGGCAGGAGTTAGTGCCTACTGCTATAAAAGACCCACTGGTTAATCCTGTCGCAGTAGGTGGTGTAGTTGGGTCAATTGTTCCTGTACAAGGAGTTGTAGTGCTACTTACTTGTGCGAAATTGTAAGTAAGTGTAAATGAAGTTGTTTGTGCCATAAAGACATTGGCAGATGCAATGCTTACGATGAGTAGAATTTTTTTCATAATGTATTTTTTTAATTTGAGGGTGCAAATATAAAAAATTTAATTTCAAAAAATCAACAATTTTACAAAAGGTAACATTTTTTTAACAATAAATTATATCTATATCAAAAACCACTCACATAATTATTTTACCGATAATATAATAATATTTAGAGTTTTATTCATTATCTAAAAAAATTTCCCTAACTTTGTGATCCCAAAAATATATTTTATATGAAAAAAATAGGTATTTTATTGGCAAGCACAGTATTTGTACAATTCTCTTTTGCACAGGAAAATCAACAAATTATTCCCTGTGCTACTTATGAGGCAATGGAAATGGCTTTCAAAGCTGACCCCGCAGCAAAAGCAAGATATGAGGCCGCACAAAAAGAGTTGGAAGAAGCATATAAAAATTACGAAGCTTCATTAAAATTACACGAAGGTAAAACAGCGGCATTTCAATATACCGTGCCCGTTGTTTTTCACGTACTACATGTAAATGGACCTGAAAACATATCTGATGCCACCTTGATTAATGCATTAGCTCAGGTAAATAAGGACTTTGCTCGTCAAGGTTCTGATACTGGTACTATTTATTCTGCTTTTAAATCATTATACATTAATAGTGATATTGTTTTTATGCTGGCACACAAAGATCCGTCAGGTAATTGTACTAATGGTATTGTGCATCACTATAATACAAATACTAATTGGGTGCAATCTGCATTCCCCTATCCATACACTTGGAATCCAACTAAATACTTAAATATTTACATTGTAAAAGAAATTTGTCAAACTGCACCCAACTGTAGTACAAGTGGTGGCATTATTGTTGGATATACCTACAAGCCAGGCACATGGACTTCTGGCTCATCTCGAGATGCAATTGTGTACAATTATCAATTTCTAACCGGCACTCAAGCCAGGTCTTTGTCTCATGAAATTGGACACTGGTTAAATTTAAGCCATACATGGGGAAATACAAATAATCCCGGTGTAAGTTGTGGGGATGATGGTATTACTGACACTCCCGTTACAAAGGGGTTTTTCAGCACCTGTCCTAGTAGTGCTACTGGCTCTGGTTGTTCTACTCCTGAAAATGTGGAAAATATTATGGATTACTCATCTTGCCCAAAGATGTTTACAATCGGACAAACCAATGCTATGCGTTCAGCACTTGCCTCATCTACTTCGGGCAGAAATAATTTATCCACTTCTGCTAATTTAACTGCAACAGGCGTTAATGATACTTCTACTTGTTATCCAATTGCTTATGGATATCCTGCAAGTTTTACAGTGTGCAGCGGAACTCCTGTTAATGTAACAGATAAATCATACAATGGACCTGTAGCCAGCCGTACCTGGGCTGCCACAGGAGGAGCCACTATTGCTAATCCTTCTGCCTCTGTTACTAACATTACATTTTCTTCTATTGGCTTACAAACAGTTTCGCTTACAACTTGTAATTTTGCTGGTTGTACGACTTATACTTTCTCAGTAAACGTATTAGATGGAACGCCGAATGTAACAGGTAGTTACTTTGAAAGTTTTGAAGGCGGTACATCATTACCAACTAATTGGAATGTTATCAACGGAAGTGGAGGCACTACTTATCAGGTGTATACAGGCGGTGGTGCTACTGGAACTAATGCTATGTATATTAATGGTTCATTAGAACCCGCAGGTGTTCAAGAAATATTAGAAACGCCTTCCTATGACTTTTTGAATAATTCTGGCGCAACCTTTACCTTTAAATACGCTTACGCTCAAAAAACTTCTTCTTATCAGGATAAATTAATCGTGCAGGCAAGTGCAGATTGTGGTGGTACCTGGACAAATGTATATCAACCATCAGCCACCACAATGGCAAGTGGTTCTGGTGGAGTTACTTCTACTGCATTTTATCCAACCCCTTCGCAGTTCAAATTATATACACTTACTTCCAATCCTGCATTTACTCAATTTAAAACCAAGCCCAATGTAAAAATCAGATTTGTATTTCAGGAAGATGCTACGAATGGCTTTGGAAATAACTTTTTCTTAGATGATATTAATTTTTCAACAGTATCAGGTATAAACGAGTTGAGCCAAAGTATACAATTTAATGTATTACCCAATCCCACAAATGGCATTTTTAAATTACAATTTATTTTAAGCGACCCTGCCGAAATTGATTATCAAATCAATGATTTATTAGGTAAAACCATTCTGAAATCTAATAAAATGAAATACAATGTTGGAGAACATAGCATTGAAGTAAATATCAGCGATTTACCCGAAGGTGTATACTTCCTGCAATTTGAACTCAACGGACAAAAAATAGCAAGGAAGGTGATTAAGAATTAAGCATCTTCAAATCATACAATAAAAAGTCCCGATATAATTATCGGGACTTTTTTTTTCTTCCTATTAGTAATTTAGTAATTTCTATTTACTTCTTTTGATGAATCACGCTGTCTTTGTTGATAATTATTTTTACATTTTCCTCGTGTTCATCTTCTTCTTCGCATTCGTCTTCGTCATCACAACAAGCTTCTTTTCTCTCGCACTTTCCACCTCTGCAGTGTTCTCTTTCGCCATCACAAGGTCCTTGCCACATCATGCCATGATGATACATCATCATAGGTGGTCTGCCGCAGTTGCCCCCGTGGCAAGAGTTCACTATGCATCTTAAAGAGCAACATAACATCCCTCCTAATGCTACAATAGTGATAAGCCATCCTGCTACTTTAAATGGCCATTGGAGGTTTTCTTTTTGTACCTTGTACAGCAGTTGTACACCTGCTGCGAGTGCTATTAGCCATAAGGCAATAGCAATGCTTGTAATGCATCCCATAGTGGTAATTTTTATTGGTTAATACTACAAATATACATCAAAATTTCTTATTGGATTGAAAAAATCTTTAAACAGCATTAAAAATCAATATTGCACATCCCCCCTTCCCTTCAAACTTTACTTCTCAATAATATTCTAATACAAGTGCCTTTGTCTATTTCACTATAATGAACAAAAATTTTTCCTTTGTGATATTCTTCAATGATTCTTTTACTTAAAGATAATCCTAAACCCCATCCTCTTTTTTTGGTTGTGTATCCGGGTTTGAAAATGGTTTTAAATAATTGTTTAGGTATGCCCTTGCCTTCATCAATTACATCAATATAAATGTTATGATTATTCAAAACCCCTGTTTTAATTACTATCAATCCTTTTCCATTCATTGCATCTACGGCATTTTTAATTAAGTTTTCAAGCACCCATTCTATCAGTGTTTTTGATACCAATGCATACACATCTTCTTTGTAAGGAATAAATTGTATTTGAATATTTTTGGATAATCTGTTTTGTAAGTAATCAATAATACCATCAATGATATGATGTAAATTTTGCTTTGATAATTCAGGTGTAGAGCCAATTTTTGAAAATCTTTCAGAAATAATATTTAATCTTTGAATGTCCTTTTCAATTTCGGGTAATACAGCATTATCAGGTATTTCAGATTTCAATACATCTAACCACGCAGATAAAGCAGAAATGGGCGTGCCTAATTGATGTGCAGTTTCTTTACTTAACCCTACCCATATTAAATCCTGTTCGGTTTTCCTTGCCCAACTGAAAAGTATGTATGAAAATAAAACAAATGCTGAAATAATAATCCATTGAATATATGGATAATAGCGTAATTTAGTGATAACGGGCGATTCAGCATAATAGATATAACCCTTTTGATTGTTCCCTAAATCAATTTCAACTGGTGGATTTTGCGATTCTAAAATTTTAATTTGTCTTTTGAGTTTTTGTGCAGTGTTAATTTGATTGGTATCTATATTTCCTGCTGCAATGATTTTTTCTTTTGAAGCATCTACATATAGCACAGGCACATTCAAAGAATTTGTAACCACATCATTAATAAATGAATGTATGATACTATCAAATACAAGATGAATGTTTTCAAGTAATTTGCTATCTTTGTAATATAGAAAATTTTTTTTGTTGCCAAATACTTTGATAACTAATGGCTCTGAATTTTTTTTCATTAAATTTAAAATACTATCAGCAGAGTGAGCATTGTTCATTAAAGAAGAGTCAATATTTCTATATGCAGTGATATTGCCTTTTTCATCGGTGAGAATAACAGGCACGGTGGTATTGTTTTTTAATACATCTAAAATAAAAGGAATGTCTTCGGGAGCGGCTTTGATGAGATGTTGAGTGGCTTGTGCATAGAGTTCTGCTTTTTTTCTTTCTTCTTGTTTGAGTGCTTCAAATAATTCTGATGTGATTTTTACAAGTCCTGCTCTTTTTTGCACGGCATTTGCCCATAGTTGAATTTTCTTTCTTTCATCAATGGAAATGTTTTTGACTAATTGATTAGTAAAATATAAAGACACAATCATTATGATTACTGCTACAACAGCCAATATCCACTTGAAAGTTTGTTTTTGAGCGTAGTGTTGCATTACTTAATATTCAATTGATTGATTTTTTGTTGATATGCTCGTGCAAATTTTAAGTGTTGTTGAAATGTTTCAGAATAATTAGAATAACCATTGAGTTCTGGTTTTGCACAAAAGTAAAGATAATTATGTGACTCAAAATTTAAAACAGCATCCAATGCCTGAATACTCACAGCCCCAATGGTAGTAAGCGGCAAACCTTTGAATTTATAGGTATTATAAGGCGAGTTGTTCTCTTTATCAGAATTATACACTCTTTGGGCATCCATTTTATGATGAATGTATTTCAAGGTAGGGTCTGCCTGCAATGGCATTTGTTTTTTCAAGCGATTCAAATACACGCCTGCAATTTTTCTTTGTTCTGAATAAATATAACTTTCATTTTGAACAATTGACGCTAATATCATTGCTTCTTTTTGATTTAATTGAGTTCTTTGTAATAATTGCCTTCTTTGATTATTCCAAACTTTATTGTAGTAATTCAAAATACTATCTAAAATATTTTCAGGATGAATAGCCCAACTCACTTTGTAGGACTTGATAAATAATACATTCATCCATTCTTTACCTTTAATTTCAGGATGTTGATGCAGTGCTTTTTCTAAATCTGATTTTGAAAACATTAATTTATTATCAATGGCATTTATTAGGTCATCACGATAATAAATCTGGCTATGTATATTAATGGTTACTTTTTCATCTAAACCTTTCTTAAACATACGAATAATAGAAGGCAAAGTCATTTTTGAAGTGATTCTGTATTTACCTGCTTTTAATTGTTGTAATTTTAATTCTTTTGCAAGTAATGTAAATATCAATTTATTAGAAATAATTTTTTTGGACACCAAAGTATCTGCTAATTGAGAAACATTCATTTCAGGATAAACATAAACAAAAACATATTTTTGAATATTAGGTTTGGTTGTCCATATTTTGTAAATGTATAAGGAAATAATACTTAAAATGAGTAGAATAATCAGAAAGAACCATTTAAGTAATGAAGTTTTTTTTGCCATTATTTGAGGTATTGAATAATTTGTTGGGCTTTTGTATTTTCGGGATGTTTTTTGATAAGATGTTGAAGTGTTTTTTGTGCACTATTTTTATCATTGATTTGCAAGTAATAAGCAGTTAAGTTTAGCAAAAGCATTTCATTATCGGGGTCAATATTTTTACCTTTTTGAAAATAATAATACGCACTATCTAATTGATGTTGTTGTAATTTCAAAAATCCTAAATTAGAATATGCTTGCACAAACATAGGATTTTCTTTAATTAACCATAACCAATTTTGATAAGCATCTTTTACTTTACCATTTTGCATTTGCGTAACGGCTAATTTGTTTCTGAACTCTAATATATACGGGGCTAATTTTACAGCATTTGAATACAACATTTCTGCTTCTTTAATTTTTCCAAGTGTATATTCTGCTTCGCCTAATCTATAAGATGTCCAGGCATCTGTGTTATTGCTTTCCTGATGAGTTAATCGGGATAAAATTTTTTGAATGCCTGACATCTGTATAATCTGGTCTATTTTAGACATTTCCTGTCTTAAATATAACAAGTGTATGTAGGTATGAAAATATTTTTCAATATCTTTTTGATGTTGAATATTGAGAATTTTTTCTGCACTATCTAAATAATATGGAAAGGGGTCAAACTTTTCGTATTGATATAAATATGCTTTTGCTCGGGTTTCGGGCGATGGATGAGAATCATTGATACACACTAATCCTAAAAATTGATGGGATAATTTTGAAGTATTTTCTTTTTTATTTGGAATACGAATAAAATGGTCGTGTATGGTTACATGTGGAATATCTTTTGAGCCCGATACAGGCATATGACAGGATACACAACTGGAATTTTGCTTATCTTGTTTGGATACTGCTGAAAGATAAACTTTAGATGTGCAAATCTTTTCGCTCATTCCACCTTGTTGATGGCAGGATTTACAGGTTTGATTGAATTTTTCGGTTTGTGTTTCTCTAACTGAAATATGTGGATTGTGGCAGGTTACACAGGTGAGAGCATTTTGATAGGGTTTTAATTGATTGGTAATTTTTCTTTTTTTCAATGATTGAATATAACACTGGCTTTGCTTTAATCTATCGGCATGAGAAGCCATAATGAAATTATCTTTTGAATCAGTATATCTTGGTAAGAACACTTGAATAAATTGATTGAGAGGCATACCTGGTTTGAAATCAAAGAAAGAAGCGTTATTTACAAGCACAGCATTGCCTTGCAAATGACAACGCATACAAATATCAAATTGTCGCTCTATTGGTAATTTAGCAGGATTTACGATAGAGTAATCAATGTGTTTAGAAGTATCGGTAATATCCCCTTTGCGAATTTTATTCACATGAATACTGCCTGGTCCATGACATCTTTCGCAATCTATACCTGTAGGAATTTTGGTGTATTTATTTTCCGAACCTAAAACATATTCTGGGTAAGCGTTGTGGCAGGTGATACATTCTAAACCAATTTTTCTGAAAAAGCGAGTATTATGTCCATTTTCAAAACCTGGTGGCAAATCCCAAATTTTCTTTTGTGTGTAAAAGGTCATAGGTGCTTGATAGAGATAACCATTGATGCTGTATAAATGCGAATTAGTATGATGCCCTGAACCGATGATATAATCTATTTTTTTGAGCATTAAAAAAATAGTATCTGTTTTATTCAAACGATATTCTTTGAAATAAATAGAATCATTTTTTAGAAATGCTGTGTAGTGGAAATCGCTGAATTTATCATAAATACGTGCAGAGTGAAATGTTGCAGATGAGTTAGAAAGCACAGCGTTTCTTAACGACTTGGCCATTCCTGTATGCATAAAAGTATTGTAGATATTTTGATGACAAAGCATGCAGGTTTGTTTGCCCACATAGTAAGCAGAGTCAAAGTGATTTAGATATACATTTGAAGGATAAGGAGAAACTGCTGTATGATTGATATTTTCATTACAGGCGAAAAGAAAGAAGGTGAGAAAAAGTAAAATGGGAATAATTTTACTCATATTGGTGAAAGTAATATTCAAGGCAATTAGCGGTTAAAGATAATGAAAAGATTATCCGAATTGAGATTGACAAAAGTAAAAAAATCAAAATATTTAGTAATTATTTTTGTATTATTGCCCAAATTTGAGTTATGAAAAAATTTGAATGTAAAAGAGTTTTGGCTGCCATTGATTTTTCAAATCCATCTTTGAAAGCAGCCCGTCAGGCAGCATATATTGCACAAAAAAATCATTCTATTTTACATTTATTGCATGTGGTAGATAAGCATTACGAATCGTTCAGTATTATTGATCCATTATTGTTTAATAAAAGTTTTTATGATTCATTTGTTGATAAAGCAACAACTAAAATTCAGGAAATTGCAGAAGAATTTCAAAAAGAATATAACATTAAAGTTTATACACATGTTGTAGTAGGTTCTATATCAGAAGAAATTTTAGCCAATGCAAAATCCTTACATGCTGATTTAATTGTAATGGCTACACATGGTTATAAGCCATTAGAGAGTTTAATTATAGGAAGTAATGCTTATCGTGTGTTGTCTAAATCAAAAACACCTGTATTAGTATTAAGCGAAGAATCTGAAAAATCTAATTTCAAAAAAATATTAATGCCCATCAGCACGAATGTTGTAAGCCGATATAAAGTTGATTATACATTATCTCTTGCACAGCACTTTGGATCAGATGTTACAACACTCATTGTTATAGGTGAAAATGAACAAGATGAAGTGGGGGCTATGAAAGTGGTATTAAAACAAATAGAAAAAGAAGCAGAAAGATATAATGTGAATATGGAAAGTTTTATTAAAGACCATGTGCAAAATGGCGTAAGAACCATTATTGATTTTGCTAAAGAAAATAACAATGATTTAATTGTTCTAATGGATGAAGGAGATGCACAGGAAACAGGAATATTTTTTAGTATTATGTCTCAACAAATTATCCATCATTCGCCTGTGCCAGTGTTATCAATATATCCAGAGCATCTGGGGGTAGATCCAAGTTCTGTTTTATCAGGTGCAGCAGGGATTTAATCAATCTTCACAAGGATTCCAGAATACTTCTTTGAAGTTTTGTATTTGATTGTTTTTGACAATTATTCCTTCCGACTCTAATAATTCCTGCATTAGTGTTGGTGTTTTGAAATGATGTTTTCCCGTTAGAACACCATTTCTATTTACTACTCGGTGTGCTGGCAAAGAGGGGTCAAATTGATGAGATAAGTTCATTGCATATCCAACCAATCGTGAGGATTTTGCAGCGCCTAAACATTTCGCAATAGCGCCATAAGATGTAACTCTTCCGTAAGGTATTTTTCTCACAATGTCATATACTTTTAAGTAAAATTCATTCATTGGAAGGAATTATTTTTTCAATCAAAGTGTGTCCAAGATAAATTAAAGGAATGAGTGCCACTGCTACAATGAGTTTGAAAGCATAACCATACATTGCATTGACCATAAAATCTGATAATGTCCAATAACCAGGAATTACGAAGGCAATAAATTGAACTACAAAGGTATCAATTAATTGACTAATAATAGTGCTGCCCGTTGCTCGCAGCCATATCATATATTTTCCAGTCGCTTTTCTAATCATCCAAAAAGTATAAACATCTACTAATTGAGATAAAACAAATGCTGTAATGCTTCCAATAATAATCCATTGAGATTGCCCAAATACTGTTTGAAAATTAGAATCATTTACTGGTGAAAATGGTACAGCGGGAATTTGGATAGCGATACTCAAAAGTACATAAACATAAACAATCAATCCTACTGTGATAAATGTAAGTTTTCTTACACCATCTTTTCCAAAGTGTTCGTTAATTAAATCAGTTAGTAAGAAGACAACAGGCCATAAAATAATACCAATGCTTTGAGTGAAAATTCCAAAGAAACTAACCAACTTACCACCAATTAATTCGGCAGTTACAGCGTTAGTAATAAAAAATCCTGCTAATACTAAAAAAACTAAATCCTTTTTATTCTTAAAATCCATTCAATTTTACTTGAGTTTATACACTTCTACTCGGGCTTTTCTATGACGGGCGTGAATACCATCAGGACATTTTTCTAAATCTTTTTCAAAGCAGTATTTTACTTCGCCTTTGGCAATTACATCCAACACTTTAATTTTATTTTTACCATAAAAATCAGCCACTTTTTTGGCACGGATTAGTGATAAAGTTTTATTCAAAGCATCTGTACCATACATATCTGCATATCCATAAATTTTTACTGCTAAATTATATTTTTTCAAAATATCAACATTTTTTTGAAGAGTAGATAAATATTCATTTTTAATTTCATGGCTATAAAAATCAAAATAAATTGAAGTAGTGTCGTATCCTAATTTCATTAATACATCATAAGATACCAATCCTACGGGTATTTTGTTGATGTCAAATGTTTCTGTGCTGGTAGTAGTATTGCTTGCCAATACATCGCTGATATTAGAGATATTCTTTTGCAAATAAATTTTTTGTGGAATAAGACAGGAATCGCAAACTGCTAATGCGGTGTAAGTAACTGTGATGCTTTGATTGACAGGCACAATTAGTTGAATATCCTTGCTATTTTGTTTTTGAGAAGCATATTGCCATTCAGGATAGTAAATGCTATAAGATGGATAATCTGTAATGGTGAGATGAAAAGTACTATCATTGATTTTTTTAGATTGAATAGAGAAAATATTTTGAGAAGCAGGAGTAATATTTCTGAATTTATCAAGATAAAGTATTTTGTAAATATCCATATCGCCATAGCCACTTTTTCTATATGAAGAAAAATACACTATTGTTTGAGAAGCATCTTCTGTATAATAAATATCGTGACCAGGAGAATTGATGGGCTGCCCTAAATTGATAGGTTCTGACCAACGAGTGCCTGTCCATTCGGATTTGTAAATATCATAATTACCAAATCCCTGATGACCTTTTGAAGCAAAGTATAATGTTTTTTCATCATCAGAAAGGAAAGGAGCATCTTCATCATATTCGGTATTGATGGGTGCTCCAAGGTTTTCAGGAGAAGACCAGGTTCCATCAGGATTTTTATTAGACATATAAATATCTAATCCTCCAATTCCATTTTCACTTTCACTTGTAAAGAATAATTTTTTTCCATCTTTAGTAAGATAAGCGTGATTTTGATAATAACTCATATTGATAGTTTTAGATAAAGATTTATTTTTCTTATTACTAATAGAATCCAAATGCACTTGTGTAATTTTTCCATCTTCAAAGATAAAAAGATATTTTTGATTACCAGATACAGAAATAATAGAGCGGTTAGTATTGGGTTTAATTTTTTTATCAGAAGCAGGAATATATAAGAAGTCCGTTTTATCAGGGCTTCCATTGTTTATTTTAGCACTATACATCGCTTCAAAATATTTGCCATCCCATTCATTGAATTTTTCTTTTTCGGAATCTTTTCTTTTAGAAGTAAAGTATAGTTCATCATTGATATAAGTAGGCACATATTCAGGAGCAAAGGTATTGACTTTGCTTCCAAGATTGACAATTTTTATATTACTATTGATTTCGTTTTGATGTTTTAGTGCATATTCACAATCGGCTTTTCTTTTCTTTACATCTAATTGAAATTCTTTATCATCATCTTCTAAAGCCACTGCATCATCTAACTTGTTCAACATTTGTAATGCTTTTTCAAATTGTCCATAAAATTGATATGATTTAGCAAGGGCATAATTAACATCAGCAGAAGTATCTTTTGAGCTGTGGCTATAGGCATTTTCTAAATAAGGTAATGCTTCTTCATACAAGTTCATATAATTGCAAAGCATTACGCCTAATGCAGCATTGGCTTTGTAATTGTCTTTATCAATTTCCAGTGCTTTTTTATATTCAGCTATAGCTTTATCAATTTTGAGATTATTCGTATATCTCTCTGCTCTTTTAATGTGCTTATTAACCGATGAACAGGAATAAATTAAAATTATTATCAAAAGTGTAAAGTAATTTTTATACATAGTAAATTTTTGTTGGCAAATATAGTATATTATTATTTCAAATATATACAATTTCTCCAGCACAAATATTTTGTTTGGCACCTGTTGCTAATGGCACATTATTAGGTATTTGAAGAATTCTTAAATATCCCAACAATGCAAATATCAGTGCCTCTTTAAATTTTACAAGTGTTGTGTCAGGTATGACAATGTTCTTATCTGGTGCGTAGTACATTATTCTTTCTATTAAATAATTATTTAATGCTCCGCCACCTGTTATTATAACATTCTTGATATTAGGTTTTGAAATAGATTGTGCAATTTGAAAAGCAATGTGTTCAGTTAATATTGATAATATATCATTAAAGTTTAATTGCTTAAATTTATTTATCACATTCAAATAATCCATTTCAAAATATTCCCTATTTAAGGACTTTGGGGGCTTTATTTTCAGATATTTTAGTTCATTAAGTTGTTTCAAAAGAGGTTGATGGACTCTGCCCTGCCTTGCCAGATGACCATTTTTATCATATTTGTAATTTAATTTTTCTGCAAAATGATTGAGTGCTAAATTAGCAATACAAATATCAAATGCAGTGTTGGTTTTTTGAATGAATACATTAGCAATGCCGCCTATATTGATACAAGCATCGTATTGATGAAAAAGTAATTTGTCTCCTATTGGAACCAACGGTGCTCCCTGCCCACTAAATGCAATATCCAGATTACGAAAATTATGTACAACGGGCTTTTGACAAATAGCAGCAATTTGAGCAGCATTGCCTAATTGTACAGAATAACCTTTTTCAGGATAATGAAAAACTGTGTGACCGTGAATAGAAATAGCATCTACATTCAAATGATGTTTTTGTATCCATGTGTCAATTTTTTTTCCAATCCATTTTCCGTAAATAACATCTTTTTCAAAAAAATCTTCTGAAGATGTATTTCTAATGTTATGTAATAATTGAGTTATATTTTTTGGATAAGAAAAAGTTTCAGATTTAAGAATGTTATAATGTATTTGTTTTTTGTAATAAGAGAATGTACACAATGCTACATCCAGCCCGTCCATTGATGAGCCAGACATTACACCAATAATGTTTAATGTTTTGTTGGTCATTTATTTTTTAGAAATTAGGATGTTTGTCTTTATCTTTAATATCTCTTGTCAAAAATCCGCCAATGGCGGACAAGTTACATAAATGATTTTTTAAATTTTAATTTTTTAACCATAAGCCACAAATCCGCCAAAGGCGGACAAGTTGCACGAATGATTTTCGAATATTTATGCTCACACAAAGTCGCAAAGAACGCAAAGTGATTTAGATGCTTCACCGTATTC
>JBFLVH010000012.1:0-74131 GCA_040758575.1 Bacteroidota bacterium | reverse complement strand
CATCCCGAACAGAGTCCTTAAGCCCGCCAGCGCTGATGGTAGTAGGACTAAATCCTGCAAGAGTAGGTCAGCACCAACTTTAAGAAAAATCCCTCCTGAAAATGGAGGGATTTTTTTTGTTTTAAAGAAAATTTGTATTAGTTAGATAAATTGTATAAATTGTAGTGTGATGCTCTTGGTTTGATACAAAAATACATGTTTCTATGTAGATTTAGATAGTCCCTAAATTTTTTTAATAGTTAATTTAGATATTGCGTATAATTAAGAATATTGACGCAGTTTTTGAACCGGTTAATGATAAATTGCGTATATTTGGGCGTTAGGCAACATTAATAACAGACAAATAACAATTGAAAATGAAAACAACAAAACTAATTATTGGACTATTGCTTTCTGCAGGAAGCATATTAGCACAAGCACCTATACTTTACATTCATATTGTATCTCATAATGAACCAACTGACAATATAGAGTCATCTGCCTTAATTTTTAATAAATTTAAGAATAATGCCATGCAAATGGCTAATATAATTAACTCTAAAAACGCTAAATGGAATTTACAAACATCAGATGGTTTTATTCTAGGTGCATTACAATATCAATCGGCAGGAACATCTTCAACAGATATTTTTGAGACTTTATCAAATCCTCCATACAATGATAATATTGAAATTGACCCTAGACCGAAGAATAAAGATGGTAGAAATATTGCAGACCAATTTTATCTATTGGACTCAATTGGTGCTAATCCAACTAAAATTGTCGGTGGATTTTTGTGGTATCAATGTCCAAACTCTTCATTTCAACCGGATTGGTGGCAATATCAAGACACAATTATAGGAAATATATACAATAATAAAGTAAAATTTGATATATTATCTGGAGCAGGCAGTCTAAATCATTGTAACGATTTAAACGACTTTGGTATTTTTAAACCTGATACTATTACCAATTTTTATCAACATAATCCGAATAGAAAAATCTGGTGTATAGGGACGGGATGCGCACCCAAGCTAGATTCTTTAGATGACGAGCAGGCTATTATTGATTTAATTCAAGGACAAGTTGATAGTATACAAAATGGATTATGGCCACAAAATAAATTTTATGTAACCAGAATTATGACTAATCAACGAGAATATGGTCCATTATTTTTTCAGAAAATTTCTAAAGTCATAGACTCTTTAAACTTAATACCTTCTACCAAATTACAATGGGCAACAATTGGCGAAACGTTTACAGCTTTTCAAACTTGGCAAACAAATAGCGGACTTGACCACAGTCAATGGTTGTGTGGACAAACAACAGCGGGAGTTGAAAATTTTGAAACATATAATAAATTCATAATTCACCCGAATCCATTTAGTAACTTGGTATCTATCGATTTCCCTGACAATCAAGAACACAAGATTGAGGTGGTTAACAATCTAGGTATTATATTATACAGTAAAATTATTAATTCTAGCACAACCTTTGACTTATCAAATTTTCCAAGTGGGATATATTTAATGCGTGTTGATAGCAGGACGGAAAAAATAATTAAATATTAACGTTGCCTAACAGCAGCTACAAGAAATTGGCGGTTCAGTGGTTAATTGAAGCTTTGTGCTTCGTAAACGCCAACTTCTTGTAGCTGCAAAACGTTGGCAGTAAGTGTAAAGGACGATACGACAGCAACAAAAGACGACTAAAAACAAAAACGAAAAATTAAATTAAGAATGGCTAAAAAACAAAAGACGACAGACACACTTAACCTCGAATCTATCCTGTTTAATTGCAGGGAATATTTGCGAAGTAATGCATCACTGAACGATAAAAGGGACTTGCTTCTAACATTAGTGTTCTTGCGATTTATAGGCGAGAAGTTTGAGGACACGCAGAATGAAATGAGGCAAGAATGTATCAACAATGGAATTACAGATGAGGCTGTAATAAATTCGTTTCTCAATAGTCCAAGTCGTTACAAAGGGATAGCTTTTGTGCCGGAAAAATCACGCTGGTCGATGATTATTGACGTGCCTGCGTCTAAATTAAATGCCACACTCGATGATGCAATACAAGCTCTTGAAGATAGTGGTGATGCATTTAAAGGATGTACGCGATTAGGACTGTTTACCTCCATTAACCTCGAGGCTAATGTTATTAAGAAAGTTGTTGATGAAGTAAATAAAATTTCACACAAAAATTTTGGCGAGGAGAAGGATTTAATTGGTCGTGTGTATGAGTATTTCCTCAAGTCGTTTGCCATTAATGCAACCAAGGAAGAGGGTGAATTCTATACACCTCACGATATTGTGGAACTGATAGCCGCTTTTGTTGAACCTTTTGATGGTACGCTGTATGACCCTTGTTGTGGTTCGGGTGGTATGTTTATTCAGTGTGCCAAGTTTGTTCAAGCCAAACAAGGCGATATAAAAATGGTAAATGTGTACGGACAGGAAAGAGACCCTGCCACCTACCGCCTTGCCAAAATGAACCTTGCTATGCGTGGCATCTCACACCATTTGGGCGAAAAGAATGCCGATACCTTTACAAACGACCTGCATAAAGGGTTGACCTTTGATTACATAATGGCTAATCCACCTTTTAATTTGAAGAAATGGTACGATATCTCGTTGAGCAAAGACAGCCGCTGGGCCGATTACTCAATACCACCTGAGGGCAATGCCAACTATGCGTGGATATTGCATATTCTATCAAAGTTGAAACCCGGAAAAGGTGTGGCAGGATTCCTGCTTGCCAACGGCGCATTGGACGATGATGATGCCTTGGATATTCGCAAAAAATTAATCGAGAATGACAAAATAGAAGCCATTGTGGTTTTGCCACGTGAGTTGTTCTATACTACCGATATTTCTGTTACTCTGTGGATATTAAACGAAAACAAAAAAGGAGGAATGTGGCACGGCCGCAAACTGCGTAACCGTGAAAAAGAAATCCTCTTTATGGATTTACGCCAGTGGACAGAAAATCCGGTAAAGGGTGAACAAAAAAAGAAAGTGGAACTGAAAGCCGACCAAATAAAGCGTGCAGCCGACATATACTTTAAGTGGCAAAGCGAAGGAACCGATGGTTCAAACTATGCCGAACCCGAGCTATATCGTTCGGTTGGTTTTGCAGAGATAGAAAAAAATAACTTCTCGCTTGTACCCAGCCGATACATTGAGTTTGTTGACCGTGATACTACTATTGATTATCATAAGGTACTGACCGAAACAGCTAAAACTGTTTCTGAACTCTTGAAACGCCAGCAAAAAAATGACGAAAAATTGCGCAACGCCTTAAAACAACTGGGGTATGAGTGTGAATAAAAAAATAGGTAACCTTGTGAGACTTGGCGATTACATTGAGCTTTGCGATGAAAGAAATATTGATGGAAAATATACGCTTAATGATGTTAGAGGAATAAGCATTGAAAAAAAGTTTATAGATACGAAAGCAAATATGGATGATGTTCCACTTGATAAATACAAAATTGTAAAAGATGGAATGTTTGCATTCAATGTGAACACAGCTCGAATGGGCGAAAAGTTTGCAATCGCTTTATGCAAAGATGAAACTTATTTGGTCTCATCTATTTATAACGTTTTTGAAGTAATTGACAAATCAATACTTTTACCGGAATATCTCTATATAATCTTTAATCGAGAGGAGTTTGATAGATATGTTAGGTTTAATTCTTGGGGCAGTGCAAGAGAAACATTTGATTGGAGTGTTTTATGTGATACTCAAATCCCCCTCCCCGATATTGATACCCAACAAAAGTTAGTAGATGTTTACAACGGCCTAAAAGCATTGGCAGAGCAAAACGAAGCTTTAACAAAGCCACTCACCGAAGCTTGCCAGGCTTATATTGTCGATTGCAAAAAGAAGTATCCGGAAGTGAAACTTGGCGGGTATATAAGGGAATTTAATGAGCAAAATTATAAAGGGAATTTTGCTCTAGAAGATGTTAGAGGAGTGAGTATACAAAAGAAATTCATTGACACAAAAGCAAATATGGATGATGTTCCACTTGATAAATACAAAATTGTAAAAGATGGAATGTTTGCATTCAATGTGAACACAGCTCGAATGGGCGAAAAGTTTGCAATCGCTTTATGCAAAGATGAAACTTATCTGGTCTCCTCTATTTATGATGTTTTTGAAGTAATTGACAAATCAATACTCTTACCGGAATATCTCTATATAATCTTTAATCGAGAGGAGTTTGATAGATATGTTAGGTTTAATTCTTGGGGTAGTGCAAGAGAAACATTTACTTACGCTGAATTATGTGAAGTCTCTATTCCAATGCCTCCAATAGAAATTCAACAAGCAATTGTAGATGTTTACAACTGTGCTGAAGTAGCTAAGAAAATAGCTGCTGAGGCACGTGAGTTAATGAAAACGCTTTGTCCGGCTCTGGTGCAAAGAGCATTAAAGGGTTAAGGCAAATAAAAAAGGTTTGAAAGTATGAAAGGAAAATATTACGAAAGCGATTATGAAGAAGCCATTATAGACCTGCTTGTGCAGCAAGGTTGGGAGTACACCCACGGGAGCAACATAGTCCGCAATAATCGGGAAGTGTTATTGGTAAATGATTTAACCGAATATTTGAAGCAACGCTATGCCGAATTGCTGCCAAATGATATTGATGAAATTATCAACCGTTTGCGTTACATAAGCGGTCAAACCCATTTTGAACTCCTTCGTAACACATTTTATTTGGTGCGTGACGGTTTTCGTTATACACGTAACAGTGACGGCAAGATATTCGATATAGAGTTTGTTGATTTTGAGCCTCAGAATAAAAACAATATTTATCGCTGTGTCAATCAATTTGAAGTAGGTTATGGGCTAAAAGATGATGTGCGTATACCCGATGTGCTACTCTTTGTCAATGGAATACCGCTTTGCATTTTTGAACTTAAAAACCCAACCGATTTTAATGCCACCATTGCCGATGCTTATGACCAAATACATATTCGATACAAAAGAGATATCCCGCATCTTTTGCGATATTGCCCCCTCTCCTGCATCAGCGATGCCACAGTAAACAACACCAAACTTGGCACCACCTACACGCCCTACAATCACTATTATGCCTGGAAAAAAGTAAACAACGAAGACAAGCCGGCCAAACTTGGTGCCGACCAGGTGAAAACCATCGTGGCAGGCGTGTACGAACCCAATCGCTTTTTAGAAATTATTCGTGATTACGTTTATTTCCCCGACAAAAAATACGAGAAAGAAGAAGAGATTGTGTGTCGCTATCCGCAATTTTTTGCCACCCGAATGCTTAGAGAAAGCATACTCAAAGCACACGCGGCAAACAGCCGCAAGGGCGGTACTTACTTTGGGGCAACAGGTTGCGGCAAAACCTATACGATGATGTTTTTGGCTCGTCAGTTATCCTTACGTTGCAGAGAGCTTGGCTCACCAACTGTAGTGATGATTGTGGACAGAGACGACCTGCAAACCCAAGCAGGCAAATTGTTCCTGCGTTCAGAGGAGTTTTTATCGTTGGGGGCAGCCAAAATCATTGCGGACAGGCAGGAACTTAAACGAGAATTATCAATAAGGGAATCCGGGGGCTTCTTTATCTGTACCATACAAAAATTCTGCGAAGAGATTGGCGAACTCAATACACGTAAAAACATCATTTGCTTTTCTGATGAGGCACATCGAACGCAAATCCGTTTGAATAAGCAATTAAAAATAAAAGATAAAAACGACCAAAACGAAAAAAGCGAAATAATAGAAATTGAAGGTATTGGAGCATTCATAACAAAACCCTATGCAGAGCATTTGCGTACCGCATTCCCAAATGCCACATTTGTAGGTTTTTCAGGTACACCCATTGATGAAACCATTCAGGTTTTTGGTGAGGTAGTGGATAAATACACTATGCAACAATCGGTTGAAGACGAAATCACGGTAGAACTAAAATATATTCCCCGCATAGCCAATGTTACGCTTGATAGTGAAAAAGTAAAAGAGATTGATGCCTATTATAAGCAATGTGCTGATGAAGGCGCAACTGCGGAGGATGTGGAGGCAAGTAAAAAAGCAATGAGTGCAATGGAAGTGATTCTTGGTGATGAGGAACGTTTAGAACGCCTTGCCAAGGATATTATTGAGCACTATACCAATTCTTGCGAAAACAAACCGGACGTAGTTCAAAAAGCAATGATTGTGTGTAGCAAGCGTAAAATTGCATACCGGTTACTACAAAAGTTTAAAGAGCAAAAGCCTGAATGGTTCGAAGAGAAGAAGTCGCCAGACGACAGTAAACTTACTGCGGAACAATTGAAAGAACTCACTCCAATGCCTTTCATAGCTATGGTGGCAACAAGTAACCCGAATGATCCGGAAGATATGCATAACTACCTGGGCGATAAAACCCGGAATAAAAAGCTTGATGATGCATTCAAAAATGAAAATTCAAATTTCCGAATTGTTATAGTAGTGGATATGTGGATTACAGGATTTGACGTACCTTGTTTAACGTATCTCTATAACGACAAACCACTACAAAAACAAACGCTTATTCAAACCATTAGTCGTGTTAACCGTAAATACGAGGGCAAGGAGTACGGATATATTATAGACTACATCGGCATCAGGGAAAATATGATGCAGGCAATGCGTAAGTTTGGTGGTGACAAATTTGGACCAAGCGAAGATGATGTAAAACAAGCATTAGAGGCATTAATTATTGAGTTGAAAATACTCAAAGATATATTTGTGGATTTTGACATTACTCCGTTTACTGACCCAAAAGCAACATCATTAGAAAGATTAGAGTGTTTGTCTGCGGCAGCCGACTACATCATTACATTGACTAACCAACTTAATCTTAGCAATGAAAAAGAAAAGCCAAAAACCGTAAGTGCAAAAACATTCTTTTTGGCTCACGTAAAGCGTTTAAAAACTGCCTATGATATTTGCCAGCCATCAAATGTGCTTACCAACGAGCAACTTTCCTTATCGCAATGTTTTATGGCGGTAGCTTCTTATATCAGAAAGACTTCCGGTGAGAAACACGATATAGAAAGCATGAATCGTGCAGTTGAAAAAATGGTTGCAGAAGCCTTGAAGTGTAATTCAGTGGTAAGTATTCTTCAAACCGATGTAGAAGAAAATATTTTTAGTCCGGAGTTTATCGAGCAATTAGATAACATAAAATTACCTGCCACCAAATTGGAAGTATTGGTTAAAATGCTTCGCAAAGCAATCAAAGAATACAAGGATACCAATAAAATAGCTGCCGAAAAATATGAAGAGATGCTGAAAAAAACTTTGGAAGAATACCATAGCAGAAGAGCAAGTTTATCATCAGAAGAAGCCAGTGCAGCCCAACAAGAGGCGGTTGACTCAATTATTAGAAATGCTACTCAGCAGGCAATAGATATTCTCTCAAAATTGGGGGAAGATAAAGACAGCTTCAGAAAATTGGGACTGACTTTTGAAGAAAAAGCATTCTATGATATTCTTATGCATCTTAGAGACAAGTACAACTTTGAGTATGGTGAGGATAATAACGTAGGTGGGCTGATAATAAACGATAAATGTAAAGCCTTGGCTCAGAAAATTAAAGAGCTTATTGACGTGCAATCATCTTTTACAGACTGGCTTAACAATACCAATGTACGGGCAGATCTGAATCAAAAAATATTCTTCTGTCTTGTCAAAAATGGTTATCCACCACAATATAACGACGAAGTGTTCGACCAAGTAATGGAACAAGTGGAAAATTTTAAACATAAGAATTAAAAACTAATAGATAGCCTAAAGAAAATGACACTGAAACTCAACAATGTCAATGATTAAAAAGGGTGGAAGAACAGAACACCAGCTGTCAACATGCGGTATAGTCAATTGCCGGAGTAGTGCGTATTGGAGCGGCACAGCTCGTATCAAAAGTAGTTGTAACTTGATAGGAAAGTGTTTCAGAATCGGCAACTAACCATACCGCCATCCGTTGGCGGTCATTTTAAACGAAACAACATACCAACATAAAAGTAGCTATAGAAAAAATTTTAGCATTTATTGACTTACTCGGATTTAGTCAAATGGTAAACACAGACGAAAATAAAGCCCGAGTAATTTTGAATGACTTTTACAATATAGCCTTTAAAGAAATAAAAGATAGGCCAAGTGTTAATGGACATTTATTTTCAGATTCACTTTTGGCTTATTCAGACTCCAGAGAAGACCTTATAAATTGTCTTGCAGCTATTTATCAAAAGTGCTTGTTAAAAAATGACTCTTATTCTGAGTTATCTAAATTTTTTCTGTTGCCTCGTGGAGCAATGAGTGTAGGAATTGTAAATGTTGAAGAAAGACAAACAGCCCCTAATCTTACGAAGGACTTTATTGTTAGCCAAGCATTAGTCCATTCAGCAAAATTGGAAACTCAAATAAAAGGAAGCCGACTTCTTGTTGCCGTAAAAAATGAACAACAAGAACAAATGCAACTTGATTGGAATAGAAACATTAGATATGGTTTGTATCAAGATGATGCTTTTACATTTTTAGAAAACTATAAATACAAAGACGTATTATGGTTTTCGTCATTTGACGATGGTAGAAGCCAAAGAGATAATCTTATAAACTTGATTGACATTGCAATCAAATTAGTTAAAGACAATTCAAGAAATGAAAAATTGCTTCTACAACATATATGGACTTTACGAATAGGGCTACTGTCTTATTCAAAATATTTAGGACAAGAAAGTGACCCAGTATTGAACAGAATAATAAGAGAATTTAAGGCAGACCAATATTGGCTTTTATGGATGACACTCATTGAAATGATAGTTAACAGTACAACAGAGTGGAAATATGCAGCAAGCAAAAAAATAGTTGACTTTTACAAAAAGACAAGTTTGAAAAAAGGATGGAGTAACTTAATAGAAGAAATAAATAAGCCAGGCGAACAATATGCATTGAAATGCTTTGAGAAATTTTTAGATGAAATGTCAATACAGACAATATAAAAAACGAACCGCCAACATCCGTTTGCCACAATGGGGGCTGACGTGGTTAAATCAAGTGCAGTGCTTCTATCAACATTTGTGCTTGGTTGACAGTGAAGTGCTCCGAAATCTGCCGCTGACTTTGCTTTTCTGTTACATGGTTTTCACTTTTTAAGCAAAGAGGGAACCATGGCCATCATTTTGCCTCATGGTGTTTTGTTCAGAGGTGGTGCAGAAGAAAAAATCAGAAAAAAATTATTAGAAGACGGTAACATAGATACTATTATTGGGCTACCGGCAAACCTGTTTTTTTCCACAGGCATACCCGTTTGTATTTTGGTCTTAAAAAAATGTAAGAAGTTTGACGATATTTTGTTCATCAATGCCGCAGAACATTTTGAAAAAGGCAAACGACAAAATACATTACTACCAGAACATATTGAAAAGATTGTAAATACATATATGTATCGAAAGGAAGAGCCCCGTTACTCCCGCAGGGTAAAGATGGACGAAATAGTTAAGAACGATTACAACTTAAATATTTCAAGGTATATAAGCACATCGGTAGAAGAAGAACCTGTTGACCTAAAAGAAGTAAATGAAAAACTAAATAACATTGAGCAGAACATCATCAGAGCAAGAGAAACGCATAATCAATTTTTGAAGGAATTAGGACTTCCACCAATATAACATGATGAAATGCCAACGCATTTGGTGGCACATTGCCAAAGCCGCACAAGCCAACGCACAGACCAAAAATTCAAAAGAATTTGATTTTTCAGCACAAAAAAATATTTCTTTAAAATTTCCCAATGAGGGTATAACAAAATCATTATCTAAAATTCTCGCTATTTTGCATGAATTGGTGCAGATTCCCCTTGTTATACAGGTTGTTTTCTCACTTCGGTCGGACTTTATTTTTCGCAATAAATATTGAAGTGTATTTAATAACACATTTACGGTCAATCAAATTACAATGCCTTAATTGAATTTTTTCACTTGCTTATTTTATGTTGTGTATGATAGAATAAGAAAAGTAAAACATTATGTGTCTGGAGAGGATAATTTTGTTTTTTTTCTCTACAAAATTCAGAGTATTTTATACTAAAATTTTCCTTGCATACTTACTTCTTTTTCAGTATCTTTAAGGGCTTAAATTAAAAATAATTAAAGATGGAAAATACTGAGAAAAATGTTACTAATTATAGTGCAGATAATATTCAAATATTAGAAGGTCTTGAAGCGGTTCGTAAGCGTCCTGCAATGTATATTGGTGATGTCAGCACAAAGGGGCTGCATCATTTGGTATATGAAGTAGTAGATAACTCTATTGATGAAGCATTAGCAGGTTATTGTAAAAATATTGAAGTTACCATACATAAAGATAATTCTATTACTGTAAAAGATGATGGGCGTGGCATTCCTACCGATATTCATCCTAAGCAAGGTGTGTCTGCTTTGCAAGTGGTAATGACTGTATTGCATGCAGGTGGAAAGTTTGATAAAGATACTTATAAAGTATCAGGTGGATTGCACGGCGTGGGTGTATCTTGTGTCAATGCTTTATCTACTCACCTCAAAGCAGAAGTACATAGAGAAGGTAAAATTTTTGTTCAGGAGTATTCAAAAGGACAACCTTTGTATGATGTAAAAGTAGTGGGAGAAACTAATTATAGAGGCACCATCATCACCTTCAAACCCGATGCAAGCATTTTTACTGTAACAGAATACAACTACACAACATTAGCTAATAGAATGAGAGAATTGGCCTTTTTGAATAAAGGCATTCGTATTACACTAATTGATGAAAGAAGAACAGATGAGAATGGACAATTTTATTCTGAAACTTTTTATTCAGAAGGTGGATTAAAAGAATTTGTAGAATATCTGGATGCAGGCAAAGAAAAATTACTCAATGATGTAATTTATTTGAACACCGAAAAGCAAGGTATTCCAGTAGAAGTAGCATTGACCTATAACAATACTTATGTAGAAACTATTCAAAGTTATGTAAATAATATCAATACTATTGAAGGAGGAACTCATTTGGCTGGATTTAGAAGAGGATTAACACGCACGCTTAAAAATTATGCTGATAAAAATGGTTTATTAGCAAAAGCAAAAGTAGAAATTACAGGAGATGATTTCAGAGAAGGATTAACGGCTGTGATTTCTGTAAAAGTAGCTGAACCACAATTTGAAGGTCAAACTAAAACGAAATTAGGTAATAATGAAGTGATGGGCGCTGTTGATATGGCGGTGAGTGAAGCATTAGAGCATTATTTAGAAGAACATCCTAAACAAGCGAAAACAATTGTAGATAAAGTAGTTTTAGCTGCTACAGCCAGAATAGCCGCTCGCAAAGCAAGAGAACTGGTGCAAAGAAAATCTGTAATGGGTGGTGGTGGCTTACCGGGAAAATTAGCTGATTGCTCTAATACTAATCCAGAGCAATGTGAGATATTTTTGGTAGAGGGGGATTCTGCGGGTGGTACTGCTAAACAAGGAAGAAACAGAGAATTTCAGGCTATATTGCCATTAAGAGGAAAAATTCTCAATGTTGAAAAAGCATTGGAAAGCAAGATATATGATAATGAAGAAATTAAAAATATTTACACTGCATTGGGTGTATTTAGAGGAACAAAAGAAGATGAAAAAGCATTGAATTTAGATAAATTGCGTTATCACAAAATTATTATCATGACCGATGCCGATGTAGATGGCTCACATATTACTACATTGATACTCACATTCTTTTTCAGACACATGAGAGAACTTATTGAGAAAGGACATGTGTTTATTGCTTCACCACCTCTTTATTTGGTTAAGAAAGGGAAAGAGCAGGTTTATTGCTGGAATGATGAACAAAGAGATGAAGCAATAAAAAAATTAGGTGGAGATAAGCCAGATAGCGTGAATGTTCAAAGATACAAAGGTCTTGGTGAAATGAATGCAGAACAGTTGTGGGAAACTACTATGAATCCAGAAACAAGAACACTAAAGCAAGTAACGATAGATAATGCTGCCGAAGCAGATAGAATCTTTTCAATGTTAATGGGAGATGAAGTAGCACCTCGTAGAGAATTTATTGAGCAAAATGCCCGCTATGCCAAAATTGATGCTTAATTTGTTGTTGTGCTACAAAGGTATACACTCCAAAAACATCAGATTTTAAGAAGTAAAAAAGAAATTGAATTTTTATTTGAAAATGGAAAGAGTATTCAGGAATATCCACTGAAGGCAATTTATTTTTTCGTTCCTAAAAATGATGTGCTCAATGAAGATAGATTTAGAGTATTATTTGTAGTGCCAAAAAGAAATATTAAAAAAGCCGCCCATAGAAATAGAATTAAAAGAAAAATCAAAGAAAGTTTTAGATTACTGCAATTTCATCTAAATGTCCCTGACAATCAAATATGCTTGTTAGCACTTATTTATACTGAAAAAACAAAAGATGAAATAATTTTAAAACAAATAGATAATGGTATTTTAAATATTCTGAAGAGAATAAAATAAATTTAGTAGATAATTTAATTTACTACTACACCTTCTCTTCCAATTTTTCCTGCAATGCTTTGATTTCATCTCTGTATTGTGCTGCTAAAAGGTAATCTTCATTTTCAACGGCTTCCATCATTTTGCTTTCAATTTCTTTAATTAACTTTTTAATTTGGTCTTTGGTCATATATTGTACAACAGGGTCGGCGGCGATATTGATGGTTTCTGGTTCAGAGTAATATGTAGCGTTTGATGGAGGATCATAATTAGGTGATGGTTGAATTAATTTTTTCTTGCCTGCTTGTTGAGGAGTAATGTTATGTTTAAGATTGTATTCCATTTGTTTGTGTCTTCTTCTTTGTGTTTCATCTATTGTTTTTTGCATACTTTCAGTTATTTTATCTGCATACATAATCACACGACCATTCACATTTCGGGCGGCTCTTCCAACAGTTTGAACTAATGAACGAGTATCTCTCAAAAATCCTTCTTTATCTGCATCCAGTATTGCAACCAACGATACTTCTGGTAAATCCAATCCTTCTCTTAATAAATTGACACCAACTAAAACGCTAATAATGCCTTCTCTTAATTGCCTTAAAATTTCAACTCTTTCCAGAGTATCAATATCAGAATGAATATATGCTGATGGAATATTTAATCTCAATAAATATTTATCCAATTCTTCAGCCATTCTTTTAGTGAGCACAGTTACCAATACTCTTTCATCTTTTTCAATTGTTTTTCTTATCTCTTCAATTAAGTCATCAATTTGATGTTGTGAAGGTCTTACTTCAATGATAGGGTCTAAAACACCTGTTGGTCTAATCAACTGCTCTACTATAATGCCCTCTGCTTTTTTTAATTCATAATCAGCAGGCGTAGCACTTACATAAATTACCTGATTGATGAGCGATTCAAATTCATCAAATTTCAAAGGTCTGTTATCTAATGCTGCAGGCAAGCGAAAGCCATATTCTACGAGTGTGGTCTTTCGCATTCTGTCGCCATTATACATACCTCTTACTTGTGGTAAAGTTACATGGCTTTCATCAATAATCATTAAATAATCTTCTGGAAAATAATCTAATAAACAAAAAGGACGACTACCTGGTGGTCTTCCATCAAAATATCTTGAATAATTTTCTATACCTGAACAATAGCCCAATTCCGTGAGCATTTCTACATCGTGCTTTACTCGTTCTTCTAATCTTTTGGCTTCTGTAATTTTTCCTTCACTTAAAAATTTTTGAACTTGAATTTCAAGGTCTTTATTGATTTCAAATATAGAACGATTGATATTTTCTGGAGTTGTAACAAAAATATTAGCAGGATAAATATTGTATGAATCAAAGTTTTCAATGACGTATTTAGGGTCAGAATCAAAAGTATAAATCTCTTCAATTTCATCACCAAAGAAAGATACACGCAAGTTGTAATCAGCATAAGCCAGATTGATATCTACTGTATCGCCCATTACACGGAAGTTGCCTCTTTCAAATTGATGATGTGCTCTGCTATACAAAGATGTAACCAATAGATGTAAAAATTTATTTCTTGAAATTTTTTGACCTACATTAATGGGAATAATATTTTTTCTAAAATCTTGTGGGTTACCAATGCCATAAATACAGGATACTGAACTTACAATAATAACATCTCTTCTTCCTGAAAGCAAAGCAGATGTAGCACTTAAACGCAATTTTTCAATTTCAGCATTGATAGATAAATCCTTTTCAATATAAGTATCGGTTGTTGGAATATACGCTTCGGGTTGATAGTAATCATAATAACTTACAAAGTATTCTACTGCATTATGAGGAAAAAATTGTTTGAATTCACTATACAATTGTGCCGCCAGCGTTTTATTATGACTCAATATAAGTGTTGGTTTATTCACATTTTTAATTACATTAGCCATTGTGAATGTTTTACCAGAGCCAGTAACGCCTAACAAAACCTGATGTTTGATATTATTCAGAATGTTATTCGTCAATTGTTCAATGGCTTCTGGCTGGTCGCCTGTTGGCTGATATGGAGATACAAGTTCAAATTGCATAAAGAAAAATTCTATTTTGGTTTTAAAATCTCATTTTCTCTAATAAATAGAATTAAAAGAATAATTTTTTCAATTTGCAAAGATAAGAAGGTTTTATACAAATGATTTCATAAAAATTTGAAAAATAACTCATCCATTTACACAATTCCATTCCATCTTCTTATTGTCCATTCAGCAATTGCCAGACAAACAATAATAATGAACCACCATTGGTTATCAATCCAATACTGAAATGTTTCATTCTGCACCACAATGGTTTTAATATTTTCATCTTTTGCAATGCTTTCAGTAATTTTATTAGCATCCTTCAAATTGAAAAATTGACCAGAAGTTTTTTGTGTCAATAATTTTAATAAATGATGCTGTGCAACAAGATTGTTTTTTTCAATAGATTGAGGAACTATGTGAATTTTTCCTGTTTGAGAGTAATCTTTTCCCTTATATTGTGTGTATGCTTTGTATTTATATTCACCTGATGGTAAAACACCTGCATTCAGGAAATAGTTGGAAGTAGATTTATTGAAAACATATTTGTATTCGTGATTGTTTTCATCATACAACTGAATAAACACATCGGGTTCTGTGATAAATTGCATTGATTCATTGAGTAATTCAGCAGTTATTTGCAAAGGTTCATTTTCAAAGGTAGTTGCAGGGACATATACTTTGAATGGATTTTTATCTCTTTTTACAGATAAATATCTGATGATTTGTGTAACCAGATGCTCAAACCACTGGGCATTTTGTTTCATTTGATAATTAGCCATTTTCCAATGCCATAGCCCATCGCCTAAAAATACTGCATATTTACCAAAACTTGTCTGTGTAAAATAAAGCAATGGCAAATCAGTTAGAACATTATTAATTTTTTGATAAAATAAAATCTGTGATTCACCAGCAGGTGCATAATTTCCATAAGGAGCAAGTATAATAGGCAAGTCATTTTGAATTTGAGAATATTCATCTGTTATTGAAAATGCAGAAAAACCAGTATTTACAAAGGTTTCAATTTCATTGTATTGTGGAACAATTTGTTTTACTACTAATAATTTATTTTGAAGGATGTTTAATGATGGATTAATGATAAATACAGGTGTTCCAGAATTTAAACATTTTTGAAAAATATTTGAATTGCTATTAGGTGAGTGATAAACAACAACATCATATTTTGAAACCTCTTTTGTAAAAATATCATCACTTGCTACATCTATTTCATATTGTGGCGAAGTATTCAAAACCTGTTTAATGGCTGAAATATCAGGATGTGGAGCGGAATAGAGAAATAATATTTTAGTTTTATTTTCTATTACATTCACTACAAAATAGGCAGTATTATTTAGAGTATTTACTTCATCTTTTACAACACTTACCTGCACTTTATATGTATGATAACCACCTGTTTGAGCGTGTAATTGAAATTGAACTGACTCAAGTGAGTTTTTGTCTGAATTGATGATTATTTCTTTTTCTGCTAACACATTATTACTTTCAGATATTTTTATTTTTACTTTTTCATTTGAGATGGAAGAGGATTGAATTAAAACTTCTGTAATAAAGTCATTGCCTATAAATACATTTTTGTTACATAAAATTTTCTTTACAAAAACATCTTTATATGTGTTAGTATCACCTGTGGCTAATACATAAACAGGATAAGTTACATTATCCGTTTCTGCAATGGGATGCACGCCTTCATTAAAAATACCATCAGATATTAAAAGCATCGCATTAATGGGCTTATTTCCTATTACTTGTTGTGGCTCAAAAAAAATATTTTCAGGATTAGTTTTGGCTTCATTAAAAGAGAAACTATCTTGAAACAGAATTTTTTCACCAAAAGTCATTATTTGAACATCAAAATGATTTTGTAATTGTTGAATCACATCAGGGAATTTTAGAGAGAAAAACTTTTTTACATCCAGAGAATCTTTGGCTTTAATCATTGATTGACTATTGTCTACTGCTACTAACAAAACGGGCTTGATGTATTCGTTCTTAAAAAATTTGGAATAAAAATTAAGTAGAAGAATACCAATGATGAACAATAGACAAAATCGCAGTATGGTTAATACTAATTTTGTAACTTTTGAAAATACAGAATTTTTGATTTTAAATTGATATTGAAAGTAAGCAATAACAAATGAAATAACAGCAATGAGTAAAATCCACCAATAACTATATTCAGAGTAAGTTTTCAATTTTTTTGTGCGAAAATAATGAAAAAGAAATAAGAAGTTGAAAGATAAAATTAAAACTTTAATTACTAAATAAGCAATTAAGAGAGTAGAAGTAACGAATTAAATAATATATATCTATATCTATATCTATATCTATATCTATATCTATATTAGAATTATACTTTAACTAATAAAAATTAAGTGCATGCGAGTATATTAAAAGGTTGAGATTTATCAAACTATTATGATATTAGTTTGATTCAATAATAAAACTTCTTTCACTAAAAGCAGGAAGAGAAAATTCACCTTCGTGGAAAAATTTAATTTCATCATCTTTCTCTGCAAGTCCCATGCTATAAAGTAATGGCACGAAATGGTCAGGCGTAGGTGCAGCCAGTTTGCCTAACGGATGGCTGTGGTAATAGTCAATTAAGTTTTTAATATTTCTTTGTTCAATTTGTTTTTTAATCCATTCATCATATTCTGGTTCCCAGCCATAAGGATTATTATCACCTGCTTGCATTTTTTTCATTGCCAGAGATAAATTATGTATAAGAGCGCCACTTCCTATTATTAGGATGCCTTTATTTCGTAAAGATTTTAATTGCTTACCTAATTCATAATGGTAATTAGGTTGGGCATAATAATGAATGCTCATTTCAAAGGCAGGTACATCGCCTTCAGGAAAAAGGTGCATTAAAACAGGCCATGCACCATGGTCTAATCCCCAATCAGTTGTTGTATTTATATCAGGAATTAGATTTTTGACTTCTTTGGCAGTTTCAGGAGAACCTATTGTTGAGTAATAAATTTTATAGTATTCATCAGGGAAACCATAATAATCAAAAATTTGTTTTTGTTGAGGCGATATATTTACATAAGTGTCTTTTGTACACCAGTGTGCAGATATAATTAATGCGGCTTTTATTTCATAATTAGATTTTAAGTACTTACCCAATTCATAAAGATTTTGCCAAAATGCTCTTTTTTCTCTTGGTAAAATTATATCCATCGGATTTCCGTGAGAAGTAAATAGAACAGGCAGTTTTCTATTTTGTGTTGGTAAGTTATTAGCAAAGTTTTCTAATGCTTTTATATTTTGTAAGGCCATAAAAATTGAAATTAATTTTAGAAACTCTCTACGATTCATGAATGTATAAATTTTACCTTCACATATCCAATCCAAATCAATGCAAATATAATGAAAATTTTTAATAAATTTTGAGCAATAATGATTAGAAAAAATATCTCAACTATATAGCGAGAATCTATTTCTTAATAATGGCTCTTATTACTGATGCTTTGCCTTGATGATATTTGCCTTCATTCAGTACAACTTCTTCCATCCATATTTTATTAAATGATGCATTAGAAAAATCATTTTCTAATTCTTCTATTGAAAAAAGCATATTGATGTCTTTTGGACCGCCTGAAGAGTAATTAAGTTGCATTTTAGAAAATCCTTCAAATAAAACTACACCATCTTTTTTCAACCATTTTAAGACGTTTTGATGCAACAACTCTCTGTTTAAGGTATGTGCATAAAATAAACCTGCTGCATCAAAGAAATTCTCGGGATATTGGACTTCTTCGTGTGAGGCGATGATGTAATTAATTTTTACTTTTTTTTCTTTTGCTAATTGCAAGCATTTTTCTTTGGCTTTTTCAGAAAAATCATAAGCATAAACATCCCAGCCCAATTGTGCGGCAAAAACAGCATTTCTGCCTTCTCCTTCTGCGGGAAAGATTATTTTACCAGGTGTAAAATCAGGCAGTTTTTTTTCAAGAAATGAATTAGGTTCTTTACCATATATGAATTCGTTGTCTGAAAATCTTTCGTCCCAAAAATTTTTCATAGCAATAGAGTTATATTCAATTAAAAATTATTACTTCATTAAATTGCCATTCACATCTAATTCTATAACGGGATAACCTAATTGATTGACTTTTTCAAATACTGCTTTTTTATCACCTACTACAACAATTGATAATCTGTTTTTATTAAATATTTTTTTTGCGAGGTCGTTGAGTTCTTTTGTTGTAATAGAAGTCAAAATTTGTTTTTGATGCTCTTTGAAATTCAAAGGTAGTTTGTAATCCATTATGGTTTTCATCAATGAAAGTTTTTGTGCGGGTGCTTCTAATTTTAATGCTTCGGATTGGAGTAGGGCACTTTTAGTAAAGTTAAGTTCATCTTGTGTAATGCCATTTGAAATGAGTTTATCAAATTCTTGTAATAATAAGTTTAAAGTAGAATCAGTAGCATCTTTTTTAAATCCACCACTCAATACATATCTGCCCGAATACTCATCGCCTTCAAATCTGCCACGCGTTCCATAAGTATATCCTTTTATTTCTCTCAATAAATAATTTACACGGCTGTTGAAAGCCCCAGCAAATGGGAAATTCAGAATGCTGGCTTTGTAAAAATTGCCCGTTGCATCAAAAGGCATTCCTGTTGTTCCTACAATAATTTCAGATTGAGCAGCATTAGGTTTATCTACAAAGTAAATTTTAGTTTGTTGAATAGGAAGAATCGTTGGTTCTGTATAATTGAGTACTGTATTGGGCAATCCTGCTAAAAATCCTAATTTTTGAATCATCACTTTATCATCATTTTTATTGGAAATAATGGAGATATTCATTGTCTTTTTACTCAACATTTTCTTGTAAAAATCTTTTACATCTTCTATGGTCATGTTTTTTAATGTGTTTTCTGTCCCAATATTAGGAAGTGATAAAGTGTGCGCATCGCCATAGTAAATTTTATTGAAAACATCAGCAGCAATGATAGATGCTGTTACTTTTCTTTGTTGTAGTGCTTCTAGTTTTCTTTTTATCACTCTTCGGAAATCGGCTGTATCAAATTTGGGTTCATAAATTATTTCCTGTAGAATTTTTAATGTTGAATCTACATTTTCTGTAAGTGATGAAATATTAAAAATAATGTCGTTATCTGTGGCATAAATGCTAATTTCGCTACCAAGAAATTTAAGTTTATCATCTAATTCTTCTGCTGTATGTTTTTTGGTAGATTCTTTCAACATATCAGTGAGAACACTGGCTAATCCAGATTTTTCAATAGGTTCATAGCGATGTCCTGCTTTGAAGGAAATTAGAATTTTGGTTTTAGGAATTTCTTTTTCCTGCATCATTAAGTAATGAGATTGAAATGGTGTTTTGCCTTGAATAATTTGCAGTGCAGGAAGTTTAATTTCTGCTGCAGGTGCGGGCATTATGGCTCTATTAAAAGTATCTTTTGGTTCTAAATATGTTAAACCTTTATATTCATCACTTTCAGTTTCTATGGTTCTTTCGTACATTTTCCAGTTGTCTTCTTTGACTTTTAATTCGGGCTTGCCTTTGGGCACTACGCTTAATACAACTTTATTTTTTCCTTTGATGTATTTGTAATAAACATTCATTATATCCTGTGGTGTGATTTTTTTAATCTTTTCAATTTCTTTTGGGAGATAATTTGGTGTGCTAAAAAAGGTTTGATAATAAGCTAATTTAGCACCTTTGTTTTGTACAGTGTATAATTGTTCATAAATATCCGAAATGTATTTGTTTTTTAATTTTTGAATATCTCTGAGAGTTACGCCACCACTTTTTTCCCAGTTTTCAAGAGTTTCTTCCAGAATTTTATTGGCTTCGGCGAGGGGAACATTGGAACGAATTGAAAATTCAAATTGTCCTGCTAATTCTCTGCTATAATGATAAGCAGATGCAGAAGTTGCTTTTCCAGATTTGATAAATGCTTGATAAAGTGGAGATGATTTGCCATCTGATAGAATATCTGCGAGGAAATCTAATGCAGTGGCTTCATCGGAGGTAAAGGGCACAGTAGGAAATGCCCATTTAAGCATAGGAAATTTAATATTATCTTCGTAAGAAATATAGCGGGTTTCAGGCAAAACAACGGGTGTTGGTTGCATTGGTTGAACATCTTTTCCACGCGGAATAGAGCCAAAGTATTTTACAATCCATTGTAAAGTTTTTTGTACATCAATATCGCCGGCTATTGTTAGCACTGCATTATTAGGACCATACCAGCGAAGGTAAAATCTTTTGAGGTCATTGACATCTACCCGGTTCAAATCTTCAATATATCCTATTGTTTGCCAGCTATATGGATGTCCTTTGGGGAAGAGGGCTTCTGCGGTTTTTTCCCAAGCTAATCCATAGGGTGCATTGTCGTATCGTTGTCCCCGCTCGTTTTTAACGGTGGCTCTTTGAATTTCAAATTTTTGTTGAGTAACGCTATCTAATAGAAATCCCATTCTATCGGCTTCCAGCCATAAAATTTTTTCTAATTGATTAGAAGGCACTACTTCAAAATAATTGGTTCTGTCAGAATTAGTGGTGCCGTTTAATGTTCCACCTGCTTCGGTAATGATTTTGAAGTGCTGGTCATCTGCTACGTGTTTAGATCCTTGAAACATCATGTGTTCAAAGAAGTGGGCAAATCCACTTCTGCCTTGTTGTTCGCGTGCAGAACCTACATGGAAAGTAACATCAACATACACAATAGGATCAGAATGGTCTTCGTGAATAATGACAATGAGCCCATTATCTAATTGATAGCGATAGTATGGTATATTGATACCATCTTTTGATGGAGGCACATTATCTAAAAATTTCATTCCAGCAGGTGCTTTATATTTGAGAGTGTTTTTGAGATTATCTTTAAGATGTTGAGGAATATTGGGTTGTTGTGCCATTACAGCAAACCCTATCAAACTTATAATTAAGGTGGTTAATTTTTTCATAATCTTTATTTTTTATTTTTGAATTGTTTGGCAATATTTTCTAATGTTTTTACGGTTTCATTTACTGATTGAAGTTGTTCATCAATGTTTTTAGTGGGTTCATTGTTAGATGTATTGTTTTCTTTGGCATTTTCAAGTGTATATTGTTTGTTTTTCCAGTCGTTCAAAAGGTCATTCAAAATTTTATTAGCAGCAAATCTTACCATTCCGTCAGCATTATAGTAGTAGGTAGAAATTGTTTTGGCGATATTAACCACTGTTCCAGAATTATTAATATGTCTTACATATTTATTAAAGTTATTAAAGAATCCAAATGCTTCAAAACCAGTAAATGTGCTTAAATTTTTTTTGAAAAATTCCCAGTGTTTAGGGTCATTGGTTTCAGAATAAATTTTAGAGACAGCAAGGATGATGGCTTTGCTATTATCGTTTTGAAATTTATCTGCATATTGAATTCCTTTGGTAGGGTCAGTTTTGTAAATTGCATAAAGAGCAGAAGAAATAACATCTGAAGATTTTTCTTTTTCTAATGCATTGATGAATAAACTTGTTAGTTGAGAGTCAGAAAGGGAACTTAATATATTTATGCACTTGGCTCTTACTCTGGCAGAAGGGTCATTTTTTGCTATATTTATAATTACATCTTTTAATTGATTATTTTTTGAAACATAATTGGAAAGTTGTTCTAATGCTGATAAACGAATGCCTTTATATTTATCTGATAATACTACATTGATGTAAAAGTTCATAATTTTCTCATCATTCAAATTTTCTTTTAAGTATTGAATGGCTTCAAATCTATCCATCCATAAGGGAGCGTGTTGAAATTGATACATTAGTTCTTCGTCAGTTTTAGTATAATCTATTTCTGCAAGTAATTGTCTTTCTGCATCAAAATTGACCAGCAAAGGTTTTTCATTTACAGAAAAAGTGAAGGTTTGAGATGGTTTAAAAATATCAATATAATGCCTTGTTTTTTCTTTTGAAGTGTAAATGTCTATATATAGAGGCAAGCGATAGAGAGGATACTTTTCATTTTGTTCTTGTTTAACGGTTAGTGTAAGTATTTTATTTTTTTCATCATAGGATTTTTGAACTTGCAAGGAAGGATGTCCGCCATACATAAACCATTGATTAAAGAACCAGTTCAAGTCCTGTCCTGTTGTTTCTTCAAATGCCAGTCGTAAATGATGAATTTCAACGGGTTTGAACATATTTTGCGTTAGATATAATTGAAGTGATTTAAAGAAAGCGCTATCACCGACTAATTTGCGGAGCATATGGAGTATCTGTCCACCTTTGTTGTAACTAATTCCATCAAACATATCTTCTCTGTTATCATAATTAAATCTAATGAGTGGAGGGTTATTTTCTGGGTCTTTATGACTCATAATATAACCTTTTCTTGAGTTATAGTGATGTTCATCTGCTGCATCTCTTCCGTAGGCAAATTCTTCCCATAGATATTCGCCATAAGTAGCAAATGACTCGTTGAGTGGCAGGTTGCTCCAACTTTCGCAGGTTACAAGGTCTCCAAACCATTGATGAAATAGCTCGTGTGCAATAACATCTTCAAATTTTACTCCATCTATTGTGTCTTTATCAGTTTGGTAGAGGAATTCGCCGTGCAAGGTGGCAGATGTATTTTCCATAGCACCACTTACATAATCTCTAACAACAATCTGAGCATATTTTTGCCATGCATAATCTACACCTAATTTGTTTGAGAAAAAATCAATCATTTTGTAAGTATTTCCGAATATTGCTTTGGCATAAGGTTCGTAGGCGGGTTCTACATAATAACTGATTTCTTTTCCTTTCCATGGTTTGTCAGTTACTTTTTTGAATTCTCCTATGCCCATCATTACAAGATAGGGAGCGTGAGGTAAATTCATTTTCCAATGGTCGGTTTTGGTGCCATCGGGGTTTTGTTTGGTTTCTATAAGTAATCCATTTGATAGCGTTGTATATTTTTTATTAACTGTAATATAAATATCGTGGGTCATTTTCTCGTTGGGGCTATCTACTGTTGGAAACCAAACGGAGTTGCTTTGAGTTTCGCCTTGTGTCCATATTTGAGGCATTTTACCTTGAAATTCTCCCTTTGGATTGATGAAGTATAAACCTTTATCGCTTTGGATAGCTTTGCTTCCGCCTGTCTTAATTTTTTCAGGTTGTGCAGTATAATCTATTGTTATTATGACTGTTTGGGTAGATGGAATACTTTTTGAGAGTAAAATTTTAATGGAGTCATTTTCGTATTTATATGTAAATGGTAAAGAAGTGGTTTTATTTTTAGCATCATTGATTTTAATAGAATGTATTTGCATTCCACGGGCATTAAGGAAAATTTTATTTGTAGAATAAAAATAAGGTTTTAATAGAATTTCTGCTTTTCCTTTGAGGATAGAACTATCCCAAATGGGTTTTACATATAGAGTAGTGTGAATTATATCCACTATAAGCGTATTGGTATGACGATAAGATGTATCATAACTATAGATGTGTTTTTTAAGTGTATCGTCAAAAGAAGAGTAATTAGTTATAGAGAAAACTTTGGTAATTGATGCAATTAAGAAGAGTGAAGTGAGTGAGTAAAATTTCATAATTGTTGGTTTTTTGTTGTTGAATGATAAGAAGAGATACTGACTAATGCAGCAATAAAGCCCCAGAAGGGAAGGGAGAGTTTATCTGTATCTAAAAAGTTGTTGAAAAATCCGTGAATGAAATAAGTTACAAGTCCAAGAAATATACCATAAGTTAATATTTTAATTTCTTTGTTCAATGAAGGGTTGTAGCAATTTTTGTATCCGAAATGAAATACAGATATAAGTAAGGCAGAAACAATGAGCAATCCTGGTAATCCTTCTTCTGCAAGAGGTCCAAGATATTCAGAGTGAGCATTGCCACCAGTTCCAAAGTTAGTGCTTATGATAGTTTTTTCTTTGCTGAGCTGATAAGGGGCATAGAAGAATTGATATGTGCCAGGTCCAAAGCCGAATATGGGTTTGTCTTTGAACATACGAATAGCACAATTCCATCGGTTGATTCTTTCAAGGTTAGAAGCATCATTTTTGATATTGTAAGTAGAAACGACGTTTTCATAAAAACTGCCTTCTGAATCAGTTTTATTTTTTCCCATCAGGATTAAAAGTTCTTCACTAAAACTAAATATGATTAAAAGGATAGACAGGAATGTTATTAAAAGAGTTTGGAATCTAATTTTTAGTAATAATGTTATTAAGACAAAAACAGCAGCCACAATACCCATCCAGGCAGCCCGGGCATAAGATAAAATAAGTGCGATAATGAGAATGATATTGAACCCGATTAAAATATTTTTTTTCAAAATATTTTTTTCAATTATCATCAGAGCAAAAGTTGGAGGAATGAATAATGCGAGCGCCGCGCCATAAGCGGTATGGTCGTTGTAAAATGGCGTTACAATCCAGTCGGCAATTTTGTGGTGAAAATTATATTCTGAATGTTTTATAATTGTGATGACGGCTACGCTTACTAGTCCAATCAAATACATCCAGATAAATTTTTTGATGTTATTAAAATCCTTGAAAAGAAAAGTCATCAAAAAATAACTACTTAAAACAAACCATAAACGGGCAGTGAGATATTTTAATGAAACAATAATATCCTGACTGGTGAGTGTGGAAACAAGCATCCAGAATAATTGTATAAAAATGATGATAGTGATAGGGTGTTTGAGTATTTCTTTTGGAGTAATAGATTTTAGTCGTTCATTAATAATATATATTCCAGAGAAAATAATCATCAATGGTTCAGTAGGGATACTCAAATCCATACCTTGTGTAAGTCCTAATTCTCTTAAACTTAACGCAAAAGGGGTAATAAATACCATGAAAAATATTACCCATTCAGTAAAGTAAAATATTCCTAGTAAAATAAGAATAATTAAGGGGATTAAATTAAATGGTATAAACCAATCGTACTTATTGATTAGTACATAGGATTCTAATATCAAAAATACAACAACAATTAGAAATAATAATATGTCTTTCTTTATAGACATTAGTTAATTTATTTTTTTTGAGAATACAATAGGTAAATGATAAAAACGCAAATTACTGCTAATTCGGATAGTGCAACAATGATCCATCTTACAGGAAAGTACTTTTTATCTGGCACATAAGGCGGAGAAATGACTTGTGAAAAATGAAGGTCGCCTTTAAGGTCTACTTCTAATCGGTCTACTTCTCGTTTCAGGTTACCTAAAGAAATAATTTGTTCCTTGACAATTTTTCTCATAGATTTTATTTTATCTCTTTTTGTTTTAATTGCTTCTGCAATTTTTTGGCTTTCTGCATCTAACTTGCCGCTAGTTAATTTTTTGCTTAAATATTTGGCCTGATAATTAGCATCCAGAATATTAAATTCGCTTTGAATAGAGACAATTAAATTATTTAAGCTATCAATTCTATTTTGAATTAGGTCAATTTCATTTTTATAGTTAGAATACTCTTCTACAATTTGTTTTTTCTTTAAGGTAAGAATAAAAGAGTCAGTAGTTTGAATAATACATTCAGCAATAGCTTTGGTCATTAGCGGGTCTTTGTCTTTAACTTCAATTTCAATAGATTCATAAAGGGTAGGGGAAAATGAGATATTTTCTCTGTATAAATAATTGAGTAAACTTCTGTAATCAGATTTTGTAGTGTCAATTTTGTAATGTTCAATCAATCTCATTTTTTTAATTACAATATCTCTTACTGCTACGCTATTGTAATATTGTAGTAATTGTTCAGTTTGAGATTCTTCTGAATAAGGGGCTAAATGAACAGGATACACAACTGCAATCGTTTTATATTTAGGAGGAATAATGTAGGAAACAATAATAGAGATAACAGCAGTTAAGATAATTAGTATTAGAAAAGTTTTTTTTCTGCTTAATAATAATTGAATAAAAGTTTTAATTTCTAAAGAGGCATTATTCATAGGAAATAGATTTTGATTGATAGATAAAATAGGCAAATACTAAAACCTGTGTAGATACAAAGGAAATAAGTACAATTAACCATCTAATAGGTCTTGCCTTTTTATTATTTGATACCGCTTTTTGAACTGTAAATTTAAGTGGTATAACATGATTAGCATCTATCAACATTTGGTCGTATTTGGCTTTGATAACGGCAAATTTAGCTCTGTATTTTCTTAAATTTTCACTCCATGTGTTATATGCACCACCGTACTTTTGCAAAATAGTAAAAAGTTGCTCTACATTTTCTTTTTCTTTCAAATTACCTTTTGCTATGGCTTTCGCATATTCTTTTGAGAATGCTTTAACTTGTTCTTTGTAATCATAAATTCCTAATTTTCTGAGGGTATTTAAACTATCTTCCATTTCATTAATTCGTGATATTGTATTATCGTATTCATTTTTTACAATCATTAATGCTGTTTTAACTCTTTCGGCATTCATGTTTTTTTGTACAGTATCAATTAATTCTACTATAAGATTTCCAATGACTGCTGCAGTATCGAGATGCCTATCATATACTTTAATTTTTACTGAACCATAATTAGTACGATAAATATTAATGTAATGATCCCATTTAGATTTTAGATAATATAATTTGTATTCTTTATTTTCAATTTTCCATCTTTTCCATAAATTCATTTTGTTCGCTAATAATATTTTTAAATCATCTGAATAAATAATTTGAAGAAGTTTTTCTAAATCATCATCATCTCCAATTTCCATATAATCTTCCTGATTTCCTACATTGGGCTCTACCAGCATTTTAGAAACTGAAAAATGGCGTGCAGGTAAAATAATGGTTTCTGATTCATACTCAACAGGTAAAATAAAAGATATGATTGTTCCTATAACAATAGATATTATTCCAGAGATAAAAAATATTTTGAAGTGTTGTTTCAAAATATTGATAAAAAAATGGGCAGCTAAAAAGGCATTCATGATTTAATTTTTAATAATTTTAATGCTGATTGAAAGGATAGCATCTGGCTTATAAAAGCCCACAATATACTTAAAGAAATCATTATTAAGAAATTTATTAACCAATGCTGACTGATGAATTTTGACATAAATCCTATAATTATTATACCAAAAATAAATATCATTAATGAACGAAGAAGTTTCCAATTTGTTTTGAAACCAAATATTTTTTTTGCCATCCATACCTGAACAAGAGCAGTAAACATTTGAGTAATCACACTTGCCCACGCACTACCATATGACTTGAACGATGGAATTAAAATTAGATTAAGTAATATATTGATGATAATTCCCGATATAGCCATAATATTCAGTTGTTTAAGGTTCCCATTAGCAGTCAGCAGAGTGCCAAATATATAAGTAGTAGAAATGGCTGTAAAACAAATCATTAAAATACTAAATACATCGGCTGCATCGGTAGTGCCTTTATTGATAAGGGCTACTAATTCTTTACTATAATAAAAACAACTAACAGATGTAATAATAGCAGGCACAATAAGTAATGAAAATGATAATTTGGTCAAATCTTCAACACTCTTTTTTTCTTCCAATAATCTTGCAAATATTGGTAGCAACTGAACAGAAAATAAATAGGCAATCATATTAGCAGCGTCTAAAAAACGAAATGCTTTGGCATAAATTCCTGATTGTATCGCTCCTTCTGGATATGGTAACATTCTTTCTAACATAACGGCATCTAAACGATTGTAAAAAACCATCAATAAAATTAATATAGCATAAGGTGTGCTTTTTTTTAGAATCAGAAGGTTAAATTTCCAATTCCATGAAAAACTAAAATGATGTGTTTGTTTTAATACAGCAAAAAAAGCTATAATCGCAGTAATTGAATATGCTAATACTTGAGCATACACAAAGCTCATAATGTTCAAATCAATAGGTAAAATTTTAAAAAATAATATTCCAACTATTGTTATCATAATTAACCTATCCAAAACAGAAATAACACTATCAATTTTAAATAAATGTAATCCAAGTAAATTACTTCTTAAATACAATACCATACTAATAAAAAATTGATTAATAGTAAGTAAAAACAATAACTTCAAATATCGTGTATTAAAGCCAATCATCCAGCCAGCAAGCATAGTAATCACAATATACATAATTGCCATAGAAATTTTTAATGTAATTAAATTAGAAAAATGCTTGCTCAACAAATGGCTATTTTGTGCAATGTTTCTGTTATTAAAATTAACCAGCCCAAAATCTAAAAAAATAGCAAATAAGAATGAGAAATTAAAAAGCGTAAAGTATTCCCCATAATATTGATTGCCAACTTTGAACTGAACATAGGGCTCTATAACTAATATCCAAAATGGTTTAATTAATAAATTTAAAAACAATAAAAAAAACAGATTTTTTATGAAACTTTTCTGTTGCATGTATTATTTAGAGAAGTGGCAAATATGATAATTTTAAAATTTAAAAACTAAAACTTGTTTGTTCTTTGGTGAATACAATAATGTACAATCAAGTAGTTTTTTAGCATTCTATCTTTTTGTAATAGATGAATTTAATTTACATTCATATTTAAGAATTAAACACTAATGATGTAGAGTAGTTATATATTCGTAAATATTTATCAAATAAAAAACCCCGACGGTTGAGTCGGGGTGAAAATAAGATTGAATGTTTAAAGATTTTTTATTGATGATTGGAATTTTCAGAATCGGGATAACGATAGAATATTTTATTTTCCAAAAACTCTTCAATAGCGATAGTAGTAGGTTTAGGTAGTTTTTCAAAAAATATACTTACACTTGCTTGTTCAGGATTTTCAATCACTTCTTCCAAAGTATCATTTGAATCTCTGAATTCTTCTAACTTTTCTCTGATAATTTCTTTAAGTTCAGAATTAACTTGATTGGCTCTTTTGCTGATAATAGCAAGGGCTTCGTAAATATTTCCTGTTTGAGCGTCAAATTGTCTTACATCTCTTGAGATGATGGACGGATTGCCTTTAATTTTTGTGATGTCTATTGCCATATTTAGGTGATTTATATGTTTATGTATTTTCTAATTCTTTTTTAGAAAGTATATAGTAATGTTCTGCTGATTTCAGAAATTTACTTTGGGGGTGCAAAGATATGAATTTTAAATAATACTCTGCAACTTTTTCTAATCTTTCTTTTTTCTTTGATGGAATACTATTAATTCCCAGCAAATAATATGCTTCTATTACCCAAAATTCAACTTCTTCATTGTATTCAGAATCAGGATAATCTTTTTGGAAATTAATACCTGATGTAATAACGGCTTTATAATCATCTAACATTCTGTATTGCTTTAAAATTTCATACTCTTTCTTTTCTAATTTATGATGCAAAATGTTGATAATAGTATTAGCACTATCCAGATATTTACTTTCGGGAAAAACATCAATAAAACTTTGCATTTCTTTGATAGCATTGATAGTGGCGGTTTGGTCAAGAGAATACTTGGGAGAATTTAAATAATAACAATAACCATTCATAAAAAAACATTCTTCTGCCTTTTCGCTGTTAGGAAATTGCCTTACAAAGTTTTTGAAGTGAAATTGAGCCAACGCATAATCACCTGTATAAAAATGTGTCCAGGTATATTTATAATAAATGTCTTCTGATTTTTCTGTGCCTTTAAAAATAGGAATAAGTTCTTCATATAGTTGTTGTGCTCTTACATAGTTTTTCTTTTCATAATAATGATTGGCTTTCTCTAATTTCAACTCATAATTTGTGCTTTTCAATAATTTATTATAGCGATTACAATTGAAAAACAAAAACACAAATGCAAATATGTATATTAATGATTTATTCATTTATACAATTTCATTAAACCATTGCAGGATTGCCCGATTTCTGTAGTCGTTTTCTTTCGTTTTCGTCTAAAATAATTTTTCTCATTCTGATAGAAAGAGGGGTTACTTCTACATATTCATCTGCTTGTATATATTCTAATGCTTCTTCCAGAGAAAATTTAATTTTAGGTGCAATTTTCATTTTTTCATCAGAGCCAGATGCCCGCATATTGGTCAATTTTTTTTCTGTACAAAGATTGACTACTAAATCTTCAGAACGAATATGTTCTCCAACAATCATTCCCGTATAAATATCTTCACCTGGGTCTACGAAAAATTTTCCTCTGTCTTGTAATTTATCAATACTATATGCTACGGCTTTTCCTGTTTCTTTGCTTACTAATACGCCATTAATTCGCATTGGAATATCACCTGCCCAATCTTTGAATTCAATAAATCGGTGAGCCATTACGGCTTCTCCTGCAGTAGCAGTTAATACCTGATTTCTTAATCCTATTAATCCTCGGGATGGAATTTCAAATTCAAGATGCGTTCTGTCTTCTTTTACTTGCATATTGAGCATCATCCCTTTTCTTTGAGTAACCAAATCAATTACTTTTCCTGAATATTCTGATGGTACATCAACGGTCAAGATTTCAAAGGGTTCTTTTTTTCTTCCATTTTCTTCTTTGATGATTACTTTGGGTTGTCCCACTTGTAGTTCATATCCTTCTCTTCTCATTGTTTCTATAAGAATAGACAAATGCAGTATGCCTCTTCCATATACTAATAAAGCATCGGGTGAGTTAGTTTCTTCAATTCGTAATGCGAGATTTTTTTCTAATTCTTTGAACAACCTATCTCTTAAATGTCTGGATGTTACAAATTTTCCTTCTTTACCAAAAAAAGGTGAATTGTTGATAGTAAAGAGCATGCTCATTGTGGGCTCATCTATATGAATAGGTGGTAGTGCTTCGGGATTTTCAAAATCTGCTACTGTATCACCAATTTCAAAATTTTCTATACCTGTAAAAGCACAAATATCTCCTGCGGGCACTTCGGACACTTTTATTTTTCCTAATTTATCAAATACAAACAATTCTTTAATTCTTGATTTTTGAATACTGCCATCTCTTTTAATGACACTAACAGGCATATTTTCTTTAATAACTCCTCTGAAAACTCTTCCAATAGCAATTCTTCCAATATATGAAGAATAATCCAGAGAGGAAATTTGAATTTGTAATGTGCCTTCATTTACTTGTGGTGCAGGAATTTTTTCAATGATAGTATCTAACAGGTATAAGATGTTATCAGTTGCTTGTTTGTAATCTGCACTCATCCAGCCCTGTTTAGCAGAACCATATACTACAGGAAAATCTAATTGTTCTTCAGAAGCATCTAAACTAAAAAACAATTCATATACAGATTCTAATGCTTGTTCAGGATTGCAGTTGGGTTTGTCTACTTTATTGATAACAACAATGGCTTTTTTTCCTGCCTGAATGGCTTTTTGAGTAACAAAGCGGGTTTGAGGCATTGGTCCTTCAAAGGCATCTACAAGTAATAATACACCATCAGCCATATTCATTATTCTTTCTACTTCTCCTCCAAAATCAGCGTGCCCGGGTGTATCAATAATATTAATTTTGTAACCTTTGTAATTAACAGATACATTTTTGGAGATAATGGTAATACCTCTTTCTCTTTCAAGGTCGTTGTTGTCTAAAATGAGTTCGCCCGGAACCTCATGTTCTCTAAATACTTCGCAGGATTTTAATATTTTATCTACGAGTGTGGTTTTTCCATGGTCTACATGGGCAATAATAGCAATGTTTCTAATGTTCTTTGTTTCCATAATTTTAAAAAAGGATGGCAAAAATAGGAAATTAATTTTAGATGGAGAGAATATTTTTAATTTCTTAACCAATCAGTGTTTGCCCAAATCATTAAAGCAATGAGCAAGGTCATACCAATCATATTGGCATAGTAAATAACCTTTTCAGGCACTTTTCTTCGGGTAATTATTTCAATTAAAGTAAATAGAATATACCCGCCATCCAGCATAGGTATGGGTAAAAAATTCATAAATGCTAGAATAAGTGATAATGTTCCTGTAAATGCCCAAAAAGTTCTCCAATCCCATTCTTGCGGTAAAACTTTGTATAAAGAATAAAATCCTCCTACTTGTTTATGAGCTTCTTTTACAGTAAAAATAATTTTAATTTGTAATATTTGACTTCTGATGTTAGACACTACATCTTTTAATGCCTGCTGAAATGCTTGTGAAAAGGAATATTTTTTTGTTTCTATAGGAATGTATTTCTCTGCATTTCTAAAAAAGCCCAAAGTGCCTTGCGTTGTAACAAAAGCATGTAATGTAATTGTATCTTTTCCTCTTAAAACTTTTATTGGTAAATTTTCTTTACCTTTGTAATGTTGTAAGGTGTTCATATATTCATCTATAAAAAAAACTTTATTAGTATCTATTTGAATAATTATATCACCTTTTTTAAATCCTGCTTTTTCAGCATAAGAATTAGGTGGAACACTATCTACTTCAACGGGTGTGCGAGGCATAACAAAAAAACTAGATTTAATGTTTTTAAGTATTTCACTTTGATATTCTTTTGTAATAGGAATATTGACAATTTCATTACCTCTTTTTACCTGAATAATGTGTGCTTGTTCAATGATAATTTTTTCCATTATTTTTTCTACAGAATGGATGGGCTTATTATCTATTGAAACAATGACATCACCATTCTTTAAACCAATTGATTGAGATAATGAATCGCAGTATAAACCATATTTTAATTCATTGGCAGGAATATATTGCTTTCCATAAATGAAAAGCACCATCCAATAAATAATTATTCCCAGTATAATATTCATCAAAATACCTCCAAGCATAATTAATAATCTTTGCCAGGCGGGCTTGCTTCTAAATTCCCATGGTTGGGGTGGCGTAGATAAAATATTTTTGTCCATTTGTTCATCAATCATTCCAGATATTTGAACATATCCACCTAATGGAAACCATCCGATACCATATTCTGTATCTCCAATTTTTTTCTTGAATAAAGAAAAATTAGCCACATTTGCAAAAGGAAACAAAAAATCAAAAAACAGATAAAATTTTTCTACTTTTGTTTTGAATAGTTTAGCAAAGAAAAAATGTCCAAATTCGTGGATAGTAACTAGTATAGAGAGTGCTAATATAAGTTGTAATAATTGCATTAGTTTATATTTTAGGGCAGCCAATATACACAAAAGGATTTTACATAATAGAGTTAAAAATTGAGAATTAAAAAACCTATAGTGATTTATTTAGAAAAATGCATGTCCGCCAAAGGCGGATCAGCGTGACAATAAATTTAACTCGCAAAGCCACAAAGGACGCAAAGTGGTTTAGATGTTTCACTCCGTTCAACATGACAATCTTGTCATTCTGATCCGCCAAAGGCGGAGAAGAATCTAAATAAGAGAGAGATGCTTCACCGCGTTCCGCCTACGGCGGACAAAATGTTGTTCCGTCAAATTAATGTGTTTATTTTTTCCCAAAACAATTTTTTCAATAACTCTATCTTTTTTCGCAATTTTGAGCAAAAATTTTTTATTATGAATAAAACAGTAACTTCAGAAAATATTGAATTTAATAGAAATGCAGATGTGATGAGGTTAGCAGTATCTAACCTTAATCAGATATTGAATAAAATATATTTGGGAGGTGGTAAAAGCCGCATTGCTAAACAACATGAGCAGGGCAAAATGACGGCTCGTGAAAGAATTGAGTATTTGCTGGATAAAGATAAACCGTCGTTTGAAATAGGAGCATTGGCAGGATACGAAATGTATGAAGAACACGGAGGATGTCCAGCTGGTGGGGTAGTGGTGGTATTGGGTTATGTTAGTGGAAGACAATGTATAGTTGTAGCCAATGATGCCACTGTAAAAGCGGGTGCATGGTTTCCTATAACAGGAAAAAAGAATTTGAGAGCACAAGAAATAGCAATGGAAAATCGTATTCCAATTATATATCTTGTAGATAGTGCAGGTGTGTATTTGCCAATGCAAGATGAGATATTTCCTGATAAAGAGCATTTTGGAAGAATTTTCAGAAATAATGCGATAATGAGCAGTATGGGAATACCGCAAATTGCTGCTATTATGGGAAGTTGTGTAGCAGGAGGTGCTTATTTGCCCATTATGAGTGATGAAGCAATGATAGTGGATAAAACAGGCACTATATTTTTAGCAGGTTCTTACCTTGTGAAAGCGGCTATTGGTGAGGATGTTGATAATGAAACATTAGGAGGTGCTACTACTCATTGCGAAATTTCAGGTGTTACAGATTACAAATGTGCTAATGATAAAGATTGTTTAGATAGAATTAAGAGAATTATGAGCAAATTAGGTGATTTTCCAAAAGCTGGATTTAATAGAATAGCACCAGCCCCACCAAAGAAGGATCCTAATGAAATTAATGGAATAATACCTGATACAAGAGATAAGCAATATGATATGTATGAAATTATTGAAAGATTAGTGGATAACAGCGAATTTGATGAGTACAAAGCATTGTATGGAAAAACGATTATATGTGCTTATGCCCGTATTGATGGTTGGGCAGTTGGAATTGTAGCCAATCAAAGAAAGGTTGTAAAAACAAAAAAAGGAGAAATGCAATTTGGAGGAGTTATTTATAGTGATAGTGCCGATAAAGCAGCGCATTTTATTATGAACTGTAATCAGAAAAAAATACCTCTGGTATTTATTCAAGATGTAACGGGCTTTATGGTGGGTTCAAAAAGTGAACATGGTGGAATTATTAAAGACGGAGCGAAAATGGTGAACGCAATGAGTAATTCTGTAGTGCCTAAATTTACTGTGATTGTTGGAAATAGTTTTGGCGCGGGTAATTATGCTATGTGTGGAAAAGCATACGATCCAAGATTAATTGTAGCATGGCCATCGGCACAAATTGCTGTAATGGGTGGAGCTCAAGCAGCTAAAACTTTGTTACAAATAGAAACTGCTGCGTTGAAAGCAAAAGGAGAAGAAATTTCGCCTGAAAGAGAAAAAGAATTATTTGAGAAAATTAAATCAAGATACGATAAGCAAATGTCGCCATACTATGCAGCAGCCAGATTATGGGTAGATGCAATCATTGACCCACTTGAAACCAGAAAGGTAATTAGTATGGGTATTGAAATGGCTAATCATGCGCCTATTGAAAAGAAATTTAATGTAGGCGTGATTAGAACTTAATTAAAAATTAAAAATTAAATAATCTTTGTGGCTTTGCGAGAAATTAGAAATTAACAATTAATAATTAAAAATTAAATTAGTGCAACTTGTTTCCGCCTTTGGCGGACGGACGGATTCGTGGCTTAAATAAAATTATTATGTTGTGGCAAAGAATACCAGATTTAGAAAGCGTTAAGAAGCAATTAGCAGATTTGTATTTTCAAAATCATTTGCCACACGCTATTTTGTTGAAAGATGATAACAGCGGTGCTGCATTGCCTATTGCTCTTGGATTTATGCAATTAATCCATTGTGAAAATCCGCAAAATTTTTTACCTTGTGGAAATTGTAAGTCGTGTAAGCAAACACAAAATTTATTTTATCCTGGATTTCAATTAATACTTCCAAAATTTTCTGCATCTTCTCAAAAGACAGATGAAACAGGTGAAGCAGATGTTATCAAAACATTTTATCAATTATTCAAAGAAAATATATTTATCACATTTGATGATGTATTAAAAGAAGTCAAAGGTAAAAATAAACAAGCCATTATTTCTGTTCAGGAGGTTCATAGTGTAATTGAGAGTGTTTCTTATTCAGCAGTGGGAGGAAAATATAATGTAATATGTATTTGGCATCCTGAAATGATGATGCCTGCCGCCGCCAATAAAATTTTGAAGACACTGGAAGAACCGCCTCCCCAAACTTTATTTATACTTGTTACACCAAAGCCAGAGGAATTGCTGGCTACTATTTTATCAAGAGTTCAGCAAATAAATGTGCCGCCATTATCTGAAAAAAGTATCGTTGATTTTTTGATTGATGAATTTCATACAGAGCCCAATAAAGCACAGGAAATAGCACAAATTTCAAACGGAAATATCAGCAAAGCATTATTGATATTACAACATTTTGATGATTATTCAGAGTTATTAAATGATTTCAGAGAATTTGCCCGATTGTCAATTAAATATGATTATGATGGAATTGACAAATGGATTAAAAAATATGAAAGTGAAGGAAGAGAAGCATTAAAAAGATTTTTAGAATATGCATTAGATATATTGCATTATAGTTTATTACAAAATTATCAATTAAATCATTTGATAAGAACTACTCAACTGGAAAAAGATTTTATTTCAAAATTTTATCCTTATGCACACGAAGTGAATATTCCTAAATTATATGAAATATTTAATGACGCTTATCATCATACTTCAAGAAATGCTAATATCAGAATACTTTTAAGTGAATTATTTTTAAGATGCAATGAATTATTAAAGAAAAAGAATATAAATGTTTAAAGAAACCCTCCCCTTTGATTCCCCTCCCTACACAAGTAGGGAGGGGATTGATGGGTGGGTTAGAGATAATAATAAATAAAACAATGTCTAAAATTAAAACCACTTATATTTGTCAGAACTGTGGGTTTCAATCTGTAAAATGGCTTGGAAAATGTCCTTCTTGTAATGAATGGAATACTTTTGCAGAAGAGATTGTTTCAAAAAAAACTAATAAAAATGTAACTTCAATTTCAACAGGCAATATTCAGGTTATTCATCAAATTCCTGTTAATGAGCAAGAAAGGTTTGTAACACAAGATGAAGAATTGAACAGAGTATTAGGTGGAGGGATAGTGCCGGGAAGTTTGATTTTATTTGGAGGAGAGCCGGGAATTGGAAAATCTACCTTGATGTTGCAAACTGCTTTGCAGAATAAAATGAAGGTATTGTATGTATCAGGAGAAGAAAGCCAGCAGCAAATTTTAATGAGAGCCAACAGAATGCCATTTAAGAATAATGAATGTTATATATTAAACGAAACGGTAATACAGAATTTAATTCCCATCATAGAAAGCATTCAGCCACAATTGGTAATAATAGATTCTATTCAGACATTAACATCTAATATACTTGAAAGTGCGCCAGGTAGTGTATCACAGGTAAGAGAATGCACAGCAGAGATTATGCGAGTAGCCAAAACTTCTCACATTCCTTTTTTTATCATTGGACATATTACTAAAGATGGTTCATTGGCAGGGCCTAAAGTTTTGGAGCACATGGTAGATACTGTTTTGCAATTTGAAGGTGATCAACATTATTTATACAGAATTTTACGCACTACCAAAAATAGATTTGGAAGCACCAGTGAAATAGGTATTTATGAAATGCAGGGTAGTGGATTAAGACAGGTAAATAATCCTTCGGAAATACTTATCAATCAAAGAGAAGAAAATGTATCAGGCGTGGCTATTGCTACTATACTTGAAGGTAACAGACCATTGATGATAGAAACACAGGCACTTGTTACAACTTCTGCGTATGCTACAGCACAGCGGTCTGCAACGGGTTTTGATTTGAGAAGATTATCAATGTTATTAGCTGTATTGGAGAAAAAGTATGGATTAAAGTTGTATCAAAAAGATGTGTTTGTGAACATTGCTGGTGGTTTGAAAGTAGAAGATCCTGCTACAGATTTAGCATTGGCTGTAGCCATTACTTCCAGTAATTATGATATTCCCATTTCTCAAAAAATTTGTTTTAGTGCAGAAATAGGATTAACGGGAGAAATAAGACCTGTAAATAGAATAGAACAAAGAATAGCAGAAGCAGAAAAATTAGGTTTTGAAAAAATATTTATTTCTCAAAGTAATTTCAAATCTATTCAGGACAAGGAATTTAAGATACAAGTTATTGGTGTGCATAAGATGGAAGCATTATTTCAAAAATTATTTAAGGGTGCGTAATTGAATGATTAAATTTTCATTCATAAAAGATTCATTGCTTTATACTATTGGAAATGCCTTGCCAATGGCGGCAAGCATTATATTATTACCATTTTATGCGAATTATTTGAATGCTACACATTATGTTGCGTTAAGTTTTTACATTGGTATATCATTGTTGTTTCAGATTATATTTTCATTTTCTTTTGAACAATATTATGGAGTTATTTATACAGAAATCAAGAATGATGAGAATAAAGTGAAAATTTTGAATGGAAGTATTTTGATTTATTTATTGCTGTATGGAAGTGTGATTATTTTTCTTACATCTTTGTTTGGAGAACCTATTTTGAAAAACATTTTTCAAAATAAAATTCCTGTATCGCTTTATCCATTTGGCATTTTATCAGTTATTACAGGTTTTTTGAATGCGATTTTCAAAGTAATGATGAGTACTTATATTTATTCTCAAAAACCTAAAATATTTTTTGTTTCAAATCTTATCAATTTTTTTACCACAGTAATTATTTCGTTAGGTGGATTGTTCTTATTTCCAGATAGTTTAATGGGTCCTATTTATGGTAGGTTTTTATCAGGTGTGATTATTGTACTGGTAAATTATTTAGTGCTGAAGAAAATAATTGTCTGGAAAATGGATAAGCAATATATAAAAGAATTTATTGCAAAAAGTTGGGGCTTATTTGCATATACGCTTACCTTGTGGATTGCAGGAAATATTGATAGATATTTTTTGAAGAATTACATTGATGTGAATTTGTTGGCAGGATATGATTTAATTATGAAATGTTTTATTGGAATTGAGTTTATTCAAAATGGTTTATCAATGGCCATTATATCTAATGTTTTTGATGTATGGAAAAAAGAGGAAAGAGTTTCTTTTACTGAAAAAAGTAATAGATATTTTAATGTTTTCATATTAGTCATTACAATAGTGATTGCTTTATTTGTGTTGTTATTACCATATTTTATTCAACTCATTATAGGTAATGTAGATTATTATTATTCTTTCAAATACATTGGAATCATTGGTGTTGGATATATTTTAAGAACTTTAACCTATCCATATTATTTTGCTTTTTTATATTCCAAGAATACAGATAAAGTTTTTATTTTTAATGGAATAGTTACACTCATACAAATTATATTGTCAATGATATTCATTTCAAAATATGGACTAATAGCCGCTATTTTGATTTCAGTAATAACAAAAATTATCTTGCTTGTATTATACCATATTAACATCAAAAAATGGGTTTATGAAGTAAAGATTAATTACTTGAAATGGTTTGGAATAACAGGATTTTCAAGTACTTTCTATTTACTAATTTTTTATTTTAGATTACAAAATAATGTGTGGAATTTATTATTGTTTTTCTTATTGGGAATAATTGTATTGATGGTATACAGGAATGAATTAAGAGAGTTGAGAAAAAGATATGGGAAATTATCAAACTAATTTCTATTCCTTTCCAAAAACTCAAATATTTTTGAATACAAATGCAATCTTGTATAGCCCCCGTAAATGCTGTGGTTTTTATTTGGGTAAACAAAAAACTCAATAGGTTTGTTTTGATTCACACATTCTTTTACAAATTCCATAGCGTTTTGTAAATGCACATTATCATCAGCAGATCCGTGTATGAGTAATAACTTTCCCTTGATGTTTTTCACATAATTAATAGGTGAAAGTTCGTTGTATCCAAGTGGATTTTCTTTTGGTAATCGCATATACCTTTCAGTATAAATATTATCATAAAATTTCCAGTTGCTTACAGGTGCAACAGAAATAGCCCCTTTAATAATATCACTTGCTTTTGTAATCATATTCAAAGTCATAAATCCTCCATAACTCCATCCTTGAAAGAAAATATTATTTCTGTCAACAAAATCTTGTTGTCGTAAAAAATTGATGAAATCAATTTGGTCTTCTGTTTCTAATTTTCCTAATTGTAAATAAGTGCAATGTTGAAATGCTTTACCTTTTCCAAATTTTCCTCTGCCATCAGCACAAGCCACTATGTATCCTTGTTGACACAAAAATTGATGAAACCAATATTCATATTCCCACGCGTTATTAACTTTGTTGATACCAGGCCCGTTGTATGCAGTTACATATACGGGATATCTTTTGGAAGCATCAAAATTGGCGGGCTTCATTATCCAGTAATCTATTTCTAAACCTATTCTATTGGTGAATTTAGCAAATTCTTTTTTAGATAGATTCATTTTAGCCATTTTATCTTTTAATGATTTATTGTCCTGCAATAATTTGATAAATTTATTATCTTTGGTTTGATAGATAGAATAAACAGGTGGCGTGTTGGCTGTATGAGATGAAAGAATGTAATAATTAAAATCAGGTGAAAATTCCACATTATTAAAACCTTCGGCAGGTGAAACGAGTTGTTTGTTTTTTCCATCAAAAGTTATTTTGTAAACAGGACGATTGATTACTCCATTTTCAGTAGAAGTATAATAAATTTCTTTTTTGGGTTCATTAATTCCATTGATATTTTCTACATCAAATTTTCCAGATGTAATTTGATTAATCAATTTTCCACTAATATCATATCTGTAAATATGTTGATAGCCATCTTTATTGCTTAACCAAATGAATTCCTTGTCTTTATTGATAAATTGCCAGTTATCGTTGATTTCAATATAAGTATCAGAAATTTCCTCAAATATTTTTTGAGTGGAATTTCTTTGCGGATTGTAAATAAACATTTGTAAGTGATTTTGTCGGCGATTGAGTGTGATATAACAAAGTTGTTGGCTGTGTTGTAACCATTTCATTCTTGGAATATAAATGTTTTGAAAATCATTATCCGTTGGAATAATGCTGTTTTGTTGGCTTTCAGTATTGAATATCCACAGAGTAACTTCTGAATTATCTTCACCTGCTTTGGGATACTTAAAAGAATATTTATCAGGATATACTTGATTGTTGTAAAAATCAATATTAAATTCTTTCACTTTACTTTCGTTGAATTTTAAGTAAGCGATGTATTTACCATCAGGGCTCCAATCAAAAAAATCGGGCTTTCCGAACTCTTCTTCATATACCCAATCTGCCCAACCATTTTTAATTTTATTCCATTCTCCATCAATGCTTACAGGTGTTTCTTTGAGTATATTTAAATCAGTAATGTAAATGTTATTATTTTTAATATAAGCAATTTTTGATTCATCAGGAGAAAGTTTAGGGAACATTATTTTTTCTCCATTTGAAAGCAAAATAAGTTTTTTGTTTTTAATGTCCCACAAGTAGGTAATGAATTTAGATGAATGCCTGTAAATGGGTTCTCTTTGAGTAAAAATCAAGAGATATTTTTCAGCAGCAGATAATTGGTAATCGGATAGGTTCAACTCTTTATTTTGAGATTGGATATCTGAATACACTACTAATGTTTGGGTTGTTTTTCCTGAAATTAAATCTTTTTTGACGATATTTTTGTTATCATCTTCTGTAATATATTCACTGCCGCTTTTAGTAAAGGTGAAGTAAGGCGGTGCTTCTGTTCGGTAAGAAAATTTAAGCCAGACATCTTCTAATGTAATGTTGTTTTGTGATATTGATGTGAATGCAAATAATACTGCAATGGTTAATGAAGGATAAAGTTTATTTTTCATATTTATAATTTTTTTTGTTGCCACGAATCCGTCCGTCCGCCAAAGGCGGAAAACAAGTTGCACGAATTTAATTTTTAATTGTTTATTTCTTATTTCTCGCAAAGTCGCAAAGCCACAAAGTTTTTTTAATTATTGATTTTAATTTTTTATTCTTAATTTTTAATTGTTTATAATATATGTCCCAATTTTGTTTTTTTAGTAGATAAATAGCAGGCATTATGAGGATTGGGAGGAATAATAATGGGCACATTTTCTACAATCTGCAAGTCGTAGCCCTCTAATCCTGCTCTTTTTTTGGGATTATTGGTCAATAAGCGAATTTTTCTCACGCCTAAATCACGCAAGATTTGAGCACCTATGCCATACTCTCTTTCATCAGGGGCGAATCCTAATTGAATATTGGCTTCTACTGTGTCCAATCCTTTTTCCTGAAGTTGATATGCTTTTAATTTGTTGATCAATCCTATTCCTCTGCCTTCCTGATTCAAATACAACAGCACGCCTTTACCTTCTTTTTCAATGGCTTCCATAGCGGCATGTAATTGATCGCCACAATCACATCTTAATGATCCCAACACATCGCCTGTTAAGCAAGATGAATGCACTCTGCAAAGAATGGGCTCATCAGAATTAATTTCCCCTTTTACCAGAGCAAGATGTTCCTGTCCATTAGTTTTTACACGGTAGGCATGAAGTTTGAAGTGTCCATATTTAGTAGGTAAATCAACCATTACAATTTTTTCTACAATGCTTTCTTTTTGCAAACGATAATGAATTAAATCTTTGATGGAAATGATTTTGAAATTAAATTTTTCAGCCATTTTAATTAAATCAGGCAATCTTGCCATAGTGCCATCATCGTTCATTATTTCTACTAAAACGCCTGATGGTTGCAGTCCTGCTAAAGTAGCAAGATCTACTGCTGCTTCTGTATGACCCGATCTTCTTAATACACCGCCATCTTTTGCAACTAATGGAAAAATATGTCCAGGTCTTGCAAAGTCAGAAGGTTTTTTATCAGGATTGACAAGTGCGCGGATGGTTTTGGCTCTATCGTGTGCAGAAATGCCCGTAGTACATCCTTCGCCGATTAAGTCCACCGATACGGTAAATGCTGTTTCGTGAAAGGAAGTATTTTGATGAACCATTGGAGAGAGTTTCAATTCTTCTGCTCTTTTTTCGGTGATGGCTACGCAAATTAAACCTCGTGCATATTTGGTCATAAAGTTGATGGCATCAGGAGTTACGAGTTCTGATGCCATTATTAAATCACCTTCGTTTTCTCTGTCTTCATCATCTACAACAATAACCATTTTTCCATTTCGGATATCATCTATGGCTTCTTCAATGGTACTCAATTTAATTTCATTCATAAATCAAAGAAAATTTGCGGCAAAGATAGAGATTTTATTATGGGAATGAGATGAAAATTTTATTTTTGAAAAACAAAATGATATTCGTTAAATTTGTCATTTTGTAAGAAATTTAAATATGGCATCACAACAATTAATTACGGCATTTAATAATTTGTACAAACAATGGAAATCTATTGATTTCACTAATTTATACAGAGATAACTTAGGTACACAATCATTAACATCTGTTAAACCGATAATTGAAAATATTAGTAAAAGATTAGATAAACTTAATTCAAGTAAAAATATTAGCTCAATTATCTCAAATAATTTATTATCATCTATTAACCAATTTCTAGTGAATGCAATTAACCAGATTAATGGTTTTATAAATTTGCCAGATATTCAATTTATAGCACAAAAAAATCAAATTATTCAAACATTAAATAGTATTCATGAACAATTTAATAATATTTGGCCAAGTGTTTTTGCTTTGATTTATGAAACCCAAATAGACGATATAGAGAGAATAGAGAGAATAAATTCATTATTGAACAAAATGTTGAGCCAACCCTTAAATTTTAATAATGAGGATTTTAACCAATTAATAGAATCATACAAAATTGATGGGCAATATAATGTTGATGAGGCGTTTAAGGATTTTAGAGAATGTATGAAACGTGTATATAAGATCAATGAAGAAAATCTAAAAGAAACATCTAATGCTAATTCTGGAGTATTAGGATTTTTGAATAGACGAAGCACAAGATTAAGGAAGAAAGAATTTTTAAAAAGAGTCAACAATCAAGATCCCAACAAGAAGTATATTATGATTTATGCAGAAGGCGATTCATGGTATTTATTTCCCATATTTGTAACAGATATAATTGACTGGCTTGAGAAAAACGATAATTATTTGATATATTCAGATGCTTATGGCGGGGATTGGATTACCAACATTATTTATGAGGGACAATACATAGAAGAACTAACAAAACTGTCCCCTAATGTTTTTTTAATTAGTGGAGGAGGAAACGATTTGGTTGGGCATGAGAGGTTAGCAGTTATGGTAAGCAGAACTAATAATCAATTACAAAAATATAATAACCAATCTACTTTCAAACTTCCTATAAGCGATAAAGAAAAGCAATTAATTTTTAAAGCACAGCCGTATTTTAACAAAGAATTTTATGCATTTATCTGGATTTTAAAGGCACAATATACGATGCTTTTTAATGGTATTTATCTTAATACTGATAATTTCAAAGATATGATAACAATAACGCATGGTTACGCTTATCCATTCCCCAAAAAAGGAGTTAACTTTTCTTTTAAACGAATTTTACAGCCACTTATAAATAAAGTACTGGGTAGTGGAAAGTGGCTTTATACTCCATTAATGATGAAAGGTATTACGGATCCTGAACTACAAAGAGCAATCGTAACAACATTTATTTATGAGTTTAATGTTATGCATTATGAAATTAGTCAGAAATTTGAAAATGTATTTTATGTAGATTGTAGAAATATTGCAAAAAATCAAAGCGACTGGTATGATGAGTTACATTTGAATGATAATAAGTATAAAGAAATTGCAGATTGTATTAAAAATATAATTGATACAAAATATAAAATTAATGGTAATGGTAATGGGTAATATAAATAAACCTGTAAAATGTAATTGGAATTGATAATAACGCGTATTAGAGTATAAAAAATAATAAGTCAATAGGTAATAATGATTAGCGTGGGTAATTTTTTTTAAAATTAAATTCCTTTAATACCATAACTTTATTTTTTATTACATTTGTCCAATTATTTTTAATTAAATAAACAATGGCAGAGAAACAGAAAACTATCAAGGAAAAAGTTACAGTATCAGGTGTTGGATTACATACAGGCCAACCTGTAAATTTGACTTTTGTTCCTGCACCTGAAAATCATTGGTTTAAGTTTCAAAGAATTGATTTGCCTGGTCAGCCCATTATTGATGCTGATGTAGATTATGTAGTCAATACTGAAAGAGGCACTACATTAGGAAAAGATGGTGCGTTGGTACATACTACTGAACATGTATTGGCGGCATTGATAGGAATGGATTTAGATAATTGTTTGATACAAGTAGATGGTCCTGAAATTCCTATAATGGATGGAAGTTCAAAGCCATTTATTGAAGCATTACAAAAAGCAGGTGTTGTAGAACAAGATGCTGAAAGGGAATATTTTGAATTAAAAGAAAATCTGACTTATGAATGTCCTGAAAGAAAAATTGAGATGCTGGCTGTGCCACAAGAAACTTTCAGAATCACTGTAATGGTAGACTACAATAGTGAAGTATTAGGTACTCAACACGCCAGTATGTATCATACAGGAGAATTTATCCCAGAAATTTCAATGTGCAGAACTTTTGTGTTTTTACATGAATTAGAATTATTACTTCAGCATAATTTAATTAAAGGTGGTGACTTGAACAATGCTATTGTTTTGGTAGATAGAGAATTGCCAAAAGAAAAATTAGATTATTTAAGAAAAGTATTTCATAAAGAAGATGTAGAAGTAAAGGGCAAAGGGGTTTTGAACAATACCAAATTACATTTTTACAATGAGCCAGCAAGACATAAATTATTAGATATTGTAGGAGATTTGGCATTAGTTGGACAGCATATGAAAATACACATTTTAGCTGCCAGACCGGGTCATTATGGTAACACACAATTTGCAAAGAAAATTAAGGAAGCCATTAAAAAACAAAAGAAAGAACAATATATTCCAAAAATTAACTTGAATACACCTGCCTTGATTGATGTCAGAGAAATTCAAAAAATATTACCACATCGTCATCCGTTTTTATTAGTAGATAGAATTGTGGAACTAACACCAGAATATGTAGTAGGTATCAGAAATGTAACGATTAATGACTATTGGTTTCCGGGACATTTTCCTGATGAGCCCGTAATGCCGGGGGTTTTAATTATTGAAGCATTGGCACAAACAGGTGGTATATTAGCATTAAAGTCAGTTCCAGATCCGGAAAATTATCAAACATACTTTTTGAAAATTGATTATGCAAAATTTAAGCAGAAAGTAGTGCCAGGCGATACATTAGTGATGCGTATGGATTTAGCAGAGCCCATTCGTCGTGGTATTTGCCGTATGATAGGCAGAGCGTATGTAGGTAATAAATTAGTATGCGAAGCAGATATGACAGCACAAATTGTAAAAGTTAGAAATATAGAACAACCAAATCCTGTTACTGTATGATTTCACCATTAGCCAGTGTAAGTCCCAAAGCCAAATTAGGAAACAATGTTATTGTATCTCCGTTTGCAACCATAGAAGATAAAGTTGAAATAGGAGATAATACATGGATTGGTCCTAATGCAGTAATAATGAATTATAGTAAAATAGGCAAGGGATGTAAGATATTTCCTGGTGCGGTAATAGGGGCTGAACCACAGGATTTAAAATTCAAAGGAGAAGAGAGTACAGTTGAAATAGGTGATAATACAACAATTCGTGAGTTTGTTACCATTCACAGAGGTACATTAGATAAGATGACCACAAAAGTTGGAAACAATTGTTTGATAATGGCTTATGTTCATATAGCACACGATTGTATTATTGGTAATAATGTAATACTTGCAAATAGTGTTGCGCTTTCAGGGCATATTATTATTGATGATTATGCTATAATTGAAGGAATGAGTGCCGCCCAGCAATTTATTACCATTGGAAAGCATGCTTTTGTAGGTGGGGCATCGCTTATCAGAAAAAGCGTTCCGCCTTATGTAAGATGTGCACGAGAACCATTGCAATATATTGGAGTAAATACAGTAGGATTGACCAGAAGGGGCTTTACACCAGAACAAATTAAACATATTGAAGATATTTATAGAATTATCTATGTGAAAGGATATAATTTACAAAATGCATTAGAAATAGTTGAAAAAGAGATTCCTGATTCAGAATTCAAAAAGGAAATTCTTGAATTTATCCGCTCACAAAAAGATGGAGTTATTAAAGGTATTTAATCATTAAATAAAGTGTGCGATATTTCAATACATTTAGCATTTGTTTCAAAAAAATTTCGTCAGCAATATTTATACAAAGATTTGAACTTAAATATTTTACCGAAAGATAAAATTGTTATTACAGGCAATAATGGTTCAGGTAAATCTACTTTGTTGAAAATTATTGCGGGACTAATAAGTCCAAACAATGGACAGGTAAAATATTATTGTGGAGATAGAATAATTGAAAAGGAAAAATGGCATCAATATGTTAGCGTTGCTGCGCCTTATATGAATTTAATAGATGATTTTACGGTAACAGAAATTATTAAGCACATCAGAATTTTCAGAGAATTTCATTGTGATGAAAAAACAATGTTAGATATACTACAACTAAATAATCATTTATATAAACCTATCAAGCAATTTTCCAGTGGAATGAAACAAAGAGTGAGATTATTATTAGCGATTATGGACAAAGCACCAGTTTTACTTTTAGATGAACCATGTTCTAATTTAGATGCTGATGGGATCAAATGGTACTCTGATTTAATCAATAAGGTAGGGGCTAATAAAACAATTATAGTATTTTCTAATTCACAGCCGCAGGAGTATTTTTTTTGTGATAAATTTTTTGATTTATCGCATCAATAAGGGAATTGTTTTTTATTTGACTAAACTATAATGTTTATATGCTAATTTGAATATTGATATCAAAATACCTAACTTTGCTCGCATTTGATTTAATCATTAATTTTGAAAATCTGAATCTTTGATGGTATCTTAATCAATACTGAATTGATAACCACTTTCCTCTATGACTAAACAAAAAATAAAATATCAAAATATAAGAGAAGAAGAACTAAAAAACAAAGTAGCGCAGGATTATTTTTGGCAATACGACTGTACCAAAATTATTGGCAATTTGGACTTTTGCGTTGCAATACACCAAAACAAGAGGGAGCTTTCCGAATTTGAAAGTTTACTTTGGGCAGAAGCAAAAAGAGATTCTTCAAACCTATACCATTCTATTGTGCAATTAATTTTAACCATTGGCAAAGACAGGATATTTGATAGGTTTTTACCTCCAGCGTTTTTAGGCGCTTTTGACGGTGAAAAAATTGCTTTCATTCCTTACAATGATATTCACGAAGTTTTTTATATCAATGATTTTAATTGGAAGGTAACGCCTTCTAATTATAAATCAAGAGAATTTAATATCATTTACGAAAAAGTAAAAAATATCATTGATAACAAATCGCTGCTCTTTAATTTTATAAATGACGACAGGGAACTAAAAAAATTTATCAAGCAAAATTTTGTGGTTAGTAAATTTGGTTTGACCAAAATTAAAATTGACAAAAACAATTTCATGGTCATTTACAACAAATGGCTACAAGTCGTCAAGCCAACCATTGCAGTAAACTGGGAAGTTGCCAAAAAATCAGACATTATTGATGGCGATTTTTATCTTGCTGACCTGCTTTCGCATGAAAACAACACTTTAAAAGAAAATCTTTTTGTATTATTGAAACATGACCATTACGAACTCGACAGAAAAATTGATGAATCAGGAATGTTCAACAGCAAGCGGACCGACTTCAACGATAACCAAGCGGCACACATCCAATTTTGGAGTAAATATGAACGACCACCAAGAGAAGAATACTGGGATTATATTGTAAGGCGTAGGGACTTGCTTGTTCCGCAAGACGTAAGGGAGCGCAAAGGAAGTTTTTTTACTCCGCAAATTTGGGTTGAACTCTCACAAAAATATCTGACTGATGTATTAGGTGAAAACTGGCAGGATGAATATTATGTGTGGGATTGTGCTGCCGGCACGGGAAATTTATTGAACGGGCTTACCAACAAATACAACATTTATGCTTCTACGCTCGACAAACAAGACGTTGAAGTAATGCACGACCGTATCACCAACGGAGCTAACTTGCTACACGACCACGTTTTTCAGTTTGACTTTCTGAATGATGATTTTATTCCTATTTCTAAAGGTGGGAAACTGCCCGATAGTTTATACAACATCATTACAAATGCCGAAAAACGTAAAAAATTAGTGATTTATATAAATCCGCCGTATGCAGAGGTTTCAAGCGTAGTTGGAAAGGGAAAAGCTGGTGTAAACCAAACAAAAATACATAAAAAGTATGGTGATATACTAGGAACTGCTGGAAGAGAGTTGTTTGCTCAGTTTATTGTTAGAATTTACTCAGAAATTAATGGTGTGATCCTTGCAGAATTTTCAAAGTTGAAAATTCTGCAAGGATCAGCGTTTTCAAAACTCAAAAAATATTTTAATGCAAAACTAGAAAAAATTTTTTTAGCACCATCTGATACATTTGATAATGTAAATGGACAATTCCCGATTGGATTCAAAATATGGAATACAAACAAAAAAGAAGAATTTACAAGTATAATAGCAGATGTTTATGATAAAAATGCCAACATGGTTGGTACGAAAATAATTTATTCTGTTGATAAATATCGGTACATTAATAATTTTATATCTAAATATAAAGGCACGGAAACAAACAGTATTGGTTTTTTAGCTGGGACAAATAGCAATGATTTTCAACATAACAACATTGTATATATCCTTAATAAGAAACAGCAAATGCCCAATCCGAGAGGTGTATGGATAAATTCAGAGAATTTAATTCCTGTGTCTATTTACTTCTCTGTTCGTCATATTATAGAAGCTACATGGCTTAATGACAGAGATCAATTTTTATATCCTAATGATGAGTGGAAAAGTGATATTGAATTTCAAAACGATTGTTTGACATTTACATTATTTCACGGCCAAAATAAAATTACTTCAAAAGAAGGCACAAACTACTGGATACCCTTCACAGAAGAGGAAGTAGAATCCCGTGAAAAGTTTGAAAGTAATTTTATGAGTGACTTTATTAAAGGTAAGAACAAACCAACGGGTAAATCGGGTATTACATTGGGCATAATATTTGAGCCAGAAGTTCCATATAATAAACAACCATTGCAATTTTCAGCAGAAGCAAAAGCTGTTTTTGATGCAGGCCGAGAATTATGGAAATACTACCACCAACAGCCCAACTGCAATGTAAATGCTTCGCTTTATGATATTAAAGAGCACTTTCAAGGCAGAAACGAATCAGGAAAGATGAACAAAAAAAGTGCAGATGAAACCTATAACAAACTAATTGCTAACTTACGGGAAAAACTTAATCAACTTGCCGAAAAGATTGAGCCCAAGGTATATAAATATGAGTTTTTGAAGTAATCCAAATGAAACAACACATAATTTTTGATTATTAATTCAACTTCAGAATATTTTTGTAACAAACATTTTAATTTGTCTCATCAATACGCCGATTGTTTTCTAATTAACCAATTGAAAAGCGGTGTGCAGAATCTTTTCAAATAAACCATTATCAATTCTTTTCCGCCGACATAAATTTCTTCCTTTTGTAAGACAATATTTTTGAGTATAATTTTTGCGGCTTGTTCTGCACTCATCGCATTTTGATGACTTTCATCCATTTGCCCGTGTTTATTTCCTGTGCCTGTTATAGCATTGATAGACACATTGGTTTTTACTTTTCCAGGACAAACAATGCTTACTCTTATGCCTTCATTTTCATATTCTAATCTTAATGATTCAAAATAGCCGTGTAAAGCGTGTTTGGCAGCACTATAAGTGCTTCTTAAATAAAATCCAAATTTTCCTGCAATACTGCTCATCACTATAATATGTCCATATCGTTGTTGAATCATATAAGGCAATACTGCACGGGAAAGTTTGACATAAGAGAAATAATTAATTTCAAATAAGGTTCTTTCAATTTCTTCTGATGTTTCTAAAACTTTTGACCTTTGACTAATGCCGCCGTTGTTAATCAAAATATCTATTTTGCCAAATTGATGAATTACTTGTTGGGTAAGTGAATGTGCATCAAAATTTTGTGATAAATCAAATGGTAAAACTAAAATTCGTTGTGGATTATTGGAAGTGTTTGCTATTTCCTGCAGTTTGTCTTTATTTCTTGCAGAGAGCACTAATTGAGCATTAGAGTTTTTTATTAAGGAAATCGCAATGGCTTCACCTATGCCAGAAGATGCGCCCGTTATCCAAATGACTTTATCATTAAAATATTTCATATACGATGAGATGCAAATATACGATTTAATAAACTGACAATTTCTGATGGTTGAATTTCCTGAATGCAATGGCATTGTTGGGGCTGTTTTCTGCAATCGTTGCAGATGGTGTTTTTACAAAAGATATGAGTGTTTTTTCCAATGGGTGCCCACCTTCCAGGGTGCATTGGACGAATAGGTGGAAATATTCCAATAGCGTGTTTTCCAAGCATTGCAGCAATGTGCAAAGTGCCCGTGCTGGCGGCAATTAGAGCATCGCATTCATTGATAAGAGCAATTAATTCATCTAAAGATGTTTTACCTGCTAAATTTAATACATCAGGACATTGTTCAATAATGGGTTTAAGTTCAGGTAATTCATTATTGGTTCCAGTAAGAATAATTTGGAATTTAGATTTATCTAAAATATTAATTAGGTTAATAAAATTTTTTATTCCCCATTCTCTTGCACTGCCTTTGGATTTGGGATGTAAAATGATTTTTATTTTATTGTTATCTAATAACGATTGAATAGATATATTGAGTGGTGAAATTGGTTTAATTAAAAACATTTCTTTTAATTCTGCAAGAGAAGGAAGATTAGAAATGCCAAGTGGTTTCAATAAATGAAAATTGAGTTGTGCTTCGTGTAAATCAGAATTTTTGCGACTAAAAGAAACTAATTGATTACAAAATATCCAATTATACCATCTGTGCGAAGTGGCTATTCTATAAGGTATTTTGAGTTGAAATAAAAATTGAGATATTTCATAAGAAGGATAAGCGATAATGGCAGTGTGAATATTGTATTTTTGAATAATGTCTTTTTGATTTTTTTTCGGTAATTTGGAAATTTCATTGTAATCAATGATTTCATCAATGGTAGCAATGTTTTTGAGAATAGGATAAGTATAAGATGTGCAAAGAAAAACGATTTTATTTTCAGGGAATAATTTTTTTAATGTGTAAGTTAATGGAATAGTTAATATAACATCACCAATGCTATCGGTGCGGGAAACAAGGATTGATGCGTTTTTGGGGATATTGATGGTCATTTTTTTCTTCTTTCAGAAAAGAATTTTTGCATAAGTTCTTTACATTCTTCGGCTAATATGCCTTTAATGACCTGTGTTTTGGGGTGAAGTATGTTTTCAGAAAACAAAGTATAACCTTTTTTTAAATCATAAGCACCAAAAACAAGCCCCGATAATTGTGCCCAGCCAATAGCACCTGCACACATAGGACAGGGTTCAATGGTTACATAAATGGTGCATTCATTGAGATATTTACTACCAATATAATTAGAAGCAGCAGTAATAGCAATAATTTCAGCGTGAGCAGTTACATCTTTTAGTTGTTCTGTTTGATTATGCCCCCTTGCAATGATTTTATTATTCCATACAATAACAGCACCAACAGGCACTTCCTGCTTTTCATAAGATTTTAGTGCTTCCTTTAATGCTTCACGCATAAAATATTCGTGATGATTTATGGACATTGAGTATTGTTTTGAAAAATGATTTGAGTAACTAATGTAAGGTCGTCGCAATCTTTAATGATTAAGTGATAAGGATAAAATTTTTTGAAATGTTTTCTTGGTTCTAAATAGTAGATTCTACAAGGTTTTTCACGAGGTTGACTTTTATCAAAATTGACTTCAAAAAATTCTAACTCAGATTTCAATTGAGAAGATGATTTATGAATGCGGTTTAATTTTTCTTTTACTTCATCAGTTGTTTTAAATCTTTGATTTTTTAATTCATTCATTTTTACTTCGCTTAAAGAAACACAGCTTCTATTGCCAAACATTACATATACCAAAAGCAAGCCAATTAAAAAACCAATCATATACAATTTTAATCGCTGTTGGAAATCCATAATTATGGTTTTAGTATTTTTAATTGAAAATTCTTATGTGAATGAATATCAATATTGCAATGTTCAAAAATATTATCAATAAAAGTTTTTAAAGATGATGATTCTGTGATTTGATAAGCAAAAGCAATGTTCCAAATTCTATCTTGCATTATATTTTGTGGAAAAAAGTTATTGTAAATATCAGATATTTGCGGTTGAATGGTTTCATTTTTTTGTTTGATGGCTTTGTTTATTTTGTGTTCAATGGTTTCAATGCTTTTTAAGGTTTTAGTTAATTCAGCATTAATAGTGGAAATTAGTGTGGGCTCAATGTTTTGAACTTGTTTAATAAACGCATTAAATATTTTTTCTACTTGATGTTTCTGTTCATCAAAATGCACAGATAAATTATTTTTGTCAAGTATTTTGTAAGCAAGTTGATGAATATCATTATTAAAAATGTCTTCTAATGTAATATTAAGTTTATTGATTTTTCGTTCAATATTTTTGGGTAAAAGAAATAAAATAGGTCTTTGAAGCAAAATAGGGTAGGGGATTGAGTAAGATTGAAAAATTTGTTTTAATGTCAACCAATAAGAAATTTCAGCAGTGCCGCCAATGTAGGCGATGTTAGGTAATATGGTTTGTTGGAATAATGGGCGTAATAGCACATTAGGACTAAATCTTTCAGGATGTTGTTCAAGTAAATTTTTCAATTCGTTTTCTGAAAAAAATATATCAGTTCCTTTTAGTTTAAGTTGATTGTTTTCTTTTTGAATTAAGTATCTTTTATTTTGATGTATGTAAAATGTATTGATTTTTTGAGGGTTTGCCTGAATGTGATAATGATTTTTTTCTAAATAAGTTATTGTATTTTGTGCGAGTTGAAATATTTTATTTTTAAAAATATCATCGTAAAAAATAGGTGTAAAATCTTTTTTCAATTCAGATGTTGTAGGGTCTAAAATGATTATGCCTTTATCGCCAAATATGTGATTGACTAAATATCTTGTAGCGTTTGCAAGTGTTGAATGTTTTAAGTATGTATTTTCAAATAATTGAATGACTTCATCAGAAAACAGATTGCTTTCTTTCATTTGATTAAATAAAACATTAAGACCAACGGTAGGAATACTGCCAACGGGCGTTCCATCAGAAGAAATATTCCATTGAAATTTTTGGTCTTTAAAATAAAAATGATTGATTTCTTCTGCATCGTGGTCTTCGGAAGCCATCCAATAAATGGGCACAAAGTTGTATTCAGGGAATAATTGTGAAAGGTGTTGAGATAAATAGATAGTGGCTGATATTTTGTAAATAAAAAATAATGGACCTGTAAGTAAATTGAGTTGATGACCAGTTGTGATTGTGAAAGTATTATTTTCAGTAAGTTTTTTTATATTTTGTAATGTTTCTTTACTTGTGTTTTCAATGGTTTGTGCTTGATGTAGAAGAATATCAACTAATTTTTTTCTATCAAATGTATGATTGGAAATTTCTTTGATAGTATTTTCAAAGCCGTTTATATCGGCAAAATGATTAAATAAATGTTGAATTTTTTCAGGATGAAAAAGATAATCAGCAACTAGGGGATTTAGATATTTTGTATTAGCAGTTAAGGAAATGGAACTGAAAGACATATTAGAGTTTTTCGCCGAATGCAAGGTCGCCAGCATCACCAAGACCGGGCACAATGTATGCAGTAGATGTTAGTTCATCATCAATAGCACCACACCACAATGTATAATTTACATCGGGCATATTTTTTTTCAAATAATCAATGCCTTGCTTACTTGCAATTGCAGAGACAATGTGTGTATGTTTAGGTTTTCCCTTTTGAAGGAGTGCTTTAAAAGTAAGTACCATTGAAGAGCCCGTAGCCAACATAGGGTCGCAGAGAATGAGAATTTTATTGTTCAAATCTGGGCAGGAAACATATTCTAAAGCAATATCAAAACTATGGTCTTTATGATGCTTGCGATAAGCACTAATGAATCCATTGTCTGCTTTATCAAAAATTTCAAGTATTCCAAGATGTAAAGGAAGTCCTGCACGAAGGATAGTAGCCACTACAGGTTGGTCTTTCAAAACTTTTGCATTCGCAATTCCTAATGGCGTGGTAACGGGAATATCTTTATATTCAAGGTGTTTAGATATTTCACAGGCAATGAATTGCCCAATTCTTTCCAGATTTTTTCTAAATCTCCACCTGTCTTTTTGTATGTCTTTATCTCTGATTTCAGCAATATATTGATTGATAATTGAATTGTGAAGAGATAGATTATGAATCATAAGATTATTTTTTAAATTTAATTTGATGAGATATTTCAGATTGATAAGATGTTTTATCTAAAATTTCAAGTGTGGTTTCATAAGGTTTGTAATCAGGGTGTTCAGCAATAAGTTTGTATTTTCCTGGTGGTAAGATAATAACATAACGACCAGTGTTAGGATTGGGCACATAATTTCCAACTAAATCACCATTGTTTAATTGAGTTACTTGAATACTAACATCTCTAAAATCTTTCAATTCAGGTTGGGCTGTAACTTGTCCAAGAATAAGTGTAAATTCAGGTTCTTCATCATTAAAAGTAGTTCTGTAAATATCATAATCACCTAATCCATCTCCACGAATAGCCGATATGTATCCATATCTTTTATTTTTAGATAATCTGAAATTCATATCGTCATAAGAGGTGTTGATGGGATAACCGATATTTTTGGGGTTTTCAAACTTTCCTGTTTCGGTGTTTCTGAATGTTTTGAAAATATCATATCCGCCCATACTTCCGTGACCTTTTGAACTAAAGAAAAGAATTTGTTCATCAGGTGAAAGGTTGGGAAAATCTTCATCGTATTCTGTATTGATAGAAGGACCAAGGTTTTCAGGTTCTGCCCATTGACCATTAGAAAGTTTTCTACACACATAAATATCTGTTCCACCATAGCCACCTTTTCTATTACTTGCAAAATAAATTTCATTTTCTTCATTGTTGATAGAAGCGGCAATCACATCACCAGAATTGTTGATAGAATTAGGCAAGGGTTCTAATTTTTGAAAAAATCCCATATCGTTCATTTTACTAAAAAATAATTTCCCATTTTTATGAATAATTAGAATTTTTCCATTAGAACTCATACCAACAATTTCAGCATCTTCATTGCCTTTATTAATAGGGTCTCCGATTACTGATGATTCTATAAATTCTCCGTTGATGACTTTTGAAACCATAATAGAATTCTTATATTGTCCGTTGGGCATTTTTTCTGCTTTTTTTGAAGTTGGGCGATTAGAGTTGTAAATTAAAAAATTTTCTTTTTCATCTATAAATGGATAAAAATCTGCATATTCGGAATTTATGTTTTTACCAAGATTTTGAAAACTAACATTTACTGGAAATTTGATGAGTTCTCTCGCATTGAAGCAATGCTCAATTTCAAGGTCAACTAATTTTAAATTTTCGGGACTACCTTTTCCATTCAGTTTAAATTTTTGAAAATACTCAAGTGCTTCTGTAAATCTGTTAGCATATTGATATGCTCTGCCTAACAAAAATTCAGAATTAGGATTGTGATTATCAGATTTTACCACATTTTCAAGGTAAGGAATGGCTTTACTTTTATTGAAATTAGAATTTAAATAGCAAACGGCAATGTTATATTGATATTCAATGTTTTTAGGATTTATTTGATAGAGTTGTAACCATTCTTCTAATGCTTCATCAAAGTTCTCATTTAATAATTTTTCTTCTGCACTTTCAAGAAGTTTTTTTTCATCTACATTTTGAGAAAATAAATTTTGACAGAATAATGCAAGGGTTAAAACAATGATTAATCTTTTCATAATTTGTTTTTTGGCAAAAATAGTGAAAAGTAAAGATTAGCAGGAATTTTTGTTGCTTACCATTCTTTTGATGTGATATAAACAGTTCCTTTAAACAAAGCAACGGTTTTCTTATCGGGCATTGTATAAACTTTAATTTGATAAATTGCAATTTTATTAGACCTGTGAAGTTCTTCTGTTTCTGCTCTTATTATATCCCCTTCTTTCAAGGGTTCTGTGTGAGAAATAGAAGTTTCTACTGATACACATTTATAGCCATAACTATTAGATGCAAATGCTAATGCACTATCTGCAAGAGCATAAGTAATTCCGCCGTGTGCAATGTGAAACCCATTCAACATTTCTTTTCTTACTTGCATTTGAAGTTTGCAATATCCTTTGGTTATTTCTAATACCTGAACGCCTAACCATTGACTAAATGCATCATTTTTCATCATAAGTAAATTGACAATTTCTTCGGGCGTTTTCATAGCTACAATTTATGCTACAAAAGTAGGGGATGTTTTTTTATTGTGCAAGAAATAAAGAAGTCAAAAATGTAGTTTTTGGGGTATGGTGGTAATTGTATTTTAAAATTAAATTTTGTATATTCGGATAATTAGAATTACTTTTACCAACCACAGAAATTAAAATGAATTTGTCTGAAAAAAAATATATTTTTGATGGTGAGGTGGTAACTGCATCGCAAATTGTTTCTATTGCCTTTTCAAACAGAGCATTTCGTTTTGGAGATTCTTTATTTGAAACCATTCGCTATTCTAATAAAAATATATTATTTCTACCTGAACATATTTCAAGATTAAAATTGAGTATGCCCATATTGAAAATGAAAATTCCTTCTCATTTTTCGTTTGATTATTTTTTGAATAAAATATCTGAGGTTATTTATGCTAATCATTTGCAAGACAAAAGTGCTCGTATTCGCTTGACAGTGTTCAGACAGGGTAGTGGAGCTTACTATCCTGAAAGTAATGAGGTGAGTTATTTAATAGAAGCCGATGAATTGCCTAATGCATTGTATCAAATGCCCGCCAACGGATTAGTTGTTGATATATTTAAAGATATATTTAAACCTATTAATCGCTTATCTAATCTTAAATCAGGTAATGCTTTAATTTATGTGTTAGCATCTATCAATAAAGATGCTTTAAGATTAGATGATAGTTTAATTCTTAATGAAAAAGGACATATTTGCGAAGCATCTGCTTCAAATATTTTTGCTGTAAAAGGTAATATGATGATGACACCACCGCTTACAGAAGGATGCGTAAGTGGTATAATGCGTATGCAAATCAAGAAGATGGCTGAAAGTAAAAAGATGTTGTATATTGAAAAACCATTTACACCACATACACTATTAGATGCTGATGAAGTTTTTATTACTAATACTATTCAAGGGGCACAATGGATCAGACAATTTCAATCCCGAATTTATGAGAAAAAAAACATTACCCAAATGATTGTAGAGCAATTAAATGAAATTATCATGCAATAGTTGTGATTGAAACTAAAAATTATTCGGATAAACATTCGTGAATTCGTGGCAAGATTTTTAATTAAAAATTAAGAATTAAAAATTAAAAAACTTTTTGTTTTTGTGAGAGTGATTACAGAATAATGAAATTAAAACTATGAACAAACAAACACTCATCAACCTCATTAAAAAATACCAATCATTCTTATGTGTAGGTTTAGACCCTGATGTAGAAAAAATTCCTGCACATTTAAAGAATGAACCAGACATTCTGTTTGAATTTAATGCTGCCATTATAGATGCAACAAGTAAGTACTGCGTTGCTTATAAACCTAATTTTGCTTTTTATGAAATGTATGGTTCAGAAGGCATTAGCAGTTTAGAAAAAACCATTCGTTATATTAAAATTAATTATCCAGATAAGTTCATCATTGCAGATGCTAAAAGGGGAGATATTGGAAATACATCTGAAAAATATGCTCGTTCTGTTTTTGAAAAATTAGATTGTGATGCCATCACACTTTCGCCTTATATGGGAAGAGATTCCATTCTGCCTTTTTTGAAACATAAAGATAAATGGGCTATTATATTAGGAATTACCAGCAATGAAGGAGCAGATGATTTTCAAAAAATGCTATGTGAAAACAAAAAGCCCTTGTTTGTGAATGTGATTGAAAAATCAAAAGAATGGGGAACACAGGATAACATAATGTATGTAATAGGTGCTACTCATCAAACTGAAGTTTTGAAAGAAATTAGAAAAATAATTCCTGACCATTTTATTTTAATACCTGGCATTGGGACTCAAGGAGGTAAATTAGAAGATGTAGCCAATGCTACTATGAATGATGAAATTGGTATCATTGTGAATGTATCACGAGATATATTATATGCTGATAATACCGAAAATTTTGCGTTAGCCGCTAAAATTCAGGCACAACATTATCAACAAAAGATGAAAAAAATTTTACAAGAAAGAAAATTGTTATGAACATTGGAATTGTTTGTTATCCAACATTTGGTGGAAGTGGGGCGGTGGCTACGGAATTAGGAAAAGCATTAGCGAATCAGGGACATAAAGTGCATTTTATATCCTATAATTTACCATTTAAATTAAATCATTTTAATGAGAATATTGTTTATCATGAAGTAGAATGGTATGAGTATCCATTATTTGAATATCAACCTTATGAATCTGCATTGACCAGCAAAATTGTAGATGTAGCACTTTATGAAACACTTGATTTATTGCATGTGCATTATGCTATTCCACACGCATCTGCTGCTTATTTAGCCAAACAAATTTTATTATCAAAGAAAATTCATTTACCTTATATTACTACTCTTCATGGAACTGATATAACTCTTGTCGGCAAAGACCCATCATTTGAACCGGTTATTCGTTTTTCATTAAATAATAGCGATGCCATTACATCTGTATCAAAAGCATTAAAAAAAGAAACATTAAGTGTTTTCAAAATTGATAACAATGTAGAAGTCATTCATAATTTCATTGATTTTCAAAGATTACAAAATATAAAAAAATCGGCAAAATGTTGCATATCCAATAAAGCACATAATGAAAAAGTATTGATGCATATTTCCAATTTCAGAAGAGTAAAAAGAATTGATGATATTATTAAAATATTTGCCATTGTCAGAAAAAAAATAAAATCTAAATTAGTATTGGTAGGAGATGGTCCTGAAAAGCATTATATTGAAAAATTAGTAAGGGACTTTAATTTGAGCAAAGATGTAATTTTTACAGGTAGAATTGCAGAACCACTAGAAATACTCGCATCTGCGGATATTTATCTATTACCCAGCGAAACTGAAAGTTTTGGCTTATCGGCATTAGAAGCAATGGCAATGGGCATTCCTGTTATTAGTAGTAATGCAGGAGGTATTACCGAAGTTAATATTAATGGCAAAACTGGCTATACTTGCAATGTAGGTGATGTTACTACCATGGCTAAATATACTATTGAATTATTAACCAATTCTAAAAAATATTCAGAGTTTTCTCAAAATGCCTTATTACAAGCCAAAAAATTTGATGTAAAAATAATATTGCCAAAATATATTCAACTCTATAAAAGAGTTTTAGGATTATAATAACTTGATACAAGAAGGGTTATAAATACTTAATCAACTTCATAAAGAAATTTGCTCTATATTTGTCGGCTTAAAAAAATTTTATGTCAAAAGATAGACCAATTTTAGAAGGACTAACATACGATGATGTTTTATTAGTCCCTGCATATTCTGAAGTACTGCCCCGAAATTGTGATGTATCTTCATATTTTTCAAAAAATATCAAATTAAATATTCCTATTGTATCTGCTGCCATGGATACAGTTACAGAATATCAACTGGCAATTAGCTTAGCTCGTGAAGGTGGCATAGGCGTTTTACATAAAAACATGAGTATTGAAGAACAAGCATTGCATGTCAAAAAAGTAAAAAGGAGCGAAAGCGGAATGATTTTTGACCCTGTTACATTGCCCGAGGATGCTGTAGTTGCTGATGCTCATAAAATTATGTCAGAGAATAAAATAGGAGGTATTCCAGTAGTGGATAAACAAAATAAATTGGTAGGCATTGTAACGAATCGTGATTTACGTTTTGAAAAAAATATGAAAAGACCCATTGCGCAAATAATGACTTTAAGAGATAAATTAATTGTAGCACATCCTGGCATTGATTTAAAGAAAGCAGAAGAGATATTGCAAAAACATAAAATTGAAAAATTACCAATAGTAGACAAGCAAAATAATTTAGTAGGTTTAATTACATACAAAGATATATTAAAAATTAAAGTACATCCCAATGCTTGTAAAGATAGTTATGGTCGTTTAAGAGTGGCTGCTGCTGTTGGAGTTACAGCAGATACAATGGATAGAGTAAGTGCTTTGGTAAATGCAGGTGTTGATGCCATAGTCATTGACACGGCTCACGCTCATTCACTGGGAGTAATTAAAACACTAAAAGATGTAAAGAAAAAATTCAAAGATACAGATATTGTTGTAGGAAACATTGCAACTTCTGATGCAGCAATTGAATTATATAAAGCAGGTGCAGATGCAGTAAAAGTTGGTATTGGGCCTGGATCTATCTGTACTACCAGAGTTGTAGCAGGAGTTGGCGTGCCTCAATTAACTGCTATTATGAATGTATCATCAGCATTGAAGAAATATCAATTACCGATTATTGCAGATGGTGGCATTCGTTATAGTGGAGATATTGTAAAAGCATTGGCTGCTGGGGCTTATAGCGTTATGTTAGGAAGTATGTTTGCAGGCACAGAAGAAAGTCCGGGCGATACTATTATATTTGAAGGAAGAAAATTTAAATCTTATAGAGGGATGGGTTCGCTGGAAGCTATGCAAAAGGGCTCAAAAGATAGATATTTTCAAGATGTAGAAGATGATGTAAAAAAATTAGTACCTGAAGGAATAAGTGGAAGAGTGCCATACAAAGGACTGTTATCAGAAGTTGTATATCAACTCATTGGCGGATTGCGGGCAGGAATGGGATATTGCGGAGCCAAAAATATTAAAGAGTTACAAAAAGCACAAATGATACGTATTACACATGCAGGTTATATTGAAAGCCATCCACACAATGTAGTAATAACAAGTGAAGCACCCAATTATACAAGATAATCAATATGATTTTACCCATTTATTTATACGGGCATCCAGTATTAAGAAAGAGAGGAGAAAACATTACACCTGATTATCCTGAACTGAAAAAGATAATCAGTGATATGTATGATACGATGTATGCTGCAAAAGGCGTTGGATTGGCTGCACCACAGGTAGGTTTAAGTATTAATTTATTTATTGTAGATGCCACACCATTTGCAGAAGATGAAGATATTTCAAAAGAAGAGCAGGAATTTTTATCAACCTTCAAAAAAGTTTTTATCAATGCTAAAATAGAATCAGAAGAAGGAAAAGAATGGGCATTTAATGAAGGTTGTTTGAGCATTCCCTATATTCGTGAAGATGTGATAAGAAAACCTATAATTACAATTACTTATCAAGATGAGAATTTTCAACAACACACTGAAATATTTATTGGCATTGCTGCAAGAATTATTCAGCATGAATATGACCATGTACAAGGCATATTGTTCATAGATAGAATTTCTTCATTTAGAAGAAAGATGATTGCAGGGAAATTAAAAGATATAGAACAGGGCATTGTTGTGCCAAAATATAAGTATAAAACGCAAGTTGTATGAAGGGTTGGAGTATTCATAGATTATGTATTTTATCTCTAATCTTTTTGGTTGCTTGTTCTGATAAAAGCAACATTGAACAAATAAAAAATATTTCAAGTAATTCTTCTTTGAGAAATAATTCATCAAATCCAATAACTGACTCGTGTTTGTATTACCAAAAATCAGCGCGTCAAATGGATAGTACCTTACTAATTGCTAAAAAATTTGATGAATCAATAGCAATACGAGCTAATAATTTATTTGTAAAATGTGCTTTAATTTGTAAAAATGATTCTATTTCACCATTATACTTAATGAAAGCAGCACAATTAAGTCAAACTTTGAATAAGATTAATTTATCAGAAAAATATTTGATAAAAATTTTGGAAGATTATCCAAAATCCAAAATGATTCCTGCTACTAAATTTTTATTAGCACAATATTATGCAGATATAAATTTATTAAACCAACCAGGCAAAGCCAAAGATTTATTTAATGAAATCATTAAAGATTATCCGAATACAATATGGTCTGAAAATGCTGCTGCTGCGATGAAATGGGTTGGAAAATCTGATGAAGAAATATTAAAGGAACTAAAAAAGAAAAAATAAAGTGGTAAAGTGTAAATTAATTAAATACCTTATACAATTAAAGATAGATTTCCTTACTTTACCAAAATAATAATTTGTAGGTTTAATTTAAAAATACTGCAATAAAATTATATTTATCGTTAATGAAAAAACGATTTTTCAATATCCGCTTTCTATTTTTTGTTTTAATTATTTTTTCTCTTCGTATTTTTTCTCAAATACCTGCCACTACTTACGATGGTAAAAAAGTAATTTTATATTCCAATAATTACTGGGAAAATGCTGAAAACAAAAATGAATTGTCATATTATTATCCTGCACTCAATAAGAATGATTACTTAATCCAACATCATTATTATTCATTAGTATATGACACTTTGCATTTCCTTGCCAAATGGACAATCTATGAATTAAAAAAAGAGTATTTGCAATCCAAAGTTGCAGAAAGAAAAAACAAGTTTCAAGCAGACCCTTATTTGCCTCAATTAACTCAATTAGATTTTGTTTATAAAAACTCTGGTTATGATAAAGGACATCTGGTTCCAGCAGCAGATATGACATTTTCAGAATTAGCCATGAATGAAAGTTTTTATTATACAAATGTTGCTCCACAATTGCCTTCATTTAATAGAGGTATCTGGAAAAAATTAGAAGAACAGGTTAGAGCATGGGCAATGAAACATAATAATTTGATAGTGCTTTCAGGTGCATTTATTTCAGATACATTGCAGAAGTTAAGTAAGGTTTCAGTTCCTTATTATTTTTACAAAATAATTGCAATGATAACTCCTTCTCAAACTCAAATGATAGCATTTATTATTCCTAATGAGAAGTCATTTTTGCCATTAAAGCATTGTGTAGTAAGTGTAGATAGTATTGAAAAAGTTACTCATATCAATTTTTTTCCATCATTAAATGATAATGTTGAGGAACAAGTGGAAAAAAAGGTAGATATAAATTTTTGGTGGGATGAGAGATAATTATTTATTGTTATTGCCTGTGATATTTAAACAATATAAATTTTGAGTTGTTTATTTTGAATACACAAAGAGAATAAACATCTATGACTTACATACATTACTCTAAAATATTATTTCTTATTTTTGTCGGCAATGACTAATTATTTATCCAAACATATTTGTTTGATTTTATGTTTGATTTTTCTATGGTTATTTCTACCATTAATATATGTTGGATTACAATTATACCTTACAAATCCTCAAAATCTTGAAAATAGAATAAAACACAATGTAACAATTAAAGTCGTTGACTTGAATGTATTTCAAGAGAAATTATTAAGTAACCAAAAAGAAATCGTATTAAATAATGTTATTTGTGATATTGTTGATTATCAGGTTTTAGATAATAAAGTTATATTAAAAGTTTATGAAGATAAAGAAGAACAAGACACTTTAGATAAATTGAAACGACTTTTTAATATTTTAAACAATCTACTTTCTCAAAATATTTTTATCAATTTTTACTTCTCAATAGATAGTTATGACATTCATCTTCATCAAATAATGAAATTAATTAAGCATACACTTTTTAATGAAATCATTCAACTATCCCCTTTTTTAAGTAAAGGTTCACCTCCTCCAAAGTTATAGTTATTATCTGTTATCTTGTTATTTCTTTTTTATCAGAATTATTTTTCTGATAAGTTATTTATTATTCTCATTTATCATAAACTTAAAAAAAATTACTATGAAAAAAATGAAAAAAAATACAATCACATTATTATTCATATCAATATGTGCATTTATTTCAGCACAAAATAATCCTGATACCAATAAAGTTAATATACTACAAGAAGTAGAAATTAGTGCAAACAGAGTTAGTGAAAAGAAAAAGGAAACAGCACAACAAATTAAATTATTAGAACAAAAAGAAATATCAGAATTACAATCTCAAACCACTGCTGATTTAATTCAAAATTCAGGTGGTACTTTTGTTCAAAAAAGTCAGCAAGGTGGTGGAAGCCCCGTTCTTCGTGGATTTGAAGCCAGCAGAGTGTTGTTAGTTATTGATGGAATCAGAATGAACAATTTAATTTATAGGGCAGGGCACTTACAGAATATTATAACCACTGATAACAATTCATTTGAGAAAGTGGAAGTAATTTTTGGTCCCTCATCTACCATTTATGGAAGTGATGCATTAGGCGGCGTAATTCATATATATACAAAAAATCCAATACTTGCAAGCGATTCAGAAAATACAAAGATTAAAGCCAATGTTTTTACTCGTTATGGAAGTGTGAATGAAGAGAATACTCACCATTTGGATTTTAATGTAGGATTCAAAAAAATTGCGTCCTGGACTTCTTTTACTTATTCTAAATTTGGTGATTTGCGAATGGGAACCAGTGCTAATCCATTTTATCCACAAAATTTTGGTATTAGAGAATACTATGTAAAACGGATTAATGGCAAAGATTCAATGATTAAAAATTCTGATAAATACAAGCAGGTGTATAGTGGTTACACTCAATATGATTTAGTTCAAAAAATTTTGTTTCAGCAAAATGAATTTACTAAACACTTGATTAACATCCAATACTCTAACTCCTCTGATGTTCCAAGATATGATAGATTAACAGAGTTTTCTGGTACGAATTTAAAGTTTGCAGAATGGTATTATGGGCCACAAAAAAGATTATTAACTGCTTATGATTTTCAATACAGCAAAAAAACAAGTTTTTCAGATTTCATAAGGATTATATTAAATTATCAGGATATTGAAGAAAGCAGGCACTCCAGAAGATTTAATAATAATAATCGTAAAAGTCAGATAGAACAGGTAAAAGTTTATGGATTTAATTTAGATGCTATCAAAAAATGGGAAAAACATCATTTACAATATGGCTTGGATTTACAATACAACACTGTTAATTCCACTGCTAAAAGCACTGACATTACTACTAATACAGAAAAGCCAGCAGACACAAGGTATCCTGATGGTGGTAATATGATGATGTGGGGTTCCTTGTATTTATCTCACAAATGGTTCATTCAAAGTAATAAATTAATTTTAGTAGATGGCGTAAGATTGGGTTTTGCTAATCTTTATTCTAAATTTAATGATACCACATTTTTTAAGTTCCCATTTAGAGAAGCCAAACAAAATAATTTCACTTATTCTGGTAATATAGGAATTATTAATAATCCTGATGAGCACTGGAAAATTTCATTTTTAATTTCATCGGGTTATAGGGTACCTAATGTTGATGATTTAGGAAAAGTATTTGATAGCCAACCAGGAGCAGTGATTGTACCTAATCCAAATATTCAGCCAGAAAAAACAATCAATGAAGATTTAAGTATTCAGTATTTCTTTAATAAAAACAGTTACTGGAGCAATACAGTTTTTTATACACAAATTTTTGATGCAATTGTTACAGACAAATTTCAATATCAAGGACAGGATTCAATTATTTACAATGGTGTAAAAAGTCAGGTATTAGCTAATCAGAATAAAAGAAGAGCATATATATATGGTTATTCATCTGAATTACAAATTGGTTTAAGTGATAAAGTAGAAATGAGTGCCTCTTTAAATTATACTTATGGTAGAATAAAAACAGATAGCACAGATTATCCATTAGACCATATTCCACCTTTGTTTGGACGAATTTCATTTAAGTATAAGCCATCACAAAAATTAAGTTTTCAAGTATATACAGTTTTCAATGGTGCTAAAAGATTACAGGATTATAACTTATTTGGTGAAGATAATTTACAATACGCTCCACCGACGGGAATGCCTGCCTGGTATACTTTGAATTTTAGAATAAATTGGAATATCTGGAAATATATCTATTTTACAGGTGGAATTGATAATATTTTTGATACTCAATACCGTGTGTTTTCAAGTGGAATCAATGCTCCTGGTAGAAATATCTTTGCTTCTTTAAGAATAAATTTCTAATTGGATAAAAATTAAAAGTCCCGACACAAAGGTCGGGACTTTTAGTATTATTTTGTACCTATAAATTGAAATGAATTTCCAATACTTAAATCAACGGTATATTGAGCGCCACTAACTGTGAAGGAAATAGTAGCACTTTCAGAAGTATTAGCCGTTCCTACATAACCATTTGCACCACTTGCGTTTAATGAATTGATAGTGTAAGTTGTAGATGGTCCTTGAATTTTAATACTGGTGCAGCTTAATTTGATGATATTTACATTTTGAAAGGTAAATGGAATGTTATTTTCAACTCCATCACCTAAATAACTGCCTGCCTGATTGTCATTAAAACAAGTAGTAACTGAGGGGGATGTATTATTATTCGTGTTATTATTTGTATTTTTTTTGCATGCTACATTGATAATTAATATACAAATCAATAATTTTTTCATAATGAATTTTTTGTCAAATTTAATAAGAATAAATAGATGATTTATAAGATTTCTTTATCAATCCAGAATCTATATGGCAACAGAGCGTCTTCTTCTGCATAATCAATACCTATTCTTTTTCCTATATTTATTTTATCTTCTAATATTTGAATGTCTTCATCTTCAATCCAAATCTTTTTACTGTGGATTAAACTTTCCCCATTAAAACTTTTATCAATATGTAATGCTTTTGTAACTTTTCCAGGCCCATTTAATATACCATTCTTTAATGATTGCTGATTTATTCTTTCAAAAATATATTTTTCTCCTTTGTATGGCATTATGCCTCTGATTAATACAGCATCGGGGATATTTTTTTGATTGGTTACAACATTGAATAAATAATGCATTCCATAACATAAATATACATAACTCACACCACCTTCTGCATACATTATTTTATTTCTTTCTGTAACTTTTCCATTGTAAGCGTGGCAGGCCTTGTCATAAATGCCATTGTATGCTTCGGTTTCTGCAATAATTCCTGCAGTTAATTTTCCATTTACTTTTGTAACGAGCACTTTCCCTAATAATTCTTTTGCAATTTGCACTACATTTTCTCTTATATAAAAATCTTCTTTTAGCAGCATACTCTTGAGATTCTAAAATAAAAAAGGTTACTGATAATAATTAACCAGTAACCTTTCTATGATTAAAGTTGAATCAAAATTATTTCGCTTGTTCTGCTAATTGTTTTTGAATATAATTTTTTATCCATTCGGTAGTTACCGAACTTGGTCTCTCTATTGGCATACCTAATGCTCTGTCCCACACTAAACTTGCCAAAACACCAATAGCCCTTGATACGCCAAATAATACTGTGTAATATTCATATTCAAACATTCCATAATGAACAAGTAATGCACCAGAATGAGCGTCTACATTAGGCCATGGATTTTTGATTTTTCCTGTTGCTTCTAAAATGGGTGGTGCTACTTCGTAAACCATTTGAACAATTTCACAAATATCATCTTTCTTGATATAATTACGATAAAATTCCTGTTGTGCAGTAAATCTTGGATCTGTTTTTCTTAACACAGCATGTCCATATCCTGGTACTACTTTTCCTTCTGCTAATGTTTTTTTGATATATTCGGCAATTTGTTCTTTTGTAGGTAACCCTCCACCTAAATTTTCTTTTAATTGAAAAATCCATTTAATTACTTCTTGATTGGCTAATCCATGTAATGGACCTGCTAATCCATTCAATCCTGCTGCTAATGATAAATAAGGGTCACTTAATGCAGAGCCCACCAAATGTGTAGTATGTGCAGAAACATTACCACCTTCATGGTCAGCATGAATGGTCATATACAAACGCATCAGGTTTTTAAAGTTAACATCTGAATAACCCAACATGTGAGCAAAATTGGCAGCCCAATCTAAATTGTAATCAGTTTCTATGTGTTGATTGTTTTTATATTTTCTTCTATATACATAAGCAGCTACTCTTGGAACACGGGCAATTAAATTCATTGTATCTTCATATACATATTCCCAATATTCTTTTTTACTAATTCCACGAGCGTATGCCTTTGCAAACACAGATTCAGTTTGCATTGCCATTATTCCTGTAACAAATTGGGTCATTGGATGAGCATCTAATGGTAGTTCGTCTATCACATCAAATACATGTTTGGGAACATTGCTTCTTCTTTGCCAATCAATAGTAATATTTTTTACATCTTCTTCAGTTGGCAATTCTCCAATCAACAATAAATAAAATAAACCTTCGGGCAAAGGTTCATTTCCATCTTTTGCTTTGGGTAATTTTTGACGCAATTCTGGAATAGAAAATCCTCTGAATCTAATACCTTCAATGGGGTCTAATTTTGATGTTTCAGTAATTAGACCTATAACGCCCTTCATCCCGGAATATATTTGTTCAATAGTATATTCACCTAATTTCATATTGCCATGCTTGGCAAGCATATCTTTAATTTCAGCGTTCAGCGCCAGTGCCTTTTCTCTGAACTTATTTTTGAGTGTTTCCATATATCTATATTTTTACAATTAAAATTTTTGTGCTAATGTAATATTTTTGCTACGGAACAAATTTAAAATTTTTACCAAGAAAATGTGCTGAATTTCCAAGCATTTCTTCAATTCTTAATAATTGATTGTATTTAGCAATTCTATCTGTGCGAGAAGCAGAACCTGTTTTAATCTGTCCGCATCTTAATGCTACTGCAAGGTCTGCAATAGTTGTATCTTCAGTTTCTCCACTTCTATGACTCATTACGGTAGTGTATGAATTGGTCTGAGCCATATTAACCGCTGCAATGGTTTCAGTAAGAGTGCCTATTTGATTAACTTTGATAAGTACAGAATTGGCTACGCCATTGGTAATGCCTTCTGCAATTCTTTGCGTATTGGTTACAAATAAATCATCTCCTACTAGTTGAATATCACTCAATTCTTGTGTTAATAACTGCCATCCTTCCCAATCATCTTCTGCACAACCATCTTCAATCGATATTATAGGATATTTTTGTTTCCATTCTTTCCAGAATGCTACCATATCTTTGGAAGATAACTTTTCACCTGATGATTTTTTGAAATGATAAACCTTTTTTTCAGCATCATAAAATTCAGAAGCAGCTGCATCTAATGCTATAAAAATATCTTCCCCGGGTTTATATCCAGCCGATTCAATTGCTTTTAATACATATTTGAGCGCTTCTTCGTTATTTTTGATATTAGGTGCAAAGCCACCTTCATCACCTACGGCAGTGTTTAATCCATTATCCTTTAAAACTTTTTTTAGATGATGAAAAATTTCAACACCCATACGAAGTGATTCGCTAAAAGAGTCAGCATTAACGGGCATTATCATAAATTCTTGAAAGTCAATTCCATTGTCTGCGTGCGCACCGCCATTCAAAATGTTCATCATTGGAATAGGCAGTAAATTTGCACCTACACCACCAATGTATCTATACAGGGGCAAACGGGTTTCTTCTGCTGCTGCTTTTGCAACTGCCAGAGAAACCGCTAATATAGCATTAGCACCTAAATTAGATTTATTATCTGTGCCATCAAGTTCAATCAAGGCATTATCAATATCTTCCTGGTCAAATACATACATTCCACTTATCTTTTCTTTAATTACCGTATTAATGTTGTTCACTGCCTTGGTTACGCTTTTTCCAAGATATTGTAATTTATCGTTGTCCCTAAGTTCCACTGCTTCATGCTTACCAGTAGATGCACCTGATGGCACGGCAGCCCTTCCAACAACGCCTGCATCTGTATATACTTCTGCTTCTACTGTGGGGTTACCACGAGAATCTAAAATTTGTCTTCCTATAACTGTATGAATGAACGGCATAAAATTTTTGCTGCGAAAGTAGAAAATATTTTACGGACGATAAAAAATAAAAATAGAACTTTATTAATTCATATATTCAAATTAGTTTAATAATCACAGTAATTTTCAGTGATAAAACTTGGATACAAAAGATAAGGTAAAAAATTTAGATGCTTCACTGCGTGAACTGTGACATTGATTAAATGAACCACAATGTTCACAAAGTTGTTACACAAAGACCATGAAAAAATATTACACCTTCACTCCTATTAAAGTTACATCATCTACCTGAAATTGATTACCTTTCCAATTGGAGAAAAATTGAGATAATTGCTCGCCTTGTGTGATAATGGAATGCTCTTGCATGTTTTTCAATACTTCTACTAATTGCTTACTGCCCATTTTCTTTCCTTTTGCTCCGCCGAATTGGTCAGAAAAACCGTCAGTGCTTAAATACATTATACTACTTTGTGATAGTGTAACTTCGTGCTGTGAAAAAGCATACGCTTCTTCATACCAACCAATGGGCTGTTTATCTCCTTTTAGTTCTATGACTTCTTTTTCAGGTGTGATGATAAGCAATGAACGGTTAGCTCCACTGAATTGAATTTTGTTTTTGTCTCGCTTGTTTATTCTTACCAAACAAACATCCATTCCATCTCTTAAATGCTGTTCATCAGAACTTAATCTTTCTATTACAATTTCCCTTGCTCTGTCTAAAATTTTACATGTATCTATAATGCCTTCTTCTTTCACAGCTTTGGTAAGAGCACCGCTGCAAACTACGCTCACCATAGCACCCGGAACGCCGTGTCCTGTGCTATCAGCAGCAGCCAAGAAAATGTAATCTTTTGTTTCTTCCATCCAGTAAAAATCTCCTGCAATGATGTCTTTGGGTAAATACAAAACAAAACTGTTGGGCAACAATGTTTGCCACTTATCTTGTGAAGGCAGTATGGCTTGTTGTATCCGTTTGGCGTAAAGGATGCTATCGGTAATTTCTTTGTTTTTTTCTTCTACTAATTTTTTCTGTTTAGCAATGATGTCTTTTTGCCTTTGTGTGATTTTGTATCTGTTATACATAAAGCCCGCAAAAATCATTACCAGAGCGAGCCCACCATATAAAGCATATTGTTGATTGCGTTTGGCTTTGATTTCTGCCTGTTGTTGGGCGATTTGTGCTTTGTGTATTTCTGCTTGTTTGGCGGCGGCAATACTATCTGCTGTACGTTGTTTTTCGTATTGGTATTGCATTTCTTTTTGAATGGCAGCTTTTTGGTTTTCTTCGCTCATTACGCTATCTCTGTATTTAATGTGTTCTTTGTAATAATACAGGGCTTTTTCAGATTTTCCGGTTTGTGTGTAAAGTTCGGATAAATTTTGACAAGCATCTTTTAAATAATAAATGGTTCCAAGTTCTCTGTTCATTTGTTCGGCTTGCTTAAGGTATTTTTCTGCTTCTTTGAATTTTTTTTGGTCTAAATACAAACTTCCGATGTTTCCGAGATTGATGGCTTGACTTCGTTTATCTCCGATTTCTTCATCAATTTTTTGTGCTTTGAAATAATACTCCAATGCCTTGGCATAGTTGCCTTGGTCTTTATAAACAATCCCGATGTTTCCGAGATTGATGGTCTGAATTCGTTTATCTCCGATTTCATCACAAATTTTTAATGCTTTGAAATAATTCTCCAATGACTTGGCATAGTTGCCTTGATCTGAATAAACAAGCCCGATGTTTGCGAGATTGGCTGCCTGTCCTTGTTTATTTCCTATTTCTTCATTGATTTTCAATGCTTTGAAATAATACTCCAATGCCTTGGCATAGTTGCTTTGTTCTACATAAACAATCCCGATGTTTCCGAGATTAGCTGCTTGTTCTTTTTTATTTCCGATTTCTTCATTGATTTTCAATGCTTTGAAATAATACTCCAATGCCTTGGCATAGTTGCCTTGGATATGATAAACAACCCCGATGTTTCCGATATTGGCTGCCTGTCCATTTTTATTTCCGATTTCTTCATTTATTTTCAATGCTTGGAAATAATACTCCAATGCCTTGGCATAGTCGCCTTGATCTGAATAAACGGTCCCGATGTTTCCGAGATTGTTTGCCTTTCCTTGTTTATTTCCGATTTCTTCATAAATTTTCAATGCTTTGAAATAATACTCCAATGCCTTGGCATAGTTGCCTTGTTCTAAATAAACAACACCGATGTTTCCGAGATTGATGGCCTGTCCTTGTTTATTTCCGATTTCTTCACAAATTTTCAATGCTTTGAAATAATTCTCCAAGGCCCTGGCATAGTCGCTTTGGTCCTTATAAACAACCCCGAAGTTTCCGAGTGAGGCAGCTTTGAGTTTTTGGGCTTTATAGGAAATTATTTTTTCTTTTGAATGTTCATACTTTTCTGCAATGGATAAAGCAACATTGTATAATTCCATTGCTTTAGTATAATCACTTTTTACATAATAATCCCAACCTTTTGATCTGATGGCTACTCCTTTTATTAATGCTCCCTCTGCACCGGGTATTTTTTCGGCTTTTTTTTCGGCAAGGTTGTGATAATAAATGGCAGTGTCGGGGTTGCTTCTTTGGAAAAAATCACCAATAGCCAGGTAAGCATTATATCGGGTAGTGTCGTGGCGGGTGGTTTTCAGCACATTGAAAAGGGAATCTAATTTTTGAGTTTGGGAATGAAGTTGTAAGGCAAGTGAAAAACAAAACAAAAAGATGAAAGTAGTATTTTTCATAAAAAATTTTTTGACAAAAGTAATTAATTTAAAAATTAAAAATTAAGAATTAAAAATTAAGAATTTTTGTGTTCTTTGTGTCTTTGCGAGAGAATATAATATTCAAATTAAAAATTATTCGGAAAATATTCGTGTATTCGTGGCAACAATATTGAAATTAAAAATTAAGAATTAAAAATTAAGTACTGACGCTCTTGGTTCCGAAGCTTAAGTTCGGAATGCTGACCGAGAGGGTTTGAACCGCAAGCGTCGGGACTAATAAGTAAGACGCTTCACTGCGTTCAGCGT
>JBFLVH010000011.1:0-88002 GCA_040758575.1 Bacteroidota bacterium | reverse complement strand
AAATTAAGAATTAAAAATTAAGTACTGACGCTCTTGGTTCCGAAGCTTAAGTTCGGAATGCTGACCGAGAGGGTTTGAACCGCAAGCGTCGGGACTAATAAGTAAGACGCTTCACTGCGTTCAGCGTGACAATCTTGTCCGCCATAGGCGGAGAAGGAACTAAAAGCGAGATACTTCACTGCATTCAGTGTGACACAGATACTCTTAACCTCTCATTTTTTCTCTTTTTGCTTGAATTATTTTTCCCATATTTGCAGCAAAACATTTATTTATGTTTAGAAAAATTTTAGTAGGAGTAGATTTTAGCGAACACAGTAAAGCTACATTAAAATATGCTATTCGTTTAGCAGAAAAATTAAGTGCAGATATTACAGTGATTCATACTTACACTTTGCCGCTAGTTAATTTTGAAACAGGATATATTCCACCCATTGAAGATATTCAAAAGGAAGCGGAAAGCGAAATGAAAGCATTACTCAACCAGTTTGTAGGATTTAAGATGAACACCATTATTAAAATGGGCTTTGCTGCCGAAGTCATTCTTGAAACAGCACAAGAGCAAGGTTTTGATTTAATTATTTTAGGAATAGTTGGACAGGGATTTATTAAAGAACATTTGATTGGCAGCACGGCTTATCAGGTTTCAAGAGAAAGTAAAGTGCCTGTTTTAATTATCCCTAAAAATACAGAATATCAACCCATACAAAAAATTGCTTTTGCATGCGATTTTCATAAGGACTTGCACAAAACAGATTTGTATTTGAAGGTGAGAAATATTATTCAGTATTTTAATTGCGAATTAGAAATCGTAAGTGTAGTAAGTAGTGAGAAGGAAGTAGATGTAAAATTTGCAGAAGATTACTTGTATTTTGAGAAAAAAATTGAAGAACTTCCACACGAGCATTTTTTTGTAACACATCACAAAGCATCAGAAGGTATTTTAGAATTTCTGAAAGTTAGAAAACCTGACTGGTTAATTATTGCACCACTCAAGCATACTTTATTTGAAAGATTATTCAAAGAAAGTGTAACAAAAGAAATTGTATTTCATAGCCCTGTTCCAGTGCTTAATTTACATGAATAATAAATTGTTTGGTTGAAATAATACAATCAATTTTATGGAAGACAATTCAAAGCAAGAGATTCATTTACCTTTTAATAATATTTTTTTAAATGCGGGATTTATCAATGGAGACAATAGCCCTTCTAAATATGCTTTAACCATTATTGTTACTATCTTATCTTATTTCACTTATCAAATATTTATTGGTTTTGTTTTCGTTTATTATGCTCAACAACAAAGTATCAATATTTATGATGCTCAAAAATTATCAGAAGTGCTTCAAAATCCTTCCATTTTAGGCATTTCTAAAAATTTTTTAATCACGCTCTTGCTCGGAATGTTTGTATTTACTTTTCTTACTTTTTACATAGCCATCAAAAAAATTCATCAAAAACCATTTATTTCTGTCATTACTGCTTTTCCAAAAGTTCGTTGGAATAGAGTGTTTTTTGCATTTATAGTTTGGTCAATTATTTTTGTCTTAATGTTTCTTGCAGATTTTATTTTTATTTCACCAGAAAATTATACTCTCAATTTTCAATGGGAAAAATTTTTGCCTTTATTGTTTATCAGCATTTTACTCTTACCCATTCAAACTTCATTTGAAGAAATTTTTTTTCGTGGATACTTAATGCAAGGTATTGCATTAGCAACTAAAAATGGGATTATAGCATTGATAACAACTTCTTTATTATTTGGATTAGCCCACATGAGCAATCCTGAAGTGGAAAAATTTGGCGTATTATCAATGCTTCCTTTTTACACATTGTTTGGCTTGTTTTTGGGCTTATTAGCATTGTGGAATAGTGGATTAGAATTATCATTGGGCATTCATGCGGCTAATAATTTACTTTCTGCATTGCTCATTACATCTGAAAATTCTGTGCTTCAAACAGATGCTATCTTTTCTATTAAAAATGAGAATCCTTCTGTAGATTTTATGCTATGGCTCATTGGCGCTGTCATTACTTTTATTATTTTTCAATACAAATATAAATTCAAAAATCATTTTCAAAACTTAAAATAAATCACAATGAAAAAAATGCTTCAAACTTTAATTGTAACCTGCATAAGTATTAATCTTTTTGCACAAAATCAATATCAATATTTTGTAGACCTTGTGAATGTGCAGGATAAAAAAATAAAAGTAGAACTTGTTCCGCCTTCATCTAATAAAGACACACTTACTTTTTGTTTTCCCGCCGTTGTGCCCGGCACTTATGAAAAATATGATTTTGGCAGATTCATTAAAGATTTCAAAGTTATTGCTAAAAACAATACCAGCGTTCAGGTGAAGAAAAATGATGCAAATTGTTACACCATCTATTCCGCAAAAAACATTGAAAAGATTACATATTATGTAACAGACACATGGCACACTGATTTGAAAGATAAAATTGTATTTGAACCAGCAGGCACGAATATTCAACCAGAAAAAGTATTTGTTATTAATAATCACGGATTCTTTGGCTATTTCAGAACTATGGACAGATTGCCCTTTACCATTCAATACAACAAGCCCATCAACTTTTATCCTTCTTCTGCTATTAGCACTTTCACAATCACACAAGACAAAGATATTTTGAAATACAATTCATATCACGAATTGGTGGATTTTCCAGTCATTTATTCATTGCCCGACACGACTACATTAAACATCTATGGCACAAAAGTTCTGATTTCCTGCTATTCACCAAACAAAAAAATTACTTCTTCTTATCTTGCAAGCAATTTGCAGGATTTATTATTTGCTTTATCCAAATTTTTTCATGGGCAACTTCCTGTTGATAAATATGCTTTCTTATTTTATTTTACCGATGAAAATACCTTATCAGGAGCATCCGGAGCATTGGAGCACAATCAATCATCATTATATGTATTGCCAGAATTAGATAGTGTTTTTTTAAGTCAAACGATTAAAGATGTTTCTGCACATGAGTTTTTGCACATCCTTACACCACTCAATATACATTCTGAACAAATTGAATATTTTGATTTTAATTATCCCGAAATGAGTAAACATTTATGGCTGTATGAAGGTACTACAGAATATCACGCACACTATTTACAAGAAAAAGAAGGCATAATTTCGCCTGATGAATTTATCAATGTAATGTTAGACAAAATCAGCAATGCCGATACTTTCAACGATACTATGTCTTTTACTAAAATGAGTCAAAATGTATTAGACCCATATTATCATCAAAATTACAATGATGTGTATGAAAAGGGTGCTCTTATTGGAATGTGTTTGGATATATTGCTATTAAAAGAAAGTAAAGGAAATTACAATTTAAGAAAATTACTTTTGGATTTATCAAAAAAATATGGAAAATCCAGACCATTTAAAGATGATTCTCTGTTTTATATTATAGAAAAAATGACCTATCCATCTATTGGAGAATTTTTAAGAAAGCATGTAGAAGGCAAGAAGCCATTGCCTTTAAGTGAGATTTTTTCTTACATAGGATTAAAATTTGAAAAAGAAAAAACCATAGAAGAAATTTCACTTGGTGGAATAGATGTAAAAGTTAATGATAATAATCAAATATATATTTCATCACTTGAAAATCTTGATGAATTTGGCAAACAATTTGGGTTCAAAGAAAATGATATTATTTATGCTATCAATAACAGATTATTTACACTTGAAACCGCTGAAGAAATTTTAAATGATTTTACTAATAATACCAAAGAAGGTGATATTGTAACCTTTGAAGTGATAAGAAAAAACAAAAAAGGTGAAGCCAAAAATGTAGTGTTGAAAGGCAAAGCCAAAAAAGTAAAAAAGGTGGTGAAAAATCAATTAGATGTTTTTGAAGATATGAATGATGACCAAAAGTTTTTAATTAAAAAATGGCTTGGAAGTGATGAAGAATAAAGTGCCGTCTTATATTGCACAACTGCTGAACGAAAAAGTTATTCAATACAAACAACCTACTTTTATACAACACGACCCTATTTCAATCCCGCACTTATTTGACACAGCTCAAGATAAAGAAATTGCAGGATTGCTCACAGCCATTATATCATGGGGAAATAGAAAATCTATTATTCAATCAGCCAAACAACTAATGCAATTACTCCAATATCGCCCTTATGAATTTGTGATGAACTATTCCATATCTGATAATAAAATACTCAAACAATTTTATTACAGAACCTTTCAACCCGATGATGTTATTTTTTTCATCAAAGCCCTTCATAAATACTATTCAAACCATCACTCGTTAGAAAATATTTTTATATCAGAAAATATTGTTGAAGGTATTCATCAGTTCAGAGAAGAAATGTTGAAAGTTCGGCATTTCAAAAGAAGTGAGAAACATCTGCCAGATGTAAAAAAAGGCAGTGCAGCCAAAAGAATTAATATGTTTTTACGGTGGATGGTGCGAAAAGATGAAATTGATTTTGGTTTATGGAAAAATATTTCAACTCGTCAGTTACTCATACCTTTAGATATTCATACTTCCCGAACTGCTTATGATTTGGGCTTATTAGATAATACGAACAATCATCTTAAAAATGTTATTCAACTAACAGAACTTCTTAAAACATTAGATGAAAACGACCCTGTAAAATATGACTTTGCTTTATTTGGTATAGGTGTATTTGAAAAATCAAACTTGTCAAGTGCAAGATGAATTTTTGTTTTTTTTGAATCTTGAACCAAGGTTGTTTTTCTTAAAGATAAGAAATTACGTTTTTACAGATAATAAACACTAATGTCCAAAAACCCACCCCTAAATCCTCTACCTACACAAGTAAGGATAGGACTTCAGGGGTGGTTTTTTTGGACATCAGTGAAAAATATTATACATCATTTGTTAATCACTATAACATTCTGTATCATTGCCGCGCATTTTTTGGAGAGGTGCCGGAGTGGTTGAACGGGCACGCCTGGAGAGCGTGTGTACCGTGAAAACGGTACCGAGGGTTCGAATCCCTCCCTCTCCGCTTGTTATTTTTCTGCTGACTTACTAATAGGTTGGTAATTAACTTTACAAATCAATTCTAAAACTTTTTCCTTAATTTTTGGAGGTGAAATGCCACATTCTTCGTATAATTCCATAGGTTCGCCGTGTTCAATAAATCTATCAGGTACTCCCATTCTTATCACATCATTTTTGTATCCATTATCTGCCATAAATTCCAATACAGCACTTCCGAGTCCTCCAACAATAGTACCATCTTCAATCGTTATAATGATAGAATATTTGGTGAGTGCTTCGTGCAACAATTCTTCATCAATAGGTTTTAAGAAACGCATATCGTAATGTGCAGGTGAGATATTATGTTCTTTTTCTAACGATTCAATGGCTTCTGTTACAAAGTTTCCGATATGACCAATACTTAAGAAACAAATGTACTCTCCATCTTTAATCTTTCTGCCTTTTCCGATTTCAATTTTTTCAAATGGTTGCTTCCAATCTACAATTACGCCATTGCCTCTAGGATAACGAATACTGAATGGTTGTTGGACTTCATCTAATGTGGCGGTATACATTAAGTTACGAAGTTCAATTTCATTCATAGGTGCAGATACAATCATATTCGGAATACACCTAAAATAAGCCAAATCAAAGGCACCGTGATGAGTGGGACCATCTGCTCCTACTAATCCTCCTCTGTCCAAACAAAAAATAACTTTTAATTTTTGTAATGCCACATCGTGAATAACCTGATCGTAAGCCCTTTGCATAAAAGAAGAGTAGATATTACAAAATGGAATATAGCCCTGTGTTGCCAATCCTGCACTGAATGTAACTGCGTGTTGCTCGGCAATACCTACATCAAAAGCCCTGTCAGGCATGGCTTTCATCATAATGTTTAATGAGCAACCTGTGGGCATAGCAGGCGTAATACCTACAATTTTAGGATTTTTCTCTGCTAATTCAACAATGGTATATCCAAAAACATCCTGATATTTTGGTGGTTGCTTTTGAGCGGGAATAATTTTGATTAACTCGCCAGTTTCTTTATTGAACAATCCTGGTGCATGCCACAATGTTTCATCACCTTCTTCTGAAAATTTATAGCCCTTGCCTTTTTTAGTAATAACATGAAGTAATTTTGGACCGGGAATGTGTTTTAGGTCATTTAATACCTGAACTAAACGAATCACATCATGTCCATCAACCGGCCCGAAGTATCTAAAATTCAATGATTCAAAAAGATTACTTTGTTTAAGTAGTGATGTTTTAATAGCATTTTCAACTTTTGAAGCAATATCTTGTGCAATAGGACCTAACTTTTTCAACTTACCCAACCATGTCCAAATTTCATCTTTAAGTTTATTATAAGTATGAGAAGTGGAAATATCAAGCAAGTAATCTTTAAGTGCCCCCACATTGGGGTCAATACTCATTTGATTATCGTTCAGTATTACTAAAAGGTTAGCATTTAGATGCCCTGCATGATTGAGTGCTTCAAAAGCCATTCCAGCAGTCATAGCCCCATCGCCAATTACTGCAATGTGATGCTTATCTTTTATTCCTGATAATTGCGATGCTACTGCCATGCCCAATGCAGCACCAATAGATGTAGAAGAATGGCCTACTCCAAATGTATCATAAATACTTTCACTCCTTTTAGGAAAGCCGCTAATACCTTTGTACTTTCTATTGGTGTGAAATACATCTCTTCTGCCCGTTAAAATTTTATGTCCGTAGGCCTGATGTCCTACATCCCACACTAACAAATCGTACGGAGTATTAAATACATAATGTAAAGCCACAGTTAATTCTACCACTCCCAGAGATGCACCAAAATGTCCGCCTTTAACAGATACTACATCAATAATAAAATCTCTTAATTCTTTTGAAATTTCTGGCAAATTTTCAATAGGAAATTTTTTTAAATCATCAGGAGAGTTGATTTGAGAAAGTTTTGGACCTGCAATAAATGGTTGTTTTTGAATTTGCATTTTAATAAATAATTTTTGGCAAATATACAATATAATTTGTGATGTTGATGGATTTGTTGAAACAAAAATTATGTTTAATGATAAGCAATTATTTTATACATTTTTTCCACACATTTTTTGAAATCTATATTATTTTATCTATTATTGCCGCCTCAAATTTTTAACTAATTATTTAATAAAATTAAAATCAACTCTATGCAAAACAAAGGATTTATCAAAGTTTTTACTATCTTAATGGCATTAGCATGTATCTTTTACTTATCTTTTACATGGAAAACTAAAAGTGTTGAAAAAGAAGCCGAAGAGTACGCAGAACAAATCGTCAATTCCCCATACTATCAAAAATTAGCCAAAGAAAAATCTCAAAACAATCCTTCAGCTTATCAATCTTTTATTGATTCTCTGAAAAATCATATTGCTGAACATTATCTTGATTCTATTAAAAAAACACCTGTATACGATATTTTAATTACATCTTATACTTATGAAGATATTAAAAGAAGAGAATTGAATCTTGGTTTGGACTTAAAAGGTGGAATGAATGTAACTTTAGAAGTTTCTGTACCTGATATTATTAAAAATTTAAGTAATAACTCTCAAGACCCTGCATTTCAAAAAGCATTGTCAGAAGCACAAAAAAAATATGGAAAAGTAAATAATGACGATTTTGTAACTTTATTTTACAAAGAATATCAAAAAATTAATCCCAACGGAAAATTAGCCCCACTTTTTCAAACACCTGAAAATAAAGGAAAAATTGACTATAATGCTACTAATGATGAAGTAATTAAATTTATCAGAGAACAAGTAGATGATGCTATCAGCAACGCAGAAAAAACACTTCGCTCTCGTATTGACAGATTTGGTGTAACTCAGCCTAATATACGCTCGTTTGGAAATACCGGCAGAATATTAGTGGAATTGCCCGGTGTAAAAGATAAAGCCAGAGTAAGAGAATTATTACAAGGAACTGCTAATCTTGAATTTTGGGAAACTTATGAAAATCCAGAAATTGCTCAATATCTTGAAAAAGCCAACGAAAAAATTCGTCAATTAACTGATACAGCACAAACTCACAAAGATTCTACCAATGTTCAAGCAAAAGACACTACTCAAGTAAATACTAATAATAAATCCTCTGACTCTTCTATTAAACCCGCTGCTGCGCCTGCTCAACCTAAACAAGATACGGCTTATCAAAATGCATTAAAAAGATATCCACTTTATTCTCAAATTTCTCCATTAAAACCTAACATCTATTCTGATGGCAAGCAATACTATTACTCGCCAGGTCCTGTGGTGGGATATGCACTAAAATCCGATACTGCAAAGGTTAATTATTGGTTGAATCATCCAAAAGTAAAATCTGTTTTTCCATCTAAATTAAAATTTATGTGGAGTGCCAAACCAAAACTATTGGATAAAGAAAAAGGCACCGAAGCATTTGAATTATATGCTATTAAAGTAACCGATAAAAATGGCAAGCCCGCATTATATGGAGATATTATTACCAGTGCCCGCAAGGACTTTGACCAAAGAAGTGGCGGACATCCTTATATCAGTATGACTATGAACAGCGAAGCCGCCAAAAAATGGCAGTTATTAACCCGTGCTAATAAACCCGAAGGTAATAAACCCGGTCGTTGCATAGCCATTGTAATGGATAATATGGTATTTTCAGCACCAAGAGTTCAATCTGAAATTTCTGGTGGACAATCTCAAATTACCGGCGACTTTACACCCGAAGAAGCTGATGCTCTGGTAGCTATATTGAGCACAGGAAAATTACCCGCCCCAGCACGCATTGTAGAAGAGAACATTGTAGGTCCTACACTTGGAAAGGAAGCTATTCAAGCAGGTTTGAACTCTTTCTTAATTGCCTTATTGGTGATTTTGATATTTATGGTTTTATATTACAACAAAGCAGGTATAGTTGCTGATATTGTGCTTATCATCAATATGTTTTTCATAATGGGTATTTTAACATCACTGGGCGCAGTGCTTACCTTGCCAGGTATTGCTGGTATTGTATTAACTATTGGTCTGGCAGTTGATGCTAACATCCTTATCTTTGAAAGAATCAGAGAAGAATTGGCAGCAGGAAAATCTATTGGCAATGCGATTAGTGAAGGATACAGACACGCTATGTCTTCCATCATTGATTCTAATGCTACATTAGCTATTCTGGCTATTATTTTAATGACCTTTGGTTCAGGACCAGTTCAGGGCTTTGCTACTACATTACTCATTGGTATTGGTTCTTCATTATTTACTGCAGTATTACTTTCAAGATTAATTTTTGACTGGATGTTAGAGAAAAAACAAGAAATTACTTTTGATAATAATTTTACAAGAAATGCTTTCAAAGATGTAAATATCAAGTTTGTTGAGAAAAGGAAAGTGTATTATACTATTTCATCCATCATTATTTTATTAGGTATTATATTTTATTTCAAAAATGGTGGTTTTAATTTAGGTGTTGATTTCAAGGGTGGAAGAACTTATTCTATTAGATTTGAAAAAGATGTCAATACTGAAGATATTAAAAAATCATTGATGAATGTTTTAGGCGAAGCACCTGAAGTGAAAACTATTGGAAGTGCCAATCAGGTTAAAATTACTACTACTTACAAGGTAGATGATAATTCTGCCAATGCCGATGCAGATGCAGAACATGCTATTCAAGAAGGATTAAATAAATTAAACCTGAAATATGAAATAATGCAACAACAAAAAGTAGGCCCTGCTATTGCAACTGATATTGTATATGGGGCTTATGGTGCAATATTATTTTCAACATTAGTGATGTTTATATATATTGTAATTCGTTTCAAAAAATGGCAATATGGTCTTGGTTCAGTAGTGGCTCTATTCCACGATGTATTAGTGGTATTATCATTCTATACGATTTTTGATAAGATGGTGCCCTTTTCACTTGAAATTGGACAGGATTTTATTGCAGCTATACTAACTGTAATGGGTTATACTATGACTGAAACTGTGGTGGTATTTGATAGAATCAGAGAAAGATTAAGCGAAAGCGGAAAAGACGATGTAAAAGGACAGGAGAGAATTAATTTGATTAACTACGCTTTGAATAGTACATTAAGTCGTACTATACTTACTTCCTTGACAGTATTCTTTGTTTTAGTTGTAATATTCATCTTTGGTGGTGAAAGTATCAGAGGATTTATATTTGCGTTATTAATTGGTAGAATTATCGGTACATATTCATCATTGTGTATTTCTACGCCTATTGTTGTAGATTTTGATAAGAATACTGAAGAATCTAAAAAAGCAGTTGGAAGTAAAAATTAAGAAGATTTGTTTGATTAAAATTCAAACTGAATAATTGCTTCTTTTAGAAATGGTAACGATTGAATATCATTTATTGATAGGTGAAACTTGATGTAATCTAAAATGATGTGAGTAAGACGAAGAACAGGAGTATTTTGGATGTTGTTATTATCAAACAAAAAATTGTAAAGTATTTTTGAGTCATCAGAAGAAAGGGTAGTGTTTGATGGATGAGATGAAAATCTGCCGTGTTTTAAGTCAAAATATTCATTATTTGAATTAAAATTATCTACAGGATAATAGCCAGATATTTGAATATATTGTTTCAAAAATTGAAGGTGAAAAGTAGGAGTAGATGCTTCTTCCAGATTATCCAATGTTTTGAATGTATTTAATATGAATTGAAAAGTATTTTTGTCTGCAAATTCTTCTTTAATGCTTTTGAGTAAAACTTCTAAAATAAATTGAGCAATGATATTTTTTTTGTAGTCAGAATAAAGATGTTTGAAAATGTAATTAGGTTGAACATCTTTAATATATAGTTTTTTGTATTTATTTTGAAGCAATACTATATCATTAATGCTGGGGGGTAGAATATAAGAGGGTTGTAAGTGATGTTTAATTTCAATTTCAGCAGAAAGTAAGCCGTGTTTTTCGGTGTAAAGTTTGACAATGTATTTAAAATCTTTAGTTTGAACTTTTTGAAGAATAATAGATGTGGTATGAACAGGATTCATAGATTAGTGCAAATGTAATATATGAAAGATGGTTATGCAATATTTTGTTTATCCGATATTGTCCGATAAACCCGTCATTCTACTCATTTATCTACCTGATGTGCTTAATCTTCCCTGACGAATTTTATCTACTACAATATACCAAATATCTTTGTAATAATCGCTTCTTTCAAGTATGTAATCTGAACTCGTAAAAGGATTGTTTTTGTTTTTGTAAAAATTAAACACAAGAGCGTTTTTTTGTCCATTGATGGAATAATACCATTTTTCAATGTTTTGAAATTTTTGAATATCTTCGGGGTGTCCGAATATAATGTAAATCATCCCCCTATCTGTTTGCCAGCCATATTGATAAGAAGTAAATAACTTATTGGCATCTATCACTCTTTGATAATAATTTTTAATAATTTCTTTAGCTCTTTCTTTACTGCCTGCTATTTGAATCCAAAAATTATCAACACACTTTTTAATATCGCTGATATTGCTTAAAGAATTGCATCTTTCAAATTCATTTTTATTCATAATGTATCGGGAGGTATAAAGCATTTCTCTTGCATCTTTGATATTGGGAAAAATAGAATCTATGCTGAAAATAGTTAATCCATCTATAATACTTTGATTAGGGCGAATGTGATAGTATTTGTATGGTTGAAGTTGGATTTGATAGTAACCGCTATCTAATAATGTAATACTAAAAGAAGAATCGGGAAGGTATTGAATGGATTTGGTAATATTTGAAAATGGTGGTGGGGCAGGGGAGTGATTGTAATTAAATACATCAACATATAATATGGGGTATTTTTTTCTATGATAAATTTTGATTTTGTTTCCTTCTATTGCATAAGGTTTGAACAGGAGTTTGTCATTTAAAGTTATTAGAAAGTTGTTTCTAGTGTTATTATTATTTAATTTGATTTCTGTAAAATATTTGAATACTGTTTTTCTGTGTAAATCAGTTATTAAAATTTGAACATTGTAATCATTATCGCTGATACGAGTATTAAGATAATTAAAGAAAGTAGTTGAATTTTTATTGATATAGTATGTTTGAGAAACAGAATCTAACAAGGCATTGTCCGATGCAGAATATAAGCGCAGAGTTAATTTCACAGAAGCATAGAATTGCAAGCCCGTATCTAACCTTGCATACAGCAATTGTTCTGTATTTAGCATAAAAAACAAAGTTGCAGCAGTGTCTGTATTTTTATACAAATAAAATTGGGCGTTTAAATCATCATCTTTGGCAATACTGATTTTTTTGGTAGATGAATAAGAAGTAGTAGTGGGCTTTGATGTGCTACAACGAATGAAAAATAAAGATGAAATAAGACATATTGAAAAAACAATGATTCTTTTCCCACTCATTTGCTGATTATGTTGTATTATTGCTGTGCTATAAATATACTTGATTTTATTCTTATCAAACAAATTATTGATTATGAATGTAATGAAATTATTAAAATGGTTGGTGGTTTTATTAGTAGGAATTATGTTAGTGGTATATCTTGGAAATTTATTGTTGATATTGATGTCTGCTTATATTTTGTATACAATGCTACATCCTGTAAAAAAATACTTACAGGATAAACTGAAATTAAAATCTCATACTTTATCTTCGTTGTTGGCAATTTTATTTCCTGCATTGGTATTGTCATTAGTGGTATTGTATATTTTTCCTGTTATTATTACTCAAATCAATTCTTTGTCTTACTTGAGTTATGAAGAAGTTTTTGATAATATACTTCATCAATTTTATTGGATGGAAAACATAGTAGAGCATTTAGGAGGAAAAAAATATGTATTGAAAAGCATTGAAGACACAATGATTCATATTGTCAATATACAAAAAATAGCAGAATGGTCAAGTGTTTTGCTGAATAATTTTTCACATATACTTTTAAATTTATTGATTACATTTTTTGTTACTTTTCATTTGTTGAAAGATGAAAATTTATTAAACCAATTTTTTGACATTATTATTAATGATAATTTTGAAAAAGATGTGAATGTAGTTTTAATGCACATTAAAATTACTCTTGGAAAGTATTTTAGAGGATTATTGATTGATGTGTTGATAATAATGACTATTAATTCGCTTGTATTAAGTATATTGGGTGTTCGTAATGCTTTTTTAATTGGAATTTTATCAGGTGTTTTAAATATTATTCCTTATGTGGGTCCATTGATAACTTTGTTGATAGGGCTATTTTTAGGTGTAAGCAGCAATATTTTAGAAGGGCATTATGAATTAATAGGCGGCACTGCATTAAAAATATTCTTTACTTTATTTTTGGTGAATTTATTAGATGGCACGATTATTCAACCCTATATTTTTTCAAATATTTTAAAAGCACATCCATTAGAGATATTTTTAGTGATTGTGAGTGCCGGAATGTTGGGAGGTATTTTATGGATGATGTTAATTATACCTATTTATGTAATTTTAAAAGTGGTAGTTACAGAAGTTTATTCCTACTTTAAAAAAGGTAATAATGCCTAAAGATTGGTTTTACTTTAAACAATTTAAAATTTATCAGCCCTACAAAGATGTAATGAAAGTAAGCACAGATAGTGTATTGTTGGGCTGTTACGCAAATGTTATTGGAAAGAACTTCGGATTAGATATTGGCTGTGGCACGGGATTATTGGCTCTTATGTTAGCACAAAAAAATTCTAATTTGAAGATAATCGCAATAGATATAAACGAAAATGCCTACAAATGTGCTCAACAAAATGTTCTAAATTCAAAATTTGCTAACCAAATAGAAGTGTTTAAGTCATCTTTACAGGAGTTTATTCAACAATTTAATCAACATTTATTTGATATTATAATCTGCAATCCGCCATATTATTCAAATTCTTTGCAAAGCCCTATTAAATATAAAAATACCTATCGTCATCAAGAAGATTTGAAATATGATGAGTTGCTTAATGCTGTATCATTATTGATGAGTAACGAAGGCAATTTTTATGTTTTAATACCTTATTATGAAGTCAATAAGTTCAATGAAATTTTACAAGGATTTTCGTTGTATATTCATTCTGAAATGGCTGTTTATTCTAATGCAAATAAACCTTTGCCTTATTTGTATATTATGGATATTAAAAAAGAAAAAACAGATAAAGCAGATTTTAGAAAATTGATAATTATGAATGATGAAGGACAATACACAGAAGAATACAAAAAATTTACAAAAGATTTTTATTTAAATTTTTAATGAACAGATATATTTTTGATTGCCTGCAAGACAAAATAATTCCATAATTTAGCCCCTAAAATTTTTATGAAAAAAATCTGGTGGATAATTATTGGTGGAATAATACTTATAATACTTATTTTTATACTTAAAGTTGCACTATCAGATAATGCAGTAAAGGTAGCAGTAGAAGAAGTTAAAAAAAGAGATATTGTAGAAACAGTTACAGGAAGTGGAAAAATTCAACCTGAAACAGAACTCAAAATTACTTCTGATGTGAGTGGTGAAATTATTGATATTTATGTGAAAGAAGGTGATAAAGTGCAAAAGGGACAATTACTTTGTCGCATCAAACCAGATATTTATCAAAGTGCATTAGATAGAGTATTGGCACAAATTAATGCCAGTAAAGCCCAATTAGAACAAGCCAAAGCCCAGTTAGAACAAGCCAAAGCCAATTTCACAAACATTCAGGCACAATATGAAAGAAATAAAAAATTATATGAACAAAAAGCAATTTCTTTACAAGAATATCAAACATCAGAAGCACAATATCAATCTACAATTGCTAACATTAAAGGTTTGGAAGAAAATATTCGCTCTGCTGAATTTAATATCAAAAGTTTAGAAGCATCTTACAATGAGGCCAAATCCAACCTTGAGAAAACCTACATCTATTCCCCTGTTGATGCTACTGTATCAAAACTCAATGTTGAAAAAGGTGAAAGAGTTCAGGGCGTAAGTGGTTTTCAAGGCACTGAAATAATGCGATTAGCCAACCTGAACGAAATGGAAGTGAAATTAGAAATCAGTGAAAATGATATTATTCGTGTTCATAAAAATGACACAGCCATTGTAGAAATTGATGCTTACAACGATATTACATTTAAGGGCATAGTAACAGACATCTCTAATTCAGTGAATACTGCTACACTTTCTGCTGACCAGTTAAGCAATTATACTGTAAAAGTCAGATTACTATATGATTCATACAAACATTTAATAACACCTGAAAATCCCATACCTATCAGACCCGGAATGAGTGCTTCTGTTGAAATTATTACCAAAAAACTTTACAAAGTATTGAGTGTGCCCATTCAAGCAGTTACCATTAGAAATCCTTTCTTAACAAAAAAAGACAGTGCCCAAAAACCTGAAAATACGGATATCAAGAAAATCAAAAAAGAATATGTCTTTATCTTGAAAGACAATAAAGCCAAAGCAATTGAGGTAAAAACAGGTTCACAGGATAATCAATATATTGAAATAAAATCAGGATTAAAAGAAGGTGATAAAGTTATTTCAGAACCTTTTACCGTTGTTCAACAGATTCTAAAAGATGGTCAGGGGGTAAAAGTGGTTTCAAGAGATGAGTTATTGAAAACAGAGTAATTCCAATGCAATATAATCAAGATACTTATTCATTACATATTGAGACATCTACTACTCTGTGTTCTGTTGCATTAGGCAAAAATGCTGATTGTATTGGTAGCATTGATGCTGATGATGGTGAATATCACTCTGAAAAATTACATCTATTTGTAAATGAATTGATGAAAAGAAATCATCTGAAATTTCAAGACCTATCTTTTATTGCTGTTTCTAATGGACCTGGTTCATATACTGGTTTAAGAATCGCTGCTGCTGCTGCAAAAACATTTTCTTACGCATTGAACATTCCATTGATTACAATTTCCACACTTCACACTCAAGCATACGCTCTATTAGATAAAGGTGTAAACAATTTTCAATATATTATTTCAACAATGCAAGCAAGAGGTAGTAAAATTTATATTGCTATTTATGATGCACAATTAAAGGAAATTGTTTCCCCACAGGCATTTATACTTGCAGAAGAAAATATTCAAAAATTAAATGCTAATTATCCCAAATCAATATGGATAGGAAGCGGTATAAAAAATATTGCTGAATATGCTCATTTTGCAGATATTAAGCCATTTTCAAAATATATGATAAAAGAATCTTATCAACGATATATTTCAAAGCAATTTGCAGATTTGGTCTATTTTGAGCCAATGTATATCTAAAAACTCTTGCATAATTGCGGGAAAATACCGAACATTGAACCATCAAATAAATATCTATGATTGCATCTTCTGTTCCTATTCAAATATCAAAAGCAACTAAAAGTCGCTTATCAGAAGTAAATGTAAATGATGTTCCATTTGGAAAAGTATTTACAGACCATATGTTTATTGCCGATTACAAGGATGGAGAGTGGAAAAATTTTCGTATCGTGCCTTTTATGAGCGAAATGCCATTTAGTTATGCGATGAGTGCTTTGCATTATGGACAGGCCATTTTTGAAGGTATGAAAGCATTTCGTCAGGATAACGGAGATGTGGTAGTATTTAGAGCAAAAGATAATTGGGCTCGCTTAAATAAATCCGCTGTAAGAATGGCAATGCCAGAAGTGCCACAAGAGGTATTTATGGAAGGACTGCTCACTTTATTAAAATTAGATAAAGGTTGGGTACCTGATTCTGAAAATGGAAGTTTATACATTCGTCCATTTATGATTGCCACAGAAGAAGCCATTGGAGTAAAAATCAGTAGTGAATATCAATTCATTATTATTGCTGCACCCGCAGGTTTGTACTATTCACAGCCCATTAAAACTTTGATACAAAATACATTTTATAGAAGTGTGCGAGGAGGTATAGGATATGTAAAAGCAGCAGGGAATTATGGAAGAAGTTTGTATCCAGCCAAATTAGCACAGGAAAAAGGTTATACTCAAATTCTATGGACAGATGCTGCTACAGGTCAATATATTGAAGAAGCAGGTACTATGAATGTAATGTTTGTGAAAGACAATGTGCTTTTAACTCCAGCATTATCAGATACTTTATTAGATGGTATTACCAGAAATAGTATTTTAAAATTAGCAGAAAAATTGAATATTCCATTTGAACAAAGAAAAGTAAGTGTAAAAGAAATTTTAGAAGGTATTGAAAATGGAAGTGTAACCGAAGCTTTTGGAACAGGCACTGCTGCTACAATTGCTCATATTACAGCCATTGGATATGAAGGCAAAGATTATGTATTGCCACCTATTGAAAGTAGAAAATACTCACCAATGTTTGACAAAATGTTGAGAGATATTCGCAAAGGCAGATTAAATGATGATTTCGGCTGGCTTACAAAAGTAGAGTGAAATTAAATAGTTTTCTTCAACATTCCTTTTTCTTTCAAATCGTTGATAACCCCTACTAATACACCATTGATAAAAACATAACTTTGTGGCGTGCTGTATTCTTTTGAAATTTCAATGTATTCATCTACACTCGTTTTAAGTGGAATTTCAGGCATATAAATTAATTCGGTTATACACATTTTTATCAATAATAAATCAGAAAAATTGATTCTATCTAAATCCCAATTTTTAGAATAAGTGGCTATGTAATTGTCAAAAACAAAATAATTCTCATAAGTATATTGAATCAAATCTTCCACAAATTTTTTATCCTGCACAGGGTCTTTATATTGTGAAAGAATTTTCACTTCGTTATGCCTATAAAATTCATCTATGGTCTTTTGAGCTAAATGCAATGATAAATATAAATCATCATAAGCAAATTGACTTTCCTCTTCAAAATAATGCTCAAGTAAATCATTGTGATATAAATACTCTACAATTAAATTATCAATAAATTGATGAGTAGCTTCCACTGAAAAATCTTTCTTCTGAACATAATCTAAATACAACTCATCTTTTTGTAAGTTTCTGTAAATACTAATGACCCAATCTTTATCCTTGCCAAAATTAACTTTATATTCATTCAATTTTTGATAAAACTCTTTACTATTTTGCAAAGCCAATAAAAATGGGTGATTACTAAATACAGGCGTAAATTCTTGCTGATGATTTTTTAATAATTTCTTCTTTTGTTTTTCAATATCGTTTAATTCCAAAATCCTGAATTCATCTAACAAAGAAAGCATTGTCAAATAAAAATAGTATGACTTATCCAAACTCTGAAAGCATTGTCTTTTAATAATTTCAACAGATGCCTGTGATTGTTGCTTAAAATGTGCAAACAAAAGTTGAAAACATCTGATACGAAGTGCTCTACGGGAAATCATTGTACCATTATTAAGGGCTGCAATAATACATTTTTTATTTATCAATTCGCAGATAAAATTTTACTCAAAAACAGAAAGCGTATCATCACCAGTTTGATAAATCATATATTGAAAGAAAAATTGAAACATTTCATCGGTGGCTTTCATAGAGTGAAATCCATCGCCTTCTTTTACTTCAATTGGTGGATAATTAGGATTGTAAGGATTTTCAGTAGTATTATTGTATGTGCCTAATGCTACAATCACAGAACCTTTGGGAATAACAACAGGGTTCTTGAAAATATAATAATACTGCCAGTTGAAATTCCATTTGGGTATATAAATGAGTGGAATAGTATCTTTGAAAGGTGTAACTGCAAAAGCTTTGAATGTTTGACCCAATAAGTGCATGTGTGGATTAACGGCAATAACACTAATATCGGTTGGTATTAAAAGAGTAGTAGTAAATGTTTTAATGGTATTAGGTGGAATAACCAGTGGTGGTGTAATTTTAGACATACCGTGTGTACCCATTTGCCCTTCATATACATATCGTTGTGGGCGATGTGGTGCAAAATATACTTTGAGATAACTGCTATCAAAACACGCTTGATGAGTAGGACCATAATGAATATCATTCAAAAAAAACACGCCATTTTTAGGTAAGTAAAATCCACCAATACCCTTCTTATATCGCAAGGGTAACATACCAGGCAAATAATACACTGTATTGGGAATTAATGTTGGCAAAAACTTTTTGGGGTCTTTTTCTTTTGTATCTGTATAAGTTAATCCCATCTTTTGATATGTTTCAACAAAATCATTGACAGGTTCTTCAACATAAGGCATTCCGTTATAATAATTGAATTTTCTTTTATCATCATATTTAAGCAAATGACCATTTACATGATGAACCAATTTTTTTTGATGTGGAACAAATTCAACATACTGAACAAATGTGTCTTTATCTAATTGATAAGGCATTTTCACAATAAAAAAATGGTCACTGCCATTTCCATTGATAGATATTGCTTTTTGAAATGGTATAATCAAATCGGGTAGGGGAGTATTGCTTTTAGAAGAAGGAGTTGAAATAAATAATTGATTGGTATCGCCTGCAACACAACCATTTTGTATCCATTGTAAAATTTTTTCTTTTTCAGAAGTAGTTAGTATTAGTTCATTGGCAAATCGGGAATAATTAGTATCAGCAGGCCATGGAGGCATATAATTATTTTCAATAGCAAACTTTATTTTATTAGTATGTTGCTTGATGTCTGAATAAGTAATTAAACTAAACGGTCCTACTTCATCTTTTTGATGACACATACCACATTTTTGATGAATAATAGGTGCAATATCTTTGAAAGTTGTGTGTTGATGAGAATGATTACAACTAATAAAAATTATTAATATTGCCAGAATAGAGATAACTCTAAAAAGCATAATATGGCTTTAATAACCAATAAATAATAGGACCAGTAAAACATACATATAGCCACAATGGATATGACCATCTTACAATTTTTTTATGTTGAAGAATTTTATTTTCCAATCCATAATAAAATGATAATAATACAAATGGAAATGTAATGGCAGCAAGAATAATATGTGAAATTAAAATGAACAGGTAAATAGGTCTTACAATCTGCACATTCTCAAATTCCTGCGATTCTAATATATTGTTATGATTAGCATCTCCAAATAATGTTTCAGGTAAATAAAAATGAGCCACTACATAAGAAATTAAAAATAAAGCACTCAATACAAAAGCAGATAAATTCAAACTTTTATGCCATTGCACTCTCTTTTTTTTAATAGCCCATAATGAAATTACAAGTAAAATTAAAGATGTTGAGTTTAAGAGAGCATTTAGTAATGGAAGAGAATAAACAAATGAAGGAATGTGTTCGGGTGGACTAATGATTTTTCTATTCAATATCACTACTACCAGTAATACTATAATACTTAATAAACCTATAACAATTTGAATAATTTTATCTTTTTTCATTCTATTGATTTTGCTGCAAAGATGATAAAAATAAATGCTTTTTGGGATATAAAAATTTCAATTTCAATAACAAAGTATAATTACATTATCTCCAGTATATTTACATCAAAAAAAATATGAACTATCAAGAGGTATTAAATTATTTATATGCTCAATTACCAATGTTTCAAAGAATAGGGGCTGCTGCTTACAAAGCAGATTTAAAGAACATTCAAACATTATGTAAAAAAATGGGACATCCTGAAAAGAAATTAAAGTTTATTCACATAGCAGGCACTAATGGCAAGGGCTCTGTATCTAATATGTTAGCAGCAATATTTCAACTCAACGGATATAAAACTGGATTATTTACTTCACCACATTTAATTGACTTTAGAGAAAGAATAAAAGTGAATGGACAGATGATTTCCAAACAATATGTTACCCGTTTCGTTAATCAATATAAATCATTATTTGATGAAGTAAAGCCATCATTCTTTGAATGGACAACAATTTTAGCATTCCAATATTTTTTAGATAAAAAAGTGGATATAGTAGTATTAGAAACAGGTATGGGCGGAAGATTAGATTGTACTAATGTGGTAACGTCTGAATTATCAATTATTACCAATATAGGTGAAGACCACAAACAATTTTTAGGTGATACTTTACAAAAAATTGCACATGAAAAAGCAGGTATAATTAAGCCAAACATTCCAGTATTGATTTCTGAATATCAAAAAGAAGTATTGAATGTTTTCAAAACTAAATCAGAGGAGTCGGAAGCACCTTTATTTTACGCTAAAAATATTGTAAAAATCAATTCATATAAACATACAAGTCAATATTTAGATTTATCATATAGTATTATTAATACTAATCTAAATAAAAATTTAGATAAATCTAAAAATATAAGTTTTAATAATCAAAATAATATTTTAGAACAATTTAAAAATAATTTTAGATATATTAAACTATTAAATTTAGATAAATCTAAAATTAGAGAATTTAAAGTCAAAATTTCGCTCAATAGCACTTATCAAATAAAAAATGTAAAATGTGTATTGGCTGCCTGCGAATTGTTACAATTAATGAATTGGAAATTAAAACGAGAACTCATACACAAAGCCATACAAGACACACCAAAAATTACTGGTTTTAGAGGAAGATGGGATATTATTCAAATCAAACCTTATTTGATTTTAGATATTGCTCACAATAAACAAGGGCTTCAAAACACCTTGCAAAACTTAAAGAGATACCAATTCCAACAATTAAGAATCATTTTTGGTGTTGTAAATGATAAAGAAATAGATGAGATTATACCCTTATTACCTAAAAAAGCATTGTATTATGTAACACAAGCATCTGTTCCTCGTGCTTTGCCTGCTAATGCTCTATCAGAAAAATTACAATCTCATCATTTGAATTGTAATGTATTTACACCACTTCATTTTGCTATCCAAACTGCTCTTAAAGAGGCGAATCCTGATGATTTAATTTTAGTTACGGGCAGTGCATTTGTTGTTGCTGATGCTTTGAATTATCTGAAAAATAAATCATCAAAAAAATAATTGCATAACTTTGCAGCAATGAAAACATTTGGTTTTATATTATTATTGTTTTTCTTTTTCCTTTATGTTCAATCACAAAACAATCTGATAGTATTTTCGGAAGGATTGAATAAATTTCAAATTGAATATCATGGAAAATTATATTACTCTATTCCACAAACTGATGTGAAAATCACACAAATTCCAGACCATCTTATTAAAGTCAAAATTATTTTTGAAGATAAAAATATTTCACCTATTGATACAAGCATTTCCCTTTATCATCCTTCTAAACCAATACAAAATCAGGATATTATTTACTACATTCCTAAAAACAAACATCTTCTGAAATATCTTGCTACATTACCTTCTTCTGATTTAAAGCCCGTCATTCCTGAAATTGACACATCTATACAGGTAAAAACTAAGGAAGAAAAAAATATTCAAAAAATTATTTTTCTAAACGATACTAACAACACTTGCCTGCAAGCTATTGATTCTACTGACTTTAATAAAGCCATTCAACACATTCAAAAAATACCTAATCAAGATAGAAAAATTGTGCTGATAGAACAATTCATTAAACACAATTGCTTTACTCAAACACAAGGGCAGGATATAATAAGTCAGGTGCCGTTTGAAGTTGAAAAACTCAAAATTATGAAGTTGATACTTCCCAAATTAACCAATGTTTTTGACCTGTGGTTTTGGAAAGACAACTTAAAATATCCTATTGCTCAACAAGCATACACAGAGTTTTATGCCCAATACTTACAGCAAATCAAAAATTTTCCAACATTACCAGATTCTTTATATAAAACATATTCCAACACACTTTCTAAATTAGATAACGACCAAAGCAAATCATATTTACTCAAAATTCTCTTTTCTCATTTTTCTCTTGAATTTTATCAATTAGAAACTTTTATAAAACTTATTCAACACGACCAAAACAAAGAAGAACTACTTAAATACGCCTATTTCTCAATCAAAAATAAAACAGATTTTGAAAAAGCCATTGATTTTGTCCACTTCAAAGAAACCAAAGAACGATTAAAAAATTTTTATGACAAACAAAAATAATATTCTTTCAAAAATATACATTGCTAGTATTAGCGGGGCTTTATCTATCATATTAGGGGCATTCTCTGCTCACGGATTAGAAAATTTAGTGAAACAGAATATTCTCTCACTACATCATTTTGAAGTATTTGAAAAAGCTGTAAAATATCAAATGTATAATTCTATTATTTTATTGATTCTCGCATTAGCCAATTTCATTGTATCACAAAATATTTTTAAAGCAAGTTTTTATACATTATTAATAGGCATGATATTATTTTCAGGTTCTTTGTATTGGATTGCCCTTCAATCACTTATTCACATTGCTTTCCCAAAGTATTTATTCTGGATAACTCCATTAGGCGGCTTACTGATGATAACAGGTTGGATATGGATAATTGTGGATATAAGAAAAATCAATCGTTGATAACTTTTTCTTTTTGTTAATAAATTCATTTGAACCCATCTTTTACTTTACATTACTTTTGCCACAAAATAAATTAAACTTAAAACTATGATGTTTGTAACAACACCATCTATTGTATTAGAACACTTGAAAAATTTAAGCCCCATTCTTTCTACAAACAAAACCAATCCTCTTTTAGAAGGATTTTTATTTCAGGTCAATAAAGAACAATTAAATATCACAGCATACAGCGATGATTTAAGAGTGCAGACATCTATCCATGTAAGCCCTGCATCCGATGAAAAAAATAATTTTGAAAATGGATTTGTTATCAATGGAAAAAAAATTATTGAAATCCTTCAAAGCTTGCCCGAACAACCATTGACCTTTATACTTTTACCTGATGAAATGTCTATTAAACTTAAAACAGAACAAGGTGAATACAAAATCAGTGTATTTGATGGCGACCAATATCCTGAATTTACACCCGAAACAGAATTTTTAGGAACTTTTACTATCAAATCCGATATTTTCCGCATTGGACTTGAAAAAACGCTGTTTGCTGCCTCTGATGATATTGAATTACGCCCCGCATTGTGTGGTATCTATTGTCAATTTTTTGAAAGCGAAGCCGTTTTTGTATCCACCGATACACATCGTTTAATTGAATATACAAGAACAGATTCTCGCCCCGAAACTAATGTGGCATTCATTTTGCCTAAAAAGAATATTCCTGTTATCTCTAAAATATTAAGCCGCTTTGATGATGCAATTGAAGTCAATTATGCAAAAGGATATATTTTGACAAGGGTAGGGGAGTACCTCATCTTTTCAAAACTAACAGTAGGCGATTTTCCAAAATACAGAGATATTTTTCCAAAGTCATATAGCAAAAAATTGATAGTAGATAGAAATGTTTTGACGTCTTCTATTCGTCGTGTGAAAGTATTTTCTACAATGGAAAACAACAGAGTAATATTTGAAATGGACGGAAGCTTGCTCAAAATTTCTGCCGCTAATGAAGAGTATAATGAATCAGCAGTAGAACAACTCTCTTGTACTTATGAAGGTGAGCAATTTTCAATTGCTTTTAATGCTACTTTACTTCTTGAGCAATTGCAAAATATCCCTTCTGATGACGTTTCATTTGAAATGAACGAACCCAATAGAGCCGTTATTATTAAACCACATCAAGAAAATCCTGGCGAGAAAATTATTTCCCTCTTAATGCCTATAGCTATTAGTTATTGATAAATCAGAAAACAATAATCTTTGTGTTTCTTGGTGTCCCCAATCCCCAACCCCGTTGGGGAGGGAAGGATTATGTTCTTTGTGGTTTGAAGAATAAAATCTTTTTTAATGCACAAAATATTTCTTCTCTCTGATACTCATTCTCACTGGAATAATGAGTGGATAAAATACATTCAAAATGCCGATGAAATATGGCACGCAGGAGATATTGGAAATGCTCAATGGATTTATCAACTTCAATCTCTTGCACAACAAAAAACAATACGATTAGTATATGGCAACATTGATGGGCAGGATGCGCGTATTCAAACTAAAGAACATTTATATTTTGAATTAGAAGGTTTTAAAGTTCTTATCATTCACATTGCGGGTAGTTTTGGAAAATACAATTCACTTACCAAACAACTTATTCAGAAATATTCACCAAACATATTAGTTTGCGGTCATTCACACATATTAAAAATTCAGTTTGATAGAAAATTTAATCTCTGGTATATCAATCCTGGTGCAGCAGGTATTTATGGTTTTCATAAAGTCAGCACTGCTTTATTTTTTGAATTACATCAAGGCAAAATTCAAAATATGAATGTAATAGAATGGGCTAAATCTCTTCATCATTCTTAAATAATTGCTCATCATTTCTATTTTTTATATGTTTGTGGCAAAAAAATTTTGTATTAAATCCTATGTTTTTTCAATACATTCACTGGAACCCTTCACCTGAAATATTTACCATTCCCTTTATTGACTGGCCTGTTAGATGGTATGGCTTAATGTGGGCTTTGGGCTTTATTTTATCTCATTATATTTTAAGCATAGTTTATAAAACCGAACATCGTAAAATTGAAGACCTTGATAACCTTACACTTTATGTGATTTTGGGAACTATTTTTGGTGCTCGTTTGGGGCATTGTTTATTTTATGATGCAGATTATTATTTATCCCATCCTATTGATATATTAAAAATATATGAAGGCGGATTAGCAAGTCATGGCGGAGCAATAGGAATTATTTTTGCAATATGGTTGTATGTTCGTAAAACTAAAGAAAATATCTGGTGGCTTTTAGATAGAATCGTAATCGTAGTGCCATTAGCAGGAATGCTCATTCGTATTGGGAATTTAATGAACTCTGAAATTATTGGAAGACCCACTGATGTACCCTGGGCATTTATTTTTGAAAGTGTTGATAACTTTCCAAGACATCCTTCTCAACTATACGAAGCCATTTATGCAGGATTACTTTTTTTAATTATGATTTATCTATGGAAAAATAAAAGACAGCAATATGCACAAGGATTTATGTTTGGATTATTCTGCGTTTTGTTATTTACATTCAGATTTTTAATTGAATTTTTAAAGGAAAATCAAGAATCGTTTGAAAATACTTTACCCATCAATATGGGACAAATTTTAAGCATCCCTTTTATTGCCATTGGAATTTATTTAATCATAAAAAGGAGAAAAGTATGAAATTATCTTACATCAAGGACTTACTTAATATAACACCAAATTCTCAATCTGTATTAGTAGCAGGTTGGGTAAGAACTTTTCGTAACAATCAATTTATTGCTCTTAACGATGGAACAAGTATCAAAAATTTACAGGTAGTAGTAGATTTTCAGAAATTTTCTGAAGAATTATTGAAAAAAATTCATACGGGAACATCCATCAAAGTTAGCGGTAAATTAGTGCCTTCATTAGGAAAAGGGCAAACACACGAAGTGATTGCTGAAACCCTTGAAATTATTGGCGAATGCTCACCCGATGAATATCCACTTCAACCCAAAAAACATAGTTTAGAATTTCTTCGTGAAATTGCACATTTGCGAATGCGAACTACTACCTTTCAGTCAGTTTTCAAAATTCGCAATGGATTAGCATTTGCTATCCATAAATTTTTTCAGGAAAGAGATTTTATTTATGTGCATTCTCCCATCATTACGGCTTCAGATGCTGAAGGGGCAGGAGAAATGTTTCAAGTAACTACTCTTGATTTAAATAATGTCCCTAAAACAGAAAATGGAACAGTAGATTTTTCACAAGATTTTTTTGGAAAGCCCGCCAACCTTACAGTTTCAGGTCAATTAGAAGCAGAACTGGCTGCTATGGCATTTTCAAAAGTATATACCTTTGGGCCTACCTTCCGTGCAGAAAATTCCAATACGCCCCGCCATCTTGCGGAATTTTGGATGATTGAACCCGAAATGGCATTTTACGAATTGCCCGATAATATGGATTTAGCCGAAGAAATGCTGAAGTATTTAATACAATACACATTAGATAATTTCAAAGATGAACTGGAATTTTTACAGCAAAGACAATTAGATGAAGAAAAACAAAAACCGCAAAACGAAAGAAGCAGCATGTCTTTAATTGAAAAACTGCAATTCTGTGTTAAAGAACCCTTTGAACGACTAACTTATTCTCGGGCAATAGAAATACTTGAAAATTCGTCCTACAACAAAAAGAAAAAATTTCAATTTCCCGTAAAGTGGGGCATAGATCTTCAAACAGAACACGAAAGATATTTGGTAGAAAAAGAATTTAATAAACCCGTTATACTAACTGATTATCCCAAAGATATCAAAGCATTTTATATGCGACAAAATGATGATGGTAAAACCGTTAGAGCAATGGATATTTTATTTCCGGGTATAGGTGAAATCATCGGCGGCTCACAAAGAGAAGAGAGATATGATAAATTAGAACAAAGAATGAAAGAAATGAATATTTCAATTCAAGAAATGTATTGGTATTTAGATACTCGTAGATTTGGCACCGTTCCACATTCTGGATTTGGATTGGGATTTGAAAGAATGGTGCAATTCTGCACAGGAATGAGCAATATTCGTGATGTTATTCCATTCCCAAGAACACCTAAAAATTGTGAGTTTTAAGAATTATATTGCGAACTCGTGGCTAAAAAAATTAAAAATTTATTATTCGTGTATTCGTGGCTAACAAAATTAAAAATCTTTCTTTTATTAGTTTTATTGCTAACCACTTTTTCCTGTAAAGTAAAATTTTCAATGAGTGGTGCAACAATACCGCCCGAAGCCAAAACTGTAACTGTTGAATACTTTGGTAATCAGGCATCCATTGCGGGGCCACATGTGCCTCAAAAATTTACAGAAAAACTGCGTGATGTTTTGCAATCTCAAACTAATTTATCTCTTGTTCCAAAAAACGGCGATTTACAATTCAGTGGCTACATATCCGATTATGTTGTAAGTCCTGTAGCCATTCAGGGCACAGATAAGCCCGCTCAAAACCGTCTCACCATCAGTGTTTTTGTAAAGTATGTCAATCCTTATGATCCATCAAAAAGTTTTGAGCAAACATTTTCCCGTTTTGCTGATTATGATGGCACCAAAAATATTTCAGAAGTAGAAAGCACCTTATTAAATGAAATTTTTCGTCAACTAACAGAAGATATTTTTAATAGAGCATTTAATAATTGGTAGATATTACTTGCTAAAAAGTTTGCAATTTTTTTTTTACTATTTAATATAAAAATAAAGAATTATTTTTGCTGCGATAATTAGAAGAAAAAGATATTATACAACATTGAGATATAATTATTAAATTTACCTCACTATGAAAATATTTGAAGTTTTACTCACAAAATCATATACCGTAAGGATTCGGGCAGAAGATGAACATAAGGCAAAAGAATATTCAGAATTTTTTACAAATGATATTAAAAACATATCATCAACTGAAGATGAATTAAACTATAATTTTAAAATTGAAGAAATTGATTGTAAAATCAATCAAGCAATTGAAGCAAATGAAGTATATGAATGAAGTTGAGACAAAAATATTAGTAGGGGATTGTAAAGAAGTTTTAAAGTCAATTGATAATAATTCAATTGATTTGATTGTAACTTCTCCTCCATATGCTGATCAACGAAAAAGCACTTATGGTGGTATTCATCCTGATAAATATGTTGAGTGGTTTTTACCTATTTCTGAACAATTATTTAGAGTTTTAAAACCAACAGGAACCTTTATATTGAATATAAAAGAAAAAGTAGTTGAAGGAGAGAGAAGTACTTATGTGATAGAACTCATTTTAGAGATGAGAAAGCAGGGTTGGCTCTGGACAGAAGAGTTTATTTGGCATAAAAAAAATTGTTATCCTGGAAAATGGCCTAATCGTTTTCGGGATGCATGGGAACGGCTTCTTCAATTCAACAAGGAAAGAAAGTTCAATATGTACCAAGAAGAAGTAATGGTACCAATAGGTGATTGGGCAAATGAAAGATTAAAAAATTTAAGCAAAACAGATAAAATTAGAAATAATTCAAAAAACGGGAGCGGATTTGGTAAAAATATTTCTAATTGGTTAAACAGAGATAAAGCTTATCCTACTAATGTTTTACACTTAGCTACAGAGTGTAGTAACAAAAATCATAGCGCTGCTTTTCCCGAAGAACTACCAGAATGGTTTATAAAGTTATTCACAAAAAAAGGTGATACTGTATTAGACCCATTTATGGGATCTGGAACAACATTATTTGTTGCGAACAGAATGAGAAGAAATTCAATTGGAATAGATATCGTTCCAGAATATTGTGAAATGGTTAAAAAGCAATTAAGTCCTGTTGACCTATATTTATTAGAAACAAAAGAAAAATATGAAAAGCTTAAACATGGAAGAGGTAGTACAATACGTTGAGGAAAATATTGGAATTTTTCACCAAAAGCGAATTGAAAGCATTGATAAATTAAACCTTTCAAAGGTTCTAAAACGCAAAAATCCATATCTTTTTAAAGCTAAATATGTTTTGACAGCGGAAGAAATTATTAGGGGAATCGTAGATGCTCATATTTCATCTAGCGAAGAAACTATTTTTGGTGATTGGCTTGAAGGACTTGCCATTTTTATAAATAGTAAAGTTTTTAATGGATACAAATCGGGTATTAAGGGCATTGACTTGGAATTTGACAACAATGGAACGAGATACATTGTAACCATAAAATCAGGACCCAATTGGGGTAACTCATCTCAAGTTGATAAAATGGTTAATGATTTTAAAACTGCTATAAAGACCTTGAAAACAAGCAACTCAAATCTAAATATTGTACCAATTAATGGATGTTGTTATGGAAGAGACGATTCTCCCAATAAAGGATTTTATTATAAGTATTGCGGTCAACTATTCTGGGAATTTATTTCAAGCGATAAAGAATTATACACAAAAATAATTGAACCTTTGGGTTATAAAGCGAAAGAAAAAAATGATGACTTTTTAGTAACATATTCTCAAATAATAAATAAATTGACACGAGAATTTGCAAATCAATTTTGTAAAATTAACGGAGAAATTGACTGGGAAAAATTAGTCAGGTTTAATTCTTCTATTGAAAATCCTAAAATGTAATAACTTCATAGTTATCAATAAAATTTAATTAAATTAAAACTTAACATAATGTAAATTATAGTGAAATTGGATGTAAAAGAAAAGGGCAATAAATTGCCCCCTTCCTTCAATCTATTACTGTGTAATTGCTCTGGAAATGACTATTCTTTGAACTTCTGATGTGCCTTCATAAATTTGTGTGATTTTGGCATCTCGCATTAATCTCTCTACATGATATTCTTTCACATATCCATATCCACCATGTATTTGCACTGCTTCGGTAGTAACCCACATAGCAGTTTCAGAAGCATATAATTTTGCCATAGCACTTTCTTTATCAAATGGCAATCCTTGATCTTTCAACCATGCGGCACGCAATACTAATAATCTGGCGGCTTCTATTCTGGTAGCCATATCCGCCAACTTAAATGCAATGGCTTGATGTTTATATATTTCCTTGCCAAATGCCTTTCTTTGCTTAGCGTATTCTTTAGCTAATTCATACGCTCCTGATGCAATACCCAATGCTTGAGCTGCAATACCAATTCTTCCACCTGATAATGTTTTCATTGCAAATTTAAATCCAAATCCATCTTCTCCAATTCTATTGGCTTTTGGAACTTTTACATTGTTGAACATTAAAGAATGTGTATCACTGGCACGAATGCCCATTTTATTTTCCTTTGGGCCAACTGTAAATCCTTCCATGCCTTTTTCCACAATCAGACAGTTAATTCCTTTATGTCCTTTTTCTTTATCTGTTTGAGCCATTACAAGATACACAGATGCACTACCACCATTGGTAATCCAGTTCTTTACTCCATTTAATAAGTAATAATCTCCTTTGTCTTCGGCAGTCGTTTTTTGAGAAGTGGCATCACTACCTGCTTCGGGTTCAGATAAACAAAACGCTCCAATTATTTCTCCTTTTGCTAATGGAACCAGATATTTTTGTTTTTGTTCTTCTGTACCAAATTTTTCTAATCCCCAACATACCAAAGAATTATTTACACTCATTATCACACTGCAAGACGCATCTACTTTGGAAATTTCTTCCATTGCCAATACATAAGATATTGTATCTAAACCTGCACCACCATATTTAGGATCTACCATCATTCCTAAAAACCCGAGTTCCGCCATTCGCTTCACTTGCTCTGCAGGAAATTGCTGCTTTTCGTCTCTTTCAATGACTCCTGGTTTGAGTTCATTTTGGGCAAAATCTCTTGCCATTTTTTGAATCATCAAATGTTCTTCTGTTAGTTCAAAGTTCATAGTTGTATGTTTTTAATGTGATATATTTATTTTTTAAGAATACACAATTTTATTTGCCTAATTTTGTTCTTTAATTTTTTCAGATACTCGTAATGGATTTTTAGTAATTTCCTTATATAGTTTTCTGTTATTCAAAATATCAATTGATGTGTAAATAGCATTCAACATTGATTGATGGTTAGCACAAAATTTTTGAGCAATATCATAAGCCACTCCGTGGTCTGGACTGGTTCGCACAACAGATAATCCTGCTGTATAATTTACTCCTGTTTCAAACTCCAACATTTTGAAAGGAATAAGTGCCTGGTCATGATACATTGCTAATACCCCATCAAATTCTTTATACATTAGTTTTCCAAAAAAAGCATCAGGTGAAAATGGTCCATAAACCAGCACATCTTTTACATCCTGAAAACTTTGTATAGCTGGAATAATTTGCTCTTTTTCTTCATTACCTATTAAGCCATTTTCTCCTGCATGTGGATTTAAACCCAATACTGCAATTTTAGGTGCTCTGATTTGAAAATCCTGCTGTAAAGATTGTTTAAAGATATTAATTTTTTCAATGATATTTTCTTTGGTTACGTATTTAGATACATTTTGCAAGGGCGTATGAATGGTTGTAAGAGCAATTTTGAGATTATTTCCAACAAATACCATTAAAGGTTTTTCTTTTAATTTCCACGCAATGTATTCTGTATGCCCTTTAAATTCCTGGCGAATTTGTTGGATAGAATGTTTATTGATAGGTGCAGTTACCAGTGCGTGAATTTGTTTGGAAATCAGTGCATTGACAGCAGATTCTAATGAAATGTAAGCATACTTTGCAGATTCTAAAGTAGCTTGTCCTAAATCTATAGGTACTTCTTCTTCGTAACATACAAATACATTGACTTTTTTAGGATTTAATTGTGTGAAATTTTTAATGGGATGAAAATTGAAATCATTTAGTTGAAGTGCTTTTCTAAAGTAAGTAATCGTTTTTTGAGAACTAAAAATTACGGGCGTGCAAAGATCTAATAATTCTGAATTATGAACGGATTTGAGAATAACTTCCAGACCAATGCCATTTATATCTCCCTGCGAAATACCAATAATAGGTTTAAATCTAATCATAGCCGCAAAAGTACAATTTAATTTATTGTGTTACAAAACAATATTGAGATAAATCTTTTTTCTACCCTTGTCACGCTGTCTGCCTTTGGCGGAGAAACATCTCACTACTTCGCGTTCTTTGCGTCTTTGCGAGAGAGTATTTTTTATTCTAATCTACCGAAGGCGGAGGAGCATCTTGTAATGTTGATCCGCCTTTGGCGGAGAAACATATCTATATTAGATCCTTCGCTGCGCTCAGGGTGACAAGCGTCTGCACACTGTCACATTGATCTTTTTTGTCATGCTGAACGCAGTGAAGCATCTAAAACTGATAAGTATTAGTTTCTTCTCCGCCTTTGGCGAATCCGCCTCTGGCGGACAATGTTGTCATGCTGAACGGAGTGAAGCATCTAAACCACTTCACGTCCTTTATAGTAACAAGGATTAAGAAAATACTCAATACTTCAACATCTCATCAATTACCATTCTTAATTTTTCAGCATTGGGCAATACAGTTTTTTCTAATGTTTCATTAAGTGGAATGGCGGGTGTGTCTAATGCTCCCACTACTCTAACAGGAGCATCCAAATACTCAAAACAATTTTCAGAAATTCTTCCAGCAATGCTTTGTGCAAAACTATTACTCTTTGGTTCTTCTGTTAATACAATAATCTTATGGTGTTTTTTACCTTCTTCAATAATTTTTTCTTCATCAATGGGTACTAATGTTCTTAAATCTAAAATACTAATTTTATCTTGAATATCTTTACTTGCAGATTTTGCCCAATATACACCCATTCCATAGGTAATGACAAGCACGCTCTGACCTTTGTAAATATTATCCTCACTGGCTTGTTGTACCATTCTTGATTTTCCAAAAGGTAAAACATAATCCTCGTCTGGTTCTATAGTTTTGGCATCTTCTGTGCCTTTCACTTTGCTCCAATATAATCCCTTGTGTTCTAATATTACACAAGGATTGGGGTCGTAATAAGCCGCTTTTAATAATCCTTTCAGGTCTGCTGCATTGCTGGGGTATGCAATTTTAATACCTTTAATGTTGGTTAGCACACTTTCTACACTGCTGCTGTGATAAGGACCTCCACTGCCATAAGCTCCAATAGGCACACGCAATATCATACTCACAGGCCATTTGCCGTTGCTTAAATAGTAAGATCTACTAACTTCTGTAAATAATTGATTAAGTCCTGGCCATATATAATCAGCAAATTGAACTTCTACAATTGGTTTAAGCCCCACAGCACTCATTCCCACAGTTGATCCTACAATAAATGCTTCTTGAATAGGTGTATTAAATACTCTGTGGTCTCCAAATTGTTGTGCTAATGTTGCAGCTTCTCTAAATACACCGCCTAATCTTTTACCTACATCTTGTCCATATAATAAACATTCAGGATATTTTTGCATCAATTCTCTGATGGCAAACAAGGCACAATCTACCATTACAACCTTTTGTTTGCCTTTGGGTTCTCTTTCGCCTTTTTCTTCTGTAATGGGTGTAGGAGCAAAAATATATTTGGTGGCATCTTCTGGTTCGGGGTCAGGAGCATTTAATGCTTTATTAAAGTCGTCCCACACTTGCTTTTCAATTTCTTTTTCTAATTGTTCAATTTCTTTTTCATCTATACCGTGAATAATCAATTGTTTTCTTAATTTTGGCAAGGGGTCTTTTTTAATGGCTTGTTCAAGGTCATCTCTATACCATTCTTTTCTTACACCAGAAGTATGATGATTGAGCAATGGCACCTTTGCATGAATAAGCATCGGCCTTCTTTCTTCTCTAATGATTTCCAAACATTCTTTAACAGTATTGTAAGATAAAATAAAATCGGTGCCATCTATCATACGCGTTTCCAGTCCCTTGAATCCTTTGGCATATTCAGAAATATCTTGTGCTCTTATTTCATCAGCAGATGCTGATATATCCCAGCCATTATCCTGCACTAAATAAAGAATAGGTAATTTTTTCAGTACTGCCATTTGAAACGCTTCTGATACTTCGCCTTCTGTGCAACTACCATCTCCTAATGAACAAACAACAACAGGTTTTTTACCATCATATTCATTCTGAATATTTTGTTTTTCCTGATACCAAAATCCTAATGCTACACCTGTTGCTGGTATTGCCTGCATACCTGTGGCACTACTTTGATGTGGAATTTTAGGCATATCATCTCTTCTCAAAGATGGATGCGAGTAGTAAGTTCTTCCCCCAGAAAAAGGGTCATCTCTTTTGGCTAGTAATTGCAACATTAATTCATAGGGTGTTAAGCCAATTCCCAGCAACATCGCATCATCTCTGTAATAAGGAAAAACATAATCTTGTGGAAGTAATTGCATACCTGTTGCCAATTGTATGGCTTCGTGTCCGCGTGAGGTAGCGTGCACATATTTAGATGCAATTTCCTTTTTTTGTTCATAAACATCTGCCATTGTTTTAGCAGTAAACATCAGTTGATAGGACTTTAATAAAGTATCAACTGATATTTTTGTTTTAATAAACATAGTAGTTTCTGACATTATATTTTCAGATTAAAGTTCGCAGGTAATATACAGAAAAGTTTATTTGTTATTGTTGAAAAAAATAAAACTCACCTCTACCCTACTCTATTTTAAATAAGATATTTCTATAAATTCTTGGTAGGTAAGGTTTCTAATAATTGATTATGAAATGAATCATAATATTTTTTAGAGTAATTAAACTGAACGAAGTAAATATTTTGATAATAAACTTTTTAATTTTTTTCAAGGCGTGCCCCCTCCCCAACTTCGTTGGGGGCTGCGTGGTTTAACCCTCCGCATCCCTCATGTAAGATTTCTTCCAAAAAAACTTTAATTTTCGCTTATTTTATGTAAGTAATAAATTATATTTTTATCAAATGGATTCCGAATAATTAGTGTGTCGTTATATATTTTTAATATTTTATACATCTCAACATTTGAACTATCTTTTACAATTGGAATGTTCCAAACCAATGTATCACCATGTAATTTGTATCTCAATGCCAATCCAATTGGTTCACTAAATATAATAGTATCTCCTTTAATCACAAACCAAGCATTTCCATCTCTACCATCTATAATCCTCCATGCTCCTTGAATTCTTTGTTTTATTGTAGGTTGATTTTGTATATTTTGATGATTATTTGTATTTAATCTTGAATCATAATTGTTACAAGAAAATATTAATAAATTCATACATGTTAGAAAAATAAAATTTGCTATAATATTATTGCAATATTTCAACATTAAAGACAATTTCAATTCCTTTTTATATGCAAATAATAATCTTGATTTCATTAATCAAATCATTTAATTATCATTAAATATTTTCTATCCATTAAATAACCTAATCCATTACTGCCAAGTATATGAAACATATATCACAAATCAAAAATTAAAACAATAAAAGAATAGATACTACATAGTATTAGAAATATTCCGAATGTCAATGGTCTTAACCACCCACCATAAAAACCCTCAAGTGGTCTATGTCCCTCTTTTTTTGTAAGAATAGAATCTATTATAAAAACGAAACCTAAAATTAAAAATAAAATACCATTAACAGTGTATTTCGTTATTAAATTGTTACAATATTTTATTTCAAGAAGTATTAACATTATTAATATCAACTCAACTGGAAACAACATCATGGAATTAATTTTATTAGATATTTTCATCTTTGTTCACTTTAAATTTTACAAATTATTTTATCTAAAAATAAGTTTGATATATTTAAGTTTCTTGCAAAATAACAAAATAAAACTGATTAAAATTTTAGATAATATTGAGAAATATTATCACTTAAATACAATTCAAATCTTTCCAATAGAAAAAAAATTATCTAATTGAAAAAAAATAATTCAAAATAAATTTAATCTAATATTAAATATCCAAAATATAAATCATTAAAAATACACACTTCATTACAACTCTACCTGCACTTTTGCCAAATCATCAGATTGATATTTTCCTGATTTTAGTTTGTCTACAATTTTAGAAAATGATTCAATGGTATATTTTACATCTTCTAATGTATGTACTGCTGTAGGTATTAAACGAAGAATAATCATTCCTTTTGGAACTACGGGATATGTTACCATTGAGCAAAAGATATTAAAGTTCTCACGCAAATCATACACCATATTAGTTGCTTCAGGTATGGAACCACTTAAATAAACTGGTGTAACAGGTGTGTTGGTATTGCCAATATCAAAGCCCGCATTTTTCAATCCATTTTGCAAGGCACGGGTAATTTCCCACAATTTTTCTCTGTATTCAGGATGATTACGCATCAATTCTAATCTCTTTAATGCTCCTATTACAATAGGCATAGGCAAACTCTTCGCAAATATTTGCGAACGCATATTGTATCTTAAATAAGTAATAATGTCTTTTTCAGAACTAATGAAACCACCAATTAACGCAAATGATTTAGCAAATGTACCAAAATAAATATCAATACCATCCTGACAATTTTGTTCCTGTCCTGTTCCTCCACCTGTTTTTCCCATTGTGCCAATGCCATGCGCATCATCTACAAATAAACGAAAAGAGTATTTGTTTTTCAAATCAACTATTTCCTTTAATTTACCTTGGTCTCCACGCATTCCAAATACCCCTTCTGTAAGCACTAAAATACCTCCGCCTGTTTCGTTTACGATTTTTTGTGCTCTTTGTAATTGTTTTTCAAGGTCCTCAATATCATTGTGTTTGAAAACAAATCTTTTACCCATGTGCAAACGAACACCATCAATAATACAAGCGTGGCTTTCAGCATCATAAACAATCACATCTCTTCTATCTACCAGCGCATCTATTGCCGAAACCATTGCCTGATAACCATAATTACACAAAATAGTATCGGGCTTATTTACAAATGCAGATAGCTCTCTTTCTAATTGCTCGTGATAAACAGAATTACCACTCATCATTCTGGCACCCATAGGGGCTGCCAATCCAAATTTTGCTGCGGCTTCAGCATCGGCTTTTCTTACTTCAGGATGATTAGCTAAGCCAAGATAATTATTTAAACTCCAATTAAGTAACTTTTTGCCTCTGAAAATCATATAAGGTCCAATATCTCCCTCTAATTTTGGGAATGTAAAATAACCATGTGCTTTGGAAGAATACATTCCAAGCGGACCCATATTTTTTTTCACTTTATCAAAAATATCTCTCATATAATTTTTTCTGCAAATATACTGCAAATTCTATGAAATGAAAAATGATAATTTAATTTAAGTAAGATTAAAAAGAATGATTTTTTGCAAGCGAATGACTACACTAAATTCAGATGCTTCACTTTATCATACAAACAATTTATACTAATAACTTTCTTATAGTAATTGACCAATCAATTACTTTTTACTGAAAAGTTATTCTTAAACTAAACCCTGCATTAGTGTTGGAAGTTGGAAAGGTAGCAGATGTTTGTGGAATATTTTTTATCCAATCGTAGAAAATACGAAGTTGAATATTGCTAGTGATTTGATAAGTAGCTTGTGAACGGAGTGAAATTATATTTGCACCTGTTGTAGGTAATGTAACACCATCAGATATTCTTCTAACAACATTGAGATTTTTTCTATAACTTAAATCAATTTTTACATTTAAATCGCTTTCAAGAACTTTGCCTTGAATTTTGACATTTTTCAATTTTAATTTTGGATAACGATAACCAATACCAATAACATACTCCTGCCCTTTTGTTTCTGTTATTTGTGGCCCAGTAAGATTGAGATTAACTGTTTTATCCTTCTTCATTTCTACATTGGCTTGCCATCCAGGTTTTACAAAATTAAAATCAAAACGAATGAGTGGTGTAAATGCTTCCTGTATAGTTACTGTGGTTATATTGTATTTTGAATTAAAATTTTGTGTGGTTTGAACACCATTGATAATTGGATTTTCTACGGGCACTCTGGAAAATTGATAACCATTTAACTCGCTGTACAATAAATTATTGTTGTATCCACCAATGGTGTAAGTTGATTTATAACTATGTTTAACTGTTATGGATTTGAACCATTTTTGAAGAAATTTAATTTTACCTAAACCATCAAAAGTAACATTCCAATTGGGCATTGGAAATGATGGGAATGGATTTTTGGTACTGTATTTTTTTATTTTTTTCCCGGTATATGCGTCATAAAATGCACCTACTAATACATCTTGTTGAGTTAATCCATAACCGTCATAATATGCGTTGCCGTTTCCATCATACTTAATTCCGCCTGAATTTGGATTTTGACTACTTAATAATTGGGAATATTCTTTTCTCAAATCCAGAAAATCTTTGAATAATTGCGATTCAGCACCTTTCCATTTTTCTTTGAATGCTTTATCCAAAGTAAAAATTGATATGCTGAAATTTCCCGTCTCATTCGGACTTATATAAGTATATTGACGAGTAATAGTATCCCATACCAAATATTGCGAAAGATTTTGAGTATAATTTTGATTACCATTGATTTCAATTCTAATTCCCGCTGGTGGCTCTATAGATGCTCTGTAATTAAAGGTTTTAGAATAATTTTTAGTAATGGGAGATGTCTGAATAATATTTTTAGAAATCCAACCTTTTTCAATAGCCGTTGGCATAATATCTTTTTGTAATCCTGCTGCAAAGCCAAAACCAGGTGCAAACATCTGTGTTCCATCTACACCTAAATATTGAGATGATGGCTTAAAGTTTGGAATGCCTGTACCTTTTTGTTCCTGATAACTAATTGAAATGGTCTTTACCATTGTGATGGTTTTACCAAATAGTTGCAATACTTGTGATAATACATTGGGTTTATTTTTGTTCTTATTGGATTTTGTAGTATCGTTATCTGTTTTATTTTTATCTTTTTTAGATGGCTTGTCAAACAAGGTGCCCTTCACCATTTTATCAATAAATTTAATTTTAGAATACAAAGTGGTCATACTTAAATTAGCCGTCCAGTTTTGATTGTTAGAATTTTGAATGGTATTACCTATTGTATCTGCTGCAGCAAAAGGTCTTCTTGTCCATTGATAATTTCCCGTGTATTTGTAGGATAAGTTGACAAATTCCAAATAAGGTATTTGATTGATGGGCACCTGATAATTAAGATTGATTGTTTGTTTGAAATCAGTATTGGTGCCGCCTTTTTTAATTTCCTGTTTAATAGAATCTTTTTTCTCTTTGGTATCAATAGCCCCATAAGGTTCTAAAATTCTTCCGTTATTAGTTGCATTGTAATCAAACTTTAATGATTTGCTTAAATCCCATCTTAAAGAATAATTTCTTGTCCATAAAAATTGTTTGTTATATTGAGTAAGTGTTTTGTCTGGTTCGTTGAAATAAAAACTTGTAATATCTCTGTTTAATAATTCAGAATAATTTCTTGTAATATCAGTAGAAAAGCCATAGCTATTAGGCAAGGGTTGAAAGTTGAAATTTTTGATAAGTGCAAAGATGGGTTTTTGAAATAATTTAAACTTCTCAAATGGTTTGATGCTCTTCACTTTTAAGTTATATTGATAAGTCAAATTAAACTTGTATTGCTTGATAATATTATGGTCAACATTCACATTGTGTTTAGAAATTTCATTGTAAGTATAGGAAAATGTAAAGTTAGAGAGGTCAGTTGGTAATGGAGGCATTTTCTTATTTTTCAATCCTTCAATTCTCACATTGGTAAAATTAAATCCTTTTCTTCTGGTATAATCCATAGCATCATTCTGCATTTTTTTAATATCTTCATTACTTAAATAATCACTTTTAGGAATATCTTTTGTTTTTACATCGGGGTCAAATGGATTGAACAATGGAATAATTCTAGTTTCACCATAGTTGTAATAAAATGGCACACTGACTTTCCATTTTTCAGGGAAGAATTTGCCGAGTTGTAATTGAGTAGAAAAATCCCAGGTAAGATTGGTTTCTTTATTTCTTTCGTTAATTTTTTTATCTACACTACCAAAAAATGGTGTACTATATGTTCCTGCTATATTAGCCGTTCCGAGGTCTGCTAATTGTGCTTGCAGTTTTCCAGTTGCTGCCCAACCACCTTTGTTATTAAAATCTGTAAGCCGTAGTTCGTTTATCCAAACTTCTACACTGTGCATTTGCATAGAAGGGTCTTTTGGATTTCTAACACCTACCATAATACTTCGGATAGTGCCAATATTGGGATTACCACGGATAGAAAGAGTTCGCGTACCTACAGTAATGCTGTACACAGTTTGATTGCCAGCAAAATTGCTACTGTAATATTTATTTCGGGATTGCTTTAAATTCACTAATTCATCAAAATCAATAACTACTTCATTATCTTCTGGCCAAACTACTTGTTTATCACTTTCAGAATTGTTATCATATTTACCCGGATTAGTTAATTTTAATGGCAATTCATATTCATAATAATTATCGTTATAGTCGGTACCTAATCTTACAAATAAAGTAAGGTCATTATCTTTTAATAAATTATCTGCAGTAGGAATTTTTTCTGCGTGAACAAACATTCTCATCTTCTTAAACATGCGGGCATCTAATTCAGTGTTTTTATATATAGAACGAGCATCTCCATCTTCCAGATTGACTACTCTCATTTGTAATGCCTGTTCGTTTAATAATACTAAATTAGTGGTCTGTACATTTTGTTGTTGTTGAATACCCGGAGGCATTACATAACTAACGGGTGTTTTGCTGCCATTCTCCTGCAAGCTCACTGCTGATACATCAAAAGTAGTGTTGTTGTTATCGTGAGCAATATATTCGCCCGGTTTAGATAAATCATAAGGATACCTTCTCCAATCAGTTCTTACTAATTCCAATCTCGCAAAACGAAGAATAACGGGCTTATCAAAACCTTTCACAATCATTCTCATAAAACGAATAGAGTTAAACCCTTCAATGTTCCCAATGGCTTTTTCAAATTCAGTTACAGGTATTTTAAATTGATACCATTTTACTGTTTTCTTCACACCTTCAATATCGGCAGTTGTTTCAAAACTATTGACAATAAAGTTTTGACCTACTTTGGCAGGATTAATATCACTTTTTGAAATCCTTATTTTATATTCATAATAATTTTCAGTTTCACTCAGTGTATTGTCCCTGTTCAAATCTTCAATATCAGGCATTGTAGTGGCAACGGTTGGATAACCTTCAGAGTTCTGATTTTTGTATTGCTGTTCAGTTGGTGAATTACCTTGTGGATTGTTATATTTTTTGTAACGATACAATGTATTTAATTGTTGCTGGTCATAATCATCTCCTCTGAAAAAGTGATAATCATCTGATGCAGGGTCATTTAAAAACTCTTGAATAAGTGGTGCAGAAGTATTAAAACTGCCCCCACTAATTTGACTTAATAAATAAGAATATCTTTGTTTTTCTCTATCATTGTCCATTCCGTCATAACCAACATCTTGTTGAACCCTATCAGCAGGGTCTGAAGAAAAGGCATTGGTAATAGGTGGTACAGAAGGTACAACGGCTACACTGCTTTGAGAGACAGGTAAATTCTGACTGGCTGCAGATGAAGCAGGTAAGCCGTTTTCATAGCTCATTCTTCCGTCTTTTAAAATATCTTCTGATACATTGCCCAAATGAATGATAAGTTCCCCACTGGGTGGATTAGCAGCATCCATATCGGGATAAGTAGTACTGTTGTAGTCAGAATTAAATGGGTCCATCAACCAGAATTGGATGTATTCAACATTTGCAGAAAAGAAATCATTTGTTGTCAGATTACGCATAATACCTGCCCAGCGAGATTGAGGATTTTTTAATTTTCCCGTTGTGGGGTCAATACCAGCAGAAATAGGTGTAGGATTAATGTCAAAATTATAGGGACCTCTTTCTGTTGGATAATAAGCAAGGTCTAATACTGGAAGTATAACTGGTTGTCCATTAGGCGGCGTTTTGAGAGGAAATAATTCTGTTTCAATAACTTGTCTGAAAAAGTTATTGGAATATAAATTTTTGTTGTAATAAGAAGGTGTAACTCCTGATTGTTGTCTTTGTAATCCTGGGTCAATAGTATACCAGCCCAATTTAGCTCGGTTAAAGTTAGTAGCAATAGTATCACTTAAACTGGCTTCTGGAAATATTGATGATTGACCTTGAGGAATACTGGCCAATTTCCATGATTGTGGGCTTCTTAAATCTATTGTGCTTACACTACCTTCAAAATCATCAATATAAGAGGTTCCACCGTTTTGCTTGATAGCTGCTGCATTGCCGGGTATTAGTTGTGCAAATTCTCCTGATGTAATTATAGAACTTTTTTCTTTTGTACTATAAAATGGAAGTTTATCTAACCAACGAGTTAAAAATGGCGTTTCAGTTTTGTAATTGTAATCAGCACCCCAAATGATATTGGATACAGGTTCATCTCCAAAGGTTACTTTTTGAGTCATTGGTCTTTCTGCATATCGCATAAAAGTAGCACCTAACAATAAATCACGACCTGCTTTGTAATCTAAGCGAGTACCAATCAAACTTTTTTGCTGGATATTGAATAAAGAATTACTTTCTACAGAAACCTTAATTTGAGCACCACTATTTAGCAACCCATCATTAATAATTTTTACTCTACCAAGTGTATAATCTACTGTATAATCTACATTTTCAGTGAGTCGCACACCATTAGCTGTAACCACCACAGCACCTTGCGGAATATTTAAAGCATTTAAAGTAATTTCAGAACCAGATGATGATGTATAAGTCCCTTTCAGTTTGTATCTGTTTTTTTCAGGAATTTGCTGGGCAGCCACTTTCAAAGAATCATAAAGTTCCTGGAAAATATATTTATTAGCATTTGGAAAATCACTACTACTGAATTTGGATTTCAAATAAGAACCAAAGGGCTCAACAGAAGTAAAATAAATTCTACCATTAGCTGGGTTAATAGTATAACCGGGTAAAAAATCAAACACGCCATCATAATGTTTATCTCCATTGACAGTCAAATTATCTAAACCTAATACTCTGATTAATAAATCTCCATTAATAGCACCATAAGGAATATAAGGCACATCTACACCTGTTTCAATATTATTGTAATAAATTTGTAAATTGAAATTTTGAGGATTGATATTGTAAGCACCAATAGCATAAACATTTTTCATCATCAGTTTCCATGTAGGATAACGCACATTGACATTAGCCCCTTTTAATAATTTACAGATTAAAATTTTATTATTATCTGGGAATTGGTCGCTAAATTCACCTACCTGATAAGTTTTTCCATTGTAAGTATATTGAAATGAAACTGCTAGTACCTGGTCATTGTTTAATGTTTGGTTCAAAGAAATATAACCTAATCTTGGATTAAAAGTATATTCAGATGCGTTTAATTTTCTGGCGTTGTAAATAATATCAAAATCTCGGGATTGTACCATATATTCTCCGCTGGCGTTGCAAGAATTAGAGGTAGCATTTTTGATAGTTGCCGCAATATTGACGCTGGAACGGTCTTTCAAAATACCGACTGTTGGATTAGTTATAATATAATACAAATTATTAGCACCATTATGCGGAATAAATCCTGCACTATCTGTTACAACATAATTAGGATTGGCTATACAAGAAGGGTTTTTCATTGAAGAGTACACATCAGTAGAATCTTCACCAAGGTCTTCAAATGCTACTATGTTTCTATTCTGGTCAGTATTTCCCGTTTGGTTTAAGACATAAACTTCCAATTTGGTAATAACAATGGGTGAGTTAATAATAGGCAGTGTAGACATCCATGTATCGTAGTTTTTCAAAAAATAATGCGAAAGAAAAAAGTGCTTGTTAGATTCATAATTATCTGCTGTAATATTAAATGGTTGTGTTTGTGCTCCACCTTGCACAGTTACTTCTTGCCTTTTACCTCTTTGTTGAGCAAAGATGGTAGTAGCCGTTAATTTTCCCCATTGAGTAACTAATTTAATTCCAAATAAACTTTGACTTCCTGTAATTAAAGAACTATTGAGAGGTAAAGTAACATTTCCTGCTTCAATCTTTTTCAAAATGTCATCTTCCTGCCCTGACCAATTTAGTTTAGTTTGATTTTCCCAATCAAAATTGGCTTGGGTATTATAGTTCATATTGATTTTGAAATTCTCTCCAATTTTTCCTATTAAGCTCAATTGAATACGCATATCAAAATCAAAGTTTGTTACCTTCTGCTGTCTTTGAGGTATAGCAGGATTAAAGTTTTTCATTCTATTGATACCAAAAATCAATTCAATAGTACCTGTAGGACGAATATCAATAGTATTTCCGCCAAAAATTCTATCAAACAACTCGTTATTTACCTGTAAACTTGGGATAAGTCCTTGTTTGGGCTTGTTCAGGTCTTCTGCTGCTATTTTAGAACGCCAGTAATTACGAACAGATTTTTTGAACATATAATCCCTGTATTCTTCTTCATCCATATAAGTATCTGGTCTATATCTTTGGTCACCAATTTTTTGCTGAATATTGTATTTTTTTTCAGTAGGGTCGTATTCAATATTGGTTTTAATATTAGATGGGTCTTTTAAGTAAAGAGGATGCTGTTCATTGTAAACGGGCTCTTCACCTTTATTATCAGAAAAATTATAGGGCAAAGGTGGAGGCGTATCAACAGGTGTTATGGACTTTTGAGGAACAGAATTTATATTAAAAGAACGATAAGAAGCATTGGTTTTATATAATGATAATAAAATAATAAGGGTTAAAGCACTACCACTTAAAATATTTATCAGTTCTTTTTTAATCACCTTTTAATCAATTTTTACTGTAAATTTTTTAAAGCAATTTTTAAAAGCATTTCAACGGAAAATGCTGCTTCTTTATTGTGTAATACAGATTTTTCTATAGCTTTTTCTGCCTGATTTTTATTAAATCCAAGAGCCATCAATGCCATTAATGTTTCTTCTTTAATTTTATCTTGTTCTGTACTTAAAATTTGTCCTATTCCGCCTTCGTGTTTGCCTAATTTACCTTTTAAATCTACAACAATTCTTTGAGCCGTTTTTTCACCAATACCTTTGATACTTTTGAGTAAAGAAACATTGGCAGTATTGATAGCCCCTATAATTTCAGCAGGTGAAAGTGAAGATAACATCAGCATAGCCGAACTACCACCTACGCCTGATACAGAAACAAGTTGTCTGAATATCTCTCTTTCATCTTTAGTAGCAAAGCCATAATTACGAGGTAAGTCATCTCTTACAAATATACTTTCTACAAAAATCTTAACCTGTTTTTGATTCTGAAATGCTTTGTAACTCTGCAATGAAATAAAAAACTTATATCCAATATTTTGATTTTCAACCACCACAAATGCAGGGTTCAGTTCAATTATTTGCCCCGAGATAAAATCTATCATAAATATTTTTCAAAATTTTGGCAAATGTATAGGAAAATATTGTAAAGTGCAATAAGAGAAAAAGAAAGAAGGTTAGGTGGTGGGTTATTATTAGTGAGTTGATTCTCTAAAATTCAATTTTCAAAAAACTTCCATTTAATTTACATTAGGTTTAATCAATATTCACTAATATTACCACTCAGCAATATCAAAAATAAACACTATGAAAGCCCCACTACTATACCCCACCATTTTTTTTCTTATCATGTCTATTCAAGGGATGGGACAAAATGAGTGTGATATAACCAAACATTATGATGAATTCATTTCAGTTCAAAAATCTTCCTATAATGGAAATTCATATTTGTCAATAAGAGTTACAGAAAGCAATAAAAAATTCTGCATTTCTGAATGGGTCAATAGCAATCCTGCTTTCTTTGATTATCTTCTATCTAACTTTTCATCTAATGCTAATCACGCTACATTATTAGATTTAAAAGATAGTGTCGCCATTAGAAAAAAATATTTTGATGATTTGAAAAAAGATAGTTTGTTTAATTCAATTATGGTTGATTTAATCAATAAAACAATCAACAAGAAAACCCCAAAAGATACTATTACAATGGATCAGTTATTAGACATTGCAGTAAAATATTTTTCAATTATAAGAATTAATGAAGATGGCTATTATGTTGGAAAAATATGTGTTGGCTACAATGATATTAAAAAAACAGAAAAAGAAAGAAAACCTATTATAGAAGCGTTTGCCTTTTCTTCTATTATAAAGCATATACAAAGTGATGAATTTAAAATTTACGATTATTTTGTGAAATCTATAAAAGAGTTGTATAAGATTAATTTTGGAATTGATAAAGAAGAGAGATTATTAAGGGCACAGGGAGCGATGTATGTTTTAATGAAAAATAGTGATCAATTAAGAAAAATGCTGAAAAGTGAATATGAAAAGCAAAAACAATACCTTCCATTTATATTGACAGAAATTTAATGGATTGCAATTCATAATACACTACAAAAAAGATAAAGGTTTTCATATACCACCCCCCCCCTAAAAAACACCCCTTGTGGATAAAAAATAATAAAATTTTTTTGAATACCCCCTACTTTTTACATATATTTGCCCAAAAAATTAAATTTATGAATAAAAGAACCATTGCTTTTCAGGAAGTTTTAAACAGAAAACCAGTTCAAAATCAACATCCTAATCGCCAAATCAGCGAATACTTTGCTGAAAATGTTTTTACCCTTGAAAAAATGCGCAAATACCTTTCAGAAGAAACTTTTGAAAAGGTAAAGGAATCTATAGATAAAGGTATGCCCATTGATAGAAAAATTGCATCAGAAGTTGCCGAAGCAATGAAAACATGGGCAATGAGCAAGGGCGTTACACATTATACACATTGGTTTCAGCCATTAAATGGAGAAACCGCCGAAAAGCACGATGCCTTTATGGAATGGGCTGGCGAAGGAAGAGTGTTAGAAAAATTCAGTGGTAACCAGCTGGCACAACAGGAACCCGATGCTTCTTCCTTTCCAAGCGGAGGCATTAGAAATACTTTTGAAGCACGTGGCTATACCGCATGGGATCCCACATCACCTGCATTTATCATTGATAAAACATTGTGCATTCCATCTATATTTGTATCTTACACGGGAGAAACATTGGACTATAAAACACCTTTGCTTCGCTCACTACATATTTTAGATAAAGCCGCTACAGAAGTTTGTCAGTATTTTGATAAAAATGTAACCAAAGCAATTGCTACACTCGGCTGGGAACAAGAGTATTTTTTAATAGATGCTGCCTATTACAATGCCCGCTATGATATTCAACAATCAGGTAGGACATTATTTGGTCACGCACCTGCCAAAGGTCAGCAATTAGAAGACCATTATTGGGGATCAATTCCCGAAAGAGTTGCAGAATTTATGAAGGATTTTGAATATGAATGCCATTTGCTTGGTATTCCTGTTAAAACAAGACACAATGAGGTAGCCCCTGCTCAATTTGAATGCGCACCTATCTTTGAAGAAGTAAGTGTAGCAGTAGACCATAATGTGCAACTAATGGATATAATGGAAAAAGTAGCCATTCGTCATGGATTCAGAGTATTATTTCACGAAAAACCTTTTGCAGGCGTGAATGGAAGCGGTAAACACAATAACTGGAGTTTAGCCACTAATACAGGAAAAAACCTTTTAAGCCCTGGTAAAACACCTAAAAATAACTTGCAATTCCTTACTTTCTTTGTGAATGTTATTAAAGCTGTACACGATTATGCAGATCTTTTAAGAGCCAGTATAGCCAGTGCCTCTAACGACCATAGATTAGGTGCTAATGAAGCGCCACCTGCTATTATGTCGGTATTTATTGGAAAATATCTTTCTAATGTTTTAGATGATTTAGAAAAAAATGTTCCAAGTGGGAAAATGAGTCCCGAAGAAAAAACAGCATTGAAATTAGGTATTGGAAAAATTCCTGAAATACTATTGGATAATACAGATAGAAACAGAACTTCACCTTTTGCATTTACAGGGAATAAGTTTGAGTTTAGAGCTGTAGGTTCTTCTGCTAATTGCGGCAACGCAATGATGGTGCTGAATTTAATTGTGGCTAAAACTTTAATAGAATTCAAAAAAGAAGTAGATGCACTTATTGAGAAAGGACAGGAAAAAGATGAAGCAATATTTCAGGTAATTAAAAAATATATTACATCTTCGAAAAAAATCAGATTTGAGGGCAATGGATATAGCGAAGAATGGAAAAAAGAAGCTAAAAAAAGAGGATTAAATAACTTTACCAGCACCCCCGAAGCATTGAAAATTTATCACGACAAAAAAGTCAAAAAATTATTTGAAGAACTCAATGTATTATCTGAAAGAGAAATTGAGGCCAGACATGAAATTCAATTAGAAACTTATATTAAAAAAGTGCAAATAGAATCCAGAGTGATGGCTGAAATGGTTCATAATACAATCATTCCAGCAGCGTTGAAGTATCAAAATAAATTAGTTGAAACTGTAAAAGGATTAAAAGAGATCCATTCTATTGCATCAGTAGGAATTGGAAACTCTGATGAAAACGATGCATTAGTTACCCCCCATTTGGAAATCATAAAAGAAATTTCTGAAAGAGTAAGCATATTAAGAAAAGCGGCTATTGATATGACAGAAGAAAGAAAAAAAGCCAATGCTATAGAAAACATTGAAGAGAGAGCATTTGCTTATTGCGAAAAAGTAAAACCCTATTTTGACACTATTCGTTATCACGCAGATAAATTAGAACTCATTGTAGCAGATGAATACTGGCCATTGCCTAAATATTCTGAAATGTTGAGCTTAAGATAGTTTAAAGATAAAAATATCAATTTAGTTCGGACACAAACGAAATTATTTTAAAAGAAAAGGGCAAAGATTTAGATTCTTCTCCACCTTTGATGGACAAAGATACTTTACTGCGTTCCGTCTTTGGCTGACAAGATGAAACCTATTGTCCGCCTATGGCGGATCCGCCATAGGCGGAGAAGGAACTAATTAATTGGAGGTAATGTTTCAGATACTTCACTTCGTTCCGCCAAAGGCGGACAAGATACTTCTCTGTGTTCAGCGTGACAACTTTGTCCGCCAGAGGCAGATCCCCCAAAGGCGGAGAAGGATCTATACTTTGAATTAAAATTCTTCATTTTATTCAGAAAGACATTTTATACAATACCTTATTATGGATGGACAATTTCTTCTTCACTCATTTATCCAAAATAAATTTTAATTCTCAGCAAATTTAACAAATTATAGCATTGAAGTTGCATAATTAATATACTATAAAAATAAAAAATATGAAGAAAAATGCAGGGTTAAATATCATCTTATTTATACTAATACCCATTGTTGGTTGGGCACAAATAACCATTAATAATACGGTAACCGTTAATCAACTGATTAGTGGTTTTGTTGGAAGTGGGCTCACAGTCAGCAATCCTACTTTAAATTGCCCCTCTGGATACGCTGCTACATTTACCACCAGTGGCAGTTGTAATTTGGGAATAACTAATGGTGTATTATTAGCAACTGGAGCCGCCACTGTTGCACAAGGTCCCAACACATCTCCATCTGCCACAGGATTTAATTATGGAACCAGTTATACTGACCCTCAATTAACAAGTATAGAACCATCTGCCATCAATGATGTTTGTATTTTGGAATTTGATATAGTGCCTACATGCAACACCTTGTTTATCAAGTATGTTTTCGGTTCTGAAGAATACCCTGAATTTGTTGGACAATTCAATGACGCTTTTGGATTCTTTATAACAGGGCCTAATGGCTCTTGCAGTGGGGCACCGTACAACAATACTAATGTAGCCACCTTACCAGGTGGTACCCCTGTAAGCATAAATAATGTAAATGCCTCAACAAATAGTTCATATTATGTCAACAATGCAGGCGGAAGTTGTATTCAATTTGATGGAATGACTGTTCCAATAACATCAACAGTAAGTGTATGCCCCTGTGCTACTTATCACTTTAAAATTGGAATTGCAGATGCACTGGATCATGCTTATGACTCTGGCGTTTTTATTGATATGTTTGCTTGTAATAATCCTATTAATGCAACTGCCAGCACTACATTATCCACTTGCACTGGTTCCTGTACAGGTGCAGCATCTGTAACAGCTACAGGCGGTTCAGGTTCATATAACTATACATGGGTACCTACTGGTGGCAACGCATCTTATGCCAGTGGCCTTTGTCCGGGAACTTATACAGTGATTGTCTCTGATGCTGCAGGGGGCTCTTGTGCTCTATCTACAGCGATAGTTGTAAACATCAATGGACCTTCTTTACCTTCATTTTCCATCAGTTTAACCGACGATACACTAACCTGTAATAATCCTACTATCTCTGCAACCGCTGTAAATACTAACTCCAATATCTCCTCCATGAATTATACTTTTACCAGCATTTCAAGTGGCACTTCAACATCTAATCCTCTTACCATCTCTACTCCCGGCTCTTACACCGTCTTTGGTCAAGACCCTTCTACGGGTTGTATTTCTACCAATACTTTTGCCATAGGTATTTATACAACCGTTCCAAGTGTAACCGTCTCTCCTAACACCTTAAATATCCCCTGTACAGGGTCTGCAGGTACTTTTACAGGTACTTCCACTCCTACTACCAATATCACTTACTCTTGGATACAACCCGGCGGAGGCATTGTAACAGGTAATTTATTAACCCCAGGAAACGCTGGCACTTACACTTTTGTCGCTACCAATATCGCTAATGGTTGTAGCAACACCTTTACCGTTGCTGTTACCCAATCTACTAATGCCCCTACTATGACTATTACTGCTACCAATAACAATTACAATATCAAGTGCAATCCTAACACTGTAACTTTAACTATCAACGCTTCACAAGCAGGTGGAGGCGGAGCTCCGCAAGTTTATTGGACTGATGCTTCGGGAACAAGTACATTAAGCACTGCCAATACTTTTACATTTACATCTGCTGGCAACTATGTAGGTTGTGCTTATGACCCTTCTCCGGGTGGATGTGTTGTGTGTCAAACGATTACAGTTGGGATGGATACCTTAAAGCCAACCGGAGGATACACTCTGAACATTCCTACTAATACTTTGAGTTGTAAATATCCTAATGCCATTGTTACGGGCACTTCACCTGTGAATGGGGCTACTTATGTTTGGTATACACCTGGTACAGTACCTCAACAAACACTGGCTATCAATAGCACATCTAATATCAGTCAAACAACAATTGGAACTTATACTGTTGAAATTACAGACCCCTCTAATGGATGTAAAAGAAAAATACCTGTAACATTTTATCAAGATAAACAGCCCTTGGGCTTAACAGCCAAAGCCACTCCAACTGCGCTCACCTGTAAGGATTTACAAACTACTTTACAATTTACTCCTAATCCTATTAGTGAACCCCTGACATTTACATGGACAACACCTGCACCCACTACTACTAACAATGTAAATAATCCGGTAACATTTTATAGTGCGGGCACCTATACATTATGCACTACCCGTACTTCAAATGGTTGTCAGACCTGTACCACTGTGCTTGTTGGAAGTAATACTACACCACCTGCTACTACACCTGTACCAGAAGCAACCATCGCTTGTGGATATACCAGTACAGTTATTTATGCGGGCACTACCCCAAGTACAAACATCACATACTTATGGAGCGGACCTCGTGATGCCACATTGTCTACTATTACAGGATACTCCACAGTAGTTACTTCTCCCGGAACTTATTATGTAGTTATCACAAACACCGCTACAGGATGTGCTTCGCAAAACTCTGTATCTGTGGTAAATGGAACTATCAATGCTGATTTTACCCCACAACCCACATCAGGATTTTCTCCATTAAACGTTAATTTTCAAAACAATTCTTTCATAGGAAATCCATCTAATGTAACTTACTATTGGAGTTTTGGTAATGGCGTATCTTATACAATTGTTCCCACTTCAACCTCCAATCCACTTCCTTCAACTAATACCACTTATACATCTGCAGAGACATATACAGTAACGCTTGTGATAGTAAATGGATTGTGTAAAGATACTATTGCCAAAACAGTATTCGTAGATTTGCCATCACAATTAGAAATCCCGAATGTATTTACTCCAAATGGTGATGGAGTTAACGATTATTTTATATTGCATGCCACTAATCTTATAGAAATAGAATGTACTATTATTGACAGGTGGGGAGTAGAAATGTATAAAGTAACTACTGACAAAGGAAATATTCAATGGGATGGAAAAACAAAAGCAGGGAAAGATGCTCCAACAGGTACATACTTGTATATTATCAAAGCAAAAGGTGAAGATGATAAAGTATATGAGCAAAAGGGATATATTACTTTATTAAGATAATTATGGAATTAAAAGAACTTCAAAAAACTGTTGATAATTGGATAAAAGAAAATGGTGTAAGATATTTTAGTGAATTAACTAATACTGTTATTCTAATGGAAGAAGTTGGAGAATTAGCCAGAATTATATCAAGAAAGTATGGAGAACAATCTTTTAAAAATGGTGAGAGTGATGAAAAATTAGGTGAAGAAATGGCAGATGTATTATTTGTATTAACTTGTCTGGCTAATCAAACAGGTGTTGATTTAGAAAGTGAATTTCTGAAAAAATTAGAAACCAAAACTATTAGAGATAAAGAGCGACATCTTAATAATGAAAAATTGAAAATAACCACAAAGAACGAAAAACTATAATTACCTGAATGGATAAATAACGAATGAATTAAGCCCTTTTTACAATTGTATAACAAGAGATTATACATTTTGTTTTTCAGATATTTTTTCTTGATGAAGAATAGATAATCTCTGTGCTACAGATTGAGCCATTTTCAAATAATACTCACTTATTTGATTATCTTTTATTACTGATGGAATACCTTTATCAGCATCTTCTCTAATGCTTTGAATAATTGGAATTTGAGCCAATAAAGGTAATTGTAATTGTTCTGCTAAATTTTTTACACCTTCTTTTCCAAAAATGTAATATTTATTTTCGGGTAATTCAGCGGGCGAAAACCATGCCATATTTTCAACTAAACCAATGATAGGAACATTTATTTGAGGTAATTGAAATAATCCAATAGCTTTTTTGGCATCTGCAATAGCCACTTTTTGTGGGGTACAAACGATGATGGCTCCACTTAAAGGTATTTGACTACATAAAGTAATTTGAATATCTCCTGTTCCAGGTGGTAAATCTACAATTAGATAATCTAATTCCCCCCAAACGGTATCATAGAAAAGTTGTTGCAATGCTTTTGATACCATTGGGCCACGCAGGGCTACGGGCTGGTCTTCTTTGGCCATAAAACCTATGGAATTGATTTTAATGCCATAAGCAATCACAGGTGCCATTTTCTTTTGCCCTTCAAATTCAGCAGGACCAGGCATTTCATTTTCTACTCCAAACATAATGGCTTGTGATGGACCATAAATGTCAGCATCTAACAAACCCGTTTTGGCTCCTAATTGTTGTAACGCTAATGCTAAGTTAGCTGATACTGTGCTTTTTCCAACACCACCCTTTCCAGATGCCACTGCTATGATGTGTTTTACATCTTTTAATGTGCTATTTTCTTTCTGAATTGAAGTTCTAACACGAGAAGTAACTTCAATATCTACGATAGCATCTTTGTTTACATATTCTTTAATTGCATTAATGCAGGCGTTTTTGAGGATATCTTTTAAGGGGCAGGCAGGTGTAGTAAGTTCTAATTTGAATTTAATCTGATTGCCTTCTACAAATAAATCTTTAACCATTCCAAGTGTTACAATATCTTTTTTTAAGTCAGGATCTATAACATTTTTTAATGCTTCTAAAATTTCATTGCTAGTCATAATTTATCTTTTTAATTATTAGCCACGAATCTCCAACTTCGTTGGGGACAACGGACGCAAGGATTTTTAATTAAATATATTATTCTATTCTTTTAAGGTTGATTAAAGATGGTGTTCTGAAAATCATTGGATATTTTTCAATTTTTACCACACTCATATCTAATCCAAATGCTTTGGGCTCGCTTAGTGAGAATTTTTTTAGGATGTAATAACTTGTAAAAATTACTTTTTCAAAGAAAGGCAATTCATTGTCATAAGACAGATATTTTTCTATCACAACAAACTTAAAATCGCCACTGATATTATTTCTTTGTAATGATTCATATCTGGATGTAATATCTACTTCTTTATTTTTTACTAATTCTTCTACTACTTTTCTGAACATTAAATTAATTCTTGGTGCTATTCTGAATCCTAAGTAAAAATCCACTCTAATAATATCATCTTTGGCAATATGTGTAACTTTATATTCCATTCTGTATGGCTCGTCAACAACATCTACATGAATAAACCAATAAATATCCGCTCGTTTAGGTCGTCTTTGTAGGATAGAATGAATAATTTTTTGTTCAATCGGTTCGGGGTCTCTTACTGATGTAAGATATACAAGGTGTGTAGCATATTTGGGTATAGATGCGTCTGCTGATAGGTCAATGATATATTTTTTATAATCATCTAATTTCACAGTATCAATGTATCTTTCAGATAATTTTTTAGCAGTATACCAAATACCCATTATGAATGAAAGGCCTGCTGCTACTGCAAATGTAATATATCCTCCATTAAAAAATTTACTTAGATTGGCGTATAATAAAATTAATTCAATAAATAGATAAATACCTATAAACACAACAATGAAAAAAATATTGTATCTTTTCATGTGTAAGTAAAAATTCAAAAGCGTGGTGGTCATTAACATAGTAAGAATAATGGCTAATCCATAAGCAGCTTCCATTTTAGTGCTTTCTTTAAAGTATAATACAATAAAAATACAACCTAATAACATTGCCCAATTAACTACGGGTATATATAATTGACCTCTTAATTCTGTTGGATATTTGACTAATAATTTAGGCATAATATTTAAACGCATAGCTTCATTTACAAGTGTGAAAGATCCACTGATAAGTGCTTGTGAAGCAATAATAGCTGCCATTGTTGCAATTACAATGCTAAAAATCATAAATGAGCTCGGCACTATTAAAAAGAAAGGATTGCCATTAGCACCTAATTCAGAAAGTTTATATCCTTCGTGCTGTAATAGCCACGCACCTTGCCCAAAATAGTTTAATAATAACATTATTTTTACAAAAATCCACGATGTCCTGATATTCTTTTTTCCACAATGTCCCATGTCTGAATACAATGCTTCTGCACCAGTAGTACAAAGGAATACCGCACCTAATACAAAAATACCTTCGGGGTGATTTTTAATTAAATGAAAAGTAAATATAGGATTTAATGCTTCTAATATCCCCCATTCTTTTACGATTTCTTTTGCCCCTAAAATACCTAGCATTAAAAACCATATCAGCATAATAGGTCCAAAAGATTTTCCAACTAAATCGGTTCCTGCTCTTTGAAATACAAATAGCAAAATTAAAATAATAATGACAATGGGAACTACATTTACTTCGTAATAAATATTTTGAATACCTTCAATAGCAGATGTAACTGTAATAGGTGGTGTGATAATGCCATCTGCCAGCAAAGCACTGCCACCTATGATGGCTGGAACAATCAACCATTTAAATTTATTTCTACGGACAAGCGTATATAGTGCAAAAATTCCACCTTCACCTTTGTTATCAGCATTAAGTGTTACAATCACATATTTAATAGTAGTTTGTAATGTAAGCATCCAGAATATTGCAGATAATGCACCCTTAATAATTTCACCACTAATGTAATTTTCACCAATGATGGCTTTCAAAGTATAAAGCGGCGATGTACCTATATCCCCATAAACTATTCCAAGTGAAATGATAAGACCTGCCAATGATAAATGGGGCTGATGATAATTATGCTTTGAATAAGAAGCCATTGAGTATATATATTTGATTCACAAAATAATTATTCAAAGAAACAATAAATTGTTTAGATTGAAAATTACATTTTCTATTTATACAAACCAAGAACTGACTAAAACCCATTACAGAATATAAATGCAGGTGCAAATATACATAATTATTATTTATTCATTAGTTTGTTGAATGCAAACACATCATTTCTTTTTATTAAAATATTTTTCCTTTAAGTTATTTAAATACACTTCTACCTTTTTTGAGTAAGGATTGATTTGTAATACCTTTTCATAAGATTTTATAGCATTAAGCGTATCGCCTTTTAAAATGTATAGCTCTGCTATGGCATGATTTAAGTATTCAGATTGACTTCGGTATTTTAATTCTTCTTTGAAAAATTCTATGCCCTTATCATATAACTTATCTTGCTTACAATATTCCAACATTACAGAGTGTGGAATTTCATAATTTTTATCTTTATCTCTTTTAATGGACTTGCGAACAAATAATTCTATGGTGTCTTTATTTCTGTTAGTTTTGAAGTAAGCAATGGCAATGTTGCACAAAAGTTCCTTCCTTGTTGAATCCAATTGATATGCTTTTAGTAAATAGGGAATGCTAGATTCATAATTTTTTAACCAGTTCATATAAAGAAACGCAATGTTATTCAAACAGCTTCCGCAAGTGCTATCTAATTCTAATCCTTTTTTAAATTCATCCATAGATATTTGTAAATACTTTGGCATTTCTGCCTGATTTAATTTTCCCGAATTACTCATATATTCAATAACAATTTGAGAAGCATAAAGAATGTGCAATTTTACTGATTCAGGATATTTTTTTACATCGGCTTCATATAGGTATAATTTATACCTCCATTCATAATTTCTATACCAAATTAATACACTTTCAACAATAAAATATAAAATGACCAACCATTTAATATTTCCAGATTTTTTCCACCAATCAATAGAATTAAACTGAAATGTTTTTCTCTTTTCAAAATATTTTTGATTCAAAAATTCCAATCCGTATAATAAAATCATTGACCAACCAAGCGATGGCATAAACAAAAATCTATCGGCTACTATGCCCGGTGCTGGTTTTACAATGTTCAAAAACATTGAAATACTTATGCCAAAAAACATCACTCCATACCATAATAATGATTTACTCTTATATTCTTTGAAATAAAAGTAGATTAAACTCATCAAACTGAATATTCCAATAACGCCATAAAAATCAATAGAATTAAATGATAATACTTTATATCCATAATAACAGGACATTTTAAGTGGGAATAATAGCATTACAATATAAAATCCCAAAGAGTTCAACATTGTTATAATTCTGTAAATGAATTTTTTTTCAAAGTACAATGGATTCTCAAAATAATTAAATAACCTTTGTTTAGAAGTGGGATCTAAAATTAATTTTTGTCCTTTTTTCAAAGCAAAATAAACTAAAATCATTCCTACTACAAGCATTAAAACAGATAAAATAACTTTTTTGTTATTTAATTGTCTCCAATCAACATTATTTTTTTGAAGATAAATCAAAGGTAATATTGCTATAAGTGGCAATGAATCAAATTTACTCAATAAAGCAAATAAAAACATAATTAAACTCATTAAAAATATCAACCCTTTTTTTTCTTTCATCCACCTTAAAAAATAAATCATAGTTAACATAGAAAAAATAAAACTCAACATCACATCTCTATTTTTCAAACTGGCAACAACTTCACTATGCACAGGTATAAAAGCAAACATAACAACTAACCAAACTTTGGTTTCTAAACTATAATTGTCAAATAAAAATAAAAGCATTTTGAATAATAATATCAGGCATAAAGCATAATAGACCACATTGAAGAAGTGATGTGTATGCACATCGTTACCAAATAATTGCACCTCAATAGCATAAGAAATTTTAACCATAGGGCGATATTCATATTCATTGCCCGATTCATCTTTCGCGTGATAACTTTTTAAAATTTTAGGTATAGCTTTAATGCCTTTTTGAACAATGTTATCTTTTCCTGCTATTACAAATTCATCGTCCAGAGCATAATCATTTTTTATAGTGTTGCCATAAAGCAAAAATGCTATTGTTGTAAGCAATATGTATATTTTTCCGTAACTTTGCTTTTTCATATTATTTGAAATAAAAAATCAATGCAAATAAAAGGAATTTCAATATATCTTCCACCAAATAAATTAACTAATAAAGAATTATCAGAAAAATTTGGTATTTCAGAAGATGATATCTTTAAGAAAACAGGGGTAATAGAAAGAAGACATACTTCCATTCACTTCAATATGGAAGATATGGCTTATGAAAGTGTGGTTCAATTATTTTCACAATATCCTGAATATAAAAATCAAATAGACGCCTTGCTATTAGTGGGACATGGATTTAGTTACAAAGCACCAAATACTTCTGCTGTATTACAAGGAAGATTAGAACTACCTGATCATTGTTATTGTTTGGATTTACCTCATGGATGTGCAGGTTATATTTATGGATTATCTGTGGCCAAAGCATTGCACGACTCTGGTATAGCACAAAATGTTCTTTTAGTAACAAGTGATACCCCTTCTTATGTAATTCAAAATAATGATGTAGAATTATTATCCATTTTTGGTGACTCTGCAACGGCTACCTTGATTCTACCATCAACATCTTCATTTGAAAAGTTTGTTTTCAAAACAGATGGAAAACATTTTGATAAACTAATTGTAGAAAGAAGTGGCACCAGAAATCGTATGGATAAAAAATATTTTTTAGAAGAGAACCCTCCCGATGGCATTATGAAAATGGATGGAACTTCTATATTTTTAATGAGTATAAAAGAAGTGCCACCTTTGGTATACCAAACACTTGAAAAAAATAATTTGAGTATTCAAGATATTGATTATTTTGTGTTTCATCAAGCCAATTCATTTATGTTAGAAGTGTTGAGAAAAAAACTCAAAATTCCACCTGAAAAATTTTTCAATGACATAAAATTTACAGGCAATACAGTATCCAGTAGTATTCCCATTGCTTTACATCAGTTGTTACAAGAAAAAAAACTACAAAAAGGAATGAAAGTATTATTAGCAGGATTTGGCATAGGATTTATGCTGGGCGCTACGGTAATAGAAATTTAATTTGTATCTGTTTAGCTTGGAGTAAAATTTATCCTTGTTTAATGTACTAAGCAGATATCTTCAATTCTTTGATAATATTATCTGCCTTACCAATTTTTTCAATAATCCAGAGCACATAACGAATATCTACACAAATAGTTCTATTATATTGAGAATCAAAATGAATTTTATGAGATAATGCTTCATAGTTACCGTCAAATGCTAAGCCAATCAATTCTCCATTGCCATTCAATACAGGCGAACCAGAATTTCCACCAGTAATATCATTTGTAGTAATATAAGTAACTACAATATCATTGATAGTTTTATCAGCATATCTCCCAAAGTCCTTTCTATTAGCGGTTTCAATAAAATCTTGTGGCAAATCAAATTCATAGTCACCAGGTTTGTATTTTTCTAACACACCTGATAATGTGCATATTTCCTTGTAATACACAGCATCTTTTGGGCTATATGGTTTTACAACTCCATAAGATAATCGCATAGTAAAATTAGCATCTGGATAAAATTCTTTTTTACCCTTATACATTTCCATCAGTCCTTTTTGATATTTTTGTTGTAATAAATAATTACAAGTTTGAAAATTTGTTTGTTCAGGTAAAATTTTAGATGAATAAATTTGATAAAAAGCATTCACCAATTGAAAGGCAGGGTCTTTTTCTAATACAGATTTATCAGGATTTTCCAGCCATTTTGAAAAAGCATCAGTATTAAGTAATATAGTATTTTGATAGATATTATTTACATAGTTTTGATAAACATTTAATGAACTTTGGTCTTGTCCAGTCATAGAAATATCTTTTGTAATGCTGGCATATATGCTTGTTGGCTCAAATTGTTCAGCAATATCATCTTTATATTTTTTCAGTAATACAGCAGAATTTTTTTTGTCAGAAGCTATATCAATTTCGGCATTAAGTTCTTTTACTAATTGCAGATATTTTTCTTTATTTTTTTGAATATTTTCTTTGGGTTCATTTAGTAAACTCAACATTCTATAAGTATAAGAAAACAACTGACTTCCGAGGATTCCTTCCTGAAAATATACTTTTGCTTTGGTAAAAGGTGTCCATTTTTCATAACATTTTTGAAACTCTTCCATCAAATTAATATACTCTGTTTTATTATTTTGTTTAGCCCAATCTATAAATTGTTTCTCTTCATTTTGTTTTTGTTCAAATACTTTATATTTCAATAATTGTTTATTTTCACCATCGAAGAATTTCCAATAGTTCGCTACACGAGCATAGTATGATGCTAATTTTAATTTTATCGCATCACTTTTTTCATTTCTTCAAACATGTTTTTCAGACGAATATCACGCAATTCAACAATAGAAGGATTTTCAATTTCTGTTTTTAATTTAACTCCATAAGATGTTTCAAAACGATTAGTGCCACCAGGAAAGCCCATTGTCATAGCATAAGAATTGTTTTTGACACCTTTAATGCTTACGGGAATAACATATTTAGGTTTCAATGGAACATTATCGGGTGAATAATCGGCGGGTTGACCATTTTTATCTGCATACACTCTGAATATGCTGAAATCAGCAGTGTGTCTTGGCCATTCCCAATTATCTGTATCTCCTCCAAACTTTCCTAAACTTTCAGAAGGCGTTCCCACTAATCTTACATCTTTATATCTTTTGTACACAAATAAAATATATTGATTACCTGAAAACATAGGTACAATACGGGCTTCACAATTAGTTTGTTTTTCTGCATCACTGAGTTCCTTTTGTGCAAAAGTGTTGAAAATTTTTGGCAATTCCTGTAATGTTTTAGAAGCATCAATATTTTTTAGTTCATTGTTGACAATGTCAGTTACATCTTTGATTCTCTCTAAAAATTGCACAGTCAATCCAGGCACATGAATTTCTTCATTCAAATTTTTTGCCCAAAAACCATTTTTTAAATAGTTATGTTCAACTGTGCTAACTTTTGCAATAGCATCATATCCGCAATGATGATTAGTAAAAATCAAACCTTTATCACTAACAATTTCTCCTGTACATCCACCACCAAAAATAATTACTGCATCTTTTAATGACGCTTTGTTGGCACTATATATTTGTTCTTTTGTAAGTTTAAGTCCTTTTTTTACCATTTCCTGATAGGTTTTTTCACCAATTAAGAAAGGTAACCACATTCCTTCGTCAGCAAGAACAATGATGTGAGAAAACAGCAATGCTAAAGTAGATAAAGATAATTTTTTCATATTCAAATTTTTGCGGCACAAATAAAAGATAATTGTTGCATTCATACACAACAAATTTAGATAAAACATTTATTTTGAAAGATGAAATGATGAATAGAGTGCAGAAGAAAAGAATTGTAATGTATTAGATAATAGATAAATTGGCTTAATACAATAGCATTAGTGTTCAAAATACTATCATAACCGCAGACAACACGAAGATACACACAGAGAAACACAAAGATTATTTTTATTGTAACCCTTTGTGTTCTTTGTGGTAAAAATAATTCTATACCCTTAAAATAGTTATATCCATTAGATATGAATAAAGAGAAAAAATATTGTGAATATTTTTTAAAGAATACCACATTTTAATTACCACTAGCTAAACTACTTGCGGATTGATTATCAAAATTATTTGTTTTAAAAAATTTCTTGGACAATAGATTACAATAATATGAATTGTTATCTGCAAGCAATAGAACAAACACAACAAAGTGAAAAATATTTTATGAAAACGAAAAAAGCATTTGGAAATTAGGAATAAAATTTTGTACATTTGCCGCCCATATAAAAGTTGTCCGACTGTCCGATGGTGTAATGGCAACACGTCTGATTTTGGTTCAGAAGACTCCAGGTTCGAGTCCTGGTCGGACAACTGAAAATGAAAAATCCCCCAGAAAATGGGGGATTTTAATTTTAAACCAAAATGTATAGGCAACTTACCAACTACTTTTCAAAAGAGTTCAATAATAACGCTCCAACAATCATTCCATATAAAGTGCTGATGTAGGGATTAGAAGTAATAGGACAGGTGCCTGATGCACATCCTATATTTTTATAATAAAGGTACCCCCCTACTCCACCAATGACAATTCCCAGAAGTGTAAGTTTGTATTTTAATAATAAACCTATCATTGCTTTTTCTCTTTTGTATTGATATTAAAAGGTAAGTATAGAGGACAAAATCCCAAAAACGATGTAAGTACAAATACAATACCCAAAATAAGCAATATAAGCCCTACTGCTCCTTTGGTAATTCCCATAAAATACAATGCAGCAAAGATAATTGCTACAATGATTCTAATAATTCTGTCTAATTTTCCCATGTTTTGTTTCATAGTTGTAATTTTTTTTGCAAAGGTAGGGATATAAGGTAATCATCATTAGTGATTATTATCACGAATTTTACTTAAAATACTAAAAAATATATTGATTGGATAAAAACAATTTGAATTTATTTTTGGAGTAATAAACTCTATACTCAAAGTGTCTGTACTTTTTTTAAAAGCCAATTCAATTTTTCTTCCATTGATTGCTTCGTTGTTTCAACTTGACTATCATAATCTTTTGCTTCAAAGTAAATTTTCTCCTGAATATTTTCTGGTAGTAAATCATCTGCCATCGGGAATAGTTCATTGTTTTCAATAATTATATGGTCTTCCAGTATTTCCAGGTACTTTTTAAATTCTTTGTAGGCCTGTAAATATTTTTTATCTAATAAATAATTTTGCGTATTGACTAACATTTCTCTGAATATTTCATGATGTTCTATCATCTCCCCCACTACGCCATATTGTAACATAGGGTTAAGTTCAGATAAAGTATTAAATAATAAGGTTTCTTCCTTTTGATGATGGATTTGGTCTGCGTAAGTTTTACAAAAGTCAATTGCTTCTGCCATTACTTCTTCAAATTCTATTGGGTTTTCCAGCCATTTATTGTCAAGATATTGAAGTATATCTATTAATTTTAGAATATTTTCATGTTCTTTAATTAGTATTTCTGACATTCTATTCTTCATAAGAAAAAGTTTGTGAACCTGCTAATATCTTATTAATAGAAGGTGGTTTTCTTTTTTGTTTTACGATTTCAATTTTTTCAATCACCATTTGTTCGTAAGATGGCTTATCTTCTGAAAAAAACACACCCATTGGAGAAGGAAAATGTTCTTTGTCTCCCGGCATTGAAAATTGTGATAAAATAAATGCCTTGGTTTTATCTTTAATATCATGAATCCATAGATTTTCAATAGATACAGAATCTTGTTTAAGATGAACTATTTTGGGTTGCATTTTATCCAAAATTATTCCCCATTCATTATTTTCACCAAACACTAATGGCTTACCTTCCTGTAAATATAAAGTATGACTTTCTTTTTGACCTTTTTCGGTATAAACAGCAAATGCCTCATCATTAAAAATTTTACAATTCTGATACACTTCTACAAACGATGCTCCTTTATGTTCATTTGCTTTTTTAAAGATTTCATTCATATGAGAAAGATTTCTATCAATTGTTCTTGCAACAAATGTTGCTTCACTTCCCAGTGCCAATGCTATTGGATTAATAGGATAATCTATGGAGCCATATGGAGAGGAATAGGTTATTTTATTTTGTTCTGATGTGGGTGAATATTGCCCTTTGGTCAAGGCATATATTCTGTTATTAAACATTATGATATTAATATCAATATTTCTTCTTAATCCATGGATGAAATGATTACCACCAATAGATAAACAATCTCCATCACCTGTAATTACCCACACATCTAATTCTGGTCGGGCAATTTTTAGGCCAGTAGCAATGGCAATTGGTCTGCCATGTATACCATGAATTCCATAAGTATTCATATAATAAGTAAAGCGAGAAGAACAACCAATGCCTGACACAAAAACTATATCTTCTGGTTTTTTATTTAATTCAGCCAGCACTTTTTGTATTTGAGCAAGAATAGCGTAATCCCCGCAACCAGGACACCATTTTACCTCTTGATTACTTGCAAAATCTTTTGCTGTCCTTTTCAAAATATTCTGATGAACATTATTATTCACATCCGTTTTTTCCATATACATAGTTTAATTGATTCAATGTAAAATCTAATAATTCTTTATGAGTAATTGGTATTCCCTGAATTTTATTAAAGGGAATGGCATTTACTAAATATTTATCCCGAATTATTTTGACTAATTGGCCTGTGTTCATCTCAGGAATTATAATTTTATTAAAGTTTTTGAATATATCAGATAAATTTTTTGGAAAAGGATGAATATATCTTAAATGTAAATGCCCTGTTCTAATGCCTTTATCATTTAAATCTTTGACTACATTTTTTATCACTCCATAAGTAGAACCCCAGCCAACAATTAATATTTCTCCTTTATTAATTCCATTTTCAGTTTTTTGTTCAGGAATAACATCAGCAATATTTAATACTTTTTGTTGACGAATTTCTGTCATTTTTTGATGATGTTCGGGAAAGTAGGATACATTACCCGTGTCTGGATTTTTTTCCAAACTTCCAATTCTATGTATAGTGTAAGGATTACCTGGTATTGCCCAATATCTAACAAGTTGTTCATTACGCTTATATGGATAAAAATTGTCTATTGAAGTTTCAGAATTAATTACCATTGTTTTTATTTCAGGCAACTCTTCAATCAATGGAAATTTCCATCCTTCAGCACCATTAGCAAGATATGAATCAGATAATACAATAACAGGTGTCATAAATTGTAAAGCTATTTTACATGCTTCATAAGCAATATAAAAACAATCAGCGGGAGAAGAAGCAGCTAAAATTGGCAATGGAGAATCGCCTGGTCTTCCATACATAGCAAATAATAAATCGCTTTGTTCCATTTTAGTGGGCAATCCTGTTGATGGACCTCCTCTTTGAACATTAATAATTACAACGGGTAATTCAAGCATAACCGCGAGATTGATGGATTCTGCTTTTAAGGCAAGTCCTGGCCCAGAAGTACCAGTTACTGCCAATGCTCCACCATAAGAGGCACCAATAGCAGCGCACATAGCAGCAATCTCATCTTCTGCCTGAAATGTTTTTACTCCGAAATTTAAATAACCTGATAAATGTTTTAATATATCGCTGGCGGGTGTAATAGGATATGAACAATATACCAGAGGTCGTTTTGATTTTTCTGAAGCCGCTACTAAACCTAATGCCATAGCGTGATTGCCCATTATACCGCGATAAATGCCTTTATCTAATTTCGCATTAGAAACCTCATATTGAATGGCTATAGATTCGGTAGTTTCTCCATAATTATATCCTGCCAAAAGAGCTTTTAAATTCGCATCTCTGATGTCAGGGTATTTAGCAAATTTTGAATTGATAAAATCTACGGTGTTGTCAGGAGACCTTCCAAATAACCATGAAACAAAACCAAGTGCAAACATGTTTTTACATCTTTCTTTTTCCTGTTTGCTCAAAGGAGAAGCTTTCAATGCTTCCAGAGTCAATTTCTCAATAGGAATTGAAAACACTTGATAATTTGAAAGTGTATAGTCTTTCAGTGGATTAGATGAATAATCGGCCAGCTTTAAATTTTTTGCATCAAAACCATCTTCATTGGCAATGATAATTCCATTTATTTTTAGTCCTTTCAAGGTGGCTTTCAAAGCAGCTGCGTTCATTACTACTAAAACATCAAACTCATCTCCTGCTGTATAGACATTTTCATCACCAAATTGAATTTGAAAACTTGATACACCAGCTAATGTGCCTCTTGGAGCACGAATTTCAGATGGAAATTCAGGAAAATTAATAGCTTTATTTTTATTAAAAGCAGCATTGTATGTAAATTGATAACCTATTAGTTGTATTCCGTCTCCTGAATCTCCTGCAAATTTTATTACGACATTCTTTTTTTTAATTTTTTCTTTAACCCTCATAAAATTTTTATTTTCCAGTGTATTGAACTTTTTTACCAATATTTTTTAATCCAATTAAAGCATCATGAGAAGAAAATATATCTCTTAAATATTGAATTTCTGATTCAGGTCCTTTACCTTCATCTATCAGTTTATTAGCAAATTGTATTGCAAGAGGTGCCTTTTGTAAAATTTTTCTGGATATTTCGTCAAGTGGGGACAATTGCTGGATATTAATCTTTTTAAACATTTCAATTACTCTTACCCATTGTTCAGGAATACTTTTACTGGTAGAAGAAGGCGTTATGTTTTTAATTTCTCCGTTCAGTATATTGATATAATCATCAAAATAGATAACACCATCAATTAAATGAATTTCATTCGCATCTTTTGCTGTAAGCACCTTACCAGTAAAAACGAGAAATTTGGTTAGCTCTTTTCCGATTCTTTTTTGGGGTCTTTGTGTTCCACCTAATCCCGGATATATGCCAATACCTGTTTCAGGAAAAGCTAAAGTAACATTGGGTAATGCATAAATTTCATCTGCACATAAAGCCAATTCAAGTCCTCCACCTAATGTAAGGCCATTTAATACAGCGATCACTCTTTTGGGAGAAGCATCTATTTTATTCAAAACTGATTGAGCGTATTTTGTAAATTGAATGATTTTATCAATGTTTTTACTTTCTATATTTTGAATAAAAAATTTTATATCTGCTCCTGCCACAAAAGATTTACCTGTAGAGGTAATAATGATATTTTTGATTGAGGGGTTATGATTAAATTCATCAATGATGATCTCTATCTGTTGGAATACCTCTTCATTAAGTGCATTAAGGTCTTCGGGTCTATTAAATAATATATACCCTACATCTCTAATTATCTTTTTAGTTATCCATTTTAATTTTAAATTATCTTGTCCAATGAAAACATCTCCTTCTTTATACAAATTTTTATATTTAGAAATTAAATCATTTACTTTATTAAGTCCATATTCCCTCATTAATTCAATAGGTCCCTTTTTCCATTTTAAGCCAATTCTGGCGCCCTTGTTGAGGTCTGTAGGGCTACAAATTTTTTCATTCAACAATTGGGCACATACAAAAAATACACAGCCCAACAATCGCTCTTCTATCATTTTAAATTTATCACTATCCACATTCTCAACCGCATTAATACTCCAGTTTTCCTTTTTTTCTGCCTGATATTTTAATAATTCTGTAACCTTATATGAAGGACCAATTTTTTCAAGTGTTTTCTGAGAATGGTATGCAATAGGAACACCTGTTGCGTTCATAAGCGCAAATGGTCCCATTCCAATTCCAAAGACCTTCGTAGACACCCAATCAACTTCACCTGGTGTGGCTATTTTTTCTTCCACGATCTTAACAGATTCATTAAGCCACGGCACAAAAAATCTATTAACAGCGAATCCATAATAATCTTTGGTAAAGATAGGATCTTTTCCAGATTGTAAAGAAAAGTAATAGACAGATTGAATAACTTCTTCTGCCGTGTTTTGACCAGGAATAATTTCAACTAATCTATTTTTGGCTGCATGGTAAAAATAATGTAGCCCAATAAATCGCTCGGGATATTTTACATTTTGTGATAGTTCTGTTACTGAAAATGAAGAAGTGTTGGTGGCTATTATCGCATTAGGCGAAAGAATTTCAGATAATTTTTTGAAAAGAGATGATTTTACATTAAAATCTTCAAACACTGCTTCAATAACAATGTCTCTATCCTTTAAGTCCTCAATTTGACAAGTTGTTTTGATACGGGATAAGAAGGTATTAATTTGTTCAGAAGTAAAAACCTTTTTTTCCAGCCCTTCATTTAAACTTTGTTTAATATTATCTAATCCTCTTCTTAAATTGTTTTCGTCAATATCATACAGTGTTACATCAAAATTCTCTTGAGCAAATTTTTGTGCCAATGCAGAACCCATTGTTCCGCCTCCAACAATACCTACATTTTTGATTTTTTTCATAGTTTTTATTTTTATTGATTTAACCAAACTGGTGCCCTTTTTTCAAGAAAAGATTGTATACCTTCATTAGCATCATGACTCTCCATTAAATCAATTAAATATAGGTTCTCAAGAGAGGGTAAAAAATTTCTTAATACATGGCTAAATTTAACGCGACTTGCTTTTACAGCATATCTTAATGCAACAGCGCTTTTAGGTAGAATTACTTTTTGAATATACTCTTCTGTTTTTGCATCTAATTCCTGTTTGCTTTCAAATAATTGATTAACTAAACCGATTCTGTATGCGTTATTTGCATCAATGTTCTCTCCTGATAATAGTATTTCTTCTGCTTTTGCTAAACCAATCTTTTCAGGTAAAATGACAGAAGCAGGAGGAGCAAAAACACCTAACTTTATTTCTGGTTGCCCGAATTTAGCTGTTTTATCTGCAAAAATAAGATTACATATAAGCGTTAATTCCATACCTCCACCCAAACAAAACCCATGCACCTTTGCAATAGTTGGTATGGATGTGTCTAAAAACTTATAGAAAAGACGATGAAAACTTTTAAGCATATCGGCGGCATTATTTTTTTGATGTTCTTCAACACTGGCTCCAAATGAAAAATTATCACCAGCACCTTCAATAGTAATTACTTTTATTTCTGGGCGATATTTAAATTCTTCCAATAAATGTATTAACTCTTGCATTACCTGAAGATTGATGATATTTCCTTTTCCATTAGAAATAATAATTTGTTGCCATTGTCCATCTAACAAAGATGTTGTTTTTATTGTTTCCATATCTTGTTTTATTTAATTATTTATTTGTTGAAATTGAGGAGAAATTTCCTTAATCAAATCATCATTCCACTCTTTACCATTAGCTAAAATCTGTCTTAATTTAATAAAATCAACTTCCCTGTTATTTTTAGGACCTTCGTTAAATGCTCTAAATCCTGCCTTTGCCTCAGTCATCATATTAAGAGCCAACCATTCTCTACTGCTTTCTTTATTTTTATCCCAATGCTCTAATTTAAATTTACGCACTTCAGAAATTGTTTTATTGGTGCAATTGGGGAAGGTATAAAGAATTTTTGTACACAGTTGGTTAATTTTTTCATCAAGTAATTGAAAATCAATGATACATTTATTAAATATTTCTTTTGCTTTGTTAAGTTCTTCCCCTGTTTTAAAACTACCATAAATTATTCTTCCAAATTCATCAAACAATTTATCTGTAACTACTAATGGATTAGCAATAAATTTATCGTTATATTTTAGGCAAGGAACAATATCAGTAATCAAACCATAAAAATATGCCTGATGAGCAGTCCATGGCTCACACAACACTAATGAGTTCATGGCTCTTTCTATTCCAACATAAAGGGGCAAAAAATCAGTGGCTCCGCCTATTGGTGCGCTGCCATGCTTAGGTCCTGCCTGACCAAATCGTGCTGTATCAACAGCAATAGTAAAGTCACAAGCCATACCTATCTCTTGTCCCCCTGCTATTCTCATTCCGTTTACTCTGCATATTACAGGTTTCTCACATTTTAGTATCGCACTTACCATATCATTAAATAATCTCATATACTGGGAATATTCTTGTGGATTACCTGCATAATACTCAGCGTATTCTTTTGTGTTTCCACCCGTACAAAATGCTTTATCTCCAACAGCGGTAAAAATTACACAAACAACACTTCTGTCATTTGATGCTTTTCCAAACGCTAATATAACATCTTTTACCATTTGTGTGGTATAAGAATTAAACTGTTGAGGATTATTCAATATAATCCATGCGTTGTATAAACCCTTTACCTCTTTCCCATTCCAATCATAAACTGGTCTTTTCTCAAATATTACCTTGTCAGAAAATTGATAATCGGCTACTAAATCATGATTTTTAATTTGTTTCATAGTTTTATGGTTTTAATATTATTCTTTTCTTATATTTATGTTGAATAATATTTTTAAATACTTCATTGATTTCTTCAAGAGAATGTTCTTCTATATGTTCTTGGATGTTTATTTTCCCTTCTTCAACATACTTTACTATTTCTGGATATAATTCGGGTTTACATCCCCATGTGCCAATAATAGACGCATCAAATGCCATTAGATTACTTAATCTTATATTTACTTTATCCATTGTAAAACCTACTATTGAAAGCGTTGAAGCAAATGTTAGAAGATTAAATGCCGTTTCCTGAGCAACTGCAGTACCAGACATTTCAAAAATTTTCCATCTATATGACGACAACCCTAAGTTTTTAGCAATATCTTTAATGCTATTCTTAATGGATTTAAAATCTTTATCTTTAATATTCAAAACTGCGTCTGCACCATTTTTAGATGCAATGGATAATTTTTCATCATTAATATCAATAGCTAAAACTTTTGCATTCAATAATTTTGCAATTTGAACAGCATAAATTCCGATTCCTCCAACCCCAAATATTATCGCGAAATCATTTTGTGACAGTTCTGACTTCTTAATAACCTGATAAGGTGTAGATACCGCATCAGCAATAACAGATAATTCTGAAAGTTGAAATTTTTTTAATGTTGTTTCAGGGACTTCACAAAGAAATTTAGATGGTACTATGAGGTGCGACGCAAAACCTCCATCAAAATCATTACCCGGCATTAACTGATTTTGACATATATTAGACCGTCCGCACCTGCACAATTCACATTCTCCACATGGTAATACTGCAGGAATAATTACATTCTTGCCAACCCATTTACTATCTCCATCTATTACAGTTCCACTTATTTCATGCCCAAGTGTTAAGGGCAATTCTTTTCTGGTTTTAACTCCATCATACCAAAAACTAATATCTGTATGACAAACCCCACAACCCGCTACTTTTACAAGTACTTCATTGGGTTTTAATTCAGGTATTGGCTCTTCTACTAAATAAAATTCTCCTTTCAGTTCTTTAAATTTCCACTTTTTTATAGTATTCATAATTTATATTTTATGCCATTTCATATAGAATTGCTGTGCCCTGCCCACCTCCAATGCAGGCAGAGGCAATTCCGTATTTTACTTTATATTGTCTCATAGCTCTGGCGAGTGTTAGTGAAATCCTAATGCCCGTAGCACCCAAAGGATGTCCAATAGCAATAGCACCCCCATGCACATTGAGTTTTTTAGGATCTATTTCTAATAATTTGATGCAACCTAATACTTGTGATGCAAATGCTTCATTAATTTCAATCAAACCTATATCAGACAATTTAAGTCCTGTGATTTCTAATAAATATTTAATAGCTGGCACTGGGCCTAATCCCATATATTTAGGATTTACACCTGATGAGGCGGCTGCTATAATTTTTACAAGAGGTTTTAATTGAAGAGATTGTACTTGTGTTTTGTTAGAAATAATTACTGCCGCAGCACCATCTACCATTCCACTTGAATTGCCCGCTGTTTGAACCCCATCAGAATAAAAGACGGGCGGCAATTTTGATAATTTTTCAAGAGAAGTTTCTTTAAAATGTTCGTCTATTTTGAAAGGTGTAGGCAGTTTGGATAATTTAATTTTTCTTTTTTGTAGTCCTTCACGTTCAAATATTATTTCAGATGGTATTTCTTCAATTTCGCCTTCAAAAAAACCGGATTTTATAGCCGAAAAAGTTTTTTCAAAAGAGGATAAGGCAAATTCATCACATTCTTGTCGTGTAATATTAAATTTTTTTGCAACATTTTCTGCAGTTTGCCCCATTGAATACCCTGCGGCAGTATCCATCAATGACTCCCATAACATATCTACAAATCCCGGTTTTCCTAATGAATATCCTAATCTATTACCAAATGCAGATGTTGGCATTTGCGACATGCTTTCTGTTCCTACACATAATGCATTTTCAGCTTTATGAAGCATAATTTGTTCTGCTGCTGTGATGATTGTTTCTAAACCAGAACCACAAATTTTTTGAACCATTAGTGCAGGAACTGGAGTAGGAATACCTGCATATAAAGCGATATGGCGAGGCAAAAAATAAGCATCAGCAGATGCCTGCCCTATATTCGCGGCAATTAATTGATGAATGTTCTTTGGTGAAAAATTGATTTTTTTCAGACATGCAACAGCTGCAATAATTCCAAGGTCAGTAGGAGATAATGTACTTAAAGTTCCACATAATTTACCAAAAGGTGTTCTTTTCCCATTAACAAGATATATATCATCAAATATAATGCCTATCCCTTTTTCTGTATTAAAATATCCCTTCATGTTGTAGTGTTTTTTAAATTTAATGTAGCATATTCTTTTGCCATTATAGCCGCACCAATAGCAACAATATGCTGGGGATGTTCCATTACATATATTTTTGTTTGCAAATTTTTTTCAAGTATTTCTTTTAGATATGGATGATATGCGGCAAGTCCTCCGATAAGAATAACAGGAACTGATGTATCTATTCTTAACTTACTAACACGAGAAGATATGGATAAATAGATGCCCTTTGCTACATCCTGAACTGGCATTCCTTCAAATATCCAGTTCATAATTTCTGTTTTGGCAAATACTGTACAAAAACTATTAAGGGGTTTATTGTATTCTGAATGAGATGCTAATTCATTCATTTCTTTTATATCTAATCCTATTTTTTCGGATATTTCAGAAATAAACGAACCCGTACCTGCTGCACATTTATCATTTAGATAAAAATTTTCAACATTTCCATTTTTATCACAATGAATGACTTTTATATCTTCTCCTCCAATATCAATTATGCATTTTTCTCCATTCAAAAAAAGATTAGCAGCTTTTGCGGCACAGTTAATTTCTGTTTTAGTAATATCAGATTGTGGAAAATATTTTCTGCCATAACCTGTTGCACAGCTTGATACTATCTTAAATTCATTGAAAATAGCTTTCAAAATATGTTGTATAGAAACCTTATCCTTGTTGAATGTCTTTAAAATATTTTTATAGACAACATGATTATTTCCATCAATAACTGCAATTTTTGTATACGAAGAACCTAAATCTACTCCCAAATAACAGGGCATATTTTTTACATAAACAGAACCATTTTGCAACAATGGTTTAATTTCTGGAACTGAAATTTTTGAAGTGTTTCTAAAAGTATATGCTTTTACAATATTACAAAACATTAAGTTCAGAGGAGTTTTGATGTAATGCTTTCTGCCATATTGAACTATTTTCCCATTGAAAACATCTATTTCCGTTTCTCTTCCATTAATCATATCTATAGCCAGTGAAGGGAAATGATCTCCTGCTTTTTTCAAATATCTAATGCACTTTCTTATAAAGTGGTCTTCAAAAACAATTTTTTCAGCTAAAGCAACATCCACGCCTTCTTGTATAGTTTGTTCCACAATATCAACCATATCAGGATGCTCCATTACTTCTTTCATAGTCATTTTAGATATTCCACACAGAGCACTTAATGCTGAATTTAATATGGTTTTTTCCCATATATATTTAATAATCTGAAATGAAGTGGTACTTTGTGTAGTAATTCCAATATTGGTAAATAACTGGGCTATGTTTTCAGACAAATCGGTTTTTGAATCATCACATGATGCAATATAATTTGGCGGAATAAAAAATGTGTATTTTACTATATTAGGTGCGACCAGATTCCCGGCAAAATTGATAACCATTCTGAGCACATTAGATTCTCCAAAGACGCCTTTTAATATATCTTCAGTTTCAATTCCATTTTGTGCGCTAAGCACAGGCAAAACACCCAATTTTTCTTTAAATCGTATTGCAGCATTTAATGTATGATAAGATTTAGTACAAAACACTACTAAATCAAATGATATATCCTTATTGATTTCAGAAACATCAGAGTAAACATTTTTTATTTTAAAACTATCATTTAATAAACCCTGAATTTTTATTCCATCATTGCGAATTAAATTCACTTTAACTTTATCTGTATCAATTAAATGAACATTTGACCCACACTTAGAAAAAAAATAACTCATCAATAATCCAATAGGACCAGCCCCTACTATTGCTACATTATTCAAAGTATTCATCTGATTGCGATTTTATTTTCTTCAATCTGCTCAATAAAAGTTTCTATTTTAGTAATAGATTGACCTTCAGAAAACATTCTCATATCACACAAATCACCTTCAATAACTAATGTGGGAATATTGTATTTTTCCTGAATTTTTTGGGGTAATCCAAATTTTGCATTAGAGTTATTAAAACAAGTTTTTGTGTCATGAAAAATAATACCATCTACCTTAAATTCTTTTGCCCAGTTTAAAAGCATTTCTAATTTTACTCTTTCACTTCTGTTAATAAAAATTTTTGTATAAGCCAATGCAGTAGATTCCAAAGGTGCTTTCTCGTCAAATTCATCAAATATCCAACTATTACAATAAGTTGATGCCACAATAGCCGTTTTATTTTCCTTAAATAAATCTGATAACATTCTTAACCTCCCCCATAATGGCATACCATCCCAAAAAATTCTAACTCTTTCATCAGGAACTGCAGCGTCATTAATTTTATTTTTTTCAACTAATTCATTCAATATCAATTCATATAATTGTTTAGCATCATTAGTACCTCTTAAAACTACAATAGGCCCCATTAAGATTACACCATCAAAAAAAGTAAGAGGCGCTGGCTGATGTGTGGCTGTTTTCAAAACACTTTGCCATAATAGAGTTGCATCTTTACTTAATTTTACTACTTCCTTAAATTTGTCATCATCAAATTTTTTTCCTGTAACTTCCTCACAATATTTTATTAGTTTTTTCATCTGAAAAACTACTTGTTCAATATCTTCTTTTTGTATTTCATCTAAATGTCTTGGAGGATAGATACCAACAACCGGACAATTAAAATGTTCTCCATAAAAATTAAACCAATCCTGAACTTCTCTGCATTGATTGGTATTATATACAATGATAGATGGTTTAGGTACGCCTTTTATTCCATAATGTTCTGTAAGAGGTGTTTGTCCAGAAATAAATGATCCTATATCGGAGGTAGTATATGAGCATACATGAGGAGAATAACCTTTCTTTACAGCGTTATTGATATATGCTTCTGCTTTTTTTGTTGCACCAAGTAAAGCACCATGATTTTCTGGGAAATAAACTTCAAAACCAAATGACCGTAATATTTCAGCAGGACCTACGCTTGTGCACCAAGCCACTAATGGCGCACTATCTAACCGCTGGAAATATTGCTTCATTACTTCCTTGAGATTTTTTATTGACTTAATTTCCCCCATACATAGCGTTTTTGAGTTGATTATCCAGAATAATTAAATACACATCTTTATCAAAGGGTATTTGATGGTTATAGATTTCATTAATAAGGTTCAGATATTTTTTGATGATGTTTTTAGGTGATGGTTTCAATGAAGGAGTCAGTGTATTATCATCAATTTTTAATTCATCATTAATAATTGCTGCTAATTTTAACTTTGAAAATTTCTGATGAATTTCATTATTGACATCATTTAGACAACCGCTTAAACATTTACCTAATTCTTTAAAATTTCTCGGGCAGAAGCAACCTTCGTCAGGAGATTTATCATAAGGCGGATAATCAAAAAATTTTTTATTAGGAAAAATCAACGCTACAGGATATTCTTTACCACCACCATATACCACTGAATATGCAACATAACAGCATTTCTTTTCCAACAATTTTTCAATATCTGATGGTATAACTTTTTCGCCATTTGATAATTTGAAAACCCTGTCTTTTCTGGCTATCAATTTTAATCCTTCAGATGTAATTTCACCTAAATCTCCTGTTTTAAACCAACCGTCTTCTGTAAATGATTCCTTATTTGCTTCCTCATTATTATAGTATCCTACCATTACATTATATCCTTTTACCTGGATCTCTCCTTCGTCATCAATTCTGATTTGCACGCCTGGTATAGGAAATCCTACTATTCCAATTTCTTTGTTCATTTTAAACTCAGAAATTGTGCAACAAGGAGAAGTTTCAGTGAGTCCCCAACCTTCAAATATTCTGATATTTCTTTTCAGGTACTCTTTTGCAACATTTTCGGGTAACGGAGCGGCTGCTGTAAATATAAACTTAAATTCAGAATGAAATAAATTTTTTTCAAAACTACTATCACTCACTATATGTTCTACAAGTGATTTATGAACCTTTGGAACACTAAAAAAAATTGTAGGTTTTACAGTTCTCCAATTATCAATAATAGAGTTAATGTCTTTTCCATACGATGGCTCCAGCCAATAAGAAGCACCATTATACAAAACTGTGAACAATTCAAATATCCCACCGAAACTATGATGCCAGGGAAGATAACTTAAAAATCTATCAGTAGAATCAACATTCCAAATCAATGATAACGCATCTTGTTGAGAAAAAATATTTTTATGAGTTAATTGAACACACTTTGGAATACCCATAGTCCCAGAGGTATACATATTTAAGCAAATTTCATTTTCATCTACTTCAAAATTCAAATCACTATCTGATGTATTTGATTCTATAGGTATAGAGTTAAAATTTATACATGGTATTTGAAAAGTTTTTCCCCTTGGATGAAAATTTTTATCAAGAATAAAAATTTTATTTATTTTAGGAATATTTTCTAATTGAAGATATTGAAACTCTCCATAAATAGTCAGGTAATTAGCATCACAATGATTAATAAGTAAACTTGCTGTTTCCTTCTTAAAATAAGCAAAAATAGGCACAGCAACACCTCCTATGGACATTACTGCCAATTCCACAACTAACATTTCATAACAGTTTGGAGAAAATATTACCATCTTCTCTCCTTTCTTAAAGCCAATACTCTTCAAATATTTTGCAACAGAGCAAACATCTTTAAAAAGTGCGGCATATTGAATATTTTGATAATTATTACTTTCTTTAAAACAGAAAACATTATTGTATGAGTAACTATCACAAACACTCTTCAACAAAGTAGCTACATTATTATATTTCCTATATATCTTTATATTATTGTTTAGATATTGCATCAGGCCGTTAGTATTTTATTTTCTAATTTGAAATATCTATAACCACCCCAAATGGCAGCTCCTATAGCACCTGAATAAATAGCATCAGCAGGAGCGATTATATCGTTAGAATTATTGGTCTTTTTAAGCAGTTGACGAATAGCGTTTACCATACCAATATTAGAAGCCATTCCTCCAACTAAAACAAGTGGATATTCTGGTTTAATTTTGGTTATTAATCTTACAATACGGTTAGCAATAGATAAATGAATACCCATAATAATATTGGGAATAGAAATCCCTTTTGAAACAAAATTAATAACATCCGTTTCTGCTAATACTGCACAGATACCTGATGGTTCTTGGGGGTTGTCTGCTTTTAATGATATGTCTCCTACCTCTTCAACAGACATTCCAAGGTACCTTGCAATATTTTCAATAAATTGCCCTGAACCTGATGCACATTGATTGGTCATTTGATAATCCAATACTTTACCATTGGCATCTACTTTCATTACTCTCACATATAAGGCACCCAAATCCACCACAATTTTGGCTTTAGGACATAGAAATATCCCTCCCTTAGCGTGAGTGGTCATACTATAAAAATGCCCTGTTTTATTTTGAAGTAATTCTCCTTCACCGGTAGAAGCAATGTATTTAATATCATTTTTTGAAATGCCACTCTCTTTAACCATCTGTTCAATAATTAATTGAGCGACATCAGAAGGATTTCTTTTTCTGATCTTTTCAGTTTTTTTGCAAATAATTTTAATGTTATTTAATGCCAAATGATCATATTGTAAAAGCACTCCTTTGATATAACTTGAACCTAAATCAACGCCTATAGTATAAATCGGCTGCATATATTTAATTTTTAATTTTTAATTTTTGATGTTTTTGTTTCAAGTTGAACCTGAATGTTCTTTTTTGCAAAAAGTGCTGCTCCCAAAGATCCCATAAAAATGGAATCTGTATGAATATTTATTTTGATATCTTTTCCATAAGAATTTTTTACAAAATCAGAAACATATTTTACAATGGCTTGATTTCTGGCTACTCCACCTGTAAATGTAAATTCATTGTATACGCCTCCTGATCTGGCAATCAAAGACATGGCTCTTGAAACAATAGCTTTATGCAATCCTGCTAAAATATTTTCTTTTTTCTCTCCAATATTTAATAATTCTCTTACTTCAGCCCCTGCAAATACTGTACAGGTAGAACAAATATTTGTTTCTTTAGAAGATTGAAGTGTCATTGGACCCAACTCGTTTAATGATAAACCAAATTCATTGGCTATATAACCAAGATATCTGCCACATCCTGCTGCACAGCGGTCGTTCATGTGAAAACTAGTAACCATTCCATATTGATCTACTTGAATAGCTTTTGTGTCTTGCCCACCAATGTCTAGGACAGTTCTTGTGTTGGGGAATATAAAATGTGCTCCAAAGGCATGACAAAGAATTTCTGACCTGATACAATCTTGTGGAAAAGGTAATAATGCTCTACCATATCCAGTGCCAACCATGTTTCCAATATCAATTTTAATTTTAGATATATTTTCTATATGTGATAATAAATCTTCGTGTATGTCTTTATACTTTCCTGCAAGTAATTCCAATTCACTTCTGAAATCAGTGGATATTTCATCTAATTCATTATTTAAAAGTGCATGATAGTGGTCTTTCAATATATTTAAACTCTGATGAATAACCTCTTCAAAATCATATTCAATAACTTCGTTTTCTACTTGATTAATACTTTTATCAAAAGTATTCATTAAAAGTTCAAAATATTTTTTATCTGTTTGTTCTAATTTTTCGTTGTAACTTTCACTTACAATATCCCGAAAAAATTGGTTCTTTGTACCAAGGTTTTCCTTTAAATACTTTTTTCTTAATTCTTCTGAAAGATGATTAAGAATCTGATTAAGAATATCATTGGGTTCTTTTTGAGAAGCGGCGAGATCGCTGATTACTTTCAACATTTCTTGTTGTAATTTTTCCAATCTATCTTTGAACAATACATACTGGAAGGTATTTTCCAAGTCATTAAAGAATTGTTGAAGTTCTCTATTTTGAGAAATCGTTTTAGCCATTTTTTCTTTTAATAATGAAAATCTGGTATTGTAAATAGCTTGCTGTTTCGCTATCTCGGCAGCTACTTCATAATTTGCACGGGTATTAGTTATACCCTTTCCCACAATCTTTTCATTTTCGTTTATGATAACCGCTTTTGAAGTTGTGGAACCTAAATCAATTCCAAGATAGTATTTCATAAAAATTATTTTATTTAATTAGCATTCATAATGCTTTTTCTTTGTGATAACATCTGAAAAAAGGATTCCAGACGGTTTTTAATATTTGAATATGAAAAATAACGTGGATCTACAAGATCTGATTCTATAAAACCAACGGGCACACCTAAATCATGTTCTATCTTTCTCATCATGCCTAACTGTCCTGCTGAAAAAGAATTGCAGCTCTTTACAGAATGTATCAAAAAACCATCGGCTTTAAAATCAAGTATATATTTTTTCAATATTTCTATTCGCTGAGGTAAGTTAAAATTAGTATAGCAATTCATACAATATTCTGCTAAACTTTCCAGTGGCTTGTCGGGATTATGACGAAACCCTAATTCATATAATCCTCCAACTTTTGTGTAAGTAGATGCTACAATAACAGCACCCATATCATAAAATAATTTCCAGAACTCTCTGAAGCTTGTCCAGTTCGGAGGACCTTCTACTACTAATCTAAATTTTTCTTCGCTCATTTCTCCTTCTGGAGTTACAGGACCTAATCCTAATTTTATTCTTTCATTAATTTCGTCTAAAAGAAGTTTATAATACTCCACACATTCAGGTGTCCCTCTGAATCCAGTATTAATAGGCCCGATATAATAAACGCCTGCAAAATACGCATCAATAGGAGAGGGAACATTTTTAGGAGTTTCAAATATTCTATTAATCAATTCCTGTGTTTCTTTTGAATATTTTAATATTTCTTTGAGCTTGCTTTCGTCAAATTTTTTTCCAGATACTTTTTCCATTTTAGGAATCACTTCTTCTTTTAATTGCTTTACCATATAATTAATCATCTCCTCTGTAATTTTTCCGCTTTCCTGATAAGGTGTGTGCAGCATAGCTACGGGAACATCAGGATACAATCTCTTTAAATTTTCAAACCATTTCATAAAAGTAAAACATCCCGTATAACTTAGTAAAAGCAAATCGGGAGGAGGAATTTTTTCATCGTAAGGACCAATGTTGCCATTTAATAACATTCCAATATCGCATTTTACATAAGTACAAATATCTTCTGAATATCCGATTTTTTCAGAATCTTTAATAAAACCTCCTGATTTTTTTCGCATACCTGATTGTAAGGCATTTATTTCTGGATAAACAGGAATCATATCAAATGCAAGAATAAGTTCAGATAAATTTCCTGGAACGAAAGTATAAACTACTTTTTTTCCTTTTTCTTTTGCGGTAGTTAAATCATGAAATTGTTTGGCAATCATCTCTTTTTGGAGAATCATGCTTTTATCTTTTTTTACCTCTTTTTGTGTACTCATATTTATTGTTTTATTAAAGTTGTGGTGTCTTCCCATAGTTTAATAGAATCCGCAAATGCGCCAACTTGTTCTTTAATTGGTTTAAATTGCCCTGTATTTTCGCTATACTGAAAACTGATATATCTGATATTGTTTTCTTCACAGCATTTTTGACACATTGGAGTATCTAACAAAGCTGGGTCGCAAAAACTGGGAGCTGCAAAGATTACTCCGTCTGCTTTTCTTTTTCTCACTAATTCAACTAATCGTTTTTCTTTTGGATTATCAACATCATACACAGATGTAGAAAAGGTGCTCATTTGAAGATATGATTCAACAATAGCCCCGAGCGGGTCTGATGTGTTTTCTGGAACTTTTCCTTGTATCCATCTTGAACCTAAAATAAAATCATCATCAACCACAAAACACCCTGATAGTTCTAATGATTTAATTAGATTTATAGGTAATTGCTCACAAAAAGCACCCCACACTATTACTTTAATATTATCTACCGGGTTATTTCTTTCTTTACTAATTTCTTTAATTATATTTTCAAGGACTTGATTGTGTTCCTCAACAGGCATATAAAGTCCCGCCCGAATAATTGTATATAATTCAGATGCAGACAATCGCCATGGATATTCTTGTCTAATATCATAAATTTCAAACAATAAGGATCTGTTGTAATTATATTGTGCGATGGATTTATTAAAATCTTGTACAGATGGTTTTATTCCATTAATTAAATATATTTTATTGATAATATCTTCAAATTCTTTCCTTAAAAATTCTCCACCAATATCAGATTGAAAATTTTGAGGATAATCTAAATACTTTGAAAATTTACCAATATTATGTATTTGAAAAATGCCTGTCAAATTTCTCATCACATCACATATTGATGAAAAAACAAATCCGTCTATTTCATTGAAATGGCCATCTAATGCTAAATCAATTATCCCTCTTGGTATATGACAAATATAAGATTGATAGTAGGCGTCTCCTTTAACTACTTCTTTATAGTCCCCACCACCTAAAATACCAATGGCTATTCCGTTGCACGCTGCAACAATTTCTCTTGGGAAATAAATAGGAAAATACCCCACTAAAACTCTTTTATTGCTTTGTTTTTTCCATTGTTTTGGATAAGCATAATTAATGTCAAATGCTATGTTTTGACACATTTCAATAATTTGATTGATATTTTCCATCAGATGATTGTTTTGTGAAATTTTGTAGAGTTATGATGCTGCAAATTTACCTTATACATTCTCTATTCTCTATGCTTTACAACATCGTATAATATGTTATTTATCATATTTTTATTTAATGAAGAACATTTTTAATAGATTTTGTTTTATTTATGTTTGCGTGGGATATGAAAACAGATGTGGTTCTATTATGTTGTGGTCAATCAAAAAGAATGGGATATCCAAAAATGTTATTACCCTATAATTATTTAGAAAATTTCTTTACGCATATTGTTTCTGTTTATGCATCCATTCAATCAGAAATATATGTTGTAATATCAAAAGAAAACTATAAACAACTATCACAATACATCAACATAGCTTTATTAAGTGATAGCCATATTCACTATATTGTCAATAATCAAAATGAAAAAGACAGAATGTATTCAATTTTTAACGGATTAAAACATTGTAGAAATGATTATGTATTTATACAAAACATTGATAACCCGTTTATTACAAAAGAATTATTATTTAATATGATAAACAAATGTAAAGAAAGATCTTATGTTAAACCTGTATTTAATGGCAAAGGTGGACACCCTATTTTGCTTCATAGTTCAATAAAAAATTTAATCTTAAACTCATTTCCTCAAAATAATTTTTTATTAAAAGATTACCTGCAATATTTCAATAAAATAGAAATTAGTTGCAATACAGAAAAAATTACTGCTAACATCAATACAATAGATGACTACAACTATTATTTTAAACTATCTATGTAGAATAAAATGAGCATATCAACTTACCATCAAATAATAAAATTCTTAAATCAATATGAAACAATTGCTTTATGCACTATTGTCAAAACATTAGGTTCTACGCCATTAAAAGCAGGACACAAAATGATAGTTCTTCCTAATGGTGAAATTTACCAAACAATTGGTGGCGGGGCATTAGAGATGAGCGTGATTGAAAATGCTCTTCATTGCATTAAAAACAACACCTCTTTATTATTTGAGCATCATTTGACGAAAGACCACCAAATGTGTTGCGGTGGCACAGTTTGGATATTTATTGAAGTATTGCAACAATCTCCAACACTTTTAATATTTGGTGCAGGGCATATTGGAAATAACCTTGCACAACTTGCCACACAAGCCAATTTTAATGTAAAACTCATTGATAATAGAAAGCAACTTATTGAGAAACTATCTTCACATAGTCATCAAATAGATTATATTTATTCACCTCAACCAGATGAATACCTGAATTATTTTAATGGAATAATATCAAATACCTATTGTGTTGTAACTACATATAATCATCAATTAGACCGTAAAATTCTTTTAGGTGCAGTTGCTTACCCACTTAAATATATTGGTATGATTGGAAGCGAAAGAAAAGTTGTTCTTACCAAAAAGTATTTATCTCAAAATAGTATCCCTGAAAGTATTATTCAAAAAATAGATATGCCCATAGGGCTAAATATTAACGCCATTACACCATTTGAAATTGCAATCTCCATTTTATCAAAACTTATTCAAATAAAAAATCAACAAACACAGCAATTAAAACTTTCATCTAACTCCATAAATGAATTGAAAAACCTTGAAATATGTCAGTAAAAACAGTAATAGTTACAGGTGGTTCTAGTGGCATAGGCCTATCTATATCTGAACTATTAATCAAAGAACAATACAATGTAATTATTTTAGATTTAATAACACCCAACAAATGTGATGCTATTTTTTTTAAATGCGATATCACTAACGAAACTGAAGTAGTTACTACTTTTCAAACTATATTAAAACAACATTCAACTATCTATGGGGTTATTAACAATGCAGGAATAATATGTGATAAGATGATCTGGAAAATGACATCAGAAGAATTTGATAAAGTAATCAATGTAAATTTAAAAGGAACCTGGCTGGTATGTAGAGAATCTGCAAAAATTATGCGACAACAAAACTATGGTAGAATTATAAATATCTCTTCGCGGGCATGGCTTGGAAACCCTGGACAAACGAATTATAGTGCCTCCAAAGCTGGTATTATTGGATTAAGCAGAGCATTAGCATTAGAACTTGGTAAGTATAATGTTTCTGTCAATGTTATAGCTCCCGGCTTAATAGATACGCCACTTACACAATCGTTATCACCTGAAGTTCGCCAGAAACTTATCAATTTACAACCTCAAAAAAATATTGGAAAACCAGAAGATGTAGCACAAGCCGTCTCATTTCTATTAAATGAAAAAACTAATTTTATTAATGGGCAGTTATTATATGTAGATGGAGGTCGTTCTATTGGATTAAGTATTTAAATAAAATATATAAAATATGATTTCAGTAAAATTAAATATCAATTCTGAAGAATACGAAGTTTTAATTAATGAAGATGAAATGCTCAGTTACACATTAAGAGAACGGTTATTTCTGAAAGGGACAAAAGTTGGATGTGACCAAGGCAGTTGTGGCGCTTGTACGGTATTAATAGACGATGAACCCGTACTATCTTGCATAACTCCAACACTAAAAGCGTCTGGAAAATTTGTTACAACAATTGAAGGTATACATAAAGACGATGATATATATCTACAAGAGTTATTTGTAAAACACGGCGCTATTCAATGCGGTTTTTGCACGCCCGGTATGATTATGACCGTAAAATCTCTTATAAATAAAAACTCACAATGTTCTGTTGATGAAATCAAAGAAGCAATTTCAGGTAATCTATGTAGATGCACAGGATATAAAAAAATCATTGATGCGATTGCTGAATATTCCAATACTTTTAGAGAAAAGCATAAAAGTATTTTATCTAATGATTCAGATTTTAATATTATCGGAAAATCCACTCCATATATTGAAGCACATAAAAAAGTAACTGGAACCGCTGATTATGCAGATGATTATATATTTAAGAACACATTGCATTGTAAATTTTTAAGAAGTCCATACCCACATGCTATTATTAAATCCATTGATATATCAGAGGCACTAAAACTCAAAGGTGTAAAATACATAGCTACTGGAAAAGAACTTCCTGAAAAATTTGGAGTATTACCCATTTCACAAGATGAGACATGTATGGCTATTGATAAAGTAAGATATGTTGGTGAAATAGTTGCGGCTGTTGCAGCCATTTCTGATGAAATCTGTAATAAAGCTTTAAAACTAATAAAAGTAGAATATGAACCACTTGAAACTTTCTTAAATATAGACGATTCACTTAAATCAACGAATTGTTTTATTCACTCACATTCTGAAAAATACCGCTGTAATATTCATAAAACAGCCGAAATAAGAATAGGAGATAACGAAAAGTCCTATCAAAAATGCGATGTAATAAAATCAATGGAAGTTACATTTGAAGGAATTAACCATGGATTTACAGAACCACACGTATGTACTGCATGGGTAAACGAAAATGGTATTAATATAATTACTGCTACTCAAGTCCCTCATTATTTACATCGTAGCATCTCAAAAGTTCTGCATGTTCCTCTTCATAAAGTTAGAGTAATTAAACCTTATGTTGGCGGAGGTTTCGGCGGAAAAAGTGACCCCTTTCCTCACGAAATAATTGCTTGTTATCTGGCAATGAAAACTGGACAGCCAGTGAGAGTTAAATTAACGAGAGAAGAAGTATTTTTAACTAATCATGGTCGTCATCCATCTAAAATAAGAATAACCATTGGTGCAAATAAATCAGGATATATTAAATATATTGATGGCAATATGTTGATAGATGGTGGGGCTTATGGAAGTTTTGGAGTTGTTACTACATACTACAACGGTTCTTTATTACAGGGACCTTATCAAACAGATTACTATGGATATAAATCTATACGCGTTTATACCAATAAACCACAATGTGGCGCTATGCGTGGTCATGGAGGAGTTAATCCAAGATTTGTTGTGGAATGTGTAGTGGATGAAATAGCCCATGAATTAAAAATAGACCCCATTGATTTTAGATTAAAAAATTTACTTCCGCCTAATACAACTACTATTGGACAGTTCAGAATTACCAGCAATGGACTAAAAGAAGCACTTTTAAACATTATGAATCAATCGGGGTGGAAACAAAAATATGGTCATTTACCCTATGGACACGGTATAGGAGTAGCATGTAGCTGGTATATCAGTGGAAGTTTATTACCTATTATTTGGAATGAATATCCTCAATCTGTTGTGCATTTAAAATTAGATTTTGATGGCAGAATATTGCTTACTTCTGGCGCTAGTGATATTGGACAAGGAACCGATACCATTCTTCCAATGATAGTAGCCGAAATTTTGGGTATTGATAAGGATTATATCCAGTGCGTTATGGCGGACACTTTACTCACACCTGTTGATTTAGGAAGTTACTCTAGCAGAGTAACATTTATGGCAGGTAATGCTGCCAAAGCAGCTGCAGAAAAATTAAAAAATGAAATATTAAAAACAATTGCAGTAAAAAAAGAATTAAATGAAAATGAATTAGTGATAACAAATAGTAGCATTTTGCATAAAGAAACACGCAAAGAAATTTGTAATTGGCAACAAGCAGTAGATATTGTGCTCTCCAATAGAGGAGCCATTAGTGTAAGCGGTTGGTATATTTCACCTAAATTAGGAGGAACATATAAGGGTGCAGGCGCCGGATTAAGTCCTTCTTATAGTTTTGGAGCAGTAATAGCAGAAGTAAAAGTAAATCCTGATACTGGTGAATATAAAGTACTCAATTTATGGGGTGCTCATGATTGTGGAAAAGCTATTAATCCTTTAGCGGTAGAAGGGCAACTAGAGGGTTCCTGGCACATGGGATTGGGTCAGGCATTAAGTGAACAAATGAAATACCATAATGGTCATTTACTTACCAATAACTTTCTGGAATATAAAATACCTACTTCATTAGACACACCAGAAATTTTTACTAATATCATTGAAAGCAAAGATCCTGAGGGACCATTTGGTGCAAAGGAATGTGGTGAAGGTGCTTTACACCCAAGTATCCCGGCAGTAGCTAATGCCATTTATAATGCTGTTGGAATAAGAGTTACTTCTTTACCAATTACTTTTGAAAAAGTGCTTCAATCTCTTCAACAAAAACAAATAAAAGTATCATTATGAGTGATAAAGACAATAAAACAAAATATGTATTAGCAAACTCAATAGATAATGTAATTAAAATATTGAGCGTAAATCATAACGCAAAAATTATTGCGGGCGGCACTGATATAATTCCCAATTACAAACAAAAAAATATTCAACCTGATTTGTTTGTTGATATTAGTTCTGTCTCTGGATTACATCAGATCTATTGTGATTCTAATGAAATACGAATAGGTGCCTGCGTAAAAATATCTCAAATAATTTCTCATAAGGAAATTCAAAATAATGTAAAAATACTATCAGATGCTGCAAAAAGTATTGCAACTCCCGTTATACGAAAAAATGCAACCATCGCGGGTAACTTACTTTGTGAAAACAGGTGTATATTTTACAATCAATCTGAATGGTGGAGAGAATCTATTGGTAAATGTCTAAAATGTGATGGTGATATATGTATTGCAACGGGTGGTAAAAAAAATTGCTTTTCAAAAAGTTCATCTGATTTAGCACCATCTCTAATCGTTTGCGATGCTGAAATTTCAATCCAAAATACATTAGGCACAAAAAGAATTCCATTAAAAGAGTTATATTCTGGAGATGGTATTAATCCTTTTAATATCAACCAATCAGATTTAATAACAAGCATACACATTCCCATTACCAAAAGAAAATATTTTTATTACAAATTAAGACAACGTTCTTCAATAGATTTTAGTTCCTTAACCATTGCTGTAGCATATAATACAGAAAGCCATTCCATAGTTACCTGTATTGGAAGTTGTGACCCACAGCCAGTTTCCTGGAAGTTCTCATTAGATAATCAAATTAATTTTCAAGATATTATTAAACAAAAAGTAAAAAAAATACGATTGGTGAATAATGACTTTTATTCCCGTGATTACAGAAAATATGTGTTAATAAAGAAGTTGGAAGAAATTTATATTCGCATCTTCCATTTTGAAGTGCAACAAAATTAACAAATTGATTGAAAAATTTTTCAAACAAAGAAGGAGGAGTTGCAAAAAAACAAACTCCTCCCCATCTTTGCCTGACTAAAATAATCCGC
>JBFLVH010000010.1:0-108511 GCA_040758575.1 Bacteroidota bacterium | reverse complement strand
CATCCCGAACAGAGTCCTTAAGCCCGCCAGCGCTGATGGTAGTAGGACTAAATCCTGCAAGAGTAGGTCAGCACCAACTTTAAGAAAAATCCCTCCTGAAAATGGAGGGATTTTTTTTGTTTTAAAGCGTTGTGATTGCTGTGAGTTTAATGTACCAGTTAATTATTTTGACAAAAAACCTTTGAACAATTTATTGAAAAATTGTGCATGTTTGTGGACTATAAAAAATAGAAAAGATATTCGCATAATAACAATCAAAGAAGGCTTTACGGCAGGACTTGAAAACCTTGACCAATACATTGAAGCACAATTTAAACTTCGTAAACAAAATAAACCAAACAATATGGCAAGAGTATCCACTTACCTCAACTTTCCGGGTAATACCGAAGAAGCATTTACCATCTACAAAAAGGTTTTTAAATCAGAATTTATCAACGGCATTCAACGCTTTGGCGATTTGCCTTCAGACCCTAACCATCCGCCCATAGCAGAAGCAGTAAAGAAAATGGTGTTGCACATATAACTGCCCATTTTAGGCGGACATATTTTAATGGGCACCGATGCTACCAAAGAAATGGGCTTTACCGTAAACAAAGGAAACAATATGCACATTCAAATTGAGCCTGAAAGTCGAGAAGAAGCCAAACGTTTGTTTGACGAACTATCCGAAGGAGGCAAAATAGAACAACCTATTCAGGATATGTTTTGGGGTGCCTATTATGGCAGCTTTCAGGATAAGTTTGTGGTGAATTGGATGATAAATTATCAAAACAAGTAAATTTTAATTTCAAATGAATACTACAAAAATCACCGTTCAGGCCCTGATTAAGGCAGACATAAGAAAAGTGTGGGACTATTACACAAAGCCCGAACACATTACAAAATGGAATTTTGCCATAGACACATGGCACTGCCCTTCGGCATCCAACGATTTGCGGGTAGGAGGTAAATACGTGGCAAGGATGGAAGCCAAAGACAGCAGTTTTGGTTTTGATTTTGAAGGGATTTACAACCAGGTTACAGAACACAAGGGTTTTACATTTACCATGCCCGATAACCGGGTGGTGAAGGTGACCTTTAATGACAAAGGGAGCGAAACAGAAGTAGTCGTAACATTTGATGCAGAAAACCAAAACCCGATAGAAATGCAACAGCAGGGCTGGCAGGCGATTCTGAATAATTTTAAGAGTTATGTAGAAAGCCAGCCATAGCTACATCATGTCGCAATAAATATGCATTGAGATTGGAAGATGTCTCCGAATAACTCCAATATAGCTATTTAATTATTCCCGAATAATTTGAACTTCAATATTTTCAAATACTCCGTTCTCGAAGCGGTTAACCTTTTCTGATTTACCTAACAACTTAACCTCCGGCAGCTCACCATTCACTTTGCCGGATATTATGGCTTTATTATTTCCCGAAGCCTGCCATTTGGTTATTTCAAGTTTGAAATTGGGCGTTGCTTTTCCGTTTACAAAGCCAAACATTATGGTATTGTTCTTATTTCCATCGGCAGTTCCTGAAAAATTCACTTCCATATCCTTAGCCGTATAATTGGCAACCGATTGCTTTGGATTAAAAACCATGATGGTAAGTAAGCGTTCATCAGGAGCATCTATACATGCAAATTGTAATAATAAATATGGTCTATCAAAATACGGCTTATACCCGTTGAGGGCCAGCATGGCTCCTTTAGATGTAACCTTTGCACGAAATGCCTTGCCATCAAGCGTGGCTTTGAAATTTGCATTGCTGTCCGAATTCTTTTCTGCTTCTGCTTTTGTATTAACCTTAAAGCCGGCAGGATAAACTTTATATCCATAGGTAACATAATCCTTACCGGTAGATGGGTCCTCTGTAAATTGTAAGGTAAAATTCATACTTTCACCGGCTTTCGCCTGATTAACGGTTTGCGGCTTGGCCTAGTGGCGGATTTTTAGCCCAAATGTTCAATCTGAAGAACTGCACTTGAGCCTACCACTAAACTGTCATACGAAGCACGTCACCCGCCATTACGCCAAACCGATGTTAGCGGCTGCCCTTTTTGTCAAGTCAGTTTTGCAAATCTGCTTTCAATGGCCGTCAGCCATTTTACCCTTTTTTCTTGACTTACAGATTTTACAGAGGCAAAACTAATCCAATTAAGGTTTTTATAACCCATAGTTTTAAAAACACTTCTCAACATTGCTTTTCTGATTAAATTTCCGGTGAGTAGAGAATACATTATTTTGGGTTTGTTCATCGTAGTAATGATGGTAACACTTTTCAGGTTTTTCAAAAGTGGCACTAATCCAAATCCTCTCGGATGATGGTCATATACAACTCCTGGACTTAAAACCCTGTCAATAAAACCTTTGGTTGCTGCAGGCATTAAGTCCCACCAAATCGGGAAAATAAAAATCAGATGGTCTGCATTTTTTAGACGTTCGTGATAATCTATTACTTGCTTGTCAATAGGTTTGTGTTCTACAAAGGCTTTCAAATCTGCCTTTGACATTACAGGATTAAATCCGTCATTGTCAAGGTGCATCAAATCAATTTCGCAATTCGCTTTTTGTAGTCCGTTTGTTACTGCATTTAAAATTGCGTTGCAATAACTTCCCTCATAAGGATGATTAAATACGATTACCGTTCTCATATTTTACTGAATTTAAGGTGAAGGGCAAAAATAAACACCTAATAATCTGCTGAACGATAACAATTGTAAAGAAATGAAGCTACTTCCTGTTTCTAATCCTGCTCAATGAAACAGATGTAATCCCTAAATAAGAGGCAATGTAATGTTGTGGAATACGTTGAACAATGTGAGGATGCCGTTCAATTAATTCTTCGTAACGTTTTTGGGGATTATTTTTAAGGAAAGTATACAAAAGTTGCTGGCATTGAAAAAGCCGTCTGAATAAATGGTCTTCCATTTCCTTTTTTACTTCAGGTGAGTTTTCGATAATTTTTTGAAAGTCTTTTTGTGAAATTGTTTGTAAAATACAAGGCTCTAAACTTTCAATACTATATAAACTTGGTTGATTTGTCCTAAAACTTTCGATAGAAGAAACAATGTCTCCCTCAAAAAAGAATTGAGTGGTTATTTCTTTACCGTCATTATTTACCCAAGTCCGCAAACAGCCTTTGTCAATAAAAAACATCGTCCGTGAAATTTGTCCTTCCTGCAAAAGTGTTGTCTTGGCAGGAATTTCTTGTTGTTTAAAAAGATGACGGAACTTGTTCCACTGGCTTGCATTAGTAGTTGTCTGTTTGTTCATAACGCTGTCGCTTTAGGGTTGCCGCTAACATGCTAATAATCACTAAAGTTAACGATAGAAACAATAGTGGCGGTAAATTTTCGACCGGTAGGTGCATAGATGTCTATTTTGTCACCTTTTTTAATGACTCCCGAAAGAATTTTTAAAGTTGTTGTGTAAACCGTGGGTTTATCTCCGGGATACACATCGCCAGTTTCAGCAGTAAAGGTTTGTGAATAAGTTAACCCTGAATAAAAAAGAATTAGAAATAAGTAAGTGATAACTTTAGTCATATATTTATGATTTTAAATTTAATCATTATTTCTTCTTTTTTCTCATTTAAATATCTCAGACAAAGGTATGCATAAATTCATTATTGTCAAAGAATTTTTTTAAATCAAAAATTGTTATGATAATCAGTAACTTACAATTAAAAAATGGTATTTTAAAAAATATGCTCCCTTTTTTTGTTTTTTAATCACCTTAATTACATTAAATTTTATACTATATAGACAATACTTCATATTTAATCATTAAAAACTTACCTGTTTCATCTCTTTCATCTAATAACAAAATTATTCTCATATTTGCCAATAAAAAATAAAGATGCGTTTATGGAAAAAAACTAAATATGTTTTTAATCCTCAAACATTAAGATATGAATTAGCCAAAACTTCTGTGTGGGTTGTAATTGCTAATATTTTTTCTTATTTGATAACAGGTTTGGGTTTTGCTGTTCTTACAATTTATGTGGCTTACAATTTTTTTGACTCCCCAAAAGAAAAATTGCTGAAAAAAGAAATAGAAATTTTAAGAACTGAATATAATATTTTACAAAGTAAGATGAATAAATTGGAATTAGCACTGAATGAATTGCAAGAAAGAGATAAAAATATTTATCGTGTGATATTAGAAGCAGAACCTATGCCCGATGAGATTAGAAAAGCGGGCTTTGGTGGAAAGGTAAATAAAGAATGGGCTTCCTTAGAAAATGCTGATATTATTAAGCAAACACAGGATAGATTATTACAATTAAGCAAACAATTTTATATTCAATCTCGTTCATTAGATGAAATTGCAGAGTTAGCAAAAAACAAATCTGAAATGCTATCTTCCATTCCTGCTATTATTCCCATTAAAGTGAAGGATTTGAAAAAGCAAGTAACAAGCGGCTTTGGATGGAGAGTTCATCCAATTTACAAAACACAAGAGTTTCATCCAGGTTTGGATTTTCCTTCTAATCAAGGAACGCCTGTTTATGCCACAGGAAATGGCAAAGTAGAATTTGCCAGTATGGATAATAGCGGATATGGCTTGCATGTAATTATCAATCATGGATTTGGTTATCAAACATTGTATGGGCATTTGAGTAAATTAGCAGTGAGAGTAGGTGAAAAGGTTAAAAGAGGTCAGTTAATTGGTTATGTGGGTTCTACGGGCTTGAGCACTGCACCGCATTTGCATTATGAAGTGATTAAAAACAATGAAAAAGTAAATCCAATCAATTATATTTTTAGTGGTATTTCAGAAGAAGAATATGCTATATTAGTGGAGAGAGCCAATCAATCTACACAAAGTTTTGATTAAATAATGTATGTCTTTTCATAAAATTGATAAGTGGGGAGCCATTGCTATTGTAGTGGCAAATATGGTAGGCACAGGAGTTTTTACAAGTTTAGGATTTCAGTTGTTAGATATTCAAAATGCGTGGAGCATTATGTTGTTGTGGATTGTAGGCGGATTGGTAGCATTGAGTGGCGCATTAACTTATGCAGAGATTGGCACAGCAATGATTAGTAATGGCGGAGAGTATAATTATTTACAACAATTATACCATCCTTCTCTTGGATTTGTGGCGGGCTTTATTTCTATTGTTGTAGGATTTGCAGCGCCTATTGCAGCGGCTTGTGTAGCATTTGGAAAATATTTTTCTATGGCATTTTTCAAATCATCTTATCACTCCAATATTATTTCTTTATGTGTATTATTCTTTGTAAGTAGCATACATCTTGCAGGAATTCGGCTGGGCAACATCTTTCAAAAAAATATTACTTTATTGAAAATATTAATTATGTTGATTTTTCTGATGGCATTTTTTATACCAAATGCTAATCCTGATATTTTTCATTGGCACACACAACAGATTTTTTCAGAAGTATTTTCATCTGCATTTGCTGTCAGTTTGATTTATGTAAGTTATGCTTATTCAGGATGGAATGCATCAGCATATATTGCGGCTGAAATTGATAAACCGCAAAGAAATTTAGTATTTTCATTGATTGCAGGCACATTAGTAGTTACAATCTTTTATGTTTTCTTAAATATGGCTTTTTTGTATGCCACACCTGTTGAAAAATTAAAAGGAAATGTAGAAGTAGGAATTATCTCGGCTCAATTTATTTTTGGTAAAAATATTGGAAATGTAATTGGACTATTAATTTCATTACTACTTATTTCTACCATTAGTTCAATGATGATTGCATCGCCAAGAGTATTATCCGCTATGGGAGAGCATTACAAGTTATTGTCAGTATTCAGTAAAACTAATCAATTCCGTTCGCCCTACATAGCAATTCTTTTAATAGCACTCATTTCATCTATAATGATTATCACTTCCACATTTGATTGGTTGATAAATTTTATTGGTATTACACTCATTCTTTTTACGAGTTTAACTGCTTTGGGAATTTTTATTTTAAGACAAAGAAAAAATTATCAACCTGTATTCAAAGTGCCGCTTTATCCCATCACGCCTTTGTTTTTTATTTTAATGAACTTGTGGATTTTAATATATGTTTCTATACAAAATATTTCGGCTCTAATAATTTCATTTGCAATTATTTTGTGTGGTTTTATTATTTACTCAATTATTCATCGTTTTCAAAAAGTATGATTTCAAAAGCGTTTATTATTAGTATATTTTTCACATTAGTATTTAATATTTCATTTTATAGTCAAAAAAATATTCTGGATTCATTACTCAATAATTTGCCGATTGAGCAAAAAAAATTATTGGACAACAAAGACCTTTATCGTTTGCAAATTATTTATACTAAAATTTCTTACTCTCAAAATGATTCCGTGAGGTTTGAAGATTATTATTTTAATTACTCTGATACACTTTACAATTATCCTGCCAGTATGGTAAAATTGCCAGCATCTATTGTATCTATCAAAAAAACAGAGGTTCTCAATAATCCTGAAATTGATTGGAACAATAAAATAATATTTGATTCTCTATTTTGCCAAAAAGCAATGACAACAGATTCAATTGGATTACCATATTATCCTCATTTACAAAAGTGGATTAAAAGAATGTGTATCATCAGCGACAACGATGCTTACACACATACTTACGATTATATCAACTGCCGCACATTTCATCAATGGCTCAAAGAATGGGGCTTTGAAAATGCCCGAATTTCTCATAAATTTATCTCAAAATGCATCAATGATAGCACTTATTATACGCCAACGATGTATATATTAAATAAAGAAAATGATACGATTTACATTCAACATCAGGATAGTATGTGTAAATTTAGTAAGTTAGAAAAAAATTATTCAATAGGATATACCATTAAAAAAATCAAAAAGAAAAGAAGAACTATAAGAATTAAAATGCCTAAAACATTTATTCATCACAATGATTGGACGCTGGCATACTCTCATCAATTGATGAAATATCTGGTTTTTGATAATTATCTAAAAAAACTCTCTTTATATTTTTATCACAGAGATTCATTGATTAAATATTTAGGTGCATATCCTCGTGAATATGCTGAATTGCTGGTAGATACAAATGCCTATTATGACACATGGAAAAAATTTTTTATTTACGAAGGTAAATATAAAAGTATTCAACATGATACTTTGAGAAGCATCAATATTATTGGAAGGGCGTATGGATTTCTATCTGAAACCGCATATATTGTAGATTTCAAAAATAAAATTGATTTTTTATTAAGTGCCTCTATTTATGTTAATCCAGATAATTTAATGAATGGAAAGTATGATTATGAAACAGCATATTGTTTATTTTATCAAATTAGCCGCCTTATCTATGAATATGAAAAAAAGCAACCCCCCAAAGCATCATCTCAATTTCAATACTATGAAAAATTATTTACTAAAAACAATTAGTTATTATTTTTTGAAAAACATTTTTTGGGAATTATCAGGCAGTAAAAAGATTAAAAGAATATTGATAAATCAACAGATTGAAAACCTCTCCCATTTAATTCCTCTCTCCTTGAAAAGGAGAGGGGTTAGGGGTGAGGTTTATCATTGGATATTATTGAGAAAAAATAATTATTCATTAAATAACAAACTACATTTCAATCATTTTTTTTATTCTTATTCTACTTTAATATATCATTCTCTAATCATCACAATTTTACTTACTTCTTGCACTAATTCTAATTCACAGCAAAAATCAAAAAGTTTAATATTACATTCTAATAATACACCTAACAAGCAACTATCTAAAACTAAAAAAACTTACGCTTGCATTCAACCTAAATGCTCAAAAAATAATTTTTTCAACAACAATGTATCCCTTCTCACAGGCGATAAGCAAAGCAGTCAATATCAAATTCTTTACGACTCTTCTTATTGGGAAATGTATCATGAGTTTATTCAAATTTCATGGCAAAAATTAGAGCAGCAAAGATTAAATAAAATCAGAAAATGGAGAGAGCAAGAATTAAAAGCATTGGATACACTTACGCACACTATATTTTATCCTTTTTCAGGACCTGATTTTCTTACAGTTTCTATATTATTTCCGCAAGCAGATACTTTTGTTATGCTTGGTTTAGAGCCCGTTGGTGCATTACCTGATTTTTCAAAAATGTCTGCTCAATATCAACAAGAATATTTGTCTTCTTTCTCTGAATCATTAGGAGATATTTTTAATAAAAGTTATTTTATAACTAAAAAAATGTTGCATGATTTTCAGGCACAAAAAGTCAATGGCTTATTACCAGTGCTGACATTTTTCATTAAAAAACTCAATTACGACATCATTGATATTCAATACATTTACAAAGATAGCACTAATAAAATCAAAGAAATTCCTTATTCTTCTAAAAAGAATCAAAAGCCCTTTGGTGTTCATATTGTTGCGGCAAAAGATTCATGCACAAAAAATATTTATTACTTCCGCTATAATGTGATGGATAAATACTTCAACGATAGCACTAATTTTTATCGGTATCTATCTAAAATTAATAATTACATTACCTATATCAAAAGTGCTTCTTATCTGCTGCATAATCCATTTATGACTAATATGAGAAACTTAATTCTCAAAAATTCTTTATATATTTTACAAGATGATACTGGTGTGCCTTATAGATTTTTAAATGATTCTAATCAGTGGCAATTAAAAATTTATGGTCAATATGATAAGCCAGTAAAGGACTTCGGTAAAATGGGCTATCAACCAGACCTCGCTAAAAAAATGAAAGAAGATAGTTTAAACATTCCAAAGTTGCCATTTCATTTGGGTTATCATTGGGGAAGTAAAAAAGATGTATTACTTTTAGCCATCAAAAAACATAAATAATGAGTGAAGATAACGACAATATAAAAAAATTATCTGATGTATTCAAAGACATCATTAAGTCCAATCAATTAGATGATAAAATAAGGAAAGCCAAAGTGATTGCAATGTGGTCTGAAATTGTTGGTCCTCATATTTCTAAAAACACATACAATCTTAGATTTGAGGATAATAAACTTATTGTTTATGTAAAATCTGATGCATTAAAAAACGAACTAATATTCATGAAAAATCAAATTATTCAAAACATTCATCAGCACATCAAACATAATTTTATTGAAGACATTATTTTTTATTAAACATATTTATGAAAACTAAATTTGTATTAATTCTTATTTCGTCATTGATTACTTCTTTACATTCTCAAAACAACGATAGCATTCTTATTAGAAAAATTTACAGTTATTTTCTCAAAGAATCGCATTGTTATGACAACTTAAAATACTTATGTAAAAAAATTGGACACCGTTTGAGTGGTTCTGAAAACGCTCAAAAAGCCGTTGAATGGGCATACCAAACAATGAAAAATGCAGGTGCTGATACAGTATATTTACAACCTGTAAAAGTTCCAGTATGGAAAAGAGGTAAAACTTATTGCCATCTTATTATCAATAATAAAAAAATTCCCCTGAATGTATTAGTTCTTGGAAATTCTGTTGGCTCTGGTTCTATCATTACTTCTGAAATAATAGAAGTTCAAAGCGAGGATGAACTGGAACAATTAGGTGAAAGTAAAATCAAAAACAAAATCGTTTTCTTTAATGTAAAGTTTAATCCAGAAAATGTTTCTACTTCTCAATCCTACGGAGAATGCGTAAAGTATAGATATAATGGTGCTTCTTATGCTGCCAAATACGGTGCTAAAGCTTGCTTAATTAGAAGTATGACACTGTGTAACAATCACTCGCCACACACAGGCAATATGAATTACAATGAAAAAATTTCTAATACAAAAATTCCTGCTATTGCCATTGCTTACAAAGATGCCGATACTTTATCTTATTTACTCAAAAATAATTCTTCTCTAAAAGTAGAATTATTTTCAGAAAACTTCACACAAGACAGTGTATTATCTTACAATGTTATCGCAGAAATCAAAGGCAGTATTTATCCTGACAAAATTATTACCATTGGTGGACATCTTGATAGTTGGGATGTTGGTGAAGGTGCTCACGATGATGGTGCAGGCATTGTTCAATCTATTGAAGCCATTTATGTTTTCAAAAATATCTATCGTCCAAAAAATACTATCAGAATTGTAGCGTTTATGAATGAAGAGAATGGATTAATGGGCGGAAAAACTTATGCACAACAAGCATTTATAAAGAAAGAAAAACATCTCACAGCACTTGAAACTGATGCGGGCGGCTTTACGCCTCGCTACATTGGTGTAGATACCACTAATGGATTGTATCAACTATCATCACAATGGAATACGCTTCTTAAACCCTATTACATTGAAATTGTAAAAGGCGGAGGTGGTGCTGACATAAGTCCTTTAAAAAAATATTTCAACATTCCACTCTGTGGTTATGAACCCGATAATCAAAGATATTTTGATTTACATCACACACAAGACGATATTTTTGAAAATGTTCATAAAAGAGAATTAGAACTTGGTGGGGCTGCCATAAGTGTATTCATAATGTTGATAGATAAATATTATCATCCATTAGAGAAGCAGTAGAAATGTATTTGTTTAGCGTCTAAATAATTCTTTCCAAATTGTTACTGATTTGTTGTGTATTTTGATTGTGAACAATATATTTGTATTAAAATTTTTTGCATATTCAGGTAATCCCCAATGAGTTGGGGACAAAATTTATAGATTGATAATGTTGTCCCTATAAGTGTGTGACCCGCAAAGCGGGTCATACTTGCATTGAATTTAGTTAAAGATAATATAATTAAAATTTACACGCTAAACGGATACGTAGAAATAAGCATTTTCAACAAAAATATTATTTTATCTAAATTAAAGATACATTCTGTATTTTTTTGATTATCTTTGCGTGCAATTATTAAGAACATTATGGCAGAAAGTAGCACAACACAAAAAAGAGCAAACGCAGTATTCAAAGAATTTAATATTTCTTTTGAAACATTAGTTGAAACGCTTAAAAAAAAGGGCATTACTCCCCCAAAATCCCCTGTTGAAAAAATTTCAGAAGAAGCATACTTCGTTTTACAAAAAGAATTTGCCCAAGATAAAAAAGTAAAAGAAGAAGCCGAGAAAAAACTTAAACAATTTCAAGGAGAAAAGAAAGAAACCATTACCATTGATAAGGTAAAAAAACAACAAGAAGAAGAAAAAATTACTGAAGAAAAAGTGTTGATTAAAAATGCTGCTACTTCCGAAATTATCACTCCTGATAATATTAAATCGGATAAAAAGAAGGAATCTACATCAGAAACAAAGAAAACCAAAAGCACAGAAAAATCTGATACTTCCGCAGAAATTGTCAAAACAGAAGTGCCTAAAATAGAAGGTCCAAAAATATTAGGTAAAACAGAAAATGTAGAAGAAAAAACTGTAACTACTAAAAAATCTACTAAATCAAAAAAAACCACCGATACTGAACAAACAAAAGAAGCAGAAACTCCAAAGAAAAAAACATCTACAAAAAAATCTGCTAAAAAAGTTGAAGATTCAGAAGGAATATCAGAAGGAATAAAAGAAAAAAAATCTTCCAAAAAATCCCAAAAAACAGAAGATGCTTCAACACAAACAGAAATTAAACAACAAGAAGAAACTCCAATTTCTGCGGCTGTTGAAACTTCAACAACACCCATAGAGACACCAACTTCTGAACCCACTCCTACACAAGAAGATTCTAACTTTATCAAAACAGAAATACCTACTCAAGACCAACCCAAAGTGCTTGGAAAAATTGACCTTTCACAATTTGACAAACCTAAACCAAAAGAAGAGAAAAAGCCCATATTTTCTACATCTGAACAAAAAACAGCATCTACTGATAGCCCCAAAAAAGATAAAAAAAGAAAACGAATATCAAAATCAGATGATAAGACACATCATAAACCTTCTCATTCAAAAGACGCACACAAGCCATCTTTCAAAAGACATTTTGAAGAAAGAAAATTTTCATCTTTACCAAAGGCAGAACCCGACCCCGAAGAAGTTGCAAGAAAAATTAAAGAAACATTAGCCAAAAAAGAAAAAGAAAAACAAGAAAAATCCAAGTTAGAAAAAATAAGAAAAGAAGCCAAAGAAAAAATTAAAGAGAAACTTGAAAAGCAAAAAGAACAAGTTGAACAAGAAAGTAAAATATTAAAAGTAACTGAGTTTGTTACTGCCAATCAGTTAGCCAATATGATGAATGTGCCTGTTGCAAAAGTAATACAGGCCTGTATGCAATTAGGTCTCTTTGTTTCTATCAATCAAAGATTAGACGCAGAAACAATTTCCATCGTTGCAGAAGAATTTGGACACAAAGTTCAATTTGTAACCGTAGAAGATGTTGAAAAAATTGAAGAAGAAGAAACCTCCAATCCCGAAAATCTTGTACCTCGCCCACCGGTAGTTACCGTAATGGGGCATGTTGACCACGGAAAAACTTCATTATTGGATTATATCAGAAAATCAAATGTAGTTGCTGGTGAAGCAGGAGGAATTACTCAGCACATTGGAGCATATAATGTTACACTTCCCAATGGAAAAAGTATCACATTTTTAGATACGCCTGGTCACGAAGCATTTACCGCAATGCGTGCACGCGGTGCTAAGCTAACTGATGTTGCTATTATTGTAATTGCTGCCGATGACAGCATAATGCCTCAAACAGTAGAAGCCATCAATCACGCACAAGCAGCAGGTGTTCCTATGGTATTTGCTATCAATAAAATTGATAAGCCCGGCGCTAATCCTGATAAAATCAGAGAAGGATTAGCCAATATGAATATATTAGTAGAAGAATGGGGTGGAAAGTATCAATGTCAGGAAATATCCGCTAAAAAAGGTTTAAATATAGATTTGTTGCTGGAAAAAGTATTATTGGAAGCAGAATTTTTAGAATTGAAAGCAGACCCCACTAAAAAAGCATCTGGAACTGTGATTGAAGCAGCATTAGAAGAGGGTAGAGGTTATGTGGCTACTATCCTTGTTCAAAACGGTACATTAAGAATAGGAGATGTTATTTTGGCTGGTGCTTATAGTGGAAAAGTAAGAGCAATGTTCAATGAAAGAGGGCAAAAAATTACAGAAGCAGGACCTTCTATTCCTGCCAAAGTACTTGGACTGGATGGCGCACCCAATGCGGGAGATAAATTTGTTGTAATGGATGATGAAAGAGAAGCCCGTGAAATTGCTAATAAAAGACAACAATTAATTAGAGAACAATCTCTACGAGCACAAAAACATATTACATTAGATGAAATTGGCAGAAGATTAGCTATTGGTGATTTTAAAGAATTGAAAATTATTGTAAAAGCAGATGTGGATGGTTCTGCTGAAGCATTAACCGATGCATTATTAAAATTATCTACAGACAAAGTTCAAGTTAATGTTATTCATAAAGCTGTTGGTGCCATCAGTGAAAGCGATGTATTATTGGCATCGGCATCAGACGCTATTATTATAGGATTTCAGGTAAGACCCACGCTTAAAGCCAGACAACTTGCAGAAAAAGAAGAAATTGAAATTCGTACATACTCCATCATTTATGACGCCATTAATGATGTAAAAGCTGCAATGGAAGGCATGTTGGCACCACAATATGAAGAAAAAGTAACTTGCAATGTTGAAGTAAGAGAAGTATTTAAAATCAGTAAAGTAGGTACCGTTGCGGGATGCTATGTATTAGATGGAAAAATTACTCGTCAAACCAAAGTGCGTGTTATAAGGGATGGAGTAGTGGTTTATACTGGCAATTTATCATCTCTCAAGCGATTTAAAGAAGATGTAAAAGAAGTGGCCGCTGGATTTGAATGTGGTTTAACTATTGAAAACTTTAATGATATAAAAGTTGGTGATATTATAGAAGGCTTTGAAATGGTTGAAATTAAACAAAAACTCTAATTCATTTTCTTTTACAAAAGGAATAAAGTTCTTCATCTTGGTATTAGAAAATAATGCTTGCCCATTATAGATAAGATAGAAGATTATTTCATAATTAGTATTTTGTAGTAATAAATTTATATTTTAAATTACTAAAAAATGTTTGTGTAAATTTGTAAGCGATTTATTGACATTAATTATGAATAAAAAATCAAATGTAAAAAAATATACAAAGGAACAAGAACTAACTGCTAAGTTTGCAAAAGCATTGTCCCATCCTGTAAGAATTGCTATTTTACAGTTACTCAGTTCTCAATCATGTTGTTATCATGGTGATATGACTGAAGAAATACCCATAGCGAAATCAACATTATCTCAACACTTGAAAGAATTAAAAAATGCAGGGCTTATACAAGGAGAAATTTCTCCTCCTAAAATTAAGTATTGTATAAATTGGCAAAATTGGGAATTAGCGAAAAAATTGTTTAATGATATTTTAAGTAAATAATTACTTTTCCTTTTTTAATTTGTAATAATTATTTGATAGTTGTAAATCAATATTTCAAAAAAAACATCTGGTAATAATACCAACCAAACGCTTTTGGGTTCAACACTTTAGATAGGAATACTGACCCATTTAGATTTTAATCTTTAATAATTCTTGTTAAATATTGTTCGTATATTTGCGAAATACGAATAATTGTTCGTATATTTGCGAACAAAAATAAGTTTATGAAACAGATTAAAGTTTTAGGACCAGGTTGTCCAAAATGTAAGGAAACTTACAATAATGTATTAGAAGCATTAAAACAACTTAACCTTCAAGCAGAAGTTGAGAAAGTTGAAGATATTGAAGAAATGATGAAGTATAATGTTTTAACAACTCCAGTTCTTGTTATAGACGGAGAAATAAAGATTAAAGGTCGCATAGCGACTGTAAACGAAATATTGGAACTATTAAAAAAATAAAAGTATGAAAAAAGAAAAATTAGTAAAAGAAATTTGTCCAACTACAACACAAAAATGGGTAAAAAATGGAGCATTATTAGTAGATGTTCGTGAAAAGAAAGAAATATCCAAGCTGACTTATGATGTTCCCAACATTATAAATATTCCGCTGAGCGAATTTGAAGAACGCTATACTGAAATTCCCAAAGATAAAGAAGTAGTAATGGTGTGCCATGGAGGGGGAAGAAGTTTAAGAGCAGCAGGATTTTTAATTAATCATGGTTATGACCCTGAAAAAGTTGTAAACATGCAAGGTGGTATAATTCGTTGGGTACAAAAGGGATTCCCTACAAAGGGAGATATTTCTGTTATAATTGGAAAAAAACAGAATGGTGATTGTTGCGGGAAAACTAATGTTACATCACAAGGTTGTTGTGATAACAATACAAGTAGTAATGATAATGATAATTGCTGCGGAAGTACATCAAACCAAACATCTCAATCATGTTGTGATAACAGTTTAATAACAGATGAAAATAAATGTTGTTAAACAATAAAATATCATTATCTACATAAAATGAGATTAAGGAAAAACTTATAAATTATTTGTTGTATGACACTCCGTGTTTTCTTTATATATCAGACAATCAATTAACCTATAGGAAAATTTTTTATATAAAAAATTATGTTTGATTGGATACAACATTTTGCGGATTGGCTTGTTTATTTCGTATTAGGGATAAGCGATAAATCTAAATTAGGAGATGCTTTGAGTTTTTTTATATATGATACACTAAAAATTCTGCTTTTATTGTTTGTTATTGTATTCTTGATGGGGATTGTTAATGCTTATTTTCCCATTGAACGATTGAGAAAATATTTAAGTACAAAAAAACTTTATGGATTAGAGTATATATTAGCATCAATATTTGGAGCAATAACTCCATTCTGTTCATGTTCGTCTGTTCCTTTATTTATTGGTTTTGTTCAAGGAGGGATTCCATTAGGGGTTACTTTTGCTTTCTTAATTACTTCACCATTAGTAAATGAAGTAGCCCTTGCTATGTTTATTGGAATGTTTGGTGTAAAAGCAACTATAATTTATGCTACATCTGGAATTTTGTTAGGGGCAGTTGGTGGTTGGTTTTTGGGGAAGTTTAAACTTGAATATTTGCTTACTGATTGGGTAAAGAAAATTTTAGAAAATAAAACACAAGCAGGAGAATATGAAGTAGAAAGCTTAAAATTTACAGAGAGGTTACCGAGTATTGTTCGTGGAGCATGGGATATTGTAAAGAGTGTTGTAATTTATGTTATTATTGGTATTGCTATAGGTGCCTTTATGCATGGTTATGTGCCCGAAAACTTTTTTTCTCAATATCTTAGTGGCGGACAATGGTGGTCTGTGCCCCTTGCAGTGATATTAGCTGTACCTATGTATGCTAATGCGGCGGGTATTATACCAGTTATTCAAGTAATAGTAGCAAAAGGGGTACCTTTAGGTACGGCTATTGCATTTATGATGGCAACGGTTGGCTTATCTATACCAGAAGCAACTTTGCTTAAAAAAGTAATGAATGTAAAGTTAATTGCAATTTTCTTCGGTGTAGTTACCATCTTTATTATTATCTCTGGTTATTTATTTAATATTATATTATGAAAACAAAAACAGAAATATTATCAGAACTCTGGAAAGAAGCAAGATTAAGGTTTAGCAATCAGTTAGTAAATCTCTCCGAAACCGATCTTTCAAAGAAATTAGGCAATTCACCTAATTCAGTTGGATTCATCATTCGCCATATTGGAGATGTGGAACTCCTTTTTGCTAAAAATGTATTCGGTGATAGTTCAGTAAAGGTTATAGCCAAAACAATTATTGATAAACATGATACTGGTGAATGGACTAATCTTGAAGAATTAAAGAATTATGTATCTGAATCTTTTGAAAAACTAAAATCTATAATTGATACACAATCTGATGAAGATTGGGAAATGACTGTAACAACTAAAGAATTTGGAACTAAAACTAAAGCAGAAGCATTAGGAAGGTTAATTTCTCATACAGCATACCATGCTGGACAATTAGCAATTATAAAAAAATATGGAAATAATTAAAAAATAACAACTATGAAAAAATCAATTATTAAAGGATTTTTTGCAATACTTGTTTTGCAATTCATTAATTACAATTCAATTGCTCAAAATTTGAAAAATCAATCCTCTTCAAAAGCTGTAAAATCTGATATTGAGGTCATTCAATTCCATTCTGAACATAGGTGTATGACCTGTAAATTAATTGAAAAACTAACAAGAGAAACATTACAAGCCAACTTTCCTAACATCCCTTTTAAATTAGTAAATGTAGATGATGAAAAAAATGCGAAATTGACTGAATTATTTGAAGCAACAGGAACTGCTTTATTTATTTACAATCCCAAAACAGGTAAAAAAGTAGATTTGACTGACTTCGCTTTTATGAATGCTAAAAGCAAACCAGATGAGTTCAAGAAAGGATTAATTGATGCAATTAAAAAATTTAAATAGTTATTAATTTTTGTAACTATGATGAAATGGATAGAAGAAATTGTTCAAAACAGTGACATACCTTTAATAACAGCATTTGCTTTAGGATTACTAACTGCCATTGCTCCTTGTCCATTAGCAACTAATATCACTGCTACTGCATATATTGCCAAAAATATTACAAAGAAAAAGTATGTACTTTTAAGTGGTTTATTATATACATTAGGTAGAATGTTCTCATATACTTTAATTGGTATAGCAATCTATTCAGGTGTTAGCAAATTTCAAGTAGCCAAATTATTTCAAAGTAATGGAGAAAAATTTATAGGATTTATATTATTGATTTTAGGTTTAATAATGTTGGATATTATCAAATTGAATTTTATTAAAAATGGTAATTTTATTGAAAAGATTACTGATAAAATAAAAGATAAAGGACTTTTAGGTTCTTTTCTTTTAGGAATATTATTCGCTCTGGCATTCTGTCCTTATAGTGGAGCTTTATTTTTTGGAATGCTGATTCCATTGACTTTGAAATCAGGAATTTATTTACTCATTGTTTTTTCTGTAGGAACTGGATTGCCTGTTATAGCATTTGCATTTCTTATTGCTTATAGTTTAGAAAAAATAGGATATTATTTTAAGACCTTAACTCATATTGAAAAAATAATGAGATTTATTGTTGGCATTACATTTATTATTACAGGATTATATTACATCAATATTTATTTCAAAATAATATGAAATTTATTGCAATATTTTCTTTTTTACTCACTGCGTGCAGTTTAAATAGAAATATTAGTTTTCAAACATTAGATACTGATTTCTCTAAAGGAAGATTAATCAAAAAGCATAAAATATCCTTAAAAGATATTGAAAAATTTCATGGGCATTTGTGCGATGGATTAGTGGTAGGAACTATGGCAATGAAAGCTGCTTTGAATCAATTATACTCGGGTGAATTAATTGATAGAACTAGCTTGAGAGTGGTAAGTAAATCATCGCCTTGTTTAACAGATGTGGCAATTTACTTAACAGGTGGGCGATATCAATTTAATACATTTTATGTAGACAACAATATTGATGGGCTTTTTTTAATACAGCGTATAGATAATCAAAAAGCAGTTTTGGTATCATTAAAAAACGGCATTAAACCCAAAATAATAGATAGTTTGGGTAATCTGGCTATTCAACAAAAACTTTTGCCCTGCGAGTTAGATTATTTAAAACAATTAGAAGATAATTTTACAAAGCAATTACTCAAATCTGATATAAATAATATTTTTGATGTAAAATTTATTGATAATTTTGTATGGCAGCCCAAAACTAAAAATGATTATATTAAAACTGACATATTAAATAAGCATCTCCCAAAGTGTAATCAATGTAAATAACAATTTTATAAATATGTTATTGGTTTAATATTATTATTATTAACAAACTTCTTAAAAATACTAATACAAATGTATTGAAAAAATATTGTCCAAGACCAACCTCAAGGCGTCTATCAACAGAAAATATTTCCTTTCTATAAGTTTATTACAATCTACCATAATAATAAAATATGGACAATAGTAATTTTAAATTAAACTATAACTTATAAATGCAAGCAAATACGCAGTGCCTGTCATTATTAAAAACTGAATTATTACCCATTTGACAGACCTTAATTCTCTATAAACAATCACCATTGTACTAATACACTGCATAGCAAGAGCATAATAAATAAGTAAAGATACATTAGTAGCTAATGTAAATACAGGTTGATGAGTATCAGGATATTTTGCAGATTGTATTCTTTCTCTTAATGTGCTTACATCATCATCATTTGCGGAATATAAAGTAGCCATTGTACCTACAAACACTTCTCTTGCCGCAAAAGATGTGACCAATGCAATACCTATTTTCCAGTCGTATCCTAAAGGGTGAATAAGCGGTTCTATTGTTTTTCCTAATTTTCCAGCATAAGAGTTTTCTAATAATTCTGTTTTATATAATACATTTAACGAATCTGTATTGGCAACTTGTTTTTGTAAAACAGAATATTTTTCATACAATTTTTTTTCAACATCTGGGAAACTATGAGAACTTAAATACCATAAAATAATAGATACTGCCAAAATAATTTTTCCTGCATCTCCTACAAATACCTTTACTTTATTCCACACAATAAAAATCAAATTTTTCCAGTAAGGTATTTTGTAAGATGGTAGTTCAATAAAGAAAAAATTTTTCTTTTGTGGTTGTATGAAACGATGAAATAAAAAAGCATATATCAATGCCATTATCATGCCCAATAAATACAATCCCAATAATGCCAATCCTTTAATATTGAAAAAGCCATAATATTGATTTTCGGGAAATATTAAACTTATCAATAATGTATAAACAGGCAATCTTGCAGAGCAACTCATAAATGGTAAAACCAAAATGGTAATCAATTTTTCTTTTGTATTGGTAATTGTTCGGGTAGATAAGATAGAAGGCACTGCACAAGCCACGCCACTGACTAATGGAATGAGTGATTTTCCACTTAATCCAAAACGACTGAAAATACTATCCATTAAAAAACTTATTCTTGCCATATAGCCCGATTCTTCTAATATCCCAATCATTAAAAAAAGCAAAGCAATTTGTGGAATAAACATCACCACACCAGTAATGCCAGGAACAATTCCATTGATGATTAAATCAGTCCATTGAGTAGGTGGTAATATGGATTGCAATTTTTCAGAAAAAAAATTCATAGAAGATTCTATCCATTCCATTGGAAATTCAGCAATAAAAAAGACCATCTGAAAAACAAGCAATAAGGTTAAAAGTAAAAATACAAAACCATAAATTTTATGCGTAAGATAGTAATCTATTTTGATTTTATTTTTTTGAATAAAATTTTTTTGGCTTACGCATCTTGAAGCAATATATTGAACTAATTGATTTTTGTAGTTCAAATCTTTTTCAATGATTTCTGAATGTTTATCAGATTGCAGAACATAATTTATCCAATTTGAATAATTATTAAAGTTTTCTGGTAAAATATTTTTATCATAAAAGACAGATGATGAAATATTGATATTTAAAATTTGTTTTTTTAATTCATTAATTCCTTGATGAGTTCGGGCATTGGTAGGGATAATCTGGGTGTTTAATAATTCGGATAATTTTGAAATATTTATTTCAATTTTTTTCTTTTCTGCTTCATCAATCATATTCAATGCTACTATCAGCGGCTTCTTTAAGTCAACAACTTGTAATGCAAGAAGCAAACTTTTATGGAGTTGTTCTGCACTTAACACTAAAACAACCCCATCATAATTTGAATTTAAAATTTCGTTCACCGATAGATATTCGTCATCTGAATCAGGGTATAATGAATAAATACCAGGTAAATCAATAAGTTCAATTAATGTGTTCTGAATTTTAAAGTGACCAATGTATTTTTCAATCGTTACACCTGAATAATTAGCAGTTTTTTGATGCAATCCTGTTAAGGCATTAAACAAAGTGGTTTTTCCTGAATTAGGACAACCTACTAACAAAAATTTTTTTGAATCACTCATTGGACAAGTTCAAAATTTCTACTTCAATTAAATCGGCTATATCTTTACGAATGGCTATTTCTAATTCGTCTTTTTGCAAAGCAATAGGGGAATTACCCCATCCTTTTTTAGTAACGAATAGTTCATTATCTACAAAAATTCCCACTCTGCTTAAATTATTTTTCACAACAGCATTTTTAATATCTTTTACAAGCACTTTTTTTCCTTCTGATACTTTACTTAAAGGTAATATATTGGATTTTTTTTCCATAAAAGATGTGCAAAGGTATTAAATAAACACTTAAAAAGTCAATACCTACAAGTGGGTATGAAAACATTTTTAATTGGCTACTCTCAAATCAAATTCTACTCTTCTATTTACAGCGTGTTCATCGTCGGTGCAGATAACACCATTCTTACAATGATTCAAAATGTTTTCTTCGCCCATTCCTTTGGCAGTTATTCGGTTAGCATCTATGCCTTTTTGAATCAAATAATTTTTTACGGCTGCTGCTCTCTTTTGACTTAATTCTAAATTATATTTATCATCTGCACGACTATCTGTATATGCCCTTATTTCTAAACTTAATTGCGGATTAGAAAGCATTATAGTATAAACTTTTTGAAGCAGTTTTTCTGCAGAAGGAGTAACTTTATATTGATTGGTTTCAAAATAAATATGTTCAGATATTGTGGGGATATTTTTGGATTTTAGTTTCAATGAAGAAATATTTAACCACGGGTCTTCGCTATAAATCTCTGATAATTTTTTTTGTTCATAATCTAATAAATTAAAAATAAACGGATTGTTTTTTACCATATATAATAGTTTAACTAATTGGTCATTTGAAGAATACAATAAAATTTTTGAACTTGTTACAATACTATTTGATGGGTCATAAAATTTAAATGAATACTTCATATAAGGAACAAAAGCAAATATGAATGAGCCGAAATTATCTGTGATAGTGCTATCTATGGTTTTACCATATTCATTTATCAAATAAATTTTCAAATCAGGAATGGGATTGTTGGTGTTTTCATTATATACCTTTCCTTTTACATTCATTTTTAATAAAGATTCATTTAGCAATAAATTGTCAAATTTTTTATTATTATCTGCTCTGAAAGAACAGACAATCTGATTTTCACCCAAAGCACTATCTATTTGACAAATGGGCTCATCTAAATTGTTGTATAACATGGCTTTGTAAGGTCTTTTAATAGCATCTTTTTTAACTGCTATCTGATAAATATTGCCGGGCTTAATATCCTGAAATACAAATGCTCCAAAAATATTGGTTTTTGTACTTTGAATAATAGTGCCATTTTGATTTAATAAAAAAACAGGTTCTTCTGCATAGAAGGTAACTGAGGTGTCACTTTCTTTATAAATTTTTCCACCTATAAAAAATGAAAAACGATTGTCTATTAACGAACGAGATAAAGATTGAGTGAGTGGTATTTCTACCTGAGTAGAAGTAATTTTAGTTTCATAAAGCAAATTCTTTTTTGAATCGGCTAATACTAATGTTTTGCCAATGGATTCTTTTTCCTTTAAATCTATCAACAAAGATTGAGCACTGTCTGCATATACTTTATTGAAAAAGAATTGACCAAAATTGTTTGTTTGTTTAGCAAAGTAAGGCAACTTGTTTGCCTTATAGAGTATTACATCTTTTTTAGAAAGCGGTGTAGAATTATTGCCGGACTTAATAAACAATGTCCCTGCCCAATTGTAAGGAATTTTGATGGGCTTGCTAATATCTTGATTGCTTTCATCTTCTTTAAATATTTTTGAAATTATCATTTGATTGTAGGTGATGTCATCTTCAAATTTTTTATCCTTAAACAATATTCTATGAACAGGATGTTTTGCCAAAACATTAGTATCTACGCCAATTTCAGTAGATGGTATAAATTCAACCAATATGCTATAATTGTAATGATTATACAAATCATTTTCAGGCATGTTATTACTAATTATTTCAAAAAACATTTTGTAAACCTTGGGATGAGAAAAATAAATTCTGTAATTATTCCCTGTTTCCAATTCAATTCTATACTTGTCAGCATTTCCTGTATTAAGGGTTTGAATCAATTTTCCATTTGCCATATCATAAACAGATACTTGCACCTGATTAAGTGGAGAGTCATTTAATTCAAACTGCGCAGTAAATCTCAATTCTTGACTGTATGCAATTGAAGTAAATATAATTAAAACGATTAAAATATATCTAACAAAAAGCATCCTATATATTCCTTTGTGGGCAAATGTATAAAATTTTATGGAGTTGATAATGCCACAGGTAAAATTTTACCATTAAAAAATTTTTGTCCGTTCAAAGAAAACCATGCTATAAATTCTGCTATCTCTTTTGCACTAATAGGAGCTTTATAGTCCGGAAAAGCATTAGATAACATTTCTGTTTGCACTGCACCCAACGCAAGAGCATTGCATTTAATATTGAAATTTAATAATTCTTCTGCCAGACATTCGGTTAGAATACTTAACGCTCCTTTTGATGATGAGTATGCGCTTAATCCAGCAAATTTTTGTGTGCCGGTTACACCACCCATACTGGTAATATTAACAATATGAGCATTTTCAGATTTTTTAAGCAATGGCAACATTTTTTGTATCAAATTAAATGGCGCAAATACATTAGTAGAATAAATCGTCTGTAATTCTTCCTGTCTAATATTTTCAAATGGTTTGTTAATCAAAACACCTGCATTGTTGATAATTACATCTAATTTTGAAAAGTTTTGATGAATGGTTTGCCAACATTTTTCAATGGTTTTATTATCGTTAATATCTCCCTTTATGCCAATTAAATTCTGATGTGAAAATAAAATATCACTTCTGGAAATTGCGATGATATTATTATTTTGACAAAGTTGTTTTGTTACCTCTAATCCAACACCTTTTGAAGCCCCTGTTATTAATATCACCATATTTTTTGTATTTTTGTGGCTAATGTATAAATCTAAATTCTGATGATAAAATTTCTACAAAAATACTTTTTTATTTTTGTATATGTTATCAATTATGCTACAAGCATTGCACAAACAGACAGCACTTATTTTCAATTACCTCAAAACAAAAAAGAAAGCAAAAAGCAATCATCCTTTCAATTATCTGATAAAATAACCTTTGGTGGTAATTTTGCTTTTTTTACTTCTAACAGTTCTACTTTTGTTGATATATCTCCATTGATAGGATATAAACTAACTAACTTTATACTTGTAGGGGCAGGCCCTGTGTATAATTATTATAGTGAATATCAATATGGAACGCGATTTACTTTTGATATATATGGTGTTCGTGCAATGGGTAGAATATATTTTTTAGAATCGCTTTTCTTTCAAACAGGTTGGGATTTGCTGAATAGAAGCATTTATCTTTATAACAACAATGTTCTTCAAAAAGATAGAATTTGGGTACAAAATATCTGGATAGGTGGTGGTGTAAGATATATGATTGGAAGCAATGCCTATATGTTTACTTCTATATTGTTTAATCTTAACCAAAACAATTATTCACCTTATCCTAATCCTTATATTCAAATTGGCTTTATTACAGGTATCTAATAAAAACTTTTTATATTTGCACTGATATTTTATACTTAAATAACTCATGGTATTCAATTTATTTGAGATAATTATTAAAAATCTCACCCCTTCTATTCCCATTCTCTTAAAAGGGAGAGTGATTAGGAGTGAAATTTTTTACTTGATAATATTGTCAGTATTTTTTCTCTTCATTAATAAGATATATGCAACGCATATTGTTGGTGGTGAAATCTATTATGATTATCTTGGAAATAATCAATACAAAATCACCTTAAAGGTTTATCGTGATTGTTACAATGGTGTTCCGCCTCTTGATAATCCTGCACATATTGATATTTTTGATAAAAATGGAAATGTTGTAAAAAGTAGAGATGTTGCTCTTTTATCTTTACAATCTGTTCCTTCCAGCATCAATAATCCCTGTATCTATCCGCCTAATACAGTGTGTGTAGAAGAAGGCATTTACGAATTTACAGAGACATTACCACCCATCAATGGTGGATATTATATTGTTTATCAAAGATGTTGCAGAAATCACACTATATTGAACTTAATTTCGCCCGGTGGAGTAGGGGCTACTTATTGGGAACACATTCCCGGTCCCGAAGTAGCATTTCCTAATAGTTCTCCTCGCTTCAAGAAATTTCCCCCTATTTTTATTTGTAATGGCATTGATATTAGTTTTGATCATTCAGCCACTGACCCTGATGGTGATGTATTAGTATACTCATTGTGTAATGCATATAATGGCTTGGATGCTTGCTGTCCAATTATTCCATCATCGCCCTCTAATAGTCAATATTGCAATACACCTCCATCTTCCTGTCCATCTAATTTTTCTCCACCACCGTACACTCCTGTGCCTTATTTATCACCATATAGTGGAACATATCCGCTTGCGTCTAATCCTGCTATTAATATTCATCCTAATACTGGCTTTTTAAGTGGCAAGCCCAATATGAATGGTCAATGGGTAGTGAGCGTTTGTGTTAGCGAATATAGGAACGGACAATTGATTGGAGTTCATCAAAGAGAATTTCAGTTCAATGTGGTTACTTGTTCCATAACTGTTTTGAGTGCAATGCAAGACCAAAGTCAGAAATGCGATGGGCTCACGGTCAATTTTAATAATCAAAGTATTGGCGCCTCTACATTTTTTTGGAATTTCGGTGACCCTACTACACTTGCAGATACTTCTCATTTGTCTAATCCTTCATATACTTATCCTGATACAGGTACTTATCAGGTTACATTAATTGCTAATCCGGGCAAACCATGTAGTGATACTTCTGTTAAGACATTTTATGTTTATCCCAAATTTAATCCGCAATTTATTCCTCCTGCTGGTCAATGTATTTCTAATAACAGCTTTTCATTTCAAATTACAGGAAATTACGCCAATTACACGCAATTCAATTGGAATTTTGGCAATAATGCACAGCCACCTACATCTAATGCAGCTACTCCAACAGGTATTCAATTCACATCTCCCGGCATTTTTCCAATTACAGTTACGGTTACTCAACATCCTTGTGAAGCACAATTATCAGGTACGATAGAAGTATTCCCTTTACCACAGATAAATGCTGTTTCCAATGGTGGAACGGTTTGTGTGGGTTCTCCTTTTCAATTTCAAGTAGATGCGGATAATCTGGTTAATCCAATTTATCAATGGTATTTTACAAATGGCTATTTCTCTTCTGATAGTATGCCTGTTGTAATTTTTAATCAATCTGGAGTTTATGGTTATTCTTTAAACCTTCAATCTACAGCACAATGTACATCTACTTTTAATATCACTACGCCTAATGCGGTAACTGTTTATCCACAACCATTTGCCAATTTTATTTGTTCTCCTACAATTACCACTATCTTTGATCCAGAAATAACATTTACAGATGCCAGTTGGGCTGGTAATTATGAAAATACTAACTCTTACATTACCCAATGGCATTGGAATTTAGGCGATAATAATGTCATCAATAATGCTTTGCAATTTATTCATTCCTATTCTGATTATGGAGATTATCCTGTTCAACTAATTGTAACTAATAATTTTGGTTGTACAGATACAATTACAAGGATTGTAAAAGTGCTTCCAGAATTTCGTTTTTGGGTACCTAATGCTTTTACACCTAATAATGATGGATTGAATGATGTTTTCTTGCCCATAGTAATCGGTATAGAAGATTTTGAATTAGAAATTTTTGATAGATGGGGAGAAAAAATTTATTCAACAAAAAGTGTGAAAGCAGGATGGAATGGCTATTACAAAGGTGAATTATGCAAAGAAGATGTTTATGTATGGAAAATTAGCTTTAAGAATATTGTCAGTAAAAAATACGAAGATCACATTGGTCATGTAACTTTAATAAGATAGTGAAGTGATAAAAGTAATTAAATGGAACAGGTAGTTAGATATGGGATATGCTTCGCCTCTGGTGAACAATCTTTTGTTACATCGTGAAGTATTTTGTCTGCCGTTGGCGGATCCGCCAACGGCGGAGAAGATTCTTGTCATGTTGAACGAAGCGAAACATCTCGCTTTTAGTTTCTTCGCTGCGCTCCGCCTTTGGCGGACAATATCCTTGTCATGGTGATCCGCCTTTGGCGGAGAAGCATCTCAATTTACTTTGCGTGCTTTGCGCCTTTGCGTGAAAAATATTTTTGTCTCGCTGAATGGAGTGAAGTGGTTAAAAAATAACTTCATTATCACTTACTGATTATTATCTTTTGACGATTTAAAATTTTTCCATCAATGTCTTTTATTATCAGAAAATACATTCCTTGTGAATAATTTGATAAATCAATGGTTTCTAATGAGTTGTTACAATGTTTTCTAAAAATATTTTTCCCCATTAAATCAAACACTTCAATTTCTTTATTTAAAATTTCAGGGCTTTCAACATAAAGTATATCGGATACAGGATTAGGGTAAATATTAATAGATATTTGATTGGAATGTCCTTGTATGTCTAATGTAACATCTTTAGTAGGTCCAATGGTTTTATTAATAATCCAATTATTAGGATCTACCTGAATGCCTGTAACATTACCATTAATGGTAAAAGTGTATGTTTCGGTTGGATTACTATGCATAACTCTAATGATAGTGTCTCCTCCGCTGGAACGAATAAGTTTGTACTCTATTGGTGTAATAAATAATGGAACAGAACTGGGTTTAGAAGTAGTTTGTGTAGATTGGATAATTAAAGTATTTCCAAAATAATTCCATTTGACATTGAAAGTGGGGTAACCTTCTCCGAAATACCATTGATTAAAAAATTGAGTTAAGTTTTGCCCAGTATAAGTTTCAAAATTAGTTTTAAAGTCCATAGCAGTGGCAGTGCTCCATTTATATGTATTAAGAAAATTTCTCAATCCATTAAAGAATAAAGAGTCGTTATTGGTTACAAATCTTAAAGTATGAATAATAGCCCCACCTTTGTCATAAGTCAATCTACTGTCAAAAATTCTATTGTCATCGGTAGTATCAACGCCTGTAAAGTAAATACTTCCACCTGCCTGACTCATTATATTATTATGCACAGAATTTAAGTTGCTCATAAAACTTCCTGGATTTAGGTACTGATTCACTAAATGTTCTGTATAAGAAGCAAATCCTTCATTAATCCAGATATCACCCCATGTTTTGCAGGTAACCAGATCTCCCCACCATTGATGACCCAATTCATGTGCGTCTATAAGAAAATTAAAATATCCTATGGTGGTCATTGTTTGATGCTCCATTCCTCCACCAATGGGTGCCATAGAGTGTCCATATTTTTCTTTATAGAAAGGATACATACCATACATTTTGCTTAAAAATTCCAGTGTCATTTTGATTTTATCTAATTCTACTTTTTGTCCAGAGATAAAAGCGGGACTATTGATAGCATTATCATAAATATAATTCAATATAAGTATTGAATCATTCACAAGGTATTGTGGTTTTGCATAAAGAATGTATGGTTTATATTTTGCAATTGCAACAGAAATCAGGTAGTAATCAATTGGATATTTTGTTTTCCATTCAAATCTTTTTTTATTACCAATAGTTACAACATTTGTAAGTACTCCATTAGAGCCAACTCTGTTTGTAGAATCGGTGGTTACGAAAATCCATGCACTATCAATTTTATCTCTCAAATCTTGCTTACATGGCCACCAGTGATATGCTCCTCTTGTTTCGCTCAAACTCCATGTTACTTGATTGCCCCATGATGGAGAAGTGCCATTATCAAAGCCATTTCCTAATGCTCCGGTTAAAGACGGGGCAGTACCATGATAATAAATATACGCATCTAAAATATTATTTTGAGAAATAGGGTTGATTAACTTAACTTTTTTCAAACTATCTGTTGAAGTAATATTTGTATGTTTTAGTCCATTGATATAAATGGAATCAATAATAAAATTTTGATGTAAAACAAAAGCGAATGTGTCTAATTGAGTACTTACTACTTTTGCTATTGTTCTGACATAACCTGAAATATTTTTGTTAGTTCTTTCTAAATTCAGATTTAGATGATGAAACTTGACATCGTAATTATTCATTAAATTAGTTCCACTTTGAATTTGCTTTAATAAAGCATTTTTGGAACTTGCAGAGCGATGATGAATTTTTGTTTTAGCACATAAATGTTGTTGCTGTGCAAAGGTAGTAGAAATGCTGAAAGATAGCATCAGACATGAGAAATAACGAAGCATAATTTTAAATTTTGCTGCAAAGTTATATTATTATCTACTTTACATTGTTACCAATAAACAATGATATTTTCCGCTGGTATAATTATTTTTTAATCAACAATGAGCAGAAATATTGGTTTAAATATTTTCACTTTTTCTCTTTTTTCTCTAAATACTCTTTATTCAATGCTTCTAACACTTCTTTTGTAATATCATATTCTGGTTTTGCAAATAATACATTTGGTAAAGCATCTGAGTAGGAAACAATGTAATCATATTTGCCATTATTAAACCTTTTGATAAACTCTTTGATGTCTTTTTGAAGTTGTTCATTTTTTTCTTGTAGTTCTAATGCAAGATTATCCATCTGTAATTGTTTGTTTTGAATATCTTTTTGTTGTTGTTCTAATTTTCTTTTTTGTTTTTCTAATTCTGCCTGTGGTGCAATACCTGCCTGAACTGATTGTTGGAAGGTCTCATAATCTTGTTGAAATTGTGTCATCATAGATTGCAATTGTGCTTCTAATGTTTCTTTCTTTTTTTTCATTACTTTTACATAATCAGAAATATAAAGATATTTTTCGTTTAATGTATCAATATTTACAAAAGCAATTTTGGTGTCTGGTAAATTGTTGGTAGCCGAGGATGGTGTGGTATTGTTATTTGTGGAAGATGAATGAGTGGTTGTGCTTTTTTCTTTTCTAATGTATTCGCCAAGCAAAATAATGGCAATGGCAATATTTGCAGCAATAGAAAGTCCTATTAAGATGTCTCTGATTTTGTTATTCATAATGTGTTATTTTTCAAAAATAGATTGAATGTATTTTTTGGGGTCAAAGAGTTGAATGTCTGTAATTTTTTCTCCTGTGCCTATGTATTTGATGGGAATTTTGAATTGATGAGATAGTCCAATGGCAACGCCTCCTTTGGCTGTTCCATCCAGTTTTGTAAGGGCGATAGCATTAACTTTTGTGGCGTTGGTAAATTGCTTACATTGTTCAAAAGCATTTTGGCCTGTTGTAGCATCTAAAACAAGTATTACTTCGTGAGGAGCGTCGGGAATAATTTTTTGCATTACATTTCTGACTTTGCTTAATTCATTCATCAAATTGACTTTGTTGTGCAATCTACCTGCTGTGTCAATAATGACTACATCTATGTTTTTGGATTTTGCAGATTGTAAAGTATCAAAAGCCACACTGGCGGGGTCTGCTCCTTGTTGTTGTGATATTACAGGCACACCTACTCGTTCTGCCCATATTTTTAATTGGTCAATAGCGGCTGCACGAAAGGTATCTGCTGCCCCTAACAAAACAGAATATCCTGCCTGTTTGAACATATTGGCTAATTTACCAATAGTAGTGGTTTTGCCTACACCATTTACGCCCACTACCATTATTACATAAGGGCGTGCAGAGGAGGTTATAATTTCACTTTTAGGAGTTACAAGCATTTGCACAATTTCGTCTTGCAAAATTTGATGCAACTCGTTTATATTTAAGTATTTTTGTTCCTTGACTCTTTTTTGAAGTCGTTCTATTATTTGAATAGTGGTTTCAACTCCAACATCAGCAGAAATAAGAGCGGCTTCTAATTCATCTAATACATCATCATCTACTTTAGATTTACCTGCAATAGCACGGGAGATTTTGTCCAGTAAACCAGATTTGGTTTTTTGCAGAGATTCTTTCAGTTCTTCCTTTTCTTGTTGTTCAGTTTTTCCGAATAGATTTTTGATAAATCCGAGCATTTTTATGGATTGAAAGATTTTTGTAGAAGAGATGTATAAAAAATAAAAATCCCGATAGTTAAGATTTATCGGGATTTAGTGTATAGATTAAGGTTAATTCATTATTTTTTTTCAGTGGTTTCTTTTTCTTTTAAGAAATCCTGAATGTGATCTATATGAACAATAGATTCTTTAAAGGCATAAGTGCCTTTGGAAGTTTTAATGGTTTTAATGACTTTAGCAAATTCTTTACCTTTTCCTGTCTTAAGTGTTGCAACTGTTTTCTTAGCCATATTTTTAAGTTTTATTTAATTTCTTTATGAATGGTATATCTTTTTAAGATGGGGTTATATTTTTTTAGTTCTAATCTTTCAGGGGTATTTTTTTTATTTTTTGTAGTGATATAGCGTGATGTGCCGGGCAATCCGCTATTTTTATGCTCGGTGCATTCTAAAATAACCTGTACTCTGTTACCTTTTTTCTTTGCCATAGTTGTAATTATTTAGCAGGGGTTAATATTGATTTTTTTAATAATCCTTTTTCAACTGCTTCTTTGATAGCAGTGTAAGCACCCTTTTTATTGATGGTTTTAATAGCTTTGGTAGAAAGTTTGAGTGTAACCCATTTGTTTAATTCAGGAACAAATATTTTTTTTACTTTTAGGTTAACACCAAATTCTCTTCTTGTTTTTTTATTAGAGTGCGATACATTATTTCCTTTTACGGGCTTTTTACCAGTTAATTGACATACTCTTGCCATAAGATTTTTTATTTAAGGGGGGCAAATGTAAGTGTTTTTATTTATACAAACAAATTTTTTGTTTTTTCTTTTGAAAAAGATGGGTATGAATTAAAAAATTTGTTCATTGAAATTTTATTCATTATTATTGCACCAAAAATTAAAATTATGAAAAAATTAATCTTTTCAGTTGCATTAGCAACAGGATTGGTAGCAAGCATTAATGCTAAAAGTAACTTTCAGTTAGATGAGAAAAAGTTAGCTGCTATTGAGATGCAATGCGTACAAGTGGGCCCAGATGAAATTGATAGTTATTTAAGTGAAGTTTCTGGTAGTGCATCTTTGAAGTATGCACCAGAGCAAACAAGAGGTGGTTATTTATTAAGAGCATTTTTTTGTGGTGGTATAGCATTGCATCGTTATTATATGGGTACCAACCAAAAATGGATGTGGGCAATGTATTTTTGTATACCCGTGGTTGGCGATGTTACAGCTTGTGTTGATTTTTGGGGAGCAGTGTTTGATAAAGATTTTTATTTGAAGTATAAAAATAATGACAAATACATTGTTTGGATGGATTAATCACTCTCAATTTTTCATTATAAAGGGGGCAATAGCCCCCTTTTATTTTTTATAGTATTCATTAATGATAAGGTTCTTTAAATTTTGATTAAAATTTTTTGATGACATATAGTTGTATTTTTTTACAGAAAATTCTGCTCTTTTTAAATTTCCGTTGTAAAACTTTGCAAATAATGAACTACCAGCAATTATAGATGTGAAATAGTATTGATAGTAGATTCCTAAAGTACTTAATCCAATAATAAAAATGTGTGACATCATAGTAATTATCCCTTCTGAATAATTTTTTGAGTACATTTGACCTAATCCTGGGAAAAAAGTGGATAATGCAATTGCTTTATCAATGCTTTTTATTTTTGGCAAATGGTTCTTATTGTAGAGTGAATCAATGAAGTTATTGATATTTTTTAGTGTTAATGTATCATTTTTGTATTTAAAATTATTATAACTTATGAGTATTTGTTTTGCCTTTTCCCACTCATATAACTCGTTTAATATCAAAGAAAATAATGGATATGAACGATAAATATATGTAGAATCGCTTAATAAATAATGTAGTGAGATTATTTCTGATTTAGCAGAAATCAAGTCATCAGATAAATAATAATTAAGTGCAATTTGATATTTTATATAAAATTTCAAAGAGTCATTATATCTGTAAAGGTAAATACTTTTTAGGAGATTAATAGATGTGTTGTAATCTTTTGCTTGCTTAAAGAATTCTGCTGATATACATTTATATTTATCCGATAAATCAATGGAATCAGTTGAATAAGATAGTTGTTCATACAATAAACCAAGTGCCAACCAGTTTTTTTCTTTTAAGTATGCATCAATTTTAGAAAATAAAGCACTATCTTTTTGTCCCCAATAATTAGTCAAGGATATTAGAAGTAGCAGAATGCATTGTAGCGAGTATTTCATTTTTGATTTGTTTTTGTCTTGAAAGATTTTGTCTTTTAACTGCATGATAACTTCCTATGATATTACCTGTATAAAAAAAAGTAAATAAAGAACCAAAAACAATAAGGGTAGGCGATTTAAAAGAATGTGAACGATAGTATGCTTCCAGCGTAAAACCAGCAAAAATAATGTTAGCAACAAACATACTCATTGCTTCTCCCTTTCTTCCTGCATATAATTTCCCTGAACCTGGTACAAAAGCAGACATTAACATTCCCAGGAAAGGAGATTTTAGTTTAAATTTCTTTTGCTTTTCAAAAAGTAAATTCATGTTCGTATATACATTTTGATATTTGTAATTTATGATAGGATTTACACTCTTCAAATAATAATTAGAGGAATCAAATTGGTTTTGAAGTAGATAATTACCTGCTAATAAAAATTTTTTAATTATAAGAGTTTCTGAATTGATTGTATCGGATGGAATAAGATGAGCGTATTGAATAGATTGGCTTAATTCATTAGCATAAGCATAATTCAATGATGCTAAAATTTGTGATTTTGTCTGTAAATGATTGTTTTGAACCTTTGAAAAGAAAAATGCACTACTATCAGGTTTTTTAAATAAATAGTAAGTATAACCTTTCAGAAAATTGATACTATCTTCGGCAATATCAGGGTTTAGGTGATTAAGATAATATAAGGAATGATTTATTCTATTATTTGTTATCAAATGATAAATAAAATTATAATCATTAACTAAATTTGATTGAGCATAATAGAGATTAGAAACAAAAAATATGATAATAGAAAAAATATATTTTATTTATTTTTGAAATAAATTATATTGTTCAGGTGGGTCATATATTTTATTGGTTCTTGAATTGTATTCTACACCTCTTATCAGGTCAAAAGATGCTAATCTGGTGCATCGTGTTAATCTGTCTGCTGTTAAAGGTATTCCATAAAGTAATCCATATCTTTGAATACATTGTTTGGAAAAAGCACTGCAACTGACTTCATAAGGACAATTTGCAGCGATTTGTATAGAAATATATTTTTGGTAAACATATAATAATCCACCAAATAACACCGATACGGGGTTGTATTTTATTATCCAGTTATTATCCTTAAATAAATAAGTAACCTTTCTTGTTGTCTCAAATTCTTTGATAACAATATTTTTGGATTCTATTAGTTCTAAATCAGATTGCTGGGAATAGGAAATATCAAAAGTTAATAAAATAAAAAATACTATAATGTTACTTACTGATAAGCTGGGCATTTGCTGGTATTTTGAAATTAAAATATTCAGGATTGACTTGTTGATTTAATTTGAAATTGGAATACTCTTTAATTGAAATGACAGAATCTTTTTTTGATTTAAAGTAAATGTCAACAATTTTGGTTGGAATAACAACATTACTTAATAATTGGTGATAGTTCATAAAATAAATTTTTCCTTTAACTTCATTTTTACTACTTATGATTTCTTGATAAATGGGTAGTTGTTTTTTATTGAATGCAATTAGTATGTGTTTTATACCATTATTAATTTTTGGTATCCAATAATTAACCAGAGCATTGTCTTCCATTTTGGTATCTTTCAATGAATAACCTGATTTTGCTAATCCCATATCGGAATAATTATTGGTTAGAAAATACCACAAATAACTTTGTTGACTGGAAGTATAATTGCTTTTCTCAATAAATACAGTGTTTTTTTCAAAATCATAAACTTCTATATCACCATAAAAGTTTACTCTTGTAAATGACTTGATAGGTTTTAAAATATTGGTTACGAGTAGATAATCTTTGTATCTAAAATATGTTTCGCCTTCAACAACAATTATTTTTTTATTTTCAATAATTTTTTCCTTATAGGTTGCCGAAATATATTCAAGTTTTTCTATTAAAGTGAAACTAAAAATTATCAATCCCAATATAGTATAAAATATAATTATAAGTATTCTCATATTTTTGCTTTTAATTTCTCTAACTCTTCTTGAATACTTTGAATTTTGCTAATAGCGTCTTTTTCTTTTTGTCTTTCTCTTTCTACTAATTCAGGTTTAGCATTTTGAACAAATTTTTCATTAGATAATTTTTTTCTTACTGATTCTAAAAATCCTTGTAAATAATTAAGTTCATCTTCTAATTTTTTTACTTCACCAACAATATCCCGCTCACTTAATTTTTCATTTATTTCTATAAATAAATTTCTATTGGCAGTAATAATTGCTTTTCCATCTGTATCTGTTGTAATAATTTTTTCATTAAGATTAGATAATTTCTCAATCCATTTATCAAATTGCTCAACTTGCTTTTCTTTCCAATTTAATTTTTCTTTTGGTGAAATTTGTAATCTTGTTCGTAATTCTCTTATTTGAGTTACTATTGCTTTTAATTCTTCATATTGTTTTAATGTATCATTGTTGTAAATTTTCTTTTCAGGCCATGGTGCTATAATTATATCATCATTTTCTTTTCTTTCCTTAATTAAGTGCCATATTTCTTCGGTGATGAAAGGCATCCAAGGGTGCAGTATTTTCAGGCAATTTTCAAATAATTCCTGTGTTTTTTGAATAATTGAAGAATGAATGGGCTCATTAATATCCGTTGGCTTTATGGCTTCTAAATACCAGGAACAGAAATCATCCCAAATTAATTTGTAAGTACTCATCAATGCGTCATTTAATCTGAATTTTGTAAAACATTCATTGATATATTCTAATTGCTTGTAAAAATAATTTTCAAACAATTCAATGGCTTCTTGTTGATATGTATGAATATGAGCATTATTATCACTTCTTTGTTGTAATTGATGTATCAAGCGAAAAGCATTCCATATTTTATTAGCAAAATTTCTACCCTGCACGCAATATTCTTCATCAAAAAGCAAATCGTTTCCTGCCGGTGAGCTAAATAGCATTCCCACTCTTACTGCATCGGCTCCGTATTTTGCAATTAAATCTAATGGGTCTGGACTATTACCTAAACTTTTACTCATTTTTCTTCCTAACTTATCTCTCACAATGCCTGTTAGATATACATTTTCAAAGGGTTTTTTGTTAGTCCAAAAATATCCAGCAATAATCATTCTTGCCACCCAGAAGAAAAGAATTTCCGGGGCAGTAACTAAATCATTGGTAGGATAATAATATTGAAAATCTTCGTTTGGTGTTTTGTAATTATCATCTCCTACTACTTTGTAATCAAATACAGCAATAGGCCATAACCATGATGAAAACCATGTATCCAGCACATCTTCATCTTGTCTGATTCCATTAGTGCTTTGATTTTTCTTCTTAAATATTTCAATGGCTTCATCTTTTGTTTTGCATACGGCAATATCTCCATTTTCATTATACCATGCGGGTATGCGATGTCCCCACCACAATTGACGACTGATACACCAATCTTTTACATTTTCCATCCAATGTTTGTAAGTATTGATAAATTTATCAGGAATTAAATTTATTTCTTTATTCAAAACAGCATCTAATGCTTTTTTACTAATTTCTTTCATTTTTACAAACCATTGATAACTCAAATAAGGTTCTATTACTGCATCGGTTCTTTCACTGTGTCCGACTTTGTTTTTGAGGACTTCAATTTTCTCAATTAATCCAGCATCTTGTAAATCCTTAATGATTATTTTTCTACATTCAAATCTATCCAAACCAATATACTTTTCAGCATTTTTTTCATTGTCATTTGTAATAATATCCTTACTAATTTTTCCGTCAAGTGTTAATCCTATAATGATGGGACGTTGATGTTTAATGCCTAATTCATAATCAGCAATATCATGAGCTGGTGTTACTTTGAGTGCCCCTGTTCCAAAAGTCATATCAATATAAGTGTCTGCAATAACAGGCACAGGACGATTTACAATAGGAACAATAACTTTTTTGCCAATTAAATGTTTGTATCTTTCATCATCAGGATGCACACACACAGCCACATCTGCCATTATAGTTTCAGGGCGAGTAGTAGCAATGGTAATATAGGAAGAATGGTCTTCTAAATAATATTTCACATAAACTAACTGGCTATTAGTTTCTTTGTAAATAACTTCTTCATCACTTAATGCTGTTAAGCCAACGGGATCCCAATTAATCATTCTGTATCCACGATAAATAAAACCTTTATTATACAAATCAATGAATGCATTGATAACGGCTTCACTATAATGTTCATCCATTGTGAAAGTAGTTCTTTTCCAATCACAGGAAGCACCTAATTTTTTTAGTTGTTCAAGAATAATTCCACCATATTTTTCTTTCCATTCCCAGGCATATTTCAAAAATTCTTCACGCGTTAATGATGATTTCTTAATCCCTTTCTCTGCGAGCATTTTTACTACTTTTGCTTCTGTTGCTATGCTGGCGTGATCTGTACCAGGCACCCAGCAAGCATTGTATCCAAGCATTCTTGCACGACGAATCAATACATCTTGAATAGTATTATTAAGCATATGCCCCATGTGCAATACGCCTGTAACATTAGGAGGAGGAATGACGATTGTGTAAGGTTTTTTATTTTTATCAGGTTGAGAATAGAAATAACCTTTATTTGTCCAATATTGATACCACTTATTTTCAGTGTTTGATGGGTCATATTTTTTTGGTAGTTCCATTTCTTTCATATTTTTTATCGTGTTAATTTTCGCAAAAATACTAAAAGATTAGTGAATGATGGTTGTATGGAACAATTTTTGTCTGTACATTTGTAAGCAAAATTTAAAACTATGAAAAGAATTGCCTACATTGTAACAATTACAGGAAGCTTAATCATGAGCACATTAGTGCATGCTCAAGATGCAAAAACAGCAAATAACACAAATGCTGAACAAGCCACAAGTTTAGCAGATATTAAGTTTGACAAAACAGTGCACGACTTTGGAACTATTCCACAAGGAGGAAACGGAGAATGTGAATTTAAATTTACAAATACTGGAAAAGAGCCATTAGTTATTACAAACTGTATGGGAAGTTGTGGATGTACTGTACCTCAATGCCCAAAAGAACCTATTTTGCCAGGAAAATCTGGTGTAATTAAAGTAAAATACGATACCAATAGAGTAGGACCTTTTGTAAAAAGTGTAACTGTAAATTCAAATGCTAAAAGTGGTGTGATGACTTTGCAAATCAAAGGTACAGTAGAGGCAAAACCTGTTGAAGAAGCATTTCCACAAAATAAACAAGAAGGAGCACCGAAAGCTAATTAAGAATTATCAGTGTATTCGTAGCATATACATTAAAAAATAAAAATTTAAAACTATGAGAACATTAGCATTAATGATAGTAGTAGGAAGTTTAACTTGGATTACATCATTGAAAGCACAGGAAAGTGTTGTTCCATCAACAGATCCAAATGCTCCTGATATTAAATTTGAATCTGAAGTTGTTGATTATGGGGTAATTTCTTATGATTCTGATGGAATAAGAGAATTCAAATTTAAAAATGTAGGTAAATCACCATTGACAATTACTAATGTTCAAGGAGAATGTGGCTGTACTGCTACTACTATTGATGGCAAGCCAGGTTGGCCACAAGAACCTATTCTGCCAGGAAAAACTGGTAGCATCAAAGTAAAATATGACACTAAAAGAATAGGTAGATTTGAGAAAAACATCACCGTTACTTCTAATGCTAAATACCCTGTAATGAAATTGAAAATTAAAGGTGAAGTAAAACCAAAAGAGTGAAATACTGGAACAATCAGAAATTAAAAATTGAAAAGCCCTTGTTTATACAAGGGCTTTTTTGTTTTAAAATAAAAATTAAGTGACCGTATTTGGATTAGATTTAAGAAGAGGGGACAGGGGTGAGATTTTTTCTTGGGCAATAATGATTTCAATGAATACTTCTTCTACCTATTGATTCATAGTGAAAGGGAAGTTCTTCCATTTGGTTTAAATCATAAATATTTCTTCCATCAAAAATATTTTTGCTTTTCATTAATTGTTGCATTTTTTCAAAGTCGGGATTACGGAATAATTGCCATTCAGTACAAATAACAAGTGCATCAGCATTTTCAAGGGCTTGATAGGGGTCGTTGGTATATTGAACTTTTGTATCATCAAATATCTTTTTAAAATTATTCATAGCTTCGGGGTCGTAGGCAGAAATTTTTGCACCTTCATTTAATAGTAACTGAATAATTGTAATAGCAGGTGCTTCTCTCACATCATCGGTATCGGGTTTAAATGCTAATCCCCAAATAGCAATTTTTTTATCTTTCAATTGATTGTTGAAATATTTTTTGATTTTTTGAACGATTACCTGTTTTTGTGTTTGATTCACTTGCATTACAGCATTCAAAATTTTGAAATCATAATGATACTCTGATGCTGTGTGTGAGAGTGCTAAAACATCTTTTGGAAAACAACTGCCGCCATAACCTATGCCTGCAAATAAAAATCTTTTACCAATGCGTTCATCGCTACCAATGCCTAAACGAATCATGTCTATATCTGCTCCTGTTTTTTCGCAAAGGTTAGCCATTTCATTCATAAAAGAAATTTTAAGGGCTAAAAATGCATTGGCAGCATATTTGGTAAGTTCAGAAGATTTTTCATCCATAAATATTATTGGATTGCCTTGTCTTACAAAGGGTTTGTAAAGTTCAGTTAAAATCTTTTTGGCTTTTTCACTTTTTGTTCCGATTACTATTCTATCGGGTTTCATAAAATCATCTACTGCAAAACCTTCTCTCAAAAATTCAGGATTGGAAACAATGTCTACGAAGGATTTATTTTTTTCTGCAAATATTTTTTTGATTTTATCTGCTGTTCCAACAGGTACTGTGCTTTTGGTTATAACAATTTTGTAATCATTTACTAAATCAGCAATTTGAGATGATACATTTAAAACATAAGATAAATCGGCACTTCCATCTTCACCGGGTGGGGTAGGTAAGGCGAGAAAAATAATTTCAGCAAATTGAACCGCTTCATTTAATTGTGTAGTAAAGTTTAACCTTCCTGCTTTAATATTTCTATGAAATAGATTATCTAAATGGGGCTCATAAATAGGCACAATGCCCTGTTTCATTTTATCTACTTTCTCTTTATCAATATCCACACACAAAACCTGATTACCTGATTCTGCAAGGCAGGTGCCCGTAACAAGTCCTACATATCCAGTGCCAATAACTGCAATTTTTTTACTCATGCTAATATGTTTTATTTAAAGAAGTTAAGTAAAGTAGAAGTGATTTGTTGTAAAATATTTTCGTTTAATTCTGTATGCATAGGCAAAGATAATACACTGGCACATAATTGTTCAGTTACGGGAAAATCACCTTGTTTATATCTTGGATCTTGATATGCTTTTTGTAAATGCAATGGAATAGGATAATAAATCATTGAAGGAACGCCATTTTCATTAAGGTATTGACGAAGATTATCTCTTTTCCCATTTTTTACTTGAATAGTATATTGATGAAAAACATGAGTAGAGTTGGATTTTCTTTTGGGTACAATAATTTCAGGATGATTAGAAAATGCTTTATCATAGAATGCTGCTGCTTTTTGGCGATTGGAAATGTATTCGTTTAAATATTTTAATTTGACATTCAGTATAGCGGCCTGAATGGAATCCAAACGGGAATTAACACCAAGCACATCATGTACATATTGTTGACTTTGTCCGTGAGAGGCAATCATTCTGCATTTTTTTGCCAGTTCATCATCATTAGTCATAATAGCACCACCATCTCCAAAGCAACCTAAATTTTTTGATGGAAAGAATGATGTGCAACCAATATGACCAATAGTCCCTGTTTTTTGTTTTGTTCCATTACTGAAAACATAATCTGCACCAATGGCTTGCGCATTATCTTCAATAATGTATAAATTATATTTTTTGGCTAAATCAAGTAATGCTTCCATATTGGCAGATTGTCCAAACAAATGTACAGGAACAATGGCTCTGGTTTTTGAGGTAATATTTTTTTCTATGGCTTCTATGTTGATGTCAAAAGTATCGGGATAAACATCTACGAGAACGGGCTTCAAACCAAGTAAGCCAATTACTTCTGCGGTAGCAACATAGGTAAAATCGGCGGTAATAACTTCATCACCGGGTTTTAATCCGAGTGCCATCATAGCAATTTGCAAAGCATCTGTTCCATTAGCACAGGGGATAACATGTTTTACATTCAGATATTTTTCTAAATTAGATTGAAATGTCTTAACTGCGGGACCATTGATAAATGCTGTGCTATCAATTACTTCCTGTATAGCGGCGTCTATTTCAGATTTGATTTTTAAGTATTGGTTTTTCAAATCAACCATTGGGGTAATCAATGAGGTGGTAGTGCTCATAAATTATTTTTTTGGTGCGAATGTAAGAATAAAAAATGATGTGGAAAGAAAAGCAAGTTGGGTATTATTTTATATTGATTGATTTTTAGCCACGAATGGCACGAATTTTCACTAATATGTCTTTAAAAAAGAAACCACCAAATTTATTGTAGATGAATGAACTAGAATGTAACTAACAATTTAATGTGCATAAATTTTTGTAATTTTTTTTATTTATGCCTTTATTTTGTGCGTAATTTTGTGGGAAATTTAAAGTAGATGTTTGGATCATTTTTAACACAGGAAATAGCAATAGATTTAGGTACTGCCAATACTATCATTTATCACAATGATAAAATTGTAGTAGATGAGCCAAGTATTGTGGCTATTGATAAGACCACAGGCAAAGTAATTGCCGTTGGAAAAGCTGCTCAAATGATGCATGGTAAGGAACATAAGCATATTGAAACTATTCGTCCATTAAAAGATGGTGTAATTGCAGATTTTCAAGCAGCAGAGGAAATGATAAAAGGCATGATTAAAATGATTAATCCTAATAGAGGATTGTTTGCACCATCGCTTAAAATGATGGTTTGTATTCCATCGGGCATTACAGAAGTAGAGAAAAGGGCTGTGCGAGATAGTGCCGAGCATTCGGGTGCAAAAGAGGTATATATGATTCATGAGCCGATGGCTGCCGCATTAGGAATGGGTATTGATGTAGAAGCTCCCGAAGGCAATATGATTATTGATATTGGGGGTGGAACTACAGAAATTGCGGTCATTTCATTAGGGGGAATAGTTTGTGATAAGTCCATTCGCATTGCTGGTGATGAGTTCAATGCAGATATAGAAGAATTTGTACGCAAACAGCATAATTTACAAATAGGGGAGCGTTCAGCGGAAAGATTAAAAATTGAAGTAGGTGCTGCAACAGTAGAATTAGACAATCCGCCACCTGATTTCCCTGTAAGAGGTAGAGATATTATGAGTGGCTTGCCTAAAGAAGTATATGTCAATTATAGTGAAATAGCACATTGTTTAGAAAAATCTATTTCAAAGATTGAAGAAGCAATTGTAACTGCTCTTGAAATGGCACCGCCTGAGTTGGCTGCGGATATTTATCAAAAAGGTATTTATATGGCGGGTGGTGGCTCATTATTGCGTGGATTAGACAAAAGAATTTCTCTTAAAACTAAATTGACTGTGCATGTATGTGAAGACCCATTGAGAGCAGTAGCAAGAGGTACTAATATTGCCCTTAAAAATCATCGCAAGTATAAATTCATTATGCAATAATGATTTAAAAAAGTGTGAGGTCGTTATTATCCTTTATATTCAATCATCTTTACGGAATAAGTTTTATACTTTTAGAATGCATTGCAGTATATTTTATTTATTTGAATAATACATATTCATCATCTGTCTTATTCAATTTTTCAAATGAATTGGCGGGAAAGTGGTATGAAAAACAAAATGCTGTTTATCAATATTTTCATCTTAAAGAAGAAAATGAAAAATTAGCCACATTGAATTTACAACTCTTAAATAAAAGTTTATTTGCATATCAGATTATTTCATCAACAGAGTATTTGAAAAAAGACACATCTATTCATCAGGAGTATTCTTTTATACATGCACAGGTTATCAATAGCACCTTTAATAACCAAAAAAATTATATTACTTTAAATGTTGGAAAAATTAATGGTATTGAAAGAGATATGGCAGTGATCACCAGCAATGGTATTGTAGGTAGCATTAAAGATGTTTCAGAACATTATTCTACTGTAATAACTTTATTACATAAAGATTTTTTGGTGAATTGTATGTTGAAAGATGGTTCTTGTGGTCCATTATCCTGGGATGGAACAAGCAGATATTTTTTACAGATGAACGATGTACCATTGCATGCAAAAATTAAAAAAGGAGATACAGTGTATACATCGCATTTTTCGCATATTTTTCCTATGATGATTCCAGTAGGAATTGTAGAGAGTTTTGAGAGAAAACAAAAAAATCCATTCTATACAGTGCAGGTAAAAATATTTACTGATTTTAGTTCTATTCAACATGTTTTTGTGGTTAAACATATTTACAAAAAAGAGTTAGATTCATTACAAGAAAAATCTTTTGACATAAAATAATTTTTCGCATGCTTAATCTTGTATTCAAATACATTTTGTTCCTGATTTTTCTGATATTTTTTCAGATAGTAGTTTTTCCAAAAATTTATCTGACAGAATATATTACTCCATTTTTTTATTCTGCAATTATTTTAACTTTGCCAGTATTTTTGAATAGATATTATGTATTACTTATTAGTTTTTTAGTAGGTTGGATAATGGATATATTTTATCATACAGGTGGTATTCATATTGCTTCATTAGTGGTGATTGGTTATTTGAGATATTATTGGTTAAAAATTATAGAACCATCAGAACGATATGAAGAAAATCAAATACCTGTAATGAGAGAAATGGGCAGAGATTGGTTTTTGAAGTATATTATACCAATGATTTTTATCCATCAATTTTTATTATTTACATTAGAAGTATTTAATTTCAAATACATTGGAAATATTTTAATCAGAAGCATTTTAAGCACTTTGGTTTCAACTGCATTAGCATATATTTTTCATTTAATTTTTTTCCGTCCTGAAAGAAAATGAATAGAAATGAAAAAATAAGATTAGCAGAGAGAAGGTATTATATTATTGGATTTATAGTATTAGTTGTTTTATTATACATTGTTCGTTTGTTTTATTTACAAATTATTGCAGATGAGTATAAAGTATATGCTCAAATCAATGCTTTTGAATTTTTAGATGAATATCCACCAAGAGGTTATATTTATGACAGAAATGGAAAATTATTAGTAATGAATGAACCATCTTATGATTTGATGGTAGTGCCCAAAGACGCAAAGGGCTGCGATACAATGGCTTTGTGTGAAATACTTGAAATTTCAAAAGAAGAATTTATTAAACGGATGACTAAATTATCTCTTCCGCCTAATTCTCCAAGAAAGCAAGGCATTTTTGAAAAACAATTATCAGTAAAGACATACGCGGCATTGCAGGAAAAGATGTACAGATTAAAAGGATTTTATGTACAGGTTCGTTCTATTCGTAAATATCCCAAACCTATTGCCGCTCATGCATTAGGATACATTGGTGAAGTCAGCAAAACCAAAGCAGAAAAAGATCCTTATTACAAAGAAGGTGATTATATTGGTGTAAGTGGTATTGAATATAGTTATGAAAAATATTTGAGAGGAAAAAAAGGAAAGCGAATTATTATCAAAGATGTGCATAACAGAGAAGTAGGAAGATTTATGGATGGAAAATATGATACACTTGCTGTTCCCGGATTGCCGTTATATTCATCAATAGATGCTGAATTGCAAGAATATGGAGAGTATTTGATGCAAAACAAAAAGGGCAGTATTGTGGCAATAGAACCATCTACAGGAGAAATTTTATGTTTAGTATCCAGTCCAACTTATGATCCGAATTTATTGGTAGGTGGAAAAGAGAGAAATAAAAATTTTGCTCGCTTATTGGCAGATACTATCAATGTGCCTTTGTTTAATAGAGCTACACAAGCAATGTATCCACCCGGCTCTACATTTAAGTTAATAGACGCTTTGATTGGGCAAAAAGATGGCGTGCTATTTCCGAATACAGTTTATCCTTGTGCAAGAGGTTATCCACCAATGGGCGGGCATCCAAAGTGCCATCCGCATCCAACAGCTAATTTGGAAATGTCTATTCAGTATTCTTGCAATTCTTATTATTCTTATGTGTTCAAAAGTATTGTTGAGAATTATAAAATGTGGGGAAATTTTCAAAATGCTTATCAGCATTGGAGAGACGCGGTAATGAGTTTTGGCATTGGCAGAAAATTGAATTATGATATTCCATTTGAAAAACCGGGCAATGTGCCTTCTATAAAATATTATGATAAAGTATTTGGAAAAAACAGATGGTTTGCAAGCACTGTCATTTCATTAGGAATAGGACAGGCAGAGCTTACAGCCGTGCCTATTCAATTAGCCAATATTATGTGCATCATTGCTAACAGAGGATATTTTTACACACCGCATATTATTAAGGGGATTGGAAAAGAAATGTATTTAGATAGTAATTTTAAAATTAAGCATTATGCTTATGTTACAGAAAAAGAATATTATGAAAGAGTGATTAATGGTATGGAAAAAGTGGTAGAAGCAGGCACAGCTACATTGGCTAAAATAAAAGACATTAAAATATGCGGTAAGACAGGCACTGCAGAAAATCCGCACGGAAAAGACCACGCATTATTTTTCGCCTTTGCTCCAAAAGAAAATCCTAAAATTGCTATCTCTGTAATTGTTGAAAATTCTGGATTTGGAGGTGTGTGGGCAGCACCTATTGCCTCGTTAATGATTGAAAAATATCTGAAAAGAAAAATAACCCGTCCTGATTTAGAAAAAAGAATGGCAGAAGCAAATTTAATTAAAGCCAATCTTGATTATATAAAAAGTGGAATGCCCGATAAAAAGAAAAAAGCATCGCAAAATAAAAAAAGAAAAAAATCCAATAGATGAGAAAGGAGCATAATAAATATTTTGAGAACATTGATTGGATAACAGTCATCATTTATGCGATATTAGTGATTATGGGTTGGCTGAATATTTATGCTGCTGTATATGATGAACAACATCAAAGCATATTTGACATTTCTCAAAAATATGGTAAGCAAATGATTTGGATAATTACTGCATTTGTAATTGCTATAATGATATTGATTATAGATGCTGAATTTTATACCGTATTTGCTTATGGGTTTTATATATTCTTTTTAGTTCTCAATCTGGCAGTGCCTTTTTTAGGAAAAGAAATTAAAGGAAGTAAATCATGGTTTAGATTAGGCGATTTTGGTATTCAGCCCGCAGAGTTTATGAAGTTTGCTACTAATTTGGCACTGGCAAAATTTTTATCTAATCAGAATTTATCAGTTATTTCCACTAAAAGGTATAAAACATTATTTGATTATTTTCAAATGTACAAAAACACCTTTGTTACATTTATAATTATTGGCGTGCCTGCATTGATTATTCTGGCTTTACAAAATGAAACGGGTTTAGCTATTACATTTTCGGCATTTATTGTAACTTTATTTAGAGAAGGATTATCTGTAAATTATATCATCATTGGATTTATGGCAGTATTATTATTTATTTCGGCATTACTTATTCCGCAACAATACTTTTATATTGGTTTTGCTATCTTTTTTGTTTTATGGTTTTATTTTGGAAAACATAACTGGAAAATTTTTTTTACGAAGTTAGCATACATTGCACTTGCTACATTGTTTGTATTTTCAAGTAATTTCTTTTATTCAAAATTACAGCCACATCAAAGAGGAAGAATAGATGTTTTATTAGGCAGAGGTGAAATTAATTTGAAGAAAGAAGGATACAATGTGCATCAATCCAAAATTGCCATTGGTTCAGGTGGATGGTGGGGCAAAGGTTATTTGAAAGGCACACAAACAAAGTACAATTTTGTGCCTGAACAAGATACAGATTTTATATTTTGTACAGTAGGCGAAGAATGGGGATTTGTAGGTAGTACAATTGTTTTGTTATTGTTTGCTTTTTTGATTATTAGAATTATCAATTTAGCAGAAAGACAAAGGTCAGAATTTTCAAGAATATATGGTTATGGTGTAGCATCTATTTTCTTTTTTCATTTAGTAATTAATGTGGGAATGACAATTGGGGTATTACCTGTTATAGGTATTCCGTTGCCATTTTTTAGTTATGGAGGTTCATCATTGTGGGAATTTACAATTTTGTTGTTTATCTTTTTAAAGTTAGACGCTCATCGCTTGTATATATTAAGGTAAAAAATTAAATTGTGTAGAGTCTCTTCTATGCACACATCTTTGAAAATTGCACATGCCTTGATTTTATTGATCCCCAACTATGTTGGGGAGAGATTTTAATATTTAAACCACAGAGAACACAATCCCTCCCCAACGCAGTTGGGGATTGGGAACACGAAGAAACACAAAGATTATTTACTTTGTTAAAACTTTGTGGTCTTTGTGGTTTAATAAAAAACAGCACCGTTTATATGTTATTGATTTTCAATAAGATAAAAATTGTGTGCATAGAAGAGGTGTAGAGTAGGGGGGCTACAAAGATTTTTTGTTCAAAATAATGTTTTTTTAATAGATTCTCTGTATTTTTCTGCTATTTTAGATGAAATCTAAATTTCAATCTAAAATTAATAATCATTTTGCCCAACAATAATATTTTCTGCATATTTGCGAAAATTTTAAAGAAATGGCACAGCAAATAGGTTTTCGTTCAAATGATAATGTTATCAATGAATTAGGATTATCAAAATGTAATAATGTTTATTGGAATTTTGATGTTCCTCAATTGGTTACAGAAACTCTTATTAGAAAGCAAGGCGTTCTCACTGATACAGGTGCGTTGATGGTTGATACGGGCGAATTTACAGGTCGTTCTCCAAAAGATAAATTTGTAGTAAAAGATAGCATCACTGAAAATACAGTGTGGTGGGGAGATGTTAATCATCCCTTTGATAGCCAAAAATTTGATGCACTTCATCAAAAGGTATTAAGATATCTGGAAGGTAAAGATGTATTTATAAGAGATGCTTATGCTTGCGCTCATCCTGAGTATAGATTAAATTTAAGAGTAGTTACAGAAACACCTTGGGCTAATTTATTTGCGTACAATTTATTTTTAAGACCTACAATAGATGAAATTAAAAACTTCTCACATGATTGGCTCATTATCAATGCGCCAGGATTTAAAGCCAATGCACAGGAAGATGGCACCAGACAACATAATTTTACCATCATCAATTTTACTAAAAAAATTATTCTCATCGGTGGTTCTGCTTATACTGGAGAAATTAAAAAATCTGTTTTCACTATTCTTAATTATATTCTGCCTCACGAAAAGAAAGTGCTTTCAATGCACTGCTCTGCTAATGTAGGAAAAAATAATGATACTGCTATTTTCTTTGGACTTTCAGGCACTGGAAAAACCACTTTATCATCCGACCCAGAAAGAAAATTAATAGGCGATGATGAACACGGTTGGAGCAATGATAAAGTATTTAATTTTGAAGGTGGTTGTTATGCCAAGTGTGTCAATTTATCAAAAGAAAAAGAACCTCAAATTTTTAATGCTATTCGCTTTGGCTCTTTACTTGAAAACACAAGATTTTATCCTAATACATCTACCGTAAATTATGATGATATTTCTGTAACAGAAAATACTCGTGTAAGTTATCCATTCTATTACATTGATAATGCTTTAATTCCTCCAATTTGGGATGCTCCTAAAAATATTTTCTTCTTAACTTGTGATGCTTACGGCGTATTTCCACCTATTTCACGCTTAAACATTAACCAGGCGATGTATTATTTTATTTCAGGATATACTGCAAAAGTTGCAGGAACAGAAATGGGCGTTACAGAACCTACGGCTACTTTCTCTGCTTGTTTTGGAAAAGCGTTTTTACCACTTCATCCTGCTCAATATGCTAAATTATTTGGTGAAAAACTTAAAAATCAAAAAATTAATGTTTGGTTAATAAACACAGGTTGGATTGCAGGTGGGGCTAAAAAAAGTAAAAGAATCAACTTGTCTTATACCCGTGAAATGATTCACGCTGCGTTGAATAATGAATTAGATAATGTTGAATACGAAAAAATTCCGTTTTTTAATTTAGAATTTCCAAAACAATGCAGACAAATTCCTTACAATGTTCTGAATCCTCGTGCTTCATGGGAAAAGTCAGAGGAATATGATAAAGCAGCTTTTGAATTAGCTAAAAAATTTATTGATAACTTTAAAGAGTATCAAGACCTTGCAACAGATGAAATGATTGCTGCTGGTCCGCAACTTGAAGGAATTTCTGTAATGTAAAACCAATATTTTCCAAAAATTCCAATTCAAACTAAAATGTAAAAAAAAATGGCTTTCTATACAGAAAGCCATTTTTTATTTGATTTTTTTGATTTTAAGAATGTTGCTTATTTTGTAGGTTGAGTATTGTTTTGGGGTTCTTCGTGTTTTTCACCTTTTTTGCAGCAAGCTTTTTTCTCTCCATTTGCGGTAGAGCATTCTTTTTTGTCTGCATTCTTTTTGCAGCATTCTTTACCTTCTTTTGCCCCTTTTTTGCAACATTCTTTGTTGCATTTTTTGTCTTTGTCATCACCACATTTTGGGCTTGTGGCAGCGAAGTTGGTTCCTGCAATGAAACCGCTGATGGTTACAATCATTAATAATTTTTTCATGGCTTTAAATTTTATTGATGCAAATATAGATAAAATTTATTGAACTAAATATGTTAAAAAATCTATAATTTATGAACAACTAAATGAACACCCATTTTATTTGTTTAATCAAAATCCAAATCATTAAAGGCACTCCCCATATTGAAATCAAAACATTCAATGGCAATGAACCATTAAAAAATATTTGATTAATAACATCTGTCAGTATCACAGATAATCCGCCTAATAAAAAAGTATGAATTATCCATTGATAAACAGAAGCACTTTTGTGTAAAATCCTTACCAATACAGGTATGCTCATCCCCACCAATGCAATAGGTCCGCAATAAGCAGTAAATATGCCCACAATAATTGCTACCATTAAAACAAGTTGTTTTTTCATTCTATTGATATTAATACCCAGTATTTGAGCATTTACATCTCCTGTAATGTAGCCCATTAGCGAACGAGTAAAGGGCAATATCAAAATTAATCCTGCTATACTAATTATCAACAAAATAATGCTTTGCCATAAATCTGTATTTTGTATGCTTCCCATTGTCCATATTACATATATTTTCAAAGAATGTTCACTACTAATGTAACTTAAAATGCTTTGTATGGCTGAATAAAGTTGTGAAAGCAATATGCCTATCAATAATATGATGGTAGTATGAGAAGTAATTTGTAATGCAATTAAAATAATCACAATGCCAACTAAAGCACCCAGTATAGAAAAAACACCAATGCCTAATTGATAAAAAATACCAGACAACAATCCACTGCTCATTATACCAATAGCCGCAAATAATGAGGCAGCACCACTAATACCTAATACATAAGGACCTGCTAATGGATTCCGAAAAATGATTTGTAAAATTAATCCACATAAAGACAAAGCACCACCCGTTGCAAAACCAGTAAGCACACGAGGTAATCTTAATTCTAAAATCAATGTAGAAACATCTGTGTTAGAATCAAAAATATTTATACTGCCTGATACTAAATCAATGAAAGCAAATACAAGTAAGGCAATCAATAAAAAATAAGTATTGCTTAAAAATTTCATTGTTCGGATAATTGATAATAATAGAATAATGTATGATTAGATAAAATATCTGGATGTAAAATATGTATTAAATCTTTAAGAATAAGATGCGGCTGGCAAATACCCGATTCATAATAATCATTAAAACCAAATTCATTTCTAATTTTATCATTGTTGAAACAATTTTTATTTTTGAATGCTTTGAATAAAGAATATTTAGGATGATTATTTTTCATTTGTTGTAATGAGCGAAAATGCTGTGTATGTAGCCAAAAATCAGCATTTTGAGCATATTTCAAAACATATTCAAAACTATAAGGGCGGCTGTTTTCATATTGATGAAAATCAAACACATAATGTCCGCCTGCATCTTTAATCAATTGAGCAATATAAGATTGATTACCTGCAATATACCAGGCATCTCCATACATCACTTCTGTAAATACAGACGGGCGATATTGACAGGTATCTGTTATTTGCTTTAATTGAAGATATTGCTGTTCTATTTCAGAAAAAATTTTTTCAGCCAGAGAATCTTTATCAATTAAACATCCTAAAACCTTTATCCACTCTGCTCTTCCAAGTGGATGTTGTTCTAAATAATCTAAATATAATAGGTGTTGTATTCTGAATTTATTTAAGATGCTTTGAAGTTGAGCATTCTCGCTTAAATGAGAGTAAGTAATGATGATATCCGGTTGAACTTGTAATATCACTTCATAATTCCATTGCAAATTTGGGAATACCTGAAATATTTTTTTATCAGCAACCAATTCTTTTATTTTTGAATGATTATAATATTTTACATCATCAATTGCCACTATATTTGAAATGGCGTTTAATAAAGATAGTTGAAATACAGGAATAGTGCCTAATACAGCCAATTTTGAATAGGGCTTGGTTATTTCATAAAACAAAGTGTCTTTATAATTTTCAGTTATCCAGATTATTTTTTTATTGTTATGATGAATGATTCCAAAATGTTTAGCGTATTTAATTGAAGATTTTAGTGATTTATTTTTTGATGAAGAATGACTTGTTTGATTATCACAAGCAAAAAAAATAAAAGTAATAAGTAATAAAAAATTATAACTCAACTTGAAAGACATTGTAATTATTTTTTGTCATTACTCGTATTGAAAAATGATGTAATTGTAATATTTGCTTAACTAAATATAATCCAAGTCCTGTGCCTTTAATGCCTTTGTCTTCATCTTGTTTTCTGCGATAAAATAGTTCAAAAATTTTATCTTTTTCATCATCACGAATTAAATCTCCATCATTCCATATCTCTAAAAAAATCTTTTCATCCTTGCTAAACAAATATACTTTAATCTCTTGTTCAGCAAACTTGACAGCATTGCTTAATAAGTTTTGAAACATAAGATAAACTAAATATTGGTCTGCTTGAATTATCAAATTATCCTGAATTTTTTTCTCAATATTTTTTTGCGATTCGTAGGTTATTAGCCATTCATTTACAAGTTGAGATAAGTTCAAACTTTCAATATTTAGTTGATACTTATCTTTTGTAATTTTATTAGTTAATAAAAGATGTTCTACTAATATTTGTAATCTTTTGAGTTCATTTAATGATGTTGTAATTAATGATTTTTTTTGCTCATCGGATAAATTATTTTTTTGTAAAATGGTTTGCAAATTCAGTTGCACAATGCTCAATGGCGTTTTAATTTCATGTGGCAAGGAAAGTAAAAAATGTGTCTGCCTTTCGCTTACTACAATTTCTTTGGAATACGCTTTCAAAACTCTGTAAAATCCATAAATGATTAAAATTAAAAACACACTACCTTCACCTACAATCATTAAATTCTTGAGAAATAATTGTTTATTCAATACTTGTTCTTTCTTTTGAAATGTAGAAATATCAGTGCTATTAAGGGCGGCTAATTGTTTTTCTTTTTCAATGTTTTGAGAATTAAGTTGCACCAGCAATATCTCCCACCAAATAAATTGTGCAATTAAGTAGGCAAACAATAGATAAATAATATTTTTGGATTGAAATATTTTCATTTCGGCATAAAGTTATGGAATAAATCTAATCTTTGAGTGTTCATTTTGTTTTAAAATAAACTTATCCGCCTTTGGCGGAAGGGGAATTAAGGGGAGGGTCAAAAAAAGAGAAGTATCTTTTAAAAGCGATAATTAATAGCAATAAAACTACTAAAAATGCTAATCAAAAATATTAGAACAAAAATATTTTGAACAATATTGATTTTTAATGAATTAATATTCCATTTGCATAAACATTCTTTTTTCATCAAATTTGCTCAAAATTTTTAGTATGAAAAAAATAATCATAATTATTGGTGTAGCAGGAATCATATCTTCTTGCGTTCCACATAGAGTATTTGAAGAAACTGAAAACAAATTAAAAACCTGTCAAACAGACCTTGATAATTGTAAAAAAGCACAACAGGATTGTGAAAAACAATTAGCAGATATTAAAGAGAAAATGTCTGTGTTAGAAAAAGAAAATAACACGCTAAAAATAGATTCTACCTTGCGTGGTAGCAGTTATAGAGAATTAAATGTAAAATATCAGAAATTGAGTAATTTAAATGACCAACTCATTGCAAAATTAGAAAAATTACAGGCGGGACTGGAAAAAGATAATGCTTTATTAAGTGGTGATTTACAAAAAACCAAAGAAGATTTAATCAGAAAAGAAGCAGAATTAAAATTGTTAGAACAACAATTATTACAACAAAAAAATGATTTAGCCAAATTAAGCGATGAACTCACTAAAAGAGAAGCCAGAATTAAAGAATTAGAAAATATCCTCAAACAAAAAGAGGATGCTACTAACCAACTGAAGAAAAAACTTCAAGATGCCTTGTTTGCCTTTGAAAACAAAGGATTAAGTATCAATATTAAGAATGGAAAAGTATATGTGAGTATGGAAGAAAATTTATTGTTTGACATTGGAAAAACAAATGTGAGCCCCAAAGGCGTAGAAGCATTGAAAAGTTTGGCAAAAGTATTAGAGCAAAACCCTGATATTAATATTATGGTTGAAGGACATACTGATGATATTCCTATGAAAGGAAGTGGTGAAATAAAGGACAATTGGGATTTAAGTGTAATGCGTGCTACATCTGTTGCAAAAATCATTTTAGCTAACGGAAATATTGACCCAAAAAGAATTACAGCCGCAGGAAGAGGTGAATATCTGCCATTAGACCCCGCCAAAACACCCGAAGCCAGAAAGAAAAACAGAAGAACAGAAATTATCCTTACACCCAAATTAGATGAACTATTTAAAGTATTAGAAACTAATTAATTGAAGTATATGTCTGCACAAGTAGGTATCATAATGGGAAGCATAAGCGATTGGGAAATTATGCAGGAAGCCGCTAAAATTATGGATAGTTTTGATATTTCGTATGAAGTAGATATTGTATCTGCTCATCGCACGCCTTTCAAAATGGCTGAATATGGGCATTCTGCACATTCAAGAGGATTAAAGGTGATTATTGCTGGTGCAGGTGGCGCGGCTCATTTACCCGGAATGATTGCTTCGCATACTCCTTTACCTGTTATTGGCGTTCCTATTAAAAGCCGAAATAGTATTGACGGTTGGGATAGTTTATTAAGTATTGTTCAAATGCCCGCAGGCGTGCCTGTTGCAACAGTGGCGGTCAATGGTGCTCAAAATGCAGGAATATTAGCGGCTCAAATTCTCGCTTCCAGTGATAATAAAATACTTGAAAAAATACTTGCATACAAAAAATCACTTGAAGAAAAAGTAGAACAATCTGCAAAAGAATTGAAGAGATAGTTTTTATATTCTCTTCTTTATTTTTTTGTATTAAATTCTGCGAATGTTGTAACAATATTAAAATACTACATATGCAGTATTGATTTTAGCGTGTCAAATTTTGTTTATTTGTAGCATTAACTAAAAAAATCAAATCTATGAAAAAAGTCGTTTCAATTGTTAGTGCAGTTGCTGTTATAGCAACATTGAGTTCGTGCAAAAAAAACTGGACCTGCGAATGTACAACGAACTGTGGCGGTACCACTGCTACATTTTCAGCAACTTCTGGTAAAATGAAAAAGAAAGATGCTGAAACATGGTGTAATAATGGTAATGAAACATCTGGTTCTTGCTCAACTTCGTGTAAGTTGAAATAACATGAAAATAAAAAAGGGCACTTTTAAGTGCCCTTTTTTTATCGGTTAAAGTATCTAAACCTTTATGTATTCTAACAATTTGCATTTATTTTTGTATATTTGCATAAAACTGATGCAATATTAACCATTATGAATAAGTCCAACACTTCAAAAAATTGGGATGAATACTTTATAAGTTCATTAGATAACTTGACAAAAATCATAGCATGGTTTAAAATCATGCTTTCTCCATTTCTTATTGGTATTTTATTAGGTGGATTAGTTTATTATTTAATGTATCCTGATAAAATGGCATGGATACTATCTATTACTGCTACATTAGTTGGATTAGTGATTGGTATTTTGTGGGCTAATAAACATTGGAAAAATAAGAGCACAGTTTGGTTTATGTCCCGTATAATGGCTTCCCCTGAATTAAATAAAGAAGAAAAAGAAAATCCTTCTAATCAAAGTAAGTAATTAAAAGTTTTTTCAACACTGAAATTGAAATTTACTTGTTTTAATGTAATTTACATTTACTGTATTATTTCATCTTTTGCAACTCAATAGCATCTTGTACTGGAATAAGTTCATTATTAAATGTTGCAATGATAAATGCATCATCAAATCCTTTTGTTTGCAATTCACTTAAATACTTTTGTGCTTGCTCATAAGTATTAAAGTTTCCACTGGTAAAACGATATAATCCTAAAATAGTATTTTGTTTTTGTACATCCTTTAATGATTGTGTTTTTGATTCAAATTCCTTAATGTTTTCAGGTTTCTTCAACGCACCAAGCTGTATCTTAAATGCAATGGCATTTTTGTCTATTGAGTTAAATTCAACATTTTCCTTTAAATTTTCTTTTTCATTAGTAGTCATTGTAACACCTACTTCACTTAATGGTACTCTTTTTCTATTTTTATATGCTGTAACAAAGGCATCAGAATATCCCATCAATACTAACTTTGCTCTGAATTCTGCTGCTTCCTGCATAGTTTTAAATGCCTTTCCTGCATATTTAAATAATCCATCGTCTGTTTTAAATTCAATAATGCCACCCGGAACATTTTTAAATAATTCTTTTGAAATTGGTTTTCTAAATGCACCTAATTGCACACGATATATCACTTCGTCTTTCTTAAACTCTTCAGTATTGTTATTTAAATTATTGGATACAGCATTATTATTTTCTTTGGTAATATTAGTGTTGTTATTTTTTGTATTATTGTTTCCAGCATTAATATCAGATTTTGCAATATTTTCTCCCGATTTCTTTTTCTGCTTTTTAATTTCGTTTTCCAATTCTTCATCGGTCATTGAATAATATTGATCATTTTTAAAATAACCCACTGTTGCTTTTTTTAATCCTTCTTCTCTAAATTCATCTCTTCGTTTTACAGCCAACATCACATCTTCATACTGTCCTGCTGTATATACTACTGTTGTACCATCTTCAAGTGTCATTGATTTTACATCTCCAATACTCATCAGGTATGCAATCTCATCAGATGGAACGCCACCCTTATATTTAGCCAATTCTACTGTGTAAATTTTGGAATTACTTTCTTTTACTTCTTTAGTTTTTAATGCCATTACATTATCAATATATTCTTGCTTAATATGGAAATCTCCGGTTGAATCAAAATATTCATTATACCAATTTTGCCAGTATTCATCGGTGAGTGCTATGCCTTTCATATTCACTTCAAATCCTTTGGGTGAAGGGTTTTCTTCGTCTTTATAATCAGGTACTCCATCTCCATCTGTATCTTCGGGGCAACCATCAGCATAAATTTTTGCAGATTTTGGAGTTCCCTGACATTTATCATACCAATCTTTTACGCCATCTCCATCTGTATCTGCACTATCAATTGCCATCCAATCAATGCCTTCAAAATAAGAATCGGGTAATGTATCCATTCCTGGAACTTCCGAAGATTTTTTAGGAATAAATAAATCATATTGGAAACTAACATAAGAATAAACCCATCTATCTTTTTTACTATTTCCTTTTCTTAATTCCTGTCCACCTTTAGCAATACCATCAATATAATCTGTTGTGGTAAAGAAATAATTAATTCCCGCTTTAAAATCAAAATGATCTGTAATTTTCATCACGGCTCCTGCCCCTACAGGAAAAGCCCATGCTCTCTCTGGATATTTGCCATAACCATCTAAATTACTTTCACGAATATCTGTTTCATAATAATAATCTCTTACCAAGCGAATGGCTTTCACTGCATTAGGGTCGTTTTCAGGTAAATTCCTGATAGAGCCATCACTCCAATAATAGTAGCGATTGCCATTTTTATCCAACAAATCTTTTTTACTTAAAAATTCAAATCCTCCTACACCTGCTGTAATAAAAGGTCTTATCTTAAACCTATCAGGAATAAAATTTCCAAAATCATATAACAAATCAATACCTCCGTATCTTATTTCTGATTGAAAATTTTCATGACGAATGTATGTGTTTTCATTCGCTCCTAACTTTCCATACAAAAAATTAAAATTGAGTTGTAAATAACGTGTCATTTGATGAGTGAAGGATAATTCAAAACCATATCGGGATGTTAAGGGCGGCTGATAATTTACATCGCCTACATCGCCCCAAAAACTCATATTACCTGCACTAACAGAAATTTTAGGTGGTGTAGTGCTAACATCTAATTGTGCAAATGTATAAAACGAGATGAAAAATAAGATATTGAAAAAATATTTTTTCATTGAGCAACAAATTTAACGAATGTATTTTAATTTATCAAAATGAAAATTTTAATACTGATTTCATTTTTCCCGAATTCAATTATGTATATTCGCACATCAAAAATAGATTATGTCCTATCAAGAATATGAACCTGTTATAGGTTTAGAATGTCATATACAATTATTGACGAATAGCAAAATGTATAGCAGTGATTCTACTTCTTTTGGTGATATGCCTAATACTCATATCAGTGAAATTACATTAGGTTATCCTGGCACATTACCAAAAGTCAATAAAAAAGCCATAGAATATGCTTTAAAATTAGGATTGGCAGTAGGTGCGAATATTACAGAGTTCAATGGCTTTGCAAGAAAGAATTATTTTTATCCTGATTTGCCAAATGGTTATCAAATTACACAAGATAAAACGCCTATTTGCACAGGTGGAAAAATAAGATTCAGATTAAAAAACGGAGAAAAAAAGGAAGTGCGGCTCATTCGCATACACATGGAAGAAGATGCAGGAAAAAATATGCACGATATAGACCCTTTTGATTCTCTTGTAGATTTTAATCGTGCGGGCACGCCCTTATTGGAAATGGTAAGTGAAGCCGATATTAGAAGTGGTGAAGAAGCATATTATTATTTGCAGGAAATCAGAAAACTAATTCGTTATCTTGAAATAAGTGATGGCAATATGGAAGAAGGTTCTTTGCGTTGTGATGTCAATGTATCTGTAAGAAAAAAAGGAGAAACAAAATTTGGAACAAAAGTAGAAGTAAAAAACATCAACTCATTCAGAAATGTGCAAAGAGCAATAGATTATGAAATAAAAAGACAAATTGAATTATTAGAAAAAGGAGAAACATTCCCTTCAGAAACCCGTAGTTTTGATGCTATTAATGGTGTAACATTTTCTCTTCGTTCAAAAGAAGCTGCAAACGATTATAGATATTTTCCCGAGCCCGACTTGCCGCCTGTTATTATTACCCAAAAAGATATTCAAAAAGTCAATGAAAAGTTACCTGCTCTTCCTGATGAATTATTTGAGAAATATACAAAAGAATATCAATTATCTGAATACGATGCTGCTGTAATTACAGATGATAAAGATTTAGCATTATGGTTTAATCAACTATGTGAATATACTAAAAACTATAAAGCAGCCGCTAACTGGCTAACAGTTATTATCAAAGGTTATTTAAATGAAAATGCTCTTGAAATAAATCAATTCTCACTTCAACCTAAACAGATTGCTGAAATAATTGATTTGATTGATAAAGGAAAAATAAGCCATTCTATAGCTGCTCAAAAATTATTTCCTGAACTCATCAAAAATTCCCATCAATCCGTTGAAGAACTTTGCAAAGCATTAGATTTATTCAAAAATACAAATGTCAATGATATTTTGCCATTAATTGATGAAGTGCTTGCGAAATATCCTCAAAAAGTTGAAGAATATAAATCTGGCAAAAAAGGTTTATTAGGATTGTTCGTTGGAGAAGTGATGAAAATGAGCAAAGGAAAAGCAGATCCTAAATTAGTAAATGAATTTTTATTACAAAAATTACAATAAACTTTTTTATATAATTTGGTAATTGGAGATTAGTTGTGAGTTTAAAAATATTTTAATCATTGAAAATTTATTCTGTAAATTTCAGCAATGAAATATAAACTTTCTAAATGAGTTCCATCAATGAAATACTAATTCAGCAAAGAGATAGAATTTTATCTCTCATAAGAGAAAAATCAGTATTAAAACAAGATGTCTTTTTTAACACTATTAAAGTTTTTGAAACATTCAAAAATCAAAGCAAAAGCATCATTAATGATTTAAAATCGGAAGTAGAAAAAATTGATAAAAGAGTTACCTTGCAATATTCAGAAGTCAATCAGTTTGCTTATCAGACCAAGATTGCTGGCGATATGCTGGAATTTTTTATGCATACCAATGTTTTTGAAATTGAAAAATCATCACCCTTATACAAATCGCCTTATATCAAACAAAATCCTTTGAATGCTTATTGTGGCATAATTTATGTCTATAATTTTATGGCTGATTCATTCAAATTTAATCGTCTGAATGATTTAGGTGTGTTAATTGCACGCATTTTTATCAATAGAGAAAATCACTTTTTCATTGAAACCAAATTACCCATTGCCAGTAAATACAGTAACTTTTCTCTTGAACCCATCAATGATAATGTGATTAAAGAAATCATTCAGGAAATGATAATATTTGCTATTCAATTTGATCTTTCAACTCCACCTTTTGATGCTATTAAAGAAATTTCTGTCAATGAAATTAATGAACGCACCAGTTGGATTACAATGCGTACGGGCAAACGGCTGGGCTTTTTTTCAGATACCAGCAAAGATGAAGATGATTTTAGTTTTCAATTATAATTTCAAAATTAAAATATGAACATTCCTCAAACAAGCATTCAAAATATTGCTAAAATTATTAATGCAAAATTAATAGGCAATACTCAACTCAATGTTACTGGAATCAACGAAATTCATTGTGTAAGAGAAGGAGATATTGTTTTTGTAGACCATCCTAAATATTATAGCAAGGCATTGGAATCAAAAGCAAGTGCTATTATTATCAATCAGGAAACAGAATGCCCACAAGGAAAAGCGTTATTAGTTCATTCTCAACCATTCACAGCATTCAATCAAATTATCCGATACTTTCAACCCTTGCAATATTCTTTATATCAAATCAGTCCTACTGCAAAAATTGGGCGAAATACTATCATTTTCCCTAATGTGTATGTTGGCAATAATGTAGTGATTGGAGATAACACAATTATTTATCCAAACACTGTCATTTACGATAATTGCATAATTGGGAATAATGTGAAAATTCACGCTAATTGCACAATTGGTGCCGATGCTTTTTATTACAAAAAACATTCAGATTCCTTTGAACAATTAGAAACCTGTGGAAATGTTGTTATTGAAGATTTTGTACATATTGGTGCAAATTGCACAATTGACAAAGGCGTTACCTCTTCTACCATAATTGGGGCACATACTAAAATAGATAATCATGTGCATATTGGACACGATACAAAAATTGGCAAAAGATGTTTGATTGCTGCGCATACTGGAATTGCTGGTGCTACTACAATTGGCGATAGAGTTACTCTATGGGGACAGGTTGGTATTTCAAGTGGTCTTACCATTGGAAATGATGTAACTATTTTAGCGCAATCTGGTGTAGGTGAAAACATTCCTGATGGTTCTACTTATTTTGGTTCTCCTGCTGGACCAGCAAAAGAAAAAATGAGAGAAGTGTTTGCCGTTAAGCAACTGGTAAAATTGATACATAAATTGTATTGAGAATAAAATGAAAAATCAACATAAATCATTAACCAGTAATTCTGCATTTTCATAAATAGAAATCCAAAATTATGAAAAACTTTTATCACATCATTTTATTATCAGGATGTATTCTCTCCTGTACAGAAAACACCTCCAATAACACCAATGCAGATTTACAGGATACATCTTATACTAATAATGATAGAATTATTAATTCAACTAATACCGATAGTATTTCTAATCAAAACAAAATCATTTTTCAACAAATAGATAATAACGCTCTCATTGTCATCACTGGCACAGAACCAGGTTGGATTTTAAATTTGTTTGAAAATAAATTTCAATTCATTGGAAATTATGGAAAAGATACTTTAGAAAAAACTATCAAACTGGACTTGAAAAATTTACCTATTCAATATCAATCCAAAGAAATATCTTTTAATATTGAAAAAAAACAATGCATCGCAATTTCAGGAGATACTTTGCCATTATCTGCCCGAGTTACATATCAGCAAAATAATTTACAAGGATGCGGAAAATTTTTAAAGTAATTTTTAATGATTATCTTCAAAAAAACTTCTTCTTTAATTGACTTCAGAAATCAGCAGAAAAATATTTCCATTGGCTTTGTGCCTACTATGGGTGCTTTGCATAATGGGCATCTGGAATTAATTAAGCAGTCAAAAAAAGAAAATGACTTTACCTATGTAAGTATTTTTGTAAATCCTTTGCAATTTAATAACCCAGAAGATTTAGAAAAATATCCCCGACCTATTGAAAAAGATGTTCAATTATTGGAAAGTATTGATGCTGATGCATTATTCTTGCCTGACTTTGAACAGGTTTACAATTCTGGTATTCTTCCTGATGAAATAAATTTGACTTATCTAAATTCTATTTTAGAAGGACCTAAAAGACCAGGACATTTTGAAGGTGTGGTAAAAGTAGTAAGTATATTATTCAAAATTATTCGCCCCCACAATGCTTATTTTGGATTAAAAGATTTTCAACAAGTGAAAGTCATTCAACAATTAGTAAAAGAAAAAAAATATCCCATTCAAATTATTGAGGTACCAACTGTAAGAGAACCTGATGGATTAGCAATGAGTTCAAGAAACTTACGACTATCTGAAACAGCCCGAAAAATAGCACCAAAAATTTATCAATGGCTACAAAAAGCAAAGCAATTATATCATAATGGAATGCCAATTCCAGATATTGAAAAACACATCATTTCAGAAATAGAAAAAGAAAAATCTTTTGTTTTAGATTATTTTGAAATCAGAGATGCTGAAAATTTAATGGAAATACAATCATCACATCAAAAGCCCATAGCCCTGATTGCAGTTTATTTAGAAGGAATAAGGTTAATTGATAATTTAGAATTGTAATCTAATTTAAAGGCAAAATAGATTTAATTGTACTACTAAACAAATATCTCTGAAATTTGCGCTTACCTTGATTTATTAAAATTAACTCTCACTCAATTCTCCTCTTAAATTTTTTACCAATAAATTTTTAATGATTTCTTTATCTTTTTCTTTGCCCAGTAAATACATCAATTTGGTTATACTGGCTTCAAATGTCATATCTCGGGCACTTACAACACCTAATTCTTTTAAGTATCTACTTGTTTCATATCTTCCTAATTCTACACTTCCCTGCAAACATTGTGTTACATCTAAAACTAATACACCTTTATCAATTAGATGACCTAACCACTTTAAGAATTGAAGATGTATAGGCGCATTGCCTGCTCCATAAGTCCTTATGATGATGGCTTGCAATTCAATATTCTCATATTGCTTTTGAAGTAAATCAAAATCAATACCAGGAAATAAATGTATAACAGAAATTTTATTAGATAAACGAGTGTGTAATTTTAATGGTTCATCAGTATTCTTTCTCCACAAAGCATTTTCATTGTATTCAATATCAATACCTGCTTCCGCTAATGGTGGATAATTTGGAGATTGAATAGCATCAAAATGATTAGCACTGTATTTCACTGAACGATTTCCTCTGTATAGTTTATATTCAAAATAAATAGCCACTTCCTGTACTTTATGCAATCCGTTTTTATCAGTATCTGCTGCTATTTGCACAGAAGTAATAATATTTTCTTTGCCATCTGTTCGCAATACGCCAATTGGTAATTGAGAACCTGTAAGTATTACGGGCTTACTTAAATTTTCAAGCATAAAACTTAAAGCAGATGCCGTGTAAGCAATAGTATCTGTGCCGTGTAATATTACAAAGCCATCATATTGATGATATTTATGAAAAATAAGTGTTGCAATATCTATCCAGTTTTGTGGTGTAATGTTAGATGAGTCAATAGGTTCAAAAGTATGTGTGTCTATATCTACTTCAAATCTTTTTAGTTCAGGTATATGTACAGAAAGTTGATTAAAATCTAATGGTTTTAAATCACCACTGTTAGAATCCTGCATCATTCCAATTGTTCCGCCAGTATAAATGAGAAGCAACTTTTTTTTATTCATTCATTACAAATTAAAATCTTTGGTACAAATAAACGAAAAAGCATACCGACTTACAATCTGACTTTCATTTACATTTCTATACAAAGGCAAATCCCATAAGAAAGAAAAATTAAAACCCTTGATTTGATAATTAATTTGCGGACTGATAAATAATAGAATGCCCCCTGTGCCTGGCAATGCCTTATCATACCAATAATCTCGTGTTCTTATTTCATTTCTTAATTGTAATAATGTTCCCCAGTGTTCATTAAATGACTTGGCAAAAAAGAAAGATGTAAAAAAAGTATTTCCTTTCATATAATAAATTTTATTGTAAGCATTGGGCAATTCTGCACGATGGATTAAAAACAATCTGATTTTTTTCTCAACAAAATTTTTCTGCATAAATAATAAGAACACACCACCAAAAGCATTGGTAGATGGCTGCAAACTTATTGACAACGGTCTGCCGTCTTTTTCTTTCAGAGTTTGTGTAAATGGAAATTTTAATCCTGCACCTGCAGTCAATTCAAAACTTGAATGTTTAATCACCCCGTATTTAATACTACATATTCCATTATTTAATCCAGTGGTAGATAATTTTCTATTAGCATCTGTAAGTTCTGATTTAAGCAAATAATAACCTAATTCTAAATCAGTAGTAATTTTTCTTGTAATACCAAAGGATAAAATATTTCCAACATAAGAATACAAAGAATATTTCAAATAATGAATATCATCTCTTTTTTTACTGCCTTCAAAATAAATATCTGAATAGCTATACCGATAGAATGCAATTACTCTTAAAGTATTTTTACTTAATAAACCAATATTACTTGAACCTACAATAGGATTAGCACTACAACATTGAGAAAAAATTTGCTGATAATAAAGCACAAACAAAACAGTAAGTATCCATCTGAATGTACTCACAAATTAAGGATTAACTACAATGGTTATCTGTCCAATTCCTTTATTATTTTTTGAGTCAGTAACTGTACATTTCACAATATTATCTCCTGCAACACTTGAACAACAAGGTGAAAAGGTAACAGTATTACCACTTCCTAAAATATTGGAAATAGTATTCACTTCCCATTGATAGTTCAAACTTCCTTCTGCGCCAGTTACAGAAGCTGTAATAACACACTCCTGCCCCAAACGAATAATATTTTTATCCGTAGTCAATGAAACTTTTACAGATGATGTGCTTGGATTATTGTTAGAATCACTGTTATTAGTTGGTGCTGGTTTCTTTTTGCAACCTGTAATCATTAATATTACACTTAACCATACTATCCAGGTTTTCATAAATTTAAATTTAACGACACAAATTTACGAATATTTTTATATGATAATGAAATTTTTATACAAAAGAGTAAAAATACTTTTAACATTCATTATATTATTGAATTTGTATATCACTTGATTTCATACATATATTTGCAGAAAAAATTTTTTTATGATAGAAACATTGCAGACAAGCACTTTAAGCACATCAGACATTAAAGCCATCAATGAAAAAATTCATCAGGAAAGTGCTTTCATAGATTTATTGCTCCTTGAAATTAATAAAGTAATAGTAGGGCAAAACCAGATGATAGAACGCCTGCTTATTGGGCTATTAAGCAATGGTCATATATTATTAGAAGGTGTGCCAGGATTGGCAAAAACATTGGCAGTAAATACTCTCGCAAAATCTATCAATGCTAAATTCAGCAGAATACAATTTACTCCCGACTTACTTCCAGCGGACTTAATCGGGACAATGATTTTTAATCAAAAAACAGGTGAATTCAATGTCCGCAAAGGACCTATTTTTGCTAACTTTGTATTAGCAGATGAAATTAACCGTGCACCTGCAAAAGTGCAATCTGCTTTGTTAGAAGCAATGCAGGAAAAGCAAGTAACTATTGGCGAGCAAACATTTCCATTACCCAATCCATTTTTAGTGCTTGCTACTCAAAATCCTATTGAACAAGAAGGAACTTATCCATTGCCAGAAGCCCAATTAGACCGCTTTATGCTAAAAGTAGTTTTAGGTTATCCATCAAAAGAAGAAGAATTAAAAATTATCGCTTCTAATGTATCGCCCGAAGGATTAAAAAAGCCCAATCAGGTAGTTAGCATTGAAGAAATATTAAAAGCAAGAGATTTAGTTCGTTATGTTTATATTGATGAAAAAATTGAAAAATATATTGTTGATATTGTATTTGCTACCCGTTTTCCAAAAGATTACAAGTTAGAAAAATTTGCACCGCTTATTGCTTATGGTGCTTCGCCTCGTGCTGGTATTAACCTTGCTCTGGCTGCCAAAGCATACGCATTTATTAAGAGAAGGGGCTATGTGATACCCGAAGATGTTCGTGCTGTTTGCCACGATATATTAAGACATAGAATTGGTTTAACTTACGAAGCAGAAGCAGAAAATATCACCACAGAGCAAATTATTACTGAATTATTAAATGTAGTAGAAGTGCCATAATAAAAAGAACTTTATCATTTCCCCACATAAAATTTATTACTCTCAAAAGATTATAATAACACATAAGCGGTTTTATATTTTTCAAAAAACACTTCATTCTATCATCACCAATATATGGAAGTAACAGAATTACTGAAAAGAGTTAAGAGAATTGAAATTAAATCAAGAGGATTAAGTCAAAACATTTTTTCAGGACAATACCATAGTGCCTTCAAAGGTAGAGGAATGGCTTTTTCAGAGGTGCGTGAGTATGTGCCAGGTGATGATATTCGTAATATAGATTGGAATGTAACCGCTCGCTTTAATACACCTTATGTAAAAGTTTTTGAAGAAGAAAGAGAACTTACATTAATGTTACTTATAGATGTTAGTGCCAGCACTTCATTTGGAATGGTCAATGATTTTAAGAAAAATATCATCGCTGAAATTGCTGCCACAATGGCTTTTTCGGCACAACAAAATAATGATAAAATTGGCGTAATTTTCTTTTCCAACAAAGTAGAAAAATTTATTCCGCCTAAAAAAGGAAAATCACAGGTTTTGAGAATCATTCGTGAAATTATTGCCACAGAAAAAACACACACCGATAGCGATTTGAATGAAGCATTAAAATTTTTATTTCAAGGAATCAAAAAGAGAAGCACAGTTTTTATTTTATCTGATTTCTTAATGCCACTTAATTTTTCTGATGCTCTAAAAATTGCCGCCAAAAAACACGATATCATTGCTATTAAAGTCAATGATAAAAACGAAAAAGAATTACCCGATGTGGGATTATTGCCCATCAAAAATGTTGAAACACAAGAAATTCAATGGATAGATACTTCTGATAAATTATTTAGAACTCAACTAACAGCCAATTTTTTAAGACATAGTGACCAACTCAAACAAATTTTTCAAAAGGCCAAAGTAGATAGTATTGAAATTTTCACTCATCAAAATTACATTGTGCCTTTAACTAACTTATTAAAAAACAGATAAAATAGATGGAATGAGAAATGAATTTAATCAGATATTGTCTAAAAACCTCACCCCTTTTGTTCCCTTCTCCTTAAAAAGGAGAGGGGTTAGGGGTGAGGTTATTTCCAGTATGTTTTTGTTTCAAAATTTCTATTTATCTTTTCCTTTAAAGAATAAAATTTTTTCAACCAAATTTTTGATGTTTTCTTTTGTTTGGCTTTTACCAATATTTTCATTCTCTCAAATATCTGCAACTGCTGAAATTGATAAAAATGAAATTAGAATCGGCGACCCCATTGAATTAAAATTATCTCTCAACATTCCTGTGCAAGAAAATATTTCTTTCTTATGGCCATTATTCAAAGATACTATCACTTCAAAAATTGAAATTATTGATGCTTCTAAAATTGATACTATCAAAAATAATTATTCAAAAATTATTCAACAAAAAATTAGAATCTCTGCTTATGATTCAGGGCAATTTGTTTTACCATCTTTAAAATTTATCAATAAAAATGACACACATCAATTTGTTGCTACTAACTCTCTTATAATTACAGTTCACACTGTCCCCACTGATACTTCAGAAGCATCCATCAAAGATATAAAACCCATTTTTGAAGAACCTTTTAATATCAAATGGTATTTTCCAACAATTATTAAATGGGCTATTGCTTTACTCATTTTAGGCATTATCATTTATCTCATATATTATTACACAAGAAAGAAAAAGAAAAATCAAGTTATTGAAAAACCCAAATTACCGCCACACATTATTGCATTAGAAAAATTAAACAAAATCAAACAAGAAGAAATCTGGAAAGAAGGAAAAGTTAAACAATACTATTCTGAAATTGCAGATACAATCAGAGAATACATTGAAGGTAGATATAAAGTGCCTGCATTAGAACAAACAACATTTGAAACCCTACAATTATTAAAATACAAAGCCATTGACCCCGCTACTCGTGAAAAAGTAAAACAACTTCTTGAACTGGCTGACCTTGTAAAATTTGCGAAATTCCTGCCTATTGAAAATGACCACATCAATATTCTTCAAAACGCTTTTGATTTTGTAAATGAAACTAAAATTGAAACTTCTTCACAAGAAAATATTTCTACTCAAAATACTCAACATCAATGAAATTAGATTGGTTCAACATACAAGATATTGTTTTTGCTAATAAAGAATTTTTGTGGCTTTTGCTCATTGTGCCTTTACTTGCTTTATACTATTATTTCAAAAATAATCGCCTGCTTCCCACTTTGAATTATTCTAATTTTTATTTAATTAAAGATATTCCTGCATCTTTCAAAGTTCAATCTCGTTGGTTCCCTTATGTTTTAAGATTACTTGTGGTCACTTTATTAATCATCGCATTAGCCCGACCACAAAGCGTTTCATCAGGTAAAGATGTGCAAACAGAAGGCATTGATATAATGATTAGTTTAGATGTTTCATTATCTATGCTGGCAAAAGATTTCAAGCCCAATAGATTAGAAGTAGCCAAAGATGTAATTCAGGAATTTGTAGATAATCGTCCTAATGATAGAATTGGAATGGTTATCTTTGGTGGTGAAGCATTTACTCAATGTCCTCTTACCACCGACCATAAAATATTGAAAACACTTATAGAAAAAGTCAAAGCAGGAAGTTTAGGACAGGGCACTGCTATAGGTTTAGGTTTAGCAAACGCAGTAGCCCGATTAAAAGATGTGTCTTCTAAAAGCAAAGTCATTATTCTTGTTTCTGATGGAGTCAATAATACAGGAGAAATTGACCCATTAACAGCAGGAGAATTAGCCAAAACATATAATATCCGTGTTTATACTATTGGTGTAGGTTCTCGTGGAAAAGCCCTTCAGCCCGTAGCAATGTATCCTAATGGGGAATTACAATATGATTATGTAGATGTAGAAATTGATGAAGCATTGATGAAAAAAATTTCTGATGAAACAGGTGGAAAATATTTCAGAGCAACAGATAATAATAGTTTAAGAAAAATTTATCAGGAAATTGATAAGATGGAAAAAAATATTATCTATGAAAAAAATTACACCAACCGCAAGGACTTGTATTATCCGCTTGTTTTTGTTGCTATGATATTTTTACTTTTAGAATTTACTTTACAAAAAATTTATTACAGAACAATTTTATAAACTATGTATCGCTTTGAACATCCAGATGACTTATGGTGGTTACTATCCTTGATAGTAATACTGGTTTTGTTTATTTTTTATCTATTGAATGCTCAACAAAAAAGAAAAAAATTAGGTCAATATGATTTAGTAATGCAACACATTCCACAATATTTTGCTATATTCAAATGGTTGAAATTTATTCTATACTCTTTTGCACTTGCTTTAATAATTATTGGATTATCTAACTTTCAAATATTTACAGGTAGCCACGAAGTAAAAGTAAAAGGAGCAGATATTATGATATGTCTTGATATTTCTAATAGTATGAAAGCACAGGATTTATCACCTAATAGATTAGAAAGAGCCAAACTGGCTTTACAAAAAATGATTGACCAACTGCAAGGTGATAAAATTGGAATTGTAGTATTTGCAGGAGATGCTTACACAATGTTACCTTTAACAGTAGATTACAATGCAGCAAAAATTTTTGTGCAATCTATTAATACAGATTTGATTTCGGTTCAGGGCACTAATGTAGGTAGTGCTTTACAAAAAGCATTGGAATCGTTTGAAAACGGTTCTAATATTACTAACAATAAAGCCATTATTCTCATTACAGATGGTGAAGACCACGATGGAAATGCTATTGAAATAGCAAAAGTGTTGGCAGAAAAAAATATTCCTATTCATTCCATTGGAATTGGCTCTGAACAAGGAGCACCTATTCCTGTTTATGAAAATGGCAGAATGATTGGATACAAAAAAGATAAAGAAGGCAATACAGTCATTACAAAATTAAATAAAGAATTTTTACAGGAGGTTTCATCTATAACAAAAGGTATTGTGGTAATTGCAACTAATTCTGATTTCGGATTAAATACATTATTGAAAGAAATTAAAAAATTAGGAAAAGCCGATACAGATACACTCACATTCAAAGATTATGAAAGTCAATATCAATGGTTCATTGGCATAGCATTATTGTTACTTGTAATTGAATTTTTAATACCTGAAACTAAACCTACCTGGACAAATATTTTTACCCGAATTTTAAAAATTTGATGCAATGAATTGGATACTTACACATAGATTAACATTGTTTAGAAAATTGAAAAGTATTGGCTTATTTATATTTGCATACAAAATTATTATTGCACAAAATCCTGATAAATTAGTATATGAAGGAAATAAAGCATACAACAATAAGGATATACAAACAGCCATCAATAAATACAATGAATCTTTGAAAATAAAACCCAACCATAAAAAAGCATTATACAATCTGGGCAACGCTTTATATAAAGAAGCACTTACGCTTAAATTTTCCAATAACACGGCCATCAATATCGCTAACAAAGATTCTATTGCCAATCTAATGCTTCAAAGGTCTGCTGACCTTTTTAGTAGTGCTTCACAACTATATAAAAACAAAGATACTTTACATCAAATCTATCACAATCTTGGCAATGCTTATCTTTTTCAAAAAAAATACAATGAAGCCATAGAAGCATATAAAAAATCCTTGAAACTCAACCCTGCCGATGAAGACACCCGTTACAATCTGGCCTTTGCTCTGAAACACAAAAATGATGGTGGGGGAGGAGGAAATAACAATCAACAACAAAAAAATCAACAAAATCAGCAGCAACAACAACAGCAGCAAATCAACAAAGAGCAAGCAGAAAGAATGTTGCAAAACTTAATTCAAAAAGAAAAAGAATTGCAAGAAAAAAATAAAGAAAAACAACCTGCAGGCATTGTTAAACCTGATAAAGATTGGTAATATGAAAAGATTATTTTACATCATTCTTGCTTTAGTATTTGTATTGCCTATTTGGTCACAAAAATTAAATGTGCAGGTAAGCACCACTAAACCTGCTGTTGGAGTGCCTTTTGAAATTATGTTTTCCACCAATGCACAAATGCAGGATTTTGTTCCACCCAATTTTTCTAACTTTGAAGTTATCTCAGGTCCTAATCATTCTCAAAATATACAATTTATCAATGGTAATTTATCTCAATCTACATCTATCTCTTATGTTTTAATTCCTAAAAAAGAAGGGGCAGTAGTGATTGGTGCAGCCAAAGCCATTATCAACGGACAAACATTTTATAGTTCTCCTATTACTTTAGATGTTCAAAAAAATCCATCGGGCAATAATTATCCCTCTGCTGCTCAACAAAGAAATAACAATTCTAACTCAACACCTGAAAAAGCCAATGAAAGCGATATTTTTGTAAGAACATCAGTCAATAAAAAACAATGCTATCTTGGTGAGCAAATTACATTAACACAAAAAATTTATACTCGCATAGAATTAAGAGGTATTCAAAATGTCAAATTTCCACATCTGGAAGGTTTCTGGTCAAAAAACCAAGAAAACACTGGCAACATCCAACTGCACATAGAAAATATTGATGGCGTGAATTATTATGTTGGTGAAATCAGTAAACAATTTCTTTTCCCTCAAAGAACAGGCAAACTCACTATATCGCCAATTGAAATTGATTGTATAGTGCGTAAAAGAACTAATCGCCCACCAAGAGATATATTTGAACAATTCTTTGGTGTGAATGCTTACGAAGATAAAGTAGTTTCTTTGAAAAGCCAACCCATTACCATTAATGTAACAGACCTGCCCAATGCTAATAAACCCGCTAATTATACTGGTGCAGTAGGAACCCATTTTTCTTTCAAAGTAGAAGTTAATCGCACCAAATTACCTGCTAACGATGCAGTCAATTTAAAAGTAAGTATTTCAGGCACGGGAAATATCCCACTGGTAGATGCCCCTAAAATTAATTTCCCACCCGAATTTGAAACTTATGACCCCAAAATATCTGAAAATATTTCTACTGCCAATGGTGTGAGCGGCACAAAAACTTATGAATATCTTATCATTCCAAGAAAAGAAGGCACTTACAAACTTTCTGATATTTCATTCTCTTATTTCAATCTTAATTCTAACAATTATGTTACTATTCCTTCACCCGAAATTATCATAGAAGTAACACCACCCATCGGAAATAATAACAACACAGCACAAGTTTATCAACAATTCAAACAAGAAATTAAGAGTGAAGATAACGATATTCATTACATCAAACCATATCCATTCAAAGTTACTCAATCAGAAGAAACATTTTTCAATTCTTCTACACACATAGCATTAAATGTTTTGCCTTACATAGCAATGCTTGCTTTATTTGGATATTATCAAATCAGAAAATCTGAACGAGCCGACTGGGCAACATTCCAACAAAAAAGAGCTCAAAAAATAGCACTCAAACATTTATCATCTGTTGAAAAATTATTATCTACTAATCAATCTTCTGAAATTTATACCGCTATCATTCAAGCATTAGAAAATTATTTTATGTATAGATTTAAAGTCAATAAGTCCGAACTTTCAAGAGAGAAAATTAAAGACACTTTGAGTAAAAATAATATTCCTGAAAATTTAATCCAGCAATTTATGCAACTCATAGATACCTGTGAGATGGCTAAATATGCACCGCTTGCAGTTAACCAATCTCTTCAACAAATTTATACAGACGCTAAAAATTTAATTATTGAAATTGAAAAGCAAGTGAGGAATACATAAATTGGTTTGACCCTCCCCTTTATAATTCCCCTCCCTACGCAAGTAGGGAGGGGATTGAGGGGCGGGTTAGAAAACAATAAGAACATCAATATGAAAATAAATTTGAACTTTAATTCAACAACTTACCAAATTAAAAAAGCACAACAGGGGCTTAAAATATTTTCATACACATTGTTTTGCCTTGCCGTATTTACACTAAAATCCTTTTCTGCTATTTCCCCTGATATTGAAAGTAAATTAAAAACTGCTGAAAAGTTATATAAGGAAAAAAAATATTCGGAAGTCATTCAGTTGTATCAAGAAGTGATTAACAATGGTTATCAATCCTTTGAAATTTACTATAATCTTGGTAATGCTTATTTCAAAAACAATCAATTAGGCAAAGCTATTTTATACTATGAAAAAGCCAAATTACTTCAACCATCAGATGATGACTTGCAACACAACTTGAAAATAGCATACAATCAAACCATAGATAAAATTGAAACCAAAGACAATTTTTTTATTGAAGTAACTAAAAACAATTTTTTGAATAAAATCAATCCTGATACAATGGCTTATGGAAGTATTATTTTTTCATTTCTTGCATTGCTCACATTCGCTATTTTCTTATTTAATCAAAATTATAGAAAATTGATGATGATTTTAAGTGTTGTATTTTTTCTGTCAAGTATTATTTTTTATTCTATTGGAAAACTATCACTATCTTCTAAAAATGATAGTCAATTTGCGGTAGTTACAATAAAAGAAACAAAAGTCGTGAATGAGCCGCATAACAATGCCATCAGTAAATTTTCTTTGCACGAAGGAACCAAAGTCAAGATTTTGCAAAAGGTAGATAATTTTATTTTAATTCGTTTATCTAATGGAGTAGAAGGTTGGATAGATGAGAAAAGTATTGAAGTGATTTAGAAAAAGTTTGTTTAGTATTAAATTATTTTTAGTATATTTGCAATCAATATAGTCCAAAATTTATTAATTATCCCCAACGAAGTTGGGCATGGAGGACGTTTTGTGTTCTTTGTAGTAAAAAAATCTATCCTAAAATGATTATATCAATCTCAATTATATTTAGATATGTATAAATAGGAAAAAGCAAAAGGGGGAGTATGTTCAAGTTTCATTTTGAAAATTTGATGGTACCAAAAAATTCAAAAATATAATGTGCAGGAAATATTTGCATTTAAAATTACTATTGTCCAAAATATTTTTGTTTGACTTTGAAATACTTGTATTTTCAATGGTTTTAGGGGTATCTTTTGCCTGCGGCAAAAGATACCCCCCTATTTTTAACCCTCCCCTTGAATTCCCCTCCCTACGCAAGTAGGGAGGGGATTTAGGGGTGGGTATTTTGGACAATAGTGATTTAAAACTAAAAAGCCCTGCTTGCATTATTGTAAACAGGGCTTTTTTCTGTGAAAATACTTTTTTATTCAGTAACTACTAATTTTCCATAAGCGTTTACCTCACCGGCAGAGTTAGATACCTGATAGAAATAAACTCCCGCTGGTAATGATTCTACACTAAATCTGTTATCTAAAGCATTCATTACTTGCATTTTCAATACTTCTTTACCAAGTGCATCATACAATCTGAAATAACCACCAATGTTTTTAGCAGAAGTAGTAAATCTTACTACATCAGATGCTGGATTGGGTGCTACACGAGTATCAACAAAATCTAAAACAGGTGCAGAAATACCAGTAACAGTAGTTAAGGTTAAATCATCCATGTTTAAATTAGAAGTAAAACCAGCAGATGCTACTGTATTGCTATCGTATCCTGGCCAGTATGAAGAAAGGGCAATTATCCATAAAGTATCAGGCACGCCAGGATTAACATTGGTAGCAGTTTGAGTGATGTTTTGAAATCCAGTGGTGTTGGTAGTTAATATAAAGGATGCATCGTCAATGAGATCAGTAGAAGACCCAGTCCATTTTGTTGTTTGGCAGAAAATAACTGCAGTGTCTACACTACCAGGAGCAGTTATAGCATATCTGAAAAATCCACCAAAAGAGTTGATATTTTGAGAAAAAGGAATACCATAAACTCCAATATTGGCAGTAGAAGTACCCGCGGTACCTAACCAAGCCATTCCTGGTAAATCTCCAACCATTCCATTTTGATTTTGAAGACGGATGGAGAAACTTCCGGAATTTTTGTTGGTTGCATCTTGAAAGTATGTTGCTGCCGTTGAATAAGGTAAACCATACAATACGCCCACATCTCCATAACCAGACCAACTTGTTGCTTTACCAGATGACCATGTTTCAAATCCTGCATTAGGTAATGCGTAAGGTGTTTGTGCAGTCATCATTCCGCTGATAGCCACTGCACTGGCTACTGTGAGTAATGTTTTTTTCATAGTTTTGAGTTTTTAAGGTTTTGGGGCAAAAATAAGGAAAATTTTAATCACAAAAAATTTTATTATTATCGAAACAATCCTTCTACCATCATAACTTTTGCAGAATCATTCGTGTTTCATGGATTTCCGAAATTTTTTTTAGTGATTACTCAAACATATTGTATAATAAAAATATTTTTCAAATGGTAAAATAATTATTTGAATAGTGATAAACAGATGGTATTTTCTCGTAAAAAATTTGGATAAAAGATGAATTAACTTTTATATTGCCGCCGCAATGAAAAAAATTCAATACATATTTATTTTTTTAATAAGTACTCTGATTGTCTTTGCTCAAAGCGCTGATGAAGAAGTGTTCATACCGGCGGATACTTCTAAAAAAATATTTCACTCTAATAATGTTACATCAGATTACATAAATGATGATGAGGACGAAAATGAAGATGTGCACAATGAAATAGCGGAATTGTATGGAGATTTTGATAATAATGTGGTACATCAATATAAATACAAGGATGTTTTTTTAACAAGAGATTCTCTTGTAATTGATTTGAAAAACGAAAAATTTATTTTACCCTTTGATGGAAAAATTAATAGTCATTATGGATGGAGGAGATATCGTCCTCATTATGGAACAGATATAGATTTAAATAAAGGTGATAGCGTAAAATGTGCTTTTGATGGAGTAGTAAGATATGCCAATAAAAAAGTAAAAGGTTATGGGCAGGTGATAATTGTTAGGCATTTTAATGGATTTGAAACTGTATATGCTCATTTATCTAAAATACTTGTTAGCCCCAATGATACAATAAAAGCAGGAGAAGTTTTAGGACTAGGTGGCAATACAGGACGTTCTACTGGCCCTCATTTGCATTTTGAAATCAGATGTTTGGGCGTGCCCATTAATTCAGAAGATATTATTGATTATGATAATCATTGTTTGAAAGCATCACAGTTTATCTTAACTAAAAAAGACGCAGAAGAGACATATAATCTTCGTTCAAAAAAATATCATCATTTATCTAAAAGAAAGGGCATTTACATTGTCAAAAAAGGGGATACTCTATCTAAAATTTCCAGGAAAACAGGGGTTCCGCTTTCCGTTATCCTTAAAAAAAACAAACTCAAAAAAACATCTATACTTAAACCCGGTAGAAAAATTTATCTATGAAAACAATTCAACAAGATGCTGTTTCAAAAGTATCTGACCTTGCAGAAAATATAATTGGTTCTGAAATTATCAAGTTAAATGGAGAAATTAATCAACTGAAATCCAAAGGAATTAATGTTTTTAATCTTACGATTGGAGATTTTGATAGTAATATTTTTCCTATCCCCGATTTATTAAAAGAAGAAATTATCAAGGCCTATCAAAAAAATGAAACCAATTATCCACCCGCTGACGGCATCTTGCCTTTAAGACAACAGGTTAGAAGTTTGTTAAAAAGAAAATTGGGATTAGATTACAGTGAAAATGAAATATTAATTGCTGGTGGTGCAAGACCTGTTATTTATGCCATTTACAGAACACTTGTTAATCCGGGCGAAAAAGTAATTTTCACTGTTCCTTCATGGAATAATAATCATTATACTTACTTAACGGGAGCAGAACCTATTCAAATAGAAACGCTTCCGGAAAATCACTTTATGCCCACTGCAAAAGATATAAAACCCTTTATTGAAGAGGCAGCCCTTATTGCATTGTGTTCACCACAAAACCCAACAGGAACTATCTTTCCAAAAGAACAATTAGAAGAAATTGTAAATTTAGTTCTACAGGAAAATGAGAGAAGAAAAAAATCCAATATTAAACCATTGTATGTAATGTATGATCAGGTTTATTGGGAATTAGTTTATGAGCCGTATCAACACTGCAATCCGGTAAGTATCCGCCCTGAAATGAGAGAATATACAGTTTTTGTAGATGGTATTTCTAAATCATTGAGTGCAACAGGGGTAAGGGTTGGCTGGTCATTCGGCCCATTAGAAGTTATTTCAAAAATGAAAGCCATTCTTACGCACATAGGAGCTTGGGCGCCCAAGCCCGAGCAGGTGGCTACTGCTCAATTTATGAGTAATACCGCTGCTTATGATAAGTTTGTTGAACATCAAAAATCAGAATTGTATTCCAGATTGAAATTATTTTACACAGGGATAAAGCATTTACATCAGATGTTATTGCCCATAGATGTAATTGAACCCCAAGCTGCTTTGTATTTAACGGTTAATTTAAATCTTAAACACCGAAAAACACACGATAACAGATATTTTTCAGATTCGGAAGATATTTTGAAGTATTTATTAGAAGAAGCTAATATTGCATTAGTGCCTTTTTATGCATTTGGTAGTGATAAATCATCAGAATGGTTTAGATTATCTGTTGGCACCTGCAAAAAAGAAGATATACCTGAAATTTTAAGTCGTTTCCACAAGATTTTAGAAAATGTAAAGAAGTAAATATTATTTCGCTTAAACAAACAAAGATTTTAGTTCTGTAGCATCATCAGGTTTTAACCGACCACTTAAAATAAGCGATAGTTGTCTTCTTCGTAAAGCAGCATCGTATCTTTGTTTCTCTAATTCAGTTTGAGGAATTATTTTAGGTACAGGTAAGGGGGTGCCATTTTGGTCTATTGCCACATAAGTAGCAATAGCTTCATTACATTTGGTTCTTTTACCAGTAACAGTATTTTCTACAAATACATCTATAATGACTTCCATACTTGTTTCAAAAGCACGAGCAACATGTGCTTCAAGTGTTACAATGCTGTTTTCTTTAATAGGAACAGAAAATGAAATATGATTGATGGCGGCTGTTACTACTACTCTTCCACAATGTCTTTGAGCGGCAATGCTTCCTGCAATATCTATCCATTCCATCAATCTTCCTCCAAATAAATTACCTAATGGGTTGGTATCACCTGGCAATACTATTTCTGTTTTAATACATTTAGATTCTGATGGGAATTTTTCGTCGTTCATATTTTTATTGTTTTTTCTCAAATGGTCGTGGTCCTAAAATTTCTTCTAAATCTTCTTTAAATATTACTTCTTTTTCCAATAATCTATTTGCCAGTAAGGTGAGAGCATCTTTTTTTTCTGTTAGAATATTTTTTGCTCTTTGATAGGCAATATCGGTCATTTTTTTAACTTCTTCATCAATAACTTCGGCTGTTTTTTCACTATAAGGTTTTGAAAAAGCATATTCAGATTGTCCTGTACTATCATAATAACTAATGTTTCCAATTTTAGGATTCAAACCATAATATACTACTGCAGCATAGGCCTGCTTTGTAACTTTTTCCAAATCGCTAATAGCACCTGTTGAAATTTTACCGAATATCACATCTTCGGCAGCTCTACCTCCAAGTGCAGCGGTCATTTCGTCCATAATTTGTTCAGTGGTAGTAATTTGTCTTTCTTCTGGTAAATACCACGCTGCTCCTAATGATTTTCCTCTTGGTACAATAGTTACTTTTACCAATGGTGCAGCATGCTCTAAAAACCAGCTAACAGTGGCATGTCCTGCTTCATGAAATGCAATAATTTTCTTTTCTTCGGGGGTAATGATTTTGTTTTTCATTTCTAATCCTGCAATAACTCTATCTACTGCATCTAAAAAATCATCTTTACTTACAACTTTTTTTCCTTTTCGGGCGGCAATTAGAGCCGCTTCATTACAAATATTTGCAATATCTGCTCCGCTAAATCCGGGTGTTTGACGAGCTAAAAATTCCACATCAACTGTTTTATCTATTTTGATTTTCTTTAAGTGTACTTTGAATATTTCTTCTCTATCTTTAACATCGGGCATATCAATATAAATATGACGGTCAAAACGACCTGGTCTGAGTAATGCTTTATCTAAAATATCTGCACGGTTAGTAGCAGCTAATACAATAACACCGCTATTGGCTGCAAAGCCATCCATTTCAGTTAATAATTGATTTAATGTGCTTTCTCTTTCGTCATTTGCACCTGTTGAAATATTTTTTGAGCGAGAACGACCGATAGCATCAATTTCATCAATAAATATGATACAAGGTGCTTTTTCTTTGGCTTGAGCAAATAAATCTCTTACTCTTGATGCGCCTACGCCTACAAACATTTCAACAAATTCTGAACCTGATATAGAGAAAAAGGGTACCTGTGCTTCACCAGCAATGGCTTTGGCAAGCAATGTTTTACCTGTTCCGGGAGGACCCACTAATAAGACACCTTTTGGAATCTTGGCTCCTAATTCAGTGTATTTAGCAGGGTTTTTAAGAAAATCTACTATTTCCTGCATTTCTGTTTTAGCGCCTTCCAATCCTGCTACATCGGCAAATGTAACGCCCGGTGTTTTATCTTTGTCAAATAATTGAGCTCTTGATCTTCCAAAACTAAATATAGAACCAGGGGTGCCAGGTCCACCTCCCGCCATTCTTCTTAGCATTAATATCCAAAAGAAACCAAAAATCACCAATGGGATGATCCAGGATAAATGGTCAGTCCAATCTGTTTCTTCAACTGATCTTGGAAAAACCATTTTGTTTTTTGGAATACCCGCTTCTTCCTGCACCTTTTCAACTCTGTTAAGAAAGAATTCTACGGAAGGAATACTTACTACAAAATGAGGACCTCTGTATTTTTTATCAGGAAAAAATGGCAAACCAGTGTTGGGGTCTTTGTATCTAATGGATTTGATAAGAGAATCTTTATTGATGTAAATCTGTGCATACTTGCCATTGATAATAACGATGTCTGTAACATCTCCGCTTGCAAGCATGCTTTCAAATTTTGTTTGTGTTACTTCAATGGAACGTTTTAATGGATCATTATTAAAAAAAGTCATGAAAATGATAATGGAGATTATAACCCCATAAATCCAATAAAATGAATTGCCTCCTTGTTGAGTATCTTGTTTTTTTCTGCCCTGAAAAATTTTTTCTTTAAGTTGTTCAAATTGCTTTTGACGAATTTGTTCTTCAGATAAATTTTCTGCTTGTTCGTTTTTATTATTTGTATTTTCTTTTGGGTTATTATTGTGATCTGAAGTAGGTTGTGAATTTGTTGGTTCAGGTTCTTTTGAATTTTCCTGTGATTCTAATGATTTATTTTCTGATAAATTATTTTCAGTAATTGTATTTTTTGTTTCGTTTTGCTTTTCCATAAGTGAGAAATAATTTTTGATGTTTAAACTGATAGATGTTGAATGTTAGCATCTGCCCATAATTCTTCAATATTATAAAATGCTCTTATATCGCTTCTGAAGATATGGACAACAACGGTTAAATAATCTAATAATATCCATTCTGCATTTTGTATGCCCTCTATATGATGAGGTTTCACAGATACTTTTTTTTGAGTAAATTCTTCAACTGATTCAGTAATAGCTTGTAATTGTGGCTTGCTATCTGCTTCACAAATTACAAAGTAATTACAAAAACTATTTTCTATTTTTTGTAAATCCATTATAGTGATGTTTCTGGCTTTTTTTTCCTGCATTCCTTCAACTATTATTTGTACCAGTTCTTTATCTCTATCTGCTTGTTGTAACTTTATTTTTTTCTTTTCCTTACTCAATGAAGGTCTACTGATTTTTTTTGTAGATGTTCTTTTTTGATCTTTTTTTTCTTTTAAAGCAGATGATGAAGTAGATTTTTTAGATGCTTTCTTTTTTATTGTCTTGCTTTTTTCTGATGAAGTGCTTTCTTTCTTTTTAGTTTTTCTAGTAGATTGCTTTGCCATTTATTATTAGATTTTTTAGAAAGTGCAAAATTACTATATTTAAAGATTAGTTGCAGAATTATTTGTGTATTTTACATTATTTGACAAATTAAAATAAAAAAAATTTGGAAATAAGCAGAGATGTAATGTATATTTGCACCACGAAATTAAAAACACATTCAAATAAAAAACACATCGCGGAGTAGAGCAGAGGTATCCACCAAAGGCGGATAATTACCCGAAGACAGACAATGAAATTGAAAAAAGTATTTAATTAAATACGAAAGTACATTCAAATAAAAGATACATCGCGGAGTAGAGCAGAGGTATCCGCCAGAGGCGGATCATAACCCGAAGGCAGAGAATGAAATTGAAAAAAGCATTTAATTAAATACGAAAGTACATTCAAATAAAAGATACATCGCGGAGTAGAGCAGAGGTATCCGCCAGAGGCGGATCATAACCCGAAGGCAGAGAATGAAATTGAAAAAAGCATTTAATTAAATACGAAAGTACATTCAAATAAAAGATACATCGCGGAGTAGAGCAGAGGTATCCACCAAAGGCGGATAATTACCCGAAGACAGACAATGAAATTGAAAAAAAAATTTAATTAAATACGAAAGTACATTCAAATAAAAGATACATCGCGGAGTAGAGCAGAGGTAGCTCGTCGGGCTCATAACCCGAAGGTCGGAGGTTCGAGTCCTCCCTCCGCTACAAGTGAGGACGCCGAATGGCGTCCTTTTTTGTTTTTTGCTTACTTTATGTAATATCTGTAACTATGTATTATGTCTATGTCTTATATTCTGAAAAGTATAATAAAATTTACATAGGTTATACCGGTAATTTAGAAGAGAGATTAAAATCGCACAATGAATTAGGGAATAAGGGATGGACGATAAAATATAGGCCATGGGTATGTTTTTATACAGAGAGTTTTGAAAGTAAAGAAGAAGCGATGAAGAGAGAAAGATGGCTGAAAACAGGAGTTGGAAGGAGATTCATTTGGGAAAATATTTTCAAGAAATAAAGCACTCTGTCGGGCTCAAATCCGCCGGAGGCGGACGGAGGTTCGAGTCCTCCCTCCGCTACAAGTGAGGACGCCGAATGGCGTCCTTTTTTGTTTTTTGCTTACTTTATGTAATATCTGTAACTATGTATTATGTCTATGTCTTATATTCTGAAAAGTATAACAAAATTTACATAGGTTATACAGGTAATTTAGAAGAGAGATTAAAATCGCACAATGAATTAGGGAAGAAGGGATGGACGATAAAATATAGGCCGTGGATTTGTGTTTATACCGAAAGCTTCAATACCAAAGAAGCAGCGATGAAGAGAGAAAGATGGTTGAAAACAGGAGTTGGAAGGAAATTCATTTGGGAGAATATTATCAAAAAATAAGGTATCTGATATAACCGATTCTTGTAAAATTCATTTTCTTACAATACTTTTGCAAAAAAATGAAATGAGTGAGTTGCCCAGCGAAATTGGCAAAAAGGGAGAAAATATTGCAGTAGAGTTTTTGGTTCAAAATGGTTATAGTATTTTAGAGCAGAACTGGAGATTTAAACATCTTGAAATTGATATTATTGCAGAAAAAGGAGATTTTCTTGTAATTGTAGAGGTAAAATATCGGGCGTATACAACTTACGGAGAGCCCGAAGTATTTGTGAATAAGCAAAAGCAGAAATTTTTAATTGAAGCGACAAATCATTACATTCAGCAAAAAAATATCAATAAAGAAGTAAGATTTGACATTATCGCCATTAGCAGAAAAAATGGTCAATTGAGTATTCATCACATTCAAGATGCGTTTTATGCAAGATAATGCTATGAACATATACCATTTTGCATCCAATTATGTGCAGGATGTTCGGAACAAGTTTTTTGAGATACTTGAAAATCATTATACAAAAAATGAATTGTCAATCATTTTTCAAAGGATAATAGAACATTTAAATTATTCCATTTTTGATAAAAATATTTATCTTAATCAAAGCGAACTTATTTTATTATCTGAATATATTCTGCAATTACTTGATAAAAAACCATTGGCTTATATTTTGGGATATACTTATTTTTACAAGTATAAATTTTTTGTCAATTCAGATGTTTTAATTCCAAGGCCTGAAACAGAAGAATTAGTAGAATATGTTAGTCAACAAATTAAGTCATTGAATAAATCTGCTATAAAAATTATTGATATTGGAACAGGTAGCGGTTGTATTGCCATTACATTAAAGAAACTATTGCCTGATGCAGAGATTACTGCTATTGATATTTCACCTAACGCAATAAAACTTGCAAATAAAAATGCAGATTATCATCAAGTTAAAATTCAATTAAAACAAATGGATATTATGAAAGAAGAACTTAATGAACACTATGATGTAATTGTTAGCAATCCTCCCTATATACCTTTTGAAGACAAAGAAAATATAGATGATATTGTAAAAAAATATGAACCTTCTATTGCTTTATTTTCAAACACTCCAACTGAATTTTATCAACGAATTTTTGATGTGGCAAAAAATAGATTGACTTGTAATGGTAGAATTATACTGGAAGTCAATCAGAATTATGCAAGTGATATATTATCTTTAGCGAATCAATATGAGTATTTAAGTCATTCAAAAATTATTAAAGACATCAGCGGAAATGATAGAATAATTGATGTAATGAGAAAATAATGAATTATTGATACATTAAATTACATCCTCTAATATCAGAAAAATCGCTTCTGCCAAGTATTTCAAACGAACCATCTGAATTGATTTTTCCTAAATCAGCAGTGGCTATGAATGAACAGGTATAGAAATTTGCTAAATCAATTACATTAATTATACCTTGTTTATTTTTTTCATACAAAGTTAATGGGTCATTGGTTTCTCTGACTAAAACTTTCATCCATAAAGGTGTGTAAAAAATACCATTTTCTTTGGAATATGCTTGTGAGAAAAGTTCTGTCATCCCATATTCACTATGAATTTTAGATATACCTAATTTATTTTTTAGATATGCATAAAAAATATTTTTGGGCAATTCTTCTCTTTTCCCCTTCATGCCTCCTGTTTCCATAACTATCACATTATCATTCAGGCGAATATTCATTTCTGCAAAATCCATTAAAGCATAGCTCAATCCCAATATGAAAACTTTTACATTAGAATTATGATATTTATTCAACAACTCTGGTAAAACATTCATTTTCTTTAAGTAAAAACCACTTTCATTAAAACTTGAAAACGACATTAAGTATTTCGCCATGTAAATTAAAGAAGAATATGGTCTTTCAGATTCTTCAGGTAATAGAAATAAAAACAGATAATCTTTAGGATTTCCGTAAAACAATTCAAATCCTTTCAATATGGAGGTTTGATAGATTTTTTCATCGTAGATATAATGTCGGGATAAATTTTGTTTTGTTGTTCCACTGCTTTCAAAATAAGGTGTTTGGTTATGAACTTCAAAACAAGTAATGGTGTGTGACTTAAAAAATTCAATTGGCAAAAAAGGGATTTGAGTGTAATGCTTAATGCTTTCAATATTTTTTTTTGAATGCTGAAACAAGTAATCTACAAATTGCTGATAAACTAAATTATTTTTGTACTGATACTGAAATATTTTAATTGACAGTTCATTGAAATGCTCATCATTTTTGATATTAAAAATTTCATCAATATTAAAATTCACCTGATATAAATTAGTGGTCCCACCAGGAATCGAACCTGGATCAAAGGTTTAGGAAACCTCTATTCTATCCGTTGAACTATGGGACCAAAATTCAGCCACAAGTTTAATGAAAATTAAATACTTTGTTTGAATAGAAATAAGTTACAAAATAAAAAAACCGATGCATAACATCGGTTTTTTAGCGGAGAGAGAGGGATTCGAACCCCCGGTGCCTGTTAAGGCACAACGGTTTTCAAGACCGCCGCATTCGACCACTCTGCCATCTCTCCGAGCGCAAATGTAATACAAAGTTCGCGTAATTTCCAAACATTATTGAAAAAATTTTTACGAAATATCTTCTTTATGATACACCTTTCCTTTCATCATTTGAATATCATACAACTTTTTATACTCTCCATTCTTTTTCAACAATTCTAATGGACTACCACTTTCTATTATCTGTCCTTCTTTCAAATATATAACTTTATTTGATAAAGATTGAAGGACAGAAATTTTTTGAGAAATAATTATAACTGTTTTATTTTGAATGATGTCTTTAATATTCTTCAATATTTTAATTTCAGTTTCATTATCTAATGCTGAAAAAGCGTCATCAATTAAAATTATCGGCGTGTTTTTAATGAGTGCTCTGGCAAGAGATATTCTCTGTCTTTGCCCACCCGAAACATTGATGCCTCTTTCTCCTATCATTGTATTGTATTGCTGTGGCCAACTCATTATAGTATCGTGTATTTCTACTTTCTTACATATTTCAATGACTTTATCTAAATCAAAATCTTTTTCTGGAAATATGATATTATTCAAAACAGTATCATTAAATAAAAAGGCATCCTGCGGAACATAGGAAATGTTTTGCCTTAACCAGTATAAATTATGTTTCTGTATTGATTTATCATCAATTAAAATTTTTCCATTATCAGCATCATAAAATCTTAATAATAATTGAAAAATAGTGCTTTTTCCAGATCCAATTTTTCCAGTAATACCAAGCACTTCACCCTTATTTATTTTGAAAGAAATATTTTTAAGTGCCTGCACATTGCTCTCTTTGTAAGTGAATGAAACATCTTTGAATTCTATATTCCCTTCAATTTTATATTTCTCATTATTTTGATTGATGATATTTGGAGAAACCTGCAGCAAATCATTGATTCTCTTTTGCGATGCAGATGCTCTTTGTATAAGTGCTGTTACCCAACCTAATGCTGTGAATGGCCAGGTTAAACGATAAATATAAATTACAAACTCTGTGATATTTCCAGGTTCAATTTTTCCCTTATCTAACAAAATACTTCCTAACCAAACTGTTACTATAATTCCTGTTCCTACCATCATTGTCATTACTGGCTGAAACAGTGCTTCTGACTTTCCTAATCTTACAAAATCTGTTGTGTACTCTTCATTGATTTGTTTTAATTTTTCATCAAAATATTTTTCTTTGGAATGAATTTTTATGAGCCGTATAGATGATATACTTTCCTGTACAAAAGAAGTAATTGTTGATAATTTTTCCTGCACCTTTGTACTCAGTATATTGATTTTCACACTCAAACGAAATATCAAATAGGAAAATATTGGTAATGGAAGAATTACAAATGCCGTCAATAATGGGCTAACATGCAGCATAAAAGACAAAACAGAAATTAAAGTAACTATCACATTCGTTAAATACATAATTGCAGGTCCTGTAAACATTCTTACTCTGCCTACATCTTCACTGATTTTATTCATCAAATCACCTACGCTTTGCATCTTCATAAATTGTCTGTCCATTTTTTGAAAGTGCTCATACAACTCATTTTTCTGTTCATATTCAATATGCCTGCTGACTACAATTATCGTTTGACGCATTAAAAACATAAAAACACCACTCACCACAGACAATCCAATCAGATACAACAAATATCCTAAAAATTGAAACTTATCAAATGCTTGTTGATGAATATTAATTAAAATTTCATTAGTGGCTTTTCTAATCACTACTGCCTGATAGTTGGCAAATACAGACGATAACGACACAAATAAAATACCACCGATGTAATACCACTTGTATCTGATAAAATATTTTTTGAGTGCAATTAAATTTTTCACGCTGCCAATGTAGTGATTTTTCAAGCCATTTATTGTATTGTTTAAGCATTAACAAAAATTACAAACATATCTTATCAAATATATACATTTGATTTAACTATATTTACAAGCCAAAAATTTTTTATGAAATATTTTTCTTCTCTTATATCTGTCTTATTTATATTATATTTTCAAAATATCTTTGCTCAAGAAAGACCCGCTCACTTCAAAATTTCTTCTCAAAAAATTTCTGATAGTGAATACAAAATTTTATTTAATGTAAAAATTGATGAACCCTGGCACATTTATTCTATACATCAAAATCCTGATGATGGACCAATGCCAACTTCTATTAAATTTAATCCTTCAAACGATTATGAATTAGTTGGAAAACTGCAACAAAGCAAAGGCATCAAAGAAATGGATAAGGTTTTTCAGGTAGAAGTAGAATACTTTACCAAAAAAGCAGATTTCTGGCAAAATATAAAACTCAAGAAAAATGGTAAAATTAAAATCAGCGGCACTTATGAATATCAGGCCTGTACCGAAGAAAAATGTATTTTCCCACCTGCTGAACCATTTGAATTGTGGATTGAAAACAACTCTGCCTCTACTACTGAAAATACTACATCTGCAAATACTTCCACTCCTTCTGCAATCAATATTGACTCTTCTCAACACCTAAAAAAATCAATAACTTCAACAGATTCAACATCTAAAAATGTTTCTACAGAAAAAAATATTTCTACATCTAATACACCATCTGCTCAAAATGTTTCTCAACTTTCAAAATGGTTAATTTTTACAGAAGGATTTTTAGGCGGACTGGCCGCATTGCTTACGCCCTGCGTATTTCCGCTTATTCCAATGAATATTAGTTTTTTTACTAAAAGACACAAAGACCGCAAAAAATCTATTAAAGAAGCCACTCTATATTCCATTAGCATTATTATAATTTATCTATTACTTGGAATTTTTGTAACATTGATATTCGGCGCAAGTGCTTTGAATGACTTGTCTACTAATGTTTGGTTTAATCTGATATTTTTCATCATCTTATTGATTTTTGGTTTTTCATTTTTAGGTGCTTTTGAAATCAATATGCCATCATCATTAGTGAATAAAATGGATAACTTGAGTAATAAAGGTGGATTCATTGGAATCTTTTTTATGGCATTTACACTGGCATTGGTTTCATTTTCCTGCACAGGTCCCATTGTTGGGACTCTGCTGGTTCAAACTGCATCAACAGGTGAAATTGTTGCTCCTGCTATTGGTATGTTTGGATTTTCTCTTGCATTGGCTTTGCCATTTGGATTATTTGCGGCTTTTCCCTCATGGATGAAATCATTGCCCCAATCAGATAGTTGGCTCAATGCTGTAAAAGTTACACTCGGATTTATTGAAATTGCACTTGCATTAAAATTTGCTTCCAATGCCGATTTAGTAATACAAGCGGGCATTCTTACAAGAGAGGTTTTCCTGGCTTTATGGATTGCATTATTTACATTATTGAGTTTATATTTATTGGGATTTTTCAAAACACATCATGATGGTGAAGTCAAATATTTATCTGTAACTCGTTTGATGTTTGCTACACTTTCATTGAGTTTTACACTTTATATGTTGCCCGGTTTATGGGGTGCCCCATTAAATTTAATCAGCGGCATTTTGCCACCATTAGAATATTCTGAATCACCACATGGATTTATGAACACACCATCTATTACATTTAAATCTGAAAATAACAACAGCTTACCCGAAGGTGCGGAAATCAATAAACATGGTATTATTCATTTCAAAAACAATTATCAAGCCGCTTTGAATTATGCAAAAAAAGTGAATAAGCCACTAATGTTAGATTTTACAGGTCATGCCTGTGCTAATTGTAGAAAAACAGAAGATTTTATTTGGCCTGATGAAAGAGTAAAAAGTATATTGAATAACGAAGTTGTGCTGGTCTCATTATATGTAGATGATAAAAGGGATTTGCCCGAAAATGAACATTTTGAAGCAGAGTGGTATGGCAGAAAAAGAAAAATTACAACCATTGGCGATAAATACAAATATCTTGAAGAAACAAAATATGGGCAAAGCACACAGCCCTTGTATGTATTATTAGACCATAATGAAAATTTATTGATAGAAGTGCGTGGCTATAATCCTGATAAGGAAGCATATATAGAGTGGTTAAAAAGAGGCATAGAAAAATTTAAATTACAAAAACCTACCCGGTAAGAAAATTTATTTTTCATCAAAAAAATTATGCTGTCAATTTATCTTTTCGTCCATAACTGAAGTATAGTTTTTTGAAAATTAAGCAGATGTCTTTTCGATGAAAGAGTTTTATAATGAACGAATAATAATGTTTAGAAGTCAATAGTGTTCAAAATTTTTATAACTAAACAGAAAAGGCAATACATTTTTTAATATGTTTTTTCTAAAATTGTAAACTACAAAAATACATTGTTTTTAAAATCGCATTTTTAGAAATTAACTTATTGATAATCAGAAAAAAAAAATTGATTGATAAAATTTCTTGAGTAATAGTGAAAAAATAAGAAAAAAAAGGTGTATATTTACGAGCATATTAGGAGCTTATCTTGATAAACGATGATATTGTATTTATTAATGAAGTAAATATGGAAAATTATAATTTCCAAAGATTGTTATTTGTAGGAATTTGTTTTTTCATTTATTGTTTGTCATTAGCATATTCGCAGATAAATAGTAGAGACACATTGAAACACATTATTGATGTAAGGACACCTAATGTTAAAAAACAGGACTGGGTAGATGGAGAAGTTAAATTTACAGCAAATTATGGTTTTTTACCAATGATTATTACATCTACAAAAACAGCATTGTTCTATAATACTTTATCTGGAAATATAGATTTAAATATTTCCTTTTTACCATTAAACCTGTCTTTTTTTTATACACCTCAAAAACTATTTATAGGGGGGCAAAATTATTTTAGATTAAGGTATGATTCTCAAAAATATAGAGAAAATATGAAAAGGAAGTTACAAGATTCAATAGAGAAGATTAAGCAGAAGCAGGGTATGTTATATGAAGAAAGACAAGATATAATTCAAAAGATGTCTTACATTGATTATATTAAAAATTATACTGTGAAAAAACATAATGATCAAGATTCGGTATCACAAAGGGTAAATTCAGAAAAAAATAATATAAATATAATAGTGGATTCTATTAATGTAAAGAAGGATACAGGAACTATAAATTATTATGAATATAATATTTTTAATACTGATTCAATTTCTGAGTTATATGTTATTTATCAAAATAGATATAAGTTAATAAACGATTCAATAGATAATATTAGTAATACAATTAAGTATTTAGAAAATCAATTGTATTCTACTTCCTCTATAACATCAAAAAAAAAGGAAAATAAATTAAATAGTAATGCGCCTATTTATTCAAGGTGGGAGGCGTTTTTAAGTCGTATAAGAAAATTTGACTTAGGTCTTTCATACCCCCTCATATTCTTATTTTTTATGTAACAATACAGCTATCAATGGAATAAATGCAGAATATTTGATTGCTGATAAATATTTTATAGGAGTAACTCATGGTGAAGTTTTTAATAATTTGTATGTTACTCCAAATACAATACAAGGATATTTCCAGTCATTAACCAATTATTTTAATATTTTTAATTTTCAAAATAATATTAAAGGGACTAAAATAACATGTATAAAGGGAGGTATAGGACCAATAGAAAATAATCATTTTCATTTTGGATTATTAATTGGAACTAATAATGCTGTAGATAATTATTCTGGAAATAAAAATTTAAAAAGCAATATTGCTATTGAGATTGATACGAAGTACAATTTTACTAAAAACATACAGTGGAATTTTAATATAAGCAAATCTACTGTTCAAGATGGTAATTTTTCTCATGAAAGTATAGATGCTGGAATAAAAGAAATTTTTTCTAAATATAGAAGTTATGCTATTAATAATGGGATTCAAGTTTATTTAAATAAGTGTAAAACTAAGATTAGTATTCTATATAGATTAATTGATCCATTTTTCAAAAGTTACGGGCTAGGATTTATTCGTTCTGATAATATAAGATATGAACTAAAATTAGAGCAAAAAGTTGGCAAAAGAATTGACTGGATTTCCTCATTTAAAAAAATGGGGTGTTTTGGGTAAATACTGCTCATGAAAATAAAAAGAATTGGCAATATACGGCTACTTATGCGGAAGAAGGTAAGAAGAAAGAGGTTATCAGTTATTTTGATGGTAGTTTAAGAGACAGGCAGAGTGTTACAAAAATCAATACAGATAATAATATCATAGTGGGGGAAAGTTTTTATGATTTTCAGGGCAGAAAGGCGGTTACTGTATTACCTGTACCTGTTATGGCCACTGTGAATACAGGGGCTGGTATAACAGGCACGGTGTCTCCATTAAAATATTATGAAAAATTTAATGTGAATATGAGCGGGCAACCCTTTTCGGCTTATGATTTTGATATGGATGGAAGCGGTAGCAACACCTGTATAGTTACAGGTGCGGAGATGGATACTGTTTCCGGGGCATCTCGTTATTATTCTAATAATAATCCCTTGCTTACTTTAGATCAAAGTTATTTGCCACATGCCCGAAAGTATCCGTATACACAAGTAGAATATACATCTGATAATACGGGCAGAATTAGAAGACAATCTGGGGTAGGAAAATATTTTCAATTATATTCAGGACATGAAACGCAGTTTTTGTATGGTATGCCTAATCAAATACAGTTGAACAGGATGTTTGGAGATGAAGCGGGTGAAGCCAGCCGTTACAGGATGCAGGTAACTATAGATGCGAATGGGCAAACCAGCATTACCTATATGAATTTAGAGGGTAAAACAGTGGCTACTTCATTAGCAGGGGCACCGCCTATGGATGGTAATCAATTGCGTTTAGATTCTTTAAAATATGCTAATGAAAATCAGGCATTATTGACGGTAGATTTTTTCAACAAAAATTCTTTTGGTCAGAGTAATTTGAATACCATACCTCCTTCCAATGACAGGGTAGAATTTTTTCAGCAGTTGTTAGTGCCTTTTAGGAGTAATTATCATATAGATTACAATTTTACAATAGATACTATGGGGATTTCGTGTCCCAGCAGTACGGTGTGTTTTCATTGTGTTTATAATTTAGATATGTATATTACTACCGAATGCGGAGACACTTTGTTCAAAGTAGATAGTATATTAGGATATTTTGTAAAGACACAAGATAGTATTCGGTTTATTACCCGATGTGATACGGGTATCAGTTTTAATTTTCAGAAAGACACAGATATTGTATTAGAGGCGGGGGTATATTCTGTAAGTAAGGTATTAAGGATACATCCAGATGCTCTGAATTTTTATCTTTCTAAATACTTAGATAAAAACTTTAATCCTTGTATAAAGACCTATGATGATTTTTACAATGATATATGGAATAATATGGATACTACGGGGTGTGATAGTTCTGATTGTAAGCAATGTTTGAACGAATTGGGGAGTATGAGTAATTTTTTAGCACAGCATCCGGATAAAGATTCTTTGGCATGGCATATATTATATGAGGATTGTATTAATCAGTGTAAGACCAAAACGGAATGTGATATTAATTTTGAGATTATGCTGGCAGATGTAAGTCCGGGCGGGCAATATGGTAAATATGACTATACGACTCATAGTGCGTCTGCATATCCTTTATCAGTATTTAATGAGAGCAATTTATTGAGGGCTAACAATTGGGCTAATAATGCGGACATGATAGGCAATTGGCGACATCCTAAAATTCGTATTAACTATCAGTTTTATGATGGTTATTTTGATGAGACGGGAACAAGGGTAAAAGTATATGTGAATCTTAATCCTATAACTGGCCAGTATAGTCCTCCTATTTTAAGTTCGGTTACGCCCACATTAGATCCTGTTATGGGGCAGGAATATGTATATCCTGAGCATTTAAAGAATCTGGTAGATTTTATGCAAAGGTGGAATAGTTTTTTTGCCCGTTCTTTGGTGGTATATCATCCTGAGTACGCGTATTATTTATCGTGTCAGGAGCAGTCCATACAATTTAGTGGTGAAAAGCACAGCAGCGATGCTTTTGATGTGTATTTGAAAGATACTGTAAAGACCTTTCAGGATGCGGTGAATGAGGGCATTATTAAAAACAACTATTTAAGTACAACGGTCAGTTCTTTTAATAAGATGAATAATTTTTGGAACAATAGTAGTAATACGCCACATGACCCTATGTTCAGTAATTCTGTATATGTTTATAGCAGTAGTTCGTCTGTGCCAGTCAGCGGGTTAAGGACCATGATTAATATGAATGGCACGGCGTCTTATAATGTCAATTTATCGTCAGAGATACAAAACAAGGTACTTAATTATTTTAATGTAGGTTCTGTATATTATTCTATGATGGATGTAGCGGCGGCTATGGTGAGGTGTCCTACACAATATAGTGCAGCGCCTACTGCGGGGTGTTTTGCTTTTGGGACAGATTTTTATAGTAGTTTGGTACCCAACTATAATATTAAAAACGATTCTATTAGAAATAAGGAGTGGGAGGTTTTTAAAAATTTGTATTTATCGGAGAAGCGGAAGATACAGTACAGGCGAATGGATTTTTTTGCCAGGTATGCTTTAGAGCCGAGGTTGTGGAGTAAAACAAATTCTTTATCGCCATTGAAGCCGGTGGGTGGTTGTAATATTTGTATTGGTTCGGGGGGCAATTATAATATATGGATTAATAATATGATGGTTCCTTTCCCCTTTCAGCCCTATTTTAATCCCAGTCAACCCTGTGGAGGCAGTGGTTTTCCCTGGTTATATTACAATATGAAAAAGAGGTTTTTGCCGCCTGGTTCGGGTCCTATTCCTTTGTCTTCGGTATCTAATTATTTGTATCATCAAACGGGGCAATGTCCTTTGGCTTTTCAGTTACAGCATTTTCTGAATGCTTTGGTCAGTCAATCGGTGATAGCGGGTTCGGGGGCTGTTAATTTGGCCAATGTGCCTGAGTTTTCGCCGGATTTATATGCTGCTGTGAATGGCAGTATAACGCCTGCGGGGTATATTTCTTATGTATGGCAGGTGAGCAGCAATACGGGTCAGGTATTAGTAGCAGATATTAAAGAGGCGGTAACGCAAAGTGTGGCGTGTACATTTACTATAGATGTAACGGGTACGGGTATTAGTAATTTATCTAATATATTAAGCATTAGCCAGTTGAATTATGATGGGGTTAGTTCTGTGGCGAATAGTTTTACTGCGTTGGCAACATACTGGACGGGCAGTTCTGTACAATCGGCGTATATTAAGGGCAGCAGTAGTTGTATTGATGTCAAAAATTGTCAGTTTCAGCAGATATGCACAGCCAATCAGTTGGCCAGTGATTTTCAAAATTTTATGAATGGTTTAATTAATTTGGGGTTAAATACCAGTATGGTAAGTATTAGTTCTAATACATTGTTATCTGTATTATACACTGGTGTTATGCATAATAGTTTATCTTCATCCAGTAATACGGCAAATATAGTAGTAAAATATCAGTCCAGTGGGGGAAAGCGACAGACCCTGATATACGATAATACGAATCTGAACAGGATGATGGTATTTACTTATACGGTAGTGCCTAATAGTCAGTTTTCTAGTATTGTGGTGTGGGATAATATACAAAGTTTTAATAATAATTATTTTCAGGCAGAAGGCAAGAACAGTAGTGGGGTAAAGGTAGCGGATATTTATGGTAATGCTATTATAAAAGATGGGGGCGATACTATTTTGTTAAGTATGGGACAGTGTACAGATATTTTACCAATAGAGTGTCAGACGGTTGCGCACAAGAATTTGGCTGAGATGCAGCATTTGATAGAAGAAATATTTGCAAAAGATAGTTATACGAGCAGTGTTAATTTATTTCAGTCGGGATATTGGACGGGTAATTTGCAGAATTATTTGACGGTATCCACTACTTCAACCAGTTCTACTTATACATATTATTCGGGAAGTGGCAGTTATGATAGTTTATTGATACAGATGGGTAATGATCCTGATTCTGCCTGTTATATTCAGTTATATCATTATGATGGTCAGAAGGTATGGAATTTTTCTGATGTGTTGCAGTTAGGTGTGCTTCATGGATATGGTGCAAAGAATTTAGACAATTCGTATAATTATTTTTATATTCCTGTTAGTTGTAATACTGCTGGTGGTGTGGTACAGGACACGATATATGGTGTTAGTTGTATTCCTATTCAGAATTGTGATAGTTGCAGTCAATCGGCGGCTGTTGGAAGCACAGTGGGGGTTTCGGCGGGTGCGAGGAGGTATCAGGATAGTGTGGCGGTGGCTGGCGGCAAGGCGTATTATGATTTTTTGCCTATTAGTTATCAGCGGTATGCAATGGCTGTAGATTCATTAAGCACTCATGGAATAGGGGATGTTCAGAAAGCAGACATTGTTCAGTTCAGTGATATGGGAATGAATTATAGTGGTGCTTACATCAGATATTTGAGCGAATACGATTCTTTGATAGATAATAAAGGGTCGGCGGTATTAGGTGTCAATGCGTATGTATTAAGGTATGGAAACAGGAGTAATTGTGCTGCGGAGTATTTAAGGTATAAAGATGCTGTTATTGTTTATAACAGAATGGCTGTAACAAAGGGGGCTGATACATTGGTTGCATTAGCAGATACGGTATTTTATATGAACTTATTATGTGATTCGGCTTATAGGTATGTAGATTATCTTTTAGGAAGGGTACAGGATAGTGCTGTGGGTGCTATTGGGGTATTAGATTATTTTGGTAAAACTGGTACAATAGCATTTGTTGATTCCTGTTCTTATTATTACATACAATATGTGAGAAGATATAAACAGGCGGTGGGGGATACGATGTATAGTGCAGTTTTTTTAGCGAGGGATGCTACTATGTTGAGTGGTATGGTGCCTTTGTATTCATATACTGATGTATATGCGAATGGCTTATGTGCAGATACTACGGGTATTCGTATGTTCAGGACATACATTAATGCTATAAACAGGTGGCAGGAAATGGCTATGTTACCTATGAATATTATCAGGGACACCAGTAATAGTAGTGGTTTGGGTGGAGGCAAGGTGTTTAATCAGGATAGTTTAATGTCGGCAGATTGTCAGGTAAATTACTATTTTTTTATTGACAAAATCAAGGCGTATAATGATAGTATAAAGAAGTATTTGCCGCAGGCCGACACATTAGATCCTATGATATATCCTAGTTTTCAGGTATTTCAGATGGCGGGATATTGTATGTGTGATTTTGTGGGTAATGGGATTAATATTTATGATGCTTCACAGAGTGGGCTGGATAATTGTTTTTGTATTAGAAAATATTTAAGTTATATAGATAGTTTGATATTGGTGGTGTCATCGGGTACGGTGAGTGCCTCTAGTTATACGGGTGCGGTGGATATAGATCATTATGGGGGTTGTGATCATTTTGCCAATCCTGTAGATAAATGTGATAGTTTATATCAGTTGTATGTAGCAGAGGTGCAGCAGTATAATAATTTGTTTGCGATGAATTGTCCTGCACCTGCGGCGTGTGTGCCTGACAGCAGCAAGTGGATTATTACTTATGATAAAACCACATTTAAGCAGAAGTATTGCCTGTGTGCAGAAAAATTTATATCTGATTTACAGAGCATAATAGACGGGTATATACATCCGGATAGTTTGCAATTATTGGTAATGACTGATATTGGTTCTGCCTGTATTCAGCCCTGTGGGGGCAGTATGGATAGTTTGGGTATAGTGGCGCAGGTAGATAGTCATTATGTAGATCCTTGTAAGGAGATGTTAAAGAATGTAGCACAGCAAAATGCTTTGAATGCTTATCAACAGTATGTAGATAGTATAGCATCGGTATTTAGTGCGCAATATCGCTGGCATTGTTTGAAAGATTTGCAGGAGAATTTTACTTATAGTTATACGGATAAGGAGTATCATTACACTTTGTATTATTATGATGCAGCTGGTAATTTAATAAAGACGGTGCCGCCGGAGGGGGTAGAGTTATTGAATATACATTCATATACAGATCCATTGTATCAGCAAATTAGTTTTAACAGAGATCATCATTTACACAATGTATTGACGGCTCACAGGGTGGGTAGTTTTTATGTATACAATAGTTTGAATCAGTTAGTGGAGCAAAAGGTACCTGACCATGATGCTATAGATACTTGCTGGGCAGTGAATGGTCAAGGTCTGGATACTTCTTTGGTGATTACATCGGTACAATTTTTGGCGGGAGGCAAGGGGTATTTGTGCGGGTATTTGAATACGGGTGGAAATTTTATTAAAAGAGGGGTTATGTATGCTACGGCAGATAGTGGTCAGCATTGGGTAAGGATATATGATGTGCCATGGGGTATGTTTAAGAAAGTGTATTTTCCTACGGCAATGGTGGGATATGCTGCAAGTGATAAGGGGCTTTTATTTAAGAGTACAGATGGAGGTATGAGTTGGGATATTTTAACTTCGTTGTATCATGCGGCTAATACTTCTAACAAGGGGTATTTGAATGTAGTATATGATTTGTATTTTGAGAATGCCAATACGGGTATTGTTGTGGGTATTAAGGAAGGGGGTGGCATAGGTGGGGTATTCAGAACTGCGGATGGGGGTGGTAGTTTTACAGATTTAAATCCACCGAATAGTGTGATAGCAACGGGAGATACGGTTATGTCGGTGCATTATGATTCGGGTACGGGGATATACTTTATGGGTATTAAGCATGATTTGGAGGGGAAGATTGTATCGTATAATCCATCTGGTTCGGTGTGGAAGTTGTATACTGATAATGTAGCCAATCATGTATATGGGGCTGTATTGCAGGATAATCACCATGCGACGGTGTATGGGGAAGATGGTACTGTATTGACGGCTGATGGAAATATTGGTGGGTCGGTGGCTAATTTCAGGTGGAAGATGAGACGGACGGGTATAGGCAGTTCTGTGAAGGGGGCGATGTTTGATGTGAATGGGTTGAATGGGGTGATGATAGATGGTAATGGGGTATTGTATAGTACCGGGAATGGGGGCAGGTCGTGGGCAGTATTAACTGCGGGTGTGTTTAATGGTTTGAAGCAATTTATATCGCCGGGCAATGTTCATAAGGCCCTGGTATATGGTAATGGGGTGTTGGGTATAGTAGATTTTGTGGGAGGGGTTCATTACACGGCAGTTTCATTGCCTGGTAGTGGTCCTAATTTGCAGGGGGCTAATATTGCTGTTGCCGATGTTCGGGATTTTGGTTCGGGTGTATTGGCAGCTGCTTTGGTATATTACAATAATGTAGTGGGGGTCAATAGTAATATTGCTTTTTGTGATAATATTTTAGGGGGCGGGGTGTGGCAGGTATTTGATGCAACGAATAATGCGAATATAACATCTGCTTTGGCTGTGTCGGATGCTGATTTTCGGAACATACATTTATTAACGGGGGGAGCAGTGGGTAATATTACGCCTCATGTGGTATTAACCAATAGTAATGGAAAGATTTATTATTTTATCAGGGGTTTTATTCCATCTTTTTCTGTTTATTTTTTATATAATGCACCTGTTAGCGTGCCGGCGGGGGCATCTTTTGTAAATGTAACATCGGTGAGTCAGAATACGAATGCGGCTATGTATACTTATGACAGGAATAATAACAGATTATGCAGGATTATGGTAGGTGGGAGTCCGATAAGTGTGAGTATTGCGCATATAGGGCCGGCGGTGGCTTTGGGCAGTGTCATAAAAGGTGTGAGTGACAGGATGAGTAATAATAATTATTTGTTGCTGGCGGGGGATAATGGAGTGTTATGGAAGGTGCGGGTGATAGGTAATAATATAGTGGATAATGCTGATTTGAGTAATAAGGTAGATTTATTGCCTGTGATGGATGTAAGGAGCAGTGGAAATGGTAAGATGGTGGCAGTAGGTATGAGTGGGCAGTTGTGGCAAACGACTAATATAACGAATACGGGTGCTGGCTGGCGGTTGTATAATACTGGTACCGGGGCTGATTTGAATGCGGTGCATATCAATCTGTCTTTTTCTCCTACACAGGCGCTGGCGGCAGGAAGAGGTGGCAGTTTTGTTTATTTATTGAATGTTAATTCACCTGGTTTATTAGGATTTCCTTATGTCATTAGCGGGGTGGGAGATGTGAATGATGTGGTGATAAGCAGTGGCGTTGGTAATATTGCATATTATGTAACGGAGGGGGGACAAGTGGGTCAGATTAGTAGCTGGTATTCTACTACGCCTGGGTCGGGTATAATTGGTGGGGGGTTGCCATCCTTATATGGTATTACGGAAAATGGCGGTAATATTTTTATAGGTGGAAGTAATAATAAGATATTGATGTATAATGGGACTGTATTGAGTGATTTGCACACGCAGATATATACCCGAGGGTTAAAGAAGTTACATTTTTATGATTTGGCGAATGGGATGGTGATAGACAGTGCAGATGTGATAAGGTATACTCATAATGGGGGTATGAGCTGGCAGGTATTGCTGCCTGAAGGGGGTGCAAAGAGGCCGATTAATAGTGTAGGTATGTATAATGTTCAGGAGGGATATGTAGTGGGTAATAATAGATATGTAGCGATGGCTTCGGTAATGACGGGAACTTTGATAAAGGTGCCTAATAGTGTTTTTCCTGCTGGTATAGGGGGCGGTATTGATTTTTATGATATACATTTTAATGTCAATAAGCGGGCAGGTATAGTAGGGAGTCAGAGGAGTATGTTGTTGATGGATGTATTGCCGACTGTGAGTTTTACCAATGTGACCAATGTGTCTATTCCAGTCAATCGTGTGTTTTATTCTGCTTATATGTTTAATAATGGACAGATGCTGGCGGGTGGCAGCAGGGGTGCTTTGTATTTGTATAATGGAACGGGAGTAGTGCCTCAGATGAACTATACTACTATGATTAGCAGTTATATTAATCCTGTTACACAGAATTTGATATGGTTTGACATAGATTTCAGGAATGATTTTGAGGGTTATGTAAGTGGAAATTATGGAATGGCTATGAAATTAGAAGTGCCCTATGCGGTGGTTAATTATTCATTGAGTAATGTACAGCCCTGGATGTTGGTGTGTGATGAGTTGCATGGCTTATACAATGGTAGTGTTAGTAAGAAAAAGTTGAGTTATTACACAGTGGGTGCATTTGAGATGAATGGTGTATTTTATGGTGGAAGTAATGGTAATGCGGTGTTATCGTCGGGTTCTCAGACCTACACGCCGGGTTTATGGGGCAGGATGGTTTGGGATGTTCGGGGACAATATACATCGCGTTATTGGTATGACAAGGTGGGTCGCCTTATTTTATCACAGAATAGTCATCAATATTTTAAAAAGAATCCTGTGAAAGATAGTGTGCGGGGTTCGTGGACATATACTTTGTATGATGCTTTGGGCAGGATAGTAGAAACGGGTGAGAAGTTTGAGAATTATTTAGTCGGAGATTTGCGGTTTGGAGATATATTTGGTAGTTTTGTAAATGGCTATATGAATATGCGGACGATAGATGACAGTAAGTATTATGCATGGTTGTATGGCAGTGGATTAAGGCAGGAAGTGGTGCATTATTATTATGATGAGCAGAAGTTTTTAACGAGTGCTATTGTTCAAAAGAATCTTAGAAACAGGATAGCATCGGTAACATATGAAAAGAAGTGGGATGGCAGTGATACTTCATATCTATATGGTAGTCATTATAGTTATGACATACATGGTAATGTACAGGAAATATGGCAGGAGCAAAGGGATATACCTGTAAAGAGGGAGCGGATAAAGCATATAGAATATGAATATGATTTAATAAGCGGAAAGGTGAATAAGGTGTTTTATCAAAAGGATAGTGTGGATATGTGGGTTCAGGGGTATCGTTACGATTCAGACAACAGGATAATAGAAGTGAGCACGAGCCGGGATGGTATAGAATATACAATGGAGGGGAAGTATTATTATTATCCGCATGGGCCATTGATGAGGATAGAGTATGGACAACATCAGGTACAGGGATTGGACTATGCCTATACGATACAGGGCTGGCTGAAAGCGATAAACGGGACGAATGGAGGGAGCAAGCCAGATATGGGGAAAGATGGATATAGCGGGTATCATTCATTATTTTCTAAAGATGCACTGGGGGTGGTGTTGAATTATTATGAAGGGGACTATGATGCGGTGGATTATGTTATGTGGAATAGTGCAAACAGCCGCTATATCAGTTATGAACAGGGTAGTAGTTGGAAGCAGTGGAGGAGGAATATGTATAATGGGAACATAAGTGGAATGAGCAGTAGTATAGGATATCCAGACACAATGATGAATGGGGTGTTGGTAGGAATAAGGTATGCGCCATTGGGAAATGGATATTATTACGACCAGTTGAATCGTTTGGTTCAGATGCGGTCGTTTAACAACATAGACACGGTGAATAATGAGTGGAAGAGTGGAGGGGTAGTGATAGGGGATTTATACAGGCAGCGATTTGAGTATGACAGGAACGGGAATATAGAGATGCAGGTGAGATGCGATAGCATAGGCAATAAGATAGATAGTTTGGTATATCATTATGAGAGGAATGGAGGCAAGAAGCAAAGGAACCGGTTAATGCATGTAAATGATAAGGTGGGCGTTACGGTGATAGGAGATGATATAGAAGATGAGGGGCAGTATGATAGTTTGAATATGAATAATAATAATTATATTTACGACCGAATAGGGAACTTGATAATGGATAAAAAAGAGCAGTTGGAAATAAGATGGAATTTGCAAAATAAGGTGCAATATGTAAAGAAACAACACACGGGAAATACCTATACAGAGATATTTTTTGAATACGATGCAATGGGGAATAGAGTAAGCAAAAGCATAGTGCAGCATACAGTAAGCGGCAGTATAGATAACAGCACTACTGCACGGACTTATTATGTGCGGGATGCCCAGGGCAATGTGCTGGCGGTGTATGAACAAAAGCTGCAGGGCAATACAATGAGCATAAAGCAGGCAGAGACGCACATTTATGGAACGCAGCGATTGGGTATATCTTATCCATCTATTGAAATGATAGGGAACAGCGGCTTGCACACCGATAGCACGAAATATTACTACGGGCATAAGGACTACGAACTAACAAACCACCTGGGCAATGTGCTGGCAACGGTGAGCGATAGAAAAATACCTGTTGATAAAGATAATGATGCGATAATAGATAACTATGTAGCGGATATAACGAGTGTAAGTGATTATTATCCGTTTGGTTCAAAGATGTATGGCAGAAGGTGGGAACCAGTGAAGCCCTTGTACCGCTTTGGATTCAACACACAAGAAAAAGTAAATGAAATTTCACCAGACCATTACACAGCAAAATTTTGGGAATATGATGCAAGGTTAGGAAGGAGATGGAATTTGGATCCGAAGCCACAAGTGGGAGTGAGCGATTATGCGGTAAATGAAGATAATCCGATAAGAACAAGTGATCCACAAGGCGATTGTCCTATTTGCCCGCTATTTGCTGATGCAGCAGTAGATATTGCATTTGCTGTATATGATCTGGCAGAAATGGGATATGATTATATCACAAAAGGAAAGATTGATCCTGCGAGTTATGTGGCATTTGGGGCGGATGTTGCATCCATAGCAATACCATTTTCTACGGGGGCTGGACTTGCTGCAAGACAGATGTATAAGGCATTAGGTCATACGGTTGAGCATGGGGCATTGAAAGGGATAACAAAAGTTTTAGATGCGAACAGAGTAGAGAAATTGGTAATTAGAGAAGGCAAGCCCGGAGCAGGGGTTGTGGTGATAGGAGAGAGTATGGAGAGGGTTAGAGCAGTTGCTTCAAAGGTAAAAGGTGAGACATTTGATGCAGCGAAATATATTGCTGAGAAAAAAGGCATAAGTATAGAAGAAGCAACAAAGATAGTAGATGATGAAATTAAAAAGTTTAATAAAGGTGCGAAAGCAGAGGAAACATTAATATATAAATACAATAAAATGTGGATAGAAGAAGCAAAGAAAGAAGGCAAAACAATTGTAGATATAGGCATTGATCCAAAGAAACCAAAAAGAAGTTCAAATTATAAAATGGAAGTTGAATCAACTAAAAATTATGGTAACAAAGTTAGAGAATTTGATATAAAAAAATAAATATATATGAGTATATTTGATGAATTGGATGAAGAATTAGAATATAGGAAATCGTCCTATATTCCTGATGATATTTTAAAAGAGTTTGCGGATTGGTATAAGAATATATTGCCAGATATTATATATTCGTTGATGTTACGGCGATTTAAATGGAAAATGAGCATTTATTATAGATATTTACCTAAAGAAAGAAATCACAAGAAATTTGATGATTATTCAATATCATACTATTTCTATATAGAAAATCAAAAAAAGGAGACAAGAGATATTGTTGTTGATTTGAACATATACAAAGAAAAAATATCTTTTAATGCAGATATTTTCAGAATACATGATCCCCGATATGACGATTATGAGATTGACCCTGTTGTATATGCATATAAAAAATATAAAGAAATATTTATTCTTATTGAGCCGTTCATAATTAAATATAATAGAAATTATTGGGTAATTGAAATAGATAGATATGATACAAATCAAAAAAACGCATTAATTAGTTTTATTAAAAATTTATTTGAAAAGATATTGAATGATAAAGAAATTATTGAAGTACTGAATGGAGAAAAGTGGTTAAAGGGCTATTCACCACCTAGTATGTGATTAAATTAGGAAAGAGTGGAAATAGAAAGAATAGTAAAGCATTATGAAAGAAAATTTGATAAATAACACAAAAGAAATATACATAAGAGACGCACAGGGCAATGTGCTGGCGGTGTATGAACAAAAGCTGCAGGGCAATACAATGAGCATAAAGCAGGCAGAGACGCACATTTATGGAACGCAGCGATTGGGTATATCTTATCCATCTATTGAAATGATAGGGAACAGCGGCTTGCATACCGATAGCACTAAGTATTACTACGGGCATAAGGACTACGAGCTAACAAACCACCTGGGCAATGTGCTGGCAACGGTGAGCGATAGAAAAATACCTGTTGATAAAGATAATGATGCGATAATAGATAACTATGTAGCGGATATAACGAGTGTGAGTGATTATTATCCGTTTGGTAGCCCGCTCTACGGCAGAAGATGGAGTGCAAAATACAGATATGGTTTTAATGACAAAGAAAACATTAATGAAGTATATGGCATTGGCAACTTTCAAGATTATGGAGCAAGAATGTATGATACACGGCTTGCAAGATTTATTTCACCAGATCCGATAATAGTAATGCAACATAAATATCAGGATTTAAGTCCGTATCAGTTTGCAAGTAATACGCCAATACAGGCAATTGATTTAGATGGGATGGAGGGTTTTCAGTATTTGGAAATAATGAAAATGAAAAATGGAACAACAGTTACAAAAAGAATAGTTGAGGTAGATATTTATGTTGCAACGAGTAAAAATGCAAATTCCATTCACTATAAAAGTGCTGATTTATCTACGATACAATCGAATTTGCAATCAGAATATAATAAAGGTTTTAAAGATGCTGCTGGAAATGAGGTAGAATTTAGGTTTAATGTAAAAGAATTTGATGCTGATCAAGTTTCGCCATCTGATAAAGTAAAACAACTTCGTCAAGATCCTAATAATTGGGTTAAGACAAAAGATAATGGAATGGCACCAAAAGGATTTGTTATGGAACGTGGAAAGCTTGAGAACAGTGTTCATCAGGGAAAAACTATAAATGCTCATACAATAATTAGTGCTACTGCTGATGATCCGTCGCATACTCAAGCGCATGAAGTAGGTCACATATTTTTGAATTATGATATGTCTATTAATCCAAGTAAGCAGGAAGAACATAATAAGTTAGGAGGAATATTTAAATATAAAGTTATTGATGGTAATACAGGGAAAACAATTCAGTCAACAGAAAAAGTAAATCAAAATAATGTAAATTTAATGTTAAAAGTTTTACCTGAGTTGAGTACAAAAACGATAGAGGAAAAATGATATTTAAAATTAACTTTCATACATTTTGGGTTATAATCTGTTGTTTTGCTTTAAATTATTGTGATGCTCAAAAATCAATGAAAGGTGAATTTTTGATTTTAAAAATAGAATATTCAGATTTAATACATGGAGATACAATATATCTAGGGTGTTATATGGGAGATTATTGTTTAATTAGTATAGATAAATTAAAAAGTTTTAGAGTTATCGATACAGATAAAAAAACATTGCCAAGTATTGTTTATAATATCACTGCTAATGGCGGATTTTATATGTCAATGGCATTCACAGATATATATAGTTATGGATGTTGTAAGTTCGGTAGTGTAGAAAAAGCGATTGAGCAACTTGTAAATGGAAAAATACAGGAAAACGAGATAAACGATTACCAACAGGTTAATAAATTATCAGAATCCGTTTTTGAGAATTACTTTGGAAAAAAATTCTCTTTGAATAATAAAACTGGGAAGTATGATATCAAGATTTGGATAGCAGACTTGGAATTCTGCATTTGTCCGTTGTATATGGAGTCGCCGCATCAACCCATATTTAATAACAATGCAGCATACATTAAAAATATAAATTCAATCAGTTGTCCTAACAAAAATATTTATAAGCGATTTAAGAAGATCGTTGAAAGAATAGTGTTTATGGATGAAAAATAATCATTTGTGGACATTTTCTGTAAAAAAGTAAGAATAAAAAACGTACCTTTGCCTTAATACCAAGCAAATGCCCACCACTCACCAACATACCCCACCACACCAAACCCGCAGCAGCATTGGATTACCAACTGTGCCAAGCATACCATTCCCCAATCCCTTTTTACTACCCGGCAGCAGCACCATTGCACCTATTTATTTCGGCAAAAAAAGATACGAACTCACCGATTGGCTTGGCAATGTGCAGGTGGTGATAAACGACAAAAAAACACCAATGGGCACTGACTCGAGTGATATGACTTATGCGGCGCAGGTGGTGGAAGTGAGTGATTATTATCCGTTTGGTAGCCCACTCTATGGCAGAAGGTGGGAACCAGTGAAGCCCCTGTATCGCTTTGGCTTCAACACACAAGAGAAAGTAAATGAAATTTCACCAGACCATTACACAGCAAAATTTTGGGAATATGATGCAAGGTTAGGTAGGAGGTGGAATTTGGATCCTGTTACTAAGCCATGGGAGAGTCCATATTCTACATTATCTAATAATCCAATATGGTTTAATGATGTATTGGGGGATGATTTTATTAATGTTCATACAAAAAGGAAAGAAGAAGCAAAAATTGAAAGGGATAAATCTGAGAATGAATTTGAAAAAGCAAAGGAAGGTTTTAAACCATATGAAAACATGACAAGAAAGGAAGCTAAATCATTAGGAAAATTGAAAGAGTTTAAAGAGGCAAAATCAAGATTAAAATCTGCTGAAAAACAATTTAAAAAAGCAGAATTAATATATCAAAATGAAGCCAAATACGAATCAATAGTTAATCAAATAATAGAAGATTTCAAAAAAGTAAATCCTGAAAAATTTGAGGAGTTTAACAAGTTTAATCCTTTTGGAAGAGGAGTTATTGACATAATGGTAGAAGTTCAAAGCGACCCAATTAAAATGCTCGATGCAAATGGAATCCCAACTGGACAAACTACAGTTGAACGAGTTGTTTCCAAATTTCATAGTAAAAATAAAAGTGATGACTTTGTTAAAATAACCTTACAATATATTAATGTTAATGAAATTACAAGAATTCAGTCGATGACCGCTGCATTTGTTCATGGTTTAGGACACATTGATAAGGGACAAAGACGTGATGAAACATATGCAATTGAATTTTCATACGAACAATATACTAAACTAATTAATAAAAAATGAATACGCAGAAAATTAAAATTATTACGATTGTTTTAATTATTATCAAAGCACACTGTGGTTATTGCCAGTCATTAGATAATATTAAAAAACAATCTATTTTACTTGTTCATTCTGACTTTACTAATTTTTCTCTTTTAAGTAATGATGTGGACTCTATTATTAAAAATTATAGTATAAAATTATTAAACTCTGAAGGAATACACGGATGGTTATTTTTTCAAATTACACCTATATGCAATGAATGCCAAGAATGTTCGTACTTCATTGCCTATTCTGAAAATGAGCAAAGTTTTTTTAGGTTAAAAGGGTTTAAAAATAATGATTTTACACAATTTTTTAATTTATTATTAAATAGTAATTATTTTCCAGAATTAAAGAATAAAAATTATAAAAGAAATATTTATAGGTTATCTAATTTGGTAAAGATAGAAAAGATAGAATTAAGTAAATTATATTCATGTTACTTTAAGAAGTACAAGGCATCATTGTTTGATACATCTTCTTGCTACAGAAAATCTTTTTATATTCAATATTGTAATCCCAAAATTATAGATAATTAAATTATTTATTTAATGACTAATATATTACCAATATATAAAAAAATAAAATGTTATGATTAATCACTATGTAGCGGATATAACGAATGTAAGTGATTATTATCCGTTTGGCAGCCCACTCTACGGCAGAAGATGGAGTGCAGGATATAGGTATGGGTTTAATGGGAAAGAAAACGACGACGAAATAATTGGCAAAGGCAGGTGGCAGGATTATGGTGTAAGAATGTATCGCACAGATTTAGGCAGATTTTTCTCACCAGACCCGCTGATAGTTTTTCAGAAAAAATATCCTGAGTTGAGTAGTTATCAATTTGCAAGTCTTAATCCGATTCAAAATATTGACATTGACGGATTAGAGGGTGCAGATCCAAAATTTGAGAATGCTAATTCTATTTATTTTGTTGGGGGGCAAGGTATGAGTAAAGAAGATAAAGCTATATATAACGAGGCTTTTAATAACATAGTTGTAGCAGGGGCTACTGGTATTATATCTGAGTTTGCTATTGGAGGATTAATAAATTGGGGTGCTAAAATATACCGAGCATATAAAGTAGAAAGATCCGTACAAAAAGTTGCTACTGCTGAAAAAATTGTTCAAAATTCTGCACAAGGTATAGAAAAAACTAAGTCAGCATTTCAGGCTGCAAAAGAGGGAGGGAAACATTCTGGATTGCTAAAAAATTACGCAAGTAAATCAATTAAAGAAATTGAAAAAGCTGTTCAAAGTTTGGATAAAAAAGCACAAGAGCATTTAGATTACATCAAAGACCCTGCAAAGGCATTATTGGATAAACAAAAGAGGACAGGTTCTGGAAAACTTTGGAAGGATATGACAAAAAAGGAACAAGAAGGAATTCTCAAATTTTGGAAGAAAGAAGCTGATACTTATAAAGAACAAAAAGAGGTTTTAGAGGGTTTAATAAAAGAAAAATCAACCAAATAATAACACCATGAACAACCCATATAAAAACTATTTGGAGGACTGTTTAGAGCAATTAATAGATAGGAGTATTGAAGTAAGAGAAAGGTCTAATGAGACTAAAGACCCATTCGAGCAAGGTAGATATTTCGCATATTATGAGATTTTAGTTTTTCTCCTTAATCAAGCTGAAGTTTTTGAAATAAAGGATGAACTGAAAGAAAAAATAAAAACCTTCTTTCCATCCATATAATATTAGTGTTCCAAATGGAGCTTTTGGATTTAAAGTATTAAGAATGAGAAAAATTTCAATAAGATGCTATGGGCAACCGCTTAATAAAACATAACAAACAAACTAATGAAAAGCAAATATACATAAGAGATGCTCAAAGCAATGTAATATCAATTTACACACAAAAATAAAAATAAAAAACTTCCTTATTACTGACGCTGTGCCAGTGGGGAGTTATGAGGGCTTTTATGTAGATTTTCCAAAAGGGCGCTTGCGTTTTTAATCCTGCACTTACAAAAGAATGCGTTGAGAAGTCAGATTGAAACAGAAAACGAAATACACTCAAAACACTGATGTTG
>JBFLVH010000009.1:96760-115474 GCA_040758575.1 Bacteroidota bacterium | reverse complement strand
AACAACAAAATACTCAACAAAATATAGCACAGCAAAATAAAAATCAACAACAACAAAACACTCAACAAAACATAGCACAGCAAAACAAAAATCAGCAACAACAAAACACTCAACAAAATATAGCACAGCAAAATAAAAATCAGCAACAACAAACAATAACAAATTTTCTTCCTGAAATTAAATCTGTCAAAATATCCAAAATACCTGCTTACTCTGATGCAAAGCCCATTCCACTTAATCCCAAATTACCCGATGGGCTTGTTTTTTCTGTGCAAGTAGGTGCTTTCAAAAATCCATTGCCCAATGACTTTTTCAAAGGCATTACACCCATTTTCTCTCAAACTACTGAAAACAATTTATATCGCTATCTCGTAGGACAAATGCAAGACCCACAAGAAGCCATTGCCTTAAAAAACAATTTCAGAAATCTTGGTTATCAAGATGCCTTTGTTATTGCATACTACAATGGAAAAAGAATTTCATTAAGTGAAGCACTTGAATTACTCAAAAAACAAAAACAACAAGAAATTACTATCAACCCCTTTGCTACTACTAATGTGCTTGAAAAAGCCAATATCCCCACCTACACAACTTTAATGGAAACTACACAACAAAATATTGCTGAATCTACTATGCCTACCATCAAAGAAGCAGAAGAAATCAACGATTTATACTTTACCATACAAGTAGGTGTGTATGGAAAAGATATATCTGATGCTACTTTCAAATACATCAAGCCAATTATTCGTGCCAACATCAACAATAAATTTTATCGCTACTCGGCTGGTATTTATGACAACATCACACAAGCCCAAAAGGATTTATCCAAAGTAATTGCATTAGGTATGAAAGACGCCTTTATTTGTGCTTACTGGAATGGCAAAAGAATTTTTTATCCCGAAGCAGAAAAATTAATCAGAGAAAATAAAAATATTCGCTATGCACCACCACAACCAATTATATTTCCAAACGAAGCCATTGCAGCCAATTTAGGACTTAATAACAATCCCGCTATCAATAATGCAATCATTGAACAAAACAATAACGCTCCTCCATTTGACCCAACTCTTGTCTTTTCAAATGGTATTACAAAACGACCTGAACCAACCTCTGAAAATGGCGTAAAACCTGATAATTCAGGTATATGCTTCCGTGTGCAAATAGGCGCTTTCCGTAATCGTGTCCCCAAAGAAACTGCTGACAAATACTTTAAAATTAAAAATTGGCCTGTAGAAGTGCATTATATCAATGGCTTGTATATTTACACTGTCGGAAATTTCATCAGTGCTAAATACGCAGCAAAATTGCGTGAAGAAATGATACAATTAGGTATTACAGATGCTTTCATCACAGTATATAAAGATAACCAAAAACTATTTGGTTACGAAGCATTAAAGTATATGAAAGAATAAATGTTCTCTATTAAAAACCATAAATTATTTTTTGCAATATTGATAATGTTTTTATTTAATCCAATATTTGATAATGCTCAAATATTAGATTCATTAAAATCTGCATTGAAAAAAAAGCCAGGAATTGATATAGGATTAGAAACCCGAAATTCTTTTTTACTCAATGACACAGTAAAATTTCGTGGTATAAAATTAGGTATTAGATTTGGAAATAAATTCAAAATTGGCTTATCATACAACTGGCTAAAATCTAATATCTACAATCAAGTTGCTTATTTTTATAGTAGTTCAAAAGATACCACAAAAGGTTTTTTCAAAATGAATTATTTTGCACTCTACACTAAAATTGTTTATCACAAAACTAAAAGATGGGAATTTTCTACTCCACTACAATTTGGATATGGCAGCTCATGGTTACAGGATAAATCTAAATTATCATTTAAGAATCAACAGTATAAGAAAAATATGTTTGTGTATGAGCCAACAGTTTCTGTTCAGTTCAAATTATTAAAATGGTTGGGCATAGCAGGAAATATCGGCTATCGCTTTGTATGGCATAAAGATGAAAATATTCTCAATCATCTGAATGGCCCTATTTATGTATTAAATATCAATCTAATGTTAGACCAATTATTCTTTGAAGTATTTCCAGATAATGAAATAACACAAAAATTTGGCCCCGCAGAATGGTAATATCAAATAATACAACTCCATAAAATTTATTGAATTTATGGAGCATAACTCCATAAACTTAAAGTTTATTTTGCTGATTATCAGTAAAATAACTAAAATATTTTTGCAAGAAAATAAAATGCTGCCTGAATTTTCAGACAGGATTTTTACAATGAATATATTTAATAACTATTTCTTCTGTAATTTTTCGTCTGCTCTGGCACGAGCATCAGACATTATCTTATCTGCTTTTACGTTAGCTTCATCAATTATTTTTTGTGCTTTTTTATCAGCTTCTTTTCTCAGTTGTTCAGCCAGTTTTTTATTAGCCATTTTTTCTAATGGATTGGCACCTTTATTTTCTAATTCAGCGGCTTGCTTATATGCTTCATCTTTAAGTTTATTAGCTGCATCCTGTGCTTCGGCTTTTAGTTTATCAACTTGTTTTTGTGCTTCTTCAAGTATTTTTTGCGCTTCTTCTGCTGCTTTATCTACTATAGCTTGTGTTACTTGTTCTTTAATATCCTCTTTTACATTTTGTGCAAAGTCCTTTATACTTGTTTTGATGGTAGGTTTAGTGATTGTTCCACCAAATAATACATCTACATTGATTTTTTCAGGTAGTTGCACATTAGTGCCTGCTTTTTGATTGAGTTGGGCTAATAATCCACTCATTGCATTATTTCCTGTATTTCCAAGCATTGATTTAGGAATCTCCATTGTCCATTTGTAATCAATGGTTTGATCAAGCCCTGTGCTACCACTAATGGTAGTGTTTATTTGATTAATTTTTGTAGTAAATGGTTCAAAACTCATCCTGCCATTTTTAATTTTGTATGATAGATTTAAGTTTTGAATATTCAATGTGCGCAAATTATCATTCTTCAAAGCATCGGCTAATTTGTTAGCAGGTTCAAAACCGCTTACCACAATGTTATTCGTTTTAATCACACCGTGAGCATCTACACTATTTAAATCAGGTTCCATTTTTTCATTAAGTGAAACATTGAAATTTTCTAATGTTGCTGTAAATAAACCTTTTGCATATTTAGCCATTGGTGCTAATTGTTGAACTGTATTAAATGTTTCAAATGTTTTTTGAACATCAAAATTTTCAACCTTGAAATTAAATGCTACTCTTGGTTTCTTTAAATCTTTGCTATCATAATATCCATCCATAATCATCTTACCACCTAATATATTCATAGCTACATCATCCATTATTAATCTTTTTTCACGAATAGTGATCTTTCCTTTCAAATAAGTAATTTCCATTTTATCATAAAGTACTTTATCTATTTTTGCATTCAATACAAAATCTACATTAGCAGGAATATCCACAGCAGAGGTTGTTGAAGTAGTGGTAGTAGTGGTTGTTCCTGTTGTAGCGGTAGTTTGTGTAGTAGTTGTGCTGGAAGTAGATGAAGCCATTAATTCATTCGCATCTATTAGTTTAGATGAAAAATCAAATTGTCCTTTCAGTAATTCATTTTTAAATACATATTGAAGCAGGTTATCAATTTTTCCTTTGGCATTAAAATCGGACTTTCCAACCATTGCAGTAAATTCTTTTAATTCTACAAATTGAGTAGTAAAGTTCAACAACATTTTCTGCAAGTTAACATCATAGGGCAATGATGCTGTTTTGTATTTCATTTCGGATATTTCAATATTTCCATTGGCTTTGAATTTATTGTATGCTTTTTTATCCACATCACTCATTCTTCCTGCCAGTTCAATATCAGATGCAATTTTTCCATTCAGCTCATCACCTTTATCAAGTGGTACAAAATCTTTTACACTTGCCAGATCAATTTTACCTTTAATAGCAATATCAAAATCAGGATCAGACATTGGCGTTTTTATGATGGCGCTCATATCAATTGGATTCTGTGCCATTTCAAGATGAAACTTTTTAAGTTCTACAATCATTTTATCCAGTATATTTTCTTTATTAGAGATATTTAAATCAATTTGAACATTATTGACAGATTTTGGTAATGATGGATATTTAAACATTCCATTTTCTACAAGTAATTTGATGTTGAATGCAGGATAAGAATGATTGTTATAGGTTCCTTTTGCATCGGCGTAAAAACTAACTTTTCCAGATGCTTGCAATCCTGCAAAATCTTTTTTATACACAGCAGGTACAAGTGATAATAATGATTTGAAAGTATTTTCAACAGAAGATGTTTTTATATCTACAACAATATCACTATCATTAGGTAATGCAACATAGCCGTCTAACTTGATAACAAAATCATTTAAATCAAATTCATTTTCTTTGAATGTAAATTTCATTTCTTTCATATTTGCATTCATATTCGCAGATGCTTTGAAATGTGCATCTTTTAGATAAGCAATATTGTCCATTTTGAAAGTTATATTCTCTATATTGAGTGATTGAATTAAGTCAAAAACATCTTGTGTAAAATCACCACTTAAATCATAATTTAATTGACGAATTTCGCTATACATCTTGCTTTGCTGATCATCATAAATAATTACAGCGTTTTCAATTTTGAATTTTTTTAATGATAATTTGAATGGCGTAGATGCTGATGTATCAGATGTTTCAGGTTGTGTTGTGTCTGATTTGGCAATATCCCAATTGGCTTTACCATCGGGCAATACGATGGCTTTTATTTGAGGTGATGTAATGATAATTTTATTAATTTGATATTGGTCACCACTGATTACACTTTTCAAATTTAAATCTAAATCTAATTTTTTTATGTAAGCCAGTGTATCTTTTTCAAATTCATTAATACCCACTACACTTACATTTTCAATTTCAAACTTAAAATCTGGAAATGATGAAATAATCGATAAATCAAAATTTCCAAAATCTACTTTCGCATTTAAATTTTCATTAATTGTGTCTTTAACTTTCTGTATAATTTTATCCTTAAATAAAAATGGTAATGCTGCAACAGAAACAATAATGACAAGTAGCACAATTCCACTTATTTTCAACACCTTTTTAAGTGTAGATTTTTTCTCTGTGTTCATAGTTGTAAATTTTTGTATGCAAATGTAAAGGATGAAATTATATTAAACAAACACATTACACATAAATATCACAATTTATTATCCTGTATATTAAGACCTCCAAAATTAATAATAACCAACTCTTAAGTAACGAAAAAATTAAGATACGAATAATTTTTAATAAAAAACTACTTAACAGTCAACTTATTAACATTGCAATCAGATAAACACAATATCTTAGGGTTATTCTGAGAAAATTTAATATTTTCATTGAATGTTGACGAATGAGCAACAAAAATAACAGTTGCTCCTCCGTTAATTTTAATATCCTTTGTAACTTGAGTATTATGGAGTAGAATAGTCATATCTGAAGGAGTATTTCCATCTTTAATTTTTTCTATGATAGAATCATCAGATACAATAATCCCTCCATTTACTTCTATTTCTCCCACTTGTGATTTATTGATTATTAAAACGACCTCATTTCTGTTAACAGTAATATTAGAAATTGATTGATTATTATATACACTACTCTTCACTGTTGCATCTCTCTGTGGTTTATCACCAACTATCATTTGGGAATTATTATCAAAAATAAGAGTAAACTCCACATAATCCCCATCACTAATAGAATTAGCATTCAAAAGTGGAATTTCAGTACCTATTCTTGCTAACTGAATTTCATTTTGATTCAATTCAGTTATAATAACCGTATCGGTTATTCTGGCAGATGAGCCACTTACTACATCTATCTTTCTTTTAATTCCTTTGCCCATAAATTTAATTTTTAAGGTTATTATTTCTGCAAAAATATAGAATTTTGTATTATTGTGCAATAATTATTTGTTACTTTATGTCTCGTGTAACTTTTTTATTGTTATTATTTAGTAAGGTGTTTCTTTCTCAAAACTTATTACATTATGACTCATTGAGAACCTCTTTATTAAATGAGAAAAACGATATTAAAAAGTTAGAGATAATCAAACAACTATTATCCTATAAACGAAAAAACAACTATACAATCACATACTCAGAAGCAGATTCTATTGTTGAAATGATAGAAAAAAAACATTTAGACACTACCACACAATATTTGGATATTTTATCTACTCTGAATAAGTATTTTTATAATAATGAAGATTATACGCGAGCTAATAAATATGTGTATAAAATACTTATTTTTCACAAAAAAAAATCTAATATACTAAATATTATTATTGTACTATGCGGCATTTCAAAAAATTATAGTTTTCTTCATTTATTTGATATGTCCTACAAAACCATTCTGGAAGCAGAATCTTATTTGAATGAAAGCAATCTTGATAAAAAATCATATCTATCTATAAGGCAAATTATTTATGATACTTATGCTACATTATATTTTGAAAAAGAAGATTACTCAAAATGTCTGGAATATGCTATTAAATGCTACAATATATCCAAAGAAATAAACGATACCAGTTATATATGCTTATCTTTAAACACATTGGCTATCTGTTACAGTGAATTAAAACAATATCAAAAAGCATTAGACATATTATTTGAAAATATTAAAATGGAGAAAAATAAGAAACAGATATCTTTCATGGATATATCTATAGATTTATATAACATTGCAAATAATTATATCAAATTAAAGGAACTAAACAAAGCTATCCAATATCTTGATTCTTCCATTTATTATTACAATAGAGCATCAACAAATAACAACAACTTTCTTTCTGAATATTATTATCTGTATATGGAAATTTACATCTTAAAAGGCAATATTGATAAAGCATTAGAATTTCGTGATAAGTTCTTTCAAATTAAGGATTCATTAAATGCTCAAAACTTAAAAGAAGAACTTGCCAAACAAAGTACCATTTATCAATTAGAAGCAAAAGAACTTGAAAAACAAAAATTATTAGCAGAAAAAAGACAACAACAATATGTAATTTATGGTTCAGTATTTGCACTGATACTTATATCTTTATTTGCACTCTTTATCTTTAATAGTTACAAACAGAAACAAAAAGCCAATTTAGAACTGGAAAGAAAAAACAATATCATTGAAATTCAAAAAAAATTAGTGGAAGAACAAAATAAAAATATTACCGACAGCATTCATTACGCATCCAGAATTCAAAAAGCATTATTAACTACAGATGAATACCTCAATCAACATTTGAAAAATATTATTTCTGATTTTTTTATTTTATACATACCAAAGGATATAGTAAGTGGCGACTTCTATTGGTCTATCCAAAAAGAAAATTATCTTTATTTGGTAATTGGCGATAGCACCGGACACGGAGTACCCGGTGCATTTATGAGCTTATTAAACATTAATTTTCTTAATGAATCTATTGTTGAAAAGAATATTACTGACACTGGAAAAATTTTTGATTATGTAAAAAAGCAACTAATGATACATTTGCATGGGGAAAAAGATGGTATGGACGCAACTATTATACGATTTGACCTCAACAATATCAACCACATTCAATACTCTGCTGCCAATCATCAACCTATTTTAATTACTCACCAAAAAGAATTTATAAAATGCCAATATAACAAACAACCCATCGGCGTTGATGAAATAAATAATTCATCTTTTGAATCATTTGAACTAACTATGCAAAAAGGCGATACTCTCTATTTATTTACTGATGGGTACGCTGACCAATTTGGCGGAGAAAAAGATAAAAAACTACAAAGATCTAACTTTTACCGTATTATCCAACAGTACTCATCTTTAAATGCAACCGAACAAAAAGAATTTTTGAAAAAAATATTTATTGAATGGAAAGGAGCACGAGACCAAACAGATGATGTGTGTGTTGCGGGGTTATTTTTCTAATGATGTATTAAAATGAAATTCTCCATCTACCCTTTTCATATAAACAAAAAAGTATTTATCCCTTCTTCCAAGAGTTATTTGCAAAGATGGATTGCTCTGGCCTCTGTTACTCCTTATTGTAGTATCATCAAAAATCCTAATTTCTGCGATGATGTAAATGCTGCCTTAAATTGTGCCAGAAATTTAGGTGCAAAAGTGATAGCAAATAATAATGAAATACAAATACAAGGTATTGAGAAAAATTTTTCAAACAAAGAAGTAAAATTAAATGTTGGTGAATCAGGGCTTTCTGCAAGAATGTTTGCCTGCATAGCATCTGTTTTATTTGAGAAAGTAAGTATTACAGGAGAAGGAAGTTTGTTGAAAAGAGATATGTCTTCTCTAATTAATGCATTGCAAAAAACTAATTGTAAAGTCCTTTCAAATAATAATCATTTGCCGATTGAAATATATCGTACCGGTGGTTTTGAAAAAATTGATATTGATATTTCAGATACTTCTCAAGTTGTTACAGGATTATTGTATACCAGTTGCTTGGTAAATAAAGATGTAAGCATTTATGTTTCTAATCCTGTGAGTATTCCATACATACAACTTTCTATTGAGGTGGCAAAAAAATTTGGATTAAAAATTATTACTGAAAATTATCATCAGTTTATTATTTCTGCTAATCAAACATTTCAACCAGTTAATGATACAGCAGAAGGAGATTGGAGCAATGCAGCATTTTTTGCAGTTGCAGCAGCACTTTCAGGTAAAGTAGAATTACATCATTTAAATCCTGATTCTTCACAAGGAGATAAAATAATTGTAGATATTCTTAAAAAAGCAGGAGCAAAGGTAGAATGGGATGGAAATGTTTGTATTATTCAAAAAGAGCATTTGCATCCTTTTGAAATAGATTTGAAAAATCATCCTGACTTGTTTCCACCATTGGTAGTTCTTGCATTGGGGATTAATGGAAAAAGTTATTTAAAATCTGTTTCACGCTTAATTAATAAAGAAAGCAACCGAGCCGATGTGTTGATAAAAGAATTTTCAAAATTAGGTGCAACCATTTTTATTGAAAATGATGTTATGATAATTGATGGTAAAGGTTATTTGAAAGGAGGTAATATTTACTCATATCAAGACCACCGCATAGCAATGGCAGCTGCTGTTGCTGGATGTATAGCAAATGATAAGATTATAATTGAAAATGCAGAGGCAGTCAATAAATCCTATCCCGATTTTTTTAATCATTTGTTGCATTAAAGTTTTTTTTCAAAAGCAATATTTCCCAAAAATATCTTTGAAATACTCGTCAGAACATTCAACAAAATCTCACATCCACAATCATTTTAATTTTTTATTGTTAAAAAAATAAAAATATTGTTCAAACATCATTTGTTTATACATATATTTGCACCCAAAATTCAAAACTATGAAAAAATTAATTCTTACAACTATGACAGCAGCAAGCATCGCCACACAGGCACAGGTAAAATGGAACATTGACAACTCTCACTCTAAAGTGGGATTCACAGTAACTCACATGATGATTTCAGAAGCAGATGGCTACTTCAAAATGTATGGTGGAGAAGTAACTTCAAAATCAGAAACCGACTTCACTGATGCAACCATAACATTCACCGCTGATGTAAATAGCATCAACACCGACAACGAACAAAGGGATGGTCACTTAAAGTCCCCGGAGTTTTTTGATGCGGCTAAATATCCCACCATCTCATTCAAGTCCATCTCAATGAAACCTACTAAAAACAAAAACGAATATGAACTGGTGGGAGAACTTACCATTAAAGGCGTAACCAAAAAGGTATCACTAACCGCTATTGGAAGTGGAAAAGCAGTGAAAGATCCATGGGGAAATACTCGCTATGGCTTCAAAGTAAAAGGTGTTATTAAAAGAAGTGAATTTGGTTTAACATGGAATGCAGCACTGGAAGCAGGCGGCGTTGTGGTAAGTGATGAGGTTAATATCAATTGTGCTGTTGAGTTAGTTAAAGCAAAATAAATTTTAAAACTAATCAAATAAAAATCTCTTCTCAATTAATAAATTGGGAAGAGATTTTTTATTTTCTTTTCCAGTGTTGAAATTCAAAATCATACAAATGTTTTTCGTCTTTTGGATGAAAAACAGAATTAACTAAATCAAAATCATTTTCAAAATCTGGAAAAAAAGCATCAGCATTGAAAGAATGGTGAATTAAAGTTCTATGTATTTCCTTCAAATAAGGATAAAATAGGCGATAAATCTGCTCACCACCTATGATTATTATTTTTTTATCTGGATATTTTTGAGGTATAACAGATAAAACATCTTGTATATTATTGAAAACTTCCGCATCAGAGATGGCAATATCTTTATTAGTGGTTAATACTACATTTATTCTTTGAGGCAATGCTTTACCTATACTTTCGTATGTTTTTCTGCCCATTACTACTACATTGTTTAATGTCAATTTTTTGAAATGTTTCAAGTCATCAGGTAAATGGCAAAGTAATTGATTATTTATTCCAATGCCATTGTTTTTATCAGTAGCCACAACTGCAATCATAATGTTTAATTATTCAAAGAATACTTTTCATCTTTTTTATACAAATAATACAATAAAGTTTGTCCAACTGCCTTTAATGTGGATTTACTAATGTTTTTCATATCATCAGATACTTTGTGATGATGTTCAAAAAAATCTGTTTTGTTTGGATAATAATGGATAATATCTATGCAAGGTATATTGGCTAATGTATTGATGAATAAATGGTCGTCAGTAATATCATTTGTACTTTCATCTATGAAATACCTTGAAAATCCTGCTTTTTGAGCAATAGACCAAATATCGTGCACCAGCACAGGATGAAATTGAACAGATATACCTTCTTTTGGAAAAACAGCATTTGTATCTCCCACCATATCCAATAAAATTCCTACTTCTGGTTTATTACTGGTTGCAGAAATATTTTTTGCCCAGAATTGAGAGCCCAGGCACCAGGTTTGTGATTCTCCACTGGGTTGACCATAATCTTCTAAATCAAACAAAACAAAATCTACACCAACATTTTGCAAAGGTAGTTTTTGCAATGCCTGTGTAATGCTCATAATTACAGCTACTCCGCTGGCACCATCATTTGCACCTAATATTGGCGTGTTTTTATTTTTTTCAGTATCTCTGTCAGCAAAAGGTCTTGTATCATAATGTGCACATAATAAAATTCTATTTTTTAATTCAGGGCGATATTGTGCAATGATGTTAATACCTATCCATTGTTTATTGTCAAATGTAGTGGCTGGAAATTTTTGTAAATTTGTTTTAAGATGATAAGATTCAAAAAAATTCTGTATCCACTCAACACATTTTTGATGTCCTTTACTACCAGGATTTCTGGGACCTAAATCTGTTTGATATTTTACAAAGTAATAACAACTATCCGCATTAAACTCTGGTGTTATTTTCCAAAATTTTTCTTCAACTTGTTTAGTTACTTTTTGAGGATTTAAATTATTTTCATTTTGATTAGAACTACAAGAATAAGCAAGCAATGTTATAATAAGAGAAGAAAAAAGTAAAATAAATTTATTGTAAAAAAAATTCTTTAATTTTTTTGAGTTATACAACAAAAAAGTTTTGTGATGTGTTATTTTTTTGTTCATACTTTAATTTTTCGCAAATATGAAGGAAGTTTTAGTAATATACAATTTATTATGAAATCATTTTAATACGGATTAATTTGTATTTTTCTCTCTCTGTCAAATACTGGAACTAAACCCATTTTCTTAAACAGAATCTGTCCTTTTTCGCCTGCTACAAATGCTTCAATACCTGCACTTAAAGAAAAATTATCACCTCTACGAATACAATAAATATATCTTTTAAAAATATAATCACTTGTTGCAATATTACTCTGGTCAGGATAGTAAGCAGGAGAATGAATGTCTTTTCTTACAGGAATTAACAATGTATCTTGTTGTGGATATTTTAATGAATGTATCCACTTATCATCATCGTCGCAAATCATTGAAAAATCAAGTATTCCAATTGTATTATGGTTTTCTAAAATAAATTTTCTAAACTCTGATGTATCATTGAGCATAAAACAATTCTCACCAAATTTCTCTCCATTTAATAAACTATCTTTGCAATACAATACAGCCCCATTTTGCTTTCCATAAAAAACAATTTTGTATTGCGATTTTTTACCTTTCAATATGTCTATTAAAGTATCCTTAACAATGCCTTTTTCTTTGAATGGATAACCTATCAATGCTATGGCTGTAATGGCAACAGGAGTTTGATGAAGAATAATATTTTTATCTGCAAAAATTTTTTCTTCTACTGCTGATAATTTTCTGCTTAAAAAAATAACTTTGCAACTATCATTCAATAGATCATTGATACAATATGGCTCCTCCTTAAAATAATAATGCAATTCAGTATTTTTATAAATAGATGAAAACAAATTTAACTGCGGTGGTAAGATATATTGAAAAGTGAAATCTGCTGCTATTTTGATTCTGCCAGATGTAGGCGTATCAGGATAATCAGAAGGATTTTCACTTTGATTACAAGCCATTAAAAAAAACAAACAAAAAACAATAATTACATTCCAGTAGCGTAACATGGTTGTTTTGATACAAGTTTAATATTAATGGTTAGTCCTGTAAAAAAATACCAATCTTTTGTATTTGGATTGCCTCTTGAATATCCAGTAATATACCACCAGGGGAATTTAGTTCTATTACTCATTAAAGTACCTGTTTGCCCATTAGGTGGATTAGTTTTTAAGTCAGGATATTTATCACTCACATCATCTAAATAATCAGTAAAAGTTTTTCTTGGTCCCCATTCAATACCCAATCCTATATTTTTAGCCACATTGATTTTAATACCAATTCCAAAGGGAATAGATATTTGCCATAGTTTATAGGGTTTGGACTGTCCTTCTGTGCGAAGTGGTCTTAAATCCACCCAGCTATTTCCACCTAAATTACCTAATGGATTAAAATGAAATCCTGCTAAGCCCGCAAATACAAACAAAGTGAAGAAGTGTTTATCATTACCAATTCTATAATCGTAAAAATTAAACTCTGCTATGCCATAAAATTCCTGAATGTTGGATTTAAAGTTTAAATTTCTTTCAATCTGATCTTTATTATCACTTTGGCTATCATCACCTTCTATTTGTCCCCAATTAAAACCCACACGTAATGCACCACGATAATCCCAGGCATAACGATAGAACCCACCAAAGGCAGGACGAGTCATATAAAAATGTTGACGGGGATTTAAATCACCAAGATAATACGAGCCCCCAATAAACAAGCCAATTTCGTGCTGATGAAATGCTCTTTTTTTTCCTTGTGAAAAGATAAAAAGTGGAATACAAACCAGAAAAACAATTATATTTGATGTGTGCTTCATTAGAATAAATTAAACGATTAAAATTGTGTTTTTATTATATTTCTGAAAGTTCAATTTTTGTGCGATAAATTAAATTATTAAACACCAATAAAATCAGCGAAATAAATATAATATGCGTCAAAACAGTATCATTAAAATAAATTAATCTTTTGTTTTCAGGAATGAGATAAAACAACAAAACGGTAATTAACCCTCTGGGAAAAATAAATAAAATTTCATCAAATGAAAAACGAAAAAGGTACAATAAAATATATCTTACTATTAGTGCTAATCCAACTATTAGCAAAGCCCAGGAAAAATCCTGCAAATTCCATAAATTTTGAATATTTAAGCTAAATCCAAATAATAAAAAGAAAATGGACTTGATAGCAAAGCTTAATTCTGCTATTATTTCATCTATTTGATGAATTTCTTTTTCTAATCCTTTCAACTTTAAAAAACCTAATTGATGTAAATTTTTAATCCAATCAAAGTTACTCAATGTAAGCCCAAATATCAAAATAAATAATAAAGATGGTAAATGGTAAAAATGTAAAAGTGAATACAAAAATAGCATCATTGTAATGATAGGAATAAATTTAATCTTATGTTTCATACGAGATAAAATCATTGCAAGTATTATAGATGCAACAACTGAAATAATTATCAATAAAATCATTTGCAAAGAAAAAGTAGAAATAGCCGATATATTGATAGATTCATTGATAAAGAAAAAGTTAAACATTAAAATCCCCATAATATCTGAAAAACTGCTTTCGTAAATAACAAATTGTTTTTTTGAAGATGATAACACTGATGCCGTAGGAATAGCAATGGCGCTGCTTATAATTGAAAAAGGTATAACATTCAACAACGCAGTATGCCAATCAAATTGCTTTTGTATAACAATATATCCTGCACATAATAACATAATCAAAACAACTTCAAATACAGAAAACAAAAATATTTTTCCAATTGATGCCAAATTATTTTTTGAAATTTTTAATTCTAATGTACCTTCAAATACTATCAATACTAAACCAATTGTTCCAAACAATTTGAGCAAATATTGTACATCGGGAATGTTTTTAAAATGCAGATAATTGCGAACCAACCATTGAATAACTATACCCGAAAAAATAAGCACCATTATAGAGGGAATACGAATGACTTTATAAGTTAGTTCAAACAAATAGGCAACTAAAATCAATACGCTTAATAATATAATAATGCTATCTGTATTCATAACGCACAAAGTTAGATAAAGTAATTCTATATTTTTTGAAAAATAAAATATTTAATCTAACTTCACTCACTGCTTTTCTATAGCACCTGCATCGGGCTGCCCATCTGATAAACGATTAAAATTCATTAAATCATTTGGAAACAACAAAGCATCATTTATAACCTGTGATGTGTTAGGCAAATTTACTGCTGATGAACCTGTTTGCAATCTAAAATCATAAATTGATGGACTTACAAACTTTACATTTTGATTAACAATGCAATTATTAAAATGTGAATTAGCAGTATTTACAGTAGTTTTAATCACACTATAACTAAACAAATGATTGGGTGGATAAGTAGAATTAGAATAATTCAAATCTAAATTAAGTTCATTGTTCAAATTTCCATCAATAATACAATTCCCAAAATAACAGGTATCTAATGGAAACACATTGTTGTCAACATAATTATTAATATAAACACATTCTTTATTTCTACTGCTTTTATCCCAATAATTAGCAAATGTTGTATGTATAAACTTGTAATTTCCCCCCAAAGCCAGCACTGCTGAATATTCTGCACAATTAGCAATTATATTATTGCCAGCATAGATATTGTATCCTACACTATACAACCCCCATTTTTTCATATTCCAGATACGAGTATTTGTAATTTTTAATCTTCTCGGATCTGCATTATAGTATTGACTGATAACTTCTGCCTGCACCCCAATAAATCCATTTTTAATGATGGCATAATCAATCTCATTTTCCTTACTACCTTCATTTATCCATATTCTATCCCATTGTCCGGGCAAATCCATAAAATCACTTTCTCTTCTAAACCCTTGAAACACCACCTCATTTCCATAAACACCTTTTACTTTTAATGTACCATATCTATACACCCACAATCCCGCATTTTGATAGAAATAAACTTTTGTACCCGGTTGCATAATTAGTGTTTGTGAAGAATCAACTACTAACCAACCATAAATTACATGTGGCTTATCATTCGTCCATGTTACGGTTGCATTATTAACAGAAGAAATAGTGGAATATGCTAAATAAGAACCATTTGAAAAATAAATGGCATTAGTGGGTTTGTGATAATATGCATTTTGTCCCCACGCTTCTAAATAAACTTTTTGCTGTTTCCCATTTACTTCAAATATTACATTATCTTGAATGATAAGCGGACTATTAGAAGACAAAGGATTGACATTCACCTGAATAAAAATATACAAACTATCATCCGGGTCAATTTCAATATCTGAAAACGACTTTCCAGAACTTCCATCAACATTTAATATAAACGGTGAGTTATTTCCACTCTCTATAAATATTTTGCTAATCTTAATCTTTTGTTTGTATGGATTAATCACTCTGATATTTCTTGTAGCAGAGCCAGCAGTGGTAAAAACAGTGTCAAACCGAACTGTATCTGCTGAAAATTTTAGAGTAGCATCAGGCGATGTATTGAATTTATCTTTTTTACAGGATGATAAATAGATCACTAATAACAATGTAACAAAAGCATTGAATACAATACGACAATTATCTAATATTTTAATTTTTAATGTCATTATGAGATATAACGATAAAAAAACAAAAGTATTTTCTTTTCCCGCAAATTAAGGAAAAATAATTGTATTCATAACCTATTGAAAAATACATTTGTCTAAATACACCTATTTCTGCAAATTCGCTGCAAAAAATAATGCAAACCCCTTTTGATAAAGATGCCTTTGCCCGTATCATTCAAATAATGGATGAACTGCGGGAACAATGTCCGTGGGATAAAAAACAAACTTTTGAAAGTTTAAGAACGCTTACTATTGAAGAAGTTTATGAACTATCCGATGCTATTCTTCAAAAAAACTACAACGAACTAAAAAAAGAACTTGGTGATGTATTTTTACATATTCTGTTTTATTCAAGATTAGCCAGCGAAGCAAATCAATTTGATATCAACGATGTTGTTCGCACGCTTGCTGAAAAATTAATTCAAAGACACCCACACATCTATGGTAATGTAAAGGCAGACAACGAAGATCAAGTTAAACAAAACTGGGAAAAACTCAAACAACAGGAAAGGCCGAAAAAATCAGGTGTTTTATCAGGTGTTCCATTATCTTTACCATCTATCATTAAAGCATACAGAATGCAGGAAAAAGCTGCTGCTGTTGGCTTTGATTGGGATAATACAAAAGATGTTATTCAAAAAGTAAAAGAAGAACTCAACGAATTTTTACAAGAAGCCCAAAAACCTGATAACAAAGAAAAAATGGAAGAAGAATTAGGTGATATATTATTTGCAATTATCAATTTGGCAAGGTTTCTGAAAATCAATCCTGATGATGCATTAGAAAAAACCAATCAAAAATTTTTACAAAGATTCAATTATATTGAACAAAAATTATTAGAACAAGGTAAAACATTTTCTGATGTTACACTTGATGAAATGGAAACATATTGGCAGGAAGCCAAAACAAAATGAAACTAAAATCAATGAAACAAACCTTCAACAATATTATTCGTCAAAATCAAATTTTCTTTGTACCTATTTTATTGTTTTACTTGTTTGCAGTTTATCGTATAGTATTTTATTCTAAAATTGATAATCATTTGTTTTTTAATCAATTGGTGGGGAATTATTATGTAGATTGGTTTTTCAAATACTTAACTTATTTTGGTGATGGATGGGTAGTAGTATTGGTAGGTATTTTATGGCTATTTAAAAATATCAGGCAGGGCTTGATATTGTTATTATCTTATGGGATAGCGGGTGGATTAGTAGCAATATTAAAGAACTATATTTTTGATGTGTCTCGTCCGCATTTTGTATTTGATTACTTTTACAAAGATATACAGGTAAAATATGTAGATGGTGTAGATTTGTTAGCGTTAAATAGTTTTCCAAGCGGGCATAGCACTTCAGCATTAGTATTATTTACATTCATAGCATTGCATTTGAATAATAATATTTATAAATTGATAATGGCAATAGCAGGATTATTAGTAGCATTTAGCCGTGTGTATTTATCTCAACATTGGCTCAACGATATTGTTGCAGGTAGTTGCATTGGAATTATTTTAACTCTGCTGATTTACACTTTATTTGAAAAATTCCAGTGGCTTAACAAATACGATAGAAGCATTGGAAGTGGTAAGTGATAAATCGCTTTGATGTGTTGTAGATAATGTGGAAAATATTGAAGTAAATTGTCCCCTGTAGGCGGAACACATATCACTTTGAGATTCTTCGCTTCGCTCAGAATGACAATGTTCTTGTCACACTGAACGCAGTGAAGCGTCTATTCAATTCCTTCTACATATTCCATCCATTCATCACTTCTTCTTCTCTGTTTCTAATAAAATGCTGCCTTTTAAGTCACTTAACAACTTATTTTTTCTTTCATTCAGAATAATGTTCTTAATTTTTGTTTTCTCATACATTACAGGTGAATATTGATTTTTGGTTTTAATATCTTTCACTTGTATGTAATAATAATATACTCCATCTTTCCATTCTAATATTTTCCCTTTTGTAAAGAAATTAATATCATAATTTTTCAATGCGGGCACTTCCTTACACACATCATCCCATTTAAGCCACAAACTATCTTCTATAAAATAACTCATTGCCTTTTCAAAAATAAACCTATTTAATTCGTTTTTATCTTTTTTAGATAACAATTTTTTAAACTGCGTAATGTCATTTTCCATATCATTTAACCTCACATAATATATCTGTGCAATATTATTCGTCAACTTAAATGCTTCTTTGTGCAATTGATAATACGCTAAAATATCTTTGTTAGAAACACTTGTATCTAAATTATCTTCAATATATTTTTTCAAATATTGTGATATATAATATTGTTTTTTGTAATCATCTAAAAATTTATTAAGTTCATCTTTATCAATCTCAACGCTGTTTCTCGCTTTATCATACATTGCAGTTCGTATCAACCAATCTTTAATATAAATATCTGCCATTCTGCTACTATCCTGTGCAGATAACCCAAAAGTAACAGATTGCAATTCTTTTTTACTTAAACAATCTTCTTTATATCTAACCATACAATCTGTTTTATTTTCAGATTTTTCAGAGAATTCCTTACACCCACTCATTAAACTAAACCAACAAATACTTATTACTAAAC
>JBFLVH010000009.1:0-96750 GCA_040758575.1 Bacteroidota bacterium | reverse complement strand
ACATCTCATCACATTCACTCATTCATCTTATTTCTTTTTGCCTACCAATACCTCATCAATCATTCCATATTCCTTAGATTCTTCTGCTGTCATCCAATAATCTCTATCTGCATCTTGCCATATTTTTTCATAAGGTTGTCCTGAATGGTATGCAATAATTTCGTATAATTCTTTTTTGAGTTTTTGAATTTCTCGGGCGGTAATTTCAATATCAGAGGCCTGTCCTTCTGCTCCACCTAATGGTTGATGAATCATTATTCTTGAATGCTTTAATGCTGCTCTTTTACCTTTTGTACCCGCACATTGCAATACAGCACCCATACTGGCTGCAATACCTGTACATACTGTTGAAATATCGGGCTGAACAAACTGCATAGTATCGTATATTCCTAAACCCGCATACACAGAACCACCCGGACTATTGATATAAATAGTAATATCTTTTTTGGCATCTACCGATTCCAAAAACAACAATTGTGCTTCAACAATATTGGCAACCTGATCATCTATTCCCGTTCCTAAAAATATTATTCTATCCATCATCAATCTTGAAAACACATCCATTTGAGCCACATTTAATTGCCTTTCTTCAATAATGTAGGGCGTCATTGAAGATTGTATTCTGGATTGATAACGATGTAAATTTAAACTACTAATACCTCTGTGCTTTATTGCATACTTTAAAAACTCATCTTTCTTAAACATATTATTTTTTTGGGCAAACATAATTATTTTGATACCTAAATAAAAATGAAAAATTGATTTTTTATGCTAAAATTTTTCTACTCAAAATTAACGCAACATTCATTTCAATAATTTTATCAACTTGTCTCAATAAATTATTTTGTAAATTTGTGTGCCAAATTTTAAAGTAAATGGATAAATTTTCTTTTTTAAGTAACGCTGATGTCAATGCTATTGAAGAATTGTATTTGAAATACCTACAAAATCCTGAAAATGTAGATAAAACTTGGAGGGACTTTTTCAAAGGTTTTGATTTTGCCAGAACCCATTATTCTGAACTGCCCGCAGAATCTTCTGAAATTCCTGAAAATGTCTCTAAAGAATTTAAAGTTATCACACTCATCAATGCCTACAGAATGCGTGGGCATTTATTTACCAAAACTAATCCCGTTAGGCATCGCAGAGTATATACCCCCAATCTTGCCATTGAAAATTTTGGATTATCTGAAAAAGATTTAGATACAGTTTTTCAAGCAGGAAATGAAATAGGTATTGGGGCTGCTCCCCTCAGAAAAATTATTGAACATTTAGAACAAACCTATTGTAACAGCATTGGCGTTGAATTTGCCTATATGCGAGACCTTGAAGCAGCTAATTGGCTTCGGGAAAAATTAGAAAAATCTAAAAGCACACCTTCTTTTACAAAAGAAGAAAAAAAAGAAATTCTGAAAAAAGTAATACAAGCAGTCAATTTTGAACAATTTTTACACACCAAATTTGTAGGTCAGAAAAGATTTTCACTAGAAGGAAATGAAGGATTTATTCCCGCTATTCACACCATTATTCAAACAGGTATTAAAAATGGTGTAAGGGACTTTGTATTAGGAATGGCACATAGAGGCAGATTAAATGTCCTCGCAAATATTATGAACAAAGGATATGAAGATATTTTTACAGAATTTGAAGGCAGACCATCTGAAGACCCCTCTTATGATGGAGATGTTAAATACCACATGGGCTTTTCTTCTGATATTGTTACACAAGATAATTTAAAAGCTCACATCAGCTTAGTTCCTAATCCATCGCATCTTGAAGCTGTAAATGCCGTTGTAGAAGGTATTGCCCGTGCTAAAATTGATAATCTTCATAACAGCGATTTGAAAAAAGTTTGTCCTATTTTAATGCACGGCGATGCAGCCATTGCAGGTCAGGGTGTTGTATATGAAGTCGTTCAAATGAGCCAATTAGATGGATATAAAGTAGGCGGCACTATCCATATTGTTATCAATAATCAAATTGGTTTTACAACAAATTATTTAGATGCTCGTTCTTCAATATATTGCACTGATGTTGCCAAAGTTGTAATGGCACCTGTATTCCATGTCAATGCCGATGATGTAGAAGCATTGTGCTTTGTGTCTCAAATTGCTATGGAATTTCGCCAAAAATTCAATAGAGATATTTTTATTGATATACTCGGTTACAGAAAATACGGACACAACGAAGGCGATGAGCCACGCTTTACTCAACCAGTTCTATACAAAGCCATTGCTACCCATCCTAATGTTAAACAAATTTACTTAAAACAATTAGAATCAAGAGGCGAACAGGATTTGATAGAATTTGCTAAATTGTATGAACAAGAATTTAAAAAACAATTAGAAGAAAAACTAAATGAATCCAAGAAAGCATCTGCCACAAAGATGACTTCTTTTTTAGAAGGTCAATGGAAGGGCTTAAAATTATCTACCGAAAAAGATTTTGAATCCTCACCTGAAACCACAAAAGTAGATAAAGAAACTTTTGTCTCTATCGCCAAAAAAATAAACACACTTCCTACTCATCTGAAATTTTTCAACAAATCAGTTAAGGTCTTTGAAGAAAGATTGAAAATGATAGAAACCGACAATTATGATTGGGCAATGGGAGAACTAATGGCTTATGCCACTTTGATGAATGAAGGACATAATGTTAGATTTAGCGGACAAGATGTTGAAAGAGGCACCTTTTCTCACAGACACGCTGTTTTAAAGATTGAAGATAGTGAAGAAGAATACACTCCACTAAACAATGCAGGACTAAATGGTGAATTAAGAATATACAACTCCTTGCTTTCTGAATATGCCGTTCTGGGCTTTGAATATGGCTATGCCTACGCCGCTCCTAATGATTTAGTAATATGGGAAGCACAATTCGGCGATTTTGCTAACGGTGCTCAAATCATCATTGACCAATACATCTCTTCTGCAGAATATAAGTGGAGAAGAATGAACGGACTGGTAGTTTTACTTCCACACGGTTACGAAGGTCAAGGACCTGAACACTCTTCTGCCCGAATTGAAAGATATTTACAACTTTGTGCTAACTATAATATGCAAGTAGTTAATACAACTACACCTGCTCAACAATTTCATGTGCTGCGCAGACAATTAAAATGGCATTTCAGAAAACCATTAATTTGTTTTACGCCTAAAAAATTACTCCGTTATCCTCTTGCTGTAAGCCAATTAAAAGATTTTACAGAAGATAAATTTCACGAAGTATTAAATGATACTTTTCTGAAAAGCGATACTAAAAATGTAAAGCGTATAGGTATTTGCTCTGGAAAAATTTATTATGACCTTGTAGAATTTAGAGAGAAAAACAACATTGATGATATTGCATTCATAAGATTAGAACAACTATATCCTTTCCCTAAAAAACAATTATTAGAATTACTTAATCAATACCCATCTGCAAAAGAATTTTATTATATTCAAGAAGAACCTGAAAATGCAGGTACATGGCAATTTGTATTTTATCAATTAAAAGATGATTTAAAACTAAAATATATTGGCAGACCAGCTTCTGCTTCGCCTGCTACCGGCTTTTCTAAAAAACATGAAGAAGAAACAAAAAAATTATTAGAACAGGTATTTGAAAAATCAATGAAAAAAATCACACAATAAAAATTAAATATATGTCAGTAATTGAACTCAAAGTTCCCAGCCCGGGAGAATCCGTAACCGAAGTAACCATTGCCCGTTGGCTTAAACAAAATGGCGATATAGTAGAAAAAGATGAAGTAGTAGCAGAAATTGACTCTGATAAAGCTACCCTTACCTTAAACGCAGAAGAATCTGGAAAACTTGAAATACTTACCAAAGAAGGTGAAGCAGTACCTGTAAATTCTGTAGTAGCTAAAATTGATACTTCTGTAAAACCTACTACTACTGCTTCAAAATCTGAAACATCTCTCATTACAGAAAAAACTACTCAAGAAAAAAAAGATATTCCAAAAAACACTCAAGAGTCCATCACTTCTTCAAAAACTCAATCTATCCCAAGCCCCGCTGCTGCTAAATTAATGGCTGAAAACAATATTTCTACTTCTCAAATTCAGGGGACTGGAAAAAACGGACGAATTACCAAACAAGATGTACTTAAATATATTGCCTCTGGCTTTCCAAAAGCACAAGAATCTCTTACCTCCACTTTTGGAGGGAACAGAGAAACATCTCGTCAAAAAATGTCCTCTTTAAGAAAAGCCATTTCAAAAAGATTGGTAGCCGTTAAGAATCAAACTGCCATGCTCACTACTTTTAATGAAGTAGATATGAGCGCAGTATACAACTTAAGAAATAAATATAAAGACAAATTCAAAGAAAAACACGGCGTGAGTTTAGGATTTATGAGTATATTTACAAAAGCTGTTTGCTTTGCCTTGCAACTTTACCCTGCCGTTAATGCTATGATTGATAGCGATGAAATTGTTTATCACAACTACTGCGATATTGGCATTGCTGTAAGTACTCCCAAAGGTTTAATGGTGCCTATTATTCGCAATGCAGAAATAATGAGTTTGGCAGAAATAGAATTAAAAATTAAAGAACTTGCTACTAAAGCAAGAGACGGAAAACTTACTTTACCCGAAATGGAAGGTGGAACATTTACTATTACCAATGGTGGTGTATTTGGCTCTATGCTTTCCACACCTATTATCAATCCTCCACAAAGTGCTATTCTTGGAATGCACAATGTAGTTGAAAGACCTGTTGCTGTTAATGGAAAAGTAGAAATACGCCCTGTTATGTATGTAGCACTTTCTTATGACCATAGAATCATTGATGGTAGAGAAAGCGTAGGATTTTTATACAAAGTAAAAGAAATGATTGAAAACCCAATTAAATTAATTTTTAATGGCAAAGAACCTGATGAAATACTTTTAGATTTATAATTTATCTGCTAAACCCTTTAGATGCTTCTCCGCCAAAGGCGGATCAGCATGACAAAGTGAAAATCGTTGTCCACTATGGGCGTAGCGTAGCGAAAAATCTAATAATAAACCCGCATCCATCTATTAACCTTAAACCCAACAAATATGAAAATTTCAAAAATTGCAGTAATCGGTAGCGGTACAATGGGTAATGGTATCGCCCATGTATTTGCACAATTTGGTTATGATGTTCATTTAGTAGACATCAATGAAGCTGCTTTACAAAAAGCACTTCAAACTATCAGTAAAAATTTAGACAGACAAATATCTAAAAATATCATCACCGAAGCAGACAAACAAAATACACTGAAAAGAATTAAAACTTTTACTAAAATTGAAGACGCTGTAAAAGACAGAGACCTTGTGGTAGAAGCTGCTACTGAAAACCCTCAAATAAAATTACAGATTTTTCAAACATTAGATACTCATACGCCTGAACATACCATCCTTGCTTCCAATACTTCATCTATTTCTATTACTAAAATTGCTGCTGTAACCAAGCGACCTGATAAGGTTATTGGTATGCACTTTATGAACCCTGTTCCTGTTATGAAATTAGTAGAAATTATCAATGGGTTCAAAACATCAGAAGAAGTGAATCAAATTATTACAGATGTAGCTAAATCATTACAAAAAGTACCCGTTACTGTAAATGATTTTCCCGGTTTTGTATCCAACAAAGTTTTAATGCCTCTTATTAACGAAGCTATTTATACTTTGTACGAAGGCATTGCAGGTGTTGAAGAAATTGATACCATTATGAAATTAGGTATGGCTCACCCAATGGGACCCTTGCAATTAGCCGATTTTATTGGGTTAGATGTTTGTTTGTATATTATGCGTGTATTATACGAAGGTTGTGGCAACCCCAAATATGCTCCCTGCCCATTGCTTGTAAAAATGGTAGATTCAGGTAATTTAGGTGTAAAAAGTGGTATGGGCTTTTATGATTATTCTAACAAAGATAGCAAAGAGTTAATTGTTGCACCTCAATTCAAAAAGAAAAATAATGTATTAGCATAATGTTTGATGGAATTAATAACTCCTCCATTTCTTCAAAAAGGCGATACCATTGGCATAGCTGCCACTGCACGAAAAATCAGCAGAGAAGAACTACAAATTGCTATTGATATTATTCACAATTTTGGATACAAAGTCAAATTAGCAACTAATATTTTTTCAGAATATCATCAATGGGCTGGCACTGATAAAGAAAGAATATCAGGATTTCAGGAACTTTTAAATGATAACAACATAAAAGCCATTTTGATAGCCCGTGGAGGATATGGCACAGTAAGGATTTTAGACCATTTAGATTTTCAACCATTATTTCAATTTCCAAAATGGATATGTGGATTTAGCGATGTAACTGCTTTACTTTCGCATTTATTCAATTTGGGTATTAAAAGCATACACTCCACAATGCCCATATTATTTCATCAATCAAAAGAATCTGTCAATTCATTGTTTAATTTACTGGAAGGAAAAGAAAACATTTACACATTTGAAAAACATTCACTTAACAGAAATGCAGATATAGAAGGAATAATGGTCGGTGGAAATTTATCTGTTTTATATTCTCTTGCTGGTTCTGTTTCAGAAATGAAATTGAAAGATAAAATTTTATTCATTGAAGATATTGATGAATACTTGTATCATATAGATAGAATGATGATGCAACTCAAGAGGTCTGGTCAGTTAAAACACCTCAAAGCATTGATTGTAGGTGGTTTTACAGATATGAAAGACAATAATATTCCCTTTGGAAAAAATGCTTATGAAATAATTGCTGATGTTGTAAAAGAATATGATTATCCTGTTTTTTACAATTTTCCTGGAGGTCACATTGTTTCCAACTATGCCTTTATTAATGGAGGAAAAGTAAAAATATCAGTAAAAGATGAGCAAATAGAGTTCAGGGTATTGTAACATATCAATGTTGTTCAAAATTTTTTTGTATGTGTTTAGCGTCTGAAAATAATTTATAAACTTTGCCGTTGAATTTGCATGCATCTAGTTTTAGTAAAATTAAAGTAGGACTCCAAAGGAGTCCAAAATTTATAGAGGACACATCTCCCCTCTATAAATGTGTGACCCGCAGAGAGGGTCATACAAGCATCAAATTTGTTTTATAGTAAAAATGTTATTTAAATTTTCACACTAAACAGATACCCCAACGTAGTTGGGGAGGAATTGTGTTCTTTGTGGTTTTATAAAAATTTGCATTGTTTATAAATTAATTATTGATTTTCATCCGCCTTTGGCGGAAAAGAATTGTGTGCATAGAAAATCCTTAACAAATATTATTTTTCTGCATATACCAAAAAATAGGTATATTTGCACCGAAATTTAGAATAAATCTAAATAATAAACTTATGATTACCATTACAGAAAGAGCTAAAAACAAAGCATTGGAACTTATGCAAAAAGAAAACAGACCTGCCGATTCTTTTATTCGTGTGGCAGTAGAAGGGGGCGGATGTTCTGGACTTACTTACAAGTTAGAATTTGATAACCAACTCAAAGAAAATGACAAAGTATTTGAAGACAAAGGAATTAAAATCGTAGTAGATAAAAAAAGTTTTTTATATCTTGTAGGAACTGAATTGGATTATACAGATGGATTAAATGGCAAAGGTTTTGTTTTCAATAATCCTAATGCAACCCGCACCTGTGGATGTGGTGAAAGTTTTGCCGTATAAAAAAGCACACTATGTCTGATGATATTATTAATGAGCGAATAAATAAAGAATACGAATGGGGCTGGAGTTTTGATATAGAAGCCGAAACAGCACCCAAAGGTTTAAATGAAGAAATAATTCGCTTTATATCTTACAAAAAAAACGAGCCCGAATGGTTGTTAGAATTTCGCCTGAAAGCATATAGATATTGGAAAGAATTAGAACATCCACATTGGGCTCATCTACAATTTGAAATTCCCGACTTTCAAGACATTATCTATTACGCCGCACCCAAAAAGAAAAACATCAATAGTTTGGATGATGTAGACCCCGAGATTTTGAAAATGTTTGAACGGTTGGGCATTCCACTGGAAGAACAAAAAGTTTTAGCAGGCATTACGCCGAATGTTGCAATAGACGCTGTATTAGACAGTGTGTCAGTCAAAACCACATTCAGAGAAGTATTGGCTGAAAAAGGGATTATCTTTTGTTCGTTCAGCGAAGCCGTGCAAAATCATCCCGATTTAGTCAAAAAATATTTAGGTAGCGTAGTGCCTTACACAGATAATTACTACGCAGCCCTGAACTCTGCTGTGTTTTCTGATGGTTCATTTTGCTATATTCCCAAAGGTGTAAGATGTCCAATGGAGTTATCAACTTATTTTCGCATCAATACGGCTGGCACAGGTCAGTTTGAAAGAACTCTCATCATTGCAGATGAAGATAGTTATGTTAGTTATTTAGAAGGATGCACTGCACCACGCAGAGATGAAAATCAACTGCACGCTGCCGTTGTAGAAATTATTGCTCATCGTAATGCAGAAGTCAAATATAGCACTGTACAAAATTGGTATCCTGGTGATAAAGAAGGTAAAGGCGGAGTATTTAACTTTGTTACCAAACGAGGTATTTGTCTAGAAGATAATTCCAAAGTCAGTTGGACGCAGGTAGAAACAGGTTCTGCTATTACTTGGAAATATCCATCAGTGATATTAAAAGGCAATAATAGTATTGGAGAATTTTATTCTATTGCATTGACAAACAATTATCAACAAGCAGATACAGGTACCAAAATGATTCACATTGGTAAAAATACTCGTTCTACTATTATTTCAAAAGGCATTGCTGCTGGATTCAGCGAAAATAATTATCGTGGTTTGGTACAAATACGCAAAGGCGCTACTAATGCAAGAAACTTTACACAATGCGATAGTTTGTTATTATCTGACAAATGTGGAGCACATACCTTCCCTTACATAGAAGTAAAAGACACTACTGCAATTGTAGAACATGAAGCCACAACAGGAAAAATTTCTGAAGAACAATTATTTTATTGTCAACAAAGGGGTATTGATAAAGAAAAAGCCGTATCCATTATTGTGAATGGCTATTGCAAAGATATATTAAATAAACTACCTATGGAATTTGCTGTAGAAGCACAAAAACTTCTGGAAATATCGCTGGAAGGCAGTGTTGGATAACTCTATATTCTACACAAATTGAAAATAAATTCTCTTTAAACCACAACAACTGAAAAAAAAATAAAAAAATGTCACTACTTACAATTAAAAATTTACATGTTACTGTTGATGGTAATGAAATATTAAAAGGCATAGACCTTAAAATCAATAAAGGTGAGATTCATGCTATAATGGGACCGAATGGTTCGGGCAAATCTACTCTTTCTTATGTTTTAGCAGGTAAAGAAGGTTATGAAGTTACCGAAGGTGAAATTATTTTCAATGGAAAAAATTTATTGGAAATGAATCCTGAAGAGCGAGCAAGAGAAGGAATTTTTCTGGCTTTTCAATATCCTGTTGAAATTCCTGGTGTGAATAACATTCAATTTTTACGCACGGCTCTGAATAGCATTCGGCAACACAAAGGATTAGAACCCATTGAAGCATCAGAATTTTTGAAATTAGTCAAAGAAAAACAAAAAGCATTGGACTTACCATCTAATCTTATCAATCGCTCATTAAACGATGGTTTTAGCGGAGGAGAAAAAAAGAAAAATGAAATTTTTCAATTATCTATACTAAATCCATTGCTGGCTATTCTTGATGAGACAGATTCGGGGCTGGATATAGATGCTTTAAAAATTGTGGCACAAGGTGTTAATCAATATCACAATAAAGAAAATGCTGTTTTAGTCATTACACACTATCAAAGATTGTTGGATTATATTGTTCCTGATGTTGTACATATTTTATATAAAGGAAAAATTATTAAGAGTGGCGATAAATCTCTGGCATTAGAGTTAGAAAAAAATGGTTACGACGCATTTAAAGTAGAAATTTAAATCTGAAAAAATGGAGATTGCTACAATAAAAGATAATACATTTTTGAATGAATGGTTATCGCAAATTCACACCAAAGTTCATTATGTGCCTGATAATGTTTTGACAGAAGCCCTTCAATATATTGAAAATAAAGGTATTCCAAACCTTAAAGATGAAGCATACAGAAATGTGCCCATTGAAAGTATATTAAAAAGAAACTTCAGAAAACTAATCATTGATTCTTCCAACATTACTTCAAATACTGATTTATCGGCACATCCCAACAATATTATCATTTCAGAACATCAAACTCAATATCAACTCAAAGAAAAAGGCATTTCAATTTATACTCAAAATTATCCAAAAGAATATTTATCTTTTATTGGAAAAGTCTTACTACATCAAAAAGATTTTTTTGCAGCCCTGAATACTGCATATTGTGAGCATTTTACAATCATTCATATCACCCAATCTTTACAATATCCTCTCTTCATTCAATATCATTTAAATTCAACATCTAATTTTATACAAAACAGAATTTTATTTGTTATTGATGAAAATGTAAATGCAACAATATTTGAAAACATTTCAGGAACATTTCAACGTCCTACTTTTTTCAATCATCTTGCAGAAGTTTATATAAATCCTTTCGCTCAATTAAACTGGATAAATCTTCAAAACGACTCATCTAACCTTTTGTATAATATAAATAACATTGCATTTTCTATTGAAAAATCTGCCCAACTCAAACATAATCAAATTTCACTCAACGGTGCTTTATTACGAAATAATTTAAATGCTCACATCAACAACACGGATGTTACTTGTGAACTTAAAGGTTTAAGTATCGGAAAAAATCAAAACATCATCAGCCAAAACACTCAAATACTGCATCACATTGGATACTCACAATCTAACCAATTATACAAGAGTATTGCAGATGACAAAAGCGTTGTACTTTTCAATGGATTTATTTTAGTAGATAAAGATTCTCAAAAAACCAATGCTTATCAAAACAGCAAAAATTTATTATTAAGTGATAATGCCACACTGTTTGCAAAACCACAATTAGAAATTTATGCCGATGATGTAAAATGTTCGCACGGCTCATCAACAGGGGCTTTGAATGAAGATGCTTTCTTTTACTTAAGAGCAAGAGGAATTGATAAAAACTCTGCTCAAAAATTATTACTCTATGCTTTTTTCAACGATATAATTGAAAGCATTGATAATTACGAAATCAAAGAGATTTTAGAACAACAAATTGAAATTTAAATGTTAGATGTAAAACAAATACGACAACAATTTCCATTCATTGTAAAGCATCCCAATAAAGTTTATTTTGATAATGCTGCTACTACTCAAAAGCCACAATTAGTTTTAGATAGTATCCATCATTATTATGAAGAAGTCAATGCCAATATTCATAGGGGTGTCCATCAATGGAGTATTTTAGCCACTGAAAAATATGAAGAAGCAAGGCAATCTGTTGCAAAATTTATCAATGCTGTACATCCTTCCGAAATTATTTTCACATCAGGCACTACACATAGCATCAATCTTTTAGCCGAGTGTTTAAGCAATACTTACCTAAAAAAAGATGATGAAGTAATTTTATCTATATTAGAACATCACTCTAACATACTCCCGTGGCAAAATCGTGCAAAACTTTTTGGGTTTCATCTGAAATACGCATTACTCAATCAAAATTTTCAAATAGATGTTGAACATCTGGAATCCTTAATTACCAATAAAACCAAACTCATTGCTGTTGCTTATGTTTCCAATACTTTAGGCAGTATCAATGATGTTGAGAAAATTATTTCCATAGCCCATCAACGCAACATTCCTGTATTATTAGATGCTGCACAATCTATTGCACATTTATCTACAGATGTGCAAAAATTAAAGGTAGATTTTTTAGCATTCAGCGGACATAAGATATATGCACCAACAGGTATTGGTGTATTATATGCCAATCAAAAATACCACCATCTGCTATATCCATTAAGCAGTGGAGGAGGAACTATTATTGATGTGAATTTACATTCTACTGAATTTGCCGAAATGCCATTAAGATTAGAAGCGGGCACACCTAATATTGAAGGCGTAATGGGTCTCAAAACATCAATAGATTTTATCTATCAAAATAGTGGTATTTATCAATTTTATCTATGGGAAGAAGAATTGAGAAAATATTTATTTCAAAAATTATCAGAACTTAACGATGAATTAGACATTTATACTACTGCCCACACACCTGCTGTATCGGTGATTTCATTTAATGTCAAAAATCAGCATCCATTTGATGTTGGCACTTTATTAAACAATTATGGAATTGCTGTTCGCACAGGTCATCATTGCACACAACCATTGATGAAATATTTAAATATACAAGGCACTATAAGAGTTTCATTAGCAGTATATAATACTTTTGAAGAGATTGACCAATTTATTGAAGCATTAAAAAAATCTATACGAATGTTGAAATAACAATATTATGAATCCCATCCAGCAAATAGAAGATGAATTATTAAACGAATTTGAAATTTTTGGTAATGACTGGGAAGCCAAATATAATTACATCATTGAGTTAGGAAAAGAATTGCCACCTATTCCATCTGAATATAAACGAGATGAATATTTAATTAAAGGTTGTCAGAGCCGGGTGTGGTTAAAAGCAGAAAAGGATAATGATATTATAAATTTTTATGCCGATAGCGATGCTTTGATTCCCAAAGGTATTATAGCGTTATTACTCAAATTAGTCAATCATCAAAGGGCAAGAGATATTGCAAATTACAATTTTGGAATCATAGAAAAAATTGGTTTGCAACAACATCTTTCGCCAACAAGAGCCAATGGATTGGTAAGTATGATTAATCATATTAAACAATATGCACAAAATTAAAAAACTATGGCAGCAGTGATTGTTACAAACAACACAGAATTGATGCAGAAAGTAATTGATACACTTAAAACTTGCTACGACCCTGAAATACCTGTAGATATTTGGGAATTAGGTTTAATTTACGAACTGCATTTGAATGACAATAATGAATTGAAAGTAGTAATGACTTTGACTTCGCCAAACTGCCCTGCTGCTGAACACTTACCAATGGAAATAGAAAACAAACTTAAAGAACTACCTGAACTTAAAAAAGTAGAATTACAACTTACCTTTGAGCCCCCATGGGATAAAAGCATGATGAGCGAAATCGCTCAATTGGAGTTGGGATTTTTGTAAATAATTTTAATATTTACTTAACATTTGGTTTTAAATAAGTTCACATAACAATAATGCTCACTTAAAATTAGCCGTCCTGTTGTCCTTTAACTTTGCCGCAAAAAAATATGGCAAAGTTTTATTATTTTACTTTAGTTTATTTTTTGTCGTCTTTTGTTTTACTTTCACAAAAAAATTCTATTATTGGAATCGTTTTAGATTCTACTACTAATGAGCCCATACCAGGTGCTATAATTTATATTGATGGAGCTAATATTTCAACCACATCAGATTTTGACGGAAACTTCAAATTAAAAGTATTTCCAGGAAAGTATTTAGTTAAGTGTAAGTATATCACATATAAAGATTATTCCATCGCAATTATTGTCAATAAAGATTCTATTGAACTAAAAATATATTTAGTCCCAGAACAAAATTCCGTGTTATCAGAAGTAACAGTTATAGCAGAAAAAGTATTAAACAACGATGCAGGATTAGCCATATTACAAAAAGAAAATAAAAGTGTAAGTGATGGAATTTCTTCAGAGTTAATTAAAAAAACAGCTGACAGAACAACTTCTGATGTTTTAAAAAGAGTAAGTGGTGTAAGTGTAGTCAATAACCGTTTTGTAGTGATTAGAGGGTTAAATGAAAGGTACAATCTATCATTTTTGAACAATGCACCATTGCCAAGTACAGAAAGTGATAAGAGAGCATTTTCATTTGACTTAATACCATCTCAAATTATTGATAACATCATCATCAATAAAACAGCCACGCCTGACTTGCCAGCAGATTTTGGTGGTGGAAGTATTTTTATTTCCACTAAATCTATACCTGACAAAAATTTTATTCAAATAACTACATCTGTAGGTTACAATACACTCGCAACTAATAAAAATTTTATGAATTACTCAAGCAGTGAATATGATTGGTTAGGTATCTATGATAAATCTCAAGACATACCTGTTGCCATACCTGAAAATCCAAAAGATTGGATAACTAATAAACAACAAGCTGAAATGGCTAGAAACTTTAAGAATGATTTTTCATATAATAATAAAAAAATGCTTCCCAACATTAGTATGAATATTAATGCTGGTTATGTAAAAAATTTTCAGAACAATCATCAAATGGGAATAATATTTTCTCAAAATTATTTTAATAACTATAATCAATTTCAAACATACAGAACAAATTATATCAATAATCCTAATAATGATGCAGATGTGATGTTAGATGATAGATATAATATTACTTCTTCGCAAAATAATGTGATGAATACATCTTTATTCAACATTGGATATAAGTTTAATAAACAGCATCAGATAACATTGAAAAATATGCTAATGCTCAATTCAAACAAATCGGTAATACAACAAATAGGTACTACTGCTCCACTTGACTCAAACAGAACTCAAGATAAAAATACAGCATTCTTTTATACACATTCAAAAGTAATTTCTTCTCAATTAAATTTTGATAATGAAATTGAAAAATTAAATATTCATTCTCATTTAAATTTTGGTTATAGCAATATCAACATCATTACTCCAAATGTGCGATATATGAGCTATTCTAAATTTGTTAGAATACAAAACTTACCCGATCCATTAGAGCCACCTCCTCCTTACATTAAAGACACAATGTATTCAGCCAATATTTCTATTGCTTCTACTGGGCCTGATTATGCTGGTTATAGATTTTATTCAAAAATGAATGAAGATGTACGCTCCATCAAGTGGGATGTAGATAAAGATATTAATATTTCAAAAGTAAAATTAAATTTTCAAACAGGTTTTTATTTTCAGCAAAGACAAAGAAACTTTGATATTAGACAGTTTGGTTATGCTAAATATACTCAAATGGGCAAACAATTTGCAGACAGTTTATTGTATCTTCCACAAGACCAAATATTTTCTGAACAAAACATGGGCACATTACCAAATGGTTTTACTGGATTTAAATTAATTGAAGTAACCAAACCAAGTGATAAATACTTTGCTAAATCCAATAACTTCGCTACTTATTTAATGTCAACCATTGAATGGAAATTTATTAAAATCATAGGCGGTGTGCGTTATGAAAATTATTATCAATACTTATTCGCAAAAAGAAATCAACAAGATACAATTAAAATAGATCAAACATACAAAAATCTATTGCCTTCTGTCAATTTAATTTTTAATATCAATACAATTAATTCTATTAGAATCTGTTATGCTCAAACATTAAATAGACCAGAATTTAGAGAATTAGCGCCTGTAAGTTGGTATAATCCTGTAAATAGATTAGTATTTTATGGAAATGATTCTTTACAACCAGCTACTATTCATAACTTTGATTTAAGATATGAGATTTATCCGGGCAAAGGTCAATTATTCACCATCACACCATTTTATAAGTATTTTATCAATCCAATTGAACAAGTAATGTCTCCTGGCTACACTAATGAAATCACCTGGGCAAATGCAAGCTATGCAAAAGTTTATGGTCTTGAAACAGAATTTAGAGTGGAATTAGCCAGTGTCTTTAAAACAAGAAGAGATACCATTTCTATTATTGACAAACTTTCTATATTCTCTAATATGGCATTTATTAAATCAAGTGTAAGATTGCCAGACAACATCTATTCTGCCAAAAATGTTAGACCATTACAAGGGCAATCTCCATTTTTAATTAACACTGGAGTTACATATTATGATAAAAAAACAAAATGGAAAATAACATTGATGTATAATAGAATTGGAAGAAGAATCATTTTTGCTGGTAATCAAAGAGACCCTGATAGATATGAAACAGGCAGAGATGTTATAGATTTTCAAATTTCTAAAACATTATATAAAGATAAGTTAGAAATAAAATTTAATATAAGAGATATTTTACATCAAAATCAATATGTATACCAAAATGCCGACAACAAAGATAAATTTAATAGAAATGTTGATTACACTATCTTAAAAATCACTTATCCAACCATTTATCAAATTAACTTAAACTATAAATTTTAATTATGCTAATCATTGATTGTGATAAATTTGTTGTGAATAAAAATGGTATCATTGTTGAACTCTCAAAAATTGAAATGCAGATTATTAAATTACTTGCAAAAGTTCCTGGCAAAGTATATAGCAGAAATCAAATATTTCAATATGTATGGAATAATCCCAATGTAAAAGAAAGAACAGTAGATGTGCATATTGTAAACATCAGAAAAAAGCTGGGTAATAATATTATCAAAACTATAAAAGGTGTGGGATATAAATTAAATATAGAACCCGTTCAAATAATTGAAAATTATTAAACAAAAACTTAATAAAAAGACAAAGATTACTTGATATTTCTGAAACACTACCTATCTAATTTTGCAGTCAAATATTAAAACATAAAACTATGAAAAAAATCCTTACAACAGTTGCAACACTCATAGCAACTTTACAAGCAGGAATGGCTCAGCAACCATTCTTTCAACCTACCACATACAGGGGTGCCTTTGCACCAGCACCAACTCCTATGTGGACAGACCAGTGGTGCGAATGGGATCCTCAAAACAAAGTGTATCCCGCCCCTACAATGACTGTAACATCCAACATTACATCCAACACTACATGGAGTACGGGGCAAGTTATTCTTTTAAGTGGGCAAATATTTGTGAAAAACAATGCTGTATTAACCATTCAACCAGGCGTAATTATCCGTGGAGATAAAAGTGTAGCAGGTGCCGGATTGTTCATTACCAGAGGTTCAAAGATTATTGCACAAGGAACTCTTAATCAGCCCATTGTTTTTACATCAGACCAAGCACCTGGAAATAGAAATATAGGTGATTGGGGAGGAGTAGTTCTATTAGGTAATGCCTCTACTAATGATGCTGGAGGACAAAATTATATTGAAGGACTACCCCCATCACCCGATACTCAATATGGTGGAGGCAGTTCACCAAACGATAATGATAGTTCTGGAATACTAAAATATGTTCGTATTGAATTTGCTGGTTACGCTTATCAACCTAATAAAGAAATCAACGGACTTACATTTGGTGCAGTAGGAAGAAAAACAGTAATAGATTACGTTCAGGTTTCATTTGCGAATGATGATGCTTTTGAATGGTTTGGCGGTGCAGTAAATTGCAAACATTTAGTTTCTTACAGAAATCTTGATGATGACTTTGATACAGATAATGGTTATCATGGAATGGTGCAATTTGCATTAGCAGTTAGAGACCCTAATATTGCTGATAATCCATCTGTTTCTACTTCAGAAGGTTTTGAAAGTGATAATGACCCTACTGGTAGCACCAATACTCCTAAAACAACTGGAATATTCTCAAATATTACAATTATAGGACCATATAGAGGCAACACCTCCAACCCTATTGCCACTGGATTTAGAAGAGGTGCCAGATTAAGAAGAAACACTGAACTAAAAATTTTTAATTCAATTTTTATGGATCACCCTCGTGGAGTACATATTGATGGAAGCGCTTGTGAAAGCAATGCTACCAATGGATTATTAAAATTTAAATACAACATTGTAGCAGGTAATCAAACAGGAAAAGTAACAGAAGTCAATTCTGGAAGTACATTCAATGCACCTGCGTGGTTTGGTGCTAATAATAATGACTCGTTGGTTAGCACTTCTAATATATTAGTTAACCCTTATGATTTTTACAATCCCGATTATCGCCCTGTTACTAATGGTATTGCTGCCAGCGGTGCGGATTTTAATGATGCTTCATTAAGTGGTTTAGTATTATCAGTGCATGCTATAAATAATTCAGATGTTTCTATGTCTGTATATCCTAATCCAGCTAATAACTTTATCAGTGTATCTACTGGCAATGCTATCAAAAATATTTCAATAACCGATATTACTGGCAAACAAGTATTGTTTGAAAATAACAATAATGTTGTTGATGTGAGTGAATTAAATAATGGAGTATATTTTATCAGAGTAGAAACAGATAATCACCAAATTTTTATTAGTAAGTTCGTTAAAGAATAAAACTAAAAATTCTCATTTTGTAGATCAAAAGCGGAACCTCATAGTTCCGCTTTTTTATTATTATACCTATTCATCGCATTTTGAATACCTTCAAATACAAAGCAAAGTATAGCATCAGAGCAAATGGGAATTATTTTTTGAACTATTTGCCATTCCTCATCTTTCCACTTTCCTAAAACATATTCTACTTGCTTTCCCTTTGGAAAATTGTTCCCAATACCAAATCTTAATCTGGCATATTGAGTTGTCTGTAAAGATTCCTGAATATTTTTTAATCCATTATGACCGCCATCACTGCCTTTGGGATGTATTTTAAATTGTCCTAATGGAAATGCAATTTCATCCACTAAAACAAGAATATTTTCAAGTGAAATATTAAGTTGTTGCCTCCAATATGCTACGGCTTTTCCACTTAAATTCATATAAGTAGTGGGCTTGATTACGTATATCTGCCTACCTTTGTATTTAGATTCTGTTATGTATGCTAATCTGTCATTAGAAAATTTAGCATTTAATTTTTCTGCCAAATTATCTGCAATATCAAATCCAATATTGTGCCGTGTATGTTGATACTCTTCACCAATGTTTCCTAATCCTGCAATCAAATATTTTGACATAAATAAAATTTATGATTAGAATTTTTATTATAACTTTATCTTATATTTTCCTGATGATAATTATCGTAGTAATTAATATTGATATTTTCTAAAACTTCTTTAATGGGCGTATCAAAACAAGCATTTGGAATATTAATGTTCAAAATATAAGATAATGTTGGTGCTACTTGCGTGATGCGATAAAATTCATTGCTTTGCAATGATTTGTTTTTAAATCCATAAAAAATTAATGGCACATGAGTATCGTAATTATAGGCACTTCCGTGTGTAGTTCCTTTGTTAATATAATCCATATTTCCAGGATGTAATACATACACCACATCACCACTTTTAGAAGGTGAAAAACCATTAGCCACTAATCCATATAAAGAATAATCCTTGATATTATTCCTAATTAAATCATCATTTGTATAAACTTCTGCAATTTCAGGATATTGATAACAAAAACTTTGTATGTTTCTTTTTAATTGATGGATGTCAATATTCAAAAGTTGAATTTTTTCTTTATTCAAAAAAATTTGATCATTCGTAATTTCTGCAATTAATGTGCTATCTTTATATAGTTGAAATAAATATTTTTTCAAATCAGTTTTTAATTTTTCTTCGCTGAAATAATTGACATTAAATCCTTTATCTTTTAAGTATTGAGTATTGATAGCCGCCGCATGGTCGGCAGTGAGAAATAGCAAGTAATTATCTTTACCAATATTTTTATCTAAAAAAGAAATGAAATTGTTCAAATCTCTATCTAATCTATAATAAGTATCTTCTAATTCTAATGCTTCAGTGCCATAATTATGCCCTATATAATCTGTTGATGAAAAACTAATACATAAAAAATCTGTTTGTTTATTTTTTCCAAGTTTTTCTTGAATAATACATTCTTTGGCAAGGTCAATAAGAATTGAATTTCCGTATGGTGTGTATTTGAGTTTGCTAACTTTTTGATTTTTCACATCATCAGAAAAATTATAGGGAAAGCGAGGAGAATTATTTCCTAAAATAGATTTCTCATACTGATTGCTGTCTGGCAAAGTAGAAACATACTTATCTTTGCTTAAAAGTAAATCCCAATTTTTTTGAAGATATTGAAGTGATAAATTCTGCTGATTAAAATTAATAAGCCATTGTGGTAATTGTTGTGTATAATAAGTAGAAGAAATAAAATTACCTGTTTGCTCATCCCACCAATAGGCAGCATCTGCCAGATGCCCTGCTGGCAAAATAGCCGAGCGATCTTTAATGGAAATAGCAATAACTTTACTTTGATTTTTATAGAGCAGTTTTAGTTCATCGCAAATATTAGATGCTAATAAATTTTTAGGAGACATTTTTCCATTTTCATTAGTAGTTCCAACGGATGCAACGGATTCATCTTTTACACAATAAATGACTTTATTTTGAAATTTATCATACCACTCATTTGCAATAATGTTGTGATAGCGAGGCGTAGTGCCTGTGTAAATGCTGGCATGACCAGGTCCTGTGTAAGTTGGAATATAATTGTAATGCACATTTTTCAAAAATATTCCTTCGTTCATTAATTTGACAAAACCACCTTTGGTAAAATTTTTTTGGAGTTTAATTAAATAGTCATAACGCATTTGGTCAATAACAATACCAATCACTAATTTGGGATAATTATTTTTAGTTTGTGAGAAACAAGCATTAACAAGGATTAAAGTAATCAGGAAAATTTTTTTCATAATCTTTAATTTGCTGCAAAGATAGTGGGATTATGTTTAAATAATGATTAAATTTGTGCAATAATGAAAAAGAAAGAGAAATCTATAATAGGAAGAAGAGAATGGGTTGATTTTCCTGAACTAAAATTATTTAACATAGAAGCCAAAATTGATACAGGGGCTTATACATCTGCATTGCATTGTGAAAAAATTTTTGAAAATAATCATCAACTTTGCATACAGGTATTTCAGAATGCAGAAATACTTTGCTTTGATAACTATCAAAAAAGAAAAATAAAAAACTCTTCTGGTGACATTGAAGAAAGATTTGTGATAAAAACATGGATGAAAATTGGAAAGAAAAAAATACGCATATCACTATCTTTAACCAACCGAGAAAAAATGAAATATCCTGTTTTGTTAGGAAGAAAAGCCATTAAAGGAAAATTTATTGTAGATGTAGAAAAAATTTTTGTGCTGCAAAAGTGAAATATTTGTAGGGTAATAATTTTTAGGTATTGGTTTAGCGTCTAAAAAATAATTGATAAACATTGCTGTTGAATTTAGATGCATCTTGTTTTTAATACAATCATTTTCATTGAAGTAGTCCCCAACTCATTGGGGATAAAATTTATAGATGAATGGATGAATACCCCTATAATTGTTTGACCCCCAATGCAGTTGGGGGTCATACTAACATTTAATTTAGTTAATAATGTATTATTAAAATTTATACGCTAAACAAATACAAATTTAGTTTCATTAACTTCAAACAAACTTATCTCCTTTTTGCACACGAATTTCATTTACAATATTTCTAATATCCTGCTCTTTATCTTTTTTACAAATCAACAACATATTATTTGACTCCACTACAATACAATCTTCTAAACCTACTAATACTACCAATTTATTATCAGGCACATTTACAAGGCAGGATTGAGTGTCATACATCATTACATTTTTTCCTGCAATAGCATTTTTATTGTTATCTTTCTTCAAATGCTCGTATAATGACTTCCATGTGCCCACATCGCTCCAACCAATAGCAGATGCTCTTACATACACATTATCAGATTTTTCAAGTATTGCATAATCTATAGAAATGTTTTTACAAACACTATATGCTTTTTCTACAAATGCTTTTTCATTTTTGGTATAATAAACTTCTTTGCCTTCTTCAAAAATGTTTGCTATATCTTTTTCGTGTTTTTCAAAAGCGTGAATAATACTTTTTATACTCCATACAAAAATTCCTGCATTCCACAAAAACTCACCACTCTTCACAAAATATCTTGCCATCTCTAAATCGGGCTTTTCAATAAATGTTTTAACCTTAAAAATTCTGTTATCTCTTTTATTTGCCGTATCGCTGATAAATTGAATATATCCATAACCAGTATTGGGGCGTGTTGGTTTTATTCCAATAGTAATTAAACAATCTTCTTCTGATGCTTTTTGAAAACACGACTGCACTGCTTTGACAAATGTTTTTTCTTTTTGAATAATATGATCGCTTGGTAAAACCAACATCATCGCATCAGGGTCTTTGTCTCTTAATTTGTAGGCCGCATAAGCCACACAAGGTGCGGTATTTTTTCTATATGGCTCTATCCATATATTTTCTTTAGGCAATTCTGGCAGTTGTTCTTTCACAAGATGTTCATAGTCCTTGTTAGTAACTACAATAATATGCTCCTTTTTACACAATAACAGTGCTCTTTTGTAGGTATCTTGTAAAAGTGTAGTGCCTTTATTCAATACATCTAAAAACTGCTTGGGCTTTTGTGAAGTGCTTAATGGCCAAAAACGAGTGCCTGCACCTCCCGCCATAATAACCACATAACAATGATTGGTCATACTCTAATTTGTAATAATATTGAATGGCAAATATAGATGGTACATTCTAAAAATGCAACATTCATTATTTACACAATAATACAAGCAAAATTTCGTTTTAATTTTACTAAACTTGTGCTCATGAATAGATTTAAATTTTTATGTGTTTTCAATATTTTGATGCTTTCTTATGTGTGGTCGCAAAGAAGTATCAGCAGTGGTATTGGTAATGCTATCTCTACACCTACTATTCCCGAAATTATTATTCATCAAGATGATAATGTATTTCCTATTGAGATAGCAGGCGCCGTGTATGATCCTACTATGAATAATTTACCAATATGGGTCAAAACTTTTACAACTAATATTAATGAAGATGCTAAAATTATTATTCAACCTACTAAATACAGAGCGTTGAATGCCAGCGAACAATCTGTTGTTCAAAAATATTTTAAAGAGCATATTGCTTCTACATTTCAAGTGAAATATTTATATGGCTATTCAGGAGATAAAAAAATATGGAGTGCTTATATTATACCTTTTAGAAAATCAGAAAGTGGTAATATTGAATTTCTACAAAAATTTGAATGGAATTGGGAAAGGGTTTCTTCTAATAAGCTTCAACCTGTTAGCACACAAAGTTTTGCACCTAACTCTGTTTTAGCATCTGGCAATTGGTATAAAATCGGTATAAAAAATACAGGCATTTACAAAATTGATAAAGCATTTTTACAATCAATGGGCATCAATGTTTCTCAAATAGATCCTCGCAATATTAGAATTTACGGGAATGGTGGAGATATGGTTAATCCTAAAAATAATAAATTCCGCTATGATGATTTGCAGGAAAATGCTATTTATGTTTATGGTGAAAATGATGGTGTGTTTGATGATAACGATTATATTTTATTTTACGGAAAAGGCAGTGATACATGGATAAAAAAATCACAATTTCCTTATAGTGTTTCATATAGTTGTTTAGATTACTATCACTACAATCATCTATATTCCGACTCTGCTTATTATTTTATCACACTTGACCTTGGACCAGGTTTAAGAATATCCAATTATTCTATAACTGCTACTCCAACTTATACCACTAATTCTTATGATTACATCAATTTTCACGAAGTAGATGTAGTAAATTTTCTAAAAAGTGGGCCTGATTTTTATGGGGAATATTTTGATATACAAACTTCATTTACTTTTCCTTTTAGTGATGGAAATTTTGTAACAGGCGATACTATTAAAGCATTTTTATCTCTTGCTGCAAGAAGTGATATTGTATCTAACTATTCATGGAGTTTTAATGGTGCTAACTTTACCTTTACTGCCAGTGCAGTGCAAACAGGAAATTATCTTGCCGATTATGCTTCTATAGCTAACCAATGTAAAATAAATCCTAATAACAATAACACATCTGTTATTTCATTTAATGTAACTAAAAATACTTCTAATGCAGTAGCATGGTTAGATAAAATTATTTTCAATGCCCGCCGATATTTGGTATATAATGGTAAATCATTTGAGTTTAGAGATAAAAGAACAGTTGCCCTATCACAAATCACTACTTATTCTATTTCTACACTGAATTATCCTAATCTAATGATTTGGGATATTACCGATTTTATTCATCCTCTCAATCAACAGTATAATCAATACTCTAACTTCATCACCTTTGATGCACCATCAGATAGTTTGCATCAATACATCATTTTTTCATTGAATAATACTTTAAGTCCTAAATTTCTCAAAAAAATTGATAATCAAAACTTGCATAGCATCACACAAGCAGATTATATTATAGTAACTCCACCGCAATTTAAATCTTATGCACTGGATCTGGCTAATTTACATCAACAGGAAGAAGGGCTCACTTATGCAGTAGTTACAACAGAAGAAGTGTATAATGAATTTTCAAGTGGAAATAGAGATGCTACTGCCATTCGTGAATTGGCAAGAATGCTCTATAAAAGAAATGGTGGAAAAGCACCTGGTAATACCAGTCCCCGATATTTATTGCTCTTTGGTGATGGCTCTTATTTAAACAAAGATAGAAGTTCAAATACATCGGCACTCATTCCCGTCTATGAAACAGGCCTCTCTGTTTCTCCCATATTATCAACTGTTACAGATGATTTTTTTGGCTGGTTAGATGATAATGAAGGCGATGACTGGACCAATTCTATTGTAGATATTGGTGTTGGAAGATTTACCATTTCCTCATCTGCAGAAGCAATCAATATGGTTAATAAAGTAAAAGCATATTACAAAAAGAATTATAACTTTTCAGTTCAAACTAATGAGAATTGTTGCAACCTAACTACTAATAACTTTCCACAAGGCGATTGGAGAACCTGGTTTACTTTTTTGGCAGATGATGGAGATAGTCAGTTGCATATGTGGCAGGCAGATAGTTTATCCCGATATATTTCTAAATTACATCCTGAATACAATGTCAATAAGATAATGGCAGATGCTTATCAGCAAATTACAGTACCAGGCGGAAATCGTATTCCTGATGCCACTGCTGCTTTGGATAGAGCATTTGAAAAAGGTTCATTAGTTATCAATTATACCGGTCATGGTAATGAAGTGCAATTAGGACACGAAGCATATCTTACATTATCTCAAATTAATTCTTACAAAAATTTAAGTAATATGCCATTGCTTGTTACTGCTACCTGCGAATTTACTCGTTTTGATGATCCCGATAGAGTATCAGCAGGAGAGCAATGTTTTTTAAACTCCAATGGTTGTGCTATTGCATTATTTACCACTGCAAGATTAACTTATGCTTCCACTAATTTCTATTTGTCTCAAAAACTTTTTGAAGAAATATTAGATACTTTACCAAATGGAAAATATATGGCACTTGGTGATATTGTCAAAAACACCAAAATAAAAACTAATATTGGTTTTTACTTTCTCAGTTTCCATCTTATTGGAGACCCTGCACTTACTTTGGCTTGCCCACAGAAGAAAATCATTGTGTCTTCCATCAACAATAATACTATCACATCTACACCAAAAGACACCTTAAAAGCATTATCTAAAATTACTGTAAAAGGTTACATTGCTGATAAATATGGTAATAAACTTACCAATTTTAATGGCATTATCTATCCAACAGTATTTGACAAATCACAGGTAATTTCTTGTCTTGGCAATAAAGCAGAATCTATTGTCGGAGGCAAAACATTTACTTTTACTGCACAAAAAAATCTTTTATTTAAAGGAAAAGCAGAAGTGAAAAACGGTGATTTCAGTTTTACATTTATTGTTCCAAAAGATATAAATTATGCAATAGACACCAGCAAAATGAGTTTTTATGCACATAATGGCGTAGATGATGCTATTGGTTATACATCTAAATTTTATATTGGTGGTTCTAATCCTAATGCAATTACAGACCAGCAACCACCACAAATAGAAATGTTTCTCAATGATAAAAAATTTGTAAATGGTGGAACTACCAACCAAAATCCTGTGCTTTTTGCTGAAATTATTGATAGCTCAGGCATCAATATTACGAGCAACAGTATAGGACACGACATTGTAGCTACATTAGATAACAAACCTATCAATTTAAATGATTATTTTGAATACGATTTAAATAGTTATCAAAAAGGAAAAATAAAATATCCAATGAGTGTTACAGAAGGTAGTCATAAATTAAGTTTGAAAGCATGGGATATTAATAACAATAGCAATACATCACAATTAGATTTTGTAGTAGTCAATAATAGCGAACTTTCCCTCAATCATGTTTATAATTATCCCAATCCTTTTACAACCAAAACCAAATTTATGTTTGAATATAATACGAGTTGTGATTATATAAAAGTAAAAATTGAAATATTTACAATTACAGGCAAATTAGTCAAGACAATTTCAAAAGATATTTATGTAACTGGCTACAGAGAAGATAGTATAGAATGGGATGGAAGAGATGATTATGGTGATAAATTAGCAAGAGGTGTATATATCTATAAAGTAACAGTTACTGACTCTGATAAAAAGCGAGCAGAAAAAATTGAAAAATTAGTGATATTGAATTAATGTAAATTACAGCGTATTCACAGTTGTTGCGAAAGTTTTGTAACATTTAATAAAAATTAAAAAGCAATTATTTCTGTATTATTGTCCCCAAAAAGTATGAAGATTATTCAAGAATTCAAAACATTTGCATTAAGAGGTAATGTGTTAGATATGGCTGTAGGTGTTGTTATTGGTGGTGCTTTTGGAAAAATTGTTTCTTCATTGGTGGAAGATATTATAACGCCTGCTATTTTAGATCCTGCATTAAAAGCCGCACATCTAACCAATATCCAGGAATTAGTCATTCCAAATACAGGTATTAAATATGGTAATTTTTTATCCAACATCATTACCTTTGTAATTGTAGCATTTGCTTTATTTATGGTTATTAAAATGATTAACCGTTTCAATAAAAAGGAACAGGATAAAAACCCATCTTCCACTCCATCGCCATCTAAAGAAGAAATATTGCTTACAGAAATTCGTGATATTCTTAAATCTAAACAATAACAATTATGATGAAAAATTTTTTCATCCTTCTTTCATTACTTTTTTCTATCTACTCATACTCTAACAACTCATTTGATAATGATTCTATCAAGCATTGGAAATCATCAGGATTTATTGGCATCAATTTCAGTCAAACTGCTTTAAGTAACTGGCAAGGTGGAGGACAGGATAATGTAACATTAAACAATATTTTAGATTATCAAATTATCTATCAAAAAAATAAACATAGCTGGAATAATAAGATATCTGCTAATTATGGAATTATTAGAAGTGGGAATGATAAAATTTTTAAGAAGAATAACGACCAATTACTTTTTATTTCAAAATATAATTTGAATGGTTGGAACAAATATTTTTTCTATTCTGCAATGTTAGATTTTAGAACACAATTAGCACCAGGATATAATTACAAAGGCGATTCCATTGTAGGACGGGCTATTTCTGACTTCTTTTCTCCTGCATACATTCAGTTAGCATTTGGTTTAGAATATAAGCCCGTCAATTATTTTTCAATCACTCTTTCGCCTTTATCTGGAAAAGTTACTATTGTAACTCGTCAATATCTGGCAGATGCAGGAGCATTTGGAGTTGAAAAAGCTATTTATGACCCTATTACAGGAAATATCATTCAGCATGGAAAGAAAATTCGTTATGAATTTGGTGGAAGATTAACATTAAAATTTAAAAAAGATTTGAATCCACTGATAAGTTGGGATGCGTATTTAGATTTGTTCAGTAACTATTTGCATAATCCACAAAATATAGATGTTGTAATGAATAGCTTACTTACAATAAAACTAACAAAAATTTTTACTATCACTCTACTCAATCAAATGATATATGACGATGATATTAAAATAATACGAGATTGGAATAAAGATGGAAAATATGATCATTCAAATGATATATACGGTCCAAGGTTACAAATACTTAGCACATTTGGTATTGGATTAGGTTTGAAGTTTTAAAGCGTTTTTACAAATAGAATTTAAAACATTTGCTATATCTTTGTGCCAATGAAAATTATTACTTACAATGTCAATGGCTTACGTTCTGCAATTTCTAAGGGATTTTTGAATTGGCTACAACAAGAGAATCCTGATATAATTGCATTGCAAGAAATTAAAGCATTTCCTGAAAATATAGGCATACTGGATATAGAAATGTTAGGTTATCATCATTATTGGTTTCCTGCCAAAAAGCCCGGATATAGTGGAGTTGCCGTCTTTACCAAAATTCAACCCGGCTATGTTCAATATGGCTGCGAAAACAAGTTATATGATGATGAAGGAAGATTTATCCTACTTAAATTTGATGAATGGACTTTTATCAATGCTTATCATCCCAGTGGTAGCAGCGGAGATGAAAGACAGGCATTTAAAATGCAGTGGTTAGATTATTATTTAGATTATGTGAATCAATTAAAAAAACAACATTCTAAAATGATTTTAAGTGGCGATTATAACATTTGCCATAAGCCAATTGATATTCATAGCCCTGAAAAGCACGAGAATATGTCTGGTTTCTTGCCTGAAGAGAGAGCGTGGTTTGACAAATATATTGATAGTGGATATATAGATGCTTTTAGAGTTTTTAATCAACAGCCGCATCAATATACATGGTGGAGTTATAGAGCCAATTCAAGGGCAAAAAATTTAGGATGGCGCATTGACTATCATATTGTTACAACAGAAATGAAAAAACATCTTAAGAATTCAGTAATATTACGAGATGTAATACATAGTGACCATTGCCCGGTTGTATTAGAAATACAATGATTTCGGGATGTAGCGCAGTTGGTAGCGCACCACGTTCGGGACGTGGGGGCCGCTGGTTCGAGTCCAGTCATCCCGACAAAAATGTTGATTGAAAATAAGAGTAATAAAAAACTTTAAGATAATATCAGTGTTTATGGGAGATTTGACAATAGTAAAATTCAACAAACACCCAACACTTTTCCTCACCATCTTTCTATTTCTTTAATTGCATTCACAATTTTTTCACCAATTATTTTACAAATTTTTTCATAACTTTGATGTGTCCACCCTGCAATGTGTGGCGTAAGAATGACTTTATCACTCTTCTTTAAATAATCAAAATCTTCTGAATGTTGAGCATTCATATTTTCAAAATTAGTATCTTCGTATTCCAATACATCTAAACAAGCCCCTTTCACTTTGCCCAATTTTATTGCGTTTACAAGGGATGATGTTTTCAAAATTTTTCCTCTAGATGTATTGATAAAATAAATGGACTTGCGAAATCTTTCAAAAAACGCTTCATCAGCATAATACAAAGTTTCATCATTCAATGGTAAATGCAAACTAATAATATCAGCATTTTCAAATATTTCCTCCAACTCAACTTTCTGAACCCAACTATCTTTTATATCAAATTTATATTTATCATACACAAATATATTGCATTCAAAACCACTTAATTTTCTTGCAAATGCACTGCCTGTATTGCCATACCCAATAATTCCAACATTGCTACCTTTAATTTCATATCCCCAATTATTTTTTCTATCCCAAATATTTTGACGCACTTCACTATCTGCTTTTTTGAGATGATTTAATAACATCAACAACATTCCTAATGCGTGCTCTCCCACAGCGTCTCTATTGCCTTCGGGCGAATTCAAGCATATTATTGATTTGCTCTGTGCGTATTTTACATCAATATTTTCCATTCCTGAACCTGCTCTACCAATGATTTTTAATTTTGGTGCATTGTCTATCAAATGTTTATCTACCTTTCTACTGCGAACTATCAATATATCTGCATCATTTAATAATTCAAACAATTCGCTTTCATTTTTGGCTATCAAAACAGATACATTATTTTTTAATAAAATTTCCTGTAAAGAAGGATGCATTTCTTCTAACCAAACTGCTTTATACTTTTTTTTCATATTTTAAAAATATTTTTTCAAAAAAAACTCACATTATATCAAAAGGCAAAAGTAATGTAAATACCTGATTATTAGAGTAGAAAAAATAATTATTCACAAGTAAAAAAATTCGTAACTTTAAACCTAAAATTGCACCATCAATTGAATTAAAAACTATGGCAGAAATGGATAATACAAGTGAAGTAAAGAAAATACCTTACAATAGAAAAATTAATTCCTTGCATCCAGAGATGTTGCTTGAAAATGGCAAAGTAATGCCACAAGCCATTGATATTGAAAAAGCCCTGTTAGGTGCTATTATGTTAGAAAAGGACGCGTTTATCAAGGTGGCAGATATGATGATGAAAGAAATGTTTTACAAGCCCCAACATCAATTAATTTATGATGCCATACATAACTTATTTCAACGCAATGAACCAATTGACTTATTATCTGTAACACACGAATTAAAAAGATTGGGAAAACTTGAAATAGTAGGTGGGGCACATTATTTAGCAACACTAACATACAATGTAGCATCGGCGGCACACATTGAATATTACACTCGTTTATTATTACAAAAATATTTGCAAAGGGAAGTTATTAGTATATGCACAGAAGCCATTAATCGCTCATTTGAAGATAGTGATGATGTATTTGAAACTATTGACTTTGCTACAAGAACCATTTTTGAACTTACGGAAAAAGTAACCAAAGCAAGAGAAAAAGATATTAAAACATTAGTAACAGAAACCATTGAAGATTTGAGAAATATTAAAAACAACAAAAGCGGATTATCAGGCATACCAAGCGGTTTAAGAGATATTGATATAGTTACTCACGGATGGCAAAAATCACATTTCATCATTTTAGCGGCACGCCCTGCTATGGGGAAATCAGCATTGATGCTTACCTTTGCAAAAAATGCTGCTGTAGAACTTCAAATACCTGTTGCTATTTTTTCATTAGAAATGACTTCACAAGATATTGTTAAGAGATTATTAGCATCTATTACACATATTCCAATGGATAATATCAACAAAGGTAATTTGACAGATTATGAACTCATTCAACTATCTCAAACTATTGACAAATTAGACAATGTGCCTTTATTTATAGATGACACCTCATCACTTTCACTAACTGAATTAAGAGCCAAAGCCAGAAGATTAAAAACGCAACACGATATTCAAATGATTATAATTGATTACTTACAATTGATGAGCAACAGAGATAAAAATGCTAGCGGCTCTAACAGAGAACAGGAAATCAGCAGTATATCAAGAGGTTTAAAAGGATTAGCAAAGGAACTCAATATTCCTATTATTGCACTATCTCAAGTGAATCGTTCTGTTGAAAAAGAAAAAGAAAATAAAATGCCCCGCCTGTCTGATTTAAGAGAATCGGGCTCATTAGAACAAGATGCTGATATGGTGTTTTTTATTTATCGTCCTGAATATTATAGTGGTGAAAATACAGAACCCGAAATGAAAGGCGTGGCTATATTGAATCTTGCTAAAAACAGGCACGGTAGTACAGCAGAAATCAAATTGCGTTTCAATGGCAGATATAGTTACTTTTCTGATTTAGATGATATGCAGTATTTTGATAATTCCTTTTCAGATATTCAACCCAATCAAGATTTTCTGAACGAGCCAATGAAAGGCGGTATAATTGTACCTTCTAAAATCAATCAAAATAAAAACAACGATGATTTTGACATTTCCCAAAATGAAATTGAAGAAGATTTTTAAGTTGCTGTGAAAGAAAAAATCACCTGAAACTTGTTATTTCTTGATTATTGGCTAATTTTTAAAACAAATTACAACATATCACTTTCAATATATCAACTTTATCAAACCTTTATTTCTTACGATACTCAAATGGTTTAAATGATGTTTCTGACTACTCACACCTTTTGTCCAATAAATTCTTTTTATTTTATCATCTATTAATTCTTTATCAGGAAGCTTTTTATTGTTCCAAATTAGAACATCTGTTTGTTTGAAATTATTTACTAAAACAAGTTCATTAAAGGCATTTAATATCAATATGTTTTTTCCATTCAAATGGACATAATTAAATGGATGGATATAAAATTTATCAACACAATTTTTTAATAACAAATTTCTTGCCCAATTATTTATAGCCACAGAGTCCAATTGATTAAATAATATTGTATTTTGATGCTGAATCCAGATGTAATTTTTTTCTTTATCTTTATACATACATATTTCTGTTTTTTTGTAAGACATTAAATAATTAATGTGATGAATAAATAGCCATAGTGAAATGAAAAATAATAAAATGCTCATCGCCAATATTTTTGTAATATTTTTTTCTAAAACTTCACTCAGTAATATTCTGCCTGCAATCAATATAACAGCAAGCATTAAAGCGTCCCAAAATGTGAAATGTATCCAATTTAAATAAAACATTGATGAACCTAATAATGAATTAAAAAAGATCAAACATTTAATTAAATAATTTAATATCATTGAAATAAAACCAAGTGGAGTTAATGCAAGAATACTCATAAACATAATAATAGTAGAAAGTGGAATGATGAGAATATTAGCCACTATAAATAACAAAGCAAAAGAATGAAAAAAATACAATGAAAACGGTAATGTTCCTAATTGTGCTCCAATGCTCATACTCACAATATCCCATATACTTTGAATAATTCTGTTTTCAAAAACATATTTTGGTGCATAATACACTAATCCTACCATCGCAGAAAAACTCAATAGAAAGCCCACATCATTCAAATATAAAGGATTATATACCAACACAAAAAATGCCGCTGCTGATAAGATATTCAAGGGATGAATAATTCTATCTGTAAAAAAATTTTGCTGAATAACGATGAGTGTCAGCATTACTGCTGCTCTAATGATGGGCGGTGAAAAACCTGTAACAAAAGCATAAAAAAATAAAATCATTGAAGTTAATATCATTCTCATCCATCTCCATTTTTTATATGGATCCATCAGATTAAAAATAAAGGTAATTAAAATAAAAACTAATCCCGTATGAAAACCAGATACAGAAAGTATGTGTAATGTGCCCGATTGTGCAAATTGCTGAATAATTCCACTATCTAATTCATCATCAAAGCCCGTCAAAAACGCTGCCGCAATATCTTTACTAACCTTATCTAATCTTGTGTTGTGCTTAAAGTAATTGATTATCCAAAATCTTGTATACAAAGCCGCATCCAGAATATCCCATCTTTTCTTTAAAGATAAGAATTCAAACTCTTTAATGTTCTTAATATATGCTGAATAATATACTCCCTGTTTTTTCAGATATGTTGAATAATCAAAAGCATAATCATTTTGAACATTCTCTATTACTTTAAGTTTTGTATTTAATAAATAATAAGCATCAGGATGAAATACTTTATCTATTGCTATTTCATTAGAAAAATATGCAATGATTTTACCACTCACTTCTTTCCATTGTTTTGAATGCACATCAAATAATTGATAACACTGCAAAGTCAGTTTGTTATAATTATTTTTATGAACAAGAACATCAACGGGCTTTACAATAACAAAAGATTTTTCTTTCTCATTTATCCATTTTCCAACAAAATCATCTCTATGTGAAATATCCTGATAATAGCACAAATTATATCCAAAAATTATTAAAGACACATCAATGAAAATTGTACTGAGTATTTTGATATTCCAAAACAATTGCAATATTATTAACATCAAAACTATCAAACAAAGGCATGATAGAAAAATGAAATTAGTAAAAACAGAATTTAAATTTTGTTCGGAAAAAGTTAGATAACTAATTATTCCAAAAACAAAAGGCACCAATAATCGCAAAAGTGGATACCTTGCAAACTTTTGCATAGATGCCTATACTAAAAAATTTTATTTTTTATCCTGTGAATTGGCTTTGACATCTAAATTACCTATTGCCATCAATTGACGCAATGTTTTTTCCATTCCTTCGGTGCTTCCATCTAAAAAGATAATATTCCCCTTGCCATGTTCAGCAAAATTCTTAACTGCTTCAGTCCACATACTAAACAATATTAATGAAGCATCTAAATTAGCATCTTGCATTTGCTGTGCGGCTAATGCCATACCTTTGGCTACTTCCTGTCTGAACAATGCAATACCCTGCCCTCTTAATTGAGCGGCTTCTTTTTCTGCCTGTGCAGATATTTTGATAGCATTTCCTTCTGCTTCTGCTGCTTTTGTTTTGGTAATTAACAATGCTTGTCCTTCATTTTCTGCGGCTAATTTCAAATTGTTACTTGCTACTACTTTAGCCATACTACGCATTACTTCTTCATCAAAAGTAATATCATTAATTTGCAAATCAATTAAATGATATCCCCATTCTTCCAGTGTCTTATCTAATTGCAATTTTACTGCTTCTACAATTTCCCTTCTTAATGACAATACCTCTGCTTGCTTTTTAGTAGCCACAAATGAACGCACCGAACCTTCCACACTTCTTACTAATGCCTGCATAAAACTTTTATCATCAATAAACTTAAATGCTACATTTTTAATAGTTTCTTCTTTTTGGTCTAATACCGTGTATAATAACATTGCTGTAAAATTCACATTCGCCTGGTCAGCAGTAATGGCTTGAAAACCCAGCTCAACACTTCTGTTTTGAATTGAAATCACCTTGTAAACCCTTTCAATAAAAGGAATTTTCAAATTTAATCCGGGGTGTAGCACTCTGCTAAATTTTCCAAAGATAGTTAATACCGCTACTTTCCCTTGTTGCACTACTTTAAAGCCATCCCAAATAATTAATATGATGGCAATGATGAGAATGGTTGGTATACTCCACATAGTTTTATTTTTTTACAAAAATAGATATAATAATTCTAATGATAAAATATTTTTTATTCATACAAAAAAAGCATTTTAATTAAATTTCCCGCATCTTAATTTCAACCCCTCATCTCTTTTTAAGAAATATTATTGAATTAAAATTCATTACGGCACATTAATTGATAACTTTATTAAAAAACTACCATTATGAAAACAAAATCACTTTTATTAACGGCTATTTTAACGGTCTTATTGTTGGTAATTAAAGCACAAACATTTAAGACGGTGAGCCCATCAGAATTTCAAAAATTATTTTCTGAAAAAAATACCATTTTAATAGATGTCAGAACACCCGAAGAATTTAGCGAAGGCAAAATTTCAAATGCTATCAATATTGATTTTTATTCAAATACTTTTGAACAAGAAATCTCTAAATTAGATAAATCTAAAATTATTCTGATGTATTGCAGAAGTGGTAAAAGAAGTGCAAATGCCGCAGAAGTACTTTCAAAAAAAGGATTCAAAGTCATCAATTTAGAAGGCGGTATTACCAACTGGCAATCACAAGGATTCCCCATTCAAAAATAATAGAATTTATGAACTTTAAAAATTTAATACCTGCTCTGGCAGTAGTTTTTGTATTATATCAATGCACCAACACATCTAATGAGAGCAATAATAACAATCACACTCATTCACAATTATCAAAAGATGATTCAACGTTTTATGCACAGGAAGGAACAAAGATTGCCAAACAAATGTATGTAGGTATTTTATCTCATCTTCAAAAAGCCATTGAAGAACAAGGTTACTATGAATCAGTTAGATATTGCAATGAAAATGCTCTTCGCTTAACCGACTCATTATCTCAACACTTTGGAATTAAAGCCAAAAGAACATCATTAAAAGTTCGTAATCCAAAAAATACTCCCGATTCCCTTGAAAAGAAAGTACTTGAAATGTATGCTACTACTTTATCTAAAAAACCCACCATTATTCCTGTGAAAAATGGAATACATTTTTTTACTCCTATTTATATTGCACCTATTTGTTTGAATTGTCATGGTAAGCCGTATCAAGACATACCTGATGTTACAATGAAAGCATTACAAAAATGGTATCCAAATGATAAAGCCACTAATTACGAATTGTATGACATTAGAGGAATGTGGAGTATTTTCTTTCCTTCTGATTATCGTTCAAAATTAAATAATGCTATTTCGCCCAGTCAGTAAAAATTGAGCATTATTTATTTAATTTTTAATATTTTTTCAGACAACAAATCTTTTATTAAACCACAAAGGTCACAATCCCCAACGAAGTTGGGGACACAAAGAAAGTAATTTTTGTGTTTCTTCGTATTTTTCTTTGCGTTGTTTGTGATTAAAAAATTAAAATCTCTCCCCAACATAGTTGGGGATCAATAAAATTAAGGCATGTGCAATTTTCAAAGATGCATGCATAGAAGAGTCCGCCAAAGGGGGAGAAGGGGGGTTAGGAGTGTGTTTTCGGACGATATTATTGATTAAAAATAAATTCATTTCACCCACAGGAAACATTATATTCGCCCACAAAAAATATTTGAAAAATTTATTCAAAATATTGTTTCTTATATCCTGCATCACTTCTGTTTTTGCACAAGAATTATTGACAAATAAAAATTTAGTACCTAATGGAAGTTTTGAAAACTATAAGAAAAAATCATCCAGCATTAAATCAGCCATTCCGTGGTTTCAAATAGCATCAGTAGATTATTATCAAAAGCCATTAGATAATGACACTACAAAAGAAAAAGGTGCTTTTGATGGGGATTGTTACATAGGTCTTCGCTTTCAAAAGAGATATAAGGAATTTGCAGTTGTAAAATTAGTAGAACCACTCAAATACAAACATTTATATTATTTTGAAATGTATATTCGTTTAGCATATTGGAGTAATGCCGTATTAAAATCATTTGGCGTGTTGTTTAATAAGACAGGATATAAAAATCAAAAAGATGTAGACAGAGCATTTATGATTGATACTATCAATGTAAAAAACGGATTACACAATAATTATCGCTGGTTCAAAATAAGTGGATATTACAAAGCATACGGCGGAGAAAAGTATCTGACCATAGGCAATTTTTCTGCTGATATAAAGAAAGATTTGTTGAGATTAAATTTTTTCAGATATGGATGGAGAGTATTTGGTTTTTTAGAAGCATATTATTTTGTAGATAATGTGAAATTAATTCCAGTAAAAGAACCTGAAGAGCCAATAGAAATAGAAATTGTAGGCAGTGTATATGTAGAAAAAAGTAATCATCAAACAGATAGCATTAAATCAGTCAAAGAAAATTTGAAAGCAGGAGATAAAATCATTTTGAAAAACATCTACTTTGATGAAGGGAAATCCTATTTATTACCTGATTCTTATCAAGAACTCAACAAAGTAGCCAAATATTTAATCCAGCATCCTGAATGGGTAGTGCAAATCAATGGGCATAGTGATAACACAGGCACTAAAAGAAAAAATCAAAAATTGTCAGAAGAAAGAGCCAAAGCTGTATTTTTGTATCTAATTGAAAAAGGCGTGCAAAATAAAATGTTTTTTAAGGGCTTTGGAGATACTATGCCTATTGGAGATAATAACACTATGGAAGGTAGGATAAAAAACAGAAGAGTGGAGATTGAAATTTTGAAAAATTAATTGATAAATAAATTTATAAACCATCAATACGCTATTGATAGACAAAACAGGAACAGATAATAATTTTTTAATTTCAATTTATGCCACGAATGCACGAATGTTTTCCGAATGTTTTTAATTTATCTTCTCACACAAAGACACAAATATTTTCTGATAACACAATTTACAACGTTATAATTCTATAAACTATGAATAACTGAAAATCAAAATATGAAAATTAAAAACAACAGAAAAATTATTCAGGGATGGGTATTTTATGATTGGGCAAACTCAGTATTTCCTTTGGTCATCACTTCTGCTATTTTTCCCAACTTTTATGAGTATATCACTTCTCATCATCCAGTAACAAAAGAGTTCATTGGCACAGAAATAGAATTTTTGGGAAGAAAATTTCAAAATTCAACAGTGTATTCTATCGTTTATTCTGTTGCATTGATGGTAGTTGTATTAATTGTGCCCTTATTAAGTGGAATAGCCGATTATCTTGGTAATAAAAAAAGATTTCTGCAATTCTTTTGCTATTTGGGTGCAATATCCAGTATGTTTTTATATTTCTTTCATCCACAACACATTGAAATGAGTATGTTACCATTCTTATTAGCCACCATTGGATATTGGGGAAGTTTGGTATATTACAACTCGTATTTACCAGAAATAGTAGATGAAAAACATCAGGATACAATAAGTGCAAAAGGATTTGCTTATGGATATTTTGGAAGTTCTTTATTACTTATCATTTGTTTGATATTAATTATGTCTTTCAAAGTGCCTGTTAAATACACTTTTCTTTTAGTGGGATTGTGGTGGATAGGATTTGCTCAATTTACCTTTTTAAGGTTGCCTGATATAATTGGCGGTAAATCTCATTCCAATAAAAATATTTTATTGAAAGGATATAATGAATTAATACAAACATTGAAAGAAGCCCAACAAATCAGTCGTATCAAAAGATTTCTTTCTGCTTATTTTTTCTACAATATGGGCGTTCAAACCGTAATGGTAATGGCTGTGCTTTTTGCAAGACAAGAAATTTACTGGACATCAGAAAATTTTAAAACCACTGCACTTATTATCAGCATTTTAATTATTCAATTTTTAGGCATTGCTGGTTCTTATTTTTTCTCATACTTATCAAAATTAGCAGGTAATATTTATGCTTTAATAATTGCCGTTGCTATATGGATATTTATTTGTATTTACACTTATTTAGATGTTTATTATCCAGAGCAATTTTATGTAGTGGCTGCATTAGTAGGTTTTGTAATGGGTGGCACGCAGTCCTTATCCCGCTCTACTTATAGTAAATTATTACCTGAAACATTAGACCACGCCAGTTATTTCAGTTTTTTTGATGTTCTTGAAAAAATAGGAATGATTTTAGGAACTTTATCATTTGGCTTGATAGGTGAGTATTTTGGAGGATTAAGAAATTCTGTGCCTGTATTAAGTATATTTTTTATACTTGGATTATTGTTATTATTTTTGTTGATAAAATATAATCGTCAATTAAAATGAGCGAAAAGAAAAACAAATTATGGTTTAGTATTTTATCAAAGGATGCCAGATATTATTCTGATGAGCCCAATTTCATCCCATCTGATTATTTTGAATGGACAAAAAACGCATCGCAAATTGCAGATGTTTTAGAAAGTGAATTATTAGAATATTTGAAGAACAATCAGTTAGAATCTTATTTTAATACTAAAATGTCAGAGAATGTAAAAAAATGGAAAACGATTTCATTAAAGTGGTGGGGATTAGAATTGTATTCACATCAAAAATTATTTCCTAAAACAACAGCATTTATAAACAGTATTCCCAATTTAGTATCAGCATCATTTAATTTGTTAGAAGCCAATAGTAGTATTTATCCGCATTGTGGAGATACAAATGGTATTTATCGTTGTCATTTAGGATTAATCATTCCCACAGAATTACCAGAATGTGGTTTTAGAGTAGAGAATGAAAAAAAATCCTGGAAAAAAGGAGAATGGCTGATATTTATAGATGCCAAAGAACACGAAGCGTGGAATAAGAGTAATGCGAATAGATTTATTTTTGTAATAGATATTATCAGAGATGAATATTCTCATAGAAAGAATATAATTAATTCTATAGTTCTAACGGGCTTATTTTTACAAAGAAGAGCAGAGTTATTTTCAGTTTTATATTCGCTAAAAAATATTCAATGGGTTAAAAATATGATTGTATACATTTTATTACCTTTTTGTTTTATATCTATTAAGATAAGAAATACTCTAAGTAAAATAGGACTCGTGAGTTGAATAGATTGGTTGCGAAACTTAAAGCCACCGAAGGCAGAAGCATCTAAACTACTTTGCTTCTTGCGTGATAAATTTTTGTCCGCCGTAGGCGGAACGAAGTGAATCATTTTGTCCTGCTGAACGAAGTGAAGTCCCCAACTTCGTTGGGGATAAACATCTTTTTGAGTTCCTTCGCTGCGCTCAGGATGACAAAGAATTTCAAATGAAAGCATAATACGTATTTGTCCTGCTGAACGAAGTGAAGCAACTAAAACATTAAACAGAAGTATAAGATTTTTCGCTCCGCTCAAAATGACAAAGGCTATCATGCTAAACTAAGGGCGTTCTTGTCATGTTGAACGCAGTGAAATCCTCCAACTTCGTTGGGGATAAACATCTCAATTTACTTTGCGTCCTTCGCGGCTTTGCGAGATAAATAATTTTGTCCGCCTTTGGCGGAGGGTCTTTTTGGGCAATAGTGATTTAAAACAAAAAACTTCCCTCAATGTAGGGAAGTTTTTTGTAGGTACAAAATTCTGATGCTTTATTACTGACCAGCATCTGGAATTTCTTCAGAATTTTCTTCTCCTTCAATTTTAGGTTTTACTTTAGGCGCCTCTTTTTTGGGAGCATTGGGGTCTACAAAATCCCAGCTAATAATTCTAAATACAACTCTTCTATTTTTCTCATGTAATGCTTCTTGTTCTTCTTTAGTTTTGGCTGCTTTAATAACATTATCGGGGATTAATAATTTTCTTTTACCATAACCCTTTGCTTGTAAACGTGCAGGATTTATTTTTTTCTCATTGATTAAATAATCAACAACCGATTGTGCTCTATCTTGTGATAGTTTATCATTCTTTTTATCGCTTCCTCTGCTATCTGTGTGTGCCTGTATTTCTATAATAATGGTAGGATTATCCACTAATAATTTATACAAGTATTCTAATGAGTCCTTTGATTCTGGGCGAAGTGTTGCCTTGTCTAAGTCAAATAATATTCTTGGCAAACGAATTTCACGCTCTACTGGCTTTACTTCAAAGTCCTTTACAAACTCTTTGGAATTATTGACACCAACAGTTGTAAATGTTCCTTTTTCACTACTTGCTAAATAACCATCTGGATAATGTTCAGACACAGAATTTTTATTCGTTTCTATGGAAACTGTATAAGATGTATTTTCTTTTAAACCAGTAAATGAATAATTACCTGATTTATCTGTTGAAGTTTCCTGAATATCTCCATTACTTCCTTCCAATCTCACTTTTACATTCGCTACGCCTTCCCCTTTACCAACGCCTGTATTACCACCAGAACTTACCACAGTGCCACGCATTTTAAAGGTTAATGGTGGTAAATAGAAAGACCAAATATCATCACTGCCTTTGCCGCCTTCTCTATTAGAAGTGAAATATCCTCTTTTGGCTTTTCCTTCAAATATAATTCCAAAATCATCAGCAGCTGAATTAATAGGATATTTCATATTTTCAACGGGCTTAGTGAAGTTACCATTTTCATCTGCTTCTGCCTTGAATATATCTAAACCACCCATGCCAGGATGATAATTAGAAGCAAAATAGAGGGTTTTTCCATCACTATGGATGTATGGATATACTTCATCACCAGGAGTATTTACCATATCACCAAGATTAACTGGTTTAGACCAAGTGTTGGCTTTTGGGTCCCATACACTTTTCCATATATCCTTTCCTCCTTTTCCATCAGGTAATTTTGCGGCAAAATATAATGTTTTTCCATCTGGTGCTAAACTGGGATGACCAAATGCAATGCTATCTATATTAAAAGGTAATTTTTCAGGTTCTCCCCAGGAATTACCTTGTTTTTTTACAATAAAAATCTGGCAACCTAATTTTTTCCCTTTTGCTTCGGGACAACGGGTTAAAAACATAAAATCGCCTTTTTTGGTGAAGCATGCACATCCTTCGTTAAATGGAGAAGTGATAACACCTAACGGAACGGGCGTGCTCCATTTACCGTTTTTATCTAATGTAGTTTCGTATAAATCAGAGTGGTTTTGACCAGTAGTTATATCAATTTTTCCTTGTGCACCTTCTCTTGTAGATGTAAATACCAGTGTTTTATATTTAGCATCTTTGTATTGTGGGCAAAAATCAGATTCTTTAGAATTAATTAAAGACATATTTTCCACTTTGTAACGAGTAGGATTATCTTTCCATTCTTGAGCTAATTGGCAGGACTTAATGCCCATTTCTCCGCGTGGGTCAGATGGATTTTCTTTTTTGTATGCTTCATATTCTGCCATTGCTTCGGGATATTTCATTTGAGCTTTTAAAACATCACCAAGTGTTAAATGTACAGCAGGGTCGGGGTATTTAGCCGAAATAGCTTTTTGTAAATAGGTTTCAGCAGATTTTAAATCATTAATATTTTTATATGCCACACCCATTTTGTATAATATCTTAGATTTGGTATCAGGTTTTTTGGCTTTGGTATATGCTTGTTTATACAATTCAATGGCGTTAAAATATTGTCCATATTTAAATGCCTCATCGGCAGCTTTGGTGTAATTCTTTTGTGCCTGTGCAACAAATACACCCAATAAAATCGCGATAAACGAAGTGAGAATACTTTTTTTAGTCATATTTATTTAATTTAAAATTAATAATTGGCGGGCAAGATAATGAAAAATTTATTTATGCAAATAAATTTTAATTAATGATGAGAAGGACTTTCGGAATGATGTGATTCATTTTTCAAATGCTCTTGCTGTTCAAAGTATAGTTTATCTACTTTATTTCTGTATTCAGGACGCATAGAATAATTTCCTTCTGTGATTAAAATAAAAATAGTATAAAGAATAAAAATAGAATATGGCAGAAGAATAGTATATTTAAAGAATGTTACCTCATGTTTTAAGTGCATAAAGTATAAAACAATGCCCGCTGCTTTGACTAATGTTAATGTAATAAAGAAAAATTTCAATCCAAAGGTTCCAGTCCATCCTTTGGAAGGGGCAATAAATCCAACAATTAATTCTACAATTGTAACAATTAACATCACCCAAAAGACATTCCACAATACTCTTCTGGCTTTTTTACCTTCTTCTTCGCCATGAATGGCCATTTTTTCATATTCAGGATAATGGTCTCCAAAATGCATAGTTGTAATTTTTAGTGATTAATAATAATTTTAGAGTAGATAAAAGAATGTAAATACAAACACCCACACCAAATCTACAAAGTGCCAATATAATCCTACTTTTTCTACCATTTCATAATGTCCTCTTTTTTCCATCACTCCATTTACTACCTGAATAAAAATAATAATATTTAATACCACTCCACTAAACACGTGGAAGCCGTGAAACCCTGTAATAAAGAAAAAGAAATTAGCAAATTGAGGAATACCATATTCATTTACAGTCATATTAGCACCATGAATTATTTGCTGCACATATCTTTGTTGTTCATCATTCCATACCCATCTTAAAGCACCTTCTTCTGTACCCACAATAAAATTATACCATTCCCACGCTTGAGAACCAAGGAACATAAAACCACCCAAGATTGTGGCCAACATCCATATCATCACCTGTTTTTTATTATTTCTTTGCCCTGCTTCTACAGCCAATACCATTGTAACAGATGACATAATCAATATAAAAGTCATCAACCCTACATAAGCCAGAGGAATGTGTTGCTTAACAAATGGAAAGTGAACAAACACATGCTCGGCATGTGGCCACACATCTGCAAAACGATGCCTCATAAATCCGTAAGCACAAAGCAATCCGCCAAATGTAAGAGCATCAGATACAAGGAAAAACCACATCATTGCTTTTCCATAACTAATATTAAAAGGAGATACACCTCCGTTCCACAATTCTTTTGTATCTACAACCTGTGCGTATGCTGAATGTGACATAAATATAAATTTTTTGGGGGCAATTTTAACGAATAAATATTAAAAATAAAAATAAAAAAATCCATAGCCCATCTAAAAAGTGCCAATATAGAGAAATAAGTTCTATCCCAAGATAATCTTCTGATGAATATTTTTTTAATAATGTTTTGATACTTGTAACTATCAAACCAATCATTCCGCCCAGCAAATGCAATAAATGCAATGCTGTAAGCAAATATAAAAAAGAGCCAGAGGGATTGCTGTATTTTCCTGCATATACAATACCATTTTCGTATAAGTTTTTCCAACCTAAATATTGACAAATTGAAAAAATAATACCTAATATAAAAGTGAATAATAACCATTTGAAAGTGCTTGAATGATTATTCTTTTGAATATTTTTTTGTGCAATATAAATGGTAACGCTGCTTATCATTATGACAATAGTGCTTAAGTAAAAAATATCAGGCAATTGAAAATGCAGCCAGTTCCCACCTTTTGCACGAATAATATAAGCACTTGCCAAACCCGAAAACATCATAATGATACTAAATATTCCGAGCCACAACATATTTTTTAGTGCCTTTCTCTTAAGTTGGTAATTGTTTGTATTCATAATTTTGTTTTTACAATCTGGTCATAATAGTTAATTGCACAACAGGCAAATATACAATGCAGGTTTTAAATAATTTCTTTGCCATTTCATCTGTTTGATATTTATAAAAAAACCATGCCTGAGTCAGCAAAGTTATAGATGAAATAATAATAATGGATAAAGATATCCAACCCATGTAATGAAAGAAGTAGGGCAATAAACTTGTTGCTATTAAAAATATACTATACATAAAAATCATTTGGGCAGAAAAAGCATCTTTTTTTCTATTAGGCAATAAATAAAATCCTGCTCTTGCATAATCATCATAATTAAACCATGCTAATGTCCAGAAATGAGGAAATTGCCATATAAATTGTATGAGAAATAATTGCAATGAAAAAAAATCTATTTGACTTTGATTGTTCTGACCTGTTACTGCACCAATCAAAGTTGGCAATGCCCCTGGAAATGCTCCTGCCAATACTGCCCAGGGTGTTTTTCTTTTAAGGGGTGTATAAATCAAAACATACATCAACATGGAAATCAATCCTATAAATGCCGTTAAAACAGAGCATAGATACAAAAAAAACAATCCTAATAAGGTCATTGAAACCGAGAATATCAATGCTTCATAATTAGATAGAATGCCCAAAGGCATAGGTCTGTCTTTGGTACGAAGCATTTGTGCGTCTAATTGTTTTTCTATAATTTGATTAAACCCATTAGAAGCACCTGTAATTAAAAACCCACCAACACTTAAATAAATTATCACTTTCCAATCAGGATGTTCGCTGATAGTAACATAACTCACCACTGCTGAAAACACTACCAATAAAGATAACCTATGCTTGGTAAGTAATATAAATGCTTTGCTCCTGGAATACACTATTTTTGACTTTTATATTCCAAATATTATCTTTTTGGGAAAAACTTCCTAGGGTCAAAATCGTCATCATCGTCGTCATCATCTTCATCATCATTATCAAAATCATCATCATCTTTATTTAAATAATTTTCAAAGAAATTGACTAAATCAGGGTTATGTTCTGAATCTGGCAATACATAAGCATTTTCCATGTCCATTAGAAAATCAGTAATTTGGTCAATGCTAAATCCGCTTTTTATCATTTCAATAATATTGGCAAAAATTTCATCTAATGTTTTGCTGACATTGTTATGAAATTCCATTGATTCAGAGTCGTAGTAATATAATAATGCTTTGGTTAAATCAGTAACATACCCATTTAAATCATCAATTTCTTCAATAGAGAGTCCTTCGTTTTTAAGTTGAACAAGCCATTTTAGCCAAACACCTGCTGGTGTATTAAATTGATTTTTGTTCATAAATTTTTTGGGCAAATTACATTAAATTCTTGCTTTTAAGCAAAATTTGTTTGACACTTCTTTGTAATATAACTATAATTGCCACAACAAATTTTAATTATGACAGAAACCATCATTGACCCTGTTCCTGTTGATTTAATATTATCTGAATTGACAAAAGATAAATTTGTCAGATATACCAAGAATGGTAAAAATGAAATTTATATTGTCAATTATCATAATGCCCCTAATGTAGTGAGAGAATTGGGCAGATTAAGAGAAATCACTTTCAGACATGCAGGTGGAGGAACAGGAAAATCAATAGATATAGATGAGTTTGACACTTCTAAAAATTGCTATGAACAACTCATTGTATGGAATCCAGAAGATAAAGAAATAGTAGGTTCATATAGATTTATTTTAGGGAAAAAAGCCATTGGTCATCATCAAATACATTTAGCCACTTCAGAGATTTTTGCTTTTAGTGAAAAGTTTATCAGTGAATATCTGCCTTATACTATAGAATTAGGCAGGTCATTTATTCAACCCAAATATCAACCAACAGAAGATTACAGAAAAGGATTATTTAGTTTAGATAATTTATGGGATGGATTAGGTGCTTTGGTAGTAGATTATCCTGATGTGAAATATTTTTTTGGAAAGGTAACAATGTACACACATTTTAATAAAGAAGCAAGAGATTTGATATTAGGTTTTATGAACTTTTTCTTTCCAGATAATGAGCATTTGGTATGGCCTATAAATCCTGTAAAAATAGAACACGATATTTCCTGGTTTATTGAAAAAATCAAAGGACTTTCATACAAAGATGCTCACCTTGAACTCACTCACGAAGTAAAGCAAAGAGGAGAGAGAATTCCACCTTTATTTAATAATTATATGAACTTGTCTTCCACGATGAAAACATTTGGAACGGCTATCAATCCAGGTTTTGGAGGTGTGGAAGAAACAGGCGTAATGGTAACAATTGCCGATATTTATCCATCTAAAAAAGACCGATACATTCAGCCATACATTGAGTTTAAGAATAAGATGAAGAGTGCTCTGTAATAATTTTTTAAATTAATATTTTAATCTTTTTTATATTGTAATATTTGCGGGCTTTTGCTTTAATTTACCACTTACTTTTATGATAGAGTTTTTGAAAACATTGACTGACCCCGAGAGTATTATTCGCTATGGCGGATTGTGGCTGTTGTTATTTGTAATATTTGCAGAAACTGGTTTGTTCTTTGGATTTTTTTTACCTGGTGATAATTTAATTTTGATTGCAGGTATTATCAGTGCTACTCATCCTGAGTGGTTTATGAATTTGCCATTTCCTGTTGTGGCATTATTGATGATATTGGCTGCTATCCTTGGAAATTCTGCTGGTTATTGGTTTGGTCAAAAATTAGGTCATAGAATTTTTGAAAAAGAAGACACTTTATTTTTCAAGAAAAAACATTTGGTACAAACAAGAATATTCTATGATAAATATGGTTCATTAACTTTAATAGCAGGCAGGTTTATTCCTATTGTTCGTACTTTTGCTCCAATATTAGCGGGTGTTATCAATGTTCCAAAAAAGACATTTTTGATTTACAATATTACGGGGGCTATTTTGTGGATTGGTAGTTTAGGCAGTGTGGCATATTTTCTAGGAACTTATTATGCAGAATGGATTGAAGAAAATATTAAATATGTGTTTATTACACTGATTATTATTACAGCATTACCAATTGTAATTACAAGCATTCGTCAAAAAATAAAACACAACAACGAAGAAAAAGAAAAAACCGAAACTTAATAGAGTAAGAAAAATATTTTCTGATTGATGTAAATCAGAAATTGATTACAAATTGATACTTTTCTTGTATTCTTCTGCTGAAAGTAAAGAATTAAGTTCTTCTGGATTATCAATAGATATTTTAATAATCCAACCTTCTCCATAAGGGTCTTGATTGATTTTTTCAGGTGATCCATCCAGAGCGGTATTGAACTCCAATACTTTCCCTGTAACAGGGCTGAATAAATCTGAAACTGTTTTAACAGCTTCAATAGTTCCAAAAACGTTGTCTTTATTCACCACTTCTCCTAATGTAGGAATATCAACATACACAATATCACCTAATTCTTTTTGTGCAAAGTCGGTAATGCCTATTATACCTACATTGCCTTCTATTTTAATCCACTCGTGTTCTTTGGTATACTTCAAGTTGTCAGGAAATTGCATATATTAAATTTTTGTGCAAATTAAATGCTTTTTGTGATGATAATCAAATTTTAATAAACGCTTACTAATTGTTGGCGAATATCTGCAAACCTTTGATGAATGGCTTGAAAATGTTCTATATCTTTGTTTTCTGCATTCATTTGTTGGTGAATAATCTTCAATTCATCTGTTACCTTTTTATCATCTATATCTGAAAGGTTTTGCATTAAATTAATCAGGTATTGCAAAGATTCCTTTTGACGAAAGTATAAATCTATTATTGAATGAAAAGCCAATGAGTCATTTTTTTTAGATAGTGCATATCCTCCTGCTACATACATAGATTCAATAAACGCCCCTGCAATCATTAATACCGACAATTCTCCTCTTTTGTTATCTACAAAAATTTTATCTGCTCTTTTGAATGCAGTTGAAACAATCTGCAAGGTACTGTCTCTATTGTCTTTATTTTGTTCTAATCTATCCATAATATTGTCGTCAAATGCAGGGCTAATTCCTAATTCTTGTGCAAGATAATTCACGCATTTCAAAAACAACATACTTTCCTGTGTTTGACTAAATGCAGCCGATATAGCAAGGTCAGCACCATATACACCTAAATTGAATGCTCGTGGTTTTTCAAGAGAGTAATTTTTGTGTCTGTTAGGATCGTTCAAAAAATCAGGGTTGTAATTCAATCTTGTTTTCTGAATAATGTTAAACACTTCAATAGATGAAGGGATTGTGTTGAAAAAATTTTGCACATTAATTTGTTTTCCTAACTCATCTTGCGAAATCTCATTGTCCTGTACTTCTTTATTAGCAGCATCATCTGAGCAAGACATAATGATACTTGCAGTGATGATTAATAACAAAGCAAAAATATTTAAATATATTCTTCTCATTTTTTCGCAAATATGCAAAAAAATATACATTCTGTGAAAAGATATTTTTGAAATTCTTTTATTTTTAAAATATTGAAGTACTTAAATCTAAAAGCAAGTTTTACTAAACATTATTTTTTTTGTAAAATATATTCAACGCAAAATCTATTAAATACAAAACACCAGAAAGCATCAACAAATATGGAACTAAATCTACATAATAATTCCATAAACTTAAAGAGAATGATAAAATAAAAACAACACTCGCTAAAAAGAAAAATGTATTATTCTTGTTATACATTTTCTTTCTAAAATACATTCTGAATAAAAGGGCTGTAACTCCTACGATAATTAATATCACATTTTTCATATATTAATTTTTATAGTTTTTTATGCAAATATATTTAATAATTAATTATTGACCTAAAACCAATTTTTTACACTCCATATTTCTCTCCACTTGACCTTTTCTTTTCTCATAAAAAAATAACTTACAAAAATGGCTTCAATTAAATAACTAATGCTGCCTATCCACGCACTGCCACTAATACCCCACTTTTGTATAAACAAATGACTGAACAATACAGTAAACAAACAAGCAAATGTATTACTGATAGCATTATATTTCAATACACCAATCGCACTGAAATAATGCGAAAATACAGCAGAAAATGAAATTGCTAATGCCCCAATGGATAATATCATCATCGGCAATTTTATATTAGCAAATCCCTTTCCTAATACCCATATTATCCACTGTTCAGGAATTAGTAAGAGAATTAAAAGTGCTAATAATGTAAGCAAAAAACTTCCCAATGCCGCACGAATGGTAATTTGACGAGATTTAGTTTTATCTTCTTCATTAGATACATAACTTAATACAACCGTAGAAATACCGCTATAAATGACAAATACACTTTCTACTAGTGATGTGGCGGTAGAATATATTCCTAACCAGTTCAAGTAAAATGCCGACAAAACATAATAACTAAATCTATTAGACAGCAAATGCATCCAATTACTCCACTGTGATAAAAAACCATTTGAAATAATATTACCAAATTGAAAATCCACATTACTATCTTTTTTCAAATACTGAACAACAGTGCATACATTTACAACAAGCGCCAGTCCAAATGAAAAAAACAAGGCATCAAAATAAGCATCTAAAATCAATACTCTTTCAACAAAAATATTAAATGCCAGAACTGCCAATAAAACCAATGGTTGCAAAATACTCATCCAATTGTATAAACGAATATTCTCTTTCGCAAGAATAATTACCATGCAAAAAGTATTGAGAATAACCATAAATGACGATATTGCTAATTCTACTTCATAATTTTTAACCAGATAATTCAATTGATACAAAATCCATAATCCCAAAATTTCCAATATTATTATCCATAATATTCCATAATAAAAAATTTTTCTTAAAGAATATTTAGGCACAAAATGCACTAAAGTATATCCAGTGAAAATTTCGCTTATCATTTGAATATTAGCAATGTTTAATACAACTAAACTAATTTGACCTCTTGTATCTGCACCCAAATATCTTGATGAAATAATGAGTATCAGAAAATTAATGAAAGCAACAATACCTCTTGTAATAACACTATATGAAAACCTTTTTAATAACATGATTAGTCAAACTGCTTTTGAACTTTAATGAAATACACATGAAAATGAAGCCCCAGAGTTATCCACGATATATTAAAATTATTTTTCCATTGAGAATAATCAGCATAATATCTTAACCCCGCATCATCTGGATTAAAAATATATGTATATAGTGTATAATTGATGAACGCTCCAAAGCCCAAATTTTCTTCTACTAAAAAGGTGTAAGAAAAATGTGGTTGCAAAAATGCTCCTCTGAACTCCATTGGCGGATTACCCATTTTTTCATTCAATGGAATATTTGTAAATTTATTATAACTATATCCTGCTCTCAATTCCACACAACCAAATTGTTTGGGCTTATCAGATTCAGTTTCTACGGGCAAAAAATATCCAAGCGTAAAATTAGGATTATATGACCTTAAAAAGAAATCTGATGGTAGCGTAACATTGCCAATTCTGAACTGAAAATTCTTGGAAGTTTTAAACAGTGCATAATTAAATCCAACACCACTATAAAACTGATGAAATAATTTAATAACTAACTGTCCACCTGTTTGAAACTCACCCACAAATGTATTTCTAAATGCTTCACTACTCAATGAAGTTTGAATACCCCCTTCCCCTTTGAAAGAAAAACGAGGCAATTTATTTTGAGCATTTGTAACTAATGAAATTGCAACAGCAGAAAACAGTATGATTATTATTTTATTTATCATATCTCAAAAATATCTGCACAAAAATAAAGAAAAACTTTTCAACATCAATGCTTTCAACTCTTTACAAAAAATATTTCCCATAAATTTTTTTTAATCAGATAATTGTTGTTGATAAACAATCCTACCCTCCAACTGCATTGGAGATAAAGGGTATCTTTTTGCCTGCGGCAAAAGATATCCCTTATTTAAGACCTCTCCCCTTCAATTCCCCTCTCCTTTTGAAAAGGAGAGGGGACAGGGGTGAGGTTTTTTCGCACAAAATTAAAATTATTTTCTACTACCTTTGCACACAAAAAATGTCAGAAGAAAAAAATTCTCATCATTCCATTCATCTTAATTATGATGAATACGACTTCATTGAAAAAAAACAATCTCGCTGGAAAGAATTTGTATTTCTTATCAAAGTACTTACTGAATTTATCAAAGGATTCCGAACCTTTCACTTCATTGACCACTGCATTACTATCTTTGGTTCTGCCCGCTTCAAAGAAGGCGATGAATACTATGAAATAACAAGACAGTTAGCATATCAATTAGCCCAACATCATTTTACTATTATGACTGGCGGAGGACCAGGCATTATGGAAGCCGCCAACCGCGGCGCCAAAGAAGCAGGTGGATACTCAATTGGCTGTAATATTCAATTACCGCACGAACAAAAGCCCAATCTATATTTAGACAAATGGATAACTATTAAATATTTCTTCGTTCGTAAAATGTTGCTGATTAAATACTCGCACGCCTTTATTGTAATGCCCGGCGGATACGGCACATTAGATGAATTTTTTGAATCCATCACATTGGTGCAAACTCAAAAAATGCCCCCATTTCCTATTATCTTATTCGGAAAAGAATTTCATCAAAATCTATACGCACATATTCAAACTATGTTACAAAAAGGAACTATTTCTCCCTCTGATGCTCAATTATTTTTATTCACAGATAGCATTGAAGAAACAATTCAGTTTATCTTGCAACATCCATTGGTAGCTAAGCGCCGCAGAATGGAAAAATATACGCCTAAATGGTGGATGGGTGAAAAATTAATTCCAATAAAAAATAAAAAAACTTGCTAATTCCATTTTTTCATATTATCTTTACTACTGAAAAATAACACAGCAATGGATAATCACAAAAAAGAAACATTAGAAAAAGAAATGAATTTACAAGAAAACACTCTCCCACTTCAAATAGATGAAGAAGCAGAAAAAAAAGAAATTCTGCGTCGCTACAGAAAATTATTAAAGTCCATTAAAAGAAAAATCACGCCTGAAGAAAGAAAAAAAATCAGAAAAGCATTTGACCTTGCCGTCAAAGCACACGCCAATATGCGTCGTAAATCGGGTGAGCCATACATTTATCACCCTATTGCAGTCGCCCAAATATGTGCCGAAGAAATGGGATTGGGCGACACTTCTATCATTTGTGCGCTCTTACACGATACAGTAGAAGATACAGACATTACCTTGCAGGATATTGAAAAGTTATTTGGGAAAAAAATTGCCAATATCATCAATGGTCTTACAAAAATTTCAACAGTATTAGATAACAATCAATCTATTCAGGCAGAAAATTTTAGAAAAGTATTACTCGCTATGGCCGAAGATGTGCGGGTGATACTAATAAAAATTGCCGACCGCTTGCACAATATGCGAACATTAGACCACATGAGCCGTCAGCAACAAATTAAAATAGCCAGTGAAACACTTTTTCTATATGCACCATTGGCTCATAGATTAGGACTAAATGCTATTAAAACAGAATTAGAAGACCTTGGATTAAAATATACTAATCCTGAAGCATATAATGAAATTGCAGAAAAATTAAAGGAAACAGAAGAAGAAAGAAAAAAATACATCAACAAATTTATTGTGCCTGTCAAAAAAGCATTGGAAGAAAAAGGATTTAAATTCAAAATTTTTGGAAGACCAAAATCCATTTATTCCATTCACAACAAAATGGTTAAAAAACATGTTACTTTTGAAGAAATCTATGATATATTTGCTATAAGAATTGTGATTGATTCTGAACCTGAAAATGAAAAATCAGATTGCTGGGAAGTGTATTCAATCGTTACAGATATTTATCATCCATTTCCTGACAGATTGAGAGATTGGATTTCTACGCCTAAAAGCAATGGCTACGAAAGTTTGCACACCACAGTAATGGGTCCAGAAGGCAAATGGGTAGAAGTACAAATACGAACTACACGAATGGATGAACTGGCAGAAAAAGGTTATGCCGCACATTGGAAATACAAAGAATCTACTCAAGAAAGAGAAAGTAAACTAGAAGAGTGGCTGAAAAGAGTGCGTGAAGCCCTTGAAAATCCTGACCCCGACGCATTAGAATTTATTGATGATTTCAAACTCAATTTGTTTTCAGATGAAATTTATGTTTTCACCCCAAAAGGCGATATGAAAACATTACCCGCTGGTGCTACTGCTCTGGACTTTGCTTTTGAAATTCATACCAAAGTAGGGGAACATGCCATTGGTGCCAAAGTCAATCAAAAATTAGTGCCTTTAAGCCATGTGCTTCAAAGCGGCGACCAGGTAGAAATTCTCACTTCTGCTAAACAAAAACCTAATGAGGATTGGCTTAAATTTGTTGTAACCGCCAGAGCCAAATCTAAAATTAAAGCAGCATTAAAAGAACAAAGAAAACAAGTTGCAGAGCAGGGCAAAGAAGTATTGAAAAAGAAATTACAAAAACTTGAACTTCCTTACGACAGCGAAACTATCAATGCCATTACTTCCTTTTTCAAACTGCCAAATGTAACGGAATTATATTACAGAGTAGCCGTTGGCAACATTGATTTACCCGAACTCAAAAAATATAAAAAATACAAGGAAAGTAAGAAAAATAAAGCCCAACAGGAAAATGAAAAGATTGAAACCATTGTTACCCGCACCAGAGGAAAAGGCGATTTATTGGTCATTGGTGATAAAATGGAACAATTGGATTACAAACTTTCTCCCTGTTGCAATCCCATTCCCGGCGACGATGTGTTTGGATTTATTACCACTGATGAAGGGATTAAAATACATCGTGTTAATTGTCCCAATGCTATTCATTTGCTTTCACACTATGCATACAGAGTAGTGAAAGCCAAGTGGGTAAATGAGAATTTACTTTCTTTCCTTGCAGGTATTAAAATCAGAGGTATTGATAAACTTGGATTAGTAAATGAAATCACTAAAATAATTTCTAACGAACATCAGGTGAATATGCGGTCTATTCAGTTTGATACAGAAGATGGATTATTTGAAGGTGAAATAATGGTATATGTGCATGATACCAAACATTTGAATAGATTGATTAAAAACCTGAAAAAAGTAGAAGGAGTAACTTCTGTGTATAGAATGGATGGTTTGGAGAGTTAACCTTACTCCCTATTGCTTTGTGTGTATCTCCAAATATAATACAACAAAGTAGCTACTGAACCTATTGCGGCTACTACATAAGTATATGCAGCCCATTTTAGAGCATCTTTGGCTTTTTTATATCTTTCACCATATAAAATGTTCGTGTGATTAAGCCATTGCAATGCTCTTCTGCTGGCGTCTATTTCTACAGGTAATGTTATTAAACTAAATAAAGTAACAATACTCTGTCCAATAATGAATATCAATAAAAATGTATTGAGTAATTGTGGCATCATAGCACCACCAAATGCCAGTCCTATAACAATAAAATTCATAATAGTAGAACTAATTTGCACTACTGGCACTAATTGACTTCTTAACATTAGCATACTATAAGCCGTAGCGTGCTGAACAGCGTGCCCGCATTCGTGTGCGGCAACAGCAGCAGCAGATATGTGTCTGCCATAATACACATCGGGGCTTAAATTCACAGTTTTATTGATTGGATTGTAATGGTCTGTTAATTCCCCTTCCACAGATATAACTTTTACATCATATATTCCATTGTCTCTTAGCATTTTCTCTGCTACATCTTTTCCGCTCATCCCATTAGGCAAAGGGTCCATACTATATTCTCTGAACTTACTTTTAAGTGTAGAACTTACAATGAGCCCCACCACCATTAAAACAATACTTAATAAAAGTAAAAAAGGATCGTAGTACATCATAGTTAGTTGTTTTTAATTATTGATTCAAAATATTTTAATCTTAAATGGTTAGTCATAATTTTTTATTCATTGATTTTCCAGAGGTCTTCAGATTGCCAATCTTTTGTAAATCCCATATAATGCAGAGGAATCTCTGGATAAGCATTCAATAAGGTTTTTATTTTTCTACTAAAACTGTTGCCTGGGCTAATAAAACTCAAAAGATAATTTATGATTGAAAGAGAAAGATAAATTTTATTTTGTTGATGAGGTAAAGGATTGATTTCAAGCCAGACACCTTTTGGTTTCTTAGGAATCATTGGTGTTTTGAGCAATTTTCTATTCCAAAGTCGCATATGATGAGCACAAACATTTCTAATATATGACAATGCTTCCAGCCAGGATTCAAGAACAATTTCGTCTACACCAAAATGATCAGATACTTTTTTTCTGGCGGCATTAGTTTTAAGATTTTTAAAGAGCATGGACAACTGACCAAAGGAGAGAAGTTCTAAAGCCATCCATGCAGGGGGATTAGCTGGCTTAGTATATTTTTTTCGATAATGTTTAATAAATACTTCACTGGTTTTATCCATTTCAGAGAGCAAAATTTCTTGTAATTTATAAAAGTATGAATCTTTACCTTTAAAGAGAGTTTTATCTTCGTACCAATTATTATCAAACATCAGGCAATAATGATAAATAAGCGTTGTCCGAAGAGCAATTTCAATTCTTTCCAATTCATCAAAAACGAGTATTCTAAGTTTTCTATCAAACACATAAGTATTCAAAACTTTATCAAAAGTTGCATTTGTTACAAACTGATGTGTTTCTTTTGGTTCTTTAAGAAATGTATACCAATACGCACTCAAACGATAATAACTAATGTTAGAAAGATACTGATATGCTTTTTGTTCATCATCAATTTGCAAACCACGCTGTTTAAGAAGACAAATTTGTTGTTCAATGGTTATTGGTTTCTTATCAAAAATCATAACTAATATAAAATAAAATGACCCGTCCTGGTGCGCTGACCCTTCCACTCCCCAACAGAGTTGGGGTGAAGGAAGGATAGGAAGCGTGACGGGTACAGTTGCTGCAAATATACATAAGTTTTTATTAAAAATATTATTATTACTATATGTTTTAACAATTATTATTGGTAACTACATTATTCAATGCCTGTTTAAGTATATAAAAATTTTATACCCTTTTAGATATAATTCCTTTTCAATTTCTATTCCAAAATTAAATCATTGCCACTTTGTCATTAAGTATCTAACAAAATATTCACTTCTCTTGAATTACATTCCTGATGAAGATTAATTATAAGTTGTAATGTCTTATCTTTTAGTTCTGATTCTTTAATAATTTTTTCTGCAATTTCAGGCCATTCAATAAAACATAAATAATAATCATTATATAAAATATCTTCAAAACCAATTGCTTTTAATTCTTCAACATTTTTTAATCTATATAAATCAAAGTGATAAATTTTCTGATTATTTTGAAAATGATATTCATGCATAATAGAAAATGTAGGGCTTGTAATATGTTCTGTTACATTCAAAATCTTTCCAAATGCTTGAACTAATGTGGTTTTTCCTGCACCTAAATTTCCCTGCAACAAAAATATTCTTTTGTCGGGATAATTTTTCAAAATATATTGAGCTAACATTTCCCAGTCATCCTTACATTTAATGATGTATGTGATATTTTTCATCTTGGTATTAAACTTACAAATGGAATCATCATTTCTTCTAAACTAATGCCACCGTGCTGAAAAGTGTTTTTGTATAAATTAGCATAGTGTCCGAAATTATTGGGGTATACAAAGAATCCATATTCTTTGGCAAAAATAAATCTTGAGCTTGGGTGTAATTTGGGTAAAAATATTTCTGATGGATTTTTATACTCTACTACTTCTTTTGGATTGTAATCTAATGCTTTGCCTTGCTTATATCTCAAATTGGTATTGACATTTTTATCGCCTAACACTTTAATGGGTTCTTTCACATGCACAGTGCCATGGTCAGTAGTAATGATAACAGGTGCTTTCTTTTCGTGAACTTGCTTAAGTATTTCAAACAATGGTGAGTGAATAAACCATGATTTAGTAATGCTTCTGTATGCAGGTTCATCTTCTGCCAGCTCTTTAATGATTTCCATTTCGGTGCGGGCATGACTCAACATATCTACAAAATTATACACAATCACATTGATAGTATTATTAAACAATTGAGATAAATTCTCCATTAATTTTTTTGCCGCCTGATGATTGGTAATTTTATTAAAAGTTATTTTCAAGTCCTTACCTGTTAATCTTTTCATTTGTGCTATAAAGAATTGCTCTTCATATAAATTTTTTCCACCTTCATCTTCATCATTACTCCACCATTGTGGATATGTTTTTTCAATTTCTGATGGCAAAAGACCTGCAAATAAAGCATTACGGGCATATTGTGTAGTAGTTGGTAAAATGCTGTAATACAATTCTTCATTTTCTGTTTTAAAATAATCTGATAAAATAGGTTCAATAACTTTCCATTGATCATATCGTAAATTGTCAATAACAATAAAAAATACGGGCCTGTCAGAATGTATATGTGATAAAAATTTGTTTTTTACAAGCGTATGGCTCATTACAGGCACATCATTTGTTTTTTTATTCAACCACGCTGCATAATTTTTTTCAATAAATCTTGCAAATTCTTTGTTAGCTTCCTGCTTTTGAGAATACAATACCTCGTTCATACTTTTATCTTCAGATGCATCCATCTGAATACTCCAAAAAACTATTTTTTTATACACTTCAATCCACGCTTTCCAATCATTGGCAGATTGAATAATATTCATTATTTCCATAAATTCTTGCCTGTAAGATTGTGTAGTATTTTCAGTAATCAGCTTTTTATTTTCCAGAATTTTCTTCAAAGATAATAATACCTGATTAGGATTGATGGGTTTGATAAGATAATCTGCAATTTGCCTGCCAATAGCGGTATCCATAATGTGTTCTTCTTCACTTTTGGTAACCATAATCACAGGAATAGATGCATTGATTTGTTTAATTTTTTGCAATGTATCTAATCCGCTTAAACCGGGCATATTTTCATCTAACAATACTACATCAATATTTTTGTCATTATACAAAATATCAATGGCTTCGTCACCGCTCACTGCAGTAACCACTTCATAATTTTTATTTTGCAAAAACAAAATATGGGGCTTCAAAATTTCAATTTCATCGTCTGTCCACAAAACTCTGTATTTATTCATATCATCATTTTTAGGCAAATATAAATATAACAACGATAAGAAGAGTAGATTATTATTTTAAATATTCTTAAAATAACAAGGTTGTATTCATAGAAATATAAAAGTATTCTTGTTACGCACAATGAAACAACTTTCTTTTTTATATCCTTCGCTCCGCCTATGACGGACAAAAAATTATTTTTTGGCTATGTAAAATAAATCCAATGCAGTATCGGAAACTTTATCAAAATAAAAATCATTGGCTGTAATATCTTTGGTGAGCGGATTTTCTTTCAATAGTTTTCTTCTGTTCCAGCGATTCAAAATATCATAAGGAATTTGTAACAAGCGTGCTGGCAATTTATGTTGTAAGTCAAAAATATCCCATCTTAATATTTTTTGCACAGATTGTTTATTATGCTCGTAATATTTCATTACCTTGTCATTGCCATATACACCAAGGGTTTCAACAGATGAGAAAAATTTTAATAGCAATGCTTGCAATTCTTCTTTTGTATATTCTCTGATGTGCCAGGGATTGCGAGTAAGCGTTGTTTTGATATTAGGTGTGCTTACTATGAGCTGCCCGCCGGGTTTTAATACTCTGTATATTTCTTTGACAAACGTTATATCATCTTTGATGTGTTCAATAACCTGAAAACTCACCACAAAATCAAATGTATTATCTTCTAATGGAATGGGCGGTACATTGGCTTGCACAAAAAGAACATTAGAGTATTGAGAAAAATCAATATCAGATTGAAATTTATCTAATGTAATAAATTCTTCTGAGTGGGGTGCAATATAATCTATACCATAACCACTGCCGGTGCCTATTTCCAGAGCTTTTCCCTGCACTAATTGTGCCGCATACAAATAAGCACTGATACTTCTTTGCAACACATAATTATCTGATAATTCTTTATGATTAACTCTTTCTGCAGTAGACATTTTTTTGGGACCAATGTAATTGAACTAATAGAAAATATCAAAAAAGAAAATTAATGACAAGAAAACAAAATGTAAGCGATGATGGCTATCAACTTAAAAATAATTCACTCATTTTCAATTACTTATTAAAAATATTTCAGAAAAACTTTTTTTTTCTACTTTATTATTGCACCCAAGTATATCATTGTGGCACCAAATGATATACACCACTGGCCAGTGGAAGGTTTTACTAATTGTACCTATAAAAAACAATTAGCAATTAAAAAAATCATTAACTTAAAAAATTAAAATTATGGCACAAGTAGTTGTAACTATTTATGTAGCTCGTCCAAAGTTTCAGTGTGAGAGGGGCTTTGGTATTTGTAAAATTGTTATTGTAATTGGAGATGCTAATAACCCAAGCACAAGAGCCATTATAAAATTAGATGAAGAAAATCAAAAAGCTGATTTGGAATTTCTAAATTATCCCCCTAATGCTAATTGTAGTGAAAATATATTTTATATTGATGAGGATAAAGAGCTGCCCCATAAAGCTGCACAATGTTTAGGATTTAAGAGAGTAACATTGTTACGAGGTGAATATGAATATGATACATGTATAAGTCAGTATGGTACTGTAAAGAACATAATGGTAAAACTAGAAAGAAATTAACGTATTCATTATCTGTTAATTACATGAGAAATATAGGGCTTTTGGTTATTTTATTATTACTACTGTGCAGGTGTAGTTTTTTCCTTAAAAAACTTTATCATATAAAAAACCCACAATTAGAAACAAAAGAAAGTATAGAACATTACATAGATAAAAAAATCCATTATATATTGCCTTTTTCAAATTATATGATTGATTCAGTGTCCTTAAAAACAACTAAAATATCTATTCCAGTTTTAGAAATCTATAATAAAGATGGATATTTAATGACTACTGAAAATCAAAATTGTAATTATAGTATATTACAGAATGCTTTACAAAACGGAAAAGCAGATTCTTTACATCACATTAGTAAAATTTTTTCATACTTGCCTTTATTCAACACATTGCCACTTACTTCATTAAAAGAAATAAACGCTAATTACTATTTTATAGTTTATTGGACAAAATGGTCAGGCAAGGTATCAACTAATTTAATAAAAGAAATTGTAAAATTTTATACTGAAAATTCTCAATATAAACTTCATCTCATATTTGTCAATGCTGATTATAGAAAAGATTGGACTTGGGCAAAAAAGTATATTAAATAAAACATCTATCTAACTATTCGCCGTGTGCAAAAAATTCTCATAAATATCTATTTATAGCAGATAAGAATTTTTATTTTTCATAAAAAATATTTTGGACAATAGTAATTACAATCAACTTTTTATTATTGTTTTTTATGCTTTTGCAAGATTTCTAATAATTTCCCTACCTTTGCCAATAAAAAAATGAGTCAAAAATATCTTATCAAAAATATTTTTGTAGCCAGTGATGATTGTTATGATTATTATGATGTGCTTATTGAACCTCCTTATATTTCAAGAATTGAAAAAACAATAGATGATATTAAAAGCAATGTTATTGAAATAAATGGTGAAGGGAAAATTTTAATGCCCGGAATGATTGATGACCAGGTACATTTTAGAGAACCGGGCTTAACTCACAAAGGTGAAATTTATACTGAAAGCAAAGCAGCCGTTGCAGGTGGCATTACCTCTTATATGGAAATGCCCAATACCCAACCACCAGCCGTTACATTAGAAGAATTAGAAAAAAAATATCAAATTGCTCAACAAAAATCTCTCGCCAATTTTTCTTTTTATATCGGTACTACAAATGATAATATTGAAGAACTGCTCAAAGCCGATTATTCTAAAATTTGTGGTGTCAAAATTTTTATGGGCTCATCAACAGGCAATCTTTTAGTAGATGACCCCAAAGCCATTGAAAATATTTTTGCTAACTGCAATGCTTTAATTGCCACACACTGCGAAGATGATAACATCATCAAACAAAACAGAGATAAAATAACCGAAGAATATGGCTTTGATTTGCCTGCTTACTTTCATCCGATAATTAGAAATGTAGATGCTTGTTACGCCTCATCAAAATTTGCCGTAGAAACAGCCCGCCAATACAACACTCGCCTGCACATCTTACACATTTCTACTGCCAAAGAATTGTCTTTATTTAGTAATCAAATTCCCTTGAAAGAAAAAAGAATCACAGCAGAAGCGTGTATACATCATTTATGGTTTTCTGATGAAGATTATGAAAAATTAGGGAATAAAATTAAGTGGAATCCTGCCATTAAAAGCGTGTATGACAGAGATAAAATATTAGAAGCCGTAAATAATGATATTATTGATGTAATAGCCACCGACCACGCTCCACACACATTAGAAGAAAAAAATAAACCATTATTAGAAGCCCCCAGTGGCGGACCATTAGTTCAACACGCCTTACTGGCATTATTAGATTTATATCATCAAAAGAAAATGAGTTTAGAAACCATTGTCAAAAAAACATCGCATAATGTAGCAGATATGTTTCAAATACCTTATCGTGGCTATATTCGTGAAGGATATTTTGCTGATGTGGTAATTATTGATTTGCACACGCCTACACCTGTAACAAAAGAATCTTTACTTTATAAATGTCAATGGTCTCCATTTGAAGGGCATAGTTTTCAATCTAAAATTGAAAAAACTTTTGTCAATGGGCATTTGGTATATGACAATGGTGTATTTGATGAATCACAAAAAGGTGTTCGTTTAGAATTTGATAGGAAGAATTAGATTAAGAACTTTTGTATCCAAAGTAATTTAACTTACCTTCATTATTTCTCCAATTTTTTTCAACCTTCACATGAAGTTCAAGATAAATTTGCTTTTTGAAAAATGCTTCTAAATCCTGTCTGGCAACAATACCTAATTGTTTGATAGCTTTGCCTTTTTCACCAATGATAATGGCTTTTTGAGTTTCTCTTTCTACAATAATATCTGCCTGTATTCTAATAATTTTCTCATCTTCCTTAAATGAATTCACTATAATTTCTGCTGCATAAGGGATTTCTTCTTTGTATAACAACAATATTTTTTCACGAATAATTTCGCTCACAATAAATCTTTCTGTTTTATCTGTAATATCATCTTTTTCGTAATAAGGTGGTGAAATGGGTAATAATTTTTTTATTTCATCTAATAACTCATTGATGCCCGTGCGATGAAGGGCAGATATTTTTTTGATAATAGCATCAGGTAAAATGCTTTGCCATTCTTTTTCTAAACGAGATAATACATCTTCTTTCACCATGTCAATTTTATTGATAGCCAGAATTAAAGGGACATCCAGCACTTTTAATCGTTCTATGTATTCATCAGGAATATTACAGGGTTTATGTGCATCAATTAACAAGAGCATAATATCTGCATCCTGAAATGTCTGTTCAATAAATTCCAGCATTCTTTTGTGCAATTCATTAGATGGCTTTTGCACAATACCTGGCGTATCAGAAAAAATAATTTGATAATCAGGTTCGTTGTAAATAGCCAGAATTCTATGGCGAGTAGTTTGGGCTTTGGGTGTAACAATATTTAGTTTAAAGCCCATTATAGCATTGATGAGTGAGGATTTACCAGCGTTAGGACATCCGATGATATTTACAAATCCACATTTGTGTTGAGTAGAAGAAAGAAGTTCCATAGTACATTAAATAAAATTATTGTCACAAAAAACCTCACCCCTACCCCTCTCCTTCAAAAAGGAGAGGGGAATTGAAGGGGAGAGGTCTTTAATGAGGTGTATTTTTTCCCAACTGAGTTGGGGGAGAAAATAGAAGCATTTTAAATGCATAAAAAAATACTTTGGACAATATTACATTAAATAGATTTTTGATACACATAAATATTCAACACAAAAGGTTTAATATTTTGTATAGAAGCATTTTGAGAAGATTTTTTTCTAAATGCTTTCATCCATACATGCTTGATAGAATCAGCTGGTAAAGAATCTTTGAGTGTATAAATCATAGATGATTTGAGAGCAAAAGCCACGCCTTCCATATTAATGTTTTTACTTACAATCATTCCAATCAGTTCGCCAGTATTAGAAAATAATGGACCGCCGCTATTTCCGGGATTTAAGGACATAGTGATTTGATAATATGCAGAGTCATTGTTGTAACCATTCATTGCACTGATGTAACCTTCATTATAAACAAGTTGATTGGTAGGATAACCAAGTGTAAAAACTCTGTTGCCTAAATGGTGAATGGTATTACTAAAATAAAAATTAGGTTTGGCATTCATTTGCGGTGCGTATAATACAGCCACATCTAAATCTTTATTGGTGTATATGAGTTGTGCCTGGGTGCGAACCTGAAAATCATTTTCTATAAAAATAGAATCTGCATTTTGAACAGAGTGAAAAGTAGTAAGAATGTAATGTGGTGCAAACATAAACCCAGTAGATTGGCTATTAGCAGGGACGTATGTTTTTTCCTGAATTTTTTTGATATTTCTAACTAATGTGTTTTGTTGATTTTGAATTTGTTTCAGTTCTTTTTTCAAATAAGAAATTTCAGTGCTTTGTTTTTTAGTTTGTTTGTTCAAACTTTCATATAGCCATATACCTGTGAGTGTAACTAATAATGCTACTGATGCAGCAATATAAGTAACCGACCACCATATTTTCTTCACATTCTTTGATGTATATTGCATTTCATCTGCATACCACTGATTAAATTTATTTTCTAATTCGTTTTTTTGATGATAACTTGTAAATGAGTTAATCAATAATTGATATTCTTCAAAATGCTTTTTCAATTCTGGATTTTCATTCAAAGCATTGATAAACTCTGTCTGTTCTTTTTCAGACATTTGTCCAGATAAATATTGGTCAAACCACTCTGTTATTTTTGGATTCATAATTCAGATGATTTTGGTAATTCAGATAAAGTCGTATTTTCAAAAAAATATTTTTTCAATCTTTGAAGGCATTTGTATTTTTGATTTTTGGCAACATCCGCATTGTTATATCCCAGTTTTTCTGCAATTTGCTCCATACTTAAATGATTGTAATAAAATTCTTTGAGTAATTGATAGCAAGGATTGCCTATTGATTGAAGAGCGATGTGTATCTTTTGAATATTTTTTTCTTGTTGTTCATACTCTTCTATATATTGTTCTGATATGTCTTTTGAAAGTGAAGATGTGTCTTCGTTGAAATTATCTGAATAAGAAAAATTTTTATTTTTATTAAGATGTTTGAGCCACAATCTTTTACTAATAGCGAAAATAAAAGTGGAAAGAGAAGAAGATAAGATAAAATTATCCTTTTTGACAACATGAATGAGTGTCAAAAGTGTTTCATGATAAATATCTCTTGCGTCTGCTTCATTTCCGTTATTAGTAATAATGTGATGGCGAATCATTCGGAAATACTGATGATAAAGTGCTTTTAAAATGGCTTCATTATTTTCTTTTATGCCATTTATGTAATCAATATCTGAATATTGCATTAGGTGTTCATTAATACATTTTCTACTACAAAAGTAACCTTTTTGTATTGAATTTTCAGAAAATAAAAATTTAATTTATTGAAAATGAATAAGTTAGAAAAAATTTCAAATGCGTTGGGTTACTTTTTACCATAACGGGGTATAAATGTTCAAACTTAAAAAAATCAAAACTATGAAAAAAGTATTTGCCATCTTAGCAATCAGCGGTATGACCGCTTTCTACGCTTGCAGCGGCGGAGAAAAACAAGAAGAAACAACTACAACTGAGCAAACTACTACCGAGCAAACTCAAGAAACTACTGCTCCTGCAGATTCTACTCAACAATCTGCTCCTGCTGATACTGCAAATCATGCAGAAGGACAACATTAATCTTTAATGCTCATTCAATAAAAAAACCTCCCAAAAAATTGGGAGGTTTTTTTATTTTAATACAATCATATTACTTGCTTGTGGCTTTGGATTTATTCATAAATACAAATCCTTCGCCTAAATGGTCAATTACAATTTTTTCATTGCTTTTTACTTTTCCTGCAATGATTTGTTTGGATAACTCATTGAGTATATATTTCTGAATGGCTCTTTTAATAGGTCTTGCACCAAATTGTGGGTCAAAACCAATATCTGCCAATGCTTCTACTGCATCTTCTGTTAATTCTATTTGTATGTTTTGTTCTTCTAATCTCTTAGAAATTTGATTGATTTGTAATCTCACAATTTCTTTTACTTGTTCTTGTGTTAATGGTTCAAACATGATGATTTCATCTACACGATTCAAAAATTCAGGACGAATGGTTTTCTTTAATAATTCCATCACTTCCTGTTTTGTTCTATCAATCACTTCTTCTCTATTTTTATCAGTAATGCCTTCAAAGTTTTCTTGAATGATATGAGAACCAATATTAGAAGTCATTATGATAATAGTGTTTTTGAAGTTCACTACTCTTCCTTTATTATCAGTGAGTCGTCCATCATCTAATACTTGTAATAGGATATTAAACACATCGGGATGTGCTTTTTCAATTTCATCTAAAAGCACTACGCTATAAGGTTTTCTACGCACGGCTTCGGTTAATTGCCCACCTTCTTCGTATCCAACATATCCTGGAGGTGCACCAATTAAACGACTTACAGAGTGTCTTTCCTGATATTCACTCATATCAATTCTGGTCATAGCATTTTCGCTATTGAATAGAAATTCTGCTAATGCCTTTGCCAATTCAGTTTTACCTACACCAGTAGTACCCAGGAATATAAAAGATCCAATGGGTTTTTTAGGATCCTGCATGCCCGCACGACTTCTGCGAACAGCATCTGCCATACTTCTGATGGCTTCTTCCTGTCCTACTACTCTTTTATGTAGTTCTTCTTCTAAATGTAAGAGTTTTTCTCTTTCACTTTGCAGCATTCTTTTTACAGGAATACCTGTCCATGCACTTACAATCGCTGCTATGTCTTCTGCATCTACTTCTTCTTTTACTAATTGAGAACCGCTCTCTTTAAGTTCATTAAGTTGCTTTTCAAGTTGTGCTAATTCATTTTGTGCTTCCACAATTTTTCCATAGCGAATTTCTGCCACTTTTCCATATTCTCCTTGTCTTTCATAAATAGCGGCTTCATTCTTTAAATCTTCAATTCTTTGTTTTACAGATTGTACTTTTAATATCAAGTCCTTTTCGGATTGCCACTTAGCTCTTATCTGACTTCTTTTTTCTTGCAGTTCAGAAATTTTCTTATTCAGCAATTCTACTTTGTCTTGTTGGTTTTCTCTTTTCATGGCTTCACGCTCAATCTCCAACTGCATAATTTCTCTTTCAATTTCGTCTAACTCGTAGGGTACAGAATCCATCTGCATTCTAAGTTTGGCAGCGGCTTCATCTACAAGGTCAATAGCTTTATCAGGTAAAAATCTATCTGTAATATATCTTGTAGAAAGTTCAACGGCGGCAATGATGGCTTCGTCTTTTATTCTTACTTTGTGATGTGCTTCGTAGCGGTCTTTAATTCCACGAAGAATAGCAATAGCATCTTCTTCTGTAGGTTCATCTACCATTACTTTTTGGAAGCGTCTTTCAAGGGCTTTATCTTTTTCAAAGTATTTTTGATATTCATTAAGAGTAGTAGCACCAATGGCTCTTAATTCTCCACGTGCTAATGCGGGTTTTAAGATATTGGCGGCATCCATAGCGCCTTCGCCGCCGCCACCTGCACCTACTAATACATGGATTTCATCAATGAAGAGAATTATTTCTCCATCGCTTTCGGTTACTTCTTTTACAACAGATTTGAGTCGTTCTTCAAATTCACCTTTGTATTTAGCACCTGCGATAAGTGCACCCATATCCAAAGCATAAATTTGCTTGGATTTCAAGGTTTCGGGGACATCTCCATTGACAATACGATGGGCTAAACCTTCTACAATAGCAGTTTTACCAACACCTGGCTCACCTACCAATACAGGATTATTTTTTGTTCTGCGGGCTAATATTTGTAATACTCTGCGAATTTCTTCATCTCTGCCAATAACGGGATCTAATTTTCCACTGCGGGCTTTTTCGTTCAAATTGATAGCATATTTGCTAAGTGCGTGATAAGTTTCTTCTTGTGTTTGAGAAGTAATATTTTTTCCTTTTCGTAAATCTTGAATAGCCAGACGCAATTCTTTTTCGGTAATGCCCGCATCTTTCATCAATTGCGATGCTTGTCCGCCTGCAAGAAATGTAGCGAGAATCAGGTGGTCTAATGCAACAAATTCATCTTTCATTTCTTTGGCCAGTGATTGTGCTTTATTGATAACGGACTGACCTGTATTGCCTAAATAAGGTTGTCCACCACTTACTTTAGGATAGGATTTAATAACACTATCCAAAGATTTTTCAAATACGGACACATTTACATTGAGTTTTTTCAAAATATAAGGCAATACATTTTCATCTACTTCCATTATTCCTTTGAGAATATGGGCAGATTCAATAGATTGTTGTTGATATTCAGAAGCAATTTGCACGGCTTGCTGAATGGCTTCTTGTGCTTTAATAGTGTATTTTTCAAAATTCATAGTTGTAATTTTTGATAATTAGCACAACAAATATTGTTCTATCAAAAAAATAAAGACAAATTGGCTGAAATCTTTGATTTTACTTACATTTTGTCGGTAAATATGATTGAGAACAACTTACTCTTTTATAATCTTAAATATTTCAGAGAAAGATTCTGATTGTATGTTTACAAAGTAAATTCCTTTTTCTACATCAGATTTATTGATATGAATCAAATTATTTTTGGGTTGAAAAAATTCATTAAGTATAATTTTTCCTGAAATATCTGTAATTTTGATGTTAGCATTTTTAAAGTTATCAGGACAAAGTATATAAAAATTGCCATTACTAGGATTAGGGAAAATTTTGAATTGAGTATTATGTTTTATTTCAGAAATTCCAGTAGGCGAAGGTTGTTTGTAAATCCATTTGTGTTTATTTTCGTATCCAGATTGTCCGGTTTCAAAATATTGTTCAATTTTTTGAGTTATCATATTACCATAAAACGAGTTCCTTGTAATTAAATATTTGAAATCATAGGTATACCATGTATTACTGTTGGAGTCATAATCCATTTCTAAATCCTCAATGACTTCATCATCAATAGGGTCATAAGAAACTATATATTTAGAAAAATACACATCTGAACCATAGTACTGTGTTACTTCATGATAAGATAAAAGGTTTTTACATAGTTCCTCAATATTATTACTAACCCATTTATACCAGGAAATATTTGTAACTTTACCAACGGTGTCCCATTTAAATAAAGTAGGATTCCATTCAAACATATACACCTTATTTAACTTTCCTGTATTATCATAATAATAATTTTCTTTATAAGTGCTTTTGTAGGTATGATTAGTTGTGTCATAAGTTTGAGTAACCGCAGATGTATATTGATTAGCAGAATTATATGCTACCAATACTCTTTGCTTGATGTATAAAACAATGGTGTTATTAAGCATATCGTAGTAATTATCATATTCCACCTGCTCAGTTAATTTGTTATTGAAATTGTATGTATTGAGTAATTTATAGACAGTATAAAACGAATTAGTAAGATTATTAAAATTTTGACTTTCCATGCTCACACATTTACTATTAGCATTATAAACAAAGGTATCTCTGAAAGTAACATGCCACGAATTATTATAAAAATCTAATAAAGAATAAGATTGATAAAGCCCGCTATTACTATATCTGTAATAATACTTGCTAGTTAAACCAGAAGAAAAAAATACTATTTCATACATTAATTTTCCTTTGTTAGGATTAGAAGTATAGTACATAAATTCTGATGAATCAGCAAATACCCAATTTTGATTGTAATCTGTAACATAATGAACCTTTTTGAGAGGAAGATAAGATAAAGCATTATCTGAAAGTATTTGCTTATTTTCAAAATTCAAAGAATTAAAACTTTTAATATTTAATTTCCTGTCGGAGTGTAAGTATATATCTCTAAAAAATTGAAACGCTCGTGTTTGTGTTTGGGCATAAGACGAAAGAAAATCTAATAAAATTATCAATAAAAAGAAATTTTTTGTTTTCATATACTTCAATTTTGCTTACAAAGTTACAAAAAAATTATTGAATAATAAAAATATTTATTTAGATGTAATTAGCAAGATTTACTATGCAAAAACAAAAACTTTAAAGAAGCACTAATACTTTCATCTACATCTTAAAATTGTAAAATAATAATAAGTATATTTGTGGAAAAAATTAATGTTGAAAAATATTGAACAGGTATCTCTTAAAATTAATACAGAAATTGAAAAATTATTTTCTGAATTACATTCAGGTATATCTGAAAGAGAAGACAGTCGAGCATTTGGGGCAATGATTGAAAAGAAAATTAAAGACAACTGGAAAAATATTTGTGAAGAATTAAATTATGAGTTCATTGAAATTCCGGGAAGAAGAACTATTTATGATTTTGCCTGTAAAATTGAAGGCACTCTATTTGGTTTTGATATAAAAACAAAAGATTTAGATTCTAACCGCTATTCAGATGGTGGTGTATGTGCTGTTGGTAATCTATTAAAGTTTATGGCAAATGATAAAGGCGTTTTTATGATTGTTGAATTTGGACACACACAAGCAAGTGGTAAAAAAAATATCAGAGATATTGAGTATATTAAAATTGCTCCATTTCATACATTGCCTGAAAATTGCTACAGAATTGAAAATTTAGGCACAGGACAAGTAAGATTAAACTATACTATCAATCAAGTATGGGAAGAATTAGAATGGAAAAGGTCTTATCATCAATTTTTTGACATATTCACCAATCTTACAATTATTCATTACACAAGAGTAAAAAGAGATGCTGAAAGAAGAATTAAAAGCATTGAGGAATTTAGAAAAAATAATTATCAACACTTTAAATTTATACCGTGATGAACATATATGAATACAAAATAGGAGATATATTTACACCGCCATCGGCTGCTCATTTATTTATTGAAAAATTTAATTTATTAAACAGATGGCTGAATGGTGAAAGTGTTTTTGATCCCACAATGGGCACAGGTAATTTAATTGTTTCCTTAATTGAAGCAGCACTTAAAAAAGGATGCTCAATTGATGAATTGCCACTCCACAAATTATACGGCAATGAATTGAACACATCTTATTTTCAAGATGCTATTACTAAACTTTCTCAATTAACAGACAATAAATTTATTAAAGAAAACTTTACTAACTGCGATGTATTTGAACTAAACATAAAAGAAAAGGTGGATATAATTTTTGGTAATCCCCCATGGATGAATTTTAATGAACTGCCTGCCGACTTAAAGCAAAAATACACATCCTTGTTTTTTGAATATTCATTGGTCAATAAGGGGTCTGATGTTTTATTAGGCAATAGCCGCGTGGATATTGCCGCATTAGTCATACAAAAATCTATAGCAAATTTTCTGAAAGATAAAGGAGATGCATTTTTCTTTTTGCCTTTATCGTTATTTCATAATGATGGGGCTACAAAAAATTTCAGAAAACTGAATGTAAAAAACCTTGATTTTTCTGTTGAATGTATCTATGAACTTAATAATCAGAATACCTTTGAAAATGTATCAACAAAATATGGATTCGCACACTTTAAAAAAAACAAACAGGTTTCCTTTCCAATCTCTTACTACAAGTTTGAAAATGGAACATTTGTTGAATATATTGCCCAACCACTTCATCAAATAACTGACCCTTATATTGTTTTAAATAAAAATGAAAAAAATAACCCATTAGAAAAAATACTTATTCCTGACTATGCTATGCCACGACAGGGCGTGAATACCTGTGGATGTAATAAAATATTTTTTATTGATAATATTATTTCAGCTGATAAGCATCATTATGAATGTTCTATTAACCAACAAATATACCTTTTACCTAAAAAATTTATTTATCCACTTATCACATCTTCTCTATTCAAAGGACAATCAGAACCCCACAAATTTGTATTACTCCCCTATCATCAAAATGGCTATCCTTTATCCTGGCAGGAAATAGAACAATATCCTGAATTAAAAAAATATTTATTGATACATAAAAATGAATTATTCAATAGAAAAGGGATTCTATTAAATACTTGGATAAAAAAAGGAATCTGGTGGGCTATGTTAGGTGTAGGCGATTATAATTTTTATCCATTCAAAATCGTTTGGGAGGCGTATGGAAAAAAAGAATTTAATCCTATACTCATAGATGGTAAATGGCAAGCCAATCAATCCCTTCATGCTTATATTCCTTGCAAATTAAAAGAAGAAGCCAGCAGAATACTAAGTGCATTGAAAAATTCATCTATTGAAAAATTTCTCAAAGCATTTCAAACAGAAGGTACAATGAACTGGGCACAACCCGGAAAAATCAAAAAATTTTTAATCACTCATCAAAATTCCAGTTTGTTTGATATTTAATTTCCACTTCCTAACACCTGTTTGTTGATATTTTTTTTGTTTCATTTAAAAAATTATCCTTATCTTTGTAATTTCTAATTAACATTTAATACTTCAATGAAAAAGTATTTATTGATTATAGCAGGTCTGTTGATAGTGTTTTCTGTTTCTGCACAATCAGGCGGAAAAAAGAGAGAACATCGCAATCAAAGAAGCGGTGGTTTCCATCTTTTTCAAAAAAGCAAAGGAAATGCCAATGCTTTTGCAAAATCAAAACATCACAAGAAAGGGTTTTTAGCCCGATTATTCAGCGGTGAAAAGGTCACTGCGGGTGGCTGGGTTTATCATAAAACACCCGGTTCGCACAAAACAGACCACTCTCTTTTTCATAGATTCAGAACTAAAAACAAAGTATTTAAAGATAAACTTCAGGCACGAATTAATAAACAAAGATCCAAAAACAGAGTGCGCGGCAATAGTGTTTTTTCCAAACGAAAGTATTAGATTTAATACCTATTTCTTTTCTGCATCTTGGCTTTCATTAGTTCGCATACTTCCTAAATCTCTGTCAAATATATACAAACCCATTTTATCATTCCCAATCAATTTCAATTTATCGTTGATTTGTCTTGCCAATGCTTCTTCTTCTAATTGCTCACTTACATACCATTGCAAAAAATGATGTGTAGTAAAGTCCTTTTCTTTTAAGGTAATTTCCACCAATTTATTGATTTCATTGGTAACATGAATTTCATGCTCTAAAATACTTTGAAATATTTCTGATAGATTTTTATAATTGGCTTTGGGTTGCTGAATAGCAGGAATGATAGCATTTCCTTCTCTTTCATTAATAAATCTAATCAACTTGAGCATGTGTATTCTTTCTTCGTCTGAATGTTGATATAAAAAATTAGCCACTCCCTGAAAACCATTTCTTTCTGCCCATGATGCCATTGATAAGTAGATATGTGAAGACGCTGCTTCTAATGCTACCTGTTCGTTTAATGCAGTGTTAATATTCTTTTTCATATTTTTTTGGCTTAAATGTAATAATATTCTCTCAAACTTAATTGAAAGTATTTTTTTGCTAAAACAAATAATTTGATGTTAATTTGCGGGTTTAAATAAAAAATGTTTTTATGAGCACTACAACTCAATCCGCTCATCAAAGTATGTATGAAGCGGTGTTAGCACGACTCAATGTGGCTTCTCAACTCATGAATTTGCCTGAATCTATCACTAATGTATTAAAGCATCCTCAAAAAGAAATCAAAGTTAGTTTGCCCATTATGATGGACAATGGCAAGGTGGAAGTATTTGAAGCATATCGTGTTATTCATAGCACACATTTAGGACCTTCCAAAGGGGGTATTCGTTATGCTATGGATGTCAATGCAGATGAAGTAAAAGCCCTTGCAGCGTGGATGTCCTTTAAATGTGCTGTAGCCGATTTGCCTTATGGTGGTGCAAAAGGTGGCATCAAATGCGACCCCAGAAAAATGAGTGAAGGCGAATTAGAAAGATTATCCCGTGCATACGCCAAGGCAATGAAAGATATTTTTGGAGTGAATAAAGACATACCCGCACCAGATATGGGCACCAGCGCCCGTGAAATGGCTTGGATTTTAGATGAATATAATAAAATAACAGGAGAGGATTCACCCGGTGTAATTACTGGAAAGCCCGTCGGACTTGGCGGTTCGCTTGGAAGAGAGGCAGCTACCGGAAGGGGTGTAATGATTAATGCTTTGCAAGCATTAAATAAATTAGGCATTGACCCTAAAAAATCTACTGCCGTTGTACAGGGCTTTGGAAATGTAGGTTCTCATGCTGCCCGTTTATTGGCAGAACAGGGCATCAAAATCATTGCCATTGCAGATGCGAGTGGCGGATATTACAATGAAAAAGGTATTGATGTTCAAGATGCACTCAATTATGTAGCCAAAAACAATAAATCATTAGAAGGATATAAAAATGCTACTAAAATTACAAATGAAGAATTACTTACCCTACCTTGTGATTTATTAGTACCTGCCGCTCTCCAAAATGTTATTACTCAAGAAATTGCTGAGAATATCAAATGTAAAATCATTGTAGAAGGGGCTAATGGTCCTACATTACCCGAAGCAGACCCTATCTTAAAAGATAAGGGCATTATAGTAGTGCCCGATATATTGGCTAATAGCGGTGGAGTTACTGTTTCCTACTTTGAATGGGTACAAAATAAAATGGGATACTATTGGACAGAAGAAGAAGTAAATCAAAAGCATGATGAGAAAATGAAAATTGCTTTTGAAAAAGTATGGCAAAATTATCAAAAATACAAAACCACTATGAGAATTGCGGCATACATTACTGCATTGGAAAAATTGCAGTTAGGCATTAAAATGAGAGGACATTTTTAATTTACATTTAATAAAAAATTTAACTATGAGTGAAATTCATTTAATTAACATTGAATACATTGAACAAAACACAGAAGTATTACCATTTAAGTATAAGCCCGATGTTCCTAAATTAAAAGTATATGGAGAAATTCTAATCCCTGAAACAGAAGAGGAAGAAGAAGGCATATTATTTCTTACACAAAAGCAACTGCATCAAATTGTAGGCGGTAAGGGAATAGAAATTATGAACGATGAAGATAGATGGTATGTAAAACATCCTTTAAACAAAGAACAAATTAAACAAATGGGTCTTGTAGAAATACAAGCAGAATTAATTGGAACAGAAGGCGATAAAAAATGTTTTGAAGTTTTGGAAGTAAGGGAAGGATAAAATAATGTAAGAAAAATTTGTTGTCCGCCAAAGGAAGATTGTCATACTGAACGCAGTGAAGCATCTGAAACTACTTCGCGGCTTTGCGTCTTTGCGAGATAAATAATCTTGTCCGCCATAGGCGGAACTAAGTGAAACATCTAAAACACAATTGCATTTATATCTCTAATCCTTAGTATTCTTTTTCATCTCTTTTACTAAACTTTTAAGCGATTCAATGGTTTCGTCTTTTTCTTTGATTAATCGTTCATATAATGCTTTCACTTCTTGTATATCGGTGGCATTGTAATTATAATAATTTCCGCCTCTATTAAGTTGATTGATATTTTGAAATATCTTCATTTCTTCTGCATTGATAAGTATTTGCACTTTTATTTGAAAGAAATTAGCAATTTCGCATAATCTTCTAAATGTAATATCTACTTCTCCTCTTTCTATACGAGAATAATGTTTTTGATTAATACCCAATGCCCTTGCTATTTCTTCTTGTTTAATTTCTCGCATTTGTCTTATTTTCCTGATGTTTTCATATACCACATCAGGATTATTCAAAACCAATATTTTTTCTTTTTTCATATTTTTTTGTTGCAATAATACAAAATGTCTATCATTCTACCTAAAAAGAGTATTTTTCCACTTGTAAGAAAATGGATTTATTGTTTAGATTTGTGAGAAAATATAAGATTATGCAGAAAAACAAAAATTCTTCAAATTCTAAATTAAGTTCATCTTTGAGTGCATTGTTCAAAGAAATTGGAAAAATAATAATAAGAATTGAGCGTAAATCGTGGATATTAATGAGTGATGAAGAATTAGAAAAAGTGCCTAATGTTAGCGGAGTTTACTTAATTTCTATTACTAAAACGGGTGGGGCAAGTGCTATTGACTTTAAAAATGATAATATATTTTACATTGGGGCATCAGGAGAAATAAGAGAGAGATTAAAAAAATTCAAAACCGCTATATCTAATGGACGTGGGCATTGGGGAGCGAATAAAATATGTAATTTGGAAAAATATAAGTATATTAAAGACAATCTGAATTTATCTAATCCATTAAAAGGCAAATACAAATTATTTTTTGCTTATATTGAAACTGATAAGCAAAATATCACTGCTACCTATGATAAAAAAATTCAAAATGAAATTATTCCTCAAACTATAGAGCATAATTTACTACTATTTTATGTATATCTAAAAGGTTCATTACCAGAATTAAATAAAAACAATGATGATAATAAAAAAAACAAGAAAAAATGAACGCTATGCGGTTTCTCTTTTTCTTACTCCCACTTTTTATAGCAACCCATCTCTGCTCTCAAAATATTGCTATTAATTCTACGGGCATGCCACCTGATAACAGTGCTTTATTGGATGTAGGCAATGGAAATGCCAATACAGGTGGAGATACCAAAGGTTTATTAATACCTCGTGTAGCCCTTACTTCTTCTACAGATGTAACTACCATACCTTCTCCTGCCAAGTCATTATTGGTATGGAATACAGGCAGTGGCGGACTTACCCCTGCGGGCTTTTATTATTGGGATGGCACTCAATGGGTGCAATTAGCAACTGGCTCTGGTGGTGGAGGTGGAAAAAATTCTCATTGTTTTACCTGTGATGGATTTTAAACAAATAAAGACATACAATTATGAGAAAAGCAATTTTAAATGGAATTTTAATTGTAGGGATTTCTCTGACAATCCACAAGGGTTTTAGCCAAACTAATAATTTGTATTTTAATCAGGTATTATTGGTAGGTGTAACTACAATGACCGTGCCTGCTAACAAGGTGTGGAAAGTGGAAGCATACTCACAGGGAGGATATTATGTTTCTGGTCCTGGTACAGGATGTGGTGCATCTAATTACCATCATGGGTTTTATGTTAACGGAATTTTATGTGGATTCCCATATAATCAAACATATAATTATGGTCCAAATAGTCATTTCCCTTTATGGTTACCAGCTGGGACTACTTTAAGGACTGAATGTTCAGGTGATTTTCTATCAGTTATAGAATTTAATGTAGCTCCGTAAATGGTAATAAGGTCTTTACTTTTTTGGTCAGTTTTATTTTCATTTTCGTTATTTTCTCAAACCCCTCATATTGCTAATGATACAATTCTGATTGTAAAAAATGTTTATTTCTCTTCACCTTTAATTGTGCCTGCTAATAAGATATGGAAAATACATCGTGTATTTGTAAGCAATAATACTTTTAATGTAGGTTGCTGTTCTTACTTGAAAAATAATGCATATCATTCAGGCGATACCATTCGTTTTCCTTACTATATCCCCGAAATGGATTTGCTTGAACAAGACCATAGCAAACTTCACATTGTTGTTGAAATAAAAGAAACAGATATTAAAAAGTAAGTATTGGTTGTATAAAATCTATGTATGTGTTTAGCGTGGTTTTTATTTTAATAGCACCCGACTTCAGTCGGGTGAGTGTTTGAATTCCAATAATATCGGGTTTTAGCCACATTGTTTAGAATTTAAAGATACTATAAAATGTGGCTGAAGCCATTGTAATTATTATATTTTATCAAGTCAGTTGGCTAAAGCCAACTGCAATCTAAACAAATATTATGCGCTAAACAGATACTCGTTGGAGATAAACACCTCATTATTTCAGTTCCTTTTCCGCCTTTGGCGGATCAGGATGACAAATATTTTTAACCTATCATGCCCAATGTAACGCTCCTCTTGTCATACTGAACGAAGTGAAACATTTTGTCATACTGAACGAAGTGAAGTATCTATATCCCGATACTGCTTTTTAGTTCCTTCTCCGCCTTTGGCGGATCAGGATGACAAAAGTTGTCATGCTGAACGCAGTGAAGCATCTTGTCCGCTGTAGGCGGAACGAAGTGAAATCCTCCAACTTCGTTGGGGATAAACATCTCAATTTACTTCGCGTCCTTTGCGGCTTTGCGTGATATATTTTTTCATAACTTACTTTTTACTTATACTTTATCTTCACATAAATCTCTCTCCATAAAAATCCTTATATTGCCCAAAAATTTTTTATGAAGGCATTGGAAGCATCTGAACTTATTCTCACTGAAAAAAATCGTTTATATCATATTAACCTTAATAATGATGAAATTGCAGACACAGTCATTGTGGTAGGCGACCAAAATCGCGTCGCCGCTATTAGCAAATACTTTTCTAAAATTGAATTAAAATCTGAACACAGAGAGTTTGTAGCCCACACAGGCTATTTTAATAACACTCGCATCACCGTATTATCCACTGGCATTGGCACTGATAATATAGATATCGTCCTCACTGAACTGGATGCGGCTGTCAATATAGACCCTCAAACCAGAATGATAAAACCTGACAAAAGAATTTTAAAAATCGTTCGTTTAGGTACCAGCGGGGCTTTGCAAACTTACATTAATGTTAATGATATTGTTATCAGCACACACGGACTTGGATTAGATGGCTTGCTCAATTTCTACCAGGTTAATAAAAATATCTATCATCACGATATTTCAAAAGCATTTATGCAACACACTCAATGGCTCCATACTCTGCCCTATCCTTATTGCGTAAGCGGCGATGAAGAATTGATACAATTGTTTCAAAATATGCCCAATGTGCATTTTGGCATTACTGCCACTGCTCCGGGCTTTTATGGACCACAAGGCAGACAATTACGACTTGCCGCTGCTATGCCCGATTTGAACGATAAATTAACTTCCTTTGAATATAATGGACATCGCATTACCAATTTTGAAATGGAAACATCTGCCTTATATGGTTTGGGCAAAGCATTAGGCCATCAATGCGTAACTGCCTGTGTGATTATTGCTAATCGTATTAAAAAGCAATTTACTAAAAATTACACCGAAAGTGTTGATAAACTGATAGTTACCTGTCTTGAAAAACTAACATAATTCTGTTAGTAAAAAATTTTTCTCATACTCAAAATGCGCCCACTTATACTTTATATTTGTGGGCATTATGCAACCACCTAAAAAAATAAAACCCCAAAAAATTCAGGCACTCATTCAACTGATTGATGACCCTGATGAAAATATATTTTCAGAAGTCAAACAGCAATTATTGTTATTAGGGCCTGTAGCATTACCATATCTTGAAGAGATGTGGAACAATGCAATGAATAAATTGTTAGTGCAAAGATTAGAAGATATTATAGAAGATATTCATTTAAATGAATTGACCAAAGAATTGATTCATTGGAAATATCATCAACAAGAAGATTTATTGTATGCGGTATGGAAAATCAATCATTTTCAATACTCCGAAATTACTTTAGAATATTTAGACAAAAAAATTGAACAGATAAAAAAAGATGTGTGGATAGAATTTGCGGAGGATTTAACTGCTATTGAAGAAATAGCCATCATCAATCATATCTTATATGATGTGCATCAATTTTCTCCCAATATTGCGAATTATCACGCTGTTCAAAACAATTACCTGCATTATGTTTTAGAAAATAAAAAAGGTAATAATATTTCATTAGGCATTCTGTATTTATTGCTTGCACAAAAATTAAAATTACCTATATTTGGTGTGAATATCCCCGATTATCTGATTCTTTCCTATATTAATGATAGTGTTAATTTATACGATGCCAGTACTTCTTCCTTGCAGGAAGCCACTTTGTTTTACATCAATCCATTTAGTAAAGGCACTTTGTTACAAAAGGAAGATATTAAAGAATTTCTTTCACAAATGCACATTCCTCAGAAATCTACTTATTTTACGCCTTGCTCCAATGCAGATGTAATTGTAAAATTACTAACAAGTATTGCTAATTCTTACGCCCAACAAGGCAATCAAATAATGTTTAATAAATACTTTCAAATCGCCCAAAAATTAAAGAAAGCGTAGAAAAAATTTTTTGTTTGCTATTTCATCAGCAACGCCCTCCATTGAAGAGCATCTTTATTAAACAAAGGTGATAAAGTGATTTCGTGAAATAATGGAATAAAGTATCCACCTACATTTTTAATGCTTTGCTTTAATTGTTCTATATCCTGCACTGCTTTGTCAACAGAAGTTTTTTGATAATTAAAATATGCTCCATCCATTGCACAAAAAGGCACTAATAACAAAGAACTTACTTCTTCTTTATCAAAATCATAATAAAAAAACGGATAACTTGTGCCTGCTCTAAATCCTGCATAAGAAGCAAAGCCCATTGTAAAGTCCATCAATATTCCACATTTGAGAAGCAATGGAGGTGTTTGTGTAATATCCATTCTCAAATAATGTTGTCGTGAAGAAAATATAGTTTCGTTTATCACGCTTTCAAGCAAATGTTTTTCTTGTTTTATTGTTTCAATATTATTAAATGAATAATATGATGGATGCAAACCAATATATGCAAATGATTTGATATCATTCAAAATGCTTTTAGTATCAGGATGTTGAATGTCAGCGGCTCTATCAAACGAAGTGCCATTTTTTGACAACACAAAAAATATTACTTCTTTCTGTTGAGCAATATTTTTGATAAAGCGATAAACTTCTACAAATGGGTCTTCCTGCATTTTCAAAATGGTTTTAATTCTTTCATTCAACAGCAAAAACTCCTGTTTCAAAATATGCTTAATCAATGCTCCTGATGTTCTTAAAAATGATTTGCCTTTGAACGCTAAAATATTATCTAAATCAAAAGTCAGAATTTCCTTGTAAAAATAGGACACAGAAAAAGCAGGGTAAATACTTTGAATAAATTGTTTGAACTCTGCAATGGATACATCTACAAATGGAATTTTCAAATTGTATTGATGAATAGAAACATTAGGCTCAAATCTTTGATGTGCATCAGGTGTAAAATTTTTTTTCCATTCTTCATATCTTGAAATATGAAAAAATATTTTGGAAAAAATATCTTCTTTGTAATAAAAATTTTTATTTACACTAAAATCAGGTTTTAATTTTTTATCAATACCTCTGGAATTCAATAAATTCAAGGGATACACATTCACTGCATTATCAAATATCTTTGTAGAATAATTAATTTTTAATTTATCTGATGATTTGAAAATCTCAATATCACTTGTAATGATGTAGTTCTTTTGCCATTGTCTTTTTATCAAAAAATCTAACACATAAATTAATCTGTTAGTAATGTTTTCAGTAAATACAATGATTTCAGCATTTTCAGGTGGATTAGTTTCAAACAAAGATAAAACAGAATACATTATCTTAATTCTTGAGATATGCTTTTTTATTTTTACGCATTTGCTTTTTAGCCAATCTTTTTTGTCTTCTTAATTCTTTTTTGTCTTGTTTAGACATTTGAGCAGATGGCAAGTCCTTTTTCTTCTTTTTCAAGTAGGGATTAAATGGTTCGCTATTAAATCTTTCCTTGTGTCTCCACTTTTTCCAAATTTTGGGTTTTCTGTTTCCATTTACCATTTCATCATTTTGAGCCCAGCACACATTGAACCATATCAATAATAATCCTAAACAAAATATTTTTCCCCATTTTTTCATCAGTGCAAAAGTAAATGTTTTAATTTAAATGCTAATAATAAACTTTTCTTAAAATTCTCTCTTAAATAGACAAAAATGAAACAATGTTATACTAATCTTGTTCTGTAAAACGAATTTGTGTGTTAGAAGTAGTTTGTAACAAAAAATCTGATAGACACTTCTCCGCCTTTGGCGGAGAAGCATGACAAAGTAAAAATATTTATCATCATGAGCGTAGCGAAGGAACTTATACTTCCGTTCAATTTCAGATGTTTCACTCCGTTCAACATGACAGGTTTAAAATGTCTGTCATTCTGAGCGAAGCGAAGAATCTAAGCTCCAGAGCGATATGTTTCCCTGTATTAAACATGACAAAATCCTTCCGCCAGAGGAGAGGTATGAAAAAATTAAAACAATTGTCATCATGAGCGAAGCGAATGATCTCTGCCCTAAATAAAGATGCCTCACTGCGTTCAACATGACGAGCATGTCCCCTTTTCGGCGGATGGGTCTAATCGTAATGAAAAATCTATAAATGAAAGAATTTGGGTTTCATAAAAATAAAATTTGCACAATAAGAATAAATTTATTTAACTTGCAAGCAAAAAATAAGAAAATGAAAAAAACTACCATTCAAATTTTCTCCGTTATTGTTATCACTGCAATGCTTGGTGCATGTGGTGGCAGCAAAGAAGAACAACAAGAAAAACAAATTGTTGAAACGCAGGATACTATTAAATCGGGAGTGCTAAATGTAGGCGGTCAATTATTCAGTATTCCATCTCCTATTCAAACTGCTATGTTGATTCAAAAATTAGGATTGCCCTTTAATAAAGGTATTCTCTTTGCTTCTAATAAGGTTAATACCTTTAATACTGATGCTACTCGTGCTCTGGCATTAGGTATTTATGGTGCAGATCTTGGTTATGTGAGTATGTATAATCAAACACAGGAAGCATTAACCTACCTGGGCTCTATCAAACAATTAGCAGATAAATTAGGTGTATCTTCTGCATTTGATGAAAAAACATTTAAAAGATTTGAAAATAACCTGAGCAATAAAGATAGTTTAGTTGTATTAGTAGGCGTGGCATACAGAGCAAGTGATAACTATTTGAAAAATAATAAAAGAATGGATATAAGTTCATTAATCTTATTAGGCGGTTGGTTAGAAAGTATGAATATTGCTATTGAATCATACAAAGCAAAAAATAACGATGAAATTAAAAGAAGAATTGCTGAACAAAAACTAACTGTTAATAATTTGGTTCAACTCATTACATTAAATGCCCCTGACCAAACGGACTTATTAGCATCATTAAAAGACATTGCTGCATTATATGAAAAAGTGGAATTTAAATATCAATTTGCTGAACCTACTACTGATACAACTCGCAAAATTACTTACATTAATAGCACTAATGAATTAATTATGAGTGATGATGTTTTCAAAAATATTATAGAAAAGATTCAATCTCTCAGAAACAAAATTACTAATTCTGCTTCATAAACCTATAAATCATTTCAATATGAAAAAAATCATCTTAAATACAGCATTATTGATGGGTATCAGTTACTACACTTTTTCTCAATGTGATACCATAGCCAACTTATGTGTAAAACATATAACTAACAATTATATCTCTGACGGGCAGCAATACAGAGCGATGTTGCTCAATGCAGAAGAGACCGCAGAATTTCACACCACTATGTTTGCTGAAACTATTTATCGCTTTGCAGCATGCAGTGGATTGAAAGATGGAAATTTAATTTTCAGAGTATTAGATAAAGACAGAAATGTATTATTTACTAATCAAAATTATAGAAATGCCCCATATTGGGACTTTAAATCTAAAAGTACTATAGATGTTATTATTGAAGCACAATTAGACCCTGATAGAAATCCAGGATCTGGATGTGCCGTGCTGCTTATCGGCTTCAAACAAAAATAATATGTAATGCTGTTGCTGAAAGCAGTATGGATAAGTAGTAGTTTGTTTTTTCTAAATTTATTATCTCCTGTTTTTATATTAGCACAAAGCACACTTCAATTTGAAGAGCAGTCGCTTTTTATTCCATTGATAGATTCTCAAAATAAAGTAGAATGCAAACACTTATCTTTATCGCATAAAGAACAAAAAGTGTATTTTATTAAACATTCTTCTGGTCATTATTTAAAAGTCACTTTTGAACAACAAAAAGATACTATATTTTCTCATCCTGTTGAAAATTCTAAAACAGAAATAGAAATTAAATCAGGTAATAAATCATACTATAAAAAGGATTGGAAAGTTTTTCAGGAAAACAATTATTTATTTTTTGTATTATTGCTTCCACCCAACTATTTGAAAACTACTCTTGCCAATGAAGGCATTTCTGAAATTTTAGTGGGCAATCAATCTATCATTACACTTTCTAAAAAGGAAAGTCAGCAAATAAAAGAAATGGCTAATTATTTATTAAATCATTAACTCTATGAGCGAACAGATATTGCGAGCCCTGATGCAGATGTTTGCCATTATCGCAAAGGTAGATGGTATTACTAACACAGGTAGAAATATTGTACAATCCTATTTAAGGCAACAATTAAACGAAGAACAAGTACAAAAATATTTAAAGATATTTGATGAATATCTTGAACAATATCATCAGGTCAGTCAAAAAAAAGAAGGTGCAGCCAAAAAAACTGCTCTGAACTCGGTAAAAATTTTGAAGATTTGCTCTCAAATCAATGAAGAGTTGGAGCAAACACAAAAGTTTGTAGTACTTGTCCGACTCTTAGAGTTTATTCATTCATCTAATCAAATCAGTGAGCAGGAATTAGAATTTGTTGAAACCGTTGCAGAAACCTTTAATATTGATAGAAAGGACTTTGAAAACATTAAACACTTTGTAGAACAAGGCATTGAAGTTGTTCCCGATTCAGAAGATTTTTTGATTATCAGCCATCAAATCAATCATCAGGCAACCCGTGCTAAATTTTTATTTAATGAAAATATTACTAATGGAGAAATCAGAATATTAAGAATTGAAACGGTTAATCTTTACATATTAAGAGTATTTGGCGAAGTTGATATTCAGTTAAATGGACAAACAATAGATAAAAACAGAGTGTATGTGCTCACGCACGGCTCTTCTTTAAGAAGTTCTAAAATTAAGCCCATTTATTACAGCGATATTATTAGCAGATACCTTGCTGACATTCATTCTTCTAAAATCACATTTGAAGTCAATGATGTAGAATATAAATTTAAGAATGGAAAAATTGGTTTAAGAGATATTAATCTTTTTGAAGAAAGCGGCACGCTTGTTGGAATAATGGGCGGTTCGGGAGCAGGAAAATCTACTTTAATGAATGTGTTAAACGGCAGTGAAAAACCTTCCAAAGGAAAAGTTATTATCAATGGCATTGATATTCATCAAGAGCCCGAAAAAATTGAAGGTTTAATAGGTCATGTGCCACAAGATGATTTGTTGATTGAAGAATTAACAGTATTTGAAAACTTATTTTACAATGCCAAGTTGTGTTTTGGTAATTTGAGTGATGATGAAATAAAAAAGAAATGTGATGCTTTATTATCGGATTTAGGTTTGTCTGAAACCTCTAACTTAAAAGTTGGCTCACCTCTTGAAAAGACCATTTCTGGCGGACAAAGAAAAAGGTTAAACATTGCATTGGAATTAATCAGAGAACCCTCTGTTTTATTTTTAGATGAGCCTACATCAGGGCTTTCTTCCCGTGACTCTGAAAATATCATGGACTTACTCAAAGAATTGACCTTAAAAGGCAAATTAATTTTTGTAGTGATTCATCAGCCCTCATCTGATATTTTCAAAATGTTTGATAAACTCATCATTTTAGATACAGGTGGTTATTTAGTGTATTATGGTAATCCTGTAGATTCTGTTTCTTATTTCAAAAGATTAATCAATCATGCTAATGCAGAAGAAACAGAATGTCCGCATTGTGGGAATGTCAATCCCGAGCAAGTGTTTAATATTATTGAAAGCAAAGTGTTAGATGAGTATGGTAATTTAACCAAGAAGAGAAAAATTTCACCTGCCGAATGGAATAAATATTACAAAGAATTGATAGAAACATACATTCGTGCAAAAGAACATTTCAAAGATATTCCTGAAGCCATCTTTAAAATCCCCAATAAATTTCAGCAATTCAAAGTGTTATTAACCCGTGATGTCAAAAGCAAATTAACCAATACACAATATTTGCTCATCAACTTTCTGGAAGCACCCGCATTAGCGTTTATATTATCTTTTTTGATAAGGTATTACAATACAGATGTGGATACAGGTAAAGGTTATATTTTCAGAGAAAATGATAATGTGCCTGCGTATTTATTTATGGCAGTAGTAGTGGCTTTGTTTATTGGGATGATGGTAAGTGCAGAAGAAATTATCAGAGACAGAAAAATTAGAAAAAGAGAAGCATTTTTAAACTTAAGCAAAGGGTCTTATTTGATGAGCAAAGTGGTTATTATGTTTGCATTATCTGCTGTGCAAACACTCACATTTATTTTGGTAGGAAATAATATTTTAGGTATTAATGGCTTATTCACCGATTATTGGCTTGTTTTATTTTCCACATCTTGTTTTGCTAATATGTTGGGTTTAAATATTTCTGCGACGTTTAATAGTGTTGTTACCATTTATATTTCAGTGCCATTTTTGATTATTCCACAATTAATATTAAGTGGAGTAATAGTAAAATTTGACAAACTTAATCCATTGCTCACTCAACCGGGTTCTGTTCCATGGAGTGGTGAAGTGATGACCAGCAGATGGGCTTATGAAGCACTGGCTGTCAATCAATTCAAGAATAATAATTTTGAAAAACATTTTTATCCTTATGATAAAGTTATCAGTAATGCCCAATACAAAAAAGTATACTGGATACCTAAATTGCAAAATAAACTTACTAAAATAGAAGATGAACTGAAAGATAAAAATAGCAATCAATCAATATTGATGCAAGATATTCAATTAGTAAAAAATGAAATATTGAAAGAAAATGAAAAGATGAAAAGCAAAGTGCCGTATCCATTTAATATTGAAGAAATTCAGGCATTATCTATCAACACTATAAGTTCTGAAGTAATTAATAACATTCGCACTTATTTATTTGATTTAAACAATTATTATATTGACCTTGAAAATATTGCAAGAAAAAAGAAAGATGAAAAAGCCCGCTCTATGCAAACTACACCCAAAGAAAAAGAAGCATTCATCAAATTAGAAGAAGATAATGAAAATGAAGCGTTGAATCAATTAGTTACCAACAGCAATGATATTAGCGGAGAAAGATGTATGGAAAAAGACGGAAAATTAATCAGAAGAATAGACCTTGTATTCTACGACCCCGAAGATTCTAATTTTGGTGGAGCGCAATTTTATGCACCAAGAAAAAAGTTTTTAGGAATGTATATTGATACCCTTTATTTTAATACTGCTGTTATCTGGTTGATGACCCTTATTTTATGGATAACTTTATATTTTGATGTGTTCAAAAACATTCTGGAATATTTTGGAAATCTGGGAAAATATTTTTCTGTGAAAAAAGAAGCAGAAGTATAAATGAGGCATCATCAAATTTCATTCTTAAAAGGTAATATTCACTGTGTTTCAGAAGGAAAGGGCAGGTGTATAGTCCTATTACATGGATTTTTAGGCAGTGTAGAAGTTTGGAAACATGTAATTCCTATATTATCAAAATCATTTAAAGTCATTGCCATTGATTTGCCCGGACACGGAAAGAGCGATTGTTTTGGTTATGCTCATAGTATGGAACTAATGGCAGATGCTGTTCATCAAGTATTGAAATATTTCAAAATAAAAAAATGTGTGATGATTGGACATAGTATGGGCGGCTATGTTTCACTTGCATTTGCACAAAAATATCCAGAAATGCTGAAGGGCTTGTGTTTATTTCATTCCACAGCATATCCAGATAGTGAAGAAAAAAAGAAAGACAGAAATCGTGCTATTCAAATTGTAAAGAATAATCCATCACTTTTTATTCGCCCAATGATTAAAAATTTGTTTTCTAAAAAGAACATCAAATACTTAAAAGAAGAAATACTATTAGCAACCGGAGTGGCTTTGCAAACACCTGTGCAGGGCATTATAGCAGCACTCATAGGTATGCGTGACAGACAATCTTATATTCGTATATTAAAAGAAAGCCCATTTCCAATAATGATGATTATTGGAAAATATGATAATGTGTTACCATATAATATATTGCTTGAACAATGCGAACTTATTCAGAATAAAGAGTGTTTATTTTTAGAATACGATGGGCATTATGGTTTGCTTGAAAATCCAAAGTATACAGGCATTGCTATAAGAAAGTTTGCAAGAAAATGTTTTAATACAATTAAAAATTAAATGCAGATTGCAAGTGTATGGTCTAATGAATAGATGCTCACTGTGTTCAACATAAAAAAATTTATCTCGCAAAGCCGCAAAGGACGCGAAGTGATTTCAGATGCTTTTCCGCCTTTAGCGGACAATCCGAAGATGCTTGTCATCCTACTCTTTTTTCAAAGTGAGTATTCACTATAAATTCTCTACATTCACGCGGTATTATATTTTTTCAATTATGATTTTTATTGTTCTGGCAACGATTACAAGTGTATTGATGTTATTGATTTTACGATTGTTTGAGAAATATAAAGTGCATACATTTTATGCTTTAATGTTGAATTATTTTTCTGCATTTGTTTGCGGATTGATTAATAAGTGGATTTTTTTACCAGATGCTGAAATACATTTAAGTGCTGCTGCATGGGGAATTACTATTATAGAAGGTATTTTATTTATCACAGTATTTTACTGGATAGCACAAACCACCAGATATTACGGTATGTCGGTAGCTGCAGTGGCTAATAAAATGAGTTTAATATTTCCAGTTATTTCTGCTTTTATATTGTTTAATGAACCTATGCAAGTAATGCATTGGGTGGGATTGTTATTAGCACTTATTTCAGTGTACCTTGTAAGTTATGCAGATTACTCACTGCAGTTGAAACAAAACAAATTTATTATTTTTCCAATGCTGGTATTTGTGGGTAGTGGAGTGGTAGATACATTGATTAATTTAGCCAATAAAACAGTAGTGCAAACTGACACACAACAATTAGTATTCACAAGTTTTGTTTATGCTTTTGCATTTATAACCGGTTGGGCTTATCTTAAAATAATTCCTGCTGACAAACAAACAGGAAAAAAATTTTATTATCAGACCTTATTTGATTGGAAAAGTACTATTTTGCTTGGATTGTCATTAGGCGTGCCTAATTATTACAATTTGTTTTTTATTATTCAGGCACTGAACAGCAAGATATTTCCAAGCGGACAAATATTTATGATATTGAATTTAAGTAATGTGATTGTTTCTGCATTGGTTGGTGTATTATTATTTAAGGAAAAATTGAAATGGATAAACTGGCTGGGAATATTATGTGCTGTGATGACGATATTATTGATGAGATAAATGTAATTATCTGTTTATTTTGTTTCTATCCATTTTTTAATTAAATCCATCATTAGTTTTCTTTCTTCCCTGCTTTGTTGTATTTCTTCTAATAAAGTTTGCAAAAGTTGTTATGTGTAAATTCACTTGTAATTAAATAAAATTAAAATCTGAAATATCTTGTCTAAATTTCCCAACTAAATTCAAAAATATGAAAATAAAAGTATTGCCCAAATTCGTAGTGACTTCAACAATTCTGATTTATAGCGTTCTGTTTTTTGACCAATGTCAGGAAGCAAAGGTAGAGAGTAAAAATAAGAATAGTGTTTGTGGAGCGTATTATACTTACGCTCCTTCCATCTTTAAAATACTTTATTATTATTACTTCAAAGGCATTGAATTTAGAGGATCTACACCTCCTAAGTTAGTAGTTGTTTTGAATTGTGACTCTACCTATATTTCTTATGGTTGTGATACTACAACAGGAAAATGGAAGTGTGTAGGTAAAAATATTGAATTATATAAATACGACAAAGAAACACAATCATATAAGAGTGCGCACTTTTTCTTTTACGAAAAAGATGGATTATATTACACAATAGGTTACTATTATAAAAAATATCCTACTAAAAAACAAAGAATAAAGGCATATTTGAAAAGAAAAGATGAGTGAAAAATATCCATTCACACACCTGCGCCGTGGCATTTTTTGTATTTCTTACCACTTCCACAGGGGCATGGGTCATTGGGACGAATTTTTTCACCTACTTTAATAGGTTGCTGCTTGGGCTTTTGAGCGGGTGCTTGTCCGTTTTCATTGGCTCTGCTTTCTACCAGTCGTTCTTTTCTTTGCTGTGGTATATTCTGAACAAATTGTGCTTGCTTTACCTGATGAGTTTCTTCTTCAACGGGTAAATTTGATTTCATTAAAAATGATACAATTTCTTTATTGGTATTATCAATCATTTGTTTGAATAAATTAAATGATTCTATTTTGTAAATTACCAATGGGTCTTTTTGTTCATACACTGCATTGTGAACCGATTGTTTTAGGTCGTCCAATTCTCTTAAATGTTCTTTCCATGCTTCATCAATCATAGACAGAACGGTCATTTTTTCAAGTGTGAGTAATACATCTTTGCCTTGTGTTTCATAAGCTTTTTTCAGATTGCTTACCACATGCAAAGTTTTAGTTTTATCCGTAAAAGGAAAGAGGATATTTTCAAATTTATTATCTGGATTGGTGTAAACATCTTTAATAAATGGAGAAATTTGCTCTGCTATTTGATTTTTCTTTTGTGTGTAATATTTATAGGTTTCATTGAATAATTTTTCTGAAAGCGATTGAATATTCATTTGATTAAATTCCTGTTCGCTCACAGGTAGTTCCATTGCAAATATGCGAATGTAATCTAAACTCAATTCTTCGTAATTCTTCAATGGATGATAAGTAGATACCAGATTATCTATTGTGTCATAAAACATATTGGCAATATCAATACTTAATTTATCGCCAAACAAGGCATTTCTACGACGGGAATAAATAACTTCTCTTTGAGCATTCATTACATCATCATATTCTATCAATCTTTTACGAATACCAAAGTTGTTTTCTTCTACTTTCTTTTGCGCTCTTTCAATAGACCTTGAAAGCATAGAGTGCTGAATGGGCTCTCCTTCTTCTAATCCGCCCATTCTGTCTATAAGTGCCGCTATTCTCTCGCTTCCAAACAAACGCATTAAATCATCTTCTAATGAAACAAAAAATTGAGAACTACCGGGGTCGCCTTGTCTTCCTGCACGACCGCGTAATTGTCTGTCTACTCTACGAGATTCGTGTCTTTCTGTACCAATGATGGCTAATCCACCCGCTTCTTTTACACCAGGACCTAATTTAATATCTGTACCACGACCAGCCATATTAGTGGCTATAGTTACAGTGCCTGCTTTTCCTGCTTCTGCCACTATTTCTGCTTCTTTTTGATGATGCTTGGCATTTAAAACATTGTGCTTGATGCCGCGTAATTTGAGCATTCGGCTTAATATTTCAGAATTTTCAACCGATGTAGTACCTACCAACACGGGTCTTCCTTCTTTTACTAATTTTTCTATTTCATTGATAACAGCACTGTATTTTTCTCTTTTAGTACGATATACTAAATCTTCATAGTCCTTTCTGATAACGGGCTTGTGTGTTGGAATAACCATTACATCTAATTTGTAAATATCCCAGAACTCTTGCGCTTCTGTTTCGGCAGTACCCGTCATACCTGCCAGTTTGTGATACATTCTGAAATAATTCTGCAATGTGATAGTAGCATAAGTTTGTGTGGCGGCTTCTACTTTTACATTTTCCTTTGCTTCTATTGCTTGATGCAATCCATCACTGTATCTTCTACCTTCCATTATACGGCCTGTTTGTTCATCTACAATTTTTACCTGTCCATCTACAATAACATATTCTACATCTTTTTCAAATAATGTGTATGCTTTGAGTAATTGATTCACAGTGTGAATTCTTTCACTTTTTAAACTAAAATCTTGTAATAATTGTTCTTTCTTTTGTGCTTTTTCTTTGGGAGAAATATATTGTTTTTCAATTTCTGCAATTTCTTCACCTACATTAGGAATAACAAAGAATTTAGAATCATTCACCAAATTACTTAAAAAGTCAATGCCTTTATCGGTGAGTTCTACATGATGATTCTTTTCATCAATCACAAAAAATAGTTCCTGATCTATTTTGTGCATCTCTTTCATCTGGTCTTGCATGTAGTAGTTCTCTGTTTTTTGCAAGAGAGTTTTTACGCCGGGCTCACTTAAAAATTTAATTAAAGCTGTGTTCTTAGGTAATCCCCTGTATGCTCTTAATAATGGCACTCCAGCTTCTTTTTCTTTGCCTTCTGAAAATAATTTTTTGGCTTCTATTAAACAGGTTTGAACATATTGTTTTTGGGCATTCACTAATTTTTCCACATAGGGTTTATATTCATTAAACTCATGTTTATCGCCTTTTGGAGTTGGGCCAGAAATAATTAATGGGGTACGAGCATCGTCAATGAGCACCGAATCCACTTCGTCTACAATAGCGTAATGATGCCCTCTTTGCACCATTTCATCGGGAGATGAAACCATGTTGTCGCGTAGATAATCAAAACCAAATTCGTTGTTAGTTCCATAAGTTATATCGCATAGATAGGCATTTCTGCGTTCTGGAGAGTGTGGCTCGTAATTATCAATACAATCTACAGAAAGTCCGTGAAATTGAAACAAAGGACCATTCCATTGACAGTCACGACGAGAAAGGTAGTTATTAACTGTTACTAAATGAACGCCTCTGCCAGCAAGCGCATTAAGATAAATGGGCAATGTAGAAACTAATGTTTTTCCTTCACCCGTAGCCATTTCGGCAATTTTTCCTCTATGCAATGCAATACCGCCAATTAATTGCACATCGTAATGAATCATATTCCATTTAATAGGATGCCCCATTACATTCCATTCGGTTTTCCATATAGATTGATTGCCGTTGATGGTAATGAAATCTTTGCCTTCGTTGGCTAATTGTCTATCAAAATCAGTAGCCGTTACTTCTAATGTTTCATTTTCAGTAAAACGACGGGCAGTTTCTTTTAATACAGCATAAGCTTCGGGCAGAATTTCTTCTAAAATTTCCTCAATTTTTTCAACTGATTTTTTATCTAATGCTTCAATTTCCTTGAACAACTTTTCTTTTTCGGTAATGTCCATATCTGGATGAGCATCTATTTGTTGTTTTATTTCCTGAATTTTTTGTTGTTCAGGAGCGATGTAATCCTGTATTCTTTTTTTAAACCCAATAGTTTTTTGACGCAATTCATCATTGGTAAGGGAAGACAGAGAGTTGTATATTTGGTTGATTTCTTCAACTATTGGTAAAATTTGTTCAATATCCTTTTCAGATTTTGTTTTGATTTTAAATATTTTTTTCAAGACACTTAACATATATTTTTTATTTGAACCCGCAAATTTACAAAAATAATATGCCGTTAAGAGAGAAATACCTATTAAAACTTGTGAAATTTTTTTGTGGTTAATGGGCAATTTTCTGAAAATGATACGAATACTTGATTTTTATTGAATTTACAACTTGTTCATTGTATCTTTGCTTCGTGGCTTTTTTTGTTGATGTTATATTGCCTTTGAGTATTCCTTATACTTACACCTATAGTATAAGTGATGAGTATTTAAACGATATTCAAATTGGAAAAAGAGTGGTGGTGCAGTTTGGAAGTAAAAAGTTTTATGCAGCAGTGGTTTCTAAAATTCATCAACAACCACCAACAAACTATGATGTAAAGCCCATAGAATATGTATTAGATGAATCGCCCTGTGTGCTAGAATATCAAATTCGTTTTTGGGAATGGCTGTCGGAATACTATATCAGCAGAATAGGAGATGTAATGAATGCGGCTTTACCATCAGGGTTAAAAATAGAAAGTGTTTCGCATATTCAAATAAACTCTGACTTTGCAATTGATAAAGATATTTTTGAGCAACTCAATGAAAAAGAAAAAAAAGTAGTAGATGTATTGGCTCATCAAAGAAAAATTAAAATTAATGAATTAGAAAAAATTATACCTAAATCTTCTGTGCCCAAAGTAATTAAATCATTAAGTGAAAAGGGAGTTGTTTATTTTTCAGAAGAATTAGAAGAAAAATATCGTCCTAAATTATCAGCATACATAGAATTACATCAGGATTTTAAGGATGCATCAGCATTAGGAATGCTTATTCAAAAACTTGAAAAGAAAGCATTTAAGCAATTAGAAGCATTGTTGGGATATTTGAGTTTATCTAAACAAACACCACTTGTAAAAAAGTCAGTATTAGTTGAAAAAGCAGGAGAGGCAGGCATTAAAGCATTGATTAAAAAAGGCGTATTTATTGAACACTGGATTGAAGAAAGTCGATTGAATCAAGAAATTGTAGAGCATAAAGAAGTAGATTTGACATCTATTCAAAAAAATATTTTATCAGAAATAAAAAAGATTTGGCAAGACAAACAAACTTGTTTGTTGTATGGAGAAACAGGAAGTGGCAAAACAGAGATTTACATTGAATTAATCAAAGAGCAAATAGCCCAGAACAAGCAAGTGTTGTATTTAGTGCCTGAAATTGCTTTAACTACGCAACTTATTAGCAGATTAAAAAAAGTTTTTGGTGAGCAAGTGTATGTGTATCATTCTAAATTTTCCGAGAATGAGCGAACAGAGGTGTGGAATAAATTGTTGAAATATCAATTAGAATCACAACATCCTGAATATAAAGAAAAAAGTGCGAAAATTATATTAGGTCCAAGATCTGCTATATTTTTGCCTTTTCAAAACTTAGGATTGGTTGTTATAGATGAAGAGCACGATCATTCATTCAAACAAAGGCAAAAACATCCTTATTACAACGCAAGGGATGCGGCTATTTATCTGGCAAATCTTTTGAATGTGAAAGTATTATTAGGATCTGCAACGCCATCAGTAGAAACACTTTTTAATTGCGATATTGGTAAATTTGGAAAAGTTGTATTAAAAGAAAAATTTGGCAAAGCAAAAGTGTTGAGAAAAATTATTGATATCAGAAAATATTACCATCAAATAAAACATCAAACTTTAATTACACCGCCATTGTTTGAAGCCATTAAAGATAGATTGAATAAAAAAGAGCAGATTATTCTATTTCACAATAGAAGAGGATATGTGCCATATATACAATGTTTGCAATGCGGATGGGTAGCCAAATGCAGGCATTGTGATGTAAGTATAGTTTATCATAAACAACATAATGTATTAGTTTGTCATTATTGTGGGGAAATCAATGATATTATTCAGCAATGCCCTGCTTGCGGTTCTACAAATATCAATTACAAAGGTTGGGGCACAGAAAGATTAGAAGAGGAGTTGAAAAATATTTTTCCACATCATCACATTGCCCGATTAGATCAAGACACTACCAGAAGTAAATTTGCTCATAAAAATATAATTGATGCTTTTGAAAACGGAGAAATAGACATTCTTATAGGCACACAAATGGTAACAAAAGGATTGGATTTTAAAAATGTAACATTAGTAGCGGTATTGAATGCAGATGGGATTTTACATTTTCCAGATTTCAGGTCGTTTGAAAGAGCATATCAATTATTACATCAGTTGAGTGGCAGAGCAGGAAGATTAGACAAAGATGGAGAAGTATTGGTGCAAACATTTCATCCTGAAAATGCAGTATTACAAATGTATCTGGAAAATAATTATGATTTATTATATCAATATGTTTTGAAGGAAAGAGAGCAATACCATTATCCACCTTATACAAAATTGTGTGAATTGATAATTAAAAGCAAAAATGAAAGTGATGCAGAAAAAGCCGCACAGAAGCTGTATTTAAATATTTATCCATTTTTCAAAGAGAATGTATTAGGTCCTATTAAACCATACATTTCAAAGATTAATAACAAATACTTGCAACACATTTTAATCAAAGTGCCTAAAAATTTTTCTTATACAAAAGCCAAACAAATTATTCAAAACAGCATTTTACAACTTCAGAATAATAAAGTGGAAATAGATGTAATTGTAGATGCGTAAAGAAGAAATAAATTAAATGAATATTCGTGTCATTTGTGTCATTCGTGGTTTTAAAATTACATAAATGTAAAAATTTTTAATCTATGTAAATGATATAAAGGATTTTTTGCAAGCCCATTTTCTCGTTGTTTAATTGCAAAACATAAGATACATTTGCCCATTATTATTTGAGATGCGTATCAAGCCGCAATACACTCAACAAGTGGATATTCCCAAATCATTACAAACATTATTCTGGGATTGTCCTGAACAAAAAACTTATTTGGAAAAATTGATTAAACGAATTTTAGATTATGGAAATTTTGAAGAAATCAAATGGTGTTTTGAACATTATCCCAACGAAACATTTGTTATTGCATTCAAATATCCTGATATAAGAAGAGGAGCAAAATTTTGGATTAAATTATGGAATAATCAAAGAAACTAATAATTATATGAAAGCACAAAATGCAAGAGGCACAAGAGATTTTTCACCTATTGAAGTCAAAAAAAGAAATTATATAATTGATACCATCAAAAAATATTATGAACTCTATGGTTATTTACCCATAGAAACGCCTGCTATTGAAAATCTATCTACACTTACAGGAAAATATGGAGAAGAAGGTGACCAGTTACTATTTAAAATTCTCAATTCAAGATTACACGAGCATAAAAATAAATCATTATTGTTGGAAGAATTCTCTAAAATGCTTGAAAAACCTTACAATTCAGAGCATCTTACAGAAAGAGCATTGAGATATGATTTAACTGTGCCCTTTGCCCGCTATGTTTCTCAATATCGTCATCAAATTACATTTCCTTTCAAACGATACCAAATTCAACCTGTTTGGAGAGCAGATAAGCCACAAAAAGGCAGGTATAGAGAATTTGTTCAATGCGATGCCGACGCCATAGGTACTTCATCTTTATTGATGGAAGTAGAACTTATTCAATTGATTCACGATGTATTTACTGAATTAAAATTACCTGTAACATTAAAAATCAATAATAGAAAAATACTTTCAGGAATTATTGAATATGTAGGCGCATCTCATTTATCAAATGAAATTATTGTTTTAATTGATAAATTAGATAAAGTAGAAGCATCGCAAATTAAAAATGAAATGCTGGCAATTGGCTTGAATAACGAACAAGTCAACAAATTATTTGATGTGATTACATTGAAATCTAATGCTTTTGAAACAATTGAGAATTTGAGAAAAATTGATAATTCACAACTTCAAAAGGGTATAGATGAAATTTATTATGTTTTAAGTTTTCATAAACAAAATTTATTAAGCCCTGAAAAGTATTTTAATTTAGAATTAGATGTAACATTAGCCAGAGGATTGAATTATTATACAGGTATTATTTTTGAAGCAAAGTCAAATATAGGTGAATTAAAGTCCAGTATATTAGGTGGAGGAAGGTATGATGATTTAACTGGAATTTTTGATTTTCCAGGAGTAAGTGGCGTTGGAATATCTTTTGGTATAGATAGAATTTTTGATGTAATGGACGAAGCACAACTTTTTCCCGAACAATTCAAAGGAATCAGTCCTGCCAAAATTTTATTGGTTTATATGGATGAAAATTTTTTGCCTTATGTTTTTGATATTGCAGCTCATTTAAGACAAAATAATATCAGTGTAGAAGTTTATCATCAAAAAGATAAAATGAAAAAATACTTTGATTATGCAGATAAAAAGCATTTTCAATATATTGGAATTATTGGAGAAAATGAAGCAAATAAAAAAGTAATATCATTAAAAAATTTAAATTCGGGCGAACAAAAAGAAATGGATTTGGATGAATTAATCAATGTATTAAAACAATAAAAAACAATGAAAACAGATATTGCTATAATTGGTGGAGGTATTATAGGATGTGCAGTAGCATACAAGATGTCTAATTATTTCCCTGATAAAAAAATACTTTTAATTGAAAAAGAAAGCGAACTTGCCAA
>JBFLVH010000008.1:11571-135791 GCA_040758575.1 Bacteroidota bacterium | reverse complement strand
TTCATCGTATAAAGTGTTTTTTCTTGTTTTGATCCCCTTACAATTTTTCTAAAAACTGCTTGTTTGAGTAGAGTTTTCTATAAATATTTACTCATACATCTATTTATTTTTCCAAGATTAAAATTTTCACTATTGTCCAAGAAGTTACTTTAAGAATTCGATAGATGAACCATCAAGTCCTTGTATTTTGTGGCTTACAAATAATTTTCCCAATCATTTTTCAAACGGGGGAGTATGTTTTAAAAATCAGAAAAATAAAAATTTAAGTTATTGATTATCAATAATTTAATTTTCTATTAAAAAATATTTTGGACAATAGTGATTAAATTCCTTATATTTGCGGCAAAGTAAAAAAGATATTTTTCATACTTATTCCTGTATTTGCATTGGACTTGCTGTTTGATGGTGATCAATTAGCCAAGTTACCTTCTTTGGTTCATCATTTTACAGAGCATCATCAAAGAGAAGATATCAACTGGATTGATTTTCTTATTCAACATTATATTGAAAGACACTCACAATCAGATGACCATAAACATTTACCATTTAAAGACCATCACGATTGTACTCATATACATTTTTATTATGATAAAGTCCAAAAGCTTAAGTTTGTCAATGTGATATTTTCAATTCAGAAATTTAGTATTACGGAATATAATTTTACTCTCAACCCTTTTTTGTTTTCTATTTGGCATCCGCCTAAAGTTTGATAGTTAAAGTTTTATTTTTTCCAAACAATTATTTTCCATTTACTAAATTCAACTAATAAATGCAACTTTTGGAGATTTCCTTTTATTCATTAAAGGAACTACATTATTTTATTCATAAACAACAAAATTTATGATAGATAAAATCATAAAGTTTTCTATAAACAATAAACTCATTATAGGGCTTTTTGCAATAGCACTTATCATATGGGGAAGTTATTCTCTCACACAACTTCCTATTGACGCAGTGCCTGATATTACCAATAATCAGGTGCAGGTTATCACAGTAGCACCTTCCTTGGCTGCACAAGAAGTAGAACGGTTAATAACTTTTCCTGTTGAAATGGCAATAACTACTATTCCGCATATTGAAACTATGCGTTCTTTTTCTCGTTTTGGATTGTCAGTTATAACTATTGTATTTGAAGAAGATGTAGATGTTTATTGGGCACGACAGCAAATTAACGAACGATTAGCAGAAGTCCAAAGCCAAATCCCTGCGGGAATAGGAACTCCTAAAATAGCGCCACTTACCACTGGATTGGGGGAAATTTATCAATATGTTGTTCGTCCTAAAAAGGGTTATGAACATATCTACTCTCCAATGGAACTCAGAACTATTCAGGATTGGATAATCAGAAGGCAACTATTAGGAACGCCCGGTGTAGCAGATGTAAGCAGTTTCGGAGGTTATCTCAAACAATATGAAATAAGCATCAATCCAGAAAAATTACGCAGTATGAATATCAGTATTACAGATGTGTTTACTGCTTTAGAAAGAAACAATCAAAATACAGGAGGGGCTTATATTGAGAAAAAGCCAAATGCCTATTTTATTAGAAGTGAAGGTTTTGTAAAAAATATTGAAGATATTGAAAACATTGTAATTAAAAACACTTCAAACGGAAATCCTGTTACAATAAGAGATGTAGCATCAGTGAAATATGGATATGCCCTTCGTTATGGGGCTATGACTCGCAATGGAGAAGGAGAAGTAACAGGTGCAGTGGTGATGATGTTGAAAGGTGAAAACTCTGCCAAGGTAATCAAAAATATCAAAAAACGAATAATAGAAATTCAAAAAACATTGCCCGAAGGTGTAGTAATAGAACCATTTATAGACAGAACAAAACTGGTAAATAAAGCCATTAATACAGTATCCAAAAATCTAATAGAAGGTGCATTAATAGTCATTTTTATCCTTGTACTTATGCTTGGCAATATCAGAGCAGGGCTTGTGGTGGCTTCGGTTATTCCTTTATCTATGTTGTTTGCTTTCGGAATGATGAACATATTTGGTGTTTCAGGCAATTTGATGAGTTTAGGCGCTATTGATTTCGGTTTAATTGTAGATGGTGCAGTGATAATCGTGGAGAGCGTTGTTCATAGAATTACAACAAGGAAACATCATTATATAGGAATTGACAAACCCTCTCGTGAACAAATGGACATGGAAGTATATGCGGCAGCATCCAAAATAAGAAGTGCAGCATCTTTTGGAGAAATTATCATTCTCGTCGTTTACTTGCCAATACTCACGCTTGTAGGAATTGAAGGCAAAATGTTTAAACCTATGGCGCAAACAGTTTCTTTTGCCATTTTAGGTGCATTTATTCTTTCTTTGACCTATATCCCAATGATGTCTGCGCTATTTTTAAGCAGAAAAACAGAATACAAGAAAAATATCTCTGATAAACTAATGAATTTTTTTCAGAAAATCTATGACCCACTTATTCGTTTTTCTTTAAATCATAAAATAACTATTCTTGGTATTGCTATTGGATTACTCCTGTTGGCTTTCTTAATATTTAAAAATATGGGAGGAGAATTTATTCCTACATTAGAAGAAGGCGATTTTGCAGTAGAAACAAGATTATTACCAGGAACTTCTTTATCAGAAACAATAGAAACTACACTAAAAGCACAAAAAATATTACTTGAAAAATTTCCCGAAATAAAACAGGTAGTAGGTAGAATAGGTACGGCTGAAATTCCAACAGACCCTATGCCAATTGAATCATGCGATTTAATGATTATTCTGAAAGATAAAGATGAATGGACTTCTGCTACAACAAGAGAAGAATTAGCCAATAAAATGAAAGAAGCACTCTCTGTAATTCCCGGTGTAACTTTTGGATTTCAGCAACCCATTCAAATGCGTTTTAATGAACTGATGACAGGGGCTAAACAAGATGTAGTAATTAAAATTTACGGAGAAGATTTGAATATCTTATCTGATTATGCTAAAAAAATAGGTAAATTAGTAAGCAGCATCAATGGTGCAGAAGATGTATATGTAGAACAAGTAACAGGGCTACCTCAAATTCAAATTCAATTCAACAGAGATGCTATTGCAAAATATGGACTAAATATTCATGATATTAATTCAATAATAGAAACAGCATTTGTAGGAAAAGTAGCAGGTCAGGTATATGAAGGTGAGCGTAGATTTGATTTAGTAGTTCGTTTGGATAAAACTTTTAGACAAGATATTGAAAATGTCAGAAATTTATTTATCACTACCCCAAAAGGAGATCAAATCCCTCTATATCAGGTAGCAGATATATTCATTCAAGAAGGACCTAACCAAATTCAACGCGATAATGCCAAACGAAGAATAATAGTTGCATTTAATGTAAGAAACAGAGATGTTGAAAGTGTTGTAAAGGAAATTAAAAACAAGATAGAACAAAATATTCATTTTTTACCCGGCTACTACATTACTTATGGGGGACAGTTTGAAAACCTTATCAATGCTCGTCGGCGGCTTTCTATTGCATTACCTGTTGCTTTATTGCTAATTTTTATATTACTGTTTTTTACATTCCATTCGGTTAAACAATCTGTTTTAATATTCACTGCTATTCCGTTATCTGCAATAGGAGGTGTATTTGCATTATATATCAGGGGAATGCCTTTTAGTATTTCTGCAGGTGTAGGATTTATTGCTCTGTTTGGTGTGGCTGTGCTAAATGGAATTGTTTTAATATCAGAATTTAATCGCTTAAAAGCAGAAGGACTTACTGACTTAAAAGAAATAGTTTTAAAAGGTACTCGTATTAGATTACGCCCTGTACTAATGACTGCATCTGTGGCTTCATTAGGATTTCTTCCAATGGCACTTTCTACCAGTGCAGGAGCAGAAGTGCAACGCCCTCTCGCTACAGTAGTAATAGGAGGGCTTATTACTGCAACTCTATTAACCTTAATTGTATTGCCAATACTCTACATCTACTTTGAGCAAGGATTCAAAATATCTAAAAGAATAAAAGCAAAATTATCTTTATTAATTATCGGAATTTTACTTTCTACATCTGTAAGTAATGCTCAAAATGACAGTATTAAACCATTATCATTAAATGATGCTATAAAAACAGCATTAGACAATAACTTAAAAATAAAATCCGCAAAATTAAATGTAGAATACAATAAAGAATTATCAAAAGCAAGTATAGATATTCCAAAAACCCAATTTACCTGGCAACATGGACAGTATAACAGTTTTGTAAAAAATGATAATTATTTTGATGTTTCTCAGAGTTTTGCATTTCCAACAGTTTATATTAAAAACTTACATCTTGCAAACGCAATTACTAAAAGCAGTGAATATCAACAATCTGTTACTAAAAATGAAATAGTAGCAGAAGTAAAAAAAATTTACTATAAATTAGTCCTCGCACAATACAGCGTACAATTATGGTTCAAATTAGATAGCATCTTCTCTGACTTTAATAAATCTGCGAACTTAAAATACAAAACAGGAGAAAGCAACTTGTTAGAAAAAATCACCGCAGAAACACAATCTATGGAAATTAAAAATCAATTAAATATGGCAATAGCAGATGTAGAAATCTATAAAAAACAATTACAGGTATTACTAAATACCAATCAGCACATTACGATATCTAATCAAGTGCCTGTGAAAAAAGAAATTTCTATTTCATTATCTAACGATTCAAACTATTCTCATAATCCTGCATTGAATTTTTTAAATCAGGAAATTATTATTCAACAGTATAAAAAATCATTAGCAAGCGTTCAGCTTTTACCTGAATTTACAATAGATTATTTTAATCAATCTTTAATTGGTTATTATACCACTCTTGATGGCACGCAAGAAAAATATTACGGGCCAAATGATAGATTTACAGGTATTAAAGTAGGGCTTGCTATTCCCTTGTGGTTACGCCCATATAATGCAAAAATACGCGCTGCTGATGTCCAAATTAAAATTGCAGAAAACAATTATCAACAATACAACTTATCACTGCAAAAAGAGTTTCAACAAGGTATTCAAACTTACTTAAAATATAAAATGGCTTTGGACTACTACGAACAAAAAGCATTATCTCAATCAAAAATTATTTTAGAAAATGCTCAAAAATCTTTTATCAAAGGCGAAATCGGTTATGTAGAATATGTGCAAAATATCCGCCAAAGTATTCAAATTCAACTGAATTACTTAAACACATTAGACAACTATAATCAATCAGTCATTTATTTAGAATTTTTATCTGGAATCAAATAAAAAAATTATGAAAACAAATTACTTAAAAATCAATCAATTAAGCACAAAAAACTTCTTAATAATAACCTCTGTTTTTTTATTTGCATCGTGCGGTAATACAAGAGAAAATACTACTAATAATGAAATAAATAATAATCAAAATGAAGAAAAAACAATAGTTGAACTTACGCCTGAACAATATAAAATGGCAGGTATTGAAATAGGCAAAATTGAAAAGAAAATATTAAGCAATACCTTGAAAGTAAGCGGAACAATAGAAGCACCACCTCAAAATTTAATAACCATATCAGCACCATTTGGAGGATTTATACACAATACGGACTTATTACAAGGAATGAAAGTAAAAAAGGGGCAGGTATTGGCTATTTTACAACATCCTGATTATATTCAATTGCAGCAAGATTATTTAGACAAAAAAAATAAATTATTATTTTTAGAAAAAGAATATCAACGCCAAAAAGATTTGTATCAGGATAAAGTGAGTTCAGAAAAAACATTTCAGCAAATTGAAGCAGATTACAAAAGTATGAAAGCACAGGTAAAAGGGTTAGAAGAAAAATTATCAATGATAGGCATTGATATTACACATTTTACAGAAAATGATATTTCAGGAAAAATAACTATCCGCTCGCCGGTAAATGGTTATGTATCTGCTATTAATGTAAATATTGGTAAGTATGTCAATCCAAATGATGTTATGTTTGAAATTGTCAATACAGAACGTCTGCACATAGAACTAATGGTATATGAAAAAGATGTAATGAAAGTTAAAATTGGACAAAAAATAATGGTCAAGTTACCAGGTGAAGAAAAAGGACGGTTAGCAAAAGTGTATTTAATAGGCAGAAAAATTACTAATGACAGAGCAGTGAGTGTTCACGCACATTTGGAAAAAGAAGATACAGAATTATTACCAGGAACGCGTGTTTTTGCATGGATAGAATTAAACAACAATGAAGTAAATGCTGTGCCCGATGAAGCAGTAGTAGCATATGGAGGAAAATACTATGTATATGTATTAAAAGAAAGACAAAAAGATAACTATATTTTTGAAATGATGGAAATAGAAAAAGGTGTATCTGAAAATAATTATTGTGAAATAATATTCAACAGAAATATGAATATAGACACAATACAAATTGTAACCAAAGGTGCATATGCGTTATTATCAAAAATGAAAAATATAATAGAAGAAGATGAATGAAATTACAATTGATGAGTGATGGAACTTTTTAAAGTTTGTAAAGCATGCCCTGAGTGGAACCGAAGGGTTCATAAAGTTTGTAAAGTTGCTTTGCGAACTTTGCGACTTCTTTGTGTTCTTTGTGGTTAATTTAATTTTTTTCCACCGCAAAGACGCAGAGACGCAAAGTATTTTTAACCACGAATGGCACGAATGAACACGAATAAACGATGAAAAATAATTTTTTTATTCTCTCGCAAAGACGCAAAGAACGCAAAGTAAGTTGAGATGTTTATCCCCAACGAAGTTGGGGACTTCACTTCGTTCAGCGACCCCCCCTCTGCTCCCCTCCCTACACAAGTAGGGAGGGGATGGGGGGAGGGTTTGAGCGTAGAGAAAAATCTAAAACATAAGTGCAGCGAGGAACTAAAATAGATGCTTCACTTCGTTCAGCATGACAAGAGCACTACTTCGTTCCGCCTATGGCGGACAAAGAAATTTATCCCCTTACCAAATTATCTTTTGATGCTAAAATATTGCTTATCTTTATGCGAAAAATTTTTACTATGTCTAAAACTGCTTATGTTTTTCCCGGACAGGGTTCTCAATTTTCTGGAATGGGCAAAGACCTTTATGAATCACATCCTAGAGCCAGAACATTATTTGAACAAGCCAATGACATACTCGGTTTTAGAATTAGCGATATAATGTTTAATGGCACAGATGAAGAACTTAAACAAACCAAAGTTACACAGCCCGCCGTTTTCTTACATTCCGTTATTCAAGCATTGGTTACAGACAATTTTCATCCCGATATGGTAGCAGGGCATTCTCTTGGAGAATTTTCTGCACTGGTAGCCAATCAAGCATTGTCATTTGAAGATGGATTGAAGTTGGTATATGCCCGTGCTATGGCTATGCAAAAGGCCTGCGAAATCAATCCTTCTACAATGGCTGCTGTACTTGGATTAGACGATGACAAAGTAGAAACTATATGTAAAGAAATTCAATCTGAAACAGGAGAAGTAGTTGTGCCAGCTAATTATAATTGTCCGGGTCAATTAGTTATTTCAGGTAGTGTCAAAGGTATTGAAATAGCTTGCGAAAGATTAAAATCTGCGGGTGCCAAAAGAGCATTGGTATTACAGGTAGGTGGTGCTTTTCATTCTCCCTTGATGGAGCCCGCTAAAAAAGAATTAGAAGTGGCTATTGAAAATACTACATTCAAAACGCCCATTTGCCCTATCTATCAAAATTATACAGCATTACCCGAAACTAATCCTGATAAAATCAAACAAAATTTAATAGCACAATTAACTGCTCCCGTTAAATGGACGCAATCTGTGCAAAAAATGGTAGAAGATGGTGCTACAAAATTCGTTGAAATTGGGCCAGGAAAAGTATTGCAGGGATTGATAAAAAAAATAGCCGCACAGGTAGAAATTGTTTAAAAGGTGAATATGAGAGTTTATTTAAGTATAATTATTACACTTTTCTCTTGTTCTGTATTTTCTCAAAGAAAGGGCACTTATTATTATCCGCAATTTTTCAGAGGAGCGGGTATTTTCATTGCGGGCAATCATTCTATGCATCATTATATCAATAATAATGCGTCGCTTAAAGATTTTTTTAATCCAGTTTTTACATATTATTATCCACCTTCACATTTTTCAAGAGAATATTTTTCTTGGGGGGCAGGTATATTTGCAGAATTTTTACCCTTTGATAATGTAAGATGGCAAACAGAACTGGAATATACGCACAAGGGTGCCAGAGAAAGACAAATTCTTAATTGGTTTTGGGGGACTGTGAGTGATAAATTTTATCCTAATAAATACACATATATTCAATGGAACAATTATTTAAAGTGGTTTTTTTATAAGAATTATTGGGGCACATTTTATTGGATGGCGGGAATTAGATTGGAATATTTGTTATCTCAATCTATTAGTGTGTATACACCTATTAGTTCTGCTTTTCCTAAATTTTGGTTTAGTGGAGATATAGCATTGGGCTATGAATGGGATGTAACGTGGTTTCGTTATTTTCATCCCTTTGTGGAATATCACTGGAACCCTGATATTATTTATCATCGTTACAAAAAAGATTTTTATGATGTAAAAGTAAGAAACAGAACTTTTGAATTAAGAATAGGACTCATATTCAGACCCAAAGGCAGAGCCATTGATGATTGCAACGCACCAAAATATAGGGGAGTGGAATATTAACCCTCCCCCCTTCCCCTCCCTACACAAGTAGGGAGGGGAGTAGAGGGGTGGGTGATAGTCACGAAGGGATAATAAGCATTTTATGTATAATATCACAAAACATCATTCTAACAAACAAAACACTTTCAAAAAACAATATATCAAGATTGTGATTTATTGAAATTAAGAACAAATTAAAACCACCATTATGTCAAAAGAAGTTTTATATTCTCTAACACAGGGAGCATTGATGCCTCAGGAAGAAGTTGCGTTGATGAAGTCCAAAAATAATCAATTAGTAATTGGTATTCCTAAGGAAGTAGCATTTCAAGAAAATCGTATTCCGCTTGTACCAGATGCAGTGGCGCTATTAGTTAATAATGGTCATAGAATTATTATTGAAAAAGATGCGGGCAGAAACGCTAATTTTGATGATAATGATTTTAGTGAAGCCGGCGCAGAGATAGTTCCTTCTGCTCAACAAGTATATGAAAGGTCATCTATTATATTAAAAATTGCACCACCCACATTAGAAGAGTTAGAATGGATGAAGCCCAAACAAATTTTGTTTTCTGCTTTACAATTAAGTGTTCAGCCCAAAGATTTTCTGAAAAAATTAATTTCAAAAAAATTGACCTGTATTGCTTATGAATTAGTAACTGATGGAGGAAATTATTATCCTTTCATCCGAGCGATGGGCGAAATTGCAGGAGGCACAAGTGTTTTAATTGCAGCAGAATTATTAAGCAATATTAATGGAGGTCCAGGATTATTGTTGGGAGGCATTACTGGTATTACACCAACAGAAGTGGTGATTATTGGAGCAGGAACAGTGGGCGAATATGCCGCCAGAGCTGCACTGGGATTAGGTGCTACTGTCAAAGTATTTGATAACTCTATTTACAGATTAAGAAGGTTGCAATCTGCATTAGGTAATAGAATTTTTACTTCTATTATTGTGCCAAGAGTTTTAGAAAAACATTTACGCACAGCCGATGTGGCAATAGGTGCGTTGCGAGCAACAGGTGCCAGAGCGCCTATTATTGTTACAGAAAGAATGGTATCTGAAATGAAAGCAGGAGCCGTAATCATTGATGTAAGTATAGATCAGGGTGGTATATTTGAAACATCTAAACCTACTACACATTCCAATCCTACTTTTAAATTACATAGCGTGATACATTATTGTGTGCCTAATATCCCTTCTCGTGTAGCACGCACAGCGTCTTATGCGTTTAGCAATTTATTAGCACCTATGTTGATTAGTATGGGAGAAGAAGGTGGATTTGATGCGGTTGTCAGAGCAGATGCGGGAGTTAGAAAAGGGGTATATTTATATAATGGAATTATGACCAATAAAGCATTGGCAGAAATATTTAAATTGCCATTTAAAGATATTAATCTGCTCACTGCCAATCCTTCTGCTAACTAAAAAATCTTTAATTATGAAAAAAATATTAGCTAATGATGGTATTGATAAAATAGGCAAAGAAATCCTTGAAAAAGCAGGATTCATTGTAGATACTAATAAAGTACCACAAGAACAACTCATTGATGTAATCAATGATAATGAATACACAGTATTGATTGTTAGAAGCGCTACGCAGGTTAGAAAGGACTTAATTGATGCTTGTCCTAATTTGAGAATCATTGCTCGTGGAGGTGTAGGAATGGATAATATTGATGTGGAATATGCTCAACAAAAAGGTATTGCAGTTATTAACACGCCAGCAGCATCTTCACATTCGGTTGCAGAATTGGTATTTGCACATTTGTTAGCATTAGTAAGAAAAGTGCATTTGTCTAATAGAGAAATGCCTGTGTCTGGATATAAAGAATTTAATCAGTTGAAAAAGAAATACTCTGATGGGTTAGAATTAAAAGACAAAACAATTGGTATCATTGGCTTTGGAAGAATTGGTCAGGAAGTTGCTAAAATAGCCATTGGATTGGGAATGAATGTGATAGCTTATGATCCTTATGTAGTATCGGCTGAATTAGAGTTGTATTTTCCTCAAGTGAAAAAAAGTTTGAGTGTAAATATCAAAACGACAGAATTAGATAATGTTATAGCAAACAGCGACTTTATTACACTTCATGTGCCCGGTGGCTCTGTGATTACTAAAAGAGAAATTGAAAAAATGAAAACAGGTGTTGTTATTATCAACGCATCAAGAGGAGGAGTGGTGAATGAGAAGGATTTGTTAGAAGCATTGAATAATGGCAAAGTTGCAGCTGCTGGATTAGATGTGTTTGAAAATGAGCCCACACCCAATGAAGAGTTATTAAAGCATCCCAAAATATCCGTAACACCGCATATTGGCGCCTCTACTATTGAAGCACAACAGAGAATTGCCATTGAATTATCCGAAAAAATTATTCAGACATTCAATAAACTTCAGATACATTCTTAATGGCAAAGGTTATTCCTTTCAAAGGTATTTTACCACCTAAACATCTGGCTGATAAAATTGTAACCATGTCAGCCGATAATTACTCTTATGAAGAAGCCAAAAAAATTGTTGAGATCAATCCGCTTTCTTATTTAAGTATTATCTATCCTGATTTTATTGACTACCAAAAAACACAAGCGCATTCATTGCAGAGGTTTCATAAGATTTACAATCGTTTTCAATGGTTTAGAAAAAATCAGTATTTTGTTCAAGATACAAAACCACAATTTTATATTTACAAGCAAAAGCATTTGAATTTTGAGTTCAATGGTATTATTGGTGCTATTAGTGCAGAAGATTATTTTAAGGGTAATATAAAAATACACGAACAAACTTTGAGTGAAAGAGAAAAGAAACTCAAAGAATACTTAAAACATTGTAGAATCAATGCAGAGCCCGTGTTGTTTTTTTATCCTGATAGCAAAACAATAACTGATATAATACTGAACATTCAACAAAATTCGCCTGATATTGTAGTGAATATCAACAATATTCAGCATTTTATCTGGAAATCAAATAATGTGCTTATTAATGCCGATATTCAGAATTATTTTGAAAAAACAGGTTATGTTTTTATAGCAGATGGACATCATCGCTCGGCATCCTCGTCTTTATTGGCAAAAGAAGAGCAAAATAATATTCACGCACAATTTTTTTTAGGTGCATTCTTTCAGGAAAGTCAGTTGAAAATTTATTCCTTTCATAGATTGTTGAAGAATGTTGTAGTGCCCGATGATTTCGTTGAAAAAATTTCAGAAAATTTTATAGTGGAAGAAATACAGAGTGATTATGATTTAAAGAATCACATTTTAGGAATGTATTGGAAGAACAAGCGGTATTTGTTGAGGTATAAAAATGTGGATGATAGTAGTATTGATACAGATATTTTATATCAATATATTTTGAAAAAAATTTTTTTGATTGAAGATGTAAGAAACAATCCTTGTGTAGATTATTATTCTGAATATATTTATTCCAGATTGCAGGCAGAAGAAATGGTAAAGAAAGGAGATTATACACTTGCATTTTTTACGCATCCTGTTTCTACCACCACCATTAAAAACATTGCATTACAAAATAATACCATGCCCCCAAAATCTACTTATGTATTACCTAAATTATTAAATGGATTGGTAGTGTATAGTTTGGATGAGAGTATAGTGTTGAAACAATAGAATGGTCACATTTATCAAAAACAAATCACTTCTTCTTCAATACTAAATTAATAGGAACGCCTGAAAAATTATATTTCTCACGAAGTTTGTTTTCAAGAAATCGCTTGTAGGATTCGGGTAAGTATTGAGGCAAATTGCAAAACAACAAAAATATAGGTGCGTTTTCTACTTGTGTTACATATTTTATTTTCACAAATTTTCCTTTTACTGATGGTGGCGGTGTAACATTCATAATTTCCTGAAAAAACTCATTCAATTCGTGAGTAGGTATGTGAAATTTACTTCTTTGATAAACTGCAATAGCGGACTCTAAAAGTTTAATCAATCTTGTTTTTTCAACAGTAGATGTAAAAATAATAGGCACATCTTTAAAAGGGGCTATGCGATTTTTTATTTCTTCTTCAAAATCTCTTGTGATGTTAGAATATTTATCTTTTATCAAATCCCATTTATTTACAGCAATTACAACACCTTTTTTGTTTTCAATTATATTCTGAAAAATGTGTAAATCCTGTGCTTCTATTCCTTGCGTAGCATCCAGCATTAATATACAAACATCGCTTTGCTCAATAGCACGGATAGTTCTAACAGTACTGTAAAATTCAATATCTTCTTTGACTTTACTTTTTCTTCTTAATCCTGCTGTGTCAATGAGCCAGCATTTTACATTAAATTTATTGTAAAAAGTATGAATAGCATCTCGTGTTGTGCCAGGAATGTTAGTAACAATATTTTTTTCTTCACCAAGCAATGCATTGACTAATGAGGATTTTCCAACATTTGGTCTGCCGACAATGGCTATTTTAGGATATTCATCGTTTGGCAATTCTTTTTTTAGTTCATCTTTAAATTTGGTTTTGATAGTATTTTCAATGGCATCCAATAATTCTCCAGTTCCGCTACCACTAATAGCAGAAATTGGATAATGCTGCTCAAATCCTAATTCGTAAAACTCATAAATATTGTTGAGCCGCTCTGCATTATCTATTTTATTGATAACTAACAATACGGGCTTTTGATATTTTCTTGCTACATTGGCTACTTCTTTATCCCAATCTGTAAGACCGTCTTTTCCATCTACAGTAAGTAAAATAATATGGCTTTCTTCAATAGCTAACTGCACCTGATGATTAATGTATTGTTCAAAAGAATCATCAGTGTTTCTCATATATCCACCGGTGTCAATCACTGTAAATTGAATATCATTCCATTCTACATTTCCATAATGTCTATCTCTGGTTACGCCCGGTGTTTCATCAACAATGGCTTCATTGGTTTTAGTCAAACGATTAAAAAGCGTAGATTTTCCAACATTAGGTCGTCCTATAATAGATACAATAACTGGCATAGTAATTTAATTTTTTGTTTCAATCAAATGATGATACATTTGAATAATCGGCAAATATACTTTTTCCCTATCATAAAATTGTTCTGCTAATTTTCGTGCTTCTATCTGAATTTGTTTTACTCTTTCAGGATGTTGAATAAGATGAATAATAGCATTAGCAAAATCATCTGGTTGGTCTGCAATTACAATATTTTTTTTGTCAGTGTAAGGCACGCCTTCTGCACCAATGCTCGTAGATACTATACACTTTCCATAAGCCATTCCTTCTATGATTCGCACACGAATTCCACTGCCCGCTAATAAAGGCACAATCATAATCGCATATTGATGATACAACTCTCGTGTATCAGGCACATCAGAATAATATCGCACATTTTTTTCTTTTCTGTTTTTCAACCAATCAGGAATTTTTTTTCCTGCGATAATTAACTGGACATTAGAATTTTGTTGTAAAACTTTTGGCCATACTTTATCTAAAAACCAAACTACACCTTGTTGATTCGGCATCCAATCTAATGAGCCCAAATAAAAAAGTGTATTCACTTTTTGTTGCTCAAATGGTGCTACTTCAAAGTTTTTAATATTCATTCCATTAGGTGTAACTACAATGGGCTTATTGCCAATCCATTGTAAAATGTGCTGTTTGTCTAATTCTGTAACGGCTGTAATTCCATCAGCATTTTTCAACACTTTCTCTTCAAAAGTTTTTAATCTTTTACTTTGAATTTGTAAATACCATTTCTTCAATAAATTTTTTTCTTCTCGTGCTAATCTTTCCCATATTTGATATTCTACATTGTGAGCACTTAATACAATTTTGGCTTGAGAATATTTTTTAATAATAGGCAAATAAACCGCAGAGAAAATGCTTTCTAATTGAATAATATCGTATGAATTATTATGAAGTAGTGAGATTAATTCTGACTCAAAATTTTTGTCATAAAATCTTGTAATAAAATAAGATTCTTTTTGAAATAATAGATTTATCAGCATTTTCAAGGGACGAATATCAGTGTTAATATTAATGGCTTTAACAAAATGGATATTAGATGGGACTTTTGATTTATGAAAGGGTTTAAATATTCGGGAAGGATTCATTAGCAAAACATCTAATTGAACTTTGTTTAATAACAAGCCATCAATCATAGTATAAATTCCCATACTGCCGCCATCATTAGGCGGATAAGGATTTTTATGTGCAATCAAGAGGACTTTCATTGTTACATTATCATTTTTCATTATTGCTGTTCCATTTAGGTTTAATGTATCGTTTAATTGTTTGAATATACCAATCTAAATCAAATAAGGTAGAATCGTTAGCGGCTTTGTAGGTGAGAAAAATTCCAATTATTAGAAAAATAAAAAGCGGTAACCACATAGCTATAAAGGGTGGCATAATAAGTTCCATTGCCATACTTCGCATAGAATCGGTTAGTATCATATACAAAATAAAAAATAAAGTGGCTACTACAACGGGTAAGCCAAATCCGCCTTTTCGAATAATTGAACCTAATGGAGCACCAACAAAAAATAAAATTAAACAAGCAATGGATAATACTAATCTTTCGTGCCAGGCAACTTGATATTCTGCAATTCTTCTTTTAAGTCCCTGCAGTTGCATTGATTCTGCTTCTAAAAAAGCATTCAAAGAGCGTAAATGATTCAGTTGCATTTCTTTCAATAAATTTTTTTCGGAGGTAGATAATTTTTGAATAATATTAATAGTTTCAACACAATTTTTTTGCGAATCTTCTTTTAATACATTGACAAAAAAATAAGTGGATAATTGATTGTAAATGGACTGATGTTTGGTTTCAGCAAGATGAACGAGAGAATCTGTTTCTTCTGCAATTTCCCACATATTCATCATTTCGTGATGTTGCTTAAATAAATTCTTATCAGTTCTTTTAAGTTTAAATCCCGATAAATCAATATTAATTTCCATTTCCTTAAAGTGCATAATGCTCAAAGGAAAAGTTCTGTATGCATTTTCTGTTTGCACATTTTCATATCTGCTACCATTGAATAATTGAATAACCAGATAATTTGTATCAGAAGAGGTAAACATATAACCACTATCGGCATAAAGTTGCACATTATTGCCCACACTGCCCGAATGGTCATAAATTAAAATGCCTTTTAAACTATGTCCATCAGGGTATTTTTTATCTACTCGGATAGAAAAATTTTCTATTTGGTTATAAAACACTTTTTCTTTAATACTCACAGACGGCTTGGTTTGACGAATATCAAATAACAATGATTGTGATTCCAGCATTATTTTCGGTAAAGCAAAATTATTAAAAGCAAAAGTGAGCAGGGCAATCACAGACATTAAAACAATGAGTGGATAAAAAATTCTGAATAAAGAAATGCCCGATGATTTCATAGCGGCTAATTCGTAGTTCTCTGCTAAATTGCCCATAGTCATTATAGATGCCAGCAATACTGCCAGAGGAATACACTTTGGAACAATAGCCAGAAAAGCATAGGTAAATAATTGCGTTAAAACCCAGGTGCTGAGTCCTTTTCCAACAAAATCATCTAAATAGGTAATAACTACTTCTACTAAAAAAAACAAAAAGGTGCTGACAAATAATGTTATTATAAAAGGCGGAAGAAATGACTTGATAAGTAGTAAATGAAGTTTTTTCATAAAGAATAAACAAAAACACATTTTTAATTTTGCGAAATTACGGAAAATAAAGTAAGTTATAGAAAGGATGAGTATGGAAAATTTAAGATGAGGGCATTTTCTTCTTTGAATAAAAAATATTATTTTTGTAATCAAAAAATCAAGTTATGAAAATCCCTACACTCACAAGCAAATTGCTTTTAATTATTTGGTTGATGCCCAGTATATTAGTAATTTTTGGAGCATTAATGTTTTCCTTACATTACTATGCAATTGCTAATGCACTTCTTCATTTATCTCTTATTGCTTACTTAATTTATTGTATCTTGTGTATTAATGATGTAATTAAGAGAGAAATGGATTGGACAATGAAATTATTATGGTGTCTTTCAATTATTACATTTCCCTTTTTAGGTGGATTGGTGTATTATGTGCTTTACTTCAAAAGAAATTTAATCATTAAATAAACAACAGAAAAGTATAGAAACAATTCAGAGATATACACTCAACAAATACGGTTTTTGCTCTATCAATACTAAAAATTGCTTAAAAAATTTTTTGTAACCATCACTTCAACTAACTTTATTATTTTTATTTTCCTATTTTTGACCGTTCAAAAAATTATCTATGCATAACGAACTTTATTTGTACAATACTTTAACCAGAAAAAAAGAATTATTTCAACCCATTCATTCGCCATTTGTAGGAATGTATGTATGTGGTCCTACTGTGTATAATGATGTGCATCTTGGCAATGTTCGCACATTTATTGCTTTTGATGTAATTTTCAGATATCTGAAACATCTGGATTACAAAGTAAGATATGTTCGCAATATTACAGATGCAGGACATTTAGAAGATGATAGCGATGAAGATAAAATATCTAAAAGAGCTGTGTTGGAAAAATTAGAACCAATGGAAATTGTGCAAAAATACACTGTTTCTTTTCGTGAAATTATGCGTATCTTCAATGTGTTGCCACCATCTATTGAACCTACTGCAACAGGTCATATTATTGAACAACAAGAAATGACCATGCAAATACTTAAAAACGGTTGGGCTTATGAAGTCAATGGCACCATATACTTTGATGTAGAAAAGTTTGCTAAACACTATAATTACACAGCACTTACAGGTAGAAATTTAGAAGAATTGCTTAACAACACAAGAGAATTAGATGGTCAGGACGAAAAAAAAGGAAGATTGGATTTTGCCTTGTGGATTAAAGCCAAACCACAACACTTGATGCAATGGAATAGCCCGTGGGGCAAAGGATTTCCTGGTTGGCATATTGAATGCTCGGCTATGAGCACTAAATATCTGGGAGAAGAATTTGACATTCACGGTGGTGGAATGGATTTAGCACCTACTCATCACACAAATGAAATTGCTCAAAACATTGCCTATTGCGGAAAATCACCTGCCCGTTATTGGTTACATACCAATATGCTTACACTGAACGGAAAGAAAATGAGTAAATCACTTGGCAATGTTGTATTACCATTAGAATTGATTACAGGCACTAATCCTTTAATTCCAAAAGGTTTTAGTCCTGCGGCGATACGTTTTTTTATGATGCAAACACATTATCGCAGCACATTGGATATTACATTAGATGCCTTGAATGCCGCAGAAAAGGGATATGAACGATTGACCGAAAGCTTTGCTTTACTTAATACCATTCAACCGTCTTCTACATCAGATATTAATATTTCTGAATTAAAGAAAAAATGCTATGACGCAATGAATGATGATTTTAATACTGCGGTGCTTATAGCAGAATTGTTTGAAATAGCCAGAATCATCAACAAAGCAGCAGAAAAACAAATGAAATTAACTCAAACGGATATTGAAGAACTTAAAAAATTATTTGATGTTTTCTTTTATGAAATTATGGGCATTCCAAAAGCAGATGTGAATAATGATGCTGTCTTAAAAAAAATTAATCGTTTAGTAGAGATACTTGTTAATATTCGTGCAGAAGCGAAGAAAAATAAAAATTATGAACTATCAGATAAAATCAGAAATGAATTAGAATCAATAGGGGTATCTATTAAAGACACGCCCGAAGGCACAAGATGGAGTATTAAATGATTCTTTTTACTCAAAACATCATCATTTATTTTTTCAAATGCATAAAAATCAATACATTTCAATTATTCAATTATGCAACTATGTAAATGATAATAAATCCTCATTGTCTAATAATCCATTGTCTTCATTTTCCCTAATATTAAAAATAAGAAAGTTTCAGATTAAAGTTCTTCTGTGTTTAATAATGATATTTTTCACAAGTCAATATTTTTCTCAATATAATGTTATATCTAAAAATGTGCCTTTGCAGGAAGATTATAACAACGCTTTACAGGAGTGGAACATACTTTATCCTGATAATCATTTTCATTTGTCTTACAAACCTGTTTTATATTCAAGTATTCAGGCATTTCAAGATACAATATTTAAAAATAAGTCATATCCAAAATTGAAATCCCTTGCATTATCCAGAGTGTTTAATGATGCACCTAACAAACGCAATCAATATCAAATACAGATATTGCCGATAATTCACACATTGCAAGGTTATGATGGAGTATTTACTTCAGAAAATGGTGCAGGTTCTCAATTATATTTCAATATAAATAACGATTTTACTTTGTATGGTTCAGGCATTGTGTATCGCTCATCATTTCCATTTTACATAGATACCAATATTTTTCAAAATCAATTGATTAGAAATATCGGTTTTCCACTTAATCATCAAAACAACTTTTATTCTTATTACTACTGGAATGCTTATGCGTCTTATTCAAAAAGTTATTTTAATTTTCAGGCAGGTTATGGCAAAATGTTTATAGGCAACGGGCATCGTTCGCTGCTATTGTCAGATATTGCCGCACCATTTCCTTATTTGAAATTACAGGGCAATTTCTGGAACTTACAATACAATGTATTTTATTTGTTATTACAACATTACATTCCTGGAAGCAATATCAATGCTTTTCAAAAAAAGTATGCCACTATGCACACATTATCATGGAACATTACCAAAAAATTCAATCTAACTTTATTTGAAAATGTGGTGTGGCAAGGCACAGATACCAACAGACACAGGGGGTTTGACCCTGTTTATTTAAATCCTGTTGTTTTTTATCGTCCACAGGAATTTCAACAGGGCTCTTCTGATAATGTGATGATGGGCTTAAATGTGAGTTATACATTTCCAAAAAAACTTCAACTATACGGGCAATTGGCATTAGATGAATTTTATTTGAAAGAAATTCGTGCAGGCAAGGGCTGGTGGGCAAATAAACAAGCTTGGCAAATAGGATTGTATGCTCTCAATGTGGCTAATATCAAAAACTTGAATATGCGTTTGGAATACAATGAAGCCAAGCCCTATACTTATTCGCACGGAGCACCTGCACAAAACTATGCACACTATGGTTCGCCGCTGGCACATCCATTTGGCGCTAATTTTCGTGAGTTCATTATTTCTGCACAATATTCTTACAAAAAATGGTTTTTGAAAATACACAATGTGTATGCAGAAATTGGAAAAGATAGCTCATGGACAAAAAGTAATGTTGGACAAAATATTTTCTTATCCTACACCACACGTAGCAAGGAATATGGTAATTATACATTGCAGGGCATTAGAACATATTTTAATCACTTTCAAATAGACGCAGGATATTTAATCGTTCCTGTAATGAATATGCGATTGAATATCAGTGTAATTTATCGTAAAAACATAGACACAATGTGGAATTTAGAAAATGTGTGGTTCAGTGCAGGTATTACCTGCAATGTGTTTAATTTTTACAGAGATTATTAAGGAAGCGAACTATTTCAATATCTGTGTTGTGTGATTTTCAACATCTACTTTTGTAATCACATCTGTAATTATTCCGTTTTCATCAATCACAAATGTGGTTCTAATTATACCTTCACTAATTTTTCCCATAAATTGTTTTTTACCCCACACATCAAATGTACGAATGATATTTTTCTCTGTATCTGAAATAAGAGAAAAAGGTAAATTATATTTTTGAATAAACTTTTGATGGCTTTCTGGACTATCAGCACTTACGCCATACACAGCATAGCCAGCATCTAAAAATTTTTGATAATTATCTCTGATATTGCACGCTTCTTTTGTGCAGCCGGGAGTATCATCTTTGGGATAAAAATAAAGCACATATTTTCTGCCCGTTAAATCATTAGAAGAAATTTTATTCCCGTTTTGATCAACGCCTTCCCAATAAGGTGCGGGCATTTCAGCTTTTAATGATGTGATGTGAGGAGTGAATTTTTCTTTGTTTTGTTGTGATGTGGTTTTTGAAGTAACTTTTTTGGTAATTGATTTCTTCGCCGATTTTTTTGCGACTTTTTTAGCAGAAGATTTTTTTACTGCTTTTTTGGTGACTTTTTTTGCAACTTTTTTACTTGCTTTTTTAGATGATACCTTCTTGACAGCTTTTTTAGTGGCTTTTTTGGTAGCTTTTTTTGTTGTCTTTTTAGAAGATTTTTTAGTGGCTTTTTTTATTGCCTTTTTCACTGCTTTTTTATTAGATTTTTTCTTTGCCATACATTTAATTTTTTACACACACAAAATTACAAAATTTAATGTAAACCATACAAGAAAATTCTATGGCGACAATCTGAATTTTTCCCATTTATCATCACTTATTTTTTGATAGGCAATTCTATCGTGTAATCTGGATGGACGTCCTTGCCAGAACTCATAATAATGGGCTTCTACATCCCAACCACCCCAATGCGATGGATAAGGAACAGGATATTCAGGAAATTGTTGTGCGTACATTTCAAACTTTTTCATCAATTCTTCACGAGATAAAATTCTCTCGCTTTGGTTGGAAGCATAGGCAGAAAGTTGATTTTCATAAGGTCTGCTTTCAAAATATGCTTTGCTTTTTTCATAAGAAGATTTTTTTGCAATTCCTTCAATTCTGATTTGTCTTTGTAAAGGTATCCAGTAGAATAACAAAGAAACTTTTGGATTTTGTTCTATTTCTTTTGATTTTCTTGAATTATAGTTGCAATAAAAAGTAAAAACATTTTTTTCGTAATCTCGTAAGTACAATATTCGGGAAGATGGTTGCGAGTGTTGATTAACAGTAGAAAGTATCATGGCATTGTATTCAGGCACTTGTTTTTGAATGACTTCGTTTATCCATTGTAAAAAAGCATCAAAAGGATGGTCAGGCAAGTGGAGTTCATTCAAGTGCTCATTTTCAAAATCTTTTCTGATAGATTGTATTAGTTTTTTAATATCATCCATAATTACATAATTTTGTGGCAAAATTAGAGAAAAAGCACAGTATAAAACAGATGATTTTTATCATATATGAGAATAGACATCATTACCATATTTCCTCAGCAATTTGAAAGCGTGTTTAAATATTCAATTATTAAAAGAGCACAACAAAAAAAACTTGTAGAAATACATATTCATAATTTAAGAGATTATTCAACAGATAAGCACAAAAAAGTAGATGATTATCCTTACGGTGGAGGTGCAGGAATGGTGATGATGATTGAACCTATCTATAATTGTATTACTGCATTAAAAGAAAAAAATCATTATGATGAAGTGATATATCTTTCACCTGATGGAGAATTATTGAATCAAAAAATGTCTAATTATTTGTCCACCTTGAACAATATTATTTTATTGTGTGGGCATTACAAAGGTGTAGATGAAAGAGTAAGGGAATATTTGATTACAAAAGAAATATCTATTGGTAATTATGTATTAAGCGGCGGAGAAATAGCAGCTATGGTTGTAACCGATGCGGTAGTAAGATTAATCCCCGGTGTTTTAGGTGATGAAACATCTGCACTTTCAGATTCTTTTCAGGATAATTTAATAGCCCCACCTGTTTATACCCGACCAGCAGTATTCAATGGCTGGGTAGTACCAGAAATATTAAAGAGCGGTAATGCTATTGAAATAGAAAAATGGAGACATCAGCAATCTATTATTCGCACAAAGCAAAAACGACCTGATTTGCTAAAAGAGTAAATTAAAGAAAACTTGTAAAAATATTGAGTGAAGGGTATGTTTTTTTGAGCAAAAAATTTGTTTAAGGGATTAATTGTTTTTTATATTTGTCAGCAAAAATTTACAACTATGAAAACAAAACTCTACATTATTGGCTTAGCTGTAAGCATGGCCTCTGTTGCACAACAAAACAAAATTATTCAACCAACACAATCTGCAGCATTGACTTTGAGTGTACAAAATGTTGCTCCATCCTGTTTCACCCCTTGTACAGGAGCCGCTACTATTATTGTATTTGGCGGTACAGCCCCTTACTCTTATACCGTTAGTGGAGCCGGGAGCATAACTGGCACATCCAATACTAACACATTTGTAGTAAACAATCTTTGCGCATTTCCTTATGGCATAGGTGTTTGTGATGCCACTATGTTTAATTGTGGTTATACAACATTTACTGTCAACTCCATTCCTTATCCCACTATCACTAACCATAATTATGCACCTGCTGGCCCACCTAATCCACCCTTTTTGTATAATGCAACAGTTACAATTTCAGGTGGGTCATCTCCGTATTACACAACATGGTATAACAGCATGGGAATGCCCATCAAAAATCATACAATTACTACAAATGCTGATACTGCATACTTATATCCAGGAGATTATTATGTTACTGTAACCGATGCTAATAATGTAACAAATGGTTGCAGTGGTATATCAATGTATTCTTATTCATTCAGTATTTGTGATAATTCAGGTATGCTACCGCCAGGAGGTATTACAATTATACCAAATGATACTTTATGTTCAGGCACAACATTTACAGTAAATTTTTACACTGGCCCATGGTGTATGTATGGTATGTTTACTTCTGATAATCCATCTTGCGGACCTGCATCAGGGGCTTGTTCAACATTTACGGTGTGTATGGCTACTCAAAACACTACCTTTTCAGGTCAATGGTGGTATGCTATGGGTTGCGCACCAGTTACAATACCAAGCGAAACGCTTGTTGTACAAACTTGTACAGGCATTTATAATTTAAATAGTAATGATATATTTTCTATTGTTCCTAATCCTAACAATGGGGAATTTGAGTTGTTAAGCAATAGATACATCAATGGTGAAGCTCAGATTATAGATTTAACGGGAAAAATATTGATATCTGAAAAAATCAATGAAGATAAAAAACTGAAAGTAAATTTATCTGATGGTGTGTATTACATAAGAGTATATAGTGCAGAAGGCGTGCAGCAGCAGAAGTTAATGATAATAAGATAAACAAAAGAGGTGTGATGAGCACCGCTTTTTTGTTTTAATGAGATGTCTCTTAAAAACAAGATTGTAAAATTTGTCAATCCTGTGTCATCTTCATATCAAAATCTTTACATTCAAGCCAAAAATATTGTATGTTCAAATTTCAAATTAAGCTAATTGTATGGTTATTATTCCCTATATCCATTTTTGCTCAAACAAAAGTCAAAACATATACTACTACTAATAAAAAAGCCATTCAATATTATGAGGAAAGTAAAAAATATTTCTCTGCATACAAAGATAAAGAAGCAGAAGAATTATTAAAAAAAGCACTGGAAAAAGATGATAATTTTTTAGAAGCCCATTCTGCTTATGCACAATTATTAATAGAGAAAAAAAGGTATGATGAAGCCATCGTTCATCTAAAAAAAGCCATTAGTATTAATCCTGAAATGTATCCTATCAATCATTTTCTATTAGCCAATCTATATATGAATAATGGAGATTATGCTAATGCTTTTCAGTCATATCAAAAATTTATATCCTTCAAAAATATTCATCCTGAAATGAAAACAATTGCAGAAAAACAAATTAAAAATGCCGAATTTGGAATGAATGCAGTTAAACATCCTGTTCCTTTCAAACCAGTAAATATAGGCGATGCTATCAATTCCCCAAATGATGAATATTTTCCATCTATTACAGCAGATGCTCAAACTTTTGTATTTACAAAAAAAGTGGGGGAACAAGAAGATTTTTATATTTCGCAAAAAAGTAATAATGTATGGCAACCTGCAATACCAATTAAAGAAATTAATTCCTATGGCAATGAAGGAGCACCTTCTATTTCTGCCGATGGCAAAATGATGTTCTTTGCTTCGTGTATAAATATAGAAGGAAATTACGGAAGTCCAGACAGAAAGGGCTATGGAAGTTGTGATATTTTTTATTCTGAAAACATCAATGGCAAATGGTCAAAGCCCGTCAATGTTGGACCACCCATCAATACTCAACATTGGGAAACACAACCATCCTTCTCATCTGATGGAAAAACACTTTACTTTGTTAGAGGAATTGTTTCAAGAGGAGAAGCCCGACAGGGAGATATTTATATGGCAACATTAGATGAAAATGGAAAATTTTCAGAACCAGTGAAATTAGGCCCTAACATTAATACAGATGGAGATGAAGAATCAGTATTTATTCATCCAGATAACCAAACACTTTATTTTTCAAGCAATGGACACATTGGAATGGGCGGATTAGATATTTATATGAGCAAAAGACAAACCGATGGAAGTTGGGGACCTGCTATCAATCTGGGCTATCCCATTAATACACATAATGATGAAAATAGTTTACTTGTAGATCCATCTGGTAAAATTGCTTATTTTGCAAGTAATAGAAAAGATGGATATGGTGGGCTGGATATTTATTACTTTGAAATCCCTGAAAATATAAGACCAGAGCCCATTACCTATGTAAAAGGAAAAGTATATGATGCTAAAACACATCAACCACTTTCAGCATACTTTGAAATAATTGATTTATCTCAACAAAATAAAATTGCTCAATCTATTTCTGATACAAAAGGTAATTTTTTAATCACGCTAACTTCTGGAAAAAATTATATGATTAATGTTCAACACAAAGGTTATTTATTTTATAGCGAAAATTTTTCATTAAAAGAAACGACGGCTTCTTTTGATAAACCATTTCTTCTGGACATACCTCTGATGCCCATTGATACTGGTTCTATTACAGAATTGAAAAATGTTTTTTTTGATGTAAACAAATGGGACTTAAAACCTGAAAGCAAGGCAGAGTTAGATAAATTAGTATTATTTCTAAAGCAAAATCCGAACATCAAAATAGAAATCAGTGGACATACTGATAACAGCGGAGATAAAAAATTCAATCAATTATTATCTACCAACAGAGCAAAATCTGTGTACGATTATTTGATTCAACAAGGTAATATCAGTCCGCAAAGATTGTCTTACAGAGGATACGCTGATACCAGACCAAAAGTACCTAATGATTCACCTGAAAACAAAGCTAAAAACCGAAGAACTGAATTTAAGGTAGTAGGAAAATAGAATTTATTAAAATATTTTGTTTAATGTAAATTTCATATTTTTGCAGATATAAATTATAGAAAATATGAAAAAGGTTTATTTACTAGTAGGTGCAATGATGTTGATACTTTCTAATAACAAAGCCCAAAATGTGGGCATTAACTCAACTGGTGTGTTGCCCAATGCTTCTGCGGGTTTGGATGTAGATTTTAGTAACAAAGGCGTTCTTATACCACGCGTTAATCTTACTGCTGTAAATAATCCAGCCCCAATTACAAGCCCTGCAATTTCTTTGTTAGTGTATAACACTAATGCAACTATCACAGGTGGTTGTGGAACAGGATATTATTATTGGAACGGGTCACAATGGGTATGCTTACTATCCAGCACAGGAAGTGGTGGAAGTTCTACTGCCTGGCTCACTACTGGAAATTCTGGAACTACGCCTCCTACTAATTTTTTAGGAACAACGGATAATAATGATTTAGTAATAAAAACTAATAATACTGAAATCGCAAGATTTACTGCAGGTTGGCGTGTAGGTATTGGCACAACAACCCCTAATGGAAAATTGGATGTCAGAACATCTACTGTCAATAATGGTATCTATGTAGAAAGCACGACTAATGCCGGTAATGGCGTATGGGCTTATGTAAACGCTACTGGTTCTACTTACGGAATTTGGGGCAGAGTTAATTCATCATCAAATGGCTCAAAAGGTGTATACGGAGAAAATCAAGCTACATCAGGAGTTAACTTTGGTGTAGATGGAAGAGTAAATTCTACAGACGCACATGCCGTGAGAGGATATAATAGTGCTACTTCTGTGCCATCTAATACCAATTCACCAGGAACAGCCGTTTATGGACAAAATGATGCCCCAGAATCTATTACAATATGGGCTGTTTCAAACAATAACAGTGCTACACTTCAAAGTTATGGAATATGGGCAGAAACACATGGGGCTAAAAGTATTGGTGTAGTAGGTGTTGGAAATGGCACATCTGCAATGAATATTCCTGTTAATGGTTGCGGTGGTTATTTTACAGGAACTGAAATCGGAACTTTTAGTTATGCCAATAATACATCAGGAGATAGAAGAGCATATTACGCTATGTGGAGAGATGCCATTGGAAATATCAGAACGGCTAACGTAGGTGGATTCATTGGTGGAACAGAATATAAGATTGTTGGAAATGGAAATGTTAGCACTATTGTGAAAGACAAAAACAATAAAGATAGAATTATGTTTGCACCCGAAGCCCCACAAATTTTATTTACAGATATGGGAAGGGGAAAATTAGTGAATGGTAAAGCACATATTGAATTAGATGAAATTTTTGCAAACAATATTATTATTGATGAACAACATCCTGCTAATGTGTTTATACAACCGCTTGGAGAATGCAATGGGGTCTATGCCAAAAATATTACTAATAAAGGATTTGATGTTGTTGAGTTAATGAATGGCAATCATAACACAGAGTTTTCCTGGATAATTTATGCCACCAGAAAAGATGATGTGGATGCAAATGGCAATATCATTTCAAAAAATCAGGATGTCCGTTTCCCTTATGCACCCGAACCTGTAAAAGGTATAGATATTAAACATCAACTACCCGAAGTAAAAGATAAATAGTTATTCATTACATTTGACCCAAAAGATGTATAAAAGTATTGCCATATTAATACTCTATTTGTTGGTACATAATGCTAATGCTCAATCAAATATTGTTTCAAAAGACACATCGCAAATTTATTTATTGGTAGAAAAGAAAAAGCAATATAATCGTTTGAACAATGGGGCTTATGATGGTTTTAGAATTAAAATATTCTTTGATATTAGCAAAGAAAAAATGGATAAAGTAAAATCAGAATTTCAAACTAAATATCCTGATATTCCTATTTATGATGATTATATTCAACCTAACTTTATTTTAACTGTAGGTAATTTTAGAACAAAATTAGAAGCACACGAGATTTTGAAAAAAATCCAAGCTGATTATCCTAATGCTTTCATTATACGAACCAAAATTTTGCCCTAATATTCAAAAGTCCTTTCTTCTTGCTATTTGGAATGTTATCACCAGACAAATTATTATCCATGCAATCATAGATGCAAAAGAAATGAACATTCCAGGTAATGTTCCAAAAAACTTATTAAACACTGCACCTGTAAAACCCATTAAAGCAGAAATGTCTAATTTTAATAAAATCATTACTCTTGTAATATCTATAGGATTTAAGAGAGTAAATATTATTGCTATTTTTTCAAGTGGATAATCATTGAAAGAGACAAAAAGCAACAAAACTAAACCATCATATATTACAGCAAAATAGAGCCACACAAGAATATTAATCCCAAAACCTTTTATTTTATTTTCATTGCTGATGGAAATTGTATAAGCAAGAGAAACAAATATAATAGTGAGAAGAATACCGCATATAATAAGTATTATAAAGTTCCAAATATCAGATGATGAAAATAATCCATAAAGAGTGAATGGGATCATAAGTCCGAAAAAATAACTTACAATAAGTGAAGAAGATATTCCTAACATTTGTCCCAGAAAAACACTTTTTCTTTGAATTGGCTGAGATAAAAGTAGTTCAATAAAATCTCTTGAATTATAATAATACATTACTCCGAAAATAACACTAATTAAAGGCACTATGGTTAATGTAATATTCATTAAGCTAATAATCGCCTTTTCTATGCCAGTGGAAAGATAGAGCAACGAAAATGCGGATATTAGAAAAAAAAGAAAATAAGTAATTGTCCATCTACTTCTGAAAACATCTAAAAAAGTATATTTTAAAATTTTAATCATATTTGATGTTAATTTTGGATATTGGATTCAATTAATTTGGCAATAGATTTTTCTAATGAAGATTCTTGATAAGAAAGCAATAGTTCGCTGGGAGTGCCTCTATAAAAAATCTTTCCATCAAGAATAAAAATTATTTCATCAGCAAGTTCTTCTACTTCGCTTAAAAGATGTGTACAAAAAAAGATAGTTCTGTTTTGCTTGTATGATTTAATCAATTCTTTAAATTTTACTCTGGATACAGGGTCTAATCCTACAGTTGGTTCATCCATAATAATTACATCTGGGTTAAACATTAAAGAAAGAATTACATTTACTTTTTGTTTCATTCCACCTGATAAGGATTTCATGGATTTATCTATATGTGCATTAAGTTGAAAGTAATCAGAAAGATATTCCCAATTACCCTTTTTTCCACGAATATCCTCAATCATTTTAATTAAACTTCTGATATTAAGATTATCGGGAAATTTGGCTATTTGAGGCAAATATCCAATTTGATCACGGTATAAGAAATTATTTTTTATATTTTCTCCGTTAAATAAAATTTTACCACTGTCTGGAATAATGAGCCCTAAAATAGATTTCATTAAAGTTGTTTTACCAGACCCATTAGGTCCTAAAATGGCATAGGTTTTATTTTTTTCAAGCAGCAAATTAATATCGTTTAAAACTTGAATATGTTTAAATGATTTATGAAGATGAATAATTTCAATCATGGTATTGTTGCATTAATGGTTGAGTATCTAATAATGTTTCTGGAGTTAATACAGGAGTAATTTTCTCAGCTATTTCTAATAAATCAATAAACAAACTCCTAAGTAAAATAATGGCAGGTGGTGTATTTTCAATAATAAATGTAAATAATTTTACAGGGCGATGAGGGATATCTCCGTAGCCATCTTTATTTAAATCATAACCTGAATAATTACTCCAATAATTTTTATTGAAAATATTGTTATTGATAGAGGTATTTGTTACAACTTCAAAGGTATTAGAAATAAAATTATTATATAAAAAAGTATTATCATCAGAAGATCCAAGTATTTTAATTGCCCAGCCATTCCGAAGAAAATTGTTTTTTAGAAAACTTACCCTAATGCATCCTTCTGCATAAATAGCAGTGGTGTTTTGAATAAAAATATTTTTTTCAATTTTACTGTCTTTAATTTCTTTTAATAATAACCCCGTAGATACTACGCTCCAATTATCTGAAAATACATTTTCATGCATATTAATATTTCTAGAATACATCACAGCAACGCCAGCATTGTTATTACTAAACTCGTTCTTAAAATATTCACAGTCATTAGAAAACATGAAATGCAAGCCATAACGAATTTGATTTTGACTTTTATTTTGTATAATTTTACTGTTCGTTACAAATTCAAGATAAATGCCGTCTCTGTGTTTATAGATTTCATTATTTTTTAATACAATGGCACTTGATTTAAAAAGATGAATACCGTTTCCTGTATTGCTCTCGTTTTTTGGTATTCCCGTGATTTTATTATTAACCACAAGTGAGCTATCTGATTGAAAAAGATAAATTCCAAAAAATGAATTATATATGATATTATTAGCGATTTCGCAATGTTTTACCTTAATTAATTTAATAGCCGCCCTATCTTGCGTATAACCAAAACCCGTATTTTGAACTTTTAAGCCAATAATTTTTACAAAAGAGGATTTAATAGAAAAAATTTCAGATTTTGAAAGTCCGTCAATTGTCGGATAATATTCTCCTATAATTGTTAGTGGTTTGTCTATAATAATGGCATTTTCATTATATATTCCCTGTTTTATTAAAATGGTATCAAACGAACCAGCTAATTTTATTGCTTGTGTAATAGAACTTACCTTACTATTTTTTGATACTATTATTACAGATGAAAAAAACATCAAATGAATTAAACAAAAAAAACTCAACAAAAATATTCTCTTCATTTGTAAATTTATACGCGTTCAAATATCGTAAATAAAAACACCCCTTTCAACTTTTAATTGAGAAAATAAGAAGTTAATCATTAAGAGATAATACATAATTGACTACTTCATTCCACCTCATCAGTTTTCCATTATATTTTGAAACAATTTTTTCCGCCTCTGATTTTTGTTCAAATGAAAGTATATTTGCACCCATTGGGCTTGAAATAGAATCTGTTTGAACATAAAAAGATTCTTCTACATTAATTAATTTAGTAGGCGATGAGTAATCAACTGTGAGTAGAAATTTTTTCTGAGATGCTACATCTTTTTCTTCACTCATAAAGTTAATTAAACATTCTATAGAATCAAATTTATACACTTTTCCTTTTTTGGTAACTAGCTCAGCACCAAATTGAGTATCTGAAATGCTCATCTTACAGTATGCACAAATATCAGTTTCATAATTAATGGGTTCTGGTTGCGGAGAACAAGCAATAAAAAAAAGAATAAACATAGAAAACAAAACGAGTAAATACCAATTTTTAATCATATTATTTTATATTAATGGTTGTTTCAAATCAAGTTTAGTTTGATGATGTTTTATTTTGTTTGAAAGATGAGATGTGTTTGAAAAATGATGCGTTGTTTGATTATTAATAACGTTATCATGATTAATATTAGTTTGTTTGTCGCTGAAATATATTATTATAGATGATGATGTTGAAACCATAATGCTAATTATAAACAATATTCCTCCCCACGATGGAACAGAAGTGGCTGTAATATTTAATAATTGTTTTTGACCAATCAAAGGCGGTTTATATGTCATTCCTGGCACTTTAATGGGAGCTTTTGGATCAAGATTGCTTCCATAATCCTGTTCCCATTTATTAAAATCATATAATGCGAATATTGAAGATAAGATAAGTAACATTGTCCATATATATAATATCCACTTTTTATTTTTTAAAATAAAAACCACAATACCACTAGCAAGAAAAAAATAGATTGCATATTTCATATATTTTAACTCGGGAATGCTTTCAGGAATAATTTTTTTCATTCCAATGTAATGATTTAATAAATTAATATTATCTAGATCGTTCTCTCCAATACCCTCAATTTTGTCTATGTAAATATACATACCAATAGGTTCTGGATATTGAGGTGCCTCAAGATACACTTCCCAGATAGGCAAAAACAAAACAGGTATTAGCAATATCAAAGAAGATAGAAATAGATATTTTGAAAAGGAGTTCATATTGTAAAATTTACTGTGGTAATAATACTTTATTAATAACAAAAACATTTCCGTTAGACCCTTCTACTACCGCTATTATTTCAGCATCATTTACGAATTTTTTTCCATCTTTTTCTGTAATTGTAACTTTACCACCATTTGCAACTCCGATTGTCACCCCATTTTTTAATTTATCATTAGTAAAAATACCAGGCGCAACATGATATTGCAAAATGTTTTGTAATTTAGTTTTATTTTCAGGTTTGAGCAGTTCGTCTATTGTTCCTGCAGGAAGTGATTTAAATGCTTCGTCAGTTGGGGCAAAAACAGTATAGGGACCAACTGCTGCTAAAACATCAACCAATTCTGCTTTTTCCACAGCGCTAACCAGAGTTTTATGTTGTGGAGATTCAATTGCGATTTGTAGAACATTTTTCTTTGATTCGCTATCAGATATTGAAGCAAACCCTTGATGTTTAGTTTCTTTTTGTTGATTTAAATTATTATTGTCACCTGTTGATGAAGTTGGATTGTTATCTGAGCATCCAACTAAGCTTAACATTATTACATAAGCATAAATGTAATTTGTTTTCATATATTTTAGTTTTTAATTTTTCTAATAAAAGGATGGGAGAAAATGAACAAAAACTCCCATCCCTTTTGGTGCAGCAGCAGAGATGTTTAATCATTGCCAACCTTCCATGATAATGGTACATTGCTATTTTTTGCAGATACTCTTATATATCCCTGCATTTCCTGATGCAAAGCAGAACAAAAATCTGTGCAATAAAAAGCATATACACCTTCTTGTTTGGGTTCCCATTTCAAAGTACAGGTCTCACCTGGCATAATTAATAATTCAGAATTATTATTGCCTTGAACAGAAAAACCATGTGGTACATCCCAATCCTGTTCTAAATTTGTTACATGAAAATACACAATATCTCCAACCTTTATACCCTCAATATTGTCGGGAGCAAAATGAGAACGAATAGTAGTCATATAGACGTGTACTTCATTACCTTTTCTTTCTACTCTTGCGTCTTTTTCATTTTTACAAGCATAAGGGTGTTTATTTTCTTCTAATTTAAATATTTTCACCTGATTTTTTCTTAATATATCTGCCTTTATAGATTGTGCATAGTGTGGTTCTCCTACAGTTGGAAAATCTAATAATAATTTCATCTTATCTCCGGAAATATCAATAAGTTGAGCAGATTGAGTTAGTTCAGGTCCTGTAGGCAAGTATCTGTCTTTTGTAATTTTATTCAAAGCGATTACATATTTTCCAAAAGGATGTTTACTATCTCCACCTGGTATGCACAGGTGTCCAATAGCATAATAAGTTGGTATTCTATCCACAACTTCCCATGTGCCAATTTTCCATTTTGTAATTTCAGATGATAAAAACATAGAAGTATATCCATATCCCTTATCATCAAATTCTGTATGTAATGGACCAAGACCCGGATTTTTTACTTCTCCTGCTATAACAGCATCATATTTTAGTATCGGAATACCTTCTATTTCACCATCAAATTGTTTATTTTCAATAGCTTTTATCATTTTCTCATAGGAATAAACAGGAATCATAGCTGCTAGCTTTCCACCTGCGGCAATATATTCTCCTGTTGGGCTTACATCTACTCCATGAGGAGATTTGGGACAAGGAATATAATATAACATACCTGGACAATCCTTAGGTTCCAATATAAATTCCTCATTAATAACTTCACTTTTAGCTGTTTGAGTTGACTCATCAAAAAAGTTATGGTAATACGGTGTATTCATTTTCTTTGCCTTTCCTGCGTTGAGATACTCTTCAGCTTTTTTCCAATTTACAGCAAGAATAAAATCTTTATCGTTTTGACTGGCATTAATCTCTTTCATTGTATAGGATTGCTCAGAATTGTAACAGGTAAAGAATGTCCAATCCTTTGATACGCCTTTTCCTGCTCTGTTTTTGTCATAGTCAAAAGGAGGGCAAATAATTTGAACGGCCAAACTCATCTTGCCGGTTTCTTTATCAACCTTTATTAGCGAGATGGCTCCATTAAATGACTCTTTGTAAGAATTAATAGGAACATCTCTTTTTTTAATAGGAACACTAAATCTTGTTCCAGCTACAAGGTACTCTGTATTTTCTGTACAATATGGTGATGGATGGTTTCCTGCACTATTGGGAATCTCAATAATCTCGGTTGTGCGGAATGTTTTTAAATCAATTCTTGCTATTCTGGGAGTGTTGTTTTCATTAATAAATAACCACCTGCCATCTGCATCTCCATCTGTTTTTGAAAGTACAGGATGGTGGGCGTCTCCCCAAGGGATAAATCCAAATGATGTTTGTAGTAATGGTTTTGTTTCCTCGCTGTAACCATAACCGTTTTCTGTATTTTGAGAGAAAACGGGGATAACTTTAAATAATCTTCCAGAAGGCAACCCATAAACACCCACCTGCCCACTAAATCCACCAGAAGTAAAAAGATAAAATTCATCGTAATTACCTGGAGCCACATAAACTTTAGAGGCAACATCTCCTCCGAGCACTGTATTTCCGTTTTTTCCTTTATTTTGACAAGATGTGATAAACACACCGGTTATGCATAATGCTATCCCACTAATTTTTGACACTGTTGTTAACTTGATTTTTTTCATATACTTAAATTTTTAATTGTTATTTATCAATATTTCTAAAATACTCAAGCACTGCTCGTGCTTCATCTTCAGTTAAGTTTTGATTAGCCATTGGTGCTGCGTATGTGCCTAATAATTCTTTTGCAACAGGGTCTTTTTGTGTCATTTCTGTTGGGTTAAGAATCATATTCATAATCCATTCTGGTTTTCTTCTTTGTGTTACTCCTTTTATTGCAGGACCTACTTTTTTCTTATCTATTTCATGACACGCTGTGCATTTTGCCTCAAATATTTCTTTTCCTTTATTTACGAGATTAATATCAATGTCTCCCAGTGATACAGATTTAACAGGACCGACACCAATATCGGGTGCTGTGTTTTCATTCTCTGAACCTGAAGAATTTGTTGTAACCTCTGTTGTTGTGGATTGTGAAGTAGTGTTATTTGCGGAATCAGAGCATGCAATAACTTGAATTATTACAAGTCCAGCTATCCCAAGTTTGATTTTTGTTTTAATCTTTTTCATACATTTTACTTTTGCTGCAAAGTTACACCCAGTATGCCTACAAATTGAATGAGCGTTCTTATGTTTTTTGATATTTTTTTGTAATGTTTTTAATGATTTAAATCATATTGGAATAACAAATAAACTATATAACAGGCAATAATGTTGTAATAGAAAATAAAAATATAGCAAACAAAAACTATGAGAAGCTTTGATAGATTAGCGAAATAAGGATAATAATATCACAAAAGTAATTTTTAAGTGCATTATAGATAATCTCCAACAATTTTTTCTAGTTTAGATTTATTTAATATGACGATCTTTTTACCTTTTAATTCAATTATTTTTTCGCTTTGAAATTCACTTAAATATTTTGAAACCTGCTCTTTTGTTGTTGAAGCCAGTTCAGCTATATCTGACCTTGACAAAACGGGAGGATTATCATCATGCCCATAAACAGAATCTATATACAATAAAGCATTAGCAACAAGCTCCCTAACATTCATTAAGTTACAATTTCGTGCATTTTTTTCAGAAACATATAACTCATCTGCCATAAACAAAAGTAAATTGTATGTGAGTTGGGGATTTTTTTCTAAAAGACCATAAAAATAATTAATCTCAAAAAAGCATAGGGTGGAATCTGTAATAGCTACAGCATCTATGGGGTAATAATCTCTATTAATTGCCCTATGTCCAATAATATCCCCATGCTTACACAATCTAAAAGTTTGCTTTCTCTTCCCATAACCTTTTTTCATAACTTTTACATATCCAGATTTCAAGATATAAAAGCCATCTACTATAAAACCTGTTTTAATGATTGTTTCTCCTTTTTTAAAATGTATGATTTCTTTCTTTTTATTAAGTTCTTCTTTATTCTTTTCTTCACAATATTGAAATAAAAAACAATTACAAGAGTTACAATTAGATGAATTCTTCATAGATATTTATACTTTATAATAACAATAAGTTGTGCGGCAAATGTATAAAATACTTCTTTTCGGGATTCAATTTCAAGTAAAAAACAAACATAAATGTCTGTTTATCGTGAAATGATTATATTTGCCATTTCATATAATATTATATAAAAAACAATTTCTATTACACGGAATGGTTTTTCTCCAATAAACTTTGAAAAACAAAATTAAATTTATTTTATGAAAAAACAATGTCTTATTTTATTATCAATATTATGTGCCACATTTAATTTCGGTCAAATTACCTTTCCATCTAATGAAGCCAATTACAAGGTTTCTGCTATTTATGTGTTTAAGAATGCTGTGATTCATCAGGATTATCAAACTACTCTTTTTAATGCTCACCCAATCATTCAAAATGATAAAATTGTAAAAATTACAATATCAGAAAAGGATATTCCACAAAATGCAGTTATTATTGATTTGCGTGGAAAGCATATTTATCCTTCATTTATTGATTTGTATTCTGATTTTGGTATGCCCGAATTGCCAAAACAAAAAAATACGGGCTCATTCAAAGAAAATTATATCAAAGGTGCATACTATTGGAACCCCTCTATTCACAGCGACTTTGATGCTTCTAAAAATTATACTTTTAATAAAGAGAAAGTAGATGAATACAGAAAAAATGGAATTGGTATTACTTTAACTGGCATTAAAGATGGCATCGTTCGTGGCACTAATGTTTTGGTATCATTGGCTGATGTATCAGAGCACGAGCAAATTATTAAGGAAAAAGCATCTACGAATTTATCCTTCAAAAAAGGAAACTCGCCACATTACTATCCATCCTCTTTAATGGGCTCTATTGCACTCATTCGCCAATCATTATATGATGCACAATGGTATAAAAATCAAAGTGATGAAGTCAATATCTCATTAGAATACTTGAATAAATTATTAGAACTGCCTATCATTTTTGAATGCTCAAATAAATGGGATATTTTCAGAGCACAAAAAATTGCAAATGAATTTCGCTTATCTTTTATCTACAAAACAAATGGAGATGAATATCAACGAATTAATGAATTAAAACAACTTCATCCTAAATTGATTATTCCTTTGACTTTTCCAGAGCCCTATGATGTAAGCGACCCTTTGGATGCTGAAATTATCTCACTTTCAGATTTGAAACATTGGGAAATGGCACCTGCTAATGCCGCATTTCTTGAAAAAAATAATATTGATTTTGCGATAACTTCTTATGGATTAAAAGATAAAAGTACATTTTTATCTTATTTACGAAAAATAAAAAAATATGGATGTTCTGAAAAAACTATATTAAAAGCACTTACTTTCAATCCTGCTAATTTTATTGGTCTTTCTGATAAAATTGGTCAATTAAAAGAAAATTATCTGGCGAATTTTTTTATCACCGATAATGATATTTTTTCTGAAAACACTACCATAATAGAACACTGGATTCTTGGAAAACCCCATATTTTCTACAATAGAGATGCAGATAAATTGAAAGGCAAATACAATCTTAAATTTAATAACATAAATTTATCTTTATTTGTTGATGGTAATATTTCTTCATTAAAACTTAAAATTAAAAAAGACACTCAACAAATTAAATCTACTTTCAAAATTGAATTTCCAAAAATTTCATTTTCACTCAATGATTCTATTTATCAATTGTCCTTTTCAGGGGATTACAACTTCAAAGATAGTAGCATTTATGGAGTGATTTTTAACTTGAAAACACAACAATCTAATGTTTTAGTAATACCTAAAATAGAATCTATCAAAGATAGTTCATCTAACAAGAAAGATGAAACAATTACTGATATTGGAAAAATTTATTATCCCTTTTGTGCTTATGGAGAGCCATCGGGAGATACATTGAATTTTTTTCAAAAAGCAATTGAACAATTCAAACATCGCTATGATGCCCTGCTGATAAAAGATGCTATTGTCTGGACAAATACTAAAGATAGTGTTTTGAACGAATATGATGTATATGTAGTTGATGGAAAAATTGTGCGAATAGCACCAAACATTGATGTTCCAAAAATGGCATTTGCAAAAATTATTGATGCCAAAGGATTACATCTTACTCCAGGAATTATTGATGAACATTCGCATATTGCTATTGAAGGAGGCGTTAATGAATGGACACAAGCCAGTAGTGCAGAAGTTAGAATTGGCGATGTAATCAATCCAGAAGATATTAATATTTATCGTCAGTTAGCAGGTGGTGTAACGACTGCACAACTTTTGCACGGCTCTGCTAATCCTATTGGAGGACAATGTCAAACCATCAAATTGAAATGGGGCTACACAGCAGATGAAATGAAATATTCAAAAGCCCGTCCATCTATCAAATTTGCATTAGGAGAAAATGTAAAGCAAGGTAATAACCCACCAACAGACCGCTTTCCACAAACCCGAATGGGCGTGGAACAGGTATTCAACGACTACTTTCATCGTGCGAAAAAATATCAGAAAGAAAAACAGCAATATTTGAATCAACCTAAAATAAAAGGTAAAGAGAAAGCATTTAGAAAGGATTTAGAACTGGAAGCATTGGTGGAAATATTAGAAAACAAAAGAGATATTACCTGTCATAGTTATGTGCAAAGTGAAATTAATATGTTGTTACATCTTGCAGATAGTTTGGGATTCAGAGTGAATACTTTTACGCATATATTAGAAGGATACAAAGTGGCAGATAAATTAAAACAACACAATGCAAATGCTTCTACATTTAGCGATTGGTGGGCTTACAAAATGGAAGTAATGGAAGCCATTCCATATAATGCAGCACTACTTACCAAAATGGGCGTGAATACCTGCATCAATTCTGATGATGCAGAAATGGGCAGACGACTGAATCAGGAAGCAGGAAAAACCATCAAATATGGAGGACTCACACCTGTGCAAGCATTGAAATTGGTAACACTTAATCCTGCAAAAGCATTAGGTGTAGATAAAGAAGTGGGCAGTATTGAAGTAGGCAAAGTGGCTGATTTAGTTCTATGGACGGACTTTCCATTAAGTGTAAATTCAAAAGTAAAATATACAATTATTGAAGGACAAATATTTTATGATGATGAAGAAAATAAAAAGTTAGAAGAAGACATTCAAAAAGAGAGAGCAAGAATTATTGCTAAATTACTGAAAGAAAAGAAGAATGGACAATCTACGCAGAAGTATCATCCAAAGCCGCATAAATTGTATCATTGTGATGATGTGGAGTGAATTAAATTTCAAATCCTATTCGCCTGCACTTTTTCACCAAAAAACAATTCTGCTTTTTCATTGAACCATTCTGATTCAATGGTAGTGTAAAATGTTTTGTTTGAGTTTTTTCCTAATCTACTCTCTATTTCAGGATGTCTTATTAAATAATCTTTTAATTTTTTAGCAACAATGCTGCCTTGCGAGATGATATTTATTTCAGGCGGAAGAAATATTTTTAATTTTTGTAACAACAATGGATAATGTGTGCATCCCAGCAAGATAGTGTCAATGTTTTTATCTTTTTGAAATAAATTATCAATATGCTTTTGAATGAAATAATCTGCACCAGGTGATAAGTGTTCATTATTCTCTACAAGTGGTACCCACATTGGGCAGGACTCTTGCGTTACTTTTAATTCGGGAAAAAATTTTTTAATCTCTAATAGATAGGATTCTGATTTTACTGTTCCTTCTGTTGCAAAAATGCCGATGTGTTTTGTTTTAGTAAAATATCCGATTTCTTCTGCAGTAGGTCTGATAACACCTAACACACGATTTTCAGGGGCTATTACAGGCAAGTCCTTTTGTTGTATTGTTCTCAATGCTTTGGCTGATGCGGTATTGCAGGCAAGAATAACAAGGGGACAATTTTTTTCAAATAACAATTGCACGCATTCTTTTGTAAATTGATAAACTGTTTCAAAACTACGGCTGCCATAAGGAGCACGGGCATTATCACCTAAATAGATATAATCATATTCAGGAAGCACTTTTAATATTTCTTTGAAAACAGTTAATCCACCATAACCTGAATCAAAAATTCCTATTTTTCCTTTGTTAGACGACATTCTTATTTAACGAGTTAGTAGTTCTCTTGCATTTTGATAAGCGGCTTCACCAGGCACATCATTGCTCAACATTTTAGCAATTTCTGTTACTCTTTCTTCATCATTTAATTCAGTAATTCTTGAAATGGTGATATTGTTTTTATCTTCTTTACTTACATACAAATGTTGTTGTCCTTTTGCGGCAATTTGTGGCAAATGTGTAATTGCAATCACCTGCATATTCTCACTCATCTTTTTCATTATATCGCCCATTTTAGAAGCCACAGCACCGCTCACACCTGTATCTATTTCATCAAATATGATGGTAGGCAAATGAATTTTCTTTGCCATCAATGATTTAATGGTCAACATTAACCTTGATATTTCACCACCTGATGCTACTTTTTGAACTTCGGAAGGCGCAATGCCTTTGTTTGCAGAAAATAAAAACTGAATATCATTAGTTCCGTATTCATTGAGTTGTTCAGTATCTTTAATATCTATAATGAATTGAGCGTTAGGCATTGCAAGGTCTTTCAGTATTTCAACGCATTCCTTTTCTATGATTGATTTGGCAGTATGACGATTAGAAGATAATTGTTGAGACAGATTTTTTAATTGATTTTCTTGTTGAGTTAGTTGTTTTTGTTTTTCAATAATAATATCATCTATATTTTGATATTGTAATAATTTACTTTCTATTTCTTTTTGAACTTGTAGTAATTCTGCATCTGTTTTTACATTGTGCTTTTTCAAAAGTTTGTTGATAACATTTAATCTATCATTCAGTTGTTCAATTCTTTCAGGATTGATTTGCACATCTGATAATAATTTTTCTGCTTCTATGCTAATATCTTTCACTTCAATTAAAACACTTTGTAATCTTTGTGCTAAATCGTTGTAAGCAGAATTAAATTTTGATATGTTATTCAAATAATTTTTACATTGATGAAGTAATTGGACAACATTAATTTCAGCGTTTTGCAAGGTTTGAGTAGTAGCAGTTAGTTGCTGAATAATGTTTTCTGCATTTTCTAATTGTTGTAATTCTTCTTCTATAGCAGATAATTCGCCTTCTTTAATATTGGCTTCTTCTAATTCATTGAATAAAAACTGAAGATACTCTGTTTCTTTTTGTGAGTTGTATTGTTGTTGAATAAGAGATTCCAGTTCTTTTTTATTGGCTTGATATTGCTTAAATAAATTGGAATAATTTATTCTTTCTTTCAAACAATTGGCAAGAGCATCAATAAAATTAAAACGAAATTTTTCAGAATGAATAATGAGATTTTGATGTTGAGAGTGTATGTCAATTAAGTATTCTCGCAAGGATTTTAATACAGAGACATTAACAGGCGTATCATTGATAAAAGCACGGGATTTTCCGTCTGCTGTAATTTCTCTACGAATAAAAGTTTCTTGTTGATAATCCAAATCATTTTGCTCAAAAAATTCCTGCAAGTTCAATTGAGAAAGGTCAAAAACGGCTTCTATGATACTTTTTTTTGACTTATCAAAAACATAGGAAGTATCGGCTTTTTCGCCTAATGCAAGAGATAGAGCATCTAAAAGAATGGATTTTCCTGCACCTGTTTCACCTGTAATAACAACAAATGTTTTTTTGAAAACAATTTCAGCGTGATTGATGAGAGCAAAATTTTGAACTCTTAATTCTTTCAGCATAGGTGCAAAAATAGGAAAAGAAAAGATTATTCAATTAAACTATATCCAAAAAACTTTCAATAGCAGAGTAAATTTTTTGCATTTCATTTTCTTTGATAATCACAGGCGGCACAATATACAGCACATTGCCAAGCGGTCTTAACAATATATCTCGTTCTAAAAAATATTGTTCTATTTTAGTGGATAGTTCATTCAAGTAATGCGTTTTATCTTTTGTTTTAATTTCAATAGCCAGAATAATGCCTTTGCAACGAATGTCTTTAATTTTTTGATGTTGTTCTATTTTTTTGACAAATTTTTTATGCCATTGCTCTATGGTTTTAATTTTTAATAAAAAATCAGGTTGTTGAATGAGTTCTAAATTTCCAATGGCAGCCGCACACATCAATGGATTAGCAGTATAACTATGTCCGTGATAAAATGTTTTGGTTTTATCGCTACTTACAAAAGCATTGAAAATTTTTTGATGAGCAATGGTTACGCCTAATGGTAAAAATCCACCCGTGAGCCCTTTTGATAAGCAAATAATATCAGGTTTATTTTTCAAAAAATCTGATGCAAATACTTTTCCTGTTTTTCCAAATCCAGTAAATACTTCGTCTGCAATGGTAATTACATTATTGAATTTGCAAATGCTTATCAATTCATCTAAATATTTGGCTTCATACATTTTCATTCCTGCTGCACCTTGCACCAATGGTTCAAAAATAAAAGCCGCTACATTATCTTTATCAATATATTTAATGAGTTGTCTTTTGACAATGGGGAAATTATTCGCATCGGGCAAGTCAATAAAATAAGTATCAAACAAATTAGATTTGAATGGTAAATTAAAAACATTTCTTTCTGCTACACTCATTCCGCCGAAAGTATCGCCGTGATAGGCATTTTTGAATGCAATAATTTTATTTCTATATGGTTTATCTTGATTGTAAAAATACTGCAATGCCATTTTGATAGCCACTTCTACTGCTGTTGAGCCGTTGTCAGAATAAAATATTTTGGATTTTTTGATAGGAGATATTTTTGATAGTAAGTGGGCTAATTCAATAGCAGGCGGATGTGTAAAGCCACTGAATATGCAATGTTCCATTGATTGAAGTTGTTGTTTAATTTTCTTTACAATATGTGGATGCGAATGTCCGTGAACATTGACCCACCAACTTCCAATGCCATCTATAATTTTTCTATTATTCTGTGTATAAAGATATATTCCTTTGGCTCTTGTGATGACAATGTTTTCTTTTTGATATTTTAAGTGCGTGAATGGATGCCATATAAGTTCTTTATCTAATGCAGTGTAATCTAAATTTTTCATATTACAATGATGTATTTAAGTTTTTTACAAAAACATCAAATGCTTTTGGAAAAGTTGATTTATCAAATGTTTCAAAGTATGGAATGTGTGAGATAATTTGTTGAGATGATAAGTTTTTTGTAATGGCATTCAATACTGAAATTTCAAAATTTCCATTCAAAATGATTCCCTTAAATGGTAAATTTTCTTTTTGAATGTAATACAAACTTAATAATGAATGATTAATGCATCCCAAGTAATTACTGATAGCTAAAATACACTCTGCATTAAAATGTTTTATTAAATCAGCAATGTAGTATGAATTGTTTAATGGCACTAATAATCCGCCCGCACCTTCTATAATAAGATGATTGTTGGTTTGTGGCAATTGAATGTTTTGAATATCTATTTGTATATTTTCTTTTTCTGCCGCAAGATGTGGAGATGCAGGTAATTGAAGTAAATAATTTTCAGGATGAATTTTAATATTGTAAGTTACAATTTTTTTAATCCAATCGCTATCTCTATCAGGCGGATAGCCCGTTTGAACAGGTTTAAAATAATCTGCTTTTAAGTATTCGCACAATAAAGCACTTACAAAAGTTTTTCCAACATTAGTTCCTATGCCTGTTACAAAATATTTTTTATGCATTTATGTAATAATTTTTTTAATTAATTGAATGAAAGAAATTATTTCATCTTTAGTGTTAAATGAATGCAATGAAATCCTTATTCTTTCTTGGTTAGGGGGAACAGTGGGCGGAAGTATTACTTTTGCAAAGAATTTGTTTTCAAGTATAATGTTTTGAATTGGCTTAAAATCCATATTGGAGATTAATACATATTGTATAGGAGATGTATTGTGAGAAAATAGCATAGAATCTTTTACTTCATTGAGATAAGCATTGATGTTCGCATTTAATTGATTTATTTCTGTATCTGAATGATTCATTATTTCATTGTATAAATGTTCAATTATTTGATAGTGATATAATGGTAAACCCGTGCTGAAAATAAACGAACGACAAAAATTGATAAGATAGTTTTTCAAAACATCACTACCAACAATTGCAGCCCCAGAAAAACCTGCTGCTTTTCCATATCCAACAATTCTTGCTACACATTTTTCTGCTAATGATTTAGAATTAAACAATCCTAAATTGTTTTCGCCCATTATTCCAAAAGCGTGGGCTTCATCTACAATCAAAAATACTTTTTCATTATCAATTAAAGATAATAATTGCTGTATATCAGGAATATCGCCATCCATTGAGTACAAAGATTCTACAACGACAAATATGTTTTCAAATTTTAAATAATGCTGTTGTATGAGTTTTTGAAGATGTTCAAAATTGTTGTGTTGAAATTTATAGTATTTAGCAAAACTTAATCTTATTCCATCGTATACGGAAGCGTGGATGTGTTCATCTATTAAATACAAATCATTTCTATCTGCAATGCAAGAGAATAAACCAACATTGGCTTGATAAGCAGATGGAAATATAAGTGCATTTTCTGCATTGTGAAATGAAGCAATTTTTTTCTCAATATCTTCTATCCATTTTCTATTGCCGCTTATTAATCTTGAACCCGCGCTTCCTGAAAGATGTAAGTTGTTAATATGTTTTTGAAATAAACATTTTATTTTAGCATTCTTTGAAAATCCAAGATAGTCATTACTTGCAAAGTCAATATTATTTGAATAATCTAACAAATTTCTTTTGAAAGAATCATCAATTTTTTTCTGCCATTTGATAGGAAAAGAGTATTTCATCTTGCTGACAAAAGTAGTAAATCAAATTATTTCTAATGCTTTTTAAAATCCACTATATTTGCCCATTATTTATTGTATTTACAATGCTTCGGTTTATTCAATATAATTGGTGGATAGTTTTGATGTTCTTTGTTTATTCAGCTGTTGCACAAAATTCTAAAACATCGCTGGAAAAGAAAAAGAAAAAATTAGAGCAGGAAATACAACTCATTAATCAAATGTTGAAAGAAACTTCTATCAATAAAAAATTGTCCATTAGTCAAATTATTATATTGAAGAAAAAACTGGAAATGCGTGAAGAACTGATTCAAACCATTCAGCAAGAAATTGCTAAAACCAATAATGAAATAGAAAAAACCAATCAAAATATTGATGCATTGCAAAAAGATTTAAAAAAATTAAAATCAGAATATGCCCGAATGCTTCAATTAGCACAAAAGAAACATTCTTTTAAAAATTTTGATGACTTAATATTTTTATTTTCTGCACAGGATTTTTATCAGGCATATCAAAGATTAAAATATATTCAGGAATATAGTAGATATAGAGAAAAACAAGGCAAAGCAATTATTGCTCATCAAAAAAAGTTAGAAGAGCAGGTTCAGTTGTTACAACAACAATTAGCAGAAAAACAGCAGCTATTAGGTCAGGAAGAACAGGAAAAACAAACATTGGCACAAGAAAAACAAGAAGAAGAACAAGAGTTGCAGCAAATCCAAAAAAAAGAGAAAGAGTTGAGAGCAGAGCTTGAGAAAAAGAAAAAACAAGCACAGGAATTACAATTAGCAATTAAAAAATTAATTGAAGAAGAGATTAAAAGAAAAAAAGAAGAGGCAGAGAAAATGGCTAAACTCAAAGCAGAGAAAGAAAAAGAAAAAACATCCATTAAAATTAAAGAAAAGAATAAAGAATCTGAAAAACCAATGGTGCCAATACTTTCAAAGGAAGCAGAAATTACAGGGAATAATTTTGAATTGAACAAAGGAAAATTGCCGTGGCCTATTTCATCAGGATTTATTTGTGCTAATTATGGAGAATATGAACATCCTGCTATTAAAGGTTTTGTAATGTTTAACAATGGAATTGAGTTGTGCTCTAATCAACCAATGAAGGTTCATTCTGTGTTTAATGGTGAAGTAACTGGTATTGCACTTTCACCAATGGGTGGAAAATTAGTTATTATCCGACACGGAGAATATTTAACGGTATATTCTAACTTGCAGGAAGTTTATGTCAAACAAGGAGATAAAGTAAATGCTAAGCAAGTGATAGGAACGGTAATGTATAATACTGATGAAAATAAGTATTCGCTTAATTTTCAGGTGTGGAAGGGACAGAAAACAATGGATCCAAAAGGGTGGTTAGCAAATTAAATTTTTCCCTGATGTTTTAGTATTTTAGCTTCTAAATAAAAAATAATTTCGCGGGCAATATTACGAGATTGGTCTTGCATTCTTTCAATTTTTCTTAGTAAAGATAAAATACTTAAACCATATTCAGTTTTATCAGGGTTTTGACGAATATATTCTGATATTTTGTATTGAGCATTATCGCATAACTCATCAAGGTCAGTATTTTTGTCAATTAACTGATAAGCAATTTTCACATCTTCTTTTTCAAATGCTTCGCGTGCAAGCAATACTGATTTAAAAGATGTTTCAAAAATTTCATTTAAATTGATTTTGTTTAAAATATCTTCATCTAAAATATATTTCTTTTTAATGATGAATTTTGCAATGGCTTTAGTGCTATCGCCAATTCTTTCTAAATTATAGATAATTCTCAATACAGACATTAAAAAACGCAAATCAATAGCAACAGGGTTGAAAAGAGCAAAAACATTTTCTACTTGCTTTTCTATTTCTAATTCCATGCGATTAATTTGTTCTTCTTTATCTTTAATACTCATAGCTAATGCAACATCTTTTGTAAAGATGGCTTTGTAACTGTTTTCAACCTGATCTATTACCAGTTGAAACATTCTTAAAGTATCTTGTTTGGTTTTGAGTATTTCTTCTTCCAAATGTGTCATAGTTCTTTTTTTTAGCGGTTAAATTTAATATAGAGTATAAAGAGTATTATCCAAATCTTCCAGTAATATATTTTTGAGTGAGCTCCACTTTTGGGTTAGTAAAAAGTTCTTTTGTATCACTAAATTCAATCAGTTCGCCCATATAAAAAAATGCTGTTCTGTCACTTACTCTACCTGCTTGTTGCATATTATGTGTAACAATAACAATAGTATAATCTTTTTTGAGTTGATATATTAATTCTTCAATAGTAGCCGTAGAAATAGGGTCTAATGCAGAAGTGGGCTCATCCATTAAAACAACAGATGGCTCAACAGCCAATGTTCGGGCAATACAAATTCTTTGTTGTTGGCCACCAGATAGTGCTAATGCAGATTGATGTAATTTATCTTTTACTTCATTCCATATACCAACTTGCTGAAGAGTTTTTTCTACAACACTATCCAAAATTTTTTTGTCTCTAATACCTTGAATTTTCAAGCCATACACAACATTTTCGTAAATGCTTTTTGGGAACGGATTGGGTTTTTGAAAGACCATTCCAACTTTTTTTCTTAATTCTTCTACTTGGATTTTTTTATCGTAAATATCTTCGTTATCAATAATTATTTTTCCATCCATTCTAAAAGTTTCAATAAAATCATTCATTCTGTTGAGTAATCGTAAAAATGTAGATTTTCCGCAACCAGAAGGTCCAATAAATGCGACAACTTCATTGGGCTTAATAGATAAAGTAACATTTTTTATTACGTGATTATTACCATAATAAACATTAACATTTTCTGCGGATATTTTAGATAGCATAATTCAGATTTTGTATTACCATTTAACTTTACTTTGCCATTTATTGCGCAAATATATGGCAATTCCATTTAATATAAATGTGATAGCTAATAGTACAATAATAGCTGCAGTTGCATTTTCAATAAATCCTTTTTGTGGTCTGGATAACCAGTTATAAATTTGAATAGGTAGAGCGGAAAAATCATCTAATGGATGCGTGGGAATAGTGGTGATATATAACATAGCACCAATAACTACAAGTGGTGCGGTTTCTCCAATAGCACGGGATATGGCTAAAATAACGCCTGTTAAAATGCCGCCTGCTGCTGATGGTAACACGGCATTCCATATAGTTTTCCATTTAGTGGCTCCAAGTGCATAAGATGCTTCACGAATGCTTTTAGGCACACTTTTTAATGCTTCTCTTGTAGATACTATGATAATAGGTAAAATGAGTAAAGAGAGCGTTAAAGCGCCTGATAACAAACTTCTGCCCAATCCCATAATTCTAACAAATATTTCAAGTGCTAATAAGCCGTAAATAATAGATGGAACGCCTGCAAGATTAGCAATGTTTACTTCTATGAATGAAGCAAAACGGCTTTTTTTACCATATTCTTCAAGATATATAGCCGCTGCAATGCCGATGGGCACAGCAATAATAGTAGTAAGAATCATTATCCACAAAGTGCCTAATAGTGGCACCAAAATTCCTGCATTAGATGGTCTGCGAGAAGGCAATGATGTAAAGAATTGCCAATTTAATCTGTCCCATCCATCTGCTATGATAGTGTATAAGAAAATAGCAAGAATAAATATGCCTGCTACGGTACATAATAGTCCATACCATTTAAATATAAGGTCTTTAAGTTTATTCCACTTAATGTAAGAATTACTCATAATTGATACTTCTGATATTTTTTTCTTATGAAATAACTGATGTTATTTAATATAAATGTCAAAACAAATAATGCTATTCCAGCAGCATAAATAGTTTTGTATTCAATAGAACCTTGTACAACATCACCTAAGCTTACCTGTACGATGTAAGTTGTAATAGTTTCAATAGGTATAAGCGGATTAAAAGTAAAATTAGGTTGTTGACCAGCTGCAATTGCTACAATCATAGTTTCACCAAATGCCCTTGATATAGCAAGAATAATAGATACAATAATACCCGAAGATGCAGAAGGAATAAGCACTCTGAATACAGTTTGAAGCTTAGTGGCTCCCATACCATAAGAAGCTTCTCGTAAGCTATAAGGAATCGCATATAAAGCATCTTCGCTTAATGATGCTATCAAAGGAATAATCATAATACCCATTACAATACCAGGTGAAAGAGCATTAAACCCTGATAAATCGGGAATAAATTTCTGAAGAAACGGTGTAACTACCATTAAAGCAAAATAACCATACACCACAGTAGGAATAGCGGCTAAAACTTCAAGTATAGGTTTTAGAATTTTTCTCAATTTTTTGGATGAATATTCATTCAAAAATATCGCAATACTTAATCCAATAGGCACTGAAACCAATATAGCAATGAATGATGTTAATAGTGTACCTGATAGCAATGGTAAAATCCCAAAGTGCTTTTCAGTAAATAAAGGTGTCCATTGAGTATCAGTTAGAAATTCAATGATAGAAACTTCTTTGAAAAAACCAATAGATTCAGACAATAAAACATATAATATACCAAGTGTAGTAAAAATACTAATAAACGCTGATGTTTGAAGTATCTTTTCTATAATTTTTTCTTTCATTATATTAAAAGTTAAAGGATTTTTTCAATTTCAAAGTTAATGATATTTCTCTCTTGCTCACTAAATTCTATGCCTATCAAATATATCTCTGCACTGGTGAATTGATATTTTTCAAAATACTTCTTTGCCTTGATTTGTTGCAATGCACTACCTTTTTCTTTCTCATCTCTTATCACTTTGAATTCCATTATATATGCTCTATTGTTATACTTTATCACCATATCCACTCTCCCTTTGTTCGTATTATCTTCTACCACTATATTCAATCCCGTGCCCATCATCAATGCATACAACACACTTGCGTAATATCCTTCGTATTTGTCTAATTCATTTTTAATATACCACTCATAAGGAATAGACGCGTAGAACGATTGCAACACATCTTTTAATCCTTCTATTCTATTCCCCTCAAATATCTCTTCTACCTGTATTAAATATGATGACTTCTTATCAACTGAACTTAAATAATCTAATAAATGTTCATTAAAAGATGTCTTCACCTCAAAATTTGGATAGGTAAGTGTATAGAGAAGTTTTCCACTACTACTTGTTCTTGTTTCTTTGATGGTTAAATATCCCGTTTGGAATAATAAATTTTCAATTGAAATATTATCAACATCAAATGAATCTAATATTTTATCAGTGATTTCAATATTTTCTAATTGTGGTAGATAGTATCTTTTTTCTTTTATTAGTTTCATCAAAAATGTTGGTGTGCCTGTTTGAAACCAATAGGGATGAAATTTTTTTTCATCTAAATACAACAACACATCAAATGGATTATATACACTCTCGCCTAACCAATTGTATCCATTATACCAATGTCGCATTTTTTCTATATCTACTTCATTCAATCTATCTTCAAATACTTTCTGCATTTCTTGTTCAGTATATCCACATATTGATGAATACCTTGAATGTAAAGTAATATCTTGTAGTTGATTTAATCCACTAAATATAGACACTTTATTAAATTTTGTTACACCTGTGATGAATACAAATTTAATATAACTATCACTCGCTTTAATAACTGAATAAAAATTCCTCAATACCTCTCTATTCGCTTCCGCTATTGATTTATCCTCAATTTTATCTAATATCGGTTTGTCATACTCATCGATCAATATCACTACTTTTTCATTAAACTTTTTACTTAACTCTATTATTAACTCTTGAAATTTTGTTTTGTATGATTCTTCGCCAATATTCAAACTTACTTTATACTCTTCTATGTGTCTATTTAATAAATAATTTAATGTTTTCTTTAAGTCCTCTGTGTTTTCAACGCCTGTTCCAAAATCAATGTGTATCACTGGATACTTCTTACTCCAATCCCAATTATTTTCTAAATACAATCCTTTGAATAATTCTTTATTTCCTGAAAATGCTTGCTTCAATGTATCTACAAATAAACTCTTTCCAAATCTTCTGGGGCGAGAAAGAAAATAATATCCTCCACCTTGATTAGCAAGTTGATAAACATAAGCCGTTTTATCTACATAGTAATAATTCCCTTCAATAATCTTTGAAAGTGTTTGTATACCTATGGGAAGTTTCTTTTGCATAAAGAATTATGGTAGTTGTTTTTTATGCTCGTTCAAAAATTTTTGCCATTTTTCTTTTACTTTCTGCGTTTCTTCATCACTCAAAGGAATATAACCCACTTCCGGAACAAGCATATTCATTTGATCTAAATAAAAATTGATAAATTCTTGTACTTCTTTTCTTTCCGCTGCTTTATTATTGATATAAATAAATAATGGACGGGCTAAAGGCGAATAGCTTTTGTTTTTTACTGTTTCAATAGAAGGTAATACAGGACCATTTCCATTATCAATAGCCACCAATTTAATTTTATCTTTATTTTCTTCGTAATAAGCAAAACCAAAAAAACCTAATGCAAATTTATCAGAAGAAACACCTTGCACCAATACATTATCATCTTCAGATGAAGTATAATCTCCTCTGCTGCTGTGTGCTTTGCCTACAATGGCTTCGGTAAAATAATCATAAGTTCCACTTTCTACTCCTGCACCATACAAATGAATGGGCTCATTAGGCCATTCAGGTCTAATTTGATTCCAGTGAGTAATTTTACCCTGTGCTTCGGGCTCCCATATTTTCTTTAACTCTGCCACAGTAATATCTTTACACCAATCATTTTGTGGATTTACAACCACTGCCAACCCATCATAAGCTATTTCCAAATCAATATATTGAATACCGTTTACTTTTGCTATACTATCTTCAAATTTAGTAATAGGACGAGACGCATCATTAATATCTGTTTCTCCTCTTACAAACTTCTTAAATCCTCCTCCCGTGCCAGATAAAGCTACCGCTACTTTAACATCAGGATAAACTTTTTTAAACTCCTCTGCCACTGCTTCCGTAATGGGATAAACAGTAGACGAGCCATCAATGTTGATAGTTCCAGTTAATGTATTATTGTTTTCTTTTTTGTTGCCACAAGAAAACATAACTGTTGCTGCTCCTAAAATAATTCCAATTTTTCTCATAATTTTTTTTGCCACAAACTTATACAATATGCGTTTTTCTAATGTTAAGCCAATATTAAGTTTTTAATTTTTCTACAATATTACATTCAAATACTTCTTCAAAATGTCTTAAAACCTTCATCCTCACTTCGTTTTCATCTACATTATATCCAAGTTCTTTATTCAAAGATGTTACTTTTTTATCAACAATTCCACACGGCACAATGTAATTAAAGTATCTTAAATCCACATTAATATTAAAAGCCAGACCATGCATTGTAACCCATCTACTACTTCTTACACCAATAGCACAAATTTTACGGGCATTGGGCGAATTTACATCTAACCATACCCCCGTTTCTCCTTTACTTCTCTCTGCTTTTATATCATACTCCGCCAATGTTCGGATTATAACTTCTTCCAAATATCTAACATACTTATGAATATCAGTAAAAAAATTTTCTAAATCTAATATAGGATAAACAACTAATTGCCCATATCCATGATAAGTAATATCACCTCCTCTATTGACCTTAAAATAACTGGCATTGATGGATTTCAAAAACTCATCTGAAACTAATAAGTGATTTTCTTTTCCACTTTTACCAAGTGTATAAACATGCGGATGTTCTACCGTCAATAAATAATTTTGAGTTGAAACAGGTATCTCTTTTTCTCTGTTTGATAATTTTATATCAATAATTTCCTTCATCAATTTTTCCTGATACTGCCAGCATTCAGCATACTCTCGTGTTCCCAAATGTTGATATATTACCTCTTTATTTTTCATACATCACAAAAATAAGGAATTTATTACTTATTTAAACTGACTAAAAATTCTAATCGCACATTATTGTAAAAAAATCAGCATTTTTGTATCAAAAATTTTAAGCCCATGTTGTTTAAAACTTATGGTTACGCAGTTAATGGAATTGAAGCCACTAAAATAATTGTTGAAACAAACATTACTCAAGGTATTAATTTTTTTCTAGTTGGTTTGCCCGATAGTGCTGTAAAAGAAAGTCAGCAAAGAATTCAGGCAGCACTAAAAAACATTGATTACAGAATGCCGGGCAAACAAATTACCATCAATATGGCACCTGCAGATATACGGAAAGAAGGTTCTGCTTATGATGTTACAATTGCCATTGGAATCTTGGCCGCATCAGAACAAATTAACATAGAACATGCCGAAGATAGTGTTATTATGGGCGAATTGGCTTTGGATGGGTCTTTGCGACCTATTAAAGGTGCTTTGCCAATGGCCATCAAAGCCAAAAAAGATGGATTCAAAAAAATATTTTTACCTGCCGAAAATGCCACGGAAGCTGCTATTGTTGATGGATTAGAAGTATATCCCGTTCAACATCTAAAACAATTAATAGACCATTTAAATAATGATAATCCCATAGAACCCTTGAAAATTGATGTACAGGCATTATTTGTCAAAAAATTGAATGAGTATGATTTAGATTTTGCAGATGTAAAAGGACAGCAAAATATTAAAAGAGCTATGGAAATTGCCGCAGCGGGTGGGCACAATGTTATCTTAATCGGTCCGCCTGGTGCAGGAAAAACAATGTTAAGCAAACGACTGCCTTCTATCCTGCCTCCGCTTACTTTGGAAGAAGCCCTTGAAACCACCAAAATTCACAGCGTCGCGGGTAAAATGGGAAAAAACATTGGTTTGATTACTCAACGCCCTTTTCGTTCTCCACATCATACCATCAGTGATGTGGCATTGGTTGGCGGTGGAAACAATCCTCAACCCGGCGAAATTTCTCTGGCTCACAATGGTGTTTTATTTTTAGATGAACTACCCGAATTCAAAAGAAGTGTGTTGGAAGTATTAAGACAACCATTGGAAGATAGAGTAGTTACAATTTCTCGTGCAAAATTTACCGTTCAATATCCTGCGAGCTTTATGTTGGTATCTAGTATGAATCCCTGCCCATGCGGTTATTACAATCATCCCGAAAAAGAATGCGTTTGTACACCCGCAATGATTCAGAAATATATGAGTAAAATCTCTGGACCATTGATGGATAGAATTGATTTGCATGTTGAAGTAGTTCCTGTTAATTTTGAAGAATTAGCAGCAAGAAACATTCCCGTAGAAACCAGTGCTCAAATAAGAGAAAGAGTGATAAAAGCCCGCAATATTCAAACAGAGCGATTTAAGAATATTGATGGTGTATATTGCAATGCACAAATGAAAAGCAATGAAATTAAAAAGTATTGTGAATTAGATGATGCAGGAATGAAAATACTCAAAAATGCAATGGAAAAATTACAACTCTCTGCCCGTGCTTATGATAGAATATTAAAAGTTTCTCGCACTATTGCAGACCTTGATAATTCCGAAAACATTAAAGCACATCATGTTGCAGAAGCCGTGCATTACAGAAGTTTAGACCGACAAAATTGGGGATTAGAATAACTAAAAATTATGATGGCTTCTCATACAAAATACAATATTCTCTTAGTAGATGATGAAGAAAATTTGCGAAACATCATAGAACTGAATTTACAACAAGAAGGATATAATGTAATAACTGCAAAAAATGGTAAAGAAGCATTAGACATTTTTATTAAAGAAAAACCTCGCTTGCATCTTGCCTTGTTAGATGTAAGTATGCCTAAAATGAATGGCTTTGAACTATGTGAAAAAATAAAATCTATAAATAAAAATTTTCCTGTCTTTTTTCTGACGGTTAGAAATGATAGAGATGATAAAATTTATGGATTAAAATTAGGTGCAGATGATTATTTGACAAAACCATTTGATTTAGAAGAACTCTTATTGCGAATTAAAAAATTACTGGAAAGATACTATGCAACAGATGAAATAATTATCAACAACAGAAAAGTGAATTTCAACACAATGACCGTTGAATTGCCCGATAAATCAGTATTTGCATTATCTGTTAGAGAAGCAGCATTATTACAATACTTTTTTAATAACAAAAATAAAGTGCTTTCCAGACAACAAATTTTAGAAGCCATTTGGGCAGATAAAGCAGAAGAAGCATCATATAGAACCATTGATAATTTTGTAGTGTTATACAGAAAATTATTTGAAGACGACCCCAAAAATCCCAGATATTTTCTATCTGTTAGAGGCATTGGATATACTTTCAAAGATTAAAAATTTATTATGAATCAATTAAAATTTTTACTAACTCTTCTAATTCTAATCACATCAAATATATATTCACAAAACAACAATGATTATCAATTTTACAAATTTCGTCAAAGAAGAATATTGTTAGCAAATTGGCAAATCAATCAATTAGCCGACAGTGGTGCTTTGATTGTCAGATTAAAATCTAATAGAAAAGTTATTGAGATGCTTAAAGCCCAACAAAAACTCAAAACAGCCAAAGAAGTTGAATTATCTACATACTCAGAGAACAAAAAAATTGTCAGTGCCTTTGCAAGAAATTACAAATTTTCTAAATTGTATTTTATGTATGATTATTCTTCTGATAGTTTGTTGAAAGGTTTTCGCAAAGGATTTTTTTTAGATACTAATCTCAATAGAAATCCAGATATTGAATTGAAAGAAAAATTTTATCTGATAGCAGAAAGAGGTAGTTTAGTAGAAAGCCATCTTGGACTCATTCCTGATTCCCTTGCTACCAAAGTATCAGAAAGCGGACCTACCAGTAAGGAAGTGGCTATTATTGTAAAAAATAAATACGGTATACAATTAAAACATCCTTTCCCATACTATGTAAATGGAATGAATATCAACAAGTATGATATTTATGTAACAAAATTTGCCAATAAATTAAATAAGTTTAAACAAAAATCGCCGAGAGTAGAATATCCATTAGATTTGCGTTCATATATGTATTGAATTATGCAAGATATAAATGATGATTTAAACATTCAAATTCAAAATATTCCTGAAACAGCAGGCGTGTATAAATTTTACGATGATAAAAATACATTGCTCTACATTGGAAAAGCCAAGAATCTAAAAAAAAGAGTAAGTTCTTATTTTCAAAAAGAGCACGATAGTTTGAGATTGAAATTATTAGTCAAAAAAATTAAACACATTGAAACCATTACTGTTCCCACAGAATACGATGCTCTGATTTTAGAAAACACGCTCATTAAATCACTTCAACCTAAATATAACATTCAACTTAAAGATGATAAAACATATCCCTGGATTGTTATTACCAAAGAACGATTTCCAAAAGTGTTTTATACCCGAAAAAAAAATATTCCAACCTTTGAATATTATGGACCATATCCATCAGTGCTTGCTGTAAGATTTTTAATTGAAACCATCAAAGAAATTTTTCCCCTTCGCACCTGCAATTATTTATTATCCGATGAAAATATTCAAAAGAAAAAATTTCGTCCGTGCTTGGATTATCACATTGGTAAATGTAAAGCCCCTTGCGTTGGTTATCAAACAGAAGAAGAATACAATCAAAACATTCAGCAAATCAAAAAAATTATCAAAGGACAACTCAAAGATGTGTTTGAATATTTAGAACAACAAAAACAAGAATATGTTCAAAAATTACAATTTGAACAAGCACAAATTATTAAAGATAAAATTGAAGCATTAAAAAAATATCAAGCTAAATCGCAGGTTGTTTCAGATGTAAAAGATGCCGAGGTTTATGATATTTATCAATATAATCAAAAAACTTACATTGGTTATTTGAGAATTAAAAATGGTTTTATTATTCAAACATTCATTTCTGATACTTCTACTTTTGCTGATGAAGACACAGACGAAATTTTATCTACTGTTATTTCTCAATTAAGGGATAAATTTTCAAGTAATGCAAGTGAGATTATTGTCCCTGTTAATGTTTCGTTTCAAATACCTAATGTGAAATACACTGTTCCAAAGGCAGGCGATAAGAAAAAACTTTTAGATTTGTTAGAAAAAAATTTAGAACAATACGCATCTGAAAAAGAAAAGCAATTAGCAATTAAAGACCCCGAACAATACACTAATCAACTAATGCAGCAAATGATGAGGGACTTGCGAATGAATAAAGAGCCCCGAAGAATTGAAGCATTTGACAATTCCAATATTCAAGGGGCTTATGCAGTAAGTGCTATGGCTGTATTTATAGACGGGAAACCTGCCAAAAGTGAATACAGACATTTTAATGTAAAAACTGTTGAAGAAGGCAAGCCCGATGATTTTGCTACAATGCGGGAAGTGATTTACAGAAGATACAAAAGAGTTTTAGATGAAAATTTACCACTGCCTGATTTAATTGTAATTGATGGAGGAAAAGGACAACTCAATGCTGCTCTTGAATCATTAGAAAAATTAGGACTAAAAGACAAAATACACATCATTTCAATTGCTAAAAGATTAGAAGAAATATTTTTTCCAGATGACCCATTGCCATTATATTTAGATAAGAGAAGCCCAACATTAAAAGTTATTCAACACATTCGTGATGAAGTGCATCGCTTTGGAATTACACATCATAGAAAAAGAAGAACCAAATCTGTGTTGCAAACTGAACTACTTAATATTAAAGGAATAGGTGAAAAATTAGCAACACAATTATTAAAACATTTTGGCTCAATAGAACAAATCAAAAAACAATCTATTCACGAGTTAGCAAAAGTAGTAGGCACTAAAAAAGCACAATGTATTAGAGAGTATTTTGACCAATCGTTGAAAAATCAAAGTAATATGTAAATACAACTCCAATCTAATTATTAAATTTGTGCAACAAATATATATTAATATGAAAAAAATTTTTCTTGTCATTGCATTTGAAATAAAAAGAAAAATCAGCAACAAAATTTTTATTTTAATGACTTTCTTAACACCCTTTATTATTGCAGGTTTTGTTGCATTAATGTTTTGGTTAAGTACTGAAGAAGAAACTGAATACAATGTATTGGTAGCAGATGAGTCGCAATTTTTTGTTGGAAAACTTTTGGGGAATAATTACATCACATTTTTATATTCAAATAATTCATTAGAAAAATGTTTGGATAAACTCAATCGTGAAGATGTAGATGTGCTGTTATACATTCCACATAATATAATAGATGGAGCAGGTGGCACAGTAAAATTATTTTACAAAAAAACACCGGGATTGGCTTTTCAAACAATGATTAAGTCGCAAATGGAAAAATTATTATTTGAACATAAATTATTGGCTAATAATATTAATCCACAAACTATAAATAGTGCCCGACAAAATGTGAGAATAATAACTGAAAAGGTTAATGAAAAAGGAGAGCATTCAGAGCAAATCACAGCATTTATGAGTATTTTTGGTTTTTTATCTGCCTTGCTAATGTTTATGTTCATTACAATGTATGGAATGATGCTGTTCAAAAGTGTGATAGAAGAAAAAAATAACAGAGTAGTAGAAGTAATTGTATCCTCTATTCGTCCATTTCAATTATTAATGGGAAAAATTCTTGGCATTGCTGTATTAGGCATAGGGCAGTTTATAGTTATGGGAATTATGACTTTTATATTGGTGACTATTGTCTCTGTAACCTTGATGAGTGGTGTAAGAGAAGATTATCAGAAATACTTAAAACAACAAAAAGAAGTATATGAAAAAGGTGTGGAAGCCAACTGGAATCAATTAGAAAATTTTCAGGGAGAATTGCAGGCATTTGAATTATTAAAACAAATTGATAAATTAAATTTTTTTGAAATAGCAATATGCTTTGTGTTATATTTTGTAGGTGGATACTTATTTTATAGTGCTATATTGGCAGCATTAGGCAGTGCAGCAGATACAGAAACAGATGCACAACAATTCACATTGCCAGTAACACTGCTTTTAATGGTAGGATATTTCATTGCTGCTAAAATGATTTCTAATCCTGATACTTCGCTTTCTTATTGGGCGTCTTTTATTCCTTTCACTTCACCCATTGTAATGATGGCTCGTTTGCCCTTTGGCGTGCCGTTTTGGGAAGTATTGATTTCTCTGGTATTATTATATTTATCATTTCTTGTAATGACTCAACTTTCAGCCAAAATTTATCGCACAGGCATTTTAATGTATGGTAAAAAAGCCACATGGAAGGAAATAATAAGATGGATGATAAGGTGATGGGATTTTTATATCATACCTTGTAATTTAAATTAAATCTAAATAAATTTTCCTTTTATTTGCCCAAACAGAATATTTTATGGCAAATAACACAAAAAATATTTGGCATCACTTTTTGCAATTACTCAATGAATACAAAAAAGAAATATTACAAATATATGCATTAGGTTTAATAATGTCTTTCTTTTCTTTGATTTTTCCTATTAGTATTCAATTGCTTATTAACTTTATACAAGGAGCGGCATATTCTGTTTCTTTGGTACTAATTATGTTTATGTTAGCAATAAGTATTATTTTTTCAGCCATTGTTCAAATATATCAATTAAGAATTATTGAGTTTATTGAACAAAAAATATTTGCTGATTTCTCTTTCAAGTTCATTCAAAAATTCCCTGCCCTTCACTACCTTGAAATGATTTATCAAAATTCCAGAGACCTTGCTAATCGTTTTTTTGATGTAGTTACTCTTCAAAAGATTGTTCAAAAAATTCTTATTGACTTTTCTTTTTCATCTATCATCATTATTTTATCTATGCTATTATTAAGTTTTTATCATCCGATATTTATTATTTTAATTTTAATTTTATTTGTTGTAATTTATTTTGGTGTTAAATGGACATTCAACAAAGGGTTGGAAAGTGGAATTCAATACTCAAAATATAAATACGATACTGCTTATTGGATTGAAGAGACAGGTAGCGCTTCTGCCTCCTTAAAATTAGCAGGAATTACAGAATTGCATTTTCAAAAATTAGATAACATTATCAAAAATTACTATTATTATAGAAACAAACATTATTTCACACTTGAAAAACAATTTATTTTATTAAACATAGTAAAATTTATCACTATAATGTTCTTTGTAATTGTTGGAAGCATTCTTGTTATTGAACAACAAATGAACATTGGAGAATTTGTTGCTTCTGAAATTGTCATTTCTATACTTGTCAATTCTTTTGATAAAATGGTCTTTTTGATTAGAACCATTTACGATATGATTGTTTCACTTGCAAAAATTCATGAAGTATTAGATTTAAAAGAAGAAACATTGCCACAATTATTGCAAGAAAAAATTAAAGATTTACCTTATATAAAAATTGAATTAAAAAATGTATCCTTTCGTTATCCTGATTCTGATAAAAATATTTTAGATGATATTAACTTACAAATCAATGAATTTGAAAATGTTTTATTAGTTGGAGAAAGTTATTCAGGCAAGACAACTTTGCAAAAAATATTTGCTACTTTGCTCTTCCCTACAAAAGGGGATATTTTTATTAATGATAAGGATATTTATCTTTATGATATAAACGCATTGAGATTTAATATTGGAACTTATTTAGATAGCGATATAATTTTCAAAGGAACAATACTTGAAAATATTCATCTTGGAAGAAATTATGACTATGATTTTTTAATTAGCATTTCATCAAAAATTGGTCTGGATAAAACCATCAATAATTTACCTGATAAATATGAAACAGAAATGCTGACTTATGGACACAACTATTCTAAATCATTCATTGCAAAAATATTATTTTTAAGGGCAATTGTTACAAAACCCAAATTAATTATTTTTGAAAATATATTTAATGATATTTATGAAAAAGATGTCCCTGTTTTATTGGATATTATCTGTAATACCAAACAATATGGATGGACAACAATAGTAAGCGCCTCCGATACAAAATATAAAAATTATTTTAATAAAATCCTTCTATTAAAAGAAGGAAAACTTAAATATTATGATGATATAGGAAATTATCCATACTAAAAAAACATATTCTAACAATGCAGAAAGAAAAATATTATTCAAAGTTCCAATCCTATTTGATTCAAATTAAATTAAAAAATCCTTTTTTTACTTTTCTTAAATGGCTTTTTTATTTACTTCTTATTTTATTATTTCTTCCATGGACACAAAATTTTCGCTCAAAAGGATATGTTACCTCGTTAGACCAATCATCTCGGTCTCAAACACTTCAATCTGTCATTGAAGGAAAAATTGAAAAATGGTTTTACAAAGAAGGGGACTTCGTAAAAAAAGGCGACACTATCCTTAAAATAGCAGAAATAAAAACAGATTATTTTGACCCCAAATTACTTCAAAGAGTTTCTGAACAACTCAAAGCCAAAGAAAAAGCCATTGTCAGTTACGAAAATAAAATTAACGCATTAAATACTCAAATTGATGCTCTTATTAAAATTCGTAATTTGAAAAGACAACAAATCCTATACAAAATTCAGCAAGCCAAACTAAAACTACTTGCAGATAGTAATGAGTGGTTAGCAGCCGTTCAAAATTTAGAAGCCGCTAAAAAACAATATGAAAGAATGGAAGAACTTCATAAACAAGGATTAAAATCTACTACCGACCTTGAAAACAGAAGAGTAAAATTCGCAGAAGCACAATCCAAAGAAGTTGCTTCCTTTAATAAATATCAAGCCACTTTGAATGAATACTATTCATTAGAAGTAGAACTTCATAATATTGAAAATGAATTTAATGAAAAAATTTCCAAAGCAGAGTCAGATAAATTTTCTGCTTTAAGCGCTCTGATGGATGCTCAAAGTGAATTACTCAAACTACAGGTGGCGTCTTCTAATTATGCTACAAGAACAAGCAATTATAATATCATCGCCCCGCAAGATTGTTACATTCTTAAAACCATCAAAACAGGTGTAGGTGAAATAGTTTATCCTGGCGAACCTATTGTGAATATAATGCCTGCACACTACAAAATAGGTGTAGAAATGTATGTCAAACCATTAGATGTAAATCTACTTGCAAAAGGAAGTAAAATCCGCATTCAATTTGATGGATGGCCTGCCATCGTGTTTTCAGGATGGCCCTCCGTAAGTTATGGAACCTTTGGTGGTAAAGTTTATTCTATTGATAAATTTATCTCTCCAAATGGAATGTATAGAGTGCTTGTAGAGCCTGATACTTCCGACCATCCCTGGCCAAAAGACCTTTATGTAGGCGGTGGAGCAAACTGTATTGCCTTACTTAAAACCGTTCCAATATGGTATGAAATATGGCGTCAAATCAATGGATTCCCACCTGATTTTTATATCAATGTTGATGCCCAAAAAGAACAAAGCATCAAATCAAAATCTGATAAGTCAAAAGAAAAATGAAAATATCACTAAAAATATTTCTTTTAATTTTTGCTTCTTCTCTCTTCTCACAAGATACTCTCACTTTTCAAAAGTTTTTGGATTATATTTTACAAAATCATCCACTAATTCAAAACGCACAAATTACAACTACTCAAACCTTTAAAGCATATCTCTTAAAAGCAAAAGGACAATTTGACCCCAAATTATCTTATGACTTACAAAATAAATTTTTTGATAATAAAAATTACTTCCTTTATTACAACTTTGAAATTAAACAACCTACTTATCCTGGAATTGATTTGAATTTAAACTATAATTATGCATCAGGAATGTATATCAATAATGATTCTTACATCCCCCCTTCTGGCTTGTTCTCATTAGGAGCAAGTGTTCCTGTTTTAAGAAATTTATTTTACGATGAAAGAAGATTGAATTTACAAACTGCCCGATTATTAAGTAGAAATAATAAAGTTTTTTTGAACGCTCAAATTATCAACACATTAGAATGGATAATTCAAGATTATTGGAATTTCTTTGAAAAATTTAATTTAATGTTAATGTACAAAAATTTAGTCAAAACATCTTATGAAAGATATACGAATGTAAAAAACGCTGTAAAAACTGGAGAAAACGCTCCCATTGATACATTGGATGCAGGAAATCAATATCAAAATTTTTTATTGTCTTATCAAAAAGCATTATTAGATTATCAAAATTCAAAGTTTCAATTACTCACGCACTTAAATAACAGCATTGATACTAATTTTATAGCACCCGTTATTACCAATAATATTACTTTTCAAAATCTAGATACTACAAGTATTATCCCTAATTATCCTGAACTCAAAACTTATCAAATCAAACTAAAACAACTTCAATTAGAAAAAAAATTAAAAATTGAATTTTTAAAACCACAATTAAATATCAAATACAACTTTTTACTACAACCATTTTCTGACAACTACAATTATCCCCTAAATACCAATAATTATAAATGGGGTATAGACATATCATTTCCATTGTTATTAAGAAAAGAAAGAGCAGAACTCAAATTGATAAATCTAAAAATTCAACAAACTAAAAATGAATTTCAATTCAAATCTCAACAAATACAAAACAAACTTAAAATTTATTTCAACAATTATTTACAATACTTTAATCAATTAAATTTTGCTATTCAGTTGAATAATAGATATTATCAAATGTTGCAGGCAGAAATTCAAAACTTTAAAGTGGGAGAAAGCAACCTTTTCACTATCAACACCCGTGAATTATATTATTTACAATCACAAGCAAAAGTTATTGAAATAGCCCAAAAATATTATTATTACCAATCATTACTCAATATCATTAGAAAGTATTCGCTGGAAAGCATGTAACCTCAATTTTTTCAATCCGCTCTCACCACATTTCTTTTGCTATATTTATCCCCTTATGAAAAAAATTTTCAGAACGCTTATAATTACCTTGTGGAAATCTTGGTTCGCCCTTGTATTCTCAATTTCTCTTCTTGCGTTATTTCCAATTTTTTACACATTACTCGTTACCAAACAATTTAAATTAGTTTATCGCTTAAAGCAAATCTGGGCTTTTATCATTTGCTTATTATCTGGACTTGCACCTAATATCACTTATCCACTAGGCAAGTTCAAATTCCCATCTCCTTGTATCATTACACCCAATCACACTTCTTATCTGGATATTTTATTTAGTGTATTTTATATTCATCAACCCGCAGTATTTATTGGCAAAGCGGAGTTATTAAAAATACCTGTATTCAATATCTTTTTCAAATATTTTGACATTCCCGTTCGTCGTCAGAATCCTTTGGATGCCGCTCGTGCCTTTGAAAAAGCCGCAGAATGGATAGACAAAGGTTTTTGTGTGGTTATATTTCCCGAAGGCACTATTTCTCCACAAGGTAAATTAAAACCCTTCAAAAACGGAGCATTCAAATTAGCCATTCAAAAAAAAGTGCCGATTATTCCAGTAGCCAATTTGAACAACTGGCATTTACTTGAAAATGGCGGCTTCTTCAAAAGCAATGGATTTCCTGGTATTGCCCATATTGCCATCGGAAAGCCAATAGATACTTCTGAATATACTGAAAAAAATTTATTAGATTTGCAGTTAAAAATAAAACAATTTATTCAAGAACAATTAAATCATTACTATGAAAAAAATCAATGAAGAATTAATTGACCAACTTGCACATCTCTCTCGTTTAGAGTTCACCGCAGAAGAAAAACAAAAAATACTCAATGACTTAAATCGCATTTTAGATTACATTGACCAACTCAATGAACTCAACACCGATAATGTTGAACCACTTATTTATCTTACTCCAAATCAAAACATTCTGCGAGATGATGTTGTAAAAGAAACTTTGAAAAAAGAAAATGCTCTTGCGAATGCTCCTAAAAAAGATTCAGATTATTTCAGAGTGCCAAAAATTATCGGTTAATAAATAATTATACAATGAGTTTTTTTCATAAAAAAGCCATTTTAAATATAGCATTATTACTCTTGTTTTCAGGCATTGTAGCCCAAACAATGAAAACCAAAAAATGGAGAAAAACAGAAGTAGATTCTCTCAATGAAGCATTATTGCTATATGATGAAGGGAATACAGCATTAGCATATCCTATACTGGAAAGCATCTATAATCACCATCCTAATGAAGTGTATCTAAAATATTTTGTGGGTAAATTATCATTAACAAGAAGTGATAAATATGACCTGGCTCTTCGTTTATTAGAAGAGAGTTATGCCGCCAACCCCAAAATAGATAAGATTCAATACGACCTCGCTCGTGCTTACCATTACAATTATCAATTTGACAAAGCAGAAGAATTTGTCAATCAATTTTTATCTCAAAAAAAACTATCTCCCGAAGATAAAGCCAATGCTGAACTTCTTAAAAATTATATTCAAAACGCAAAAGTTTTATACTCATCTCCTACTCGTGCAAAAGTGAGCAATTTAGGTGCTCCTATCAACACAGAATGGGATGAGTATGTGCCTGTAATTACTACCGATGAAGCCACTATGATTTTTACTTATCGTGGTGAAAAAAGTAAAGGCGGAAGACAAAACGCCTCTTTGCTTCCCGACCCAAAAGGTATTTTCTTTGAAGATATTTTTATATCGGAAAAAATTCTTAATAAATGGTCTGAACCACAACCAATAGATACTCTTAACACCAACTCTCACGACGCTGCTATCGCTTTTTCTCCCGATGGAATGATGTTGTTTGTCTACAAAGATGATGGTATCACTCATGGCGATATTTATGTTTCTTATTATTTTGGAAACAAAGAATTTACGCCTCCGCAAAAACTAAAAGGACTTGTCAATTCATATTCCTGGGAAGGCAGTTGTTCTATTACCGCCGATGGAAGAACTCTCTATTTTTCAAGCGAAAGACCTGGTGGATACGGCGGAAAAGACATTTACAAAGCCACTTTGTTACCCGATAGCTCGTGGGGAAATATTACTAACCTCGGAAGTGCTATCAACACGCCTTTAGATGAAGACGCGCCCTTTATTCATCCTGATGGCGTTACTCTTTACTTTAGTTCCAAAGGGCATAATAGCATGGGCGATTACGATATTTTTGTATCCAAAATGGATTTAAAAGATTCTACATTCAAACAAGTTGAAAATGTAGGTTACCCCATCAATACACCCGCTGATGATATTTATTTTGTTACATCTGCAAGTGGTGAACATGCCTACTATTCAAGTGCAAGACCTAATGGCATTGGATTGAAAGATATTTACATCATTGAAACCAATTTTGATTCCAAGCCCGTCAATATGTTAGTTTATGGTACTGTTTTCAAAGATAAAAAATCTATTAGTAATGTTAATATTACTACATATATTGTCAGAGATGGGAAAGAAGAAATATATTATCAAACTAAAACAAAAGAAAAAGGCAAATACCTCATCAATCTTCCCGCAGGTTATGACTTTAAAATTGAATGTAAATTAGATAGTAATTTTTCTGAATCATTTGTTGTAAGCACAAAAGATTTAAATTCCTACAAAGAAAAAATGCACTTGTTTCAATTTGAAACAATGTCCTCTCCTGTTGTTAAAACCCCTGAACCTGTTATTACCAATACAATTACAAGCACAACTAATCCTACCTCGCCAACACCATCTCTTAATCCTGTTCAAAAAGAAACTTATGAATACACTAAAAACTATGGAAACATCAGTGTAGAAGGACTTGTATTTAAAGTGCAAATTGCTGCATACAAGTATCCTAAAAATTATTCTTACAACCACTTAAAAGGATTAGGAAAAGTAGAAACTATTCAGTTAGAAGATGGACTAACAAGATTTACTATTGGTGGCGATTTTAAAACATTAAACGAAGCGTTTCAACACAATCTTAAAGTTATTAAAGCAGGACAAAAAGATGCCTTTGTATTAGCCATATATAAAGGCAAAAGAGTATATCTGTCTGACCTTGTGAAAATGGGTATTTATGTGAAAAAAGATGAACAATTAGCAAAAGAAATTCAAAAAGAACATCAATCCATAAACACTACAACCGCTGAACATAAAGAAAATTCAAATTTACAAGCCCATAAAGAACAAACTTCTTCTTCAATTACTACTCCTTCTAAATCAATTGATTTTTCAGGCGTTGTATTAAATTCATTTCAACAAAAAATATTTAATTACTCTGAAAAATACGGAAGTGTCTCTAAAGAAAATCTCTTTTTTTCTGTACAAATAGGAGTTTCTAACACATCTACCTATACAGGATATAATAATATTAAAAAAATATCTTCCATTCAAACTTATCGTTTAGAAAATGGAAAATATATTTTACACACAGGTAAATTTAGCACTTTAAATGAAGCATTAGAGTATAATAAAAAAATTATCAAAGCAGGTGTGAAAGATGCATTTGTAATCGCACTCTACAATAATAAAAGATATTACATTGACCAACTAATTCAAAATAAAATCATTGAATAATTTATGATGTCTAAAAGAAAAAATATTTTTCTGCAAAAAATTGACCTATCTGAAAAAGAACTCTTGATTTTAGAAGGCAAAAGGAAACAACTCGTTAAACGATTAGAAAAAAAGGGGATTAAAGACAAAAATGTTTTGAATGCTATTGGAAAAATTCCAAGGCATTTATTTTTTGATTTGCATAATCTGCAATATGATGAACAAAAAAATAAATATGTATCACAAGGTATTTCTGTCTTATTAGATTATATTTACGATGACAAGGCACTACCAATAGGTTTTGGTCAAACTATCTCGCATCCATACACTGTTGCATTTCAAACACAAGCACTACAAATTCAACCAGGAGATAAAGTGCTTGAAATAGGCACGGGCTCTGGTTATCAAACTGCCGTTTTATTAGAATTAGGGGCAGAAGTTTATAGCATTGAAAGAATTGAAGAACTTCATATTCGTAGTAAGCAATTATTAGATTTTTTAGAATATTCTAATTATCATCTCAATTATGGCGATGGTTATGCTGGCTGGCCTGAATTTGCTCCTTTTGATAAAATTATTGTAACTGCTGCCGCGCCATTTGTTCCTGAAAAATTATTATTCCAACTTAAAGAAGGTGGTAAAATGATTATTCCCGTAGAAAATCAACAAACTCACGAAATGCTTCTATTTACAAGACAAAAAGATAATACTTTTGTAAAAGAAAAATTAGGTGACTTTCAATTTGTCCCTATGCTATATAATAAAGAATAGTTAAAAAATATTTCCTGTCAAATCCCTTATATTTGCATCAAAATATATTATGAAAACAATAGCAGTTATAGGTGCAGGCACTATGGGCTCTGGTATTGCACAGGTTGCCCTTACAAATCAATGCAAAGTATATTTGTATGATGTTTCTGAAACTGTTTTACAAAAAGCCAAAAGCAATATTGAACAATCTCTATCTAAATTAGTTGAAAAGCAAAAAATTACTTCCTCTCAAAAAGATATTTTTCTTCAAAATCTACACCTTATCTCATCCTTTGATATTATCAAAGATGCTGAATTGGTCATTGAAGCCATTATTGAAAATTTAGATGCAAAAAAGAATTTATTTAAAGAAATAGAAAAATATGTTTCATCTCAATGCATATTAGCCACCAACACATCTTCTCTTTCTGTTCATTCAATGATAAAAGAGTTACAATATCCCAACAGATTTTTAGGAATTCACTTTTTCAATCCCGCACCTTTAATGCCATTGGTAGAAGTAATACCCACCATTTTAACTGATAACAACATTACTCAATTAGTATTAAAAACTCTTGCAGATTGGGGAAAAACAACAGTAGTTGCAAAAGACACTCCTGGATTTATAGTTAATCGCATTGCACGTCCTTTCTATAGCGAAGCATTAAGAATTTACGACGAAGGTATTACCGATTTTGTAACTATTGATTGGACTATGAAAAATATTGGCGGATTTAGAATGGGACCTTTTGAACTAATGGATTTAATTGGGCACGATGTAAATTATGTTGTAACTGAAACTGTTTGGACACAAATGTATTATGACCCAAAATACAAACCATCTATCACACAAAAAAGATTATTGGAAGCAGGATTGTTAGGAAGAAAAACAGGCAGGGGCTTTTATAATTATTCTCAGCCACTACCCACTGAACCTAATATTAAAGATGAAAATCTCCATCATCAAATTTTTATGAGAATTCTATCAATGCTTATCAATGAAGCTGCCGATGCTCTTTATTACAATATTGCTTCCAGAGAAGATATTGAAACTGCTATGACCAAAGGCGTTAATTATCCCAAAGGGCTTTTACATTGGGCAGATGAATTAGGAATTTCAACCATATACAATGAATTGATGAAACTCTACGATTGGTATCAGGAAGATAGATACAGGCCAAGTGTTTTACTCAAACAAAAAATTAATAACAAGCAAAATTTTTTCTAAACAATTATTTTTCGCACATTTGCAAAAAAATAAAATATGAAAAAAATAACTTCTATTTTATTAGCAGGAATTACAAGCATAATACTGATTTCTTGTGGTGGAAAAAAAGAAGAAGAGATTAAAGTGCCTGAAGGAATGAGAAAAGTTGAATTAGTGCAATATGGTAAGCCCTTTATGATGTTTGTTCCTGATAGCACACAAGGCGTATTAGAAATTATTGAACAGCCAGGCGGAGTAGTAGAAGTCAAAGTAGGAAAAAACTTTGATATTCTCATTAAAGACGGAGAAGAAGATGTTGCCTTCAAAAAAGCAGATTTGGGAAATGATGATGTATACAAAATCAAACAATTTTTTATAGATGAACCAACCACTATCGCTTGGGAATGGGCTATTGGCGACATGCCTTCTGAACATCATTTTTTATCAATTCAAAAAATTGGCAATAACGCATACACATTTGAAGACAACAGAAACTCTGATGGAGCACCCTTCTCAAAAACTGCTATTGAAAAAATGATTGAGTCCTGCAAAAATATTCACCCTGTTTCTAAAAAAGAAGAAGAATAATGCTCAATGAGTTTTTTTAGCTTTTTATGTTTGATATTTATTTGTAGACAAAAATCACCAATACTTCAAAATTCCCTACTTTTTATTTTCTCTTTATTCTTTAAGAAACAAGTAATTAAAGAAATATTTTTATCTTTGAAATGGTCATTGTTAATCTTTTTCTTGATTTATCATAAGATTTTATTCTCTCAAAACAATAATGTCTGCTTGCCTTGTGAAGAAAAGAAAAAAAAAGCATTGCATTCTGCACCTATTACAAGGGTGCTGATTATCTTTGATGCCAGCAATAGCATGTCAGGAAAATGGGAAGGCAAAGAAAAGATGAATGTTGCTAAAAATCTTTGCTTTCAACTCATTGACTCTTTGTCTAAAATCCCAAATGTTCAATTAGCATTACGAGTTTATGGCTCACAAGTCAAATATCCACCAGGTGATTGTAATGATTCAAAATTAGTAATACCATTTAAGCCCAATAATGTCAAAACCATTAAAGAATACATTAGCACATTAAAACCAACAGGTATTACACCAATAGAACATTCTCTCATTCAATCTGCTTCTGATTTTCCAGATAATAAAACATTAAATAATATAATACTCATTACAGATGGAATTGAAGAGTGTAAAGGTGACCCCTGCAAAGCCCGAAAATTTCTTGAAGAGCAAGGTATAAAATTTAAACCCTTTATCATTGGCATTGGTTTGAGCTCACAACAAGCACAATCTTTTAATTGTGTGGGAAATTATTTAGATGCTAATGATAAATCTCTCTACAAAAATATTTCAGAAGTTATCACTCAACAAAAACTCAATAAAACTACATTGCAGATAAACCTGTTAGATATTGCGGGTCGCCCCACTGAAACCAATGTGAACATTACCTTTTATGATGCCCGAAAAAAAACTTATTTATACAATTACATCCATTCATTAAATGAGTTGAACAATCCAGACACTTTGATTTTACCATCTCATATTACTTATAAGGTAGTTGCACACACCATTCCACCTGTTGAAAGTAGCGAATTTACACTTAATGAAGGAACTCACAATATTATTCCACTCAATACGCCACAAGGGGCATTGTTAGTTCAAAGAGAAAAAGGCATTTTTAATTTCAATGAAAAAACAAGAGTAGTAATACGAGATAAGAAAACACATCAAATTTTGAATGTTCAAAACTTAAATACTTCAGAAAAATATCTCGTCAATGACTATATTATTGACATACTTACTCTGCCCCTTATTCATCAATATGTTGAAATACAACCTGTAAAAACACAAAGTATTTCTGTGCCCTCTGCTGGTGAGTTAAAAATACAATCATTAGAAGCGGGTGATGGAAGTTTATTTCTGCAAGGAAACAATGGAAAATTAAAATGGATTAGTAATTTGTCTAAAGAAACTCAACAAACTTTTTATTTATTGCCAGGAAAATATGTAGTAGTATGGCGTGCTAAATCTATGCGTTCAAGTATTTACACTATTCAAAAAGAAGTTGAAATCAAATCTAATCAAACTTATACTTTGAAATTATATTAGATAACATTTTGGATACTTTAATGTCACCCATCTAATCATTTTCTTTTAAAACACTTTTCATCTTTTCAGTATAAAACCATTTTGAAAACATAAATATACTTGTAAAATAAACAAACTCATTCAACCAAACTTTTAGTAAATCCCATTTTAATACAAATACAAATAAATAACTTGCTAATATGTAAATAATAAATGACAACGACTCTATTACCAATGCTTTATTTGTTTCACCAATTCCAGTAACCGCACTTAACCATGGCATACTGAATGCAAAATACATCAAAGCAAACGCTACTAATCGCATTAAATTTCTGCCCTGATGAATAATCTCTCCATTATCAGTAAAAATCATCATTAACCATTCGGGCTTAAAAAATGACAAACAAGAAAATGGCAAGGTGAAAATCATAGATAAATATATTATTTTCCATAATGTATTGTTCATTGTTGAATATGCTTTTCCTCCAAATAATTGACCTACAATAGTGATTGTAGAATGTGAAAATGCCAGAATAGGTGCCATTACCAGCACATACACGGCTCTTATTACATTAGAAGTGGCTAATTCTTTGGTGCCCATTTTTTCAATAAAAACAAAAAATAAAAACCATGAAAATACTGAAATAAAGTGCTGAAAAATTAAAGGAAGCGAAGTTTGCATGATGTTTTTTAATACTAACTTTTCAATGTGTGAAATGAATCTGGCTGATTTCTTTGAATATGCATAATATAGCATAATGATGAAAGTGCTGATATATTCTGAAATTACTGATGCTGCAGCAGAACCTAAATAATTCATCGGTTGAATAAATTCCCATCCATATATCAAAACAGGATTTAAAATTAAATTTAATATACTCATCACAATCGTTACTCCTGAAATAATTTTGGTGCTTCCAATGCCCAGATAATAAGACCTGTAAGCATAAAATATAAAATAAGGTAAAAGCCCTAAAATACGAATGTTTAAAAATTGTTCTGTGGCTTCTCCTACCTGAATATTTTTTACAAATAAGTATATTAGAAAAGAGCGAAATAAGTAGTATAGCAATGTAATTACAATACTTATCAATACTTGTAATAAAATTCCATTTAGTAACAAGCGATGGGTTTCTGAACTTTTATCTTCTCCAACTTTTTGTGCAATTAATACCTGTAATCCCGATGAGATGCCAAATCCAATCATCATTATAGACGCATAAAATAATCCTGCAATAGCAGATGCGCCTAATGCTATTTCTCCCAATCGTCCTAAAAATAAAATATCTGTTACATAAATAATACTCTGCCCAAAGCCACTAATAATCAATGGCACAACAATCTCTAAAATTTTTCTATATGTGAAATTCATTATTTACCTTGAAGTAATTACAATAATATACTAATGCTTATGCCTGTTTAATTAACAAACCTAATTCTTCTAATTGTTTTTCATTAATTTCAGATGGTGCATCAATCATTGTATCTCTACCTGCATTATTTTTTGGAAATGCAATCACATCTCTGATAGAATCAGTATTGCACATCAAAGCGGTCAATCGGTCAAAACCAAATGCAATACCTCCGTGTGGTGGTGCTCCATATTCAAAAGCATTCATTAAAAAACCAAATTGCTTCATTGCCTCTTCTTCTGTGAAGCCAAGCAATTCAAATATTTTCTTTTGTAATGCTTTATTGTGAATACGAATACTTCCTCCCCCTACTTCAGTTCCATTGATTACCATATCATAAGCATTGGCTTTAATGCTACCAATATCTCCACTCAAATCACCGATTGGTGAAGTGAAAGGATGATGCATACTTACCCATCTTTGCTCTTCTTCATCATATTCAAACAATGGAAAGTCCAATACCCATAAGCAAGCAAATTGGTTTTCTTGTATCAATTGAAATTGCTTACCTAAATACAACCTCAATTGTCCTAATGCTTTCAATGTTTTTACTTTTTCACCTGCTACAATCAAAATCAAATCTCCTTGCTGTGCATTTATTTGATGTAACACTTCTTTTAATTGTTCTTCAGAAAAATATTTATCAATTGAAGATTTTACACTTCCATCTGAATTGTATTTAATATAAACTAATCCATTAGCACCTACTTTTGGGTCTTTTACAAAATTTGTCCACTCATCAATTTGCTTTCGTGTGGCATTAGATTGTCCTTTTAAATTCATTCCTACAATAATTTCTGCATTATCAAATACCTGAAATCCCTTATTTTTCAACAAATTCGTAAAGTGTATAAATTTCAAATCAAATCTTAAATCGGGCTTGTCAGAACCATAATAATTCATAGCATCATCATAACTCATTCTTTGAAAAGCAGGCAAATCAACATTTTTAACCACTTTGAACAAATGACGAATCAATCCTTCAAAAGTTTGTAAAATATCTTCTCTTTCTACAAAACTCATTTCACAATCTATTTGAGTAAATTCAGGTTGTCTATCTGCTCTCAAATCTTCATCTCTGAAACATCTTACTATTTGAAAATATCTGTCATAACCTGCAACCATTAAAATTTGTTTGAATGTTTGCGGACTTTGTGGCAAAGCATAAAATTCTCCTTTGTGCATTCTGCTGGGCACTACAAAATCCCTTGCTCCTTCTGGTGTTGACTTAATTAAAAATGGCGTTTCTATTTCTAAAAACCCCAAACTATCTAAATACTTTCTGGTTTCTAATGCTAAACGATGTCTTAAAATCAAATTATTTTTTAATGGATTTCTTCTCAAATCTAAATAACGAAACTTCATCCTTAATTCTTCTCCACCATCTGTATTATCTTCAATTGTAAAAGGTGGTGTTTGCGATGGATTAAGCACTTTAATGTCTTCAACAACAATTTCAATATCTCCCGTAGGTAATTGTTTATTTTTACTTTCTCTTTCTCTTACTATTCCTGTAATCTGCACTACATATTCTCTGTGCAAGGTGCGGGCTTGCTCTAACAATGTAGCATTAATATCAACACTAAATGCTAATTGTGTAATACCATACCTGTCTCTCAAATCAATAAATGTAAGGTTTCCCAAGTCCCTTCTTCTTTGCACCCAACCCGCTAATGTTACTTTTTTATTCACATCTGTTATTCTTAATTCTCCGCAAGTGTGTGTTCTATACATATTGCTCTAAATTTAGGTGGCTAATGTAAGTAAAAAAACAAGGACTTTATGATATGGATAGTGTGATTATTTATATCCCAATTTATTTCTCTATTTTTGCCAATGATAATTTAAATCAGATGAATATCCCTGCATTGATTCTCGCTGGTGGATTGGGAACACGACTTAAACACCTTGTGCCCGATATGCCTAAACCTATGGCCAATGTGGCAGGAAAGCCATTTTTATATTATATTCTCAAACATTTGCAATGTCAGGGAATAAAAGATGTTTATTTATCTGTTGGCTATAAAGCAGAAGTAATTCAAAATTATTTTCATCAAACATTTCACAATTTAAAATTACACTATATTTTAGAAGACGAGCCGCTGGGAACAGGTGGTGCTTTGAAATTAGCATTTCAAAAAATAAATGCTGAAAATATTTTAGTTATCAATGGTGATACTTTTTTGAATGTGAACTTGAAAGAATTATTTCACGCCCATCAAAATGAAAAAATGACAATGGCTTTAAAATATATCTATCATTCTAATAGATATGGATTTGTTGAAACAAATGATAATAATTATTTGTGTGGATTTACTGAAAAATCTAATACATTGAAAAGCGGATATATCAATGCAGGTGTTTATCTTATTAATAAAAAATTTTTTTTGAACAATATTCCATCTCAAAAAATTTTTTCTTTTGAAAATGATTTTCTGGAAAAAATTTATACTCATCATAAAATAAAAACAATAAAAGTCAATAATTACTTTATAGATATTGGCGTGCCTGATGATTACTTAAAAGCACAAAATGACTTCGTTCAATTAAAACATCTAAACATCAATAAAGATTGGACTTTATTTTTAGATAGAGATGGTGTAATCAATCAAAAATTAGAAAATGATTATGTGAAGAGTATCAATGAATTTATTTGGATAGATAATGTAGTTAATGCTTTGAAAATACTTCGTCAAATATTTGGGAGAATAATTATTGTTACCAATCAACAGGGAATTGGAAAGAAAATAATGACCGAAAGCGATTTACAGCAAATACACGATTATATGCTCCACACATTAGCAAAAGAAAATATTATTATAGATAAAATTTATTATGCCCCTGATTTAGCATCAACAAAATCTATTATGCGAAAACCCAATATAGGACTGGCTTTGAAAGCCAAAGAAGAATTTAATGATATTGGTTTTTCCAAATCAATAATGGTAGGAGATAGTTTATCTGATTTGCAATTTGCACACAATGCTGGTATGTATTCGGTGTTGTTGTCAAAAAATCCCGACAAAAGTTTTCCTTATGATTTTGTGTTTGATGATTTGTATCACTTTGCAAAAATTTTTGAATAATGAAGTTAGTTAGTATCATCACACCAGTATTTAATAATGCCGCTACTATTAAAGATTGCTTGAATTCTATTTATCAACAATCTTATTCAAATATTGAACATATTATCATAGACAATTGTTCTTCAGATAATTCATTAGATATTATTGAAAAATATTCATTTCAAAATAGAAAAATTATTTCAGAAAAAGACAATGGGCTGTATGATGCGATAAATAAAGGGATTCAAAATGCCAGTGGTGAAATCATTGGTATATTACATGCAGATGATTTTTATGTGTATCACAATGTAATTGATAATGTAGTCAAGTTGTTTCATCAGGATTATCAAGGTGTTTATGCTAATTTATATTATGTTGATAGAAAAAATAAAGAAAAGATTGTCCGCAAGTGGAAGGCGGGAACATACAACTCACAATCGTTTTTATTTGGCTGGATGCCACCGCACCCTACTTGTTTTGTTACTAAAAAAGTGTATGAACAAAATGGATTATATCGTTTGGATATGGGCACTGCCGCAGATTATGAATGGATATTGAGAAATATGTATAAATATCATGTGCCATTTGAATATTTGAATGATTACATCATTGCAATGCGTGTTGGTGGCGTTAGCAATATTTCTTTAAGGAACAGAATATTAGCCAATATCAACGACCGAAAAGCGTGGACAATCAATAATTTGAACCCCAAATTTTATACTTTATATTTGAAACCATTGAGAAAAATCGGACAATTTTTAATTTGATAAGAATTAAAAAACAATCACTATGGAAAAACAAATAAACAATTGCAATATAAAAATTGTAAGGGACGATATCACCAAAATGAAAGTAGATGCTATAGTCAATGCAGCAAATACAAAATTATTAGGTGGTGGAGGGGTAGATGGTGCCATACACAGAGCGGCAGGCAAAGAATTATTAGAAGAATGTAAAACATTAGGTGGATGCGCAACAGGTGATGCAAAAATTACAAAGGGCTATCAATTGCCTGCAAAATATGTTATTCATGCAGTAGGCCCTGTGTGGCGAGGTGGTCAGCATAATGAAGATGAACTGCTTGCATCGTGTTACAAAAAATCTATGCAAATTGCATTTGAAAAACAATTAAAATCTATTGCATTTCCAAACATCAGCACAGGTGTATATGGTTTTCCAAAAGAAAGAGCAGCTAAAATTGTTTATCAAACCATCACAGAAATTTGTCAAACAGCCCCCTATCCAATAGATATTTATTTTGTCATTTTTGATGATGAAAACTATGCAATATATCAAAAATTATTTCAATGAGATTGGTTGTTTTATACGAAGAATTAGCCCCTTACTTTTTCAAGAATATAGAGAGATTTGCTATTACTTACAATGTGCCTGTGATGTTGGTTTGTAAGCAGGTTAATCCAATAGCGCCATTTCAATTTCAAACTGCAACTAATTTGATACAAATTATTTATCGTGAAGAATATCCAATCGGTGAATTATTAAATAAAATAAAAGAATTTCAACCTACTTGCTTGTTTCAGGCGGGATGGATTTACAAAGATTATTTTAAAATTGTTGAAAAATTGAACTTAAATTGCAATGTTTTATTATTAGATAATCAATGGAAGGGCACAATTCGTCAAATATTAGGAAGTATGTATTTTAGATTGAAATATAAGCATTTGTTTCAAAAAGCATTTGTGCCAGGAAGTTTGCAAAAAGAATTTGCACTGCATCTTGGATTTGAAGAAAACAATGTTATCACAGGTTTCTATTGTGCCGATACAGAATACTTTCATTCTATTTATCAGCAAAGAATACACTCAAAAAAACGCAACTATAATTTTTTATACATTGGTAGATATGCTACAGAAAAGAATATTCAAATGTTGTGGGATTGCTTTATGGAATTAAGCAATGAATTTTCTCATCAATGGAATCTAATATGCGCTGGTAAGGGAAATATAGTTCCTGCACAATATTCAAAAATTCAGCATATTGGATTTATTCAACCAAATCAATTAAAGGATATTTTATTGCAAAGTGATGTGTTTGTTTTACCCAGTAAATTTGAACCTTATGGAGTAGTTATTCACGAAGTGGCATCTGCAGGATTGCCCATTATTGCTTCAGAAGAAGTAGGTGCAGTAGAATATTTTATAGAACATAATAAAAATGGTTTCATTTTTTCACCTAACAATAAAGAGCAATTAAAGAAATATTTAAAACAAATGATGAATCTAAATGATGATGAATATTGGAAAATGTGCGAACATTCTTATCAACTATCTCAAAAAATAACAACTGATAAATGGATAAAAATAATTTACGACATTTGTCAGTAAAAAAATATTTATGTCAATTAATATACTCATAACAGGGGGGGCTGGAAATATAGGCAGTTCGCTGGCCCGCAAATTGTCTGAAAATCCTGATTACAACATTGTAATAGTAGATAATTTAAGCACAGGCAGTAAAGATAAAGTGCCGATTTCTCCACACAACAATATTCATTTTATTCAAGCAGATTGCAATAATTATCAGGATTTGGCAAAAGTATTTTTTCAATATAAATTTACTTATGTATTTCACTTTGCTGCGGTTGTTGGTGTACAAAGAACACAGCAATATCCATTAAAAGTATTGAACGATATCAAAGGGATTGAATACATACTTGAATTATCAAAAGCAGCAGGCATTAAAAAGTTTTTTTATTCCTCATCATCAGAAGTATATGGCGAACCCGTTGAAATTCCACAAAGAGAACATTCCACGCCGCTTAACTCACGATTGCCTTATGCTGTAGTTAAAAATGTCGGTGAATGCTATTGTCGTTCATACTATCAGGAATTCGGTATAAATTATACCATTTTTCGTTTTTTTAATACCTATGGGCCTTACCAAACAACTGACTTTGTAATACCAAAATTTTTAGTAGCAGCATTGAAAAATGAACCCATTACAATATATGGCGATGGCTCTCAAACCCGCACATTTACTTACATTGACGACAATGTAGATACAATGATAAAAATTATGGAAAATGATTTAGTCAATAATGATGTGATTAATATCGGTAATGATGAAATGATAAGTATTTTAGAATTAGCAAAAAGAGTTATTCAACATACACAATCTAAATCAGAAATTGTTTTTTTACCACCACTCAAAGAAGGTGATATGACCCGCAGAATGCCCGATAATTCTAAAATGAAAAATATTTTACAAAGACCACTGACTTCTCTTGAAGAAGGTTTAGATAAATTATTAAATAGTGAGTCGTTTATGAAACTCAATGGTTTAGATAAATTAAAAGTGAAGTAATTTTATATGTGTGGAATAGCTGGAATTTTTACTTTTGAAAACAATGTCAATGAATACCAACATAACATTCATTCAATAATACACTCATTACATCACAGAGGGCCTGATTATTCACAGGTTGTAACAATAGATAGTCATTGTGCTTTTGGGCATACACGATTAAAAATCATTGACCTGTCTGATAATGCCAATCAGCCAATGGCTTGTTATCAAAATCGCTTATTTATTGTTTTTAATGGTGAAATTTACAATTACAGAGAATTAAGAACCGAACTTCAAAGAGTACAATATAAATCCCCATTTCCCCCTTATCCATTTAAAACGCATTCTGATACAGAAGTGATACTGGCTGCTTATTATCGTTGGGGAAAAGATTGTGTGAAATATTTAGATGGAATGTTTGCTTTTGCTATTTATGACAAACAAAATCAACACTTGTTTATTGCACGAGATAGACAGGGCAAGAAGCCATTGTATTACATTTACAATAAAAAATACTTTGCCTTTTCATCTGAAATCAGAGCATTATTACAATCTAATTTGTCAGAAAGAAAATTAAATGCATCCCAACTTTACGATTATTTTCAATATCAAACAACTTTTGCACCACACACACTTATTCAAGATATTCAATTACTACCATCTGCTCATTCAATACATTTAGAAAATAATCATTTGCAAATTCAAAAATATTGGACACCGAACATTCAACATATTGATGCTGATATTGATGAAGCAAAAAAGCAGACAAGAACCCTATTATTTCAAGCAGTAGAAAAACGATTAATTAGCGATGTGCCATTGGGAGCATTTCTCTCGGGAGGCATTGATTCTTCTGCTATTGTAGGCATTATGAAACAAATTAAAAACAATGTAGATACTTTTCATATTACCACATCAGATAAACAATTTTCAGAAAAAGAATATGCTGAATTATTGGCAAATCAATATCAAACGAACCATCATAAGATTGTTTTAGAAGAAAAAAATATTTTGAACGATGTAAGTGAAGCTTTTGAGAAAATGGATTATCCAACAGGAGATAGTATCAATACATACATAGTATCAAAGGCCACAAAAAACGCTGGTATTACAGTTGCATTGTCTGGGTTAGGTGGAGATGAATTATTTGCAGGTTATCCGCAATTTAAAGTATTAAACAAACTACATTCTATTGATATACTTGATTTTCCTGAAATTAGAAGATTGTTGAAAAAAATAATTCCTGATGATTTATTTAATAATGCTTATAGATTGAAAATTCTTTTACAAAGTCCATCATTAAAGATACAAGATGTTTTTCCTAATTATAGAAAGGTTTTTCAAGACAATAAATTGCCTATTAAAAATAATAATACCACATCATTAAATAAATTGAAAGAATACGAATACCTTATCAATGAAGAGAAAAAGTTATCTTTCATTTCGCTATTAGAAATGAGAAATTATATGGAACATACGCTCTTGAGAGATACAGATCAGATGAGTATGGCCAATGCACTGGAAGTAAGAAATCCATTTTTAGATACTTTATTGGTAGAATTTGTTTTATCATTATCTGACAATATTAAATATCCATATACACCTAAAAAATTATTGACAGAATCCATATCTGACATATTGCCTAAAAATATTATTCATAGAAAAAAAATGGGCTTTGTGCTTCCATTTCAAAACTGGATGAGAAGAGAATTAAAAACATTTTGTGAGAATAAATTAAATACATTTTCAAACAATCCTTTTGTTGAAAAAGAATTTTTATTAAACGAGTGGAAAAAATATCAAAATAAAAAGCATAATAGATGGTGGCTGTTCTGGCATTTAGTTGTATTACAAAATTGGATAGAGAAAAACGATATTAGAGTATGATGTAAATACCACTTTTAATATGTTATTGAAAATCAATAATTTATATGAAAATTAACCGTGAAAAATGTAAAATGAAATTACAATTTTTCACGGTTAGATTTTATTTAAATATTTTTGAATAAAGGTTTGTAAAGAGCAAATTCTAATGTTTTTATATGTATAATTATCACTTTCAGGAGTAACAATAAAGTTTTTATTTGTTTTTAAATCATCTATTGAGCTGATAAATCCTTTAGGAATTTCAGGAGCGTTAGATAATTTAATTTCAATACACGCAATAGGTTTATTTCCTCTTACAATTACTAAATCACATTCTGCGCCGTGATGTGTCCTGTAAAAATAAAAATTGTATTTATTTAGATGTTTGATGAATTTGTTCATTTACAAATCTTATGTACTTTAGAGTTTAAGAAAATTAGATTCAAAAATATAATGTAATTTTGCACTAATGGAAAAAAAATTAAAAGTACTTATTTTAATAGATTGGTTCTTGCCTGGAAATAAAGCAGGAGGACCTGTCAAATCTATTTACTCATTAGTTAAATCTTTGTCTCAACAAATTGATTTTTATATTGTTACTTTTAATACTGATATTCTTTCTGAAAAACAATATAATGTTCAAGCCAATTGTTGGACGAAGTATAATGGTATTAATGTATTTTATTTTACTCACAAAAATTTTTCATTTAATTCATTAATTAAAGTTCTTCATTCTGTAAATCCTGATGTTTTGTATATTAATAGTTTTTGGTCGTATCGTTGTTCTATACTTCCATTGTTATTAAATAAAACAAGAAAAATCAACTATCCGATTATATTATCACCAAGAGGAATGCTTGTTTCAGGAGCATTAGCAGTTAAGTCATTTAAGAAAAAGATTTTTTTATGGTTATCAAAAATTTTAGGACTGCATCATTCTGTAATTTTTCATAGTACAAGTATTGAAGAATTCAACAGTATAAAAAGATTATTCCCACATCAAAAAATTTTCAATATTCCCAATTTATCATACATTCAATGCGATTACCAGCACATCACAAAATCTACAGGAGAATTAAAATTATTTTTCTTATCAAGAATTAGCCCAATAAAAAATCTTGACTTTGCGATTAAAATTTTAAGCACATTATCTCTTACTTCTGACCAAAAAATTGAATTGGATATTTTTGGTAATAATGAAGATAAAGAATACTTTAAATATTGTAAGGACATGATAAAAAATTTGCCAGAAAATATTATAGTAAAGTACAAGGGTACATTGAGTTTTGAAGAAGTTGGCAAGGTCATACCACAATACCACGCTTTATTTTTACCGACTAAAAATGAAAATTTTGGTCATTCTATTGTAGAAACTATGATGTGTGAAAGACCTGTATTGATAAGTGATCAAACGCCCTGGAATGATATAGAACAATATCAAGCAGGATATGCGATTTCTTTAAATGAAAATTTATTTAAAGATAAGATTATTCATCTGCTTCAAATGAACAATGAAGAATTTCAAGCAATGTGTAAAAATGCGAGATACTATATTCAACAAAAATTAAACACACAAGAAATTATCTCTGAATATATTAAAATGTTTGAATATGCAGCACAACAAAAAAGTTGATTTATCTCAGTATTCAAATTCGTGGTATCATCCAGGCAATATTATTAAAAGAGTATTGTGGTATGTTGTTGGAGAATATCTTGTAAATTCAGCTATTCCGGGCAGTTTTTGGAGAGTGATATTATTAAAACTTTTTGGAGCACAGATTGGAAAAGGAGTTGTAATTAAGCCCTATGTAAAAATTAAATATCCGTGGAAATTAAAAATTGGTAACTATGTTTGGATAGGTGAAAAAGTATGGATTGATAATTTAGGAGATGTCAAAATTGGCGACAATGCTTGTATTTCACAGGAAGCAATGTTGTTGTGTGGAAATCACAATTACAAAAAAGTGACATTTGATTTGATAGTAAGAGGTATAGTTATAGAAGAAGGTGCGTGGGTAGGAGCAAAGTGTGTTGTGTGTCCGGGTGTGGTAGTGAAAACGCAATCAGTAATAACTGTAGGAAGTATTGTTATACAAAGCACAGAGCCATATTCCATTTATCAAGGCAATCCTGCAGTTAAAATAAGAGATAGAAAGGTGGAATAATTTTGATTGCATTTGATGTTTTGTTTTATTGAGAAATTACAATGATATTTGCAAAAAATTTACAACTATGCCAGGCACAGAAAAATTTGGAAAAGAAGAATTAAAAGAACTAATGGATGTAATGAACACGGGTATTTTGTTTCGTTACAATCATGAAGCGCAAAGAAATAATATCTGGAAAGCAAAAGAGTTTGAAGAAGAAGTAAAAAAAATAACTGGTTCAAAGTACGCATTGGCTGTAAGTAGCGGATCTGCGGCTATTTTTGCTGCATTGGTATCATCGGGTATTGGTTATGGAGATGAAGTAATTGTGCCGCCTTTTACATTTGTTGCTACTATTGAAGCGGTGATGTTAGCAGGTGCTATTCCTGTATTTGCTGAAATTGATGAAACTTTATGTTTGAGTGCAGAAGGTATTGAAAAAGCCATTACACCAAAAACAAGAGCAGTATGTTTAGTTCATATGTGTGGGGGGATGGCTGATATGTCAGGTATTTTAGAAGTGGTTAAAAAGCATAATTTAATATTAGTAGAAGATGCAGGGCAGGCGTTTGCGGCTTCTTACAAAGGAACTTATACGGGATTATTTGGTAAAGCAGGTAGTTATTCTTTTGATTTTTTCAAAATTGCAACGGCTGGCGAAGGCGGCGTTTTAGTTACTAATGACGAGCATACATATAAAATGGCTGAATATTTTTGCGACCATGGGCATAATCATGAAGGTAATAACAGAGGAATGGAGCAGCATCCTATTATTGGGTTTAATTTTAGAATTAGCGAATTGCATGCTGCTGTTGGATTAGCACAAACTCGCAGAGTGCCAGAAGTAAAACAAATCAATCAAAAGAATAAAAAGTATTTGCAAGATAAAATAAAATCTGCTGTAAATGAGATTACATTCAGCCGATTGCCCGATGAAAACGGAGATTCCGCAACATTTATGAACTTAATGATGCCTGATACTACTACTGCAAAAGCATTTGTAGAGGAATTAAATAAAAAAGGAATAGGCGGCTTTAATTATTGGTACACTAATATGTATCATTTTATCAATCAATGGGATCATATTAAAGAACTCAAATTTCCTAACAAAATGCCTATTCATTATCAACACAAATCACAGGATTACAGAAACCTGCATTTACCTAAAACACAGGAAGTAATTGGCCGTTTAATTTCATTTGGTATTCGTGTAAGCTGGACAGAAGAAGAAATGAACAATTTAGCCAATAACATTATTGAATGTGCTAAAATAGCATTGAGTAAAAAAATGTATGTATAATAAACAATTTGGTTATGCATAAAAATTTCAAAAACATTGACAGAATTGTGTATGGCAGGGGGACATTTAATCAACTCTCTGAAATTATTGCTCCTATTAGAAAAGAGAATAATCAATATTTTGTTTTTATTGTAGACAATTATTTTAAGGGAAAGGCATTAGAAAAAAGATTGCAAAATGAATCGGAAGATTTAGTATATTTTATTGATGTAGATCCACACGAGCCCACAACAGAACAAGTAGATAATTTGCGAGATGATATATTAAACAAAAAAGGATTGCCTTCTGGGGTTATAGGGATTGGTGGTGGAAGTATTATGGATATTGCCAAAGCAGTATCTTTAATGCTTACAAATCCGGGTAGTTCAACGCAGTATCAAGGATTGAATCTTGTCAAACATCCGGGAGTGTATCATCTTGGAGTGCCTACTATTTCTGGCACAGGAGCAGAAGTAAGTATGACAGCAGTACTAACAGGTCCTGAAAAAAAATTGGGTTTGAAGAGTGATTACACAGTATTTAATCAAGTAATTTTAGATCCTGAATTGATTGCAACTGTTCCAAAAGATAAATGGTTTTATACGGGAATGGATACTTACATTCATTGCATAGAAAGTGAGAACGGTATTAAAAAGAACGCATTTAGTTCTGCTTATGCAGAAGAAGCCATTAAATTATGCAAGGAAATATATTTATCTGAAAAAGCAGGGCAAACACCAGAAAATGATGATAAGTTAATGGTTGCATCTTTAATGGGGGCATTGAGTTTAACTTATAGTGAAGTGGGGGTTTGTCATGCATTAAGTTATGGCTTGTCAAAAATTTTAGGATATAGGCACTGCTATGCTAATTGTGTGATATTTCAACATCTTGAAGATATTTATCCTGATGGTGTAAAGGATTTTAAACAAATGTTGAAAAGAAATCAAATTGAATTACCACAGAATTTAAGTAAAAATTGGGATGATGAAACTATAAAGGCAATGGCACAAGTATCCTATAATTTACCATTTATGTGGCATCATGCTTTTGGTGATGATTACAAAAACATTGCTACAATAGAGTTTATAGAAGGTTTGTTCAGAAGATTGTAGTATAAATTTTATTTATGAAAAAATTATTTTTAATCAATTTTATTTATAGCGCCATTTTGCTAATGCTACTGTCTTGCAATACTTCAAAAGAAGAGAAAGAAATCATAAAAAACTCAAATGATAAAAATATTTCTGCTCAATTAAAATCATCAGATACTTGTTTTAAGGGAATAATGATGATAGAAGAGCAACCTGTGTTTTGTATTTTAGATTCTACAACACCAGACAAGGCGTCTTTTGTAATGCAGAGGAATTATGAGAAAATTTTGAAAGATGCTGAATACACAGAAGCAAGCGTAGCAGACCAGCCAGGATGTATTTTTTATCATTCATCACCTGAAAAAATTGTGTTTGAAACATTTATGTTCTTAAAATCTAAACCTAAAAGAAATCCCAAATATGCTAAACCTGTTATTTTAGAAAAAACATTGGCATTGCTTTATGACCATTATGGTTCATTTAATCGCATTCATCAAAGTTATGATAAAATAAAAGAGATATTAAAAGAAAACAGATATAAACAAATTGGTCCTGCAAGAGAAGTGTATGTTGTAGGTGAAGATACCAATCGTTGGAGAACGAGAATTATAGTGCCAATCATTCAAGAGAAGTGAGTTAGATCAATAACTTCAACAATTCTTCTGCGGCATACGGAGCAAGCATAACGCCTTTTGTGCCAAAGCCATTGATAGTAAATAAATTTGAAAATTTGGGATGCTGTTGTATAATAGGTCTTCTGTCTAATGAAGCAGGACGAATGCCTGCATAATGTCCAATAACTTCATAAGAAACATCAAATAAACTATCAAAAACAGATAGAAATTTTTCCTTTATGTTTTGTGTTGCTTGTTCATCAATGTTTTGCCATTCATAATTTGAGCCAATTAAGTATTTGTTTGTATTATTAGGTATGATGTTGAGATGATAATGAAGCACAATGTTTTCAGGCATTATTGGATGTGGTGTAGAAATTTCAACTAACTCACCTTTTGCAGGTTTAAGTGAAATGTGTTGAAAAAAAGGATTGCTTTGCAAGTGATAACCTTCACAAAAAATAATTTTTTCAGCAATGATTTGATTATACTCTAATATTTTTTCATTGATTAATAAATTTTCATGATAAAATTTTTCTTCAGAATAGGCATTAATGTTTTTGAAGTAATTTAGTGAATAATAAATGTATTCTGAAACTTTTAATCTTGCTGCATTCAGCACCATACCACATTTGAAATTTTGTTTGATATTTTTAATTGGCAAATCATTTAATGTTGTTATTTCACCTAAAAATTGAGGATAAAAAAATTGTTTTTCTTTCCACAATTTTTCATCATCATCTGAATGCAAACAATGGGCTATTTGAATATTTTCAAATATTTTTTGTTGGAGTGTTTGTTCAATATTTTTGTAAAATGATTGTGATATACTTAAAAGTTCTGTGATGTTCCATGAAGGGATCATTCTTTTGAAAACAATGGGATTGATAATACCAGGTGCAATGATAGATGAAGTGGATAAATGTGGGTTACTGATGATGTGAAAAGAAATATTTTTTTGATATAGTTTCCAAGCTATTGTTACACCTGCAAGTCCACTACCTACAATTAAGCAATTTACTTTTTTCATTTAGAAGGTGAGAAGGTTAATTTTAATGAACATAGAAGAATGTAGAATTATTATTATCATTCAATATTTCTATCATAACTTAAAAAATATTTTTTCACTTCGCCACTTAATGCTTCTATATTTAAATTATCACTTGCACGGGCTATGTCAATTAATTTTTTACCATCAAATATTTCAATTTTAAATTTGTTTTTTACATAAGCAGAATTATTCACACTACCATTGATTACAAAATAATTTATTTCTTGTGTTGAAATATGATGGTATTTCTTTAATACTCTTTTTTCTATTGATGTTATCACTTTTTGTGGTATTTCGTCTTTTTGTAATATTGTTTTAAATAATTGTCTGTAGATAAATTTTTTGCTCAATTCAGATAAAATAAAATCATCACACTTTGTCCACACTTTGATAGATGCAATAATATCATTATCATCTAAATTGATAAAATTTTCAATGACCATCTTATCTTTGTAAAATCTATCTTTTTCAATATTATTTTGTAGAAAAAATTTTAATGCAGGTGTAGCAAACAAATCGTAATTATATTTTCTTACCAACTCTTTTGCTCGTGTAAGAATTTTAACCAGCATGTTTTCTGCAGATAATACTGTTTTGTGCAAATATACCTGCCAATACATTAATCTTCTTGCAATCAAAAATTTTTCAATACTATAAATGCCTTTTTGTTCTACTACTAATTTATCATTGACAACTGTAAGCATTTTAATAATTCTATCTGTTCCAATAACACCTTCACTTACACCTGTAAAGAAGCTATCTCTCAATAAATAATCCAATCTATCTGTATCCAACTGACTGCTTACTAATTGATGAAAAAATTTTCTTTCATAAGTGTCTTCAAAAATTTTTATTGCCAGAGATAACTTGCCATTCATTTGTTTATTCAAATCGTGCATTAGTATTGAAGAAATATCTTCGTGCGAAACATTTGAAACAATAGTATTTTCAAGGGCATGTGAAAATGGTCCGTGTCCAATGTCGTGAAGTAATATGGCTATTAAAGATGCTTGTTCTTCTTTATCATTGATGCGAATACCTTTTGTTTTAAGTGTTTGAATGGCCTGTTGCATTAAATGCATGGCGCCTATTGCGTGATGAAATCGGGTATGTAATGCACCAGGATAAACAAGATTAGTTAGCCCCAACTGTTTAATTCTTCTCAATCTCTGAAAATACGGATGATTGATGATTTCTAAAATGATTGGATGATTTATACTCACAAAACCATAAACAGGGTCGTTAATTATTTTGGGTTTGAAGTTCATATTGTTGAATTTTGAATCATTTGAAGTAGTTGTTGATAAACTTTGGGTTGGGCAGATACAATTTCTTTTCCAAATAAATAATTGTTTTGACCAGAAAAATCACTGACAAGAGCACCAGCTTCAATAGCAATTAAACTACCTGCTGCAACATCCCATGGATTTAAATACCATTCAAAAAAGCCGTCTAATCTTCCACATGCTACATAACACAAATCTACTGCGGCTGCCCCCAATCTTCTAATCCCTAATGTTTGCGTAATAATTTGTTTAACTACATTTAAATGTATCTCTACTTTATCAAATCTTGAAACAGAAAAACCAGTAACGAATAAAGAATTTGAAAAATCATTATTGGATACCTTTATTGTCTTATCATTCAGAAAAGCTCCATTGTTTTTGACCGCCCAGAACATTTCATTCAGAGGAATATTGTAAACCACTCCTATTAGAATTTCGGTTTTGTGGGCTAATGCTACGCTAATGGCATAAGATGGTAATTGCCTTGTAAAATTAGTTGTTCCATCTAATGGGTCTATAATCCAATTCCAATCTTTGTTGGATTGTAAATGTGATTCTTCTGCAATAAATCCAGCATCAGGAAATAATTTAGATAATTCTTCAATTAAAAATCTTTCAGTTTCAATATCAACATAACTCACTAAATCATAAGTGTTCTTATGAATGATTTTTGATTTATCAAAATTTTTAGATGCTTCCAGAATTCTTTGTCCTGCCTGATAAATAATTTCTTTAAGAGGATGTATTAGATATTTGTATTGCATTTAGATGTGGTTTCTATTGTCTGAATACTCATCCGCCTCTGGCGGAAGGTTTTCCTTGATTTTATTCCATATCAAGTATATTTTCTTTTTCTCCAATAATATTGTAAAATAACCAGAATACTAATTATCACAGGTGGTAAGAGCACATTGTAAATTTGCCATTTAGTTTTTTGAAGTGCTATTTTCTTTTGGTCTAATAATCTTAATTTTACTTCACGGGAACGAAGTTGCATCAGTCCTGTTTCATCTAATAGATAATTGATGCAATTAACTATAAATTGTTTGTTAGCAAAAGTTTGATTAGTATATTTGTCGTAACCTAATGGATATATTACACCAGTGCTTCTGTTGATGTCGTTTTTGGCAATATCTCCATCTGAAATAACAATCATTTTGTTAGGAACGCTAACTTCTTTGAACTGAATGGTGCTGTCTTCCATAATTATAGTTGGTATTCGGTTGGCGTATAAAGATTTAAATGTTCCTTCTAACAAAACTGCAATTGGTTTAGGTCCTTGATTGAATGCACTTTCTTTTAATTTGAACTGCGTGATAGCCAGCGATACCCTGAATGGCACTGGGGCTACTCTTGAGTTTTTAGAAGATGTAAGCAATATGGTTTTTTTAATACCTGATGTGCTTAATGTATCTATGGTGCTAACGAATTCGGTTTTAATCAAATCCATATTTTTGACAATAGGATGATTGGAAGTAGGCATAATCAAAGGATAGAATATCCAGGGGAATAATTTAAAATTGGGTTGTCCTTTGGAAAAGCCAATATTTACAGGTATTGCAGCACATTGTAAATCCTGGATTAAATCGGGGTTTAGTCGTACTCCATATCTAAATAGCATATCTTCTAAATTGGTTTCATTGTTCAGCGCTAGAGAATATCCCTTCAGGCGAAAGGAATCCATATTAATTTTTACAGGGTCTAACATCCATAGCACTTTACCACCTTTCATTATAAATTGGTCAATGATGAATTTATCTTTTTCATCAATGAGTGTATCAGGTTTTGCAATAATGATAGCGTCTAAATTCTTTAGTGCATATAATTTATGATTGATATTGATTCTTGATATATTGTATTCTTCTGACAAAGTACGAATAAGGTCATATAAACGAAGAGTGTCTAATTCTTTGTGCCCTTCAACTATGGATATTTCAGGACGCTTTTTTCTTTTGAGTTTGTGAATACTTTTGCATATGCCATATTCAATTTCGTTTAGTGCGTGATTAATGTTTTCTTGTGGAGTATAACCAAGTTGTCTTGAAAAAATTTGCCATACAGTTTCTTTTCCTTTGTAAGACACAAGTGCGCCAGGCCAAACTAAACTTTCTGATGTTTTATTTTGTTTTTTTTCTATTACCTGTTCGGGCACAATGCCTTTATCATACAATTGTTTTTCAAGATTTCTAATATCTTCTTTATTTCCAACGCTATTAATATCAACAAATTCATACTGAATGTTATCGTTAATGATTCGCATTTCATCCAGCATTTCTTTTACTTCTTTTTTTAATTTATTAAATTCAGGTGGTAAGTCGCCACTTAAATAAATTTTAAAATAAACAATATCATCAATATTTTTCAAAAATTCTTTTGTGAAAGGAGAAAGAGTATATCTTTTTTCAGCAGTCAAGTCCCATCTAAAAAAATAAAAACTCAAAATAAAATTAATAATTAATAAGGCAATAACGGAAGCGATAAAATTTCCTATATCTTTTTTCTTTGATGAATATTTAATGTTTTGCATTTGATTTACCATTTTCTACTTTGTAAAATTAACCTGGTGAGCAATAGAAAAATTGTTATGACAGTTAAAAAATAGAGCACATCTCTTGAATCAATAACACCTCTACTCATACTATAATAATGATAGTTAATTCCTAATGAAGAAATAAAAAGTGCAACAGAGCCATTAGAAAAGAAAGTAGCCAGATATTCAAATCCATTGTAAAATAAATAACACATAATAAGTCCAAAAATAAATGCAATCACTTGATTATCTGTGATAACAGAAGTAAACAATCCAATAGACAAAAATACAGATGCTAAAAAGAAAAGCCCAATATATGAACCCCAGGTGCCGCCTGTGTCTAAATTACCTTTTGGCAAGCCAAGTTGATAAACAGTGTAGTAATAAATTAAGGTTGGTAGTAGTGAAAATACGATGATTACAAAACCTGCAAAGTATTTAGATAAAACAATTTGCATTTCGGTTAATGGCTTAGTGAGTAAAAGTTCTAATGTGCCCGCTTTGTTTTCTTCTGCAAATAATTTCATACTAATCGCAGGAATTAAAATTAAAAACACCCAAGGAGCCAGGGAAAACAAACTTTCTAATGATGCAAAACCATTTTCAAGAATGTTAGTGCCCGTTGCTTCATTAGGTATTATCCACAAGAATAAACCAGTTACAATTAAAAATACAAGTATCACTAAAAACCCTGTCAGAGAATTTAAGTAACTTCGTATTTCTTTGATAAATAATGCTTTCATTTAGTGTTGAGTTTTTTCAGTGTTTAGTTTTTTTCATTTCAAATTCTAAAATCAAAATGCTGACGATTTTGCTACGCAAAATATCAGCATGCTGACCGCTAGCGTCAGCATTAAAAACTAAAAACTTACTATTATACTTTGCGGCGAATATAGTGTAAAATTAGTATTTAAGTGGAATTGAAAAATTTAATTAATAAGTTACTATTCATCACTATTAAATTTTTTAATGCTAAGGCGCAAAGATGTGAAAAATGAATACTAAAAATTGAAAAATAATTCGTGCAATTCTTGTCATAAAAATCTTTGCGTCATTGAGGTTTAATTATAAGCTAAATAGTAACATTAATGATATTAAAGGATAGGTAAGTTTAGAAATAGGAATATGAGGTTTAAAAAGAACAAAAAAGAGGAGGAGGTATATTTTTAATACTTTAAATTATAAATAATTTTAAAAATTTAAATTACTGAAATACAGCAACTTAAAAAACTATTTAAAAATATTTAGGAAAAAAGTGATTTTTTATTTGTAAATAAATATCTTTTTACTTATTTTTACAGCCAATAATAACATCAAAAATTAAATTTATGGCTTTAACTGAAGTAATTAAAATGAGAAAAGAGGAGTTAGAATTCCTAGTTGAAAGATACAATGGAGCATTAGGGTCATCTGGAACTGGTAGTGGAAGCGGGTGTGATGGCACGGTTGTACATTGTTGTTTTAGTGATGTACCTAAAGTTCAAATAAAAAAGGCTGATATTTCTGAATCTCCATCTGGTTTCAAACTTGTTGTAGATAGATATGAGTTTGCAATAGGTTTAGAATAGTAAATTTGATAATAATTAGACCGGATTTTCTGGTTGTATGAATGAAGTTAGTGCGAGATGAAATTTTATTTTTCAAGTGATGAATATTTAAGAAAGGAATTTGATGAAGAAATTAGTCATAATGATTTTAATGAAATTAAAAATAGTGTATTTATATTACTTCAAAAAAGTATTAACTATAATGAAAATCTCATTTTGTTTATAAATTCTATTTCAGAAGCAATATCAATACAAATTTTTGAATTAATTAAATTTCCCATACTTTACACATATAATAGCTTAAGTGATACTTATAAAGATGGTCGCAAGAATATTTTGTTTATTAGAAAAAAAGAATTATTTTATTCTTGTTTTAGTAAATATCCTCAACTCAAAAGAATTCTTGATATTTCAATTCAAAATTATGTCAAATATTTTTCTGATCTTATTGACAGATTTTTAAATGATAAAAAAGATATCCAGAATTATTTTGGTATAGATAGTGTGCCCATCTCCATTCAATGGCCAATTGGTGATTTTCACAACAATGGTCAAACACATACAGTGATAATATTTCAATCTGGTTCAAAAATTGCATATAAAGTAAAACCTTATGAAAGTAGTTTAGTTTTTGAATGTATTATAAGAAAAATTAATGAAAAAGGTTATAATTTGCCTTTTATATTTCCAAAGAGGCTAATAAAATGTAATTATTATTGGGAAGAGTTTGTTAATTATGTACCTAATAATTCAAAGAAGGGGGTTAAGTTATATTACGAGAATATTGGAAAATACCTTGCTCTATTTTATTCTTTAGGAATATCTGATATAATTGCTGATAATATAATTGTAAAGAAAACAATACCTGTTTTTATTGACACTGAATGTTTATTTAAACCCATAATAAAATCATCAATTAACGATACTTATCCTTTAATTGAAAATTACTATAAAGAATCTGTTATTGGCACTGGACTTCTTCCTTTTTGGACACCAAATAAAATAGATAATGTAGGATTAAATTTTGGTGGTATATCCCTTGAAGCAATTCATTCTTCACACACAAAATTATTTTTTAGTAGAAACAAAAAGATAGAATACTTAATTCAAAGCTTTCCTAAATATTCTTATCACATTCCAAGTAAATCTGATAAAAAGATAGCCATAGATGTTATGTGCTCGAAAATTTGCGACGGTTTTGATAGTTGTTGTAGATTCATTATGATTAATAAAAAGTGGTTAATTTCCATTGTTAAAAGCTTAATTAATCAATATAATATTAGTACTAGAGTGTTAATGAGACATACAAATGTCTATAATATAATTCTTAAAGAGAGTTTACATCCAGATAATTTAAAAAGTTATTCTAAAAGAATAAAAATTTTGAATTATTTGTATAGTTCATATGATAAAGATTGTTTCCCAAAGGAATTAATTGAATCTGAAATAAAAGAATTACAAAATTTAGATTATCCTATATTTTATACAAAACCATTTAAAAAATTTATTTTTGATAAAAACAACAGGTATTATATTTTAAAAAAGTCTGGGTTTCATTCGATGGTTAATAGAATAAACAAATTATCTGATACTGTAATTAAAGATCAAATTTCATATATTGAAAAATCTATTTCGTGTTTTTATCAATTTGAACAAAGTAAAGACAATAAGATTCTTGAAAAGAAAAGTTTAAACAATAATTCATTACCTTATAATTATGATACGAAAAAAATAAAAAAACACATTATTCAAATAGCAGAAAAGGTACTAAATGATAGGATACGTGTAGGTAAATCATATCAATGGATAGATATTAATGTAGGAAGAGTTGGTCAATGGGAGTTTGCTCCGAAAAATTTTGGAATTTACGACGGATTAGATGGATTGGGATTGTTTTATTTATACTTATATAAATTTACAAAAGAATCAAAATACAAAAGGGTCGCACAATCTATTATGAATAAATCTCTTTTTACTTTTAAAAATTTTAATCCCTCAAAATCATATTATCTTTTTTCACCTTACCATTTTCCATTTTCAACCCTTTATTTTTATTGGCATTATAGTAAAATAATTGGCGATATTGAAAATACAAATTTAAATGAATTATTTGAACAGAAATTAGTTCCATATGTTAAAAATAACATAAGATTTGATACATTTATAGATGTATTAAATGGATGTTCTGGTTTATTGATTTTACTTATTGACTACTATAAAAATGAAAAACTAAATTCTTTAATACTACCTATTCAAAAAATATATCAAAAAATACTAAAATCAGCAATTATTACATCCAATGGCATAACATGGGAATGCAATAAATTTAAATATTTAGTTGGTTTTGCACATGGTAATGCAGGTATTTTATATGCTCTATCAAAATATTATGAATTATTTGGTTACACAAAAAAAGATATTATGTTTTTAAATAGTATTATAAAATATAATAACAATTATTTTTTTGAGAGTTATCAAGGTTGGAGAGATTTACGATATTCTGATTTTTTAATAACATCCCCTTCTTGGTGCCATGGTTCATCTGGTATATTAAATGCTTATTTAGAAATTGAAAATCTTCTGCCTATTAACTTTGATATTAACTGGAATAAAATAAAAGGGACTATTCTTAAAGAAGGATTCGAACATTCACATTGTTTATGTCATGGAATGTTAGGAAATTTAGAAACGTTAATGGCGATTGGATATAAAACTAAAAATCACAATTTAATAACTTTAACAAAAAATAAAATTGTGTTTGAAATTTATAAAAAGGATACTACTGGTGAATTAAATTGGAAAACTGGATTTAAAAATGGAAAGTTTTCATTGAATGGTTTGTTTTTGGGTAATTCTGGTATTGCATATAATATATTAAAATTATTATTTGATTATAATATGCCCTCTATTTTACTGCTCCATCCTCCTACATCAAATAAACCAAGAGATTACAAATCTTTATGAAACATATATTATTTTCTATTTTATTTTGTTTTTATTTAAGTTTTGTTTTTTCACAAGAAAAAGAGAACTCATCCCCTAAATTTTATTTACATTCTTTAGCAAGTATTTCATTAAATCAATCTTCATGTAAAGAGTATTTGAATTTTTGGATAAATTTTTTGTATGAAGAAAATGATTCTATTAGAAAAAAATATTGGCTACCATCTCAAATAAAACAATTTGGGAATGACTACTCATTGTTTTATTCATCTCTATTTCAGTATCCCCAAAAATCTTTACTAAATTATTTTAAACCATATATTCTTTCTATTAGTTCTCAAGGTGATACTTGCTATATAACTACCTCATTTTGTCATTTTAATTTTACGCCAAATGACACTAATGCATCTTTAAACTCCAACCCATTTGCAATTGTTGAAATTGGAATTTTAAAACAAAACAATAATTTGTATCTTTTTAATCTTTTTGAAGAAAGAATAGCAAATTGGAAAAAATATAATTATGACAAAATAAAATACATTATTGAACCATCTTTAAACCCAAATGAATTAGAAATGGAAAAAGCAAAAAATTTTCTTGATAGTATGATTTATATTTTTTCAGCAAAAATAGATTCTGTGAATTTTGTGGTTTGTAAAAGTCCAGAGAGTTTAGGGTATTTATTAGGATTTAATTTTTTTTACGCAGGATATACTACTGGAAAGACATTTTATGACGCTAAAATGATAATTTCCGGAAAAGGAATATTTTATTATCCACATGAATTAGTGCATCTTGTTGTTGATAATAAAATAAAAACAGGGCATTTTTTAAGTGAAGGTATAGCAACATTTTTTGGAGGAAGTTTAAATCAATCTTATTCTAACTTACTTAAAGTATTTAAAAGTAAATACTATCCATTTAATAAAAATTTATTCAAAACAATTAATGAAAAACCAAATTCTACTGATGCTTATGTGTCTTCAGCATTAATAGTAAATGTAATATACAAAAAATTTGGTATTAAAGGACTTTTGAGATTAAAAGATTTTAAAGATAATGCAGATAGTTGTTTAAAGCAAATATATTATGAGTTCAAAATAACTGAAACAGAAATGTTTAAACTAATAAATGATGAGCTTGGTAAATTTTAATTAAAGTAAAAAACTTCCTTTTAAAATATCTTAATAAATTTCTAAATGATTTTATAGAATCATTTAAATCTATTTTTTAATCTTTTGTTTAGGATTATTAGATTTTTTTTGCTGTAAATTTTTTAGAAGTTCATTTTTGTTTTCAGTAGTAATGTTATCCATAAAAAATGATTTTTCATTTCTGTTTTCAAAAAGTTTAATTATATCTTTTTCAAGACCGAATTCATTATGAAGCATTTCAGGATGTTGTTGAAAAAACATTTCTGATTCTTTTTCATTTTTAACCGGATAACCGTTTTTGTAAAGCGTTTTTTCAGTTATTTTTCCATCTAAATCTTTAATTACAGTAGGTCCGTTTCTCACGCCATTTTGATAAGTTATAAGTCCAACTCGTGTGCCGTTAGGCGCATAATAAACAAAATATCCTTCTGCCAAATCGTTTTTGTAATAGCCCATTCCTTTTATTTTTCCATCAGGGAAGTATTCAATAAAATACCCGTGTTTTTTATTTAAGATATATTGTGTTTTTTGATATACTTTTCCTGAGTCATAATAAGTAATACTTAATCCATGTCTTTGACCTTGCAGATAATTTTCTCTGTTGAGTAATTGTCCTAATTGATTGTAAAATTCCCACACAGAATCTTTTTTTTGTTCCAGATATTTACCCTTTGCCATTATTTTTCCATTCATATGATAGAGGGTAGCATAAGCATATTTACCCTCTTTGATAAAATTAACTTTGGCTTTAATAGTATCGTGTTCATAATAATACTTGAACAATCCTTGCGGTTTATCATCTTTAAAAAACCCTTCATATTCAAGGTGTTTGGAATTAGGATAATATACTTTCCAGTATCCTTGTTTTCTTCCAAGTGAATCCATTTTATTTTGAGCAAATGATAGACAAAGAGAAAACAATAGGAACATAAAAGAAACCAATATTTTCCACGGAAAAACCTCACCCCCAGCCCCTCTCCTTTTTAAGGAGAGGGGAATTAAAGGGGAGAGGTCTTTAAGATGTTTGTCTTTTGCCGCAGGCAAAAGACAAACATTAAACCACTCAAAATAAAATTGTCTTAAAAAATAATTAACCCATTTTGGACAATATTGAAAAAAAACAATCAATTTTTTATAACCGCACATCATTGAGTTAAAGATTTAAATACTTCTTCTAATTTCATTTCTGACTTATTCAAACTAACAATACTGCAATTATTTTTAATGGCAATGTTCATCAATTTTTTAGGTATATCTTCATCAGTTGTTTCAATAGCCCATTGTGTATCAGAAATTTTTTCAATGCTTTGAAGCGATAATTCCGCAAAATGTTGTTTGTTCAATGCTATGGAGAATTCAACAATAATTTTTTTTGTACCCGCCGATTTTCTAATATTTTGAATATCATCAGAAGCCACAATTTTACCACGATGTATAATAATGACTTTATTACACACGGCTTCTACTTCCTGCATAATATGAGTGCTTAACATTACTGTTTTATCCTTTCCAAGTGTTTTAATTAATTGTCGGATTTCTTCTAATTGATTGGGGTCTAAACCAGATGTGGGTTCATCTAATATTAGTACAGATGGGTTATGGATAAGTGCCTGCGCTAAACCTACTCTTTGCTTATAACCTTTTGAAAGTGTACCTATTTTTTTGTGTTGTTCAATTTCCAAACCGCATATATCAATCATTTCTTTCACTCTCTGATGAACACTTTTTATGCCATATAATTTAGCAATAAACTCTAAAAATTCTTTTACATACATTTCGTAATACAAAGGATTTTGTTCAGGTAAATAACCGATTTGTTTTTTTATTTCAAGAGAATGTTCAAATATGTTTAAACCATTTACTTCTACCATTCCACTACTTGGGGGAATGTATCCTGTAATAATTTTCATCATAGTGCTTTTGCCCGCACCATTAGGTCCTAAAAAACCTACAATTTCTCCATTTTTTATTTCAAATGAAACATTATCCAGGGCTTTTTGCTTACCATAAATTTTAGTAACATTTTTTACACTGATGGACATATCTAATAATTCTGTGCCTAAATATACTGATTACACTTATATCAAAACTGAAAACATTTAAGATATAAATTACTACATTTCGCAAAAAATTTTTATGAAATATCAGGATATTAAATTTGATAAATGGGCAGATTTACAACCAATATTTGACGAATTATTGAATAGAAATTTTAATGAGTTTAACGACTATTTGCAATTTATATATGATTGGAATGAGTTATTATCTGTAATTTCAGAAGAAGGCGGATGGAGATACATAAATATGACCTGCCATACAAATGACGAAGTGCTCAAACAAAAATATATTCAGTTCGTAACAGAAATTGAGCCGCACTTACAAATTGTTCAAAATAAAATTAATACTAAAACTTTTGAATCACCTTATTTTAATGCACTTTCAGAAGATGTTTTCTCAGTATTTAAAAAGAATATTAAAAAGGATATTGAATTATTCAGAGAAGAGAATGTGCCCCTGCTTACAAAAATACAAGAACTTCAACAACAATATGCTGAAATAACAGGACAACAAAGTATTCAATACGATGGGAAAACATTGACCTTACAACAAGCCAGTGTTTATTTGAAAAATCAAAATCGTAATATCAGAAAAGAAGTATATTATCTCATCAATGAAAGAAGACAACAAGATGAAGATCAATTAAATCAACTTTTGAATGAGTTAATTGCATTACGCCATCAGGTAGCACAAAATGCAGGATTTGCCAACTATCGTGATTATATGCATACCGCATTGGGCAGATATGATTATTCTGTGGAAGATTGCAAACAGTTTCACACATCGGTTGAAAAAGCTGTTGTGCCTGTTGTAGAAGAAATTCACCGAATTCGTCAAAAAAAGTTAGCACTTGAAAACGATTATTATACTTGGGATACACAGGTAGATATGTATGGTTTAGAGCCCTTAAAACCATTTGAAACAGAAGAAGAGTTTGTTGAGAAAAGTATTCGTTGTTTTGAGCAAATAGATGTTTTTTTTGCAGATTGTTTAAGAGAAATGCATCGTCTTAAAAGATTGGATTTGAGTTCCAGAATTGGCAAGGCACCGGGTGGTTATCAATATCCATTGTATAAAAGCGGTGTGCCATTTATTTTTATGAATGCTGTTGGATTACATAGAGATTTAGTAACACTTATGCACGAAACAGGACACGCTGTGCATTTCTTTTTGAATAACCACTATCCTGTTTTAGATTTCAAAAGTCCGCCCAGTGAAGTAGCAGAATTAGCCAGTATGAGTATGGAATTGATAAGTATGGATTATTGGGATGTGTTTTTCAAAAATGAAAATGACTTGAAGAGAGCCAAACAACAGCAGTTAGAAAGCGTTATAGATGCTTTGCCATGGATAGCCGCTATTGATAAATTTCAACATTTGCTATACGAGAACCCTTCTCATTCTATCAATGAAAGATATGATTATTGGCTGAATACAATAAAGCACTTATCCCCTAAAAATATTTCTCACAAAGGAATAGAGCGTTTTTTGAAGATAAGATGGCAAGCACAATTGCATATTTACGAAGTGCCGTTTTATTACATTGAATATGGTTTTGCACAATTGGGAGCCATTGCAATTTGGAAAAACTACAAACACAATAAAACCCAAGCCATTAGTGCATACAAAAATGCACTTTCTTTGGGCAATACAAAGTCCATTCCTGAAATTTATCAAACAGCAGGTATTCAATTTAATTTTTCTGAAAGTTATATTAAGGAACTAATTGACTTTGTATGGAAAGAGTATGAACAATGTTTGATGTAAAATTTGAAGATGTTATATGTATAAATTTTTGAGATTTTTATACATGAGAATAATGATATGTATAAATTTTTCAATTTTTTATACATGAGAGTGGTGATATGTATAGTTTTTATACATGAGAATTGTGGTATGTATAAATTTTTCAATTTTTTATACCTAAATCATTATTTCCAACTATAAATATTTTTTATTGAATCATCTGACTTTTCAATAAAAGAGGGCCCATCTTTAAACAAATTAAATAGTGGTTCATTTATGTAAAAATTGCTTTTTCCTATTTTTTGCTTCTTTAGAAAGCCCTTCTCAACTAATAATTCCAGATATTTCGTTGCTGTAAGTCGCGTAATATTTAAATCATTAGATAAAAATTCTATCTTTGTATAAGGATGTTTAAATAAGTTATTGAGTAAATCCTGACTATAAATTTTTGGTAATTCCTTGCGTATTTTATGTTTATAATTTTGCATTAAATTTTTAATAGAAGTCACTAAATTAATATTTTCCTTTGCTGTTTCTTCAACACCTTTCAACATAAATAAAATCCATGGTTCCCAGTTACCATCTTCTCTAACTTGTTGAAGTAATTTGTAATAATCAGATTTATATGCAATGATATAACGACTCAAATACAATACAGGTAATTTTAATAACCCTTCCTTCACTAAATAAAGTATATTCAAAATTCTGCCCGCTCTTCCATTTCCATCATAAAAAGGATGTATAGATTCAAATTGATGATGTATGACAGCCATTTTTACAAGCGGGTCTAATTGGCTTAATGAATCATCATTTATGAATTGTTCTAAATTGTTCATTAAGCGAATGATATTATCATAATCTTGTGGGGGAGTATAAATTACTTTACCTGTTGATTGATGGATAAGTTGAGTGCCCGGAAGTTTTCTATAACCAGCATTGTTCTGCTCTAAAATTTGATGTATTTTCAGAATGGTTTTTTGTGTAATGAGCCCCGTATAACGCACATCATTAAAACCTTCTTTTAATGCTTCTGCATAGCGTCTAACTTCTTTTGCTGATTGATTATTTACAAATAAATTTTCAAACAAAATAGATTTAAATATTTCATCATGTGTAGTGATAATGTTCTCAATAGCAGAACTATCTTTTGCTTCCTGTAAGGATAATGTATTAATAAGAATGGATTCATTAGGGATAGTTTCAACCTTTCCTTTTAATTCACCAAGATAACGATGAGCCAATATTGCTTGCCGCAATATTTTCTCAGTTTCAATACTTTCGGGTAGAGGTAATAGCGGTATATTGTAATTCATAATTTATCTTGCAAAAATAATTGTCTTAATTAACTTATACAAATTTGCATTCTTTTCAATGTTATTACTATCTTTGTATTATTGTTATTTAGTAAAAATTCCTATACCTTTGCTCAAAATCCATTTTGGTATGAGAAAAATATTTGGCTTAATGTTGGGATTGTGCTTGGCTTTATTTTCTTTTTCACAAAAAGAATATTTACAATATCGTAGTAAAGATAATCCTTTATACTGGAAAAACAGAAAGCCCCATCCTGCTTATTGGCAACAAGATGTGCATTACAACATCTATGCTCAATTAAATGATAGCACTGATATTATTGAAGGAGAAGAGGAAATTATTTATTGGAACAATTCACCCGATGCTTTGAAAGAATTGCTTTTCCACTTATACAACAATGCTCAATGTAAAAATTCTTATCTATCAGATTTGTATAGAAATAATAACATTCCCCTGAAATATGGCAAATACAGAGCCAATAATCTCGGCACTGAAATTCTAAAAATTCAAGTGATAAAAAAATTAGTGCATCATTGCGATTCTATTGTAGAAGTATTTACAACTGAAAACGGCGTTCAGGAAAAATACAAGGTAATTTGTGATACTCAATTGATTTCAAAAGAAATCAACAATTATGAAATAGACAATACTATTATGCGTGTGCCATTAGATTTTTCAATACTTCCAAATGATTCAATAATTATCAAAATTAAATTCAAAACTTATTTTGATAAAGAAGCCATTCGCAACAGAATGAAACTGTTTGAGGCATTTGGTTATAAGCACTATGATATTGTGCATTGGTATCCACGCTTATCTGTTTATGACCACAAAATGAAATGGGATACTCAACAACACATGGACCATGAATTTTACGGCGACTTTGGGTCTTATCATGTAGAATTAAGTTTGCCCGAACATTATGTATTAGATGGCACAGGTATTCTTATCAATGAAAATGAAGTATTGCCAAAAGAATTGCGTCAAAAGTTAGACCTGTCTAATTTCAAAAATAAACCTTTCAATTCGCCACCTTCAGAAATTATTCCTAAATCCAAAAAATATAAAACATGGAAATTCAGTGCTATCAATGTGCATGATGCAGCATATACGGCTGACCCCACTTATCGTATAGATGAAAAAATTTACAAAGGTATTCGTTGTATTGCTCTGGTTCAGGAACCACACGCTGCTGGCTGGCTGAATGCCACTGATTATATGACCAAAATTATTGAAGTAAATTCAAAAAACATTGGCCCTTACTATTACCCCAAAATTATATGTGCTGATGCACAAGATGGAATGGAATATCCTATGCTTACATTAGATGGCGGCTTTGACCCTTTTTACAGAACATTATTAATTCATGAAATGACACACAACTGGTTTTTTGGAATGGTGGGCAGCAACGAGACCTATCGGGCATTTTTAGATGAAGGATTTACACAATTTTACACAGCAGATACATATCAACAAATTGATGGGCCTTATTCTTTTAATCATTTACCACAGAACAAATATGAAAAACTTTCATTTGAACCATTGAAAGAAATGGATGCATCTGTGTATAATCCTTATTATTCCTATGTTGTAAAAAGGCAAGAAGATATGCCATTGAACACACACAGCGATGATTTTAATGGCGGCATCAGACATGGCGGTGGATATAGTTTGGTTTATTTCAAAACAGCCACTATGCTTAAAAATTTAGAATATGTTTTAGGAAGAAAATTGTTTGATGAAGCCATGCAATATTATTTTCATAAATGGAAATTTGCTCATCCTTATCCCGAAGATTTTAGAGAAGCAATTATTGAATATACAAAAGTAGATTTGAATTGGTTCTTTGACCAATGGTTAGAAACAACTAAAAAAATTGATTACAAAATTTCCTCTGTAAAAAGAAAGGGCAATGGTATTTATCAAATTAAGTTCAAAAGAAAAGGTGAAATGCAAATGCCCATTGATTTTAGTATTATTGATAAAAATGATTCTGCTATTCACTTTCACATTCCTAACACATGGTTTGTAAAACCCACACAAGCCAATGTATTGCCAAGATGGATTGGCTGGGGACCTAAACTTAAAACCACCTACATCGCTACCATTAACATTGGCAAGGGTAATCAAATTAAACAAACCATCATAGACCCTTCTTATCGCCTTGCAGATGCTGATTGGACTAATAATACTTTTCCACACAAAACAGAAGTAAATTTTGATTGGAAAGTTTACAAACCACTCAACTGGAAATATTATGAAATGAAAATTTTCCCTGCCTTGTGGTACAATGGTTACGATGGATTCAAAATAGGTGCTAATCTTACAGGTGATTATTTATCTTTCAAAAATGTATTTGACCTTACCTTTTATTTTAATACAGGATTAGCACAGAGTTATTTAGATACCAATGTATCCAGAAATAATTTTTATCCTTTCTCTGTGATGTTGAATTACAAAACAAGATTAAATCGCTTGGGAAAACACTTTTATGTATTTACGAATAGCAAATTTTTAGATGGTTTAAAAATGGCATCGCTTGGATTTGAAAAATGGACAAATAATGAATCTACCCGATGGTACTTGTATTACAAGGCAATGTGGAGAGACCAATGGAGAGATTCTATTTATCTGCTAAATCCTACTGAATGGACTTACAGAGCATTGAACGGAGCATTTCATATTGGAGTGAGTAGTAATTATCATCAAAGAAATGCTACAGGAGAATTGAATGTAGATATTAGAGTATCTGCATTTACCAAAAGCACAGATTATTCTTATATTGCATTAGAAAATATTCATCGTTTAAAATTATGGAAATTAGATTTACATACTCGCTTGTTTGCACAATATGGCGTAGCAAATGTTGCCCCATTTGAATCTATGCTTTATGTAGCAGGTGCCAATCCTGAAACGATGATGGATAATAAACATACTCGCTCAATGGGCATTATTCCACCTGATTGGACAAGGTATAGTGGTGTTACCAATCATTTTGCTTATGGAGGTGGATTGAATTTAAGAGGATACAATGGTTATTTATTGCCATTGCTGAATAAAGACGGCACTTTAAGATACAATTACAAAGGCATTTCAGGCGCATCTATTAATGCAGAATTGGAAATGACCCGATTGTTTTCATTTTTGAAAATAAAGAAGTTAGATAAGACCTTTAAATTACAACCATATATTTTTGGAGATATTGGCACTATCAATACTAACTTTAATAATGAAGCATTGGCATTTGCAGAACCCTTTGCAGATGCGGGAGTTGGCATTGCATTGAATATCAATAAATTTGGTCCATTTACAGAATTTAAGCCATTGGTTATTCGTTTAGATGCACCTTTATTTTTAAGCAGATTGCCTTATGCAGAAAAAGATTATTTTCAAATGAGGTGGCTCATCAGCATCAACAGGGCGTTTTAGTAAAAAATAATACATTGGGAATGAAAGAATTAAATTCATCTGAAAAAGAATTTATTAAAATGTTCCCACATTCTCATAATCCTTAGCTATCATTCAAAGAAGATTTTTCTAAAAAAGTAAGAGAGTTAGAGATTATTGTTTTTTAATATTGCCATAAATTGAAAGTAAAAAAATTTATGATGCCTGTTATCAAACGCAAAAAATGGATAGACGATATCAATGCAGAACACAAAAGAAAAAGTTAATAAATTCTTAAATCTTAATTTTTTTCCTATCTTTGCAATGAAATAAAAACTCCAGTTGTTTAGATATTCTGTAACATATTCAAATAATTTACTTTATATGGAATTGAAAATGAAAGATTTTTTTGTTATAGGTGTTTTGAAGTACTTTGATTGTTTTTTAGATAAAGAAGGATATGTAATAAAGCGTCTTTATTATAATCCGATTGTGGTTGACGATTACGAAATATATTATGAAATGTCAAGATATCCAAGAATAAGAATACACTTTATATTAGCGCGTTATTATGAAAGTGAATCAGCCCCCATTTCAATTGTTTTTTCCCACCCTAAATCAGCCATTTTAGGGTGGTTAGGTATAGAATCTCATGGGTATTATGAGTGGGCCAGGTCAAGAAAAACATTTTACTTAGAGGAGGTTATCAAAAAATTTAAAGTAGAAAATTTTTTAAAGCAACAAATTAATAATGAAGAAAATTTGAGCGATATTTTGAAAACATCATCCGATTTTATTCAAGAGCACTTAATTGATGTCGTTCGTGGTGAAAAATGGATAGACGATATTATTGCAGAACACAAAAGAATAAGATAATAAATTCTTAAATCCTAATTTTTTCCTATCCTTGCAATGAAATAAAAACTCCAATTGTTTGCACTTGTGTGGTGTGAAAAAATTATTATTGCAGTTAGTCCGTCCGCCTTTGGCGGACAACTGAATAAAGAAGACACAACAATTATCGGCTTTAGCCACATCACTTTGAATAGTAATTTTTTTGTAAAATATATAATATGGTTAAAGCCCAATACTTATTGAAATTTCCTAACACCCGATTGAAGTCAGGTGCTATAATTAAAACTACGCTAAACACATACTTGCCTATGACACACTGCAATATTAAACATATAACTTTAGCCGCTAAACAGATACAAAGTCGGGGTGCTATAAAATAAAAAATTTTAATCTATGCTAAACATATACTAAATTTCTGTCCTCACGAAAGAACCGATTTTTTTATGGTTATATTTCGCAAAATAATTAAATATAAAATTATTTCATTTTTGTTAATTCATTCGCTTTATTCACAAGAATATTCAAAAATATCTGATAATATTCTTTTTTTCCCAGATTATTTTTGTTACGATACAATTAATTTTACTTATTTAAAAAGCATTTTAAAAGATAGTTTCTTTATTGTTAGAAAAAATCTTGCATTAGAAACAAGTAAATACATAACAAAACATTTAATGTCTATGGGAGAAAGTAGCATTTTTTTCAATCAAGATACTTGTTTACAATTTAGATTTATAGAAATATCATCATATTTAAAAATTAATTATCTGCCATTTGTTTTGAATATCAATAGTTGTGATTCTTTACTAAATATTCAAATTAAATATTCCACTTATGATAATAAAAAAAATGAAATTTTACATCAATCTCATTATACGCTTATTGATACAACACTATTAACTCAATTGAGTTCATTTTTTATTTACCCTGCCTTAATGAAAACTGACATAGAATGTTATGACTGTATATTTTATTTGATAGAAATAAAATCAGATAATAAATACCATTATATTTACAGAGATGTAAAAATAGAACCCGATATAAAGAATAATATAAAGAAGATATTAAAAACTATAAAGTTCAAGCACATAAACAGAGTAATAAATTAAATTCTAATACTGATCCAAAATAAAAAATTGAGCAATGGATGGTACATTTTACTTTGAAATTTGACAATGGTGAATAAATATTTATTCATTGAAGTAAGTCCCTCCCCAACGGAGTTGGGGACAAAATTTATAGATGAATTATATTTGCTTTTATTTTTGGAGATGATAAAGATAATTAACCGTTATATGATGATAACATTGATTATGCTATTAACCTGTCAAGATATATTACCTCAAAAAACAAACTATCGGACAGAAATAGACACATTAAAGACCTTTGATAACAAGGTATTAGTAAAATGTAAGATTTTTATGAATGAAAATCTTATAGAAGAATGTATTGCTTATTTATATACTGTAATACATAAAATACCTCGTTTCAAGCTGACAGGAAATCTTATACAAAAAGAGATTGAAATGGATAGTATAGTCCGACATGGCACAACCAAAAAGTATTTTGAAAACAAGCTAATACAAGTAGCAGAATTTGTTGACGGAAAAGAGATAAATGCGATTTATTATGACCAAAACGGAACAGAAATTTCCAGGCAAGAATATTTGAACATCTATAATTTGCGTGATCCTTGCGGAATAATAACAGGAGAATATTTTATTAGCGGGCAGAAAAAGAAGAAAAAAATAAATCATTAGGCACATTCTACTTTGAAATTTGGGGATAAAAAATATTTTTGACAATGACGAATAAATATTTATTCATTGATGTAGGACTCTTTCGGAGTCCAAGTCCAATTTCTATAAAGAAATGTTTAGAAAATTAAAATAAACAATATGGATTTTTTATATCAATTTAGTGTGATAATAGTTATTACTGTTGCTTTAATTTTATTAGCTAGTGGGCATCATACATTTTATGCTAAACCTGATGAATTTATTGAACAGGTTAAAAGCCATAAGGATACTTTAGTAATAAAACAGTATAGTGACCCCGCAGCTTTCATAAGAGACATTGCTCTTGTGCTTTTAACAAAAGATAATGGTAATAGTGGATATACAATATATACTTATTGTAATTACAAAAAATATTATATTTTTAGAGATATTAAGAATAACATTATAGATACTATAGATAATTCACCTATTACTAATAATCTGATAAAAATACGAACAAAGAAAGGTAAATGGTATTACATAAAATTAATGTATTTGAAAATTATTAATGATACTTTAATTGAAATAAATAAAGATAAATATGGTGGTGTTTATATAAATAAAAAAATATCTATTCCAGTAAATGATGTTGATTCAGTAATTTTAAAAATGCCGAAAAGTACTTACAAAGGTAAAGCATATAAATATAAACCTACCGATAAAAATTGTGTTTCAACAAGGAGATAATATGGTTCATCATAATGTTTATTTTTTATATTTTTGCAATTTTAAAACCCCAACCTATGAATAGAAATAAAAAAATTCAGAGAATGATGAAAGTTGCAGGTGTTGTGATATCAACACTTATTTTATTTACATCCTGCGCTACTTATTATTTAACACAGCAGAGTTTGGTAGAACAGGTAATCAATTCGCAGCCAGAAAAAAAGGTAACAGTGGCCATCGTCTTTCCTATTATAATTCCCGGTGTAGTAACGGGCAACTCGCTGCGCGAAATAAAAGTAAAGGACAAAAAAGGTAATGAAGTAATTTTACCTGTCACGAACCGAACAGCCATTAGAATTACACAAAATAACGGTAAAAGAACAACTTTTTATCTTAATACTTTAATTATTCAAGACAGTATGATTACAGGTAAAAAAGACCACTTTATAGGAATGAGCATAAAACCTATAAATATCAACAACATTAAACTAATTGAAGTGGAAAAATAATGAGCACATTCTACTTTGAAATTTGACAGTTGAGGATAAAAAATAGAGTTGTTGCGAATTAATTTTTCTAAACCTCTGAAATGCTTATGCACAAAGGGATACAAGAGTTTTTAACAAATAATTGTTAAAAAGATTGTGTGTCTCAATACTATCAAGGGTTTTAGCAGTATTAGTTGCATTATTTTGCAACAACTCTAATATTTTTGACAATGACGAATAAATATTTCTTCATTGATGTTAGGACTCCGAAAGAAGCAAAAATTTGTGGATGAATTATATTTACCCTATAAATGTATGACCCACTTTGCAGGTTATACCAATTAGTTATCATAAACATACAATTTAATTTTTACGCCACTTATATATAAGTTGGGATACAAAAACCTGCCCCCACAGTAGTATTTTTTATGATATTTATCAGTTTTTATCTCTCTTGTTAAAATCCATATTTGAATGTGGATATTTTATTTACTTTTTAAATCAAAGCGAACAATATAAGCATTTAATTTGCACTATCAAATTTACAGTTATGACTCAAATAGCCGATATGAAAAAAGTAAAAAAATCAAAATCATCTACTGATATGGCTCATCAATTAGCAAAATCAAGCACTTCATCTAACAACGAATCTACTTACAAAGTATATTCTTATGATGAAGTGTATAAAGCCACCCTGCAATATTTCAATGATGATGAACTGGCAGCTAACACCTGGATAAGCAAATATTGCTTGAAAGATTCTCAAGGTCGTTATTACGAATTAACACCTGATGATATGCACAAAAGAATGGCTAAGGAATTTGCAAGAATTGAAAAGAAATACAAACTCAATCATTTGAAAGAAGGAATGAGTGAAAAATATCATCATATTTTAGATATCAAAAATGATGAAGATTACATTTACAATATGTTTAAAAATTTCAAATACATTGTGCCACAAGGTTCTGTAATGTCTGCATTAGGGAATCCTTTTATGGTAGCGTCTTTATCTAATTGCGTGGTATTACCTGAAATATATGATTCTTACGGAGGAATATTTTTTACAGACCAACAATTAGCACAATTATTCAAAAGAAGATGTGGCGTAGGCATTGACATCAGCACTTTAAGACCAGCACATTCGCCGGTATCAAACGCTGCGGGCACTACATCGGGCGCTGTATCTTTTATGGAAAGATTTTCCTACACTACAAGAGAAGTTGCACAAAATGGCAGAAGAGGTGCTTTAATGATTACAATGGATGTAGCACATCCTGATATTTTTGAGTTTGTTACCATCAAACAGGATTTGAAAAAAGTAACAGGCGCTAATATTTCTGTTCGTCTGTCAGATGAATTTATGAAAGCCGTTTGGGAAGATAAGGAATTCACTTTAAGATGGCCTATTGATGCAGAACAACCAAAGATTACAAAAAAAATTAAAGCCAGAGAATTGTGGAATACAATCATTAAATGTGCTCATAATACAGCAGAACCAGGATTGATTTTCTGGGACAGACAACATTATTATTCTACTTCATCTATTTATCCGGGATTTAAAAATGTTTCTACTAATCCTTGCAGCGAAATTGCAATGCAGGGCGGAGATAGTTGCAGATTAACAGCTATCAATTTGTATTCTTTTGTTGATAATCCCTTTACATCTAATGCTTCATTTAATTTCAAAAAATTTGAAGAAGTAGTGTATTATGCACAGAGATTAATGGATGATTTAGTGGATTTAGAATTAGAATCTATTGAAAAAATCTTGAAAAAAGTAGAATCAGACCCTGAACCTGATTACATCAAAGATGTAGAAATCCGAACATGGAAATTGTTGTATGAAACAGGAAAAAAGGGCAGAAGAACAGGCCTTGGATTTACAGGTCTGGCCGATTGCATAGCCGCATTGAACATTAAATTTGATAGTGATGAATCTTTAAAAACTATTGAAAAAATTATGCAAACCAAACTTTCTGCAGAGTTTGAAAGCAGCATAGATATGGCTATTGAAAGGGGAAAGTTTGAGGTGTTTAATCCTGAATATGAAAATCAATCTGAATTTATTCAGATGATGAAAAAAGAATTTCCTGTGCTAACAGAAAAAATGATGAAATATGGTAGAAGAAATATTTCTATTAGTACAGTGGCACCAACAGGCACATTAAGTATTCTTACTCAAACTTCATCAGGTATTGAGCCCGTATTTTTATTGAGTTACAAAAGAAGAAAAAAAGTTAATCCTTCTGATAAAAAAGCCCGTATTGACTTTGTAGATGCTTTGGGAGATGCATGGCAAGAATTTGAGGTATTTCATCCAAAATTAAAAGAATGGATGAAAATTACAGGTGAAAAAGATATTAAAAAGTCACCATACTATGGGGCTACTGCGCCTGAAATAGATTGGATTAAAAGAGTGCAGTTGCAAGCCATTGTACAAAAATACACTACCCACAGTATCAGTTCTACAATTAATTTGCCTTCAGATGTAACTGTAGAAAAAGTTGGAGAAATTTATTTAGAGTCATGGAAAATGGGCTTGAAGGGCATTACAGTATACAGAGATGGCTCCCGAACAGGCGTGCTTGTTGCTGATGATGATAAACAGAAAAAAGAATCTTCTGCACAATTAAAAAGACCTAAATCATTAGAAGCAGAGGTAGTAAGATTTATGAATAAAAATGAAAAATGGATTGCAGTGGTGGGCATTCTCAATAACAAGCCCTACGAGATATTTACAGGTAAAGCAGAAGATGCTTTTAGTTTGCCTAATTATGTTACCAAAGGTTGGGTCATTAAAAATACTGATGAAGAAGGCAACAAGAGATACGATTTTCAATATATGGATAAAGATGGGTATAAGGTGATAATTGAAGGATTGTCGCGTTCTTTTGATAAAGAATATTGGAATTATGCTAAACTTATTTCAGGTATATTAAGGCAAGGTATGCCACTGCCACAAGTGGTAGAATTAGTGGAGTCGCTTAATTTTTATGATGATAATATTAATAGCTGGAAGTATGGAGTAGCCAGAGCATTGAAAAAATTTATTCCCGATGGCACCAAAGCCGATAAAGTTTGTCCTGCTTGTGGCGACCCCGAAGGATTAGTATATGAAGAAGGATGTTTGAAATGCAAAAGCTGTGGCAGTACAAAGTGTGGTTAAATGATATTTGCCAAATGAAAATGTTTTGACTTATATATGTTTTTTACACAAACACCTGTTTATTTATTTCAGCGCATTTATCCTTCTGCAATGTTTTATTTGAATAATAAAAATGAAATAGCATTGACATTTGATGATGGACCAATTCCAGAAGTTACGGAATTTGTATTAGAAGTATTAGAGCATTACCAAGTGAAAGCCACTTTTTTTTGCGTAGGACAAAATATTGAAAAACACCATAACATTTTTGAAAAAATTTTATCCAGTGGTCATATTGTAGGAAATCATACTTACTCTCATTTAAATGGCTGGAAAACCAATAACCATCAGTACTTTGAAGACATTGAAAAATTTCAAAAAATTTATCCTTCCGCTTTGTTTCGCCCACCTTATGGAAAAATCAGAAAATCTCAATATGATTATTTAGTAAAAAAGTATCAGATGGTTTTTTGGAGTATTATCACTTATGATTATCATCCTAAAATGACCATAGAAAAATGTCATCAAATACTTAAAAAAAATATTGGTGGGCAAATTGTTTTATTTCATGATAGCTTAAAATCTTTTCGTCTAATTTCAAAAATTTTACCTGAATATATTGAATATTGTCAAAAATTAAAACTTACCTTTGTGCCGCTAAAAAATAAATTATGATGAAAAATTTGTTGTTTCTGTTTATGGTAATGGCGATGATATTTATTACATCTTGTAAAAATAATGTTGTTGAAACAGAGGTTCATGTATGGGGCAATTGTGATATTGCTAAAAAGAAAATTGATAGTGCAGCTAAAATGGAAGGAGTTCTAAAAGCAGATTGGAATATAGAAACCAGATTATTGAGTTTGAAGTTTGATTCTACAAAAGTATCGTTGGATAATATTTTGAAAAATATATCAATGGCAGGATTTGATAATGAAAGATATTTTGCAGATGATTATGCTTATGAACAATTGCCCGATAGTTGCAAATACGAAAGAAGAGAAGAGTAGTGTTTTTTAAGCGATGAACTTTTGTTTTGCTTACATTTGTGCGTAAAAATTATCCATGAATTATATCATTACAGGTATTCAGCAAATAGGTGTTGGTGTATCTAATGTAGAACAAGCATTTGATTTTTATAGAAAAAATTTAGGTTTTGATATTCGCATTTTTGATGAAGCCGCAGAAGCCAATTTGATGTTGCCTTATACTGGCGGACAAGCTCATCAGAGAAGAGCCATTCTGGCTATCAATATCAATGGCGGAGGAGGATTAGAAATCTGGCAATACACCAGCCGCATACCACAGCCCCCATCATTTCAGCCACAATTAGGAGATATCGGAATTTTTATCGCTAAAATAAAAGCATTTGATTTAGAGCGATTATACACAGATTTGAAGAAAACCTTGACTAACATTAGCTCTATTGTTTCTCATCCTGCGGGTTTCAAACATTTTTATTTTCAGGATATTTTTGGAAATTATTTTGAAGTGATGGAAAGCAATGATTTTTTTGAAAGAAATAATTATCCAAATGGTGGCATTTGTGGGGCAGTTATAGGCGTTTCTAATATTCATGCATCTATTGATTTTTATAGTCAGGTTTTGGGTTTTGATAAAATTATTTTTCAATCTGAATCTCAAACTTTTGATGACTTTAATTTTTTTGGAGAAGATAAGACCTTCAAAAGAGCATTATTAACAAGGTCTAAAAAAGAACAAGCGGGTTTTGCTACTTTATTTGGACAGCCATTTATAGAACTTATAGAATGGACAAATGGCAAGGGAAGAAAATTGTTTGAAAACAGATATTGGGGTGATTTAGGATTTATCCATTTGTGCTTTGATGTCAGAAATATGAGTGCATTAAAACAACATTGTAAAAACCATAATGCACATTTTACTGTAGATAGCGGAGAAAAATTTTCTATGGGAGACGCAGCGGGGCATTTTGCATACATTGAAGACCCTGATGGAACGCTTATAGAATTTGTTGAAACTAAAAAAGTCCCTATTTTGAAAAAATTGAATTGGTATTGGAAATTTTCACCAGATAAAATGGATAAACCAGTTCCAAAGTGGATGTTGAAAGCATTTAAATTCAATCGTGTAAAGGGATAGTAGATTGAAAACAATATTGTATTATTGTGTAACAACCTCTACATTCGCGGGCAAAAAAATAACACTATGAAAAGAGGACCTATTTCGCAATTTATAGAGCATCATTACAGGCACTTTAATGCAGCTGCATTAAAAGACGCAGCAAAAGGATATGAGAAACATTTGAATGAAGGTGGAAAAATGCTTATTTCACTGGCAGGAGCTATGAGTACTGCAGAGCTGGGATTATCGCTTGCAGAAATGATTCGTCAGGATAAGGTACATATTATTTCCTGCACAGGTGCAAATCTGGAAGAAGATTTAATGAACCTTGTAGCTCATAACCATTACAAAAGAATTCCTAATTACAGAGACCTTACACCTGAACAGGAATGGGAACTATTAGAACAAGGGCTGAATAGAGTAACAGATACTTGTATACCTGAAGAAGAAGCATTCCGCCGCTTACAAAAGCATATTTTTGAACTCTGGAAAAAAGCAGATGATAATGGGGAGAGATATTTCCCCCACGAGTATATGTATCAATTGATTAAAAGTGGTGTTTTAGAACAATACTATGAAATTGACCCCAAAGACAGCTGGATGGTAGCAGCAGCAGAAAAAAATTTGCCCATAGTAGTAGGAGGTTGGGAGGATTCTACACTTGGAAATATTTTTGCTTCTTATGTCATTAAAGGGGAATTGAAAGCATCTACTATGAAGAGCGGAATAGAATATATGGTATGGTTAGCAGATTGGTATAGAAAAAACTCAGGTGGTAAAGGTGTAGGATTTTTTCAAATAGGTGGAGGTATTGCTGGTGATTTTCCAATATGTGTAGTGCCTATGATGTATCAGGACTTGGGCTGGCATGATGTACCCTTTTGGAGTTATTTCTGTCAAATATCTGATAGTACTACATCTTACGGTTCATATAGTGGTGCTGTTCCCAACGAAAAAATTACCTGGGGAAAATTAGGTATAGATACGCCCAAATTTATTGTAGAGTCAGATGCGACAATTGTTGCACCACTTATCTTTGCTTGGGTACTGGGGTGGTAATAGGATTTTTTGATTGTGAAGAGAGTTAAAAATCAAATCTGACTGAAGGATTTTTACAAAGGTATATTATCGTGTTTTTTGGGTGGCATTTTATCTATTTTATTTTCCAGCATATCAAATGCACGAATTAATTTAATCCTTGTCTCTTCGGGCTTGATAACTTCATCAATGTATCCTCTTTCTGCGGCTTTGTAAGGATTAGCAAACACTTCATTGTATTCCGTTTCTTTTTCTTTTAGTTTAGCTTCTTTATCTTTTGCTTGTGCAATTTCATCTTTGAAAATAATTTCAGCTGCGCCTTTAGCACCCATTACTGCAATTTCAGCAGTTGGCCATGCATAATTAATATCAGCACCAATATGTTTAGAATTCATCACATCATAAGCACCACCGTATGCTTTTCTTGTAATAACTGTTACTCTTGGTACAGTACTTTCTGAAAATGCAAACAACAATTTTGCACCATTAGTAATAATACCATTCCATTCCTGGTCAGTTCCGGGTAAAAATCCGGGAACATCTTCAAATACTAACAATGGAATATTAAACGCATCGCAAAAGCGAACAAAACGAGCGGCTTTTACAGAGGAATGAATATCTAACACGCCTGCTAATACAGCGGGTTGATTAGCAATGATACCAATACTTCTACCTGCTAATCTTCCAAAGCCAACTATAATGTTTTGAGCAAAATCTTTATGCACTTCAAGAAATGAATCTTCATCTATTACTTGTTGAATAACTTCGTGCATATCATAGGGCTGAGAAGAAGATGGAGGAATAATATTATTCAAAGCAGGTCTTAATTCATCTTTTACTTCATAAGGTAAACGTGGAGGTTTTTCTTCGCAATTTTGTGGAATATATGACAACAATTTTTTTATTGTGTTGATGGCTTCAATTTCATTAGCACAAGCAAAGTGAGTAACGCCGCTCTTTGTAGCATGAGTGTGAGCGCCACCTAATTCTTCTGCTGTAACATTTTCATGGGTAACTGTTTTCACCACATTAGGACCTGTTACAAACATATAAGAGGTGTGTTCAACCATTAAAATAAAATCTGTCATAGCAGGAGAATATACTGCACCACCTGCACAGGGTCCCATAATAGCAGAAATTTGTGGAATAACGCCACTGGCTTTTACATTGCGATAAAAAATATCAGCATAGCCCGCCAACGATACTACACCTTCTTGAATACGAGCGCCACCACTATCATTTAAGCCAATAACAGGAGCGCCTGTCTTCATTGCCAGATCCATTATCTTGCAAATTTTTTCTGCGTGTGCTTCTGAAAGAGATCCGCCAAACACAGTGAAATCCTGAGAAAACACATATACTAATCTGCCATTGATAGTGCCATAGCCCGTTACTACACCATCACCCAGATACTTTTCTTTATCTAAACCAAATTCGGTGCTGCGATGAGTTACAAACATTCCTATTTCTTGAAAGGAACCTTCATCCAGCAAAAAATGTATTCTTTCACGAGCAGTGAGTTTGCCCTTTTTATGTTGTGATTCTATTCTTTTTAATCCTCCACCTAATGATGCTTCCTGTTGTTTTTGTTCTAATATTTTGATTTTATCTTGCATAAAATTTTTTGCGACAAAAGTAAGCATTTGTAATCTTAATTTACTGATAAAAGCATTTATTTTGAACGGATAAAAATTTTCATTTAAATTTGCACTAAATTGAAAGTTATGAAAGTATTGATAAATCCAATTTTGTTTGTGTTTTTAACGATATCGTTATTCAAAGCACAAAGTATTTTAATCAAAAATGTTACTATCCACAATGGTAAAGGCGATGCTCCATACATTGCTAATGTTTATATTCAAAAAAATATTATTCAAAAAATTCAGAAAGAACCCATTAATGAAAAAGCAGATACAATAATAGATGCAACAAATTGGCATTTATATCCTGCTATTATTTCTTGTAATAACATTCTTGGTTTGCAAGAAGCAGAAGCCATTCGTCCTACATCGGATTTTGCGGATATAGGAGATTTTAATCCCCATTTGAGAGCACTAACTTCCTACAACACTGATAGTAAAATATTGCCTACTGTTTTTTCTAATGGAATATTATATACTCAATGCACACCAAGAGGGGCTTATATTTCAGGCACATCGGCTGTGGTAAAAACAAAAGCATGGAATTGGGAAGATGCTAAAATTAAAGAAGACGGCGTTCATTTAAACTGGCCATCTGAATACTCACGCACGGGCTGGTGGGCAGAACCAGGCAAGTCAGATAAAAACAAGGATTTTGAAAAACAAGCATCTATTATCAAGGATTTTTTTACTAAAAGCAAAGCATATTTTATTTCAAAGGATAGTGTAGAATTTAATCCAAGATATGAAGCAATGAAGGATATTTGGAATGGAAAAAAGAACTTGTATGTGCATTGTGATAAAGCAAAAGATATTTTGAATGTTGTGCAATTTGTTCAGGAAATGCAAATTCCAAAAGTAGTACTGGTAGGATGTGCAGAGGCATACAAAGTAAAAGATGTAATTAAAAAATATCAGTATCCCGTTATTTTAAGCAGAACAAATGCTTTGCCTGAAAATACAGATGATAAAATTAAAATTAATTTTGAACAGCCCGTCATACTTGATAAAGAAGGAATATTGGTGGCTATTAGTATGGAAGGCGATATGGAGGCAATGCAAAGTCGCAATTTACCTTTTGTAGCAGGAATGTCCGTGCCTTATGGATGGACACCTGAACAGGCATTAAAAAGTATTACTTACAATCCTGCTAAAATTCTTGGAATTGATAATATTCTGGGAAGTATTGAAGAAAACAAATTAGCATCGCTCATTTTATCAACGGGCAATATTTTGGATCCTGTAACAAATCAAATAAAATACATTATTTTAGAGGGAAAAATTTATACCGATAGAAATTTTCAAACAGAGTTGTATGAAAAGTATTTGAACAAGTATCACATCAAAAATTAAGTGATTTATGATGGAGGGAAAAAAACTAAAATTATATTTTAATACATCTTTCCTTTTCAAAAGGAAAGTATGGAAGTGTAATTTTTTTATGGCGATAATGATACTTTTTGCAACTCTAATGCTTCCCTTCAATTCTCTTGCATTTCAGATTTTAATTCCAATGGATGAAACTCAAAAGAATCATTTGAAGGCCTATGGCATAGCATATTGGACATTAAAGCAAGATGTGGAAATATATTGGCTATTAAATTATCGTGGGGGAAGTTTTTTATTGCCAGGGAATAAAGCTATTATTAATGAATGTAATATAAGAGGTGTGAGTTATGAAAATATTTCTGATGCACAAGCCAATGCTATTTTGCAGGAAATTGCACAGCCCGAAGTGAATATGGATGCGATGAAATTAGAAAAAGCGCCTAAAATTGCTGTGTATTCACCAAAATCCAAACAGCCGTGGGATGATGCTGTAACACTTGCACTCACTTATGCTGAAATTCCTTATGATGTAGTGTATGATGATGAAGTATTAAGTGGTGTGCTAAAGAATTATGATTGGTTGCATTTACATCATGAAGATTTTACAGGGCAATACGGAAGATTTTATGCTCAATATGGCAACGCACCTTGGTATAAACAACAGGTCAAAGAAAATGAAGAAATAGCCCGCAGATGGGGATTTTCAAAGGTTTCGCAGTTAAAACTGGCAGTTGCAAAAAAAATTGATGAGTTTGTTGTGAATGGAGGATTTATGTTTGCAATGTGTAGTGCAACTGATAGTTATGATATTGCATTAGCAGCAGAAGGTGTTGATATTTGTGGAAGTGTGTATGATGGAGATCCTGCAGATCCTGATATGAACAAAAAATTAGATTACTCAAAAGGTTATGCTTTTGAAAACTACAAATTAAATCCCGACCCATTGTTTTATGAGTTTTCTGAAATTGATACTTATTTTACAAGAAATCAATATGGTGTTACAAAAGAAACAGATAAGTTTGTATTGTTTGAATTTTCAGCCAAATGGGATCCTGTTCCTACAATGTTATGTCAAAATCATACCAATGTAATTCAAGGTTTTTGGGGGCAAACTGTGGCATTCAATAAAAATTTCATCAAAAAGAATGTTTTAATAATGGGAGAAGCCAAAGCGTTTAATGAAGCAAGATACATTCACGGAGAAAGAGGCAAAGGCACCTGGACATTTTATGGTGGTCACGACCCCGAAGATTATATGCATAAGGTAGAAGACCCGCCAACTGATTTAAATTTGCATCCTAATTCACCAGGATATAGATTGATATTGAATAATGTATTATTTCCTGCGGCTAAAAAGAAAAAACAAAAGACGTAATTATTTTATTCTTTCTTTTTTAGTTGAAACATTTGTGGGCGGAGTATAATTTCTAATGGCACATATTGTGTTGGTCGGATAATCCAATTACAAATAATTTCTGCTACATCTTTAATTTGCAATGAATAAGTAGTATTTTCTAATGCTTCAAATTCCTGATGTTTGTAAAAATCGCTATACATTATATCAGGAATTACTATGCTTACTTTCAATTCTTGTTTGCGATATTGTTCAAATAAGTTGCGCAACAAGTGATGCAGTGCGGCTTTAGAAGAACCATAAAAATTGTTCCACTTTTTAATTTCCAGACCAGAATAACTACCTATTCCAATAATATGTCCTTTATTTTTCAACAATGTATTTAAACACATTTTAATCAACAGTGCGTTGCTTGTAAAATTGAGTTGAATAATTTTTTGTATTTCTGATAGTGTATAACCTTCGGGTGGCTTGATGGTATTGGCACCTGCATTTAATATCAATACATCAATATCATAATCTGATAAAATGTGATTTAATTTTATTACAGCGTTTTCATCAGATAAATCGCATAGAATTTCTTTTAAGTGATGGTGTTGTATGTCAGATTTATTGCGGGATATACCAATGATATTGAAATTTTTTTCTAATAATTTCAGTGTAATTTGTTTGCCTAAACCTTTGCTATGTCCTGTAATCAAAATGGTTTTATTCATACACAAAAATATTCTGAATGTTGTATTTTGAAAGTTCTTTTTTTACAAAGATAATCAAATCATTTTTTAATGATTCGGGATAAGTAACTATTTTATTTTTCACTTCATATTGATAAAAATATAAATCAGAAGTATTGCCGTTTTTTCTAATTCGTTTTAGAAATTCATTATTCATTCTAAAAGTGCCAACAGATGTGGCTTTTATTGATGATGGATTAATTTCTTTGAATATTTTTTCAAAAAAATCAGAGTAAATGTCCTGAAAGTTTTGAATATGAATTAAAGGGTCAAAGCATAACATTACATTGAAATTATTATTCAGTGCGGTTTTTATGGCATTTAATCTTTGTGTAAGTGAAGGCGTAAAGGGTTCGTATAGTTGTTGAATAATATCGGGTGAAAGTGTAAAACTTAATAATACATTATCTGATGGACGACAATGATTAAGAAATGAAAGTTGATTGGATTTAGTTCTTATTTCTATATTCAACAACTTTTGTTTGTTGGCAAAGTCAATCCATTCCTGACAATAGGGATAATATTTTTCTAATGCAGGCAAGTCGGTATCGTAAGATAAAGCAAGATATATTTTATCATTAATTTTTTTAATCAGTTGTTTGGTAGCACTTAAAAAGTCATTGTTGTTCAAAAATAAAACGATATGAGGTGTGTTATACATTCCTTGCAAATAGCAGTATTCACAGTGATATAGGCAATTTAATGCAAGTGTATTGTAATAAAAATGTTTGAATCCAATAGAATGTGTTAATGCAGAGCCATTGTAATAAAATTCATCTTTTCTCTTTGCTAAAATTATTTTTTGATATGCTTTATTAAACAGCCAATTGGAATTAGGTTGATTTAATACTTCTTTGTAATGGTCAATGATTTCAATATGTGGAGGTTGTAATTTTTGTATAATGTTTTGTGTAGATGTGTATTTTTCTACATCTTTTTCTATGTAAATAATGTGTTTAAACATTGTATAGGTGATTCAATAAGTTCTTAAAGATTTGATTTTTTTCTCTTTTGTGTTTAATAGATTTAAAGTTATAATGATGGATAATATCTCGAATTTGTTGTTCGCTTAATTGATGCGTCAATGCATAATGCAGGGCTTTGGATAATTGAATTTGTTGTGATTGTGTAAGAGGTAAATTTGAAATAATTTTTTGGATGAAAAATTTATTTGTGTTTGAATGGATAGTTAAATGTTTTTCATATTCAAGTGCAATCTGATTGATAATGTGAATAATTTCTTCTGATTTATTTTGATAAACCTGCATGAATTGATATATGTCTTCAATTTGTCCATTATTATCACTAATGAATTTAATGCAATGAATTTGATGATTTTTGACAAAAAATTTCAAGGTATTTACAAAAGTCCACGCTTCCATATCAAACATATATTGGGAATACAATTTCATAATATCTGCATTAGCAGGGAATTCAATGCTCATCAAAGGGGCGTAGTTGGTTTTAATAAAAATATCGGGATAAAAACTTTTTAAATGGTGATAGTTAGTTACTTTTGATGCTAAAAAAATTTGATATAAAGGTAGTGTGTAACTGCCTGCAATACCAATATTAAAGCAAAGTATATTATTTTTTAATGATGAAAATTTTTCAAAGAAGATGGACAATGCTACTGATGTATTGATACTGCCACTTTCACAAATAATAATGTATGTATTATTTTGTTCAGAAAAATGATATTGGATATGTTTGAGATGAAATAAAAAAGTTGTGTTGTAAAATTTCAAAAATGACTCTGCTTCTTGTGGATAGGCAAATACTAATAATTTTGGAATAAGGTTCATTTTTACAAAACACTTATTGGTTCATTGATAGTATTTTTCAATAAGTTCAAAAAATGTTCAATGGATTCTTTTCTTTCAGGGGTAAGATAATATTGCATATTTTGAGTGAGATAGTTGTAAATATTTTCCTGCCTTTGAGATAATGCCAGATGTTGAAAGATGTTAGTTTGGTGAAGTGCCAGTTGTGTTACTTCTTCAATATTTTGAATGCCGTATTCAAAAGCATTGTTGAGCTGTTGTAGTTGTTGGGATGAGAGTTTTACATTACTTATCCAGGCAGCAAAGACAAAGGGTTTGCCAAAGTATTTAAACCACTCTTCGGCGAGGTCGTATTCGTAAGGAAATTTTCCATTGAGTTCAAAGGTTCTATCACCGATGACTACCATAGCATCGGCGTTCAATTGATTTTCAAAACCTTTTTGTCCCTGAATGTATTCTACATTTTTTTTCCAATAGTGTTTCATCAGCACTTTACATAATGAAACAGAAGAGAGAGATTGATAATCTAACACAATGCTTTTAATATGCGAGATGTGTTGGTGACTATAAAGTTTAACGGTTTGAACTTTTACATTGGTAGATAAGCAGTAGTTGGTAATGATTTGCAAATTGGGCTGATAGGCAAGGACGGCAATAGGAGCAAGAGCAATGTTAGTAGAGCCATTGAGGAGTTGTTGAGCACATTCAAAAGGGGTAGCATAGTCGATTTCAGTCCAGTTAAGAATATTTTGAAATGCTTCTAAACCAAAACGAAAAGGGAAAGTATTTAAGTAATTGACAGCAGTAATTTTGAAAGACATAAAGGGAAATCGATGAAGTGTAGAACGCAAATATAGGTAATTCTATAGAGGCAAGATTATTGAATCAAATAAAAATTAAGAATTTGGATTCAAAATTAAAAGTTGGGATAAATTTAGTGTGGAATTTCAATTTGCCTCTAAATGTTTAAGGTTTATTTTTTGTTTATTTATCAAAATTCTGAATAGATTACTAAATCTGGCTATGGCGGCTGATAAATTTGTCCCCAATAAGTTGGGGCAGATTCGCATACTAAATCCGCCTGTGGCGGATGATAAATTTGTCCCCAACAAGTTGGGGATGATTCGCTTACTAAAAAGGAACTTTGATATATTTGCAACAACCAAAAATTTTTAATAGTGCTTGAAAACACTGTTGTGAATAGCACACAAAAAAGGATCTTTGATATATTTGCAACAACCGTCATTTTCCTCAAATCGCTTGCTATCTGGTTGTGAATAGCACACAAAAAAGGATCTTTGATATATTTGCAACAACAATGATTATGGAATGGAATGTAAATGATAGGTTGTGAATAGCACACAAAAAAGGATCTTTGATATATTTGCAACAACTGACACATTCACAGGCCAACAATCTTTTAAGTTGTGAATAGCACACAAAAAAGGATCTTTGATATATTTGCAACAACCTTGCTCGTAGTGTTCTTGTATACCGCCGAGTTGTGAATAGCACACAAAAAAGGATCTTTGATATATTTGCAACAACTATCTCAGACACTCTCTGATTTCGTACTGTTGTGAATAGCACACAAAAAAGGATCTTTGATATATTTGCAACAACCATTTTTAATGATGGTCTTCACATACTCAAGTTGTGAATAGCACACAAAAAAGGATCTTTGATATATTTGCAACAACGCTTGGGCTCGCCAAACACAAATGATTGATGTTGTGAATAGCACACAAAAAAGGATCTTTGATATATTTGCAACAACCGTATGCATATAACTTAAACATATTCTAAGTTGTGAATAGCACACAAAAAAGGATCTTTGATATATTTGCAACAACCGACCGACAGCCAAGCCGCAAATATAAATAGTTGTGAATAGCACACAAAAAAGGATCTTTGATATATTTGCAACAACACGCTTATTTCTTTGCCTATTAAATACTCTGTTGTGATTCGCTTACTAAAAAGGAACTTTGATAAATTTGCAACAACCTGCTCCTCTGTATCATCTAATGCTTGCACGTTGTGATTCGCTTACTAAAAAGGAACTTTGATAAATTTGCAACAACCTTTAAAAAACTCCCCTCTAATCCATCTTTGTTGTGATTCGCTTACTAAAAAGGAACTTTGATAAATTTGCAACAACTTTGACCATTGATTGGGCAAATATAAATGGGTTGTGATTCGCTTACTAAAAAGGAACTTTGATAAATTTGCAACAACTTATTTTTGTAAAACTCATTCTTCCTAATGTTGTGATTCGCTTACTAAAAAGGAACTTTGATAAATTTGCAACAACATTCTTTGTGTTTTTTCAATTTCAATATGAGTTGTGATTCGCTTACTAAAAAGGAACTTTGATAAATTTGCAACAACTCTAATGTATTTTTGTTTGAAAAATCGCCTGTTGTGATTCGCTTACTAAAAAGGAACTTTGATAAATTTGCAACAACGCATCAGCCGTGTGGACGGCATTGTTTGTTGTTGTGATTCGCTTACTAAAAAGGAACTTTGATAAATTTGCAACAACATCTTTTACTCCTTTTTCTTTCAGGTTCTTATTGTGATTCGCTTACTAAAAAGGAACTTTGATAAATTTGCAACAACTTAAATAATTTTTCTAATACATACACATATGTTGTGATTCGCTTACTAAAAAGGAACTTTGATAAATTTGCAACAACTTGA
>JBFLVH010000008.1:0-11471 GCA_040758575.1 Bacteroidota bacterium | reverse complement strand
GTTGTGATTCGCTTACTAAAAAGGAACTTTGATAAATTTGCAACAACAAGCGCTTTTCGTATCTCATCATTAGTGAGGTTGTGATTCGCTTACTAAAAAGGAACTTTGATAAATTTGCAACAACGCAATTGCTCGTTTGAAAGGCGAGCGAGTAGTTGTGATTCGCTTACTAAAAAGGAACTTTGATAAATTTGCAACAACTCCGCCCACTCCGTCTTTACAATCTAATGTGTTGTGATTCGCTTACTAAAAAGGAACTTTGATAAATTTGCAACAACCAAATCAATAAGGTATTGAAAGAATTCGTTGTTGTGATTCGCTTACTAAAAAGGAACTTTGATAAATTTGCAACAACCTATCAACCCGAATTTGATTTGTGCTACGAGTTGTGATTCGCTTACTAAAAAGGAACTTTGATAAATTTGCAACAACATAATAGATGAGACGGTGTCAATGATGTATGTTGTGATTCGCTTACTAAAAAGGAACTTTGATAAATTTGCAACAACCCTCTATCAATCAATCCTCTTTGTGCTATCGTTGTGATTCGCTTACTAAAAAGGAACTTTGATAAATTTGCAACAACAATTGAAATGAAATGCTGCAATTACAACGAGTTGTGATTCGCTTACTAAAAAGGAACTTTGATAAATTTGCAACAACACATTTTGCCGTTTTTACGCACTATTACTAGTTGTGATTCGCTTACTAAAAAGGAACTTTGATAAATTTGCAACAACCAATTTATCAGAAGCAATGAAAAGCATACCGTTGTGATTCGCTTACTAAAAAGGAACTTTGATAAATTTGCAACAACCGAATCGTCTTATGAACCTTACGAATGTAGGTTGTGATTCGCTTACTAAAAAGGAACTTTGATAAATTTGCAACAACTAGTAACCTCTATTTCACAGATGTTACCTTGTTGTGATTCGCTTACTAAAAAGGAACTTTGATAAATTTGCAACAACATAATATTCCCATAATGGTATTCCGTGATAGTTGTGATTCGCTTACTAAAAAGGAACTTTGATAAATTTGCAACAACTTCGCACTAAAAAGGTCTGCAAGCCCAAGCGTTGTGATTCGCTTACTAAAAAGGAACTTTGATAAATTTGCAACAACTTTTTCGCAAAACATTATTTGCATTCGCTTGTTGTGATTCGCTTACTAAAAAGGAACTTTGATAAATTTGCAACAACCATTGGGGAATGCGGCTACACCAGTGTCTGGTTGTGATTCGCTTACTAAAAAGGAACTTTGATAAATTTGCAACAACAATGCAGTGATGATTGGCTTACCTGCTGCGGTTGTGATTCGCTTACTAAAAAGGAACTTTGATAAATTTGCAACAACCTTTCCGATTATTTAATTTTTTGCATGAGAGTTGTGATTCGCTTACTAAAAAGGAACTTTGATAAATTTGCAACAACCTAAAACCTAAATATATGAAAACAAACAAAGTTGTGATTCGCTTACTAAAAAGGAACTTTGATAAATTTGCAACAACCAATAGCACTCATTAGTTCACGACCAGAAAGTTGTGATTCGCTTACTAAAAAGGAACTTTGATAAATTTGCAACAACCTTTCAAAGATGTTACTTTCAACCCAAATGGTTGTGATTCGCTTACTAAAAAGGAACTTTGATAAATTTGCAACAACTGCATTCTTTTTATATTCAATCACTATCAGTTGTGATTCGCTTACTAAAAAGGAACTTTGATAAATTTGCAACAACCGTTCACATTGTTGGCTATAAACTTTTCTGTTGTGATTCGCTTACTAAAAAGGAACTTTGATAAATTTGCAACAACTGAACCAGAACAAGAGCCAGAACCAGAACAGTTGTGATTCGCTTACTAAAAAGGAACTTTGATAAATTTGCAACAACTAAATGCTCTCTGTTGCAGGTTTATCAAGCAATACAGCCCAAAAACACAATTAAAAAAATGTTTGTTGCAAATTAAAATCCCGGTAAAAACCGGGATTTTTTATTTCTAAAATAATTCTAATTGCTGCCAACCTTTAGGTGGATCTTCTTTTTTAGCATTATGATAAATAATAGCTTCTCCAAATTGTTTGTCTGTAATCTTTAAAATTAAGACAGAGCCGTGTTGAGGTATATGTTTTTTTATTCTGTTGATATGTACATTAGCATTATCGCTGCTTGGGCAGTGTCTTCCATACACGCTGAATTGAAGCATCATAAAGCCATCATCTTTTAGAAACTTTCTAAAATTGTTGGCAATTTTTTGTTCTTTTTTTGTTTTGACCGGGAGGTCAAAAAAGCAAATAGTCCACATAATTCTGTAAGCATTTAAACGGGTATTCATAATTTTGGATATATTAGTTTCTTTTTTTCTCCCAAAAAACATTGTGCTAATGATGTTGCTGTTCTTTGAATAGCAATAAAAAGAGGGCTGGTTTCCCCTTCTATTTTTGTGTCTAATTGAGGTATAAGGAGTAATTCTTTTTTTAATTCTTTATCCAGTTCATTTTTGTTGGGAAATTTTTTCATTATTTGAATAACCAGATCATCTACATAAGGACGATAAGGTTCCATAATATCATCTGCCAAACAATAAGCATTGTATTTGTTGTGATGATAAATGCCCAATGAAGGAAATAAACCTGCTGAAACTAATGCTCTTGCAGTAACCGACCTTAAAATAGCATAGCCATAGTTGAGTAAATTATTGGGGTAATCGCCTTTTTGTTCTCTTATAAAATTGGGGATATTTGGAAAAATTTTGGACCAATAATAATTGGCGGCAGCAGCTTCTCTGTTGGTAGTATCGCCACTTTTTACATCTTTAGCAAAATTATAGAGAGGATGGTCTGTAATACTTTGTTTTTCAAGTAATCGTGCCTGATTGAAAATTTTGGCTTGTATGGTTTGCATCCATAAATTTTTTTTGAGTGGTTCACTGGCAGAAATTTGGGCACGCATTCTTTGGGTTTGAATATGATGGCCTTCAAAGGGTAACATTAATGCGTGAGGCATATAGGATTCATTGCAGGCAATTAAAGCTACATTATTATTCATCAATTCAGCAATAGCACCGCTAGTAATGGTAATTTGCGGGTGATCTATAATGATTACTCCAATATCTTCTATAGGCAAACTTTTTTCTTGTGGTGGCTCGCTTTTGATAGTAATTTTAAGTTGTTTGTTTTCTAATCGCAAATGAGCAGGGTTTCCAAAATATATGGTTTGTTTGAGCATAATTAAAACTTCCATTCTATTTTACCATCGGGTTTGATTTCAAAATCTTTGCCTTCAATAGCAAAGTTGAAATTTTCTCTTGATATTCTGAGCAAAGGTGAAAGATTTTCCCAATTTAATTCAGAAGATTTTTCTTTATTAACTATATCAGATTTTCTTGCTTCCAGATGGTTTAACAACAATATTCTACCATCTTTTTCAAATCCTTTAACATTATATGTTCTTTTAGATAATTGATTAAAACTTAGGTCTTTTAGTTCTTCAATATTATTTTTATATAAAATTACTTTTTGTCTTGGATATAAAATTGCTTTAAGTTTAACTTCAGATATATTTTTTCCTCTGCCAGTTTGTTTAATAGGTTCAAAAAAATCTTCGGGTCTATTTATTTTTTTAGATTTTTTAATTTTAATAGCATCAAATAAGTTCAGCATTTCAAACTCTCGCTTGCCTTTATCATCTTCGTATAAAGCATAATAGATATTTTTTGCATTTGCAACATAATACCAATTTTTATAGTCATATTTTGAAATATAGCTTTGTTGTTTTGTTACTAACGGTTCTTTGACATCATATTGAAAGCAACGAACATGGCGAATGCGAATGGTTTTACCTGTAACAGGATGAGGGTAGCATAAGCCACCATCCTTTTCCATTTCTTTAAGTGATTTTTCTTTAACAGCATTTTCAAATATCTTTTTGATTACAGGGTCAACAATATTCTCAATTTCTAAATTTCGATCAATGGGCACGCGTTTTACAAAAACATATTCTATATTACCATTTTTGTCTTTTTTCCAGATCCACTCTCCGTTTTCATTTCTTTTAGGTTTTCCACTCTCATCACGTTCTACAAGTTTAATTTTTCCATAAAAACTTTCTTTATGTAATTGACCTCTAACAACATCGCCTGTAGCGTATTTTCCTTTGAGTTCACCTTTTTTGATTTTCTTTTTAGCTGTAGCAAATATTTTATGTCGGGTAGGAGTAATTACAATGATATTATTTTCAATTTTGTTTACAATTTTATAGAGTGAATGGATAGGAATTCTGCTTTCTATCAAAAGTTTATTGATTTCATTCTTTAAAAGTTTTATTCTAGCATTGTTTATGGTTTTTTCATTCGAGTCAGCATATTCATTTATTTTATTTAATTCATCAATTTCTGCATTTTTTTCTAAAATGCTTTTTAGGCGGGCGCTATCAGGAATTAGTGAAAGCACAAAGGCATCAATTGCGTGGTGAGAATGTTTATCTCTATTTTTTGATTTATACTTATCTCTTAATCCAAGAATTTTAGCGAATTCAGCGGTAACATTACCTTTTTGTACTTGAACATTTTCAAATAATGTCTTTAAATAATGATAAGCATATTTGCTAATGAGTTGAGTTTCTATTAATTGTGCATTGACAAATCCCGTGGTGATTTCTTTCATAGTAAATCGTTCAACTTTGTTTTGCCAATATTCCAGCTCCCATGTCCATAAATGTTTTTCAATGATACATTGTTTTTTTCTATCAGGAGTAGTTGCTTTTTTAGTTTCATTTTTCCAAAACTCAAGATGTTTTTTAATATTTTCTATTTTTTCTTCCCATGGTTTAATGCGTGAAAGTATTTCATCGTGATTTGGACATTCCGCAGGAATTAAATTCTTTTTTGTTTTTCTATTGTATTCTTTAAAACATACGGTTTTGTTGGCTAAACTGTTATCAAAAGATCTGGAATATGGTAAGGTGTGTTCTATGTCAAAGGTATCCTCATTAAATAGATCGGACAAACCAATAATTTTTCCCGTATAAATACACATGGCTTTTTGTTCATTCCATAGTTTGTATTTTTCTAAAATATTATTTTTTGCTTTTTGTATTTTAAACCAAAGTGAGGTATTGATATTGGAGAATCTGTTTTCACTCCAAATACCTACTTCTTCGTTGGTTTCTTCGCCTTTCTTGTTTTTCTTTTTCTCTATTTTTAATTCGTTTGGTCCTTTTTCTGTAAATTCTTTACTTGTTTCATCAAAGCATTGCTCATACCATATTCTGAATTTATCAATGTCAGAGTTGTTATTTTCATTTGCTTTAATATTGGGATTTTGTTTAATTAATTCTGCTATGGCCATAGCAAATTCTTTATTTTCTTCTTCTCTTCTTTTTTGCCAAATTTCGTATGCTTTACGTTTGTTAGCATCATTCAATTCCCTTGGAATTTCTACTACTATTTTGGTTTCTTGATCAATTTGATCTGTTTGGATTAAATAGTTAATCAATTTACGAAGTTCCTCCAAAACGCGCATAGCCATAGGGTTTTTCCATGAACCCGTTTTAGGGCTTTGTAAATAAAATTTTCCGTCCGGTGCTTTGTCTCTTTCTGTAAGTTTTGGATAAATATCAATGGCTGATGGATGATATAATTTATTGAGTTTTTTATCATCAAAAACCCGAAATTGTCTTTAAGGTATTGTTTTAAATCATCCATCAACTTGGGTAGTTTTTTATATTCTCTCTTTGTATCTTTGAAAAAGGATTGAAATTCACTTTTTACATTTTCTATAATATTAGTTTGTTCCTCTGGTGTAAGTTGCTCCCATTTGCTTTTACCGAAAAATTCCTCGCACTTTTGAGTAATTCGGTTTATATCATCAGATTGAATCTGATAATCGAAATCGCGTTCATGGAAATGGTTTATTTTATATTCTGAAATAAGATTATTGGTAATGTTAACAACCTGCTTCTTTGTTCTATTTTGTTCAATAATTTTTTGCAGAGAATCTATTAGTAGTTTTTCAGTTTCTGAATTGTAACTTTTACATAAGATTTCAGGAATTTTTGCTAATAAAACAGCATCGGTATAAATCAACCCTTTTTGTAAAAAGTAATTGATGTTTTTAATGGCTTTTAAACTTAGACGGGCATAATCAACCGCCATATTTTTAAAAAATCTCAAATACAATTCTATTTGTTCATCATTAAATTTGAATTTATTTCGTGCAATATTTTTAATCTCTTCTTCATCATCTAACTGAAAAGCAACATGCCATAAATCTTCATAGGTGTAGTAATTTTTATTTGAGGTATATTTTACTGTATTGTTTGATTTTTTAATTCTTATAATTGGTTCATGTTGAATTTGATGGGTTTGCCAGTCATTACCTAAAATTTTTGATAAATAATATATGGAGGGAGAACCAGAAACATTGGTTTTGTCAGAGTAATTGAGGGAAATATTTTGTTGTAACTCCTTAATCAGCCATTTACGAATATTACTAACTGTAAAATCACTAGCTTTGATAAATTCATCTTGATATAATTTTTGTTTTTGTTCTATGGTTAATTCCTTCCATTCGTCTTGACCAGGTAATTTGTATCTTATATTATTGATGAATGACCATGCACGAAAAATTTCAAATTGTGGATGACTCACCGGACAACGGTATTTACTTTTTTCCAATGTACATTTTCCTACAGCAGATTTTTGAGAACGCAAAGGTCTTTGCCAGAAAATAGAGCATTTAGAAACCTTCTCTACACCAAAAATATCTTTAAATTTTTCTACCCATTTATCACCAAATTGAAACTTTAATATTTGTTCTACTTCTTGTTGAAGCATTTTTCGTGTTACATAAGGATGAAGTTCATTTCTTATTCTTCCGTAGCCACGCTCTTTAAAAAACATTTCTGCTTCTGCTAATAATTGCCCTATGGTTTTGTTTTCGTCAAATAAAATTCCTATTTTTTCAAATTCCTTTTTTAGGTTTTCTTTTTTCTTGTGCTCTGCACCTACATCGGTTGTATCCTTTTCATCTTCTTCTAATTTTACTTTTTTACTACTTTTAAATGCTCTATGTTGTGCAATATGATAGAGTGCTCTACCTAATTTGTATCTATTTTCAGCAATATTAAAATCCAATTGATTTTCTGCAAGTACTTTTCTTAATTGATAGGGGCTATCAAAATCGGGAACATTATCACCATTAAAATCTAATTTTATCCAATTTTCAAAATTTATATCCCAAGTTGGATATTTTCTTTTAAGGCCTTTATGTTTATCATAAGTAGTCCATTCAATTAATGCTTGTTCATCAATAGGGCAAAAATCTTTGACTTTAAGTTTTTTAAGAGTTTCCCAAAGCTTATATTTTCTGGATTGATATAATCTTCGTGCGGAACGATATTTGGTTCTTTCGGCTGCTAGTGAGTATTCTATATTTTTTTCTTCTCCTACGCCTTTATCAAAGGTTATTACACCAAATTTTTCAAATTGATTTTCGCCTTCTTCGCCTTCATTGTCTGTGTTTCTTATTATCCAACCAATTGAGGATTGACCTAAATCTAATGCAAGGATTTTCATAAATTTATTTTTTTAATAATTATTTTTGTATATTTGCCCCCAGTAAGACGAATCACAATAAGGCTATAAGCCGAAGGATTCTTGCCCTTGCGCCTTGCGTGAGGGCTTTTTTATTTTCCGTTGCAAACATACTTAAAATTTTTGATGTGATAAAAAATTTATTGAAAGTTTTTAAAACAAAAAAAGCGGACAAAGTTGTCCGCTTTTGAAGGTTGTTTTGTTGAATGAATTAGTGATGTTAGGATACAGTTTCTCTTAATTTAGATTGAATGGTTTGAATTAAATATGGAGCAGGCACTACGCCTGATTGTCTCCATAAAATTAATCCTTTTTTGAACAGAATGAGTGTGGGCACACCTTGAATATTGTAATATGAAGCTGTGAGAGGGTTTTTATCTACATCTACTTTAATAACTTTTACTTTGTCACCAAAGTGTTGCGCCACTTCTTTTAATATGGGCGCCATCATTTTACAAGGGCCACACCATTCTGCTGAAAAATCTACTAATACAGGTGTTTCACCTTCAATGAGTTGATGAAAGTTTTGTGTTTCGTTCATAGTTGTAAGTTTTGTTTTGTGGTTGTTATTTATTGATAGGAAGTCCTTGAGCAGTCCAATTGCTGATACCACCTTCTAAATTGATAACTTTATATCCTTTTTGAGAAAGGATACTGGCAGCACCAGCGCTTCTTCTGCCGCTATGACAATAAACAAGTATGGTTTTAGATTTGTTTAATTTACTTGCTTCTTTTTCAAAGTTACCAGAAGTGTAATCAATGTTAATCGCGTTAGCAATTTTACCTTCGCTGTATTCCTGAGGAGTTCTTACATCTACGAGTATGGTATTTTTATCATTGATAAGTTTTTGAAATTCTGATGGTTTTACTGTTTTAAAGTTAGCATTTTGAGCACAGGCAGTAAAGATGATTCCTGTAAATAATGCTAATGCAGATGTTTTGAATGTTAGAGATTTCATGGTTTGGGTTTTTAGAGTTAATTAAAAATTGAGATTAGTCCAGGTCCCGGCATTATGAACTTCAATACCGTGTTTTTCAAGAATTGCTTTTGCAGAAGCACTTCTCATACCAGATGCACAGCATACTAATATGGGCTGTTTCATTTTTTTGATGTCTTTAATTTTGTTTTCCAGGTTTTGTAATGGAATGTTATGAGCCCCTTTTGGATGTCCTGAGTGAAATTCTGCAGGTGTGCGAACATCAATGATGGTAGCACCTTGTTGTACCATTTGTTTGTAGTCCTCTTTTGTTTTCATACCTAATAATTTTTTTAAGAAGTCCATAGTTTTTGTTTTTGTGTTTATTGAATTTATTTGAAGAATTCAGGGCTTGCAGATAGGTAGGAAGCAAGCCACCATCATTTGTTATACTAATTCTCCATCATAAGATAGAATACCGCCATAAAGGTTATTCACTTTTGTAAAACCTAAGCTGGCCATGTATTGACAAGCTGTAGTGCTTCTTCCACCGCTGCGACAATACACATAGTAATCTTGGTTTCTATCCAGAGCATTGATTTTCTCTGGAAATTCAGCAGAAGAAATGTCAATGTTGAGAGCGTTTGGAATGTGTCCTGATTGAAATTCGCCGGGTGTTCTTACATCAATGATAACGGCGTTAGGATTGTTTTTGATTTCATTTTCAAATTCATTGCTCATAAGTTCTTTGTACATAGTTTTGGGTTTTTAGGGTTAGTGATTATTGATTTTATTTTTTTATTGTTATTCTGTTTCGTCAAAGTCAGAGGCGCATCTTATTTTTTTCAGTTCCTTCGCTGAGCCCCTCCTATGGCGGACAAACGACTTAAACTTGTCATGTTGATCTGCCATAGGCGGAGAAGCATCTTTTTTATTAGATTCTTCGCTACGTTCAGACCTTTCCCATACTCTCCGCCTTTGGCGGAAGGGGAAGGGGTGAGTTTTGTTCGCCTTCATGGCAACAAGTTGAACGAATGAAGTTTGAGTATTTTCATAATCTAATTATTTTGCGCAAGCAGTTTCTATTACTGGCACATCTTCTTTTGCAATTGCAGAAAAGCCACCTTTTACATCCATGATGAGTTTAAATCCATTTTTTAATAAGATGCTGGAAGCAATCATACTTCTGTAGCCGCCTGCACAATGAATGTAGTATTGTTGATTTTTATCCAATTCATGAAGATGTTTTTGTAGAAAATCTAATGGAATATTTTTTACTTTTTCTAAATGGGCATTGTCATATTCAGTTGGCTTACGAACATCTAAAACATTGATATCTTCAGTTTTATAACGTTTTACAAACTCTTGGGCATCTATTTGATGAACATTAGCCATTTTTTCACCGCTATTTTTCCAGGTAAAGAAGCCACCTTCTAAATAACCTAAACAATTTTCATAACCAACTCTTGCCAAACGAATGATAGTTTCTTTTTCTCTACCTTCGGGCGTAACGATAATGATGGGTGTTTTCAAGTCCTCAATTAAAGCACCTACCCATACAGCGAAAGGACCGCCATCTAATCCGATATTGATAGAGCCGGGAATGTGTGCTTCGGCAAATTCAGCAGGAGAGCGGGTGTCTAATACCAATGCACCTTGTTTCATTTTTTCTTTGAATTCAGATACACTTAGAGGTATGTATTCTCTCTCTATTACATTGTCAATGCTTTCATAACCAAGTTTATTCAGCAAGGCATTTTTGGGGAAATATTGTGGTGGTGGTAAAAGTCCAGTGGTGGCTTCTTTTACAAATTGTTCTTTTGATATGTTCTGCAAAGCCCAATTTTTTTTCTTTTGGTTACCTAATGTGTCAAAAGTTTCTTTGCCGATGTTTTTTCCGCAGGCAGAACCAGCACCGTGTCCGGGATAAACAATTACATCATCAGGCAAGGGCATTATTTTATTTCGTAAAGAATCGTATAGCAAAGCAGCCAGTTCATTTTCAGTGAGGTTGCCTTTTACAGCAAGGTCAGGTCTTCCAACATCTCCGATGAAAAGTGTATCACCTGTAAAGACGTATCTTTCTTTTCCATCTTCATCTATGAGTAAGTAAGTTGAAGATTCTAATGTGTGTCCGGGTGTATGAAGGACTTTAATTTTAATATTTCCGATTGAAAATTCTTCTCCATCTTTGGCGATGTAGGCGTCAAAGTTAGGTTCAGCCATAGGGCCATAAATAATTTTAGCACCGGTTTTTTTGGCTAAATCTAAATGCCCACTTACAAAGTCAGCGTGGAAATGTGTTTCAAACACATATTTAATTTTCGTTCCGCGTTCTTTGGCTTTTTGAATGTAGGGCTCCACTTCTCTGAGTGGGTCAATGATAGCGGCTTCGCCGTTAGATTCAATGTAGTATGCGGCTTCTGCCAGACAGCCCGTATACATTTGTTCTACATAGTGTTTCATAGTTGTAGGGTTTTTAGTTTATTGATGATTAGTTGTGAATTTATAGATTTCTGTAATGATTGTAGAAAAAAGAATAAATACTAAGAAATAGGCGTAAGAAGTTTTGAGTAATTGAGATTGAAGGATTTTATTGAGATAAATGCCAATGAAAATTCCAGCAATAGATAAGATTGAAAATAACAACAGCATTGTTGTGTGTTCGGGTTGAAATGCTTTGATATTCATTATTGTTCCAACAAATGAATTGATGGAGATAATGAAAAGTGAAGTACCTGTTGCTTTTTTAATGGGTAATTTGAATATTTCAATTAAAGCAGGTACAATAATAAATCCACCACCTGCACCAATGCTGGCTGCGAGCATACCTACTAATCCTGCAGAGATGATATATTTGTATGATAAAATATTCGGTGTGGATAAATTATTTGTGTTTTCGGGTATTGAAGCAGAGGTGTTGTAAAGCATTCTATAAATAATGATGGATAGAGTAATGA
>JBFLVH010000007.1:0-172083 GCA_040758575.1 Bacteroidota bacterium | reverse complement strand
AATATATTGTGTTGCAGTAGGATTGTGTTTATATTGGTTTAATAAGGGAAGTAGTAAGAAATATTATTTAATTGCTTTTTTAATTAAATCAATTTTTATTTTTTTGATTACATATAGCAGTTTGAAAGATTTATCATTCTTGAAGGTTCCAGATGAAGACAATTATTTTCACGATGCAATTTTGTTTCATCATTTAGCGATAAAATATCCTATAGAATATTTAAGGTTTTGGTTAGATACAGAACCTGATGATAAAACAATTTTTAATGAGTTTTTTACCAGTACCGATGCGTGGAATAAAGCCCCCGAATTTTTTTACAATGACAACAGATGGGTAGTAAAAGTTCATAGTTTATTATCATTTTTGAGTGGAGGATATTTATCTGTTCATCGTTTGTTTTCTGCTATGATGTTTTTCGTAGGTTTATGGTGGTTGGTAAAATATTCATTGCAAATTATACAATTTTATTTTGATAAAATTCAAATTTCAGATACAAAGCGTGGGCAAATATTTTTAATAGCATCTCTTTTTCCATCAGTGTTTTTCTTTACAAGTTTTGTATTAAAAGAAAGCATTTTGTTTTTATTATTAGGAAGCATTTTAGCATTATCTTGTGAGTGGTTTATTCTTAAAAATAAATCTTTATTCAAACTTTTTATTGTAATTGTTTTAATGATAATTTCTATTTTATTTCGTCCAGCGTATTCATTACCATTTATTTATTTTATTACTTTATATTTTTTGTTTGAAACATATTTTCAAAGATTTCAAAGATTCAGAAAATGGGCTTATGTTTTAATTGCATTGGGTATATTGATTTTATTTTCAAAAGTTTTTCAATTATTTTCTCATAAAAGTTTTGTAGAATTAGTTCAATATCGTCAGGAGAGGTTTTTAGATGCTTCCAGAGGAGGTATTTTTTTAGTGAATACAAAAAAGTTTGTTCGTGTTCCTTATGATTGGAATAATTTGAAATTTGACTCATCTCATAAAAATCCTGTTTATTATATCAAAAACGATGTGCCCATTATGTATTGGAGATTAGAAAATTTAAAAGATACCATTATTGAAAAAAATCAAGATACTACAGAAAGTTTTCATCTATTGTATTATATTGAAAAAGCCAATAAGACATATTATATCTCACCAATTAATTCTAAACAATCGTTTTTAAAAAATATGAATATTGTTTTACAGGCAATATCTATATTCTTTTTTTATCCAGAAAAAATTAAAAGCATAATGGATATTATTGTATGGATTGAAAATATATTGATACTTGTTATTCTGTTTTTTTGTATTAATTATTTTTTCTCTTCTTCAAGGATTTCGGTATATATGGGTTTTGTGATTTTATATGCAATTTTTTTAATCATTATTATTTCGCTTTCTGCACCCAACACAGGAGCAATTATCAGATACAGAAGTTTTTTATATCCATTTTTATTTATTAATATTGCCTCAATATTACTTGTTAAAAAAAACACATAAGATTTATGAATGAGGAGATGTATTATCCATTTGAAAAAGACCCTTTTCCTACAAAATATTTTTACTACTTTACAAATAGATTTAATGAGCAATATGAAGTGTCCTTTTCTCGTGATAATAATAATTACCTGAAAGTAGTAGTGTCTTTTTGCGTAACCAATGAAGAATATGAAAATGACCAATATGTAGTTACCAATAAAGGGGATGCCTATAGAGTATTAAATACTGTTTGCAGAGTTATTTTGCAATTTTCAAAAGAACATCCCAATGTCAATCATTATTTGTTTTCAGGTGAAAGAAGAAGCTTTGAAACAAAAGAAGAATATCCTGTAACGGGCAGAACAAGGGTATTTATGAGATTTGTTCGTAGATATTTCAAGCCACCCGAATGGAAAATCGTTCAAGATGGTAATTTCATAAACCTGTATAAGCGATAATTTGATTGGGATTAGAAAAAATTTTATATCCACTAAAATTATACTTAAATTTGCAGCAAAATTTTATCATTATGGGAAAAGGCGACAAAAGATCTAAAAGAGGAAAAATTCATATTGGCACTTATGGTAAGTCAAGACCAAGAAAGAAAAAGAAAGCGTCTGCAAAAAAAGCATAATGCCAATGAACTCATTATCGGCTCGTTTGTGAATAACTAACGAGCCATTTTTCATTTTAATAATAAACTATGGAACAATTTGATATTATTGTAATAGGAAGCGGACCTGGCGGTTACATTTCGGCTATTAGAGCGTCACAGTTGGGTTTCAAAGTAGCCATCATTGAAAAATACAATTCTCTTGGAGGCACTTGCCTGAATGTAGGTTGTATTCCGTCCAAGGCATTATTAGATTCTTCTGAACATTACTACAACGCTGTGCATTCATTTGAAAACCACGGAATTAAAATCAAAGATATTAAGCCCGACATAAAGCAAATGATTGCCCGAAAAAGACAGGTAGTAAAAGAAAATTCTGATGGCGTAGCATATTTAATGAAAAAAAATAAAGTAACAGTATTTACAGGTCATGGCACTTTCACATCTTCTACTAATGTAAAAGTTTCTTCTGAAAAGGGAGATATTGAATTAACAGCAAAGTATTTTATTATTGCTACTGGCTCAAAACCTGCTACCCTTCCTAATATTGAAATAGATAAAAAACAAATTATTACCTCAACAGAAGCATTAGAGTTAGAAACCATACCCAAGCATTTAATTGTAATAGGTGGTGGAGTGATAGGTTTAGAATTAGGTAGTGTATTTGCCCGTTTGGGAAGCAAAGTATCAGTGGTAGAGTTTTTAGATAGAATAATTCCATCAATGGATGGTTCTTTATCAAAAGAATTACAGCGATTATTAAAGAAAAATTTGGGTTTTGAATTTTATTTGCAACACAAAGTTCTTTCTGCAACAAAAAAATCCAGAGAGGTTATTGTTACTGCCCAAAATAAGAATAATGAAAATATTGAGTTAAAAGGTGATTATGTTTTAGTAGCAGTAGGAAGAAGACCTTATACAGAAAACCTTGGTTTGGATAAAGCAGGTGTTCAGTTAGATGAAAAGGGTAGGGTAGTAGTGAACGAAAAACTTCAAACATCGCAGCCGCATATTTATGCTATTGGTGATGTTATTCGTGGACCTATGCTGGCACATAAAGCAGAGGAGGAAGGTGTTTTTGTTGCTGAAGTCATTGCAGGTCAAAAGCCACATATAGATTATAATTTAATACCCGGTGTAGTGTATACCTGGCCAGAAGTAGCATCAGTGGGTTATACAGAAGAACAACTTAAAGAAAAAAATATTCCATATAAGGTAGGACAATTTCCATTCAAAGCGAGTGGAAGAGCAAAAGCCAGTATGGATACAGATGGATTTATTAAAGTATTGGCTCACAAAGAAAATGATGAGATATTGGGTGTTCACATGATTGCTCCAAGGGCTGCCGATTTAATTGCAGAAGCCGTAGTGGCTATGGAATACAAGGCATCTGCCGAAGATATTGGAAGAATATGCCACGCACATCCTACTTATAGCGAAGCATTCAAAGAAGCTTGCTTAGATGCATTTGAAAAACGCCCATTGAATTTTTAATAATCTTATAGCCACGAATCCGCCAAAGGCGGACAAGTTATACGAATAATTCTTAATTTTTAATTTTTAATTTTTAATTTGAATATTATTTTATCTCGCAAAGACGCAAAGAACACAAAGATTCTTAATTTTTAATTTTTAATTTTTAATTTGAATATTATATTCTCTCGCAAAGCCACAAAGAACGCAAAGATTATTTAATTTATAATTTTTAATTTTTAATTCTTAATTTTTAATTGATAAAACAATGGCCAAATCAACCAAAATACCTGCTTGCTCTTTTTGTGGTCTTTCACAAGATGGAAATACACTGCTCCTGGCAGGACACAATGCTTATATCTGCGAACTTTGTATTGAAAAAGCATACGAAGTTATAAATGCTGAAAAAAAACACCAGAGCAGTTCTAAAAAAAATACATTTAAAGAACCCGAAAATATTTTAACTCCAAAAGAAATTAAAAAATATTTAGATGATTATGTGATTGGGCAGGAAGAAGCCAAGAAAATATTGAGCGTAGCAGTGTATAATCACTACAAAAGAATTTTTAGTACATCAGATAAAAGAAAAAATGCTGATGTAGAACTTGAAAAATCTAATATTCTATTGATTGGAGAAACAGGAACGGGCAAAACATTATTGGCTAAAACTATTGCAAAATTATTAAATGTCCCTTTTTGTATTGCAGACGCTACTGCTATTACAGAAGCTGGATATGTGGGTGAAGATGTAGAGACCATTTTAACTCGTTTATTACAAGCCGCTGACTACAATGTAGCTGCAGCAGAAAAAGGCATTGTGTTTATTGATGAAATTGATAAAATAGCCCGAAAATCAGGAGATAATCCTTCTATTACAAAAGATGTTGGTGGAGAAGGAGTTCAGCAAGCACTTCTAAAAATTTTAGAAGGTGCAGATGTATTTGTCCCTCCACAAGGCGGAAGAAAACATCCTGAACAACAAATGATAAAAATTAATACCAAAAATATTTTATTTATATGTGGTGGTGCTTTTGTTGGTTTAGATAAAATAACATCTTCCCGCATCAATATCAATGTTATTGGCTTCAAAGGACAAAGTGCAGAGCAATTAGATAAAAACAACATTCTTCAATTTGTTACTTCTCACGATTTAAAGTCATTTGGCTTAATACCCGAATTGCTTGGTAGATTGCCCGTTATTGCTACTTTACAACCTCTTGATAGAGAGGCATTGAAAAAAATTCTTACTGAGCCCAAAAACTCGCTTATTAAACAATATATCTATTTATTTAGTTTAGATAATATTCAATTGAAAATTGAAGATGAGGTTTTGGATTTAATTGTAGATACGGCATTAGACCTCAAATTGGGTGCGCGTGGATTAAGAAGTATATGTGAAAGCATAATGACCGATTTAATGTTTGAATTGCCCAAGAAAAGCTCCGAACCTATATCTTACACATTAACCAAAGATTACGCAGAAAAGAGATTGCATAAATTAAAAAATAATTTCAAAAATACCAAAAAAGCTATTTGATAGATTAAAATAAAATGCTTATTATTAAGCCCAAAATTTAAAACTATGAAAAAATCAATTTTTATATTAGGTCTTGCAGGCATAACATTAATGTCTTGCAGCAAAAAAAACTCACCTGAACCTCCAACTCCAGATAGCGATATGACCACCGCTAAAGATGCAGTAAAATCATACGAAGTAATGAACGATGTGTTTTTAATGGCTGCTCTTACAAGAGATACTTATACAGCCACACCTTTTTTTAATAATAAACCAAATCTTGATACAAATATTTACAAACCACATATTATAGTCAAAGATACAACCAATCTCACGGATTATTTAATTTTTAGAAATACTTATGGTATTGATGGATCAATTAGAACAGGTACTATTGTTATCAAATATTCTGCTTCTACCCTCAATGCCAAATATATTCGCCAACCCGGATTTAAATGTACCGTTGAGTTGTATAACTATACAATTAATACTACCACTGTTTCTGCTACTTCAATTGTCATTTCTAATACCACTCCAAATGGATTTAATCCTTCTTCTACTAAATTAACATGGTCTGCAGCTTATTCTAATTTTACCATTAATAATGGCTCTTCATCTGTTGTATTAACGGCTACTCATAATATTACACTTAATAATACCAACGATGCTTCTGTGTATAATAGCACTGGTAACTTACCTATTCAATGGCAGAATGCTAATATTAATCTAACGGGTAATGGCAATGGTTCTAACAGCAAGGGAGCGTTTGAAATTAAATTTAATGAACCTACCACTGATTTCTTGTACAGAGATTTCAAAAATTGTGCCCCCGAAGGATTTATAAAACCTGGAAAACATCCATTTACCAAAGGATTGTTGTATGTTAAACCTGGTAGCAAAAACACTCAAACAGTTAATCTGGGAGATGGTTCTTGCGACTATAACATCAAAGTTACTATTGATGGCGTTAGCTATCAAACAGATGTTTTGTAATTTTTTAATCTTAAAAAGTTCTTATGGCTTCAACTGTAATGTCTGAAAAATCTTCTAAAACAGCAGAAGGTGTAATAGGGCAAATGTCTCTGTTTAACCACGAACAAATTGTATTTTGTAATGATAATAATGTAGGATTAAAAGCCATTATTGGCATTCATAACACTGTATTAGGTCCTGCATTAGGGGGTACCAGAATGTGGAACTATGCTACCGAACAAGATGCACTAATTGATGTATTGCGATTGTCTCGTGGAATGACTTACAAATCGGCTGTTGCAGGTATTAATTTGGGTGGAGGAAAAGCCGTTATTATTGGCGACCCCAAAAAAATCAAAACCGAAGCATTACTCCGTAGTTTTGGTAAATTTATCAATGACCTTGGTGGAAAATACATAACTGCCGAAGATGTTTCTATGACAAGCAAAGATATGGAAATTATCCATAATGAAACGGACTATGTAACCGGTTTGCCTGAATCTATGGGCGGCAGCGGAGACCCTTCGCCTGTAACCGCTATGGGTGTATGGATGGGAATGAAAGCATCGGCAAAAAAAGTTTATGGTAATGAATCATTAGAAGGCAAAAAAATAATAGTTCAGGGACTGGGTAATGTAGGAAGACATTTAATTGATTATCTTGCAAAAGAAAAAGCAGAATTATTAGTATTTGATATTGATGAAGAAAAAATCAAAGAAGTAACCAAAAAATATAAGGTAAAATTACTATCAGCAGATGAATTGTATAGTACTGATGCAGATATTTATGCACCTTGTGCATTAGGTGCTACTGTGAATACTCAAACATTAGAGCAATTAAAGGTTAAAATCATTTGTGGTTCTGCCAACAATCAATTAGCAGATGAAGATATACACGGCAGAATGGTAGAAGAAAAAGGTATTTTATATGCACCTGATTTTGTAGTAAATGCAGGTGGTATTATCAATGTTTATTATGAGTTAGAAGGTTACAATAGAGAAAGGGCATTATCTCACGCAGAAAGAATTTATGATACTACTATGAAAATTTTTGAAATTGCTGAAAAAGAAAAATTGCCCACCTATCTTGCAGCCAATAGATTAGCAGAAGAAAGAATAAATGCCATTGCTAGATTAAAAGCAAGATGGTAAGCACAAGGTATTGTGTTCATTATTAGAGTGTATACTAATAGATTTGTTGAGAATTAAGCAATAATAGCATATAAAGTACCTTGCTCACTCTACAAGAGAGCAGTTTTTATTAGTTAAATATTAGAATTCTTTTTTATCCTTGATAGTTAAGCATTTCAAGCGAATTAAAGATATTATCTTGCAACAACTCTAATGAAAACATCAAGGTTTAGCCAGAAGTACTTTTCTGGATACTTTATACTTTCCCGTTTTGGGGTCTATGCCTAAATATTTAACTTCTACTGTGTCGCCTTCTTTTAATACATCGGCTAATGTTTCTCTGCGAATCCAATCGTATTCTGAAATGTGCAATAAGGCATCTTTCCCTGGCAAAAATTCTACGAACGCTCCATAAGGCATTATGCTTTTTACTTTGGCAGTATATACTTCTCCTACTTCTGGAACGGCAATGATTATTTTAATTTTATTGAGAGCAGATTTTACAGCATCTTCATTGGGTCCAAAAATATTGGCTTTGCCCATTATACCGCCTGTTTCTTCTAATTGAATTGTAGTTTGGGTTTCTCTTTGTATTTCCTGAATAATTTTTCCACCAGGACCAATAATGGCTCCAAAATATTCAACAGGTATGTCCATTGAAATAAATCGGGGGGCGTGCGGTTTGTATGATTTTCGGGGTTCTGAAATCACTTCCAGCATTTTATTCATAATGTGCAATCTTCCTTCTCTTGCTTGATACAACGCTTCTTTCATAATGTCGTAAGAAAGTCCATTTACTTTCAAATCCATTTGTACCGCCGTGATTCCATCTTTGGTGCCGCAAACTTTAAAGTCCATATCACCTAAATGGTCTTCATCGCCTAATATATCAGATAATACAGCATAATTACCTTTATCGTCGGTAATAAGTCCCATTGCAATGCCTGCTACGGGCTTTTTAACAGGAATACCTGCATCCATCAATGCCAGTGTGCCTGCACAAACAGTGGCCATACTGGAAGAACCATTACTTTCTAAAATATCTGATACAACACGAATAGTATAACCAGTATCTTGTGGAACCATTCTTTTTAATGCTCTGTGTGCTAAATTACCGTGTCCGATTTCTCTTCTACCCGGTCCGCGCATAGGTTTAACTTCTCCTGTTGAAAATGGTGGGAAGTTGTAATGCAGGATAAATTTTTCTTCTTCAATTTTCATAGCTTTGTCTAAAATCAAAATATCATCGGGAGTTCCTAATGTAACGGTGGTGAGTGATTGTGTTTCTCCTCTGGTAAAAACAGCACTGCCGTGAGCCATTGGTAAATAATCTACTTCGCAATAAATAGGGCGAATATCTTTTAATCCTCTGCCGTCTAATCTAATTCTATCTTGTAATATCATTTTTCTCACTGCATCATATTCTATTAAACCATAATACTTACCAATAAGTGCAGATTTTTCGGCTAATTCTTCTTCTGAAAATTGTTTTTTATATTCTTCTAATACTTCGGCAAACATTTTTTTTCTTTCCTGCTTATTAGGATTTTTACTTTTGGCAACATTATATACTTTTTCAAAAAGTTCTTCATACATTTTTTTCTTTAATTCTTCATCGTTGGTTTCGTGGTTATATTCTCTTTTGGCAGGAGCATTGGCTTTGGCAGCAAATTCTTTAATGGCTTGTATTTGTTTTTTAATGCTTTGATGAGCAAATTGTATGGCTTCTACCATTTCGTCTTCGCTGATTTCATCCATCTCTCCTTCTACCATTACAATATCTGTTTCGGTAGCGGCTACAATCATATCAATGGTAGATTTTTCTAATAATTCAATATCGGGATTGATAATTAATTTACCATCTACTTTACCTACTCTTACTTCAGACATTATTTTTGTAACAGGAATATCAGATACAGCAATGGCAGCAGACGCGGCTAAGCCAGCCAGTGCATCGGGCATATCTTTTTTATCACTTGAAATTAAGTAAATCAAAACTTGTGTATCGGCATGATAATTTTCGGGAAATAATGGGCGAAGGGCTCTATCTACCAGACGGCTCACTAGTATTTCATAATCAGATAGTTTTCCTTCTCTTTTGAAAAATGAACCAGGTATTCTTCCTGATGCGGCAAATTTTTCCTGATAATCTACTGTTAATGGCATAAAATCAACGCCTTCTTTGGCTTCTTTGGCACTTACAACGGTAGCCAATAACATAGTGTTATTAAGTTTTACTACTGCTGCTCCATCTGCCTGACGGGCTAATTTGCCTGTTTCTAATGTAATTGTTCTTCCATCTCCAATATCAAATTGATGAGTAATTGCTTGTAACATAATTTTTAGTATTTTTATTTTTAATGAAAAAGGGCATACATTTTAATTCTTATTTGAATTAAAATGTGATGCCCCCCGTTTTTAATTCCGAAAAATTCGGATATTTTATTTTCTGATGTTTAGTTCTTTGATGAGTGCTCTATATTTTTCTAAATGATGTTTTTTCAGGTAGTTGAGTAGTTTTCTTCTTTGGTTTACTAATTTAATCAATGATCTTTCAGTTACAACATCTTTTTTATTTCTTTCAAGATGAGAAGAAAGATGAGCGATTCTTTCGGTTAATAAAGCGATTTGAGCAGAAGTATCACCTGTATTTTTTTCATTACCTGTGATTTTTTTTATGATTTCTTGTTTTTTTTCTTTTGTCAATGGCATAGTGTAAAGTTTATAGTTTTAGGATAATGAATATCTTTTGAAAGAAAGAATTTTGGCATCTTTATCAACAGATTGTAGATATTGACCTACTGTTTGTTTGCTATCTTTGATAAATTCCTGATTTAATAAAGTAGATTCTTTGAAAAACTTATTTAATTTTCCTTGAGCAATTTTTTCAACCATATCTTCGGGTTTGCCTTCCTGTCTTACTTGTTCTCTTGCAATATCCAATTCTCTTTCTAAAATATTGGCGGGCACATCATTTTTATCAATTGATACAGGCGCCATTGCTGCTACTTGCATAGCAATGTTTTTGGCGGCTTCTGGATCAATATTTTTGCTAAATCCTACAAGAACGGCTAATCTATTGCCTGGGTGAATATAGGAAACAACATAAGGGGCTTCTAATGTGGAGTAATAACCGATTTCAATTTTTTCTCCAATTTTAGCAATTTGTTCCATTAATTTATCGCTAATAGAGATGTCAGAATTGTAGGGTAGTTTTTTTAATGTTTCTGCATCTGATGGAAATTTTTCTATGGCAATAGAAGCAATTTCTTCTGCAAAGCTTTGGAAATCCTGATTTTTAGCAACAAAGTCAGTTTCACAATTGATGGATAAAAGAATAGCTTTGGTATTGTCTTTTATTTTTGTAGTAACATATCCTTCTTTGGCATCTCTGTCTTGTCTGTTAGCGGCTATTTTAGCCCCTTTTTTTCTAAGGTATTCAATGGCTTTTTCAAAGTCGCCACCACTTTCTTCCAGTGCCTTTTTACAATCCATCATACCGGCACCTGTTTGTTGTCTTAGTTTATTTATATCTGCAACTGTAACTGACATGTTTTTTATTTTTTAATAGTTCTTTTTCTGGTTCTGGTTTTTTTAGGGGTATCTGATTCTTCATCAGATTCAACTAATTCGTATTTAGTAGTTTTATTATCTTCTTCAAATGATTCTTGTTTTTCAGAAACATGGTCATTGCCTCTTTCTTTAAGACCTTCTGCAATAGCATCACATACAGCAGTTAAGATAATATCAATAGAAGTAGCCGCATCGTCATTAGCGGGAATAGGGTAATTGACTTCATTAGGATTAGAATTGGTATCTACCATTGCAAATGTAGGTATATTCAAACGTTTAGCTTCTTTTACGGCAATATGTTCTGTTACAATATCTACGATGAATAGTGCAGAAGGCAAACGGTTCATATCGGCAATAGAGCCAAATTGTTTTTGTAATTTATTTTTTTCACGAGTGAGCAGTAATCTTTCTTTTTTGGATATTTTGTTGAATGTACCATCAGTTTCCATTTTTTCAATTTGGTACATTCTTTTAATAGATTTACGAATGGTAGCAAAGTTGGTAAGCAATCCACCTGGCCATCTTTCAACAACATAAGGCATTCCAAGTGGTTTTACTTTTGATTCAATAATTTCTCTTGCTTGCTTTTTAGTAGCAACAAAGAGAATCTTTTTGTTTTGTTTAGCCATATTTTTGAGGATATTGCATGCCTCTTCTAATTTGGCTAATGTTTTATTTAAGTCAATGATGTGTACGCCATTTTTCTCTCCATAAATATATGGAGCAAATGCTGGATTCCATCTTCTTTTAAGGTGTCCGAAATGCACACCTGCTTCCAGTAATTGTTCAAAAGTAATTTGAGACATATTGATTTTTGGGTTTTAGTATTAAATAGTAATAGATTAACGTTTAGTAAATTGAAATCTTTTGCGGGCTTTTTTGCGGCCGTATTTTTTACGCTCTACCATACGGGGGTCGCGTGTAATAAGTCCTTCTTTTCTGAGTACGGGTTTTAATTCAGGATTGATGGCTACAAGTGCTTTGGCAATAGCTAATCTGAGTGCCTGAGATTGTCCTGTAACACCTCCGCCTTCAATATTAGCATAAATATCATATTTGGATAAATCAAAACCTGTTACTTTTAATGGTTGAGTAACATAATACTGTAAGGTAGGTGTAGGAAAGTATTCTTTGTAATCTCTGTTTTCATTAATAATAATATTGCCTTTTCCTTTTTTTAAGTAAATTCGGGCAATAGATGTTTTTCTTTTTCCAGTTGTGTTAATGACTTCCATATTTATGCTTTAATTGTATTTATATCAATTGTTTTAGGATTTTGTGCCTGATGAGGGTGTTCGCTTCCTGAATAAATAAATACATTTGTATTTAATTTTCTTCCCAGGCGATTTTTAGGAAGCATCCCATGAATAGCCAATTTTAAAATTTCAGTTGGTCTTTTTTTCATCCAAAATTCAGGGGTTGAAAATCTTTGACCTCCGGGATAACCAGTATAACGAATATATTGTTTATCTGTGAACTTTTTTCCTGTAAAGCGAACTTTATCCGCATTGATAATGATTACATTGTATCCCATATCTACATGTGGAGTAAAAGAAGGCAAATGCTTACCTCTTAAAAGATATGCTACTTTAGATGCTAATCTACCAACTATCTGATTAGTAGCGTCTACTACTACCCACTCTTTTTGTGCAGTAGCTTTGTTTAAATACTTGGTTTTGTAACTAAGTGTATCCACGGCAATGATTTTTTAATTAAGGGCGGCAAATTTATAGAATAGAATTTAAATAATCAAAATTTTTTTTACTTTTTTAGTTTTCAACTTATTATGAATTCTTTTCTTTTTCTTTTAGGAATCAAAGTTAAACACATAAACCACATAGATTGCAAAGATTTTACACAAAGGACGCAAAGTGGTTTTGGACGCTTAACTACACTTAGCGTGACAATCTTGTCTGCAAGAGGCGGAGCGAACCGAATGATATTTACTGTGAATTAAGATACTTCACTGCGTTCTGTATGAAAATATCAGCACATCTCCGCCTTTGGTGGATACAGAAAGAGGTTGGGCTTTTGGGGCAACATCAATTAAAACACATGATTTACATTACAAATTAAATCCGTAATACGCTCTTATTCCGTTAGGATAAATGCCTTCTAACAGTATTACATTCCCTTTTTTATTTTCTAATGCTTCTTTTAAATCATTGACTGTTTCTATTTTCTTTTTATCTACTGAAGTAATGATAAAATTCTTTTTAATTCCAACAGCCATTAATTTTCCCGGTTCTAAATTGACAATTTTCACTCCTCCGTCTATGCCTATCCTTTTGGCTTCTTCTTTACTTATTTCTTCAAAAGATGCTCCTAATTGAGCAATATTGATGTTTTTCAAATCTTCTTTTTTAATGATACTGGTTTGATTATTTCTATTCTTTAAAATTACATCTAATTCTAATTTTTTATTTTTTCTTATTAGACCAATTTTAATTTTATCACCAGGTCTGTATTTGCTTAATTGTTCTTGAAATTCTGAGATTTTATTTATTTCTTTATCATTCACTTTTGTAATAATATCACCAGATTGAATACCTGCATCGTCTGCAGCTCCCCCAGGCAATACATCATGAACATACACACCATTCAAAGTTGAGATATTATTACTTTTTGCAAAGCTAGCATCTATATCTCTAATTGAAATGCCCATATATGCTCTTTGAACAGTGCCATATTCTATAATATCTGAAACTACTTTTTTTACAACATTTACAGGTATAGCAAAAGCGTAGCCCTGATACGCTCCATTATTTGATGCAATGGCTGTGTTGATGCCAATTAATTCTCCGCTGATGTTTACTAAAGCACCGCCGCTATTTCCAGGATTTACAGCCGCATCTGTTTGTATAAATGATTCAATAGGAAAATTACCACTTTCAGGATTATTTTCAATGACATGAATATTTCTACCTTTTGCGCTGATAATGCCTGCAGTAACGGTTGAGTATAAATTAAATGGATTACCCACTGCTAATACCCATTCACCCACTTTAATTTCATCACTATTTCCAAAAATGATAAATGGTAAATTTTTTTCATCAATTTTTAATACGGCTAAATCAGTTGAAGGGTCAGTGCCAATAAGTTGAGCTTTATAGGTTCTTTTGTCATTGAGAGTTACTTCAATTTTATCAGCATTTTTAATTACATGGTTATTAGTAACAATGTAACCATTATCCGAAATAATCACACCGGAACCGCTACCTTCTTGAATATAGGGCTGAATGTGTGGTTGTGAGCCAAAAAACCAACTATGAAATGGGTCATATACTAAATTTGTTCTCTCAGTAATGGTTTTGATGTGTACTACTGCATTGATGCTTTTATCTACAGCAGTAGAAAAATCATTGTTTAATGCAGCTACATTGCCAGAAAAATGAACAGGTGTGGCAATTTGAGAGGTGTTAGAATTAAGATGATGGTGGATAGAATTTTCATTAAAATATTTTTGAGAAAAGAACACTACTAAACCACCAATTATTCCGCTTATCACATAAGATGCTAACTTTTTCATACGCTTTTGATTTTTGTATAATAAGCACTACAAAAATAATTCCAAATACGTTTTTTGAAAATACTGCTTAACAAAATTTAAAATGGAAATTTGGGTATTCAATAAAAAATACCATTTATAAACGAACTAATATATTTTCTTTAAAAAAATAATATTTTCAGTATGCATAGTATTTGAAAGTTCACCTTTTTTGTTAGTAGGTGAATTTTTAGATGGCATTCTTTTATTTATTATTTTTCTGTATAAAATTTTTTCAGTTTTAAATCCTAATTTTTTTCCTAGTTCACTTATGATTTTATCGGTTCTGAGAAAAATCCCCTTTACAGTTCTATTGCCAGTTACTAAAACATAGTACCCATTTTTCTTTAGGTAAAAATGAGATTGAATAAATGTCTCATAAAAATCTTTATAGAAAGTCAATACTTGATTAGCTCTTGTAACATCCTTTAAAGAAATTTCTTTATATTGTGCATTAAGAGTTGGTGAGTATTCTAATATTTCATTTATATTCTTGTTTTTTATTATTTGTCCTCCAAGAAGTAAATCATCAAGTTTATAAATGTTATTATCTCCACTAATCCATTGCCATGATAACCTTGAAAATTGTCCATAAGCAACAGTTGTTCTAGAGTCACCGTAAGGTGGAGAGGTTAAAATAAAATCAATACTGTTTTCAGGAATAGATTGTCTAATTCTTGAATCTCCTTGAATTATATTAATTTCAGTTGTAACATTTTTTGTTTGATTAAAAAAATCAGCCATCAACATGTAATTTCTGTTAAAAACATTTTCAAAATGCCAAAAAACACTTGGGTTAAAATTGTCTAATAATTTTTGTTTATCTCTGTGTAATTTAAATCCATTATGATTAGTAAGTGATACTCGTCTAACGACTTCACTCATACATATAAAAAAGAAGTTTTTAATTTCATTATTGTTTATTTGATTAATAATAAATTTCAATTTAGATAATTCGTTTTTTTGTTGTTCTTTAAACCAAAAATCAATATTGAAAAACGAGTGTATTTTATACTCTATATTTTTATTAAAGTTATCTTTGATCTCATTAAAAGTTTTTAATAATAAATTTGGATTAATAGGTGTAGTTTTAACCTTTGCTATAAAGCATGCAAAAGGATTATATTCAATACCAATGGCTTTTTTTCTATTAAGTAACATTGATTCAATGAGAGTAGTTCCTGAACCCATAAAATTATCTAGTATAATGCTTTTATGGTTGGTAAAAACTCTAAGTATTTTTCGTGCCAATTGAGGTATAAATTTTGCTGGATATTGATGAAACCCATGTGAGTAAATATTGGGATTGTATTCTTTAAAATCCCATTCATAATACCAATCTAAAATACTTTTAGGTTTGAAGTAAAAATCATCTTCTTCATTAAATAAATGGATGGAGGATTTTATTAAATTATAAATTTCTTCTGACTTTAATACACTATTTTCTTCTTTATATTCTATATGAGAACTCATTTTTATTCACAGATTTTGATTAACAAATTCTACAATATCAGATAAGGGTGAAATAAAATCTGCATTTGTATTTTTTGCAATAAATGCTTTGTCAAAAAATTTAAACATACCTTTGTGTTGAGGATTATTTATTTCGTTATAAAAATTAACAGTTGCAAAGCATATAATTGGCATTTGAAACAAATGATATTTTATATCATATTTTTCTTTAATAGGGTTTTCAGAAGTGGCTATTTCCAATAATAGTTTCCATTTATATGTTTGTCCTGCTCTTTCCCTTAAAGAGGTTTTAAGAGAAAGGATAATACATTTATTTAATGTTTTATCCGGCTTTAAATTATAAATTATCAAATCAGCGTCTGGCTTTTGAGTTTCATTGCCAACATGTATAGTTGAAACTTTATCAAATCCTTTTATTCTTGATTTTTTAGAAGTAATAAATATATCAGGTTTAATATAACCTTCTTCTTTATACTTTAAAAATAAGTAAACAATGGCATTAGAAAACGCATTGCCAGCAATTGATTTTAACGCCTGATTAATATCTTTTACTTCTCCAGATAGTTTCCTTTTTTTAAGTAAGTCCTTTACTTCTTTTTCAGAATCCTTTAAAATGTTATATAATTCATTAAACACTTCAATTTTATGCTTCTTACTTGATAATTCTTTGTCTATTCTTTTCAAGATAGGTTGCATGTAATAAGTATTAACAATGTCTTTTATATCTTTTTTCTCATTTTTATTTAATATGTATTGTCCCATATAATAAAAGACAGGTGTTTTTGCGTCTATAACAATATCACTACAAATGAATCACTTCGCCATAAGCGGCAGCGGCGGCTTCCATAATGGCTTCGCTAATAGTAGGATGTGGATGAACTGTTTTAATCAATTCGTGTCCAGTAGTTTCTAATTTTCTAACTGCCACTATTTCAGCAATCATTTCAGTTACATTATAACCAATCATATGAGCACCAAGTAATTCGCCGTATTTAGCATCAAAGATTAATTTTACAAATCCATCGGGAGCGCCAGATGCTTTGGCTTTTCCAGATGCTGTAAATGGAAATTTACCTACTTTAATTTCATATCCTGCTTCTTTGGCTTTCTTTTCAGTATATCCAACAGAAGCAATTTCAGGCGTTGTATAAGTACAACCTGGGATATTGTTATAATTGATGGGCTCTACATGTAAGCCCTTAATTTTTTCTACACAAGTAATACCTTCTGCACTTGCCACATGGGCTAATGCCTGTCCGCCCACACAATCGCCTATTGCATAATAACCTGGCACATTAGTTCTGTAATATTCATCTACTACAATTTTTCCCTTATCTGTTTTAATGCCTACTTCTTCTAATCCTATACCTTCTAAATTGGCTTGAATACCTACTGCTGAAAGAACTATATCTGCTTCTTTGGTAACATTGCCCGATGCGGTTTTAATGGTCGCAATGCATTTGTTGTTTTTAATATCCACTTTTTCTACTGATGAATTGGTCATTACTTCAATGCCAATTTTTTTGAAGGATTTTTCTAATTGTTTAGAAACATCTTCATCTTCCAATGGCACAATGTTAGGCATAAATTCTACTAATGTAACCTGTGTGCCCATTGTTTGATAAAAGTAAGCAAATTCACTTCCAATAGCACCAGAACCAACAATAATCATAGATTTAGGTTGTTCTTTCAAGGTCAATGCTTCTCTGTAACCAATGATATATTTTCCATCTTGAGGTAAATTGGGCAATTGACGAGAACGAGCACCAACTGCAATGATAATATGTTGAGCATAATAAGTTTGTACGCCGCCTTCTTTGAGTTGAACTTCTACTTTTTTACCCGGTTTTACTTTGGCTGTGCCATATACTACATCAATTTTATTTTTTTTCATTAAAAACTGAACACCTTTACTCATACTATCTGCTACATCACGGCTTCTTTTAATTACAGCAGGAAAATCAGCTTTAATGCTTTCGGCAGAAATGCCGTAATCTTTGGCGTGTTTAAGATATTCAAATACTTGAGCACTTTTTAATAATGCTTTTGTAGGAATACAGCCCCAGTTCAAACATACACCACCAAGTGCTTCTTTTTCAATAATGGCGGTTTTGAATCCTAATTGTGATGCTCTGATGGCAGTAACATAACCACCTGGTCCGCTACCTATTACAATAATATCATAATTCATAGATGTAGTTTTGAGGCAAATATACACCAAGATATTGAATAAAACAATGTGAATGATTTCAATCTTTTCTATCACTTTCTATAATGTGATATTTCTCATTACATTTACGCAAAATATATTTTGTAAAACAATAATGGCGAGTATTAGACAATTATTTGGACAAACGAGTATTTATGGTTTAGGAAGCATATTGCCAAGATTTTTGAATTATTTATTAACGCCACTTTATACTTATTTATTTACCAATCCTGCTGATTATGGTATTAATGCAGAAGTTTATGCTTATATTTCTTTTCTTAATATCATCTTTACTTATGGAATGGAAACGGCTTATTTTCATTTTGTCAATAAAAGTAATGAGCCGCAAAAAATTTTTAATAATGCCTTGAGTTTGATTTTGATGACAACCACTTTTTTCTCTTTGATATTGTTGCTATTTTCTAATAACATTTCAAAGCTATTAAATTATCAAAATAATTTATTTGTGATGTGGACCATAGGCATTATTGCTACTGATGCGATAATGGCTATTCCTTTTGCTTATATCAGACAACAACAGCAACCTTTATATTTTTCACTTATTAAAATCAGTAATGTATTAGTAAATATTTTGCTGAATTTATTTTTCTTTTTGGTATGTAAGAAAGAATATGATGCAGGTCATCAAAATTTATTTTCAAGTATTTATTCACCTGATATTGGAATTGGTTATTCTTTTTTAAGTAATTTGTTGAGTAATGTTTTTAGTATTGTAATTTTATTTCCAGTGTGGAAAAATTTTCATTTAAGTATAGATTGGAAGTTGATTAAAAAAATGTTGAGTTATGCTTTGCCTTTGTTGATAGTAGGATTAGCAGGTATGATAAATGAGACATTTGATAGAATTATATTAAAATATCTTTTACCATTAGAAGTAGCACAATCTGCACAGGGCATCTATGGGGCGTGTTATAAAATATCTATACTAATGACTATATTTATTCAATCTTATCGTTATGCTGCCGAGCCCTTTTTTTTCAGAACATTTAAGGATAATGATGCAAAAAAAATGTATGCTTTATCAACAGAGGTATTTATTGCATTTGGATTGATAATCTGGTTAGGTACGCTTGTCAACTTGCCTATTATTCAATATTTTATTGGTCCTTCTTATAGAATTGGCTTGAAGGTAGTGCCTATTTTATTAACGGCTAATTTGTGTCTGGGGATATATTTCAATTTGTCATTTTGGTATAAATTAACAGGGCAAACACAAATAGGTGCTTATGTTACCTTGCTTGGAGCATTTATTACACTTTTGATTAATTTTATTTTCGTGCCAAAATACTCTTATCTTGCATCTGCTTATGCTACTTTGGCTGCGTATGGTTCAATGATGTTAGTCGCTTATTTTTTAGGTCAAAAATATTTTAAGATAGATTATCCATACGGAAGAATATTTTTTAATACGGCTATCGCGTTTTTGATTTATTTTATTTGTACTCAACTAATTCATAACAAAAATTATTATCAGTTGATTGCAGGGAATTTATTTTTAATTTTTTATATCGTTTATTTATTCAAAAAATACCATTATATTATACAACAAAAAAATTAGTTTGAGACAATGTGTGGAATAGCAGGCATTTTAAGATTGAATAAAAATATTCAATTGAAATATAAACCGAAAGTTTTAGAGGTTTTAAAGCTTCGGGGACCTGATGCTCAAAGATATTATGCTTTTGAAGATGCTATATTTTATCACACACGACTGTCTATAATTGACCTATCATCACAAAGTCATCAGCCATTTTTTTTGAATGAAAAGAAATGTATTGTTTTTAATGGTGAAATATTTAATTACAAAGAATTATCGGGTCAATTAGACAATATACAAACGAGTGGTGATGTAGAAGTGTTGATTAAACACTTTGATAAATACAAAGTGAATGGATTGCATCAATTAAATGGATTTTTTGCTTTTGCATATTATGATGATATTCAAAAAGAGTTGTATTTAGTCCGGGATAGGTATGGTGAAAAGCCCTTGTATTATTACTATGATGAAGATGTGTTTGCATTTGCATCTGAAATTTTTCCATTACTTCATTTAATTCAAAAAAAGTTGCCTATTAATTATGATGCACTTTATACTTATTTTCGTTTGCATTATATTGCTGGTGAAGATAGTATTTTGAAGGGGATTAAAAGATTGTTACCTGGACATTATTTGCATATTTACAACAATCAAATTCAAGTTCAAAAATGGTATTATTTCAATTCATTTGATAAAGACGATGATTTCAAAAGTATACTTGAGAGTGCAGTAGAAAAAAGATTAGTCTCAGATGCTCCAATTGGTGCTTTTTTGAGCGGTGGTGTAGATTCTTCAATTATATGTGCAATTGCTAAACAATTCAAAACGGATTTACACACATTTAGTTTGGGTTACAAAAATGAAAGTTTATATAATGAAACAAATGATGCGCTGAAAGTAGCACGGTACATAGGCAGTATACATCACAATTTTGAAATTACAACTGATGAAGTGATAGAACATTTAAATGAAATTCTATTAAACATAGATGAGCCATTTGCAGATTCGTCTGCTATCAATGTTTATTTTTTGACGAGTAAAATCAAACCTTATGCAACAGTAGCATTATCAGGCGATGGAGCAGATGAATTATGGATGGGATACAACAAACATAAAATATTTTTACTAAAGACATTTCCTGTTATCAAGTTATTAGCGTTATTAATAAATCCTATTTTATCTGTAATTCCTGACTCTCGCAGTATTAAATTTTTAAACAATATCAGAAAAATTAAAAAGTTTTCAAAGGCATCGCAACTTTCACCATTGAAAAAATATATTTATTTATCAGAGTGGACAACAGATACATACATTCATCAATTATTTAATAGACGATTAAACAATCATTATTTTTATTCATTATTTGATAAGTATAAGCAACTATCTGAAATAGAAATTTTTAATAAAGCAGATATTGATATCGTTTTATCTTACGATATGTTGTATAAAACAGATTATTTTGGAATGTTGAATGCTGTGGAAATTCGCTCACCTTATTTAGACCATAGGGTAGTGGAATGGGCATTACAAACATCTTTTGATAATAAAATTCATTATACACAACAAAAATATTTACTCAAAAAAACATTTTCTCATTTACTTCCTGAATCTGTTTTCCAAAAGAAAAAAAGTGGTTTTGAAATTCCATTGCATAAAATATTGAGTGATAAAATTCAGGGTTATTCTTACTTGGAGAAAGATTTTATTTACGAACAAAAATTATTTAATTATAATCAAGTTGCTAAACTAATCAATAATTTACCTAAAAATATGGATGATGCTGCTTTGAAATTGTGGGCTATCATTGTTTTTCAACACTGGTATAACAAGTTTGAACCATTCATTGATAAAAATATATGATAAAAGTTTTGAGAATCATCAATAGATTTAATTTAGGTGGTCCTACGCACAATGCTGCTTATCTTACAAAGTATTTACCTGATGAGTATGAAACATTACTGATAGGTGGCGTGCCTGAACATCATGAAGCAGATTCTTTACATATTGTAAAAAATATGGGCATTGAGCCATTGATAATTCCAGAAATGTCAAGGTCTGTGAATATTTTTAAGGATATTAAAACATACTTTAAAATAAGAAGAATTATCAAAAATTATCGTCCGCAAATTATTCATACACACGCTTCAAAAGCAGGATTATTAGGCAGATTAGCGGCTATTCATGAGAATGTGCCTGTTATTGTTCATACATTTCATGGTCATGTTTTTCATTCTTATTTTCATCCATTCATTACGCAATTTATTATTCAAGTTGAAAGATATCTTGCTAAAAAATCAAGCAATATTATTGCTATTAGCCAAAAGCAGAAAGATGAATTGTGTAATGAATTTCAAATTGCTCCGCCAGATAAAGTAGAAGTCATTCCATTAGGATTGGACTTAAAAAAATTTGCTGAAAATAAATCTGAAAAAAGAAAGTTATTCAGAACGAAATACAACATCTCTGAAAATACAATAGCAATAGGCATTGTAGGTAGATTAGTGCCCATTAAAAATCACCGCTTCTTAATAGATGCTGTAAAACACTTAAAAACTCTCACACAACAAAAGTTTGAAGTAATAATTATAGGTGATGGTGAATTAAAAAATGAATTGAAAAACTATATTAAAGAACAAGGAATGAATTACAGGGAACATCCCGAAGAACAACCAGCGAATTTTTACTTTACATCATGGATTAAAGAGATGGATATTGCTTATGCAGGAATGGATATTGTAACATTTTGTTCTAAAAATGAAGGCACGCCAGTAAGTTTATTAGAAGCCCAGGCAGCAGGAAAAATGATTGTGTCCACTAATGTTGGTGGTGTAAAAGATATTGTGTTAGATGGTGCAGGCATTATATTAAATGATTTTAATCCATTGAATTATGCCACTGCTTTGTTGCATTGCATTCAAAATTATACTTCTGCTAATCAATTTATTTCTGATAATATTAGTCCAAAAATTATTCAGCAATACTCTTACGAAACGCTTGTTGCTAATATGGATAGATTGTATAAAAGATTATTAGGGAAATGAAAAAATCATTATTGTCCAAAAACCCACCTGCTGACGCTGTCGGTTCTGACACTAGCGGTCAGAATGCAGACCTAAAGCGTCTGCATCAGCATTCCGTACCGAAGCGTCGGAACCTTGCTTCCCCTCCCTGCTTTTGCAGGGAGGGGAGTTTGAGGGGAGGGTCAAAAAATACTCTCTAATATTCTGAAAATCAAGATATTTCAAAAGCACAACTAAACATTTTCGACAATGGTGCCAAAAAACAATTTTACTTATTTCAAAAATCAACTTGCAGCAATAGATGTATTATTAAACAATTAAAACAAATATACACAAAATAGAGCCATTGTGGATATCTGTGTTATCATTTCGTCTTCAAATGCAATGAAACACACAAATCATCAAATTTACTCTCACTTTTCTCTTTCATTTTATTTTCAATACATTTGGCACTTGAATAACAATTTGAGTATTAGGAATGTATAAAATTATTACACTTATTGGAGCAAGACCCCAAATTATCAAAGCCGCTGCTTTGAGCAGAGTATTAAATAACTATTATGCTGATCAAATTCAAGAAATTATTGTTCATACAGGTCAGCATTATGATGAAAACATGAGTCAGGTTTTTTTTGAAGAATTAAATATTCCAGCACCTCATTTTAATTTCAATGTGGGTAGTAGTTCTCATGGTCATCAAACCGCTAAAATGCTTGAAAAAACAGAAGAAGTGTTATTAAATGAAAAACCCGATGCTATCGTCATTTATGGAGATACCAATTCCACTCTTGCAGGTGCATTAGCCGCAGCCAAATTACTTATACCTGTATTTCATATTGAAGCAGGATTGCGTTCTTATAATAAAACAATGCCCGAAGAAATTAATCGTATAATGGCTGACCATGTTTCTACCCTTCTGTTTTGTCCTACTCAACAAGCCATTAAAAATCTTGAAAAAGAAGGATTTAAATTACATACTCATCATTGCAGTATTAATGATCCAAAAGTTATTTTAAGTGGAGATGTGATGTATGATAATTCCATATATTTTTCAGAATTGGCTGAAAAAAAATCACAAATACTGAAAAAATTAAACATCAATGAACCTTTTGTTTTATGCACCATACACAGAAATAACAATACTGATAGCCCTGAAAGATTAAACAATATTCTTTCTGCCTTGCTTGAAATATCCAATGAAATCAAAATCATTCTTCCATTACATCCTCGCACTAAAAAAATGCTTTCTACTCAACTTAATGCTCCTATTTACAGGCAACTACAACATTCTAAAAATATCACAATTACAGAGCCCGTTTCTTTTTTAGATATGATTATGCTTGAAAAAAATTGTGATATGATAATTACCGATAGTGGTGGTGTTCAAAAAGAAGCATATTTCTTTAAAAAGCCCTGTATTGTATTGCGTCCTGAAACCGAATGGGTTGAATTATTAGATACGGGCACAACATTACTGGCAGATGCCAATACCGATAAAATTATTCATTCATACCATACATTATCAAATACTTCTGTAGAAAAATTCTTACCATTTTACGGAGATGGTAATGCTGCCCAAAAAATTGCTGAAGAAATGTTATTATTCTTTCAACAAAATAAAAAACACTTATCATGAAATTTCACAAAGAAGGATATACCAGTTTAATTATTGTGATAATAATAGATTTTGTATTATTGCTATTAGCCCGTCAATTCAATGATTTACCGATAATTAAATATCTCCTGATTTTTATTGCCATCTTTTTATTTGTAATAATTCTTCAATTTTTTCGTAGCCCAATTAGAAAATGGAATCAAAATGATAAAGTTGTTATCTCGCCTGCCGATGGTAAAGTTGTAGTGATTGAAAAAACTTTTGAAAGTGAATATTTAAATTCTGAATGTATTCAAATCAGTATTTTTATGTCGCCAGTAAATGTGCATGTCAATCGTTATCCTATCAGTGGAAAGATATTGTATTACAAATATCATCCTGGAAAAAAATTAGTTGCATGGCATCCCAAATCAAGTACCGAAAATGAGAGAACAACTATTGTTATTGAACATTCTTCTGGAAAAAAAATTTTAGTGCGACAAATCGCAGGATTATTAGCCAGAAGAATTGTTTGTTATGTAAAAGAAAATACAATGGTTAATCAATGTGATGAATTGGGTTTTATCAAATTTGGTTCAAGAGTTGATGTCTTTTTGCCATTAGATAGTCAAATAAAAGTGCAGATAAATGATATAGTAAAAGGAGGTATCACAGAATTAGCAACGATTTGAATATGAATAAAAACATTGAGAAAAAAATACTTGTAGTAGTAGGCACACGACCTAATTTTATTAAGGTGACGCAATTTAAGCGAGTGGCTAAAAATTATCCGCACTTTGATGTCAAAATTGTTCATACTTCTCAACATTACAGCGATGAAATGAGCCGTGCTTTTTTTGATGAACTGAATTTACATCCTGATTTTTATCTTGATGTGCCTGCAAATTTATCAGCAGTGTCGCAAATGGCAGAAATAATGAAACAATTAGAGCATTTAATCCAATCACAATATTATCCTGATTTGATAATGGTAGTAGGGGATGTTAATTCAACGCTTGCAGGTGCTTTGGTGGCTAATAAAATGAATATTCCACTCGCTCATTTAGAAAGCGGATTGAGAAGTTTTGATAACTCAATGCCCGAAGAATATAACAGAGTGTTAACTGATAAAATGGCCCAATACTTTTTTGTTACAGAAGAGGATGCAATTATTAATTTAAAATATGAGTTGATTAAAGATGAGAGAATATTTTTTGTTGGAAATACGATGATTGATACATTAGTGCATTATCAGGATAAAATTGAACAATCTGCAATACTTGAAAAATTAGGCGTTTCAGCACATCAATATATTTTGCTTACTCTGCATCGCCCCAATAATGTAGATACAGAACAGGGTTTGAAGAATATTATTCATTTGATAAAATCATTAGAAAATGAATTTCAAAATGTTTTCAAAAATGTAGTTTTTCCTATTCATCCACGCACAGAAAATCGCTTTAAACAATTTCAATTATGGGAAGAGTTGAATGCAATACCATCTCTCATACTTACGCCGCCACAATCATATTTTAATTTTCAAAAACTCATTAAATACTCAGCTGCTGTTATTACTGATAGTGGTGGTGTGCAGGAAGAAACTACTTATTTAAATATACCTTGCATTACATTAAGACCTTCTACTGAAAGACCTGTAACAATGTGGAAAGGTAGTAATCTGTTATTACCATTTGATACAACAATAGTTACAAAATATCTTCAACAACTTTTGAATCATAAAACTCAATCTTTACATCAGCCACCGCCATTATGGGACGGAAAAGCCACCGAAAGAGTATTTGAAGTGCTGGATAATTTACTGTGAGTTTTTATGAACAATAATTCTATAAGTAGAATTACCAATAACAGGATAGACCATCTCAAATCCTGAACTTTCAGCCAAATCTTTAACAATACTTAAACCTAATGAATGGTGATTTTGAAAACATTTTTCAAAATCAAACTGATGACAACTATCGCCTGCAATAATCTCTGCTTTTTCATTAGAAAGCATTCTGAAATGCAGTTCAAATCTTCCTGAATGCTCTAATACACAATACTTTAAGGCATTCAAAAATATTTCTGTAATAATCAATCCTAAATGAACCGAATGTTTAGGTAAAATATTAAACTCACATTCCTGAATATTAAAGTGCAATTGATTTTTAAGTTCAGGATAACTGGCAATAAACTCACTACATAGTTTATGCAAGTATTGAGATAAATTGATACTTTGATAATTTTCCGATTCCATCAATAATTCATGCACTTTCATCATTGAAAATACCTGATGTTCAAATGTTTCAAACCGGTCATTTTTTTCTTGAATAACATTTTCTTTACTTAATCTTAATAAACTTACCAATACAGAAAAATTATTTTTTACTCTATGATTAAGTTCTTTAATTAAAACTTCTTTTTCTTTCAAAGCATTTTCTAGTTTTTTCTGAATACTTCTTCTTTTTACATTTTCAATATGAGCAACGGCTAAATGAGATATAGCAACTGCAAAGGTCTGTTCCATTTCATTAAAAACTCTCGGTTCATTTCCTGTTTTTTCAAAACACATAACGCCAATTAAAACACCATTTAATCTTAATGGAATGTCCATTAAAGATATTACATTATGCTCTTTGGCATAATTGTCTGTTAGTTCATAAGTAGCAGGATGTTTAGAAATTTCAGGAGCAAGAATGATTTTATCTTCTTTTAAGTGCTGAAAATAATGTGGAATATCTTTTTCATAAATCCACGAGTGATGTTGAAACTGATTGTATCTTTTATCATATTCTGCAATTGAAAAAATAGCGTTCTTCTCTTTATTTAATAACCATATATTGATTCGTTCTATGTTTAAAAAATCTGTAACTCTTGTGGCAAATTCATACATAAAGGAAAGAATCCCTTCAAACGCATCGTTTTCCGAAACTCCAATTTTCCCTAAACTATCTATTTCGTCTATAAATTTCATTATTCAGATGGTTAAATTTTATTATTCGTCTAAATATTTTGTGGGAAATTTAAACAATAGAATTTAATTAAGCAAACAGAAAATAATTGCAATGAAAAACATACAGTTTATAGATAAAATTCCATTAAAATACTACAAATGTAGTATTTCTTTATACAAATTGAATTGGTTACATTTGCCAAAAATTTTAAAAAATGAAAACAATTCAATGGAGTATTTCTCTTGTATCGGCAGCAGTGTTATTTACATCTTGTAAAAAAGAAACTTATGAATTAGATAAGTTTTCAATGATGAACTTTAATGGAGAATACGCTGCTCCTTTGGTTGCATCTGATTTAACCATCAGAGATATTTTGGCAAAAGCAGATAAGGATAGTAATATAGTGGTAGATAATTCAGGTTTTTGTACTTTGGTTTATAGAGGTACATTATTTACTTCCCGAGCTAAGGACTTTGTCATTATTGCCAATCAAAACCTTGGTAGTGTTAATTATAATTTTTCTAATACTACTTCTCTTGCCAGTTTCAATGCAGCAGCTAATGGCACAAATTTTGGACCTTATACTCAATCTTTATCTTCTGTTTTTACACCCACACCTCCGCTTATTGATTCTTTATATACTAACTCAGGTACATCATTAGACATTAATATTAATAATACAATGCCCGCTGTTGTTTCCATTACTATTACTTCTAACTCTATTATTGATTTGAATACGAATCTTAATTTTAATCAGGTTATTAATCTTTCAGCTAATACTTCCACTGTTATTTCTTACGATTTAGGAAATCATTTACTCAAATTAGTGAATGGAAGTCAAAGAAGTGTTTTAAGTTTATCGTATAGAACCCTTATGCAAAAAAGTGGTACTGCAACAGGTTTAGAGCAAATAAGTGTATCAGCTCATTTAAATAATGTTTCTTTCAACAAGTTTATTGGTTATTTAGGTGCTAACTATACTCATCCTAATTTTGCTCCCTATAAAGATACAGTTCCAATTACCCTATTTAAAAGCACTGACCCAACTTTTGCTAACACTGTTTTTTCTCTTGTAGACCCTAAATTTGAAGTTAAGTTTTACAATGAAATAGGTGTATCTGCTCAATTAAATTTTACCAAATTAGATGCTTATACGCCCGATGCTTTTGGTAACAACACTAATCTTAATTCTCTAACAGGTAGTTCTGTTATCCAGAATATTACTATCAACTCTGCTATAAATTTCTCTACCCCAAAAACAACTACTTTGTCTATCAATAAAACAGTAGAACCCAATGTGGTGCCTTTTATCAATTCTCGCCCAAAAAACGTGATTTACGAAGTGAATGGGTCTATCAATCCCGGCTCATCCTCTTATATCAGAAACTTTTTTACTGATACTTCCCGAATTAGAGTAGATTTGGATGTTCTCTTGCCATTGTGGGGTAATATGAAAGACCTTGTGTTTTTAGACACCCTCACTACTGATCTTTCAGGAGTGGATGCTCATACCAAACAAGCTACTTTGCGTACATATTTTGAAAGTACTTTCCCAATAGATATGGGGGTAGCCGTTATTTTTACTGATACATTATACAATACCCTCTATACCTTAATTGCACCAGGTACTGTAGTTATTCCTGGCGCTAGTGTAGATGCTAATGGCAATACATCTGCTCCAAAAATTTACAAAAAAGATTATATTATTCCTCAAAGCGCTATGCCTTTATTAAAGCAAGCCAAAAGAATTTTAGTGAAAGCATTTGCTAATACGGCTAATTATCCCGTAAATGTCAAAATATATGATTTCCAAAAATTGAAAGTTAGAATTGGTTTAGATGTAAAACCGTATATCTCTTCAAATAAATAATATCTATCATTAAAATAAAATAATAATTGCTATGAAAAAATTTGCGTTACCTTTATTATTGCTATTAGTGAGCAAAATTTATGCTCAACATCAAATGCTTCATTACAATTTAAGACAAATTCCACAGACATACCAATGGAACCCTGCTTTAATGCCTCAATATAAATTTTATTGGGGAACTACTTTTGTTCCTTTTGCCCTTTCACCAATACCCATTGCTAATTCTTTGTACATTAGTAAAGGCACTGCCGGGCCTGCTATTAAGGATTTTATAATGCACAAGGGGGATTCTGTTCAAGTGAATACTGATGTAGTTGGCAAGGCAAAAAAAATGAACTACACCCACTACAATATTGAAATGGGTATTCTTTCCTTTGGATTTAGGTTAAAGGATATTAATTACATCAACTTTTATTCATCAGTAAAACAAAATTTTTGGTTGGGTTATACGCAAGATGCAATTAAATTATTGATTGAAGGAAACGGTGGTGGAAATGTTGGAAAGAACTTTGACTTAAGCTTAAAAGCCAATTACAATGCTTATGTAGAAACAGGTATCAACTTTGCAAGAGAAATTAAACAAGATAAGCTACTTGTAGGTGGCACTTTGAAAATGTACAATGGTATTGCTAACTTACAAACTAAAAGAAATAAAACAACATTCTTAACAGGTGATACAGCATTTGAATACATTGCCCAATCCGATATCCTTGTTAATATGGCTTCTGTGTATGACACCAATACTTATCAGATTAATTTTGGAAATGCACTTAAAAATTTAGGTTTTGGTTTAGATTTAGGAGCCAATTATATTATCAACGACCAATGGAGTGTAAATGCGGCTATTCTTGATTTGGGTTATATCAAATATAAAACATTTGCTCAGAATTATGCGTTTAATGGTAATTTTTATTTTCCCGGAATTGATGTAAAAAAAGTAATTAATGATAGCACCGACATTGGTAAAGCATTACAAGATATGGCAGATTCATTAGCTAAAAAATATCACTTCACTCAAACCAACAACGCCTACACGGTTTGGATGCCTGCTAAAATCAACTTACAAGCGATACATAATATTAACGACAAACATTCATTATCTGGAATCATCCAAACGGTTTTTTATGATAAAAAACCACATATTGCCGGTTCTGTAGGTTATATTTTCAGACCTAACAGGTGGTTCAATGCTTCTGCAGCTTTTCAAATTTACAATAGAAATTATGCTAATTTTGGATTGGGTTTTGCGCTCAATTTGGGATTTATGCAATGGTATGTTATGACGGATAATTTATTAGGATTTACCAATTGGGCTAATTTTAAATATTCTGAAAGGGATAGCTTAGGAAATATTACTAAAACAACTAATGTGTTATTCCCCACCAGCAGAAATATCAACATTCGTACAGGTTGTAACTGGACATTTGGAGCTAAACCTAAAGATAGAGACAAAGATGGCATACCAGATAAAAAGGACTTGTGTCCTGATAATTATGGATTGGCCATTTACAAAGGGTGCCCCGATTCTGATGGGGACTCAATACCTGATAAAGACGATAAATGTCCTAATATTGCAGGTTTGAAATCACTGCAAGGTTGCCCTGATAAAGACGGAGATGGCATTACAGATGCAGAAGATGATTGTCCTGATGATTATGGCTTAGCCGAATTCAAAGGATGCCCTGATAAAGATGGAGATAAAATCATTGACAAACAAGATGATTGCCCTGATATTGCAGGATTGGCCGAATTCAAAGGTTGTCCTGATAAAGATAGTGATGGTATTCCTGATAAAGATGATAAATGCCCGAATATAGCAGGCCCAAAAGAATACAATGGCTGCCCTGATAGAGATAAAGATGGAGTAATAGATACCGAAGATAATTGCCCAGATGAACCAGGAGTAGTTGAAAATAAAGGATGCCCATGGCCTGATACAGATAAAGACGGCATTATTGATAAAGATGATGCTTGTCCTGATAAACCAGGATTACCAGAACTTAAAGGATGTCCGCCTGCACCGAAACTTACTGAAAAAGAAGAAAAAATAATTCAAAAGGCATTCAGTAATCTGGAATTTGAAACAGGAAAAGATATTATCAGACCTAAATCATTCCCTGCATTGAATGAACTAGCAGGATTGATGAAACAGCATCCAGATTGGGTATTGACATTATCTGGTCATACAGATAATCAAGGCGATCCTCAAAAGAATATGGTATTGTCAGAAAAGAGATCTAAATCTGTGGCTAAATACTTAATCAAAAAAGGTGTAAAACCAGAGAATGTTGTAACTGAATGGTTTGGAGATACTAAACCTATTGCTGATAACAGCACACCACAAGGCAGACAAAAGAACAGAAGAGTAGAAATGAAAATTACCTATAAAGAAAAACAATAGTTGAGTAAAATGTAAAGTACTATTTTCCAAGAAAAACCTCACCTCTAATTAGGGGTGGGGTTTTTTAATTGCGGTATCTTTCGTCTCCCCTCAACGAAGTTAGGGACTGCGGAAGGAGAATACTGACCAAAAACAACATTATGTGTTTCCTTTTGTACACTCGTGAAATAAATTATTTGTCCTGCTAATGCTACTTTGTCATCCTAATCCGCCATAGGCGGAGAAGGAACTAATACTTTCGTTCTATAATTTAGATGCTTCTCCGCCAAAGGCGGATCAACGTGACAATTTTGTCCGCCAAAGGCGGATAAGGAAGTATTTTTGTGTTCTTAAATGAATCTGATGGAAACCTTCCATTTATATAAGCTGGACAAATTTTTAGACGAATGGTTATTTTTAACATACTGATTAACAATAATTAACTTTTAGATTGTAAATAATCCAATAATTATTTTTTATATTTGCGGCTGCAAAAAAAAAATTAAAATTTAAAATTTATGAAGACAAACAATGCTTTCGTGGATGCGCTGATTGAGAGTCAAAGTCAGGCATTGAATAACTGGCTGGAAGCCACACAAAAAATGCAAAATGCAATTGCTAATGGCAATGCAGCTATTGAAGGTCCTGCTATTTACAAAGAATGGTTAGAAAAACAAATGGCACTTGCAGGTGGAACAGTAGCAAAAATGACTGAGCCTAAAACTACCCCTCAACAAGAAGTTCAGGAGTTTTTCAAAAATTGGTTTCAGTCACAAATGGATTATTTCAAAAAAATATCTGATTTCAATCAAAGCGTATTGAGCAGTTTTGCTAACTTTGGAAGACCTGCTAATGATTATATTACTACTTTTTCTGCTATTAATAATCAATGGACTAATATTTACAATGAATGGGTAAAAGCAGCTAATACTACTTTTGAGACCTATCAATCTGCTTTCAAAGGAGCATTCAACAAAAATCTTTTCCAAGAAATGTTGCAAAGTAATGCTTTATACAATTCATTTAAAGAATTATATGAACCCATTTTTGAAGCATTTAAAAAAGGTGAATACAAACCAGAAGTATTCAAATCATTTTATGATGTTGAAACTTACAAAAAACTAACAGATAAAATTTTTGGTGGATTATTTAACACCACTCCCGACCTGAAAACCTTCTTTGATAATGCAATGGGACAAATTCACAACTACTTTACTACTAATAATACTTTAAGAGATCAATATACTAATTACTTTAAGAAATTATTTGAAACATATCCGCAGTTATTCACTGGTGATTATGCTCAAATCAAAGAATTATACAATAAATACGGTAGCATTTATTATGAAAATTTCAAGCCCTTATTGAATTTAATCAATAATCCAAAAGAAAAAGAAGTATTAAGTGAAACTTTAAGTTTAATGGATAAAATTGCCCAATATTCCATCAAGCAAGCAGAAATGTCTGCTGATGTGAATTTGAAAATCTATGAATCCATTGAGAAAATTGCTGAAAAATATAGCAAAAAATTAGCAGAGGGAAAAATTGCAGATGTAGCAAAATTAGATTACAAAGCAATTTACAATGAATGGTTGAAAGAATCTGATGAGTTATTAACTGAACTTTTTGCAACTGAATCTTTCTCAAAATTGAAAGCAGAAGTTCTAAACCTTAGTATGGAAATTAAAAGATATTTTGAAAAACAAATGGAAAAATATCTTGAATTCTATCCAGTAGTAAAAACATCTGAAATAGAAGAAGTGTATAAAACTATTCACGATTTGAAAAAACAAATTAAGTCATTAGAACAAAAATTAGAATTAATTATTGAAGAAGAAAAGAAAGCAAGTAAAAAACAAACAGTTAAGTAAATACTGATTACCAATCTCAAAGATGCTGATGTTCATATCAGCGAGGCACGTTGGGTTTTCTGATTTGTGTTTTTCATAGTCAAAAATCCCTCCCCCCAACTTGTTGGGGGGGAGGGATTTTTGTTTTAAACTTATTACATTGAAAAATTCAGCCCTTTCTCAATTTTATTACTGTAATTTCAGGCCATATACCTAACCTTCCAGGATAACCAATAAAACCTACTCCTCTATTTACATACAAGTATTGTTCAACATTTTTAGTTAGTGAATCCTTTTTATTTTCAGCCAATAAATTTTTATGCTTTAATTTATACAAACCAGCCCAATGCTTATATACCCATTTTACCGGGCTAAATTTTATATTCCCATATTCTACGCCAAATTGAAATCCGTGCGTATGACCACTTAATGTCAATTGAATATCTTTGAACTCCTTACTTACCTGTAAATCCCAATGAGATGGGTCGTGGGATAATAGAATTTTGAACGGGATGCTTTCAGTTCCTTTATACGCTATATCTAATTTACCATATTTCGGAAAGTGCAAATTGCCTCCCCAATTTTCCACTCCAATAATAGATATCTTTTCTCCACTTTTTTCAAGTATTCTATTCTCATTCAATAAAATATCCCATCCCATTTCTTTTTGTAATTGAATTAATTGCCATAAATTTTCTTTCTTCTTACTTTCACTTTCCCATAAAACATAATCTCCATAATCATGATTACCTAATATAGAATACACACCCATTGGGGCTTTAAGTTGTGATAAAATATTTTTGTAAGGGAATGCTTCGTCTGCAATGTTATTAACAAGGTCACCAGTAAAAAAGATAATATCTGCGTGTTCTTTATTGACCAATTCAACAATTTTTTCAACAGGTTTAGTATTAAAAAAAGACCCTAAATGCAAATCTGAAATTTGAACTATTTTTAAACCATCAAATGAAGATGGCAATTCATCAAAAAATAATTCTACTTGATGAATTTTGAACTTGTATGCACCACGCACAATTCCATAAATAAATCCTGCGAATGGAATAAATGTAAATAATATAGCCAACTGAGAAAAAAATTCTGAACGAGAAATATTAGAAGAAGAAATATTTTTATGTGAAGTATTAAAGAAAGAAAATATAACAAGAAATAATCTTCTGATATCATCTAATAACATAAATAAAGCACCAAATAATTTTGAAATTTCAATGAGCAGAATAACAGATAATATGATTCTGAATACATCGTGCCATTGATGCGGACGATAAAAAATTAATATCAACAAAATAATTATGATACAGATAATCCACGCCAATTCTAATATCCACAATGTTCTATGAAACTTTTCAGAAAAAATATTTTTTAATGCTTGATAGAAGTAATATTCAACTAAAATAAGGATGGCAAGTATTAAAGTCAATCTAATGAACACGGCACAAAGGTATGTAAAATAATTTCTCATTTTAGAATTTAGTGTTATGTGGAATTACATTTTATTATCTTTGCACCAAAAAGATTATGAGTTATTTAGTTCTTGTAAGGCATGGTCAAAGTGCATGGAATTTAGAAAATAAATTTACAGGATGGATAGATGTTCCACTTTCTGAAAATGGAATTAAAGAAGCAGAAAATGCAGCACAAAAATTATCTCAATATACATTTGATGTAGCATTTACATCTGCACTTCAAAGAGCACAAAAAACATTAGAAATTATTCTTGAAAAAAATCATCAAAAAAATATTCCCGTTTTTTCAAATAAGGCACTGAATGAAAGAATGTATGGAGATTTGCAAGGAATGAATAAAGATGAAGCAAGACAAAAATTTGGAGAAGAACAAGTTAAAATTTGGAGAAGAAGTTATGATATTGCCCCGCCCAATGGTGAGAGTTTGAAAGATACAGCAGCAAGAGTTATTCCCTATTTTGAAAAAAATATTTTGCCTTATATTCAACAAAACAAAAATGTTTTAATTGTAGCACATGGCAATAGTTTAAGAGCATTAATTATGTATCTTGAAAAAATGACACCTGAACAAATTTTGAATTTTGAATTAGGCACTGCTATTCCACGAGTATATGAATTAGATACTACATTAAATATTCGTTCTGTTCAAAACCTATAACTATGAACGAGCAAAAAACATCTACTCCCAAAATTATTGCCGTTGATTTTGACGGCACCATTGTAGAGCATGCCTATCCTAAAATAGGCAAAGAGATGCTTTTTGCTTTTGCTACATTAAAAGCATTGCAAGCCAAAGGCCACAAATTGATTTTATGGACTATTAGAACAGGACATTTGTTAGACGAAGCCGTTGAATTTTGTAGACAAAATGGAGTAGAGTTTTACGCTGTGAATAAGAACTTTCCAGATGAAGAAATGACGCCTGATACACCCCGAAAATTAAATGCTGATATTTTTATTGATGACAGAAATCTTGGTGGTTTTCCAGGATGGAGCAAGGTGTGGCAAATGCTACATCCCGAAGGGGGAGAATTTCAACATATACTTACAAACCCAGAAGCACATTATAATTATCGCAAGCCATCCTTTTGGGAAAAACTTTTTAAGAAAAAATAATCACTACTGCATTTATGATATATCTTAAAACACCAGAAGAAATAGAACTGATAAGAGATGCAGCCCAATTAGTATCTAAAACATTGGGTTATATAGCCCCTTATGTAAAAGCAGGCACTACTCCTCGTCAATTAGATAAGTTAGCCGAAGAGTTTATTCGTGATAACGGCGGAATTCCTGCATTTAAGGGTTATCATGGTTATCCTGCAACGCTTTGTATTTCCGTAAATGAAGTAGTAGTGCATGGCATACCAGGCAATGTTCCTTTCAAAGAAGGTGATATAGTATCTATTGATTGTGGAGTGAAAAAAAATGGATTTTATGGGGACCATGCTTTTACATTTATGATTGAGCCCGTAAAACCAGAAGTGAAAAAATTAGTTCAGGTTACTTACGAATGCTTAATGATAGGCATTAGGCATGCTATTGCTGGCAATAGAATAGGCGATGTGGGCTTTGCTATTCAGCAGCATGCTGAAAGAAATGGCTTTTCAGTGGTAAGAAATTTAGTAGGTCATGGGCTGGGAAAAAATTTGCACGAAGAACCTGAAGTACCCAATTTTGGCAGACCAGGTAATGGACATTTGATAAAAAATGGCATGGTACTTGCCATTGAACCTATGATAAACATGGGAAAATACAAAGTATTACAACTCAAAGATGGCTGGACAATTATTACTGCAGATAAAAAACCAAGTGCTCATTTTGAACATGATGTGGCTATTGTAGATGGAAATCCTGTAATTCTCTCTACATTTGATTATATATATCAAGCATTAGGTATGCAACCAATGGAAGTTGCATTAAATCATTAATTTGTTCTGTCAATAATTTTTACTGGTAATATAATATTTTTATCATCTTTGCTTAAATCGGGTTCTTGTATTTGCTTCATTAAAATACTGCCTACATAAAAAACAATGTCATTTATCGGTTGTTCTACACTAATAATGGGTTTATCTATCCAATCAAAATAAGGCAGGTTATCAAAGCAAGAAAGAGTACATTTATCAAGTAGTTTGTCCAAATCTTTATTTTGCTTTATTGAAGAAATTAGAGCGTTCATTATTAGATGATTTGTGGCAAAAATAGCATCAGGTGAATATTGACTTTGATACCATTTGCTTAAAATATCTTTCATACTCTTTAAGGTATCTAAATAATCTATTTCTTCGCTTATGGAGGAAATTTCAGGGTTATTAGAATGACTATCCCTAAAGCCATTTAATCTGTCTTCCATACTGCACAATCTGTTATATAGCAGCATACTTAAACAAGCAATATTTTTCGCTCCTTTTTCTACAAGTATTTTACCTATTTTGTTTCCACCTCCATAATTATCAACAGTTACAAAATTAGAATGATTTAAATATGGAATTAATCTATCTACAAATATAACTGGAAGATGATTATTGTATAAAATTTCTTTGTAGAATAATGGGTTGTGCATACTCGAAAAAATAACAAGCCCACTCACTTGATTCTGACGAATAAGTTTAGATACACATTCTTTTTCTTTTTCTTCGTTTTCAAAGGTAAGGTAAATAGAAATCTTAAAATTATGTTTTGACAACATTTGATACAATCCTGTGCAAATAGATGCATTAAAATATTCTAAATCTGATGTTACAACAGCTATGTGCTTGCAAGTACTCATTAGTGGGGCAATAATAATTTAAAGAAAAATGTTGTTTTTTAATTATTATACTAATGGAAAATAATCAGGTTATTTGGTTTTAGATGAATATGAATTTTTACAAGATGTATTTTGATAAGTACAATACTAAATCAATATGGTTTTATTTAGAAATGCTAATTTTTAAGCAAAATATACCATACAGTTCATCTCTATTTTTTTGAGATAAGTAACATTAAAATGTTATTACTGTATTATATTATTAAATGCTATTGTATTATATCACTAAAAAATCAATACTTTTGTGCTAAAATATTAGGATTATGAAATTAATTTGTTGGTTTGAAATACCAGTAAAGAATATGCAAAGAGCCGTGCATTTTTATGAGAATGTTTTTGAAGTAGGTTTTGATATGCAGATGTTTGGTGGTATTCAACATGCAGTATTTGTCAATAAGCGTGGTGAATCATTTGATATTACTGGTGCTTTAAGAGATGTATCAGATTCAAATGAAAAAATTTTTGGAAGCGTTATTTTTTTTGATGTTAATGCAATAGGTATGGATACAGTATTGAGAAGGGTAGAACAATTTGGCGGAAAAATTTTAATGCCTAAAACATTACTTAAAAATAAATTAGCCGATGGCCGAATTACAATAGCCAAAACTTACATTGACCAACAGAGCGGTTATGTAGCATACATTATGGATACAGAAGGGAATAAACTGGGCTTATATTCTCATGGATAAAATATCTCATCGGTTATCCATTGCCCACTCTTTTGCAAAGTAAGTAAGTATAATATCTGCACCCGCCCTTTTAATACTCAGTAAAACTTCATCTCGCACTCTTTTTTCATCTATCCATCCTTTTTGTCCTGCTGCTTTTATCATAGCATATTCTCCACTTACATTGTAAGCGGCAATGGGTAAATGAGTGTTTTCTCTAAATAAACGAATAATATCTAAATAAGATAAAGCAGGTTTTACCATTACAATATCTGCCCCTTCTATTTCATCTAATTTTAATTCTCTCAATGCTTCTTTGCTATTAGCAGGATTCATTTGATAGGTCTTTTTATCTCCAAATTTTGGGGCACTATCTAATGCATCTCTGAATGGTCCATAAAAGCCGCTGGCGTATTTAGCAGTATATGCTAATATAGAAACATTTGTAAAATGATTGTCATCTAATACCTTTCTGATGTAACCCACTCTGCCATCCATCATATCGCTTGGTGCCACCATATCTGCGCCTGCTTGTGCTTGTGCTAATGCCATTTTGCCAAGTACTTCCAGAGTTTTATCATTAACAATTTCATTGTTTTCTACAATTCCGTCGTGTCCATAGCTGCTATATGGGTCCATTGCAACATCAGTAATCACAAATGCTTCGGGAAATTTTTCTTTAATTAAACGAATGGTTGATAAGTATAATCCCTTTTCATTCCAGCTTTCAGTTCCTTTGTTATTTTTTAGTTGCTCGTTAATGTGAGGAAACAGAGCAAATGCTTTTAGCCCAAGATTTAAGCATTCTTCAATTTCTTTTAATAGAGATTGTTGAGAAAACCTGAATATACCAGGCATTGATTTAATTTCTTCTTTATCTTTTGTTTCGCTACTTACAAAAATTGGATAGACAAAATCATTGATAGTAAGCCAATTTTCCTGAACTAAATTTCTAATGACTTCACTTTTTCTATTTCTGCGAGGACGATGAATCACTGAATACATTTAATCTATATTTTCGGGCAAATTTAACTGTTTTTTCAAAGCGAAATTATATTCGTCAATTAACTTTAAAGCATCTTTCAAATCTACCCATTTTTCTCTATACGATTGATAAGGTTTTAATCTTATACCTATAAGGGGGAAAAGAAATGCCACTGAAATGATTAATCCGCCAATAAATAAATTCAAAGCCATATCAGGATCTAAGAACATAGGCACAAGCACTTCAATAAAGCCCCAAACGAAAGAGAGTAAACCAATTGTCCAAAAGAATGCAAATATCCCAATTAATGTATTTCTTTTTTTATTTATTTTTGAAATGTTTTTATTGTATTCATCAACCTTTTTCTTATCCTCTTGAATCTGATTATACATGCCGCAGTTATTAGTTAAGTTACAATAATTTTTAAGAAATGTTTCATCATCTAATTTTATATATCCCCCTTCAATAAAAAACCAATCTGTAATTTTTTCTTCACTTTCAGAAAACTGTACACCTGAAATATTCCCGCTGTAATTTAAGCCATAATAATTACCAAAAAGTGGTTTGAAATCATATTTATTAAGTGCAACTTCTGTAGTTGTTATGTATTTTTTATTAACTCCAATTGATATTTTTCTTCTTCTGTACTCTTGTATTTCTTTTGCTTTTGCGGCTAAAAATTTTTCTTCTATCTCTTTTGTTTTTTTGATTAATATCTTTTTTACTTCATTACTTTTAAAATTTAATATTTCACTGAAAACATTCACATCTTCATACATTATTTTAATATAGTGTTCTGTACAGGTAATACTATCAATTTTTTTCAGATTGCTGCCTTTGAATATATCATCAATATACACTTTATAGTTGTCAAATTCTGAATAAATATACAAACTGCACATTTCTGATTGGGCAAAAATTTTTGTGAAAGATAAAATGAGCACTACAATTAATTTAATGGCTTTTGAATTCATAATTTTTTTACAAAAATACGCCCTTGATGTAAGGATTAAAAATGATTTAAATCAGATTATTTAATAAAAAATATTTGAATAATTTGTATACTGAAAAAGTATAAAGAAATTTTCCTTTAATTTACCGCTAAATTTTTATCAAAATGGATAAGTATTTATCTGACAAGACGCGTTCAATAGAAGAACCTTTAACTATTGGAATGTCCCGCCGCAGCAGAGAAATGAACCAGCAAGGTATTGAAGTCATCAACTTAAGTTTAGGTGAGCCCGACTTTGATACGCCAGAGCCCATCAAACAAGCCGCCATTGAAGCTATTCATCAAAATTTTACACATTATACACCTGTTTCTGGCTATTTAGAACTTCGTAAGGCAATTTGTGAGAAATTCAAAAGAGATAATCAGTTGGAATATACACCCGAACAAATTGTAGTATCTACTGGTGCTAAACAAAGCATAGCTAATGTTTATATGGCATTACTAAATCCCGGTGATGAAGTTATTGTCCCTTCACCATATTGGGTAACTTATGTAGAGTTTCTTAAATTATTAGATGCAAAGCCCGTTATTATTCCCACTTCTATTCATACTAACTTCAAAGTTTCTGGCTCTGAATTAGAAAAACATATTACCCCAAAAACTAAAATTATTATATTCAGTTCGCCTTCTAATCCTACGGGCAGTGTTTATTCTTATGATGAATTATCCGAATGGGCAAGGGTTTTAGAAAAATATCCTGATGTATTTGTTATCAGCGATGAAATATATGAACACATTAACTATGTTGGAAAACATTATAGTTTGGCACAATTTGAAAGTATTAAAGATAGAGTAATTGTAATCAATGGTGTATCAAAAGGATTTGCTATGACGGGCTGGCGTGGAGGAATTATGGCTGGTCCTAAATGGCTGGCACAGGCCTGTGATAAAATTCAAGGACAATTTACATCTGCTACTTGTAGCATTACCCAAAAAGCAATGCACAAAGCAATGTTGTTGGATGTTAATACTTATGTCAAGCCGATGGTAGATATATTTAAGAAAAGAAGAGATTTAGTTTTATCTCATCTAAAAAATATTCAAGGAATGCGTGCAAATGTACCAGATGGAGCATTTTATGTTTTTGTAGAAGTATCTTCATTATTTGGAAAAAAATTTAAAGATAAAGTAATTAAAAACGGCACAGATTTATGTTTTTATTTATTAGAAGAAGCCAGGGTTTCTTTGGTGCCAGGTGCTGCTTTTGGAGATGACAATTATATCAGAATATCTTATGCTACTTCAGAACATTTATTAGAAAAAGCATTACAACAAATAAAAGAAGCCATAGAAAAATTACAATAAAATTTTATCAATGAAAAAGTTTAGTATTAAAAAAGAACACATCAGAGAATTATTTAAGTCATTTAATAATCTGAATGTGTTGGTTATTGGGGATGTAATGATTGATAATTATGTATGGGGAAAAGTGAATCGCCTATCACCCGAAGCGCCTGTGCCCATTGTAAGTGTAGAAAAAAAAGAAATGCGTTTGGGAGGTGCTGCTAATGTGGCTTTGAATATTCAAGCAATGGGTGCCAATCCTATTTTGTGTTCTGTAATTGGTGCAGACGCAGAAGGCATTGCGTTTTTAGATTTACTTAAAAAACAAAAACTCAGTCCAAAAGGTATCTTAAAATCCCGCAACAGACCTACTACTATCAAAACCCGCGTTATTGGTAATCAACATCATCTTATTAGAATAGATGAAGAATCAGAAGAAGATATTTTACCTAACGAAACTCAAAATCTACTCACACTTATCAATTACATTATTCATCACGATAAAATTGATGTGATTATTTTTGAAGATTACAATAAGGGCTTAATCACACCCAAATTGATTCAGAAAGTTGTGGAATTAGCCAAACAAAAAAATATTCCAATTTGTGTAGACCCCAAAAAGAAAAATTTTCACGCTTACAAAAATGTTACTTTGTTTAAACCCAATTTGAAGGAACTAAAAGATGGGTTGAAGATAGATGTAGATGATATTAGCATTAATGAATTGCAAAAGATATTGAGTAGCTATAGGGTGAAACAAAAATTGAATGCTATATTATTAACATTAGCAGACAAAGGAGTTATTATCAACACCCGTGCCTCTAAAATCCACATTCCTGCACATTTAAGAAAAATAGCCGATGTGAGCGGTGCAGGAGACACTGTAATTAGTGTTGCTGCATTATGTGAAGCACTGCAATGCGACCCATTTTTAACAGCAGCCCTTTCCAATTTAGCAGGTGGATTAGTTTGTGAAGAAGTAGGCGTGGTGCCTGTAGATAAAAATAAACTGTTAGAAGAAGCATTCAATCTGGACTTTGTAAGATAATGATTGAAAATATTAAACCATATCAAACCCGTTCTTCCCGAAAAGCGGAAGTACAACAAATGTTCAACAATATTTCTGAAAAATACGACCTTGCTAATAATGTGCTTTCATTAGGAATCCATCAGCAATGGAAAAAAAAATGTGTCAAAATATTACAAAACAATAAACCACAAGTTATATTAGATTTAGCAACAGGTACAGCTGATTTAGCCATATTACTTACTTCATTACATCCACAAAAAATTATTGCTGCCGATTATGCAGATAGAATGTTGCAAATAGCTCAACAAAAGATTTTTCAAAAAAAATTACATCACATTATAGAAGTAAAAAAAGAAGATGGAGAGCAACTATCATTTGAAGATAATTTTTTTGATGCCATCACTATTTCATTTGGTATTAGAAATTTTGAGAATTATCAAAAAGGTTTGCAGGAAATGTACAGAGTATTAAAACCGGGCGGTGTGTTGCTAATTTTAGAATTTACTATGCCAAAAAATAAAATTATCAAGGCATTGTATACATTTTATTTCAAATATATATTACCCATTATTGCCTGGTTCATTACTCGTGATAAAAAAGCGTATGATTATTTACCTGCCAGTGTTCAGGCATTTCCACAATACAAAGTATTTTGTAATATCATTCAGCAACAGGGCTTTTCAAAATGCACATACATCCCATTATCAGGTGGAATTGCTACCATTTATCTTGCTGAAAAGTGAGGATATTGTTGTAGAATAATAAAATGTAATTTTAAAATTTTATCCACCCCACCTGTTCATAACTTGCTTTTTATCCACAATTTTCAAAATTATTTCATTTATATTGAAAAATTTTTATTAAATTTGCAGAAAATTTACAACTATGAAAAAGTTAATCAACAGCGGTTCTTTTGAAAACCGCATGACTGTAGAGAGAGAGAGAGAGTTTCTCTTCTACTCATGAAAAAAATGAATGCGATGTTGAAAAAAACAATTCAGCTGATGTTAGTTGTACCATTCCTGATGAAAGCGCAAATTCCCGCAGGCAGCGATGCTCAGCATCCTACTACTATTTTGATGAATACGGATAGTGTGTATGCACAAAACCGAAGTAGTGGTTGGTTTGTATTTAATACACACAATGTCAATAATGTGAGTGGTAATGTGATCAATTTGAAAACGGCTATTGTACAAACGCCCGTAAGTTCTACTATTGTAAAAATTAAAATTGTCAATCTGTATGACAGCACATTGAACTTATTAGCCAGTGATACTCTGCATAGTGGGGATACCTCATTAGTATTTACTGCCAGTGTAACAACAGACAAGTGGTATTATTTACAAACTATAGCGAATTATCCTTGTGATACTTGTGTGTATAACGAAGCGGTAAGTTACAATATTAGTTTGTTGGGTATTAATTTACCACCTATCAACCTTTGTGGATTTTGTGCTAATAATCTTTCGGGTATCTTAACTTCATCTCCTCCACCTAATCAGTCATATTGTATTAATAATGATATTTACATTTATACCAGTATTAACTTTACTTCTTCTGAATTTAAGATAAAGCCCGGTGTAAGGATTGTAGTGGGCAATGGAGGGGTTTTAACCATTAATAATTCTCACTTATATTCTTGTGTGGGGATGTGGAAAGGCATTGTTGTATATGATCCTGCCACTAATGCTGCATCTTCGGGTAGAGTGTTTATTCAAAACAATTCATTGATAGAGGATGCTAATGCTGCTGTGAGTTATCCTTATGGTAATACTAATATTGCAGCCGTTTTCTTTTCAAGCGACCAAACTATTTTTAATAGAAACGATACGGGTATTGTATTAAGAAATTATTTTCCATCGGGTACGGGTGTCCCAATGCCATATTATTTTAGTGTTCAAAGAACAATTATTACCAGTCGCAGAATTCCATATAGTACTACACCTCCTTTTATTCCTACATCAGCTTATTATTCTAATGTAAAAGCCACAGCATCTAATCCGGGTGTACCTTATGCAAGCCCTTACATTAAAAATTCAACCTATCCTTTTGTTCAAACTAAAATAGGAAACAATGCACAAATTGGTATTTATTTATTTAAAGTTGGATTAATTAATCTACCTTTGACCTTTTATGAAGTTCAAATTGGGGCTACCGTAGGATTTCAAGATATTCCATATATTAATATTTTTGATAACCTATCTTATGGGATTTATGCGGTGAGCAGTAATTTTACATGTGTTAATAATGTGTTTCAAAATGGCAATACTAATAGTTCTGGGCAAGTGGGTAGAGGAATTTATGCTATCGCTAATAGAATTGATAATAATAGGATTAGAGTTATTCCTAAAACATTGCCTACCTATACTTATCAATACTGGGGAATAGGAAATAATAAATTTTTTGATGTCAGCAGAGCTATAGAAACAGTAAATTATTTATTTCATCATTTGATAAATAATGATATCAGAAGCACACAGGTAAATACACTGCCTACATTACCTCCACCTTTTCATAAAGGAGAATATGGTATTTTAATTACCACTAATCGGTTTCATAAAAATGTAATAGAATATAATACTATATTCAACATAGAAAACGGTATTGTTCACCATTGTACATTTGGCATAATTAATATTCCAACTATTACACCGGGTACGGTTTTTAATGCTCAATATTCAGGACAAATAAGAATAGATAGCAATTTTATCCAGCCCAGCTTACCTTATACCCCTGTGACCACACAATATGTTTCTAATGGAATTTATGTAGCCAACACCTTACCTTATGGTAATTATTATCCTAATCCCTCCTTATCTGTCAGTACATCCAGTAATTCAATTAAAAATGTATATAGAGGTATTTATGTGAGTAGTTTTCATAACAAAGTTGTTACTACCAATAGAAATTGTATTACTTTATCTAATGAACCAAGTGCTACACCCAATCCTATTCAGTATGGTATTCTTAGAGAGTTTATGCAAGGTGCTGTATCGTTATCCAATCAAATTATTTCTAACAATATAAGTGGGGCAGGCATTTCAAATCCCAATATGAGCGGTATTTATATTCGTGGTTCATCATTTGAAAATGTCAGGTGTAATAATGTAGGCGATGTGTATAATGCTGTTGTGTTTGATAAATGTCCTCAAACCTGCAGATTTATAGGAAACAGTATGGTCAATTTTATGCGAGGGTATTCTTTGATGAACTCGTCTATCATTGGCCCGCAAGGTGCCATGGGTAGTCCATCTGATAATCAATGGAATCTGTTGCCATCTGGCGCTTTCAAAACAGCCGTTATTAATGCCAATCCCGTACTTTCACCACTTTATGTAAGAATGAACCCGCCTAATCTGAACCCGCAAGGATCATGCTTTAGTGGTTCCGGTTTTGGACCTTGTTATGATATATTAACTACTCCAGGTAGTTTAATTTTCACTACAGGACCTATTTATTTACCTTGCCCTAATAATATGATACTACACACCTGTGCACCCTGGATATTGCCACCTCTCATTGCGGTGCCACCATCTACTGTGCCACCCATCATTACCCCTACTAATAATCTCATCCCCTTAATGGAACAAATTGTTCAAAATCAAATACCACTGACACCTATGGATGCATGGACTAAGAAAAATGCTGTATTTCGCAGCATTCAATATGAGCCCTTTTTGCAAACCTCTTCCAATATTTTAAATAACTTTTATATCAATAATACTAATTCCTCCTACCAGCAAATGTTGGATATTGAAACAGATATTTTCAATGGAATGGCATCTTCAGCACAATCAAAAATCAATGCTTTATCACCCCAAAACATAATGGAAAGTAATTTTAAAACTTATTATCAGATTTATATGAATTATGCTAATGGCACTTATAGTTCAACTGATAGTGTGGCATTGTATCAATTGGCTTCTTCCTGCTCATTACTGAACGGAGATGTGGTCTATTTAGCCCGAGCACTATACAATGCAGTGAATAATAAAATTATTATCTGGGATGATAATTGTAATGCTAATAATTCTTCGGGGCAAAGATTGCTACAAGCAACAGCTAATTCATCTTCCCAAAAGAATGAAGACAACATTCAGATTTATCCCAATCCTTCCAAAGGTGAATTTTACATAACCAGCAGTAGCGGTAAAACTATTCAACACATTCGCATTTTGGATGTTACAGGTAAAGAAGTGTATTCGAAACCAATACCTATTGGAACCACTTACCCTTATTCACTTCGTTTAGATATTGCCCCAGGTATTTACATGGCAGATATTACAACAGAAAGCGGAGAGCATTTTATACAAAAAATTATGCTGGAGAAGTAGTTTTTTAATTGACTATGTGATATGTGTGAGTATATATGTGACTCTGTATTTGCTTCCTCTCTCAGTTTTATCTGGGAGGGGAAAGCGAATACTAAAAAATGGATAGTAAAAGTAATTTTCATTTTATTGAATGTTTCAGTGTATGCACAAACCAAATTTGAAAAATTATTGTGGGATGTTTCTCCCAATATGCCTGCCACTGCATTTAGATCGTATGTCAATACCATAGAGTATCATAAAAATTATTACACTTTTGGTTTTAATGATGGCTATAAGCCAGGTTCAACAGGATGTAATAATACTTATGATGGCTGGATAGTGTTTAAGTGCGATAGTTTGGGCAATTTAATAAAGGCCGTAAGAATAGGAGGACCTCTGGATGGAGAGCGAATGTATTTTCCTGCTATACAAACGAAAGATAAGGGTTTTTTAATTCCTGGTCAGAGTTCGTCATTTTCAGTAAAGACGACCTGCGATTCTTTTCATACAAATGCAAATTATATTAAATTAGATTCTAATTTAAATGTTCAGTGGTTAAAGTCGTATGGGGGGAGGAAATACGATGTAGCAGGTCCTGTAAAGCAGATGAAGGATGGAAATTATATGGCATTTGGTATGACCTTGTCTTATGGACACGGGGCACCTTATCCAATAGGACTTGCAGATTTGGATATTTACATTATGAAAATGGATACGAATGGGAATTTATTATGGAGTATGACTTATGGAACAAAAGGGGCAGATATATTGTTTGCAGTAGAGCAAGATGAAAATGATAATTTTTATGCCATAGGAGGATTTAGGGATACGGTCACAGGATTACCCTATCCATTTATTTTCAAAATAGACAGTACAGGAACTATACAATGGGCTAATTTTTACTATTCCAATTCTAATTTTTATATTCAAGGGTTCCTTGATGGTAAACAAAAGAAAAATCTGTTATATGTTTTAAATGGCTTTGGAAATACTTATCCTATTGCAATAAAATTACATTTAATAGATAAAGTATCAGGTAATATCATAGGAGTAATAGACCCTTTCTTAAACTTCTACGATAATATAAATTTGAACTTTATTAACTCTAATTTTTTGGTTACTATGACAGAATATAATAGTTCGTCTTCAGCAATAATAGGAAGTAAGTTAGTTTTTGATTCTACTTCGGTACACTTAGAAGAAGGATATTTAACAATACCATTTAAGATAGTATTAGCATCAGGATCTGCCTACGAAGACGAGGCAGAAAATGTGACGCTTACTTCCGATGGAGGTTTCATAACAGGTTTTAATGTGGCATTAAACCCTTCAACATATTATACCAATAATCGTATTTTATTATTAAAAATGGATGCTGATGCTAATACCTGCTCCCCTGATACAGGACAGGTTCCAACAGGTACAATAGCCATCACTTATACCCCTGTTGCTGGTATGATCACCAGCATCAATCAAGGCACGGTGTTATCATGGACACCTACTGTTTATGTGGGAGGTAAGGACTCTACCCTCTGCTTTTGCCCTGATATTCCTGTTACTATCTCTAAAAATCCCGTTACCTGCTTCTCTAATGGCTCGGCTACTATTACCCCGCAAAATAATGGCAACTATTCTTACATCTGGAACCCGCCTGTAAGCACCACCAACACTGCTTCTAATCTAACTGCTGGCAACTATACCATCACCATCACGGATAGCACAGGATGTAAAAAAACTGCTGTTATTACCATCACTACTAACTTTAATTTGCCTCTTTCCATCACGGGCAATTCACTGATTTGCTCCTCACAAACTACTACACTCACTCTGCACGGCGCACAAGCACTCACATGGAATACAGGTCAAACAGATAGCATCATTGTAGTGCAACCATCAGTTACTACTACTTATTCTGCTGTTGTAGTCAATGGCTCCTGTCAGGATAGTGTGTATTTTACTGTCAATGTTTTGCCAATGCCAAGTGTATCAGTTACACCTACTACATATACATTGAACATTGGAGATACAGCAGCGGTGCAAATGTCAGGTGCTACATATTATTTATGGAATCCATCATTTGGAGTTGTTTTTACTACCTCTACCACAGCATACATTACGCCTACTGCCAGCGCAATGTATTGTGTAACAGGCACGGATAGCAGCAAAGTGTGTGCAGATACTTCCTGTGTGCAATTATATGTAGAAGGCAGTTGTTTTGATATACGAGTGCCCAATGTATTTACACCCAATGGAGATAATGTGAATGATGATTGGGGCATAGAAATTCCGTGCGTAAGTTTAGTCAATGAATTTCATTTGAGCATAGTAGATAGATGGGGTGTAAAGATATATGAAGCCAACAAGCCCAATGCGAGATGGGATGGGAGAACCATCAGTGGCGAGCCCGTTCCCACAGGCACTTATTATTACACAGCAGAATTTAAAATCAATAATAAAAAAGAAAAACTAAAAGGTTATATTACATTGATGAAGTGAAAGAAAGATTTTTTTATTCTATTTGCAGAAAACATAAGATGAGATATTTTATATTAGAGTTGTTGCAAAATAATGCAACTAATACTGCTAAAACCCTTGATAGTATTGAGACACACAACCTTTTTAACAACTATTTGTTAAAAACTCTTGTGTCCCTTTGTGCATAAGCATTTTAGCGGTTTAGAAAAATTAATTCGCAACAACTCTATTATGCTTATTCTCCTTGTCAATAGGGGAAAGATTTTGGAGAATAGCGAAAAAAAAAATAAATAATGAAATTACATTTAATTATATTCTTTTTTTGTGCTTTAATCCCTTTTTCTTTATTCTGTCAAAGTAAATTTGAAAAAAAAATAAAGTACATCAATGGGTATCAAACTTTCTCTTCTGATGTATTGCAAATAAATCATTATTATTATATAACAGGTCTTACTCAAAAAATAACGGTGTCCCGAGGAAGTATATTCAAAATAGACACAAATGGGAATTTGGTTAAAGCAATTTATATTGGAAAATTAAACAACGCCTTAGGTTTAGTTCAAATAACAAAAACAAGTAAAAATGAAATTATAGTAACTGGAACTACTAATAAAGATTACAGTGTGGGAGAACTTGATTTTATAATTATTAAGTTAGATACTAATTTAAATATAAAATGGTTTAAAAGTATAGGTGGAAATTTTGTAGATGCAGTCGATTATCTAACACTTAAGGAACTAAAAGATGGGTCTTTTTTATGTTTATTCAGTACCAATTCTTACGGCATTGGTTATCCCTTATCTGTAAGAGGCGATATTTTTATTTGTCAATTAGATAGTTCAGGAAATTTAATTTGGAGTAAAACATTGGGGACTATAGGCGGAGATTATGCCAACGATTTTCAATTTTTGTCAGACAGCTCTATGATAATTATTGGCTCTACTCAAATAGATACTAATTCATATTTTAAATCGCCTACTATTATTAAAATCAACAAAAATGGAAATATTGATTTTAGTAGAATCATCTACTTTACTCCCGAACAAGTTAGTGGCGATCTATTCTACATATTAGGTGTTGAAAATGATAACATTTATGTCTGTGGATATTTAATGCATGATTTACCTCCATCTTGTTATAGAAAATTTCAATTAGTTTTATTTAAAATAGATAAAAATGGTAACATTCTTAAATATAAACTTTATAATTCTACCACTAATCCTTGTAATTATTCAATATATTCAAATTCATCTATTGTTCCGCATAATTATTCATTATTAAATAAAGAGATATTATTAGAGGGTATTTATTACAATTCAAGCTATAATGAGATCACTCGGTTTGGTTCAAAAAGATTTTATATAAATATAGACACATCTCTTAACTACAAATATTGCATACTTCACAACACGCCTTACATAGAATATTCTTCTTTCTCTCCTTTTTGGGCATTAAATTCACTTCATCTTTATAATTATCGTTCACTTGTATATTCAAGTGGCGGGATAACTACAACACCAACTTTTACAGATTTAACTTTATTATCTGTAAAATTTGATTCTACTTTTAATTCCTGTTCTCCTTCCATTCCACTACCATTAGAAGAAGACACATTGCCATCTTATACTATCATATCCAATACCTATTCCATTACTTCTATTAATCAAGGCACCGTTCTATCCTGGACACCTGCTGTTGTAGAAGGTGGCTATGATTCCACCATCTGCTTCTGTCCTGATATTCCTCTTACTATCTCTAAAAATCCCGTTACTTGCTTCTCTAATGGCTCGGCTACCATCACACCTCAAAATAATGGCAATTATTCTTACATCTGGAACCCACCTGTGAGTGCTACCAATACCGCTTCTAATCTACCTGCTGGCAACTATACTATCACCACCACCGATAGCACGGGCTGCAATAAAACAACCGTCATTACTATCACTACCAACTTCAATTTGCCTCTCTCCATCACGGGTAATTCTCTGATATGCTCATCTCAAACCGCCACACTCACATTGCACGGTGCTCAATCTCTCACCTGGAACACAGGGCAAACTGATAGCATCATTGTAGTGCAACCATCAGTTACTACTACTTATTCTGCTGTTGTAGTCAATGGCTCCTGTCAGGATAGCGTGTATTTTACTGTCAATGTTTTGCCATCGCCAAGTGTATCAGTTACACCTACTACATATACATTGAACATTGGAGATACAGCAGTGGTGCAACTATCAGGTGCTACATATTATTCATGGAATCCAGCGTTTGGAGTTGTTTATACTACCTCTGCCACAGCATACATTACACCTACTGCCAGTGCAATGTATTGTGTAACAGGCACGGATAGCAGCAAGGTATGTGCAGATACTTCCTGTGTGCAATTATATGTAGAAGGCAGTTGTTTTGATATACGAGTGCCCAATGTATTTACACCCAATGGAGATAATGTGAATGATGATTGGGGCATAGAAATTCCGTGTATAAGTTTAGTCAATGAATTTCATTTGAACATAGTAGATAGATGGGGTGTAAAGATATATGAAGCCAACAAGCCCAATGCAAGATGGGATGGCAGAACCATCAGCGGCGAGCCCGTTCCTACTGGCACTTATTATTACACAGTAGAATTTAAAATCAATAATAAAAAAGAAAAACTAAAAGGTTATATTACATTGATGAAGTGAGGTTGAAAATTCACTTTCAAAACCATCATTGTCCGTTTATCATATTTCCAAATAAAAATTATGTTAATCTTTTGGGAAATAAACATCTTATTTCATTTATTTGCCAAAAAATTTTTGTATGAAAAAAATTTTAGCAGGTTTATCAGGTTTATTAATTTCAACATCTTTAAGCTTTTCACAACAAACACAATTGGTTGAAAAAGTAGAGCCACAGCAAGGTAAAGTGGTGATTCCCTATGAAAAATATAAATTACCAAATGGACTTACTGTGCTTTTGCATGAAGACCACTCTGACCCTGTTGTTAATGTAATGGTTACCTACAAAGTAGGTTCTAATCGTGAAGACCTTGGCAGAAGTGGATTTGCTCACTTCTTTGAACACATGATGTTTCAGGGCTCTAAACATGTGGCTGATGAAGAACATTTCAAAATCGTTCAATCAGCAGGTGGAACAATGAATGGCTTCACTACCCGAGATAGAACTGTATATTTTGAAACTGTGCCATCTAATTATCTGGAATTAATGCTCTGGTTAGAAGCAGACAGAATGGGATTTTTATTGGATTCTCTTTATGCCCGTAAATTTGAAAATCAAAGAGATGCTGTGAAAAATGAAAAATCACAGAATGTAGAAAATCAACCTTATGTTATTGGTTTTGTAGAAGAGATTAATAAAATTCTTTATCCCAATGGGCATCCTTATTCATGGCCCACTATTGGTTATGTAGATGAATTAAATGCTGCCACATTAGAAGATGTAAGGAACTTTTTTTTAAGATGGTATGGGCCTAATAATGCTATATTAACCATTGCTGGAGATATAGATAAACAACAAACTCTGAAATGGGTAGAAAAGTATTTTGGTTCATTAAAACCCTGCCCGGAAGTAAAAAAATTAAAAGCCAAAACACCTGTATTGCCCGAAGATAAATATGGTGCATATAGCGACAGAGTTTATTTTCCATTGAATTTAAGAGTGTATCCCACTGTGCCAGAATATCACAGAGATGAAGCAGCACTTAATCTTTTAGCAGAAATGATGGGAGGTGGAAAAAATTCTATTTTTTATCAAAAGTTCGTAAAAACTGAAAAAGCTGTTCAGGCGGTAGTTCAACATCAACCACAGGAATTAAATGGAGAATTTCAAATTTATATTGTTGCATATCCCCCCGAAGATTTTAATTATGAAAAACTCTTCAAAGAACTAGACCAGCAAGTAAAAGAAACATTAGATGAATTTGAAAAAACAGGCATTACAGACGAAGCATTGAGTAGAGCTAAGTCCAAGTTTGAATCACAACAATATGATGCATTAGAGAGTGTTTATTCCAAAGCATTTACTATTGCAGAGTGGGAAAGAGCACTTGGTAAAACATTCACCATTTCTGATGAAATAGATAGATATAATAAAGTTACCAAAGAAGATATCATCAGAGTATTTAATAAATATATTAAAGGAAGTGGAGCGGCTATATTAAACACATATCCTATTGTTAATCAAAAGGATTCTGTGAAAAGCGTAAATCCCAATGCAGGTGTAAAATTTCCACCTAATCCAGAGTATGCTAACTTAAAATATGAACCTAATCCAGATAATTTTGATAGAGCAGTAAGACCCGTGCCCGCAACTGCTAAAACTATCAAAATTCCTGATACTTATAAATTTAAATTAAATAACGGTATAGAATGCTTAGGTACTCCTTTTAATGAAACACCAAAAGTGATTATTGAAATAGAAATTGAAGGTGGAGAATTAGCTCACGGAGATATTAAAAAATTAGGATTAGCACGACTTACTGCAGATATGATGAATGAAAGTACCAAAAATTACACTAGCGAGCAAATTGAAGCAGAATTAGATAAACTAGGAAGTGAAATTAATTTCTCTGCAGGCAAGCAATCTACTACAATAGAAATTATTGCATTGAAGAAAAATTTAGATGCAACTTTGAAAATATTAGAAGAAAAATTATTTAATCCTGCATTCAAAGAAGACGAATTTAAAAGATTGAAAAAAGAAATGCGTGAAGGTATTAAACAGCAGGATAAACAACCACAAGAAATGGCTAATAAAGCTTATTACTATGTATTATTTGGTGATAATATTTTTGGAACATCAGCATCTGTAAAAACAATAGATAATATTACAATAAATGATGTAAAAAATTATTATGAAAAATATTATTCACCCAACCTTGCCAAAGTTGTAATTGTAGGAGATATTACCGAGCAGGAAGCTAAACAAAAATTAGATTTTCTAAACAAATGGAATAACAAAAATGTAAGCATCAACCCACCTGCTATTCCTGAAAACAAAGGCGGACAAACATTTTTGGTAAATAAACCAGGTGCTCCTTCGTCTGTGATAATGATGGGCTACCCTTCATTAAAATTTGATGCTTATGGAGATTATTACAAAAACAGAATAGCTAACTTTGTATTTGGTGGTAATTTTAATTCCCGTATTAATCTCAATTTAAGAGAAGATAAAGGTTATACTTATGGTATTCGCTCCTACTTTGCAGGAGATAAATACAAAGGAGAATTTACCATTTCTTCATCTGTAAAAAGACCTGCTACTGTGGCTTCTCTTGCTGAAATTTTGAAAGAATTTAAAAATTATTATGAAAACGGAATAACTGATAAAGAACTTGAATTTACTAAAAATTCATTACTCAATTCAGAAGCATTAAAGTATGAATCACCTTCTCAAAAAGCATCTCTTTTATCCATTATGGCAAAATACAATTTAGATAAAGATTTTTCTGTCAAACAAAATGAAATCCTTAAAAAAATGACTAAAGATGAAGTGAATGCCCAAATCAAAAAATACTTTATGCCTGATAAATTAAATACCATTATTGTAGGAGATAAAACTGTTATAGAAATGCAATTAGACCGCTTATCAAAAGATGCTAAATACAGCCCATTCATCAACAATGTGAAACCTAAAAAATTTAATTTAGATTAAAAATCAAATTGAATAATAGAGAATGAAATTAAAAATAAAAATTTTTAATTCTATCAACTAACACAACAAACTTCAAGAATATGAAAAAATTATTTTTCATTTTAAGCACATCTATATCTGTTGCATTGGCTCAAAGTTTTAATGTTCAGAACGCAGCCAATTATTTAAGGAATAAAGAATTGGATAAAGCCAAAGCCGCAGCAGATGCGGCTGTGAATGATGCCAGCACTGCCAACTCTGCCAAAGCATGGATGTATAGAGGAAAAATTTATTACTCTTTATTAGGCACAAAAGATGAAAAATATAAAAACCTTGACCCCGAAGCGGCTGAAAAAGCAGTTGAAAGTTTTGTAAAGTGCTTTGAATTAGATAAAGATAAAATTTATTACAATGAATCTGATGTCAAAGAAGGATTTATTGTTTCCTGCAATAACTTAATGTATAAAGCCACAGCAGTATATCGTCCTAATAAAGAATTTGAAAAAGCTATTAAAGCATTTGAAATACTTGATAAAGCAGTTCCATTTGATCCAGATCAGGCACTTAAAAGAAACAATATTACCAAAGAAAAAATTCTTTTTGAAAAGTATAAGACCTACATCCTTGCAGAAGATTTGAGCAAAGCAAAAGAATTGGCAGACCAGTTGTACAGCATTAAATACAAAGACCCATCTATTTATATAAGCATCAGTCGTTTATCTTTAAGTAAAGGCGATACTGCTACTGCTATGAATTACTTACATAAAGGTCAAACCATCTTTGATGATAATATGGATTTATTAAATATGGAAATAGATATTTTAAGTCGTCAGAAAAAATTAAATGAGTTAAAACAAAAATTAGAAACAGCAGTTGAAACCAACCCCGATAATGAAGCATTTCACGCCGTATTGGGAAATTTGTATGATAAATCAGGAGAAAAGGAAAAAGCCGAAAAAGAATATCTGAAGGCACTTGAACTTAATCCCAAAAATGAGCCTGTGTTGTTTAATGTGGCTGCTTATTATTTTAACACTGGTAATGAATGGAATAAAAAATTGGGTGATTTACCACCTAAAGAAACTCAAAAAGCCAAAGAATATGAAGCCAAAGCAAATGAATATTATAAAAAAGCCATTCAATACTTTGAAGAGTATTATGCTTTGAAGCCCGATGATAAAGCAGTTAAACAAAGATTAAGACAATTGTATTTACGCTTTGGAGATACTGAAAAAGCAGATAAATACAAATAAATGGATGTTTATACTTTTTTAGTATTATTGCTCATTGGAGCATTAGCAGGTGTTGTGAGTTCCTTTTTAGGAATAGGTGGCGGTTTGGTGGTAATACCTTTATTGGTATTATTACTTAATTATTCACAAAAAACTGCACAAGGGACATCATTAGCCATGATGCTGCCACCCATTGGCTTAATGGCAGTAATCAATTATTACAAAACTAATAATGTAAATATTTATCATGCTTTAGTAATGGCATTAGGTTTTTTAGTTGCCAGTTATTTTGCATCTTCCATAGCAGTCAAAATGCCTGACCATTATCTAAAAAAAATCTTTGCTGTGTTTTTAATTTTATACTCAATTAAATTGTGGTTGGGAAAATGAAAATGCTATTTAAAAATTAAGAATTAAAAAATCTTTGCGTTCTTTGCGTCTTTGCGAGAGAAAATAGGATTATTAAGAATTAAAAATTAAAATTATTCGTGCAACTTGTTTCCGCCTTTGGCGGACGGACGGATTCGTGGCAGTTAATTAAAAATTAAACATTATTTGTGTATTTATTCGTGCAACTTGTCCGCCTTTGGCGGATTCGTGGCAGTTAATTAAAAATTAAAAATATTCTTATTTATTGTTGGTTAGATAATTGAAAGTTGATAATGAATGTTTAAATTCCATATATTTGCAGCAATGAAAAAATTATTTTTCATATTTATACCTATCATCATCATTGATTTAGTTTTTGATGGAGAACAAATAATTAAGGTTCCCTTTTTACTCAAGCATTTCTATGAACATCATCAAGTAGAAAAGATACATTTCTCTGATTTTTTAATTTTACATTATTTCAATCATTCTCATCAAAATCAATCTGAAGAACACAATAAATTACCTTTCAAAGACCATCAAAATTGCACTCACATTCATTTTTACACAGACAAGTTTCAAAAAATTTCAATACATTCTTTTACCTTAAAAAATCAATCTTTTTTAATAACTGATTCTCGTTTCATTATCAGTAATTTTCTTCATTCTGTTTGGCATCCGCCAAAAAATGTTTAGTTTGTCATAACTTCTTTTCAGATTTTTTCTGAATAGATTTCCCCATTTAATTTCATTAAAACATCATTTTTATGCTGAATAATATTATTTTATTCTCATTGAAGAATAAATTACTCATTATATTGAGTGTTATTGCTCTTATCATTGCAGGTATTATAGAACTCAATAAACTACCTATTGATGCAGTGCCTGATATTACAAACAATCAGGTGCAAATTTTAACCACTGCACCTTCCTTTGCTGCACAGGATATTGAAAGAAAAATTACTTTTCCCATAGAACAGGCGTGCAGTAATATTGAAGGAATTAAAGAAATTAGAAGTTTTTCAAGATTTGGATTGTCGGTTATTACCATTGTTTTTGATGATGAAAAAGACATTTATTGGGCAAGACAACAAATATCAGAACGATTACAAAAAATTCAAAATGAGATTCCTGCAGAAATTGGAAAACCGGAATTAGCACCGATTACAACAGGACTTGGCGAAATTTATCAATACATCATTCGTCCTAAAAAAGGTTATGAAAATTTTTACACACTCACTGAATTAAGAGATATTCAGGATTGGATAGTTCGTCGTCAATTGCTTGGTATTAAAGGCGTTGCAGATGTGAGTAGTTTTGGTGGTTATTTGAAGCAATATGAAATCAGTATCAATCCGCATCAACTCATCAGTTATCAAATATCTATAAATGACATTCTCACTGCATTGGAAAATAATAATCAAAATATAGGCAGTGCTTTTATTGAAAAAAATTCAATGGCTTATTTTATCAGAAGTGAAGGGATGATTAATGGTATTCAAGATATTGAAAATATTGTTGTAAAACAAACTAAAGATGGAATACCTATTCAAATAAAAGATATTGCAAAAGTAAAAATTGGTCACGCCACAAGGTATGGAGCATTGGTTTATACTTCCAAAAAGGGAGAAACACAATATGAAACTGCAGGTGGAATTGTTATGATGCTAAAAGGTGAAAATAGCAATGAAGTGATAGAACGAGTTAAAAACAAGATTAAAGAAATACAGAAAAATCTACCAGAAGGTGTTATCATTGAACCTTTTTTAGACAGAACAAAAATGGTTAATTCCACTATTCATACCGTTATTAAAAATTTATCAGAAGGCATATTGATAGTCATCTTTGTGTTGATATTACTACTTGGGAACATTCGTTATGGAATTGTTGTTGCATCTGTAATTCCTTTATCAATGCTATTTGCAATAATAATGATGAATTTGTTTAATGTATCTGCTAATTTGATGAGTATGGGAGCATTAGATTTTGGGCTGATTGTTGATGGTTCTGTAATTATTGTAGAAGCCATTATGTATCAGGCATACAAAACAATTTCAAAAAATCAATCATTCTTCAACACAGATAATATTGTTTTTCAATCTACATCCAAAATGATGAATGCCGCAGTATTTGGACAAATAATAATTTTAATTGTGTATTTACCTGTATTGTATTTTAGTGGAATAGAAGGCAAGATGTTTAAGCCGATGGCTCAAACAGTTATTTTTGCTCTCATTGGGGCTTTTTTATTATCTATTACTTATGTGCCTGTTATTTCTGCTATTTTAGTGAAGAAAGGAAAAATCACACATTTTCATTTATCTGAAAGGGTAGTGAGTTATTTAGAAAAATGGTATTTGAAATTATTTAAAAAATTTTTCCGGAAAGTAAAGTTACTTATTACTTCTGTTTTGATATTATTTACAATTTCCATTTATATCTTAATTCATTTAGGTGGAGAATTTATGCCAGTATTGGAAGAAGGTGATTTTGCAGTGGAAACAAGATTAATGACAGGTTTTAGTTTATCGGGAAGTATTGAGTATTGTAAAAAATTATCATCCATACTCGCAAAGGAATTTCCTGATGAAGTTGAAAAAATTGTATGTAAAATAGGTAGTGGAGAAATTCCCACAGACCCAATGCCCATTGAAAATGCAGATATGATGGTCATTTTATCACCGCCAGAACAATGGAAAAAAGCAAAAACTTTTGATGAATTAGCAGTTCAAATGCAGAACAAAATAAGTGTAATTCCTGGTGTAGCCACCAGTTTTCAATTTCCTGTGCAGATGCGATTCAACGAACTCATAGCAGGAGCAAAGCAAGATGTAGTATGTAAAATATTTGGAGAAAATATTGATAGTATGGCAAAGTATGCTCATATCATTGCAGAAAAAATATCAGAAATTAAAGGCACAGAAGGAATTTATGAAGAACCTATTTTTGGTCAAACACAATTGGTAATTAAGTTTGATAAAAATAAATTAGCACAATACAATGTGAATATAAAAAATGCCAATCTTATTATTCAATCGTTTAATGCGGGTGTTTGGGCTGGTAATGTATATGAAAACGAGAGAAAATATGATATAGTGATTCGTATAGATTCATCATTTAAAAATATTAAATCATTAGGTAACCTAACTATACCCAATGAAAATGGAGAAATGATACCACTTAATCAAATAGCCCATATAATTATACAAACAGATATAAATCAAATTCAGAGAGAATCAGCCAAAAGGAGAATTATAGTAGGTTTTAATGTTCGTGGCAGAGATGTGGAATCTGTTATCAATGAACTTCAACAAAGATTAAAAAATATAAAATTTCCTGCAGGATACTTCATTAAGTTTGGTGGAAGTTTTGAAAATCTTGAGACAGCAAGAGAAAGATTAATGATAACCGTTCCTATTGCATTAGCACTGGTTTTTTTGATGTTGTATTTTAGTTTTCAGTCAATCAAAATTTCTGCATTGGTTTATTCGGCTATTCCAATGTCGATAATTGGTGGTATTTTCTTTTTATATTTCAGGCAAATGCCTTTCAGTATCAGTGCTGGCGTTGGATTTGTAGTATTATTTGGTATTTCTGTATTAAATGGCGTTGTATTAGTTTCTGAATTTAATCAATTGAGAACTGAACATACCTTACCAATAAAAATAATACTTACAGGCATTAGAAAAAGATTTCGCCCTGTGATAATGACTGCCACTGTGGCGGCATTAGGATTTTTACCAATGTTCTTAAATACTTCTGTTGGAGCAAATGTTCAAAAACCCCTTGCCACTGTTGTTATTGGTGGATTGTTCACTTCAACCATTTTGACGATGTTTATTTTGCCTTTGTTGTATTATCAATTTATATTAAAGAAAAGTTCAATTCGCTTGAATGTTAGTGCATTGATAATTATATTGATATTGACATTAAACAAAAACTATTCTCAAACTAATCTTAAAGTAAATTTACAAATGTGTATTGACTCTGCATTAAAATATCATCCGCAAATACAAGCACAAAAAATTTTGACTGAATATCATCAAGCATTGGTCAATACAGCATTTAATATTCCTAAAACAGATTTTAATTTTCAGATTGGTCAATATAATAGCATTTATCAAGATAATGCCTTGCACTTTCAGCAATCGTTACTGAATCCTTTCACTTATGTTCAACAAAAAAAATTATTTCAAAGTGAAGTCAATATAGCTGCATTAAACACAGAGTTGCAGAAAAAAAATATCAAAAATATTGTTGCTAAATTGTTTTATGATATTGCTGTTTTCAATGAAAAAATTCAATTATTACAAAAGCAGGATTCTATACTTAAATTGGCTGAAAAAATTCTTCAACTTAAATTTGATAAAGGCGACATTAGTATTACTGAAAAAAGCATTTTGCAAAATATGATATATCAAAATCAAGTTCAACTTTATGAAGCACAAAATGAAAAATTAAAGCAAGTTATCTTACTTCAAATACTAACTAACATCAAAAATATTCAAGATATTGAATACACATTGCTTTCTATACCATTTAATCTACAAGATTTAAGTTCTACACCAACTACACATTTGCAATTACAAATATTGAATGAAAATATTTTACTTCAAAAACATAAAGTAAAACTTGAGCAATCTCAATTGCTCCCCGATTTCAACATTGGATACACATCTCAAACACTTACAGGTTGGGGAAGTGATAATATCTATTATCCAAAAAGTCAAAGATTTCAGTATTTCAATATAGGTATTCAATTACCTATCTTTTTTCATTCATTCAAAAACAAAATTTCAGCAGAGAAAAAATTAATACATTACAATGAATTACAAATGGAATGGCAAAAGAATCAGTTCAATTATCAAGTTCAATCATTACTAATTGACTTTAAATTTTATCAAAACATCCTGAATCAATATCAAACTCAATTACTGCCTAATGCTCAAAATATCATAAAAACAGCACAACTTAACTATGAAAAAGGAAACATTAACTTTTTAGAATGGTCAAACTACATTCAACAAGCACTGCAGATTCAAATCAATTATTTTAACTATACACAAAATCAAAATCATATTATTTCTGATATTCTATATTACTATAATGCAAATTAAATTCCATTAAACCCTCCCCTTGAAGTCCCCCTCCCTATCCGCCAAAGGCGGAGAAGGGGATTTAGGGGTGGGTCTTAAATTACTATTTTAATAATTAATATGAATTAAAAATTACAACTATGAAAAAAAATCTTTTAATTACGCTTATCAATGTTATTTTAATTGCCTGTCAAAATAATCATCAAGACAATCAAACAATTCAAAACTCTTCTGAAGTTATGGTAACATTAAGTAATGAAGAAATAAAAAATATTGACATTAAAACAGACACTTTACACATTAAGGAAGTCAATTACATTATTCATTCCAAAGGTTACATTGATGTGCCGCCACAAAATATTTATGCTTTGAGTATTCCATTAGGCGGATACTTAAAATACACACATCTCTTACCTGGCACACCTATTAAAAAAGGTGAAGTGATTGCCATCATTGAAGACCCGCAATATATTCAATTACAGGAAGATTATTTGAACACAAAGATTTTACTCATTACACTTGAAAAAAATTATTCACGACAAAAAGAATTAGCAGAGCAAAAAGCAGTTAGCGAGAAAACATTAGAGCAAATTTTTGCAGAGTTTGAAAATGCGAAAATTAAACTTAAAGCATTGGAAGAAAAGTTATCAATGATTGGTATTCAACCATCACAACTCACTTCTGATAAAATCAGCAAAGGCATTAACATCACAGCACCTTTCAATGGATATGTAACCAAAATTAATTATTCTGTGGGAAAATATATTCCTGCATCGGAAGTATTGTTTGAATTAGTCAATCCAAATGATATACACTTAAACATCAAAGTGTTTGAAAATGATTTGCAATATATAAAGATTGGTCAAAAGGTAACTGCATTTACCAATTCTGAATCGCAAAAGATACACGAGTGTAAAATTATTCTCATCAATAAAATAGTGAATTCTGATAGAACAGTAGATGTACATTGTCATTTCAATCAATACGATGAATCATTAATACCCGGCACTTTTATGCAAGCAGATATTTATGTGGAAAATAAACACGCATATACAATTCCTCAAAATGCTCTTGTATTTTATAACAATCAATACTATGTATTTGTACAAAAAAATAACTTACAATTTGAAATGATTAATGTTGAAATAAATAAACTTGAAAATGAAAATGATATAGAGGTTAAAAATTATCAAGTATTAGCAGGTAAAAAAATTGTTATTCAAAATCCCCAAATTTTATTGATGAAATTAAAAAATAATCAAGAGGAATAAGTTATTTAAAACAAAAAACCTGATAAAAACTTATCAGGTTCAGTGCGCAAGGAGGGACTCGAACCCCCACGCCTTTCGGCGCCAGATCCTAAGTCTGGTGCGGCTACCAATTACGCCACTTGCGCGAGCGTTTTGTTATTTAGTGCCGCAAATGTAAGGTAAAAATTAAGCACTTGCAAATTTTTGTAAGAAAATGCTTGTAATTAGATTTTTAATCATCATTTGTCTATTTTTTCAAACACTGAATTTTTGCTGGAAAACTCTGGCACTAATTGCTTCATCAATTTTACTATTTCAAAATTATTTTGGGTATCAAATGCTTTAATTAAATTATCAATTTCTCTTTTTACCAATTCAAAATCATACTCTCTTACTTTTCCTATTAAAATTTTGGGATGATGTGTAGGCATTGTAGTTTCTGCATCTGCTAATACTTCTTCATATAATTTTTCACCTGGTCTCAATCCTGAAAATTCTATTTTAATATCCTGATTCTCTTTGAGCCCCGACAATCTAATCATTTTAATAGCAAGGTCTAAAATTTTCACGGGCTTGCCCATATCAAACACAAAAATTTCACCGCCTTTTCCCATTGAAGCAGCTTCTAAAACCAACTGGCACGCTTCTGGAATGGTCATAAAAAATCTGGTAATTTCAGGATGAGTTACAGTTACAGGACCACCATTTTCAATTTGTTTCTTAAATCTAAGAACAACAGATCCATTAGATCCCAATACATTTCCAAAGCGAGTGGTGATGTATTGCGTTGTAGAATATTTGTTTTTACTTTGAACATAAATTTCTGCAATTCTTTTAGAAGCCCCCATTACATTTGTTGGATTAACTGCTTTATCGGTAGAAATTAAAATCATCTTTTCAACTTTGTATTCATCTGATAAATCTGCGACAACTTTGGTACCTAAAATATTATTGTAAATGGCTTCAGATGGATTTTCTTCCATCACAGGCACATGCTTATATGCAGCCGCGTGAAAAACAATTTCAGGATGAAAATGCTCAAAAACTCTTTTCATTCTAACAAAATTTTTCACATCTGCAATAACCGTTTCAAAAGATAACTGCGGAAATTTTTCTTTCATTTCTAACTCTAATTCGTACAATGGTGTTTCTGCAATGTCTAATAAAATCAAGTGTTTGGGGTTATAGTAAGCACATTGTCTTGAAATTTCACTTCCTATTGAGCCCGCAGCACCTGTTATGAGAATTACTTTGTTTTCAAGCGTTTCCTTTACTCTCGGATTATTCAGATTAATTGGCTCTCTTTCCAATAAATCTTCAATATTAATAGATTTTATTTGATATGCATTGAGTTGTCCATTCAACCATTTTGAAACAGGTGGCACATATAAAACTTGCAAATTCAAACTTAATGCTTTCTCTGCAATTTGTTGTTTTTTCTCAATAGGTAAATTTTGAATGCTAATTACAATAGCATCAATGTTTTTACTCTTCACTAAATCTTCTAAATCTTCAGGTGAATAAATTAAAGTGTTTTCAATTCTTTTGCCTTGCTTTTTCTCATCATCGTCAATAAAACCAATCACTTTATATTGTGAAGCATTATCTTTATCCAAGGTTCTTTTAGTGATAATACCTGATTCTCCCGCACCATATATTAAAATGTATTTTTTATTTTTGTAAGGATTTTTATATTCTAAATAAAGTGTTTTAATCAAAATACGAATAGATACCATTAAAAATATTGACACTAACAAATCAATGATAATAACAGAAGTAGGAAATACAAAATATTTGTATAAATACAGCCAGATAAAATTGATGATAAAAATGGTAATACTGCTACTTAAATTAAAATAAAAGATTCTTAATGCATCACGCGAACTACTATGTCTCATCATTCCCTTGTGAATACCAAATAATAATTCGTAAAATAACTTTACGATAATTATTATCACAACATTGTAAGGTATATTTTTTTTATCTGCTTCGGGAATGGATTCAAAATTAAATCTTAATAATATTGCCATTAATAACGAAAATACGGCTAATGCCAAATCAATAATAATAATAATAACTCTTGGAACATTCCAATTCCATATTTTTTCAAGCAATGCAGGTCTATATTTTTTCACAAAAAATTTTTTGCGTCTAATTTCGGTAAATTTAAATACAAATAAAACTAAAATCTATTTTTGCAAAACCTTAAACTTTACACTACTTTCAAGCCCTAAAAAATTTAGATGATGAAAATCACTTTTTCAAAGTATATTTTAATTTCAGTATTTTTTCTATCGGCTATAAATATTTTTTCTCAACCACAAAAATATGGCACTATCAAAGGTGTTGTATACATCAAATCAACGGGTGAGTCAGCAGCATTTTGTAATGTGTATATCAAAGGCACTACTATCGGTACAAGTACTGATTTTAATGGATATTTCACACTTACAAAAGTTCCCGCAGGCACTCAAACCCTTGTAATTACTTCTCTTGAATTTGATACATTGCAGGAAGTGCTCGTTGTAAAAGAAAACAGCATCATCAATAAAAAATATTATGGCGAAAGAAAGAGTATTCGCTTGCAGGAAGTAGAAGTATCTGCTACACAAACAGATAAAACTGAAAAAGTCAATATTTCTGTAACCAAAATTGACCCTATTGTTATTAGCAAATTGCCCAGTATAGGAGAACCAGATATTGCCCAGTATTTACAGGTATTGCCAGGCGTTGTGTCTACTGGTGATCAGGGCGGACAAATTTACATTCGTGGCGGCCTGCCTGTTCAAAACAAAATTTTATTAGATGGAATGACCATTTTCAATCCATTTCATTCATTGGGATTATTTTCTGTATTTGATAATGATATTATCAAACAAGCAGATGTGTATTCAGCAGGATTTAATGTAGAATATGGTGGAAGAAACTCTGCTATTATGGATGTTCGCACAAAAGATGGCAACAAAAAAAATGTATCAGGTAAAATTCAAGCGTCTACTTTTTCTTCAAAATTAACTCTGGAAGGTCCAATTATCAAGCAAGATAGCAATAGGGCAGGGGCTTCATTTATACTTTCTGCCAAGCATTCTTATTTGCCACAAACTTCACCTGTTATTTACAAATACGCAGGCGATTTTACTAACAATGTGAATAATGCCAATGGCTTACCATATTATTTCACAGATATTTATGCTAAAACTTCTTTTAACACACAAAGTGGTTCTAAAATTAATTTTTTCGGATTTAGCTTTAATGATAAAGCAGATTTTAAAAACATTGCAACATTTAACTGGAAAAATACAGGTGGAGGCACAACTTTTTATCTTATCCCACCTAACTCTAATTTAATAATGGATGGATTTGTCAATCTTTCCAATTACAAAATAAAATTTACCAATAATACTATTACAGGAGATATTAAAACCAGTAGTGTTAGCAATTTTGATGCAGGATACAATTTTGTAAGATTTGTTGGAAGAAATGACATTCGCTTTGGAATAGATATTAATATTTTGAATACAGATTATGAAGTGCAAAATCCAAATTTTTCGCCTATCAATGAACAAAGGTCTACTGCTAATGTTGGTGCTTATGCCAAATTTAGATGGGTATTGTTAGACAAACATTTAGTAATTGAGCCAGGAATCAGAACGCAATATTATGCCACATTAAATGTCTTTTCACCAGAACCAAGAATGGGATTGAAATACAATATTACCAATACTTTCAGAATGAAAGCAGCAGGTGGTATGTATTCTCAATCTTTATTCAGTGCTAATTCTGATAGAGATGTTGTAAATTTATTTTACGGATACATTCACGGACCTGATAGCGACCAATTTCCTAATGTTTATTTAGATAAAAATGGAAATAAAAAACAAACTTCTTCTTCTGTGCAGAAGGCGTGGCACGCCGTGGCTGGATTTGAATATGATTTTCTGAAGTTTTTTGAATTCAATGCAGAGGGTTATTATAAATTTTTCAACACCATCATCAATATAAATAGAGACAAGATTTATGATGATAATCAAATCAATCAAAACATTCCTGATAATTTCAAAAAAGTTTATGTAATAGAACAAGGCGATGCAATGGGAGCAGATTTCACTCTCAAATATGAGAGTAAAAAATTATATGTTTGGATTGTCTATTCATATATGCTTACTCACAGATGGCTCGGAAATGCCACTACCGGAGAGGTTTTTGAATATCCACCTATTTTTGACAGAAGGCATAATTTGAATGCAGTTGTATCTTACAACTTTGGAAATAAAAAACAATACGAAATTAATCTCAGATGGAATTTTGGTTCGCCTTATCCTTTCACGCCCACACAGGGCTTTTACCCGAACATACAATTTAATAACAACATTAACTTTAATTATACCAATGCCAATGCCAATTTAGGATTTATTCCAGGGGAACTTAATTCTGCCCGATTAATTGATTATCACCGATTAGATATTGGTTTCAGATATTTTTATCATTTCAATGAAAAAACAAAATTAGAACTCAATGCAGGTGCAACAAATGTGTACAATAGAAAAAATATTTTTTATGTAGATAGATTCACTTACAACATCATTTATCAACTGCCCATTATGCCTTACATTACAATGGGATTGATGTTTTGATTAAATTACCCTTCTGCCCATTTTAATCTGTCTGCATTAGAGAATTGCCAGGGAGCACCATTGTTTTCAATATTTGATAGCATTGCATTCAAAGATGCTGGGGCTTTACTTTGTTCTAATATCAAATTGTATCTTAATTCCATAATGATTGCCAACGGATTGATATTAACAGGGCATTCTTCTGCACAGGCATTACAGGTATTACAAGCCCATATTTCTTCTTCTGAAATGTAAGAAAATAAATTTTTTCCATCATTTACAAATTGCCCATTATTTTTATCAATGTTTTTTCCTACTTCTTCTAATCTATCTCTTACACTCATCATTATTTTTCTTGGAGACAATTTTTTTCCAGTAATATTTTGTGGGCAAACAGATGTGCATCTTCCGCATTCAGTGCAAGTATATGCTTCCAAAAGTTGCTTCCAGCTAAGGTCAAAAACATCCTTTGCACCAAATGTAACTTCGGCGTTGGCATCGGTAGATGGTGTATATTCAGGATTAAAATTAGGTATTACTACATCGCTTACTTCTTTGATAATTCTAAATTTTCCAAGTGGTGTGCGAGGATTGTAAAAATAAGTATTTGGAAATGCTAATATAATGTGCAGGTGTTTTGAAATAGGTAAATAGTTCAAAAATACAAGAATACCGATGATATGTATCCACCAAAATGTTCTTTCAATAAGAATTAAACTTTCTGTTGAAAGATTTTGCAACATTGGAATAAATAATGAAGATACAGGAAAACTTCCTGCCTGCACATAATGTTCAATTTGTCTTGTTTGTAAAATTTTATCTGAGGCATTGGAAAGCATTAAAGCGGTCATTAAAATCATTTCCATTATTAAAATAAAATTGGCATCTTTGAAAGGAAAGCCCTGTAAATCAGAATGGGCAAATCTTTTAAGTTTTAAGATATTTCTTCTTATCCAGAAAATTACAACACTTACAAAAACCAATGCAGCCAGTATTTCAAAGAATCCAATTAAAAAATCATAAAATCCACCTAACACTGAAAGCATTCTATGTGTTCCAAAAATTCCATCTAATATTATTTCTAACACTTCAATATTGATTAAAATAAAACCTGCATAAACAAAAATATGCAAGATTCCAGCCACAGGACGAGTAACCATTTTACTTTGACCTAACGCCACACGTATCATATTTTGTAATCGTTCTTCCGGCGTAGATTCAAATGTAACATCTTTACCCAACAAAATATTTCTTTTGATTTTGCGGGCATTTATAGTGAATAACACTACTGCAGAAATAAATATCAAAATAAAAATAATACTTGCCATAGATTAATTTTTTACTTTTTCCTTTTTACCAAATAATGAAAAATGAACATATCTTTTTGGATGTTCTTTTAAATCACCTAATAGTTTTTCAAGATTGGCTAATGATTTGTTCAGATTGTTGTAAACAGAGTCATTTTTCGCCAATTTTCCTAATGTGCCTTTACCATCGTTAATGTTGGCAAATAACACTTTTGTTTCGGCTAATGTTTTGTTTAAATCTTTGATAGTATTTTTAATCGGAGCATTTGCTAAACTGTCAGAAAGTTGGTTTAAGTTTTTTGTAATTTGAGGCAAATTTTTATCTAAAGTAGTGAGAATAGAATTCAGTTTATTTATAATTTGAGAAATTTTTTCTGCATCCTGTTCAAAAGTTTGAGCCGTGTGTTCCAAACTTAAAATGGCTTTTCTTGTGCTTTCAAGAGAAGCAATGATATTTTGTCTGGATGTTTTATTTAAAACATAAGTAACGATTGTTGCCACACTATCTATTGAACCAATTAAATTTTCAATTTTTGCTTGAAGCGGGGCTATTCTTTTGTCTACCGCTTCTTTTAAGCCCTGTTCTGCTTCAGATAAAAGCGTGTCGTTTTCCATAGCCAATTCTAAACTGTTGCCATAAGTAATTTCAATGGCTTTGGAACCTAATAAGTCCGTGCTAATTACTCGTGCAACAGAATTTTTAGGAATTTCTACATTTTGAGTTATCAACATTTTAACCAATACTTCATATTTACCATGTCTTTTAATAAGTGAAATTTTATTGACAGTGCCTATTTTATATCCATTTACCAATACCGGATTGGCTTCAATTAAATTATCTAATCTGGGATAAGTAGCATAGAGAACTGTTTTTTTTGAAAACATTTCTACACCTTTTAAGAATTTGATTCCCCAATAAAGACAAGCAATAGCAAAAATAACTACAATGGCTATCAAATATTCTTTTTTGAATTGAATTTTCATGTGGAAAAATTATTATGCAGGCAAAAGTAGTAAAAAATATAATTGAAGTGAAAAGAGAGAGAGAAAATAAAATTAAAAATTAATAATTAAAAATTAAGAATCTTTGTGTTATTTGTGTCTTTGCGAGAGAAAATAAAATTAAAAATTAAGAATTAAGAATTAAGAATTAAGAATTAAGAATTATTCGTGTATTTGTGGCTAATTCGTGAATTCGTGGCAACATGCAAAATTAAAAATCTTTGTGTTTCAAGCATATTTTAAAGCCAACTAAGATAAAACAATAAATTCATATAAGTTAAACAGATAGATTTCAATTGCATATTATTAAAATTCATTGGATATTTGCACTATGTTTCATTCAGCATTTTTCATTGCAAAAAAATTATGGACTTACAAAAGTTCTGAAAATAATATTTCTTCGCCTGCTATTAAAATTGGGGCTATTGCAGTTGCATTAGGCGTTGTCATTATGATTCTTTCTGTGGCTGTGATTAGAGGATTCAAGCATCAAATTACTTCTAAACTTAAAAGTTTAACCTCTGATGTAGTGATTATGCCTTATCAAACTTCTCACGATATTACCACTTATCCTCTCACTCTTTCAGCAGATACACTTGCATTGCTTCAAAAATATCCCATTATTTCTGATGCTCAACCTGTTTGCATCAAAAATGCTATTCTAAAAATTAAAGAAGAAAACGAAGGTGTAGTATTCAAAGGTGTAACTTCTCATTTTAATTGGCAAATACTTCAACCTTATTTATTGGAAGGACAATTTCCACAATACTCTGATACAGGTATTAACAAACAAATTGTTATTTCCAAAAAATTGGCAGATAAAATGCAGATTCAACTTCATCAAAAGATTATACTTTATTTCATTACCAAAACTAAAAATGATGATGGCGAAGAAAAAATTGATTACAGGTCAAGAGATTTTTATGTGAATGCCATTATTCATCCGCAAATGGGAGAGTTAGATAATCAACTTATTTATGGTGATGCTAAAATCATTCAAAAAATCAATCAATGGAAATCAAATGAATTTTCTCAAGTTGAAATTTATGGAAAAGAAAATGTAAGCAGCGAAGATATTATTGAGCAAATCATTGATGTTTTACCTTACAATTATAAATTAGTGTCCGCAGAAGAATTATATAGCAATATTTTTAATTGGCTGGAAATGATTGATGTAAATGCTATTATTATTATTGTATTGATGTTAATGGTAGCGGCTGTAAATATGGTATCGGCAATTATTATACTCATACTTGAAAAAGTTACACTTATCGGAATTCTTAATGCCATTGGAATGAATCATAAAAGCATTAAAAATATATTCTTATTCATTTCATTAAGGATATTAAGTTGGGGATTATTTTTCGGAAATTTTATTGCGATTGCTCTGATTATTATTCAACAACATTATCATATCTTCACACTTAATCCCGAAGCATACTACATTGATTATATCCCTGTTGAATGGAATTGGCTGGACTGGATATTACTGAATGTCGGAACAATTTTAAATTGTTTGATATTTATGTTTTTACCTACTTTTTTAATCAATAAAATGTCGCCTGCACAAATTTTAAGGTGGGAATAAAATTATTGTGTAAAAACAAACTGAATAATATTGGCTCCCATTTTTAATGCGTCTAAATGTTTGGCAGGTGAATCATTATGCACTTCAGGATTTTCCCAACCATCTCCTAAATCACATTCATAATCGTAAAAGCAAACCAATCTGCCCTGATAAATTAAGCCAAAACCTTGTGGTGCTTTGTTGTCGTGTTCGTGTACTTTAGGCAATCCATTAGGGAAATTAAATTTTTGATGATAAATTGGATGACTGAATGGTAATTCTACAAATTCTAATTCAGGAAAAACTTTTTTCATTTCTCTACGAATGTATTTGTCTAATCCATAATTATCACTGATGTGTAAAAATCCTCCTGCTATTAAATACTTTCTCAAATTTTCTGCTTCTGCATCTGAAAATATGATATTGCCGTGTCCTGTAATATGCACAAAAGGATATTTAAAGATATCTTTAGAATAAGGTTCTACAATGGCTTGTTCAGGATGAATGTTGGTTTTCAGTTCTTTATTACAAAATTTAATTAAGTTGGGCAGAGAAGTTTCTAAATTAGCATACCAATCACCGCCGCCATTGTATTTAAGCAATGCTATTTGAAAAGAATGGTTTTTTTGTGAAAATAAATTTTGGAAAATGAGGATAGAAAAGAATGAGAGATAAATCAATTTTGTCCATGTAATAACCTCATCCCAGCCCCTTTTCCGCCAAAGGCGGAAGAGGAGAATTAAAGGGGTGAGGTTTTTAGTGGGATTATCTTTTGCCACAGGCAAAAGATAATCCCATATTACTAACCCTCCCCTTGAAGTCCCCTCCCTACTTGTGTAGGGAGGGGATTTAGGGGTGGGTTCTTTAAGCATTATTAATTTCAACATACTTATTGAATACTTTCTTAGAACAGTTATTTTCATTATTAATTCATTTTCTCTTAAATAAAGGAACTGTGCTACAAGGCTCACCATACATAATACTTTTGGCTACTTTCATTAGTTGATTCACTAGTGTTATGTATGCTTCTATTTCTATTTTTACATCTGAACAACCTTTGATTACAATAGGTTTATCTTTATATAAATTGATATCTAAATTTTTAATTTTATCTAAAATAATTTTTTGAATGATATTTTCCTTATTCCCAAAAAATATATTTTTAGCCAGTGGATGCAAACGAGTAACTATCAATAAATAAGACCATTGAGGTATTATCACATCTTCAGAACAATAAATTCCTACATATTTATCTTGATATTTTTCAATATCTAATGATTGTAATGCTTGCCTGAAATCTTTTTCTTTTAGTATCAATCGCTCATATAAATAATCAGCAATGTCAAATAACATATATTCATTATCATTAGGATAAAAATCTTTAAGGTCAATAGTAATCAAAGGACTTTGTGCAACTTTATTAGTGATAGTATCTTCCATTCAATTTAATTTCAGGCACAAAATTAGAATAATATCAGGTGGGATAATTGTTAAAAATTCATTTTTGGAAATTAAAAACATTATTTATTAAATTTGCCGCCTTAAAAATCAAAAACTATGTCAGAAATTGCAAGCAAAGTAAAATCAATTATTGTAGACAAGTTAGGTGTAGATGAAAAAGAAGTAACAGAAACAGCTAAATTCACCGATTTAGGCGCAGATTCATTAGACACTGTGGAACTCATTATGGAATTTGAAAAAGAATTTGACATTGCTATTCCAGATGAGCAAGCAGAAAAAATTTCTACAGTAGGAGAAGCCATTGCCTACATTGAGTCCAATGTAAAAAAATAATTTGAATGACTGCCCCTAAAAGAGTAGTAATTACTGGTATCGGCGCCATTACACCTTTGGGAAATAATGTAACAGATTACTGGAACAATCTTCTTAAAGGTGTAAGCGGTGCCGGGCCTATTACTCGGTTTGATGCTTCAAAATTCAAAACCAGATTTGCCTGCGAGGTCAAAAATTTTAATGTTTTAGATTATTTTGACAAAAAAGAAGCCAGAAAAGTAGATACTTATACTCATTATGGAATGGCAGCAGCCGTTCAAGCCATTACTGAATCTGGTATAGCAGGTGATAATATCAACAAAGATGAAGTTGGTGTCATTTGGGGGTCAGGAATAGGAGGATTAGATACATTTCAACAAGAGACATTTGCTTTTGCAAAAGGCGATGGAACACCCCGATTTAATCCTTTCTTTATCCCTAAAATGATTGCTGATATTTGCAGTGGACATATTTCTATTCGCTATGGATTAAGAGGTCCTAATTTTACTACTGTATCCGCTTGTGCTTCTTCTACCAATGCTATTATAGATGCCTTTAACTATATCAGATGGGGAAAAGCCATTGCTATAGTTACGGGCGGAAGTGAAGCCGCTATCAATGAATCTGGTATTGGTGGATTTAACGCCGCACAAGCTTTAAGTACTAACAATGAAAATTACCTCACCGCTTCTCGCCCTTATGATAAAGACAGAGATGGATTTGTATTAGGTGAAGGAGCAGGCGCATTAGTTTTGGAAGAATTAGAACATGCCTTAAATAGAGGGGCAAAAATATATGCCGAAGTAGTAGGAGGAGGAATGAGTGCCGATGCTTATCACATCACTGCACCACATCCCGATGGCTTGGGTGCCAAGTTAGTGATGCAAAGAGCCCTTCAAGATGCAGGATTAAGTATAGCAGATGTTGATTATATCAATACACACGGAACATCTACACCACTTGGAGATGTAGCAGAATTAAAAGCTATTGTTTCTCTATTTGGTGAACATGCTTACAAATTAAATATTAGTTCAACCAAATCAATGACTGGGCATTTATTAGGTGCAGCAGGAGTTATAGAAGCTATTGCTACTACTTTAGCAGTTGTTAATGATGCTATACCACCTACTATTAATCATTTTACTGATGATCCTGAAATTGATCCTCAACTCAATTTAACTTTCAACAAAGCACAGTATAGAAAAGTGAATGTGGCAATGAGCAATACATTTGGGTTTGGAGGACATAATGCTGCTGTTGTTATTAAGAAGTTTGAAAATTAAACAAATTTTTATATTCTCTAAAAAGCACTAAAGCAGTGTTTTATTCATATTATTGTAAGCAAAAATCAAATTTTTAGTTTTGTTTAAGTTTTTATTCAATAAAAAAGATAATTACCAAAAACAATTAGAACATTTTTTAGGATTTAAGATTAATAATATCAGTTTTTACAAAGAAGCATTTACCCATTCCAGTCAAAAAGCTAATTATAATTATCAACGATTAGAATTTTTGGGAGATGCGGTGTTAAGTTTAGTCATTGCTACCTATTTATTTAAGAAATACCCTAATTTATCAGAAGGTGAATTATCCAAGTTAAGAACAAAACTGGTAAATAAAAATATACTTAAAGAAGTTGCTTTCAAATTACATCTTGATAAATGGATAAAACATCAATTAAAAGATACAGAATTAGAAAAATCATCCATTTATTGTGATATTGTAGAGTCATTGATAGGGGCTATTTATTTAGATAAAGGTTTATTTTTTGCAGAAGAGTTTATAAAAAATAAAATATTAGAACAATTAGAGGAAGTTACTGAGATGGAAGATACTGATTATAAGTCACAAATATTAAGGTTAGCACAGAAGTATAAATGGAAGATAAAGTATCATATTGAAGATATTCAAAAAGATTCAAATCAGCAATTATTCAAAGTAGCATTATTTCTCAATGATGAAAAAATATCAGAGGGAGTGCACTATAATAAAAAGCAAGCAGAACAATTAGCATCTCTGGATGCCATAAAAAAGTTGAATATAGTAGAATAGGTTTTGTTAAACTACTCACTTATTTAGTTAAGTTATAATGAGTAGTTTCTGAATTTTTTTAACCTGAAATGTTTAAGAAAAAACTTACTGAATTTTAGATACTACGTTGTGGTCCCACTTGGGATCGAACCAAGGACCCCCTGATTATGAGTCAGGTGCTCTAACCGGCTGAGCTATGGGACCAGAATTTTTGGGGCTGCAAATATGATGAAGAAATCAGTTATTTACAAGAAAAATTTTACTTTTCTGATGTCAAAGATGCACAAATATATTCTCTATTCATACGAGCAATGTTTTCCAAAGATATTCCCTTGGGGCATTCGGCTTCGCAGGCACCAGTATTGGTGCAGTTCCCAAAACCTTCTTCATCCATTTGTTTAACCATATTTAAAACTCTTTCTTTTCTTTCAATTTGTCCTTGTGGTAATAACGCAAGTTGGGAAACTTTGGCTGATACAAAAAGCATAGCAGAAGCGTTTTTACAAGCAGCAACACAGGCACCACATCCAATGCAAGCCGCGGCAGCAAATGCTTTATCTGCATTTTCTTTTGGAACTAGTATAGTATTAGCATCTCTGGCCATCCCAGTATTTACAGAAATGTATCCTCCTGCCTGTATAATTCTGTCAAATGCACTTCTATCAACAGATAAATCCTTGATAACAGGAAAAGAATTAGCACGCCATGGCTCTACTACAATAGTATCACCGTCTTTGAAAGAACGCATATGTAATTGACAGGTAGTTACGCCTCTTAATGGTCCGTGAGGTCTGCCATTGATGTACATACTACACATTCCGCAAATGCCTTCACGGCAATCGTGGTCAAAGGCAACCGGTTCTTTTCCTTCATTAATGAGTTTTTCATTTAATACATCAAACATTTCCAGGAAAGACATATCAGGTGAGACATTGTCTAATTGATAGGTCTCAAATCTTCCTGCATCATTTCTATTTTTTTGTCTCCAAACTTTAAGAGTGATTTTCATAAGAGTAATTTTTATGTAATATTTTTTACTTGTAACTTCTCTGTGCTATTTTGATGTTTTCAAATTTCAGTTCTTCTTTATGTAATTCCCATTTGCCTAATTCTTTAAATTCCCAGGCAGCTACATAACTAAAGTTTTCATCGTCTCTTAATGCTTCACCATCTTCGGTTTGATATTCTTCCCTAAAATGTCCACCACAACTTTCATTTCTATGAAGTGCATCTATGCACATTAACTCTCCAAGTTCCAGAAAATCTGCCACTCTACCTGCTTTTTCTAATTCGGGATTAAATTCTTTATCGCTTCCTGGTACTTTAACATCCTTCCAAAATTCTTCTCTTAATGCACGGATTTCAGAAATGGCTTCTTGTAAGCCCTTAGCATTTCTTGCCATTCCGCACTTGTTCCACATAATTTTACCTAACTTTTTGTGGAAATGGTCTACGGAATGTTTTCCTTTTACATTCATCAATCTATTGATTTGGTCTTTCACTTCATTTTCTGCTTCTACAAATGCTTCATGATTGGTAGAAATGGGCTTGGTTTTAATTTCATTACTTAAATAAGCACCAATAGTATAAGGTATTACAAAATACCCATCTGCCAGTCCTTGCATCAGAGCAGATGCTCCAAGACGATTAGCACCGTGGTCGCTGAAATTGGCTTCTCCAAGTGCGTAAAGGCCGGGAATAGTTGTCATAAGATGATAATCTACCCACAAACCGCCCATTGTATAGTGTACGGCAGGATAAATCATCATGGGGTTTTCATAAGGATCTACACCTGTTATTTGTTTGTACATATCAAACAGGTTGCCATATTTTTCTTCTACTATTGGTTTTCCAAGTTCTTTTAATTGTTGTTCAGTAGGATTTTTAATGCCGCGTTTGTGGGCTTCCATCATACCGTATTTATACTTTAAGTTGTATGCGAAATCTAAGAACACGGCTTCACCAGTAGCGTTTACACCGTAACCAGCGTCGCATCTTTCTTTGGCTGCACGGCTGGCTACATCACGGGGAACAAGGTTTCCAAATGCGGGATATCTTCTTTCCAAATAATAATCTCTGTCTTCTTCTTTAATGTCGTTTGGATTTAATCTTCCTTCTCTAATGGCTTTGGCATCTTCTAATTTTTTGGGTACCCAGATTCTTCCGTCATTTCTGAGTGATTCAGACATTAGCGTTAATTTAGATTGATGGTCCCCTGAAACGGGAATACAAGTAGGGTGAATTTGGGTAAAACAAGGATTTCCAAAGAATGCACCTTTTTTATGGGCTTTCCAGATAGCAGTAACATTGCTGCCCATAGCATTAGTAGAAAGATAAAAAACATTGCCATATCCGCCAGATGCAAGAATAACGGCGTGTCCGAAGTGTCTTTCTAATTCTCCAGTAATTAAATTTCTGGCTATAATACCTCTGCACTTTCCATCAATAATAACGATATTCAGCATTTCGTGGCGGGTGAACATTTCTACCTGACCGAGTGCCACCTGTCTCATTAAAGCACTGTAAGCACCCAACAATAATTGCTGACCTGTTTGTCCAGCAGCATAAAAAGTTCTTTGCACTTGTGTTCCTCCAAAAGAGCGATTGCTTAAATATCCGCCATATTCACGGGCAAAAGGAACGCCTTGCGCTACGCATTGGTCAATGATATTGGCAGATACTTCTGCAAGGCGATAAACATTGGCTTCGCGGGCACGGTAGTCGCCACCTTTGATGGTATCATAAAACAAACGATAAACACTATCGCCGTCGTTTTGATAATTTTTTGCAGCATTGATACCGCCTTGTGCGGCAATACTGTGGGCACGACGTGCAGAGTCCTGAAAGCAAAATACTTTTACTTTATATCCTAATTCAGCCAGAGATGCAGCAGCAGATGCTCCTGCTAAACCGCTTCCAACAACTATAATTTCAAGATTTCTTTTATTGGCAGGATTTACCAGAGGAACAGTAGAACGGAATTTTGTCCATTTTTCTGCTAATGGTCCATCTGGTATTTTTGCATCTAATTTGGGTGATGTAGCCATATTGGTAGATTTAATGAGGTTGATTTATCCAGTTTTTCTGTAATAAAAAAATGTATTATTTAATAATTCCAAAGTAAAAAGCCAGTGGCATTAAGGCGAACAATAATGGAATGATGATTGAATAAATAAATCCGATTTTTTTGATAACAGGCGTGTATTTTTTATGATTAAGCCCTAATGTTTGGAAAGCAGATTGAAAGCCGTGCATTAGATGGTAGGAAAGTGAAATCATTGCTAATACATATATAATAACAGGAATAGGGTTAGAAAATACTTCTTTCATTTCATCATAGAGTGTTTCTTCACCACTTGTAATATGGTCAGTAAAGCGGCTCACTACCCAAAAGTGTTTGAGATGGATAATTAAGAAGATTAAAATTAATGTGCCAAGCAATCCCATAGAGCGGCTATACCATTTTGAGTTGGCATTGGCATTACTAACGGCATAGCCAATTTTTCTGGCTTTTTTATTTTCAAGGGTGAGAACAAGTGATTGAACAATATGTGCAATAAATCCTGCAAACAAGAGAACTTCCAAAGTTCGCATTAGCCAATTGTGCCCCATAAATTCAGCGGCTTCATTAAATGTTTTGCCACCATCATTTAGAAAAACCAGTGCATTAATACCACAATGGACAATGAGGAAGAGAATGAGGAAAATACCTGTGAGCCCCATAATCAATTTTTTTCCGATGGAGTAACTAAAGATGCCTTTTGCCATAGTTTCAAATTTTTGCCCGCAAATGTATAAACAATTTTGCTTAAAAGTGGATTTTTGTTGAATGTTCTTTCAATATTAAATTTACAACATCCCTCTGAGCATTGATTGTAATAATAAGTAACAATTTGTTTAGATTGAATTTAAATTATTTTTTCAAATACTATCCCAAATATTTTTGCTGACATTTTTGAAGAAACTAATAACGACAAACATTGTGAGACCACCAAAAAAGATGAGCAAATGAAAAAATACACCAATTCTATAACCACACCAGTAAGTAGCCGTGCGGTCTAAAGTAATTAAATGAGTAGGTAAAATTAAATCTACTATCAGTGTAAATAAAATTACAGAAAGAGCAAGTGTTTCAAAGGTTCTTAATGGAAAGTATTGCCATTTTCTTTTTTTAGAGATGGGCTCGCCCCAGCGATGAATAAGGTAATAATGACCATTGATAGTGGGGGCAAATAAAATACCAAAATTTTGGGGGTAATTGTATTGATTAAAACATTCATAATAGGATGCAATTTTAAGTCCTGAAATGTTTTTGTTATAGGTATCGTTTAGATATTCAATTTTGACTTCTGCAACAGAAGGGATGGGATTTTTGAAGTGAGATGCATCTAAAAATTTTAAGCGATACAAAACACATATTTTTTCTATTTCTTGTAAAGTGTAAATATTTTCTTGTGGAATTTCTTCATCGTTCAACAATTGATTTTCATTTAATGAGAATTCAAAAGTGTAATTTTTTCTAAATGATTTATGTAAAATATTTTTTATTTCTAAAAGTAATAAATCTTCTTCTTTTCTTTTATTTCTCAATGATTCCAAATCCTTTAAAACACTGCATTGAGTAGAAGAATTGAATGATTGTTTTGAAAAAACAGAATTCATACACTTAATTTACAACCTTCAAAATTAAAGAACTTTTCAGGATTATGCAAACCGATTAAATAAATTTTATGGGAGTTCAAATTTTAGATATACATCAATATTTTTCTCATAGAGAAGGTGAGGAAAAAATTGGAGAAAAAATACAATGGGTAAGCAGTTCTGATAAATGGAAAGAAGATTTGAAAAATAGCACAGCCCAATTTGTGATACTTGGCATTCCAGAAGATATAGGTGTGCGGGCTAATTGGGGCAGAGCAGGGGCGTATTCTGCATTTGGTGCGGCAATGAGGAGTTTTTTATCTATGCAAAATAATTGTTTTTTAAATGCAGAAAATATTTTATTGTTGGGTGCGGTTGATGTAGATGATTTGATGAGACAAGCAGAAAAATTAAATCCTAAAAATAAAGAAGAATTAAAAGAATTAAGGCATTTGGTAAGCGTGTTAGATAGTAGGGTAGAGGAGGTTGTTCTAAATGTTTTTGAAAGTGGGAAAATACCTATTGTCATAGGTGGTGGACACAATAATAGTTATCCGATTATTAAAAGTGCTTGTAAGATTTTTCAACAAAAAATTAATATCATCAATTGCGATGCTCATTCTGATTTGCGTGTAATGGAAGGAAGGCATAGTGGTAATGCATTTAGATATGCTATGGAAGATGGATATATCAATTATTACTACATTTTAGGAATGCACGAACAATACATTGCACAAAATATTCTGGAATATATTGCTACAAAGCCCGTTAGTTTTTACACTTATGAAGATATTTTCATCAGAGAAAAATTAAGTTGGAATGAGGCAATGAGGAATGTGGTTAATTTTTTATCAGATAATGGATTGCCTTGTGGATTGGAATTAGATTTAGATGCTATAACCAATGTGCCTTCCAGTGCCCGCACCAGTTCAGGTATTTCACCTATTGATGCCAGAAAATACATTTATTTTTGTTCCAATCAATTAAATTGTGTATATTTACATCTTGCAGAAGGAGCACCTGAAACGGCACATTTAAGAGCCGATTACAAAACAGGAAAATTATTGGCTTATCTGATAAGCGATTTTATTAAAGGCATAAATGAAAAACATTATGCAACTGCCTGAAAAATATCCTGTGTATATTGAAAGAAGAAGGTATTTGATGATACTAATGCTATTGATTGTGATGATTAGTGGCGCTGTTACTTATTATAGTTTTAAAACCTATACAGTTTATCATATTTATTCAGCATTTATTTTTGCTGTGTCTTTGGTATATTTATCGTGGTTATATTTTAATCCTTTTTGTGTTGTGCATAATACCCATTTTGAAATTAATAGCGGATTGTTTTCTCATAAAAAATTTTTTTACAGAGATATAACTAAAGTTGAAGTGAATGAAAATAAAAATAAATTGATTTTGATTTTTAATGACCACGAAATCTGTGAAGTGTCTATACGATTAATTAGAAAAATGGAAAGAGATAATTTTATAGAACTAATAAAAATTCATATCTATAAAGATTATTTGGATAGAGAAGAGTAAGTTACTCATTCTTAAAAAAATTCAGTTTTTTCAAATCTATTAATATCACATATTGAAAATAATAATGAATAATATCTTTGTAACTATATCCTAATTTTGCCATTTTCATTGCGCCTTCTTGTGATAGTCCAACGCCGTGACCAAATCCTTTGCCCTTCAATATAATAGTATCTCTTGTGTTATTGGGAAATATGTCAAAGAATGTTGACATTAATTTCCAATCGTTTCTGATTTCTTTAAGTGGTATTTTGACATTGCGGTATTGTAAATATACTAATCTATTATATTGTTTAAAATTCAAAGCGTAATTAATGGCTTCGGTATCATTGACGGGATACTTGTATTTTTTGAGATAATCTAACCACGCTTTTACGGGAATTTGTTTTTGCCAATAATAAGATGGCATTCCAATGCTAAATGTGTCTTTCACGCTTCTTAAATAATCTTTTTTACTGCCCCAAATATCTTCTGAATTCACGGTTTCGCCGCCGCTGTTACTGTGAAAAGCGGCAACGATTAAGTTTAAATCTTTATCTACAATAACTTCATCGTGGGTTTGTTGCACCGCATCTGCAATAATGGAAGATTGACAAATACCATGATATACCTGACAATGCACCTGGTCGCAAAGATTAAATCCTTCGGGTAAATGTTTATACAAATGAGATAGTGCGTAAGTTCTGATGAGCAAGACCTGTGCTTTGTAAAACTCAGGATGCCTGCCTTTACCTACTTCTGCATTTACAACTCCACAAACATATTCATCTAATTCAAGTGTGTTGATAAGTTTTAAATTTCCATTGACAGCAGTAATACTCAAGTGTCCTTTATATGTTCGCTCTTTTTTATGATGATTGGTGAGAATTGAAAATTGTGAATGGTTAATATCAGGAGAAAAGAAATTGAATTTTTTTGCTTTTATTTTTTGACCATTATTGTTAGTCAATAAAATAAAAGAGTCCTGTACTGCTTCTATTAGATAAAACTGCCCTTTTTCAATGCGATGTAATTCAGATAAATTATCTATCTGTGCTGAATAATTATCACTAAATAAAATTTTTATAGAGGAAAGTTGAGAATTAGTAAATATGCCAATATTGATGAGTTCTTGAGAATAAATGGATAGATTTAATAATAATATTATTGCTAATGTGTTCAAATATTTCTTTTCTAAATTCATTTTTATTTTTTCAATGAATAATAAATTTTTTCTGCTAATCTTTTAGATGCTCCTGCACCGCCCAATTTTTCTCGCATTGCGCTATATTCACTTTTTATGCGATATATATTTTCTTTATCAAATAAAATTTTTTCTAATTCAAGTTTTAAGTTTTTTACATTTAAATCATATTGAATTAATTCTTTCACTACTTCTTTTTGCATGATTAAATTCACTATACTTATATATTTGATATTTCTGACAAGTAAGCGGGCAATCCAATAAGATACATTACCCCCTTTGTAAACAACTACTTGCGGTAAATTCATTAGAGCGGCTTCCATAGTAGATGTGCCTGATTTGATGATTCCTGCATCTGAAAATTTCATTATAGCATAAGTATCGTCATAAATAACACTTGAATTGTCGGACAAATATTTTTCATAAGTATCTTTTGAAAACCTTGAAATTCCTGCTATTAAAAAATGATGTTCAGGAAAATGATGAAAAACTTTTTGGACTTGCGGTAAAATGCTTTGTATTTCCTGCAATCTGCTACCTGGCAATACTGCAATAAATGGTTTGTTTGGCAAATGATATTTTTGGATTAATTCTTCTCGGGTTAATTTGACTGTGTTTCCATTGATACTGTCTAACAAAGGATGTCCTACAAATTCTACATCATAATTATATTTTTTGTAAAACTCTGTTTCAAACGGAAGAATGGTGAATAATTTATCTACATATTGAATAATTTGATGCACTCTATTTTCTTTCCACGCCCAAACAGTAGGAGAAATATAGTAATATACTTTCATTTTCTGTTGCTTACACCACTTTGCCATTTTCAAATTAAATCCTGGATAATCTACTAAAATGATAACATCATAAGAATGTTTTAATAAATGTTGTTTTACAATACGAAAATTTTCAAGAATGGTTTTTATATTTTTCAATACATCTATAAAGCCCATAAATGCAGTGCGTTCAAGTGGTATTAAGGGAGATTTGTTTAATACTTCTGCTATTTTTTGACCACCAATAAAATCAATTTCGGCATTAATATCTAATTTCAGCAATTCTCTGATAAAATGCGAACTGTGTAAATCACCTGATGGGTCGCCTGCTATGATGAAATACTTCATTGAATTAAATTCTTTTATGTTTATTCATTTTCACTGAAATACATTAAATAAATAATGTAAAATACGAACATCATTGTAGATGCTATAATTCCTGCTGCTGCACGGTTTTTATTTTTATTCAAAAATAAATAAAACGGAATCAAATTAGTAAGCACACATAATTTTACAACGCCTTCCCACATATCGCCTAATTTCAAAAACCATATAAATCTGTTTGGAAAACTAATGTAATAATACTTAAACAGCCAATATAAAAAAAATGAAGTAAAAGGCGTTAGTAATCCAATAATAATGCCTATCCACAGTCGATTAAAATTAAATTGCTTGATTTTTTCTAACATAGCCGCAATGATAATAAATTTTACCTTGCTCATTTTTATCTACTAAAATATCTTGTATTTTTGCAGCATTAAACAATTAAAATGTATTTTTATCGTTTTAATTTTACTTTGAGAAGAATTGTATTACATATTAGTATAATCATTTTATTTTTTTCTGCCTGTAGCACTAAAAAAAACACGGCATTGCACAGGTTTTGGCATAATATGAATGCCCGCTTTAATGGATATTTCAATTCTACAGAAAGTATCAAAGAAGGTCAGTATAAAATTCGCACAGCACATAAAGATAATTTTGATGAAATTATTCCCATTTTTGTTATTCCTGAAAATGATGAAGAAGCCAAAAAAACATATCCCGAATTTGACCGTGCTATCAAAAAAGCTTCTTTAATGATTCAAAGACACGCTATTAAAGAGAAAAACAGTAGTGTAGAAACTACTAAACACGGTGCAAATAAATGGATAGATAATTGTTGGATAAACATTGGTATTGCTCGTTTTTTCAAAAGAGAATTTTTTAGTGGTATAGAAGCATTAGATTATGTAACCCGCAATTATGCTAAATCAAAAGATAAATATACTGCTTATGCGTGGTTGATTAGAAGTTACAATGAATTAGGAGCAGTATCTGAAAGCGAAGTGATATTAGATAATCTGAATAATGATAAAAAACTTCCGAACAATATTAAAAATGAATTGTATTTACTGAATGCTGACTATTACATTAAAAGGGGAAACTATAAAGAAGCATTAAAAAATCTCAATAAAGCATTGCAACAAAAATATTTTTTTAACCGTGAAAAAAATATCCAAAAAGCACGGACTGCATTTGTAGCGGCTCAAATTTCTGAACAACAAGGCGAATTCAAAAAAGCCAAAGAATATTACAAAATGGCAATTCGTTTGAAACCCGATTATGATATGGTATTTTACGCTAAAATGAAATCATCACTTTTATTTGATGAAACCAATCCTTTTGAAATGAATAAACGTAAAAAAGAATTGCTTCAAATGACCAAAGAAACCAAAAACAGCGATTATTTAGATGTTATATATTATACACTTGGACAAATTGAAGAAAAACAAAATAATGTTGAACAAGCCAAAAAATATTATCTGACTTCTGTGCGAACCAGCACAAGCAATCCAAAACAAAAATCTTATTCATACTTAAAATTAGGTGATTTATTTTTTGAAGAAGGACAATATGTATTATCAGGAAAATACTATGATAGTGCAGTAGCCGCTTTACCCAAAACACATAAAAATTATGATAAAATTGTTGCCCGAAAAGAAGTATTACAAAACCTGATAACTTACATACAAGGCATTCAGGAATTAGATAGTTTAATTCAATTATCAAAATTTGATAAAGCAGAAATTGACAGATTGATTGACAGACAAATTAAACAATATCTCGCAGAAAAAGAAAAAAAGAAACAAGAACAGGAAAATAAATCTAAATCTACACCACCAGGTCCTTCTAATCCAAATGACCCCAATACCAATCCTTTTGCAGCACAAGCATCATCTTTTTATTTCTATAATAAAACAGCCGTCAATTACGGCATTCAGGACTTTATCAAAAAGTGGGGCAATCGCCCGTTAGAAGATAACTGGAGAAGAAGCATAAAAAACAAAACTTTTGATAACAATAACAATGAGGAAACTGCTAACAACAATAATAATGGAAGTAATCTTTCTAACAATACTAATGCTAACAACACCAATACTACAAACATTGACCCCAAAGCAACCAAAGAATACTATCTACAAAAACTACCAACCAATGACTCAATGCATAATGCTTATGTCAACAAAATAATTGAGTATTATTATTTAATGGCTCTTACTTACAAAGAAGACCTGAATGATTACAAAAAATCAATTAAAGCATTTGAAGAATTAAATACTAAATATCCTAACAATAAATATCAATTATCATCTTATTATCAATTGTATTTATTGCATCAAAAACTTGGAAATACCGCAAAATCCAATGAATACAAAGAAAAAATATTATCTCAATACCCTGAAAGTGAATATGCTCAACTGATTAAAAATCCTAATTATGTAATCAACAAGCAAAACCAATTAAATACTACTGAGCAAAAATACGAGCAAATTTACAATGCTTATGCTTCGGGCAATTATGCTCAATGTTATGATTTATCAAAAGAAATGGTGAATAGCGGATTAAGTGATAAAACCTTGCAAAGAGTAGAATTTTTCAAATTTACTTGCGAAGGAAAACTAAAAGGTTTAGATACATTAGAAATCAATCTAAAAAAATATATTGCTTTGTATCCCAAGTCAGACCTGAAAGACAGAGCCAATGAAATTTTATTAGCCATCAATAAATATAAATCTCAAAAACCTGAACTGCCCACAAAAAAAGACACTGTATTACCTGAAATTGAATTTACTTATGATGCCAATGCTTTGCATTACTTTATTATCCTAATGCCCGATGAACCTAAAATGATTAATTCAGTCAAAAATATTATTGATGCGTTTAATCAAAAGTATTATTCCAATGACCAATTCTCTATCACATCTAATTTATTTGCAGATAAAAAACAAATTATTTTAGTCAAGTCCTTTGGAAATGCTGAAAAAGCCAAACAATACTATAATGTGATTATTAATGATGAAGAAACATTCAATAATTTACCCAAAAATGAATTTGAATTTTTTATTATTTCTGATGAAAATTATAAAACACTAATTAAAGAAAAAGCATTGTTGCAATACAAAACTTTTTTTGAAAAGCAATATAAATCTAATGGTAAAAGTTGATGAATGTTCTAATTTCAAAACAAAATATGTTTGAAATATTACAATGAAAAACATTCAGGAAGAAATATCTGCTATTAAAGGTTTGGAATTGAAAGCCAAAGAAATCGTAAAAGGTTTTTTGATAGGACAACATAAAAGCCCAATGCACGGCTATTCAGTTGAATTTGCAGAACATAAAATGTATAATACAGGTGAATCTATTCGCCATATTGATTGGAAACTATATGCCCGCACTGAAAAATTATATCAAAAAAAATATGAAGAAGAAACCAATTTAAGATGTCAGATAGTAATGGATATTTCTTCATCAATGTTGTATCCTAAAAACCATTCCATTAATAAATTACAATTTTCAATTTATTCTGCTGCATCACTTATTCAATTGATGATTCAACAACGAGATGGAGTAGGCATTACTTTTTGTTCCGATATTATTGAAAAGCATTTACCTGCTAAACTTAGTCATTCACACATACAATATATTTATGCACAACTCACTGAACTACTTGAAAATTCTGATAAACAACTGAATAAAAAAACAAATATATCAGATGCTTTACATCAATTAGCCGAGATTATTCATTCTCGTTCGCTGGTGATTATTTTCAGTGATATGTTAGATAATTCTGAAAGCATTTTTCAGGCATTGCAACATTTTAGGTATAAAAAACACGATGTTATTCTATTTCATACTCTGCATTATGATACTGAACTCCATTTTGATTTTGATAACCGGCCTTACAAATTTATTGACTTAGAAACAGGCGAAACCATTCAACTTCACTCAATGGAATACAAAAATATTTTTGAAGAAAAAATGAACCAATACTTACTTCAATTAAAAGAAAAATGTCATCAATATAAAATTGACTTCGTGCCCGTCAATATCAATAATGCTTACAATGAAGTATTACAAGAGTATTTGATTAAAAGAAGTAAGGTGATTAAAAGATGATATTGCTTGTAAAAAAGAAAAATGAGACGCTTCACTGCGTTTAGCGAGACAAAAATTTATCACGCAAAGTAACGAAGTGGTTTAAGATACTTCACTTCGTTCAGGATGACAATCTTTGTCATTTTGAGCGAAGCGAAAAATCTAAAACAAAATAGAGATGTTTCACTGCGTTCAACATGACAAGTATCTTCATTTCGTTCCGCCTACGGCGGACAAGATACTTCACTGCGTTCGGCGTGACAAAGTGTATTGTGCTTTTATTTGTCATTCTGAGCGAAGCGAAGAAACTAAACAAATGTATGTGAATTAAGATACTTCACTTCGTTCCGCCTACGGCGGACAAGTCGCTTCACTGCGTTCATATTAGTAAAAACTTATCTCGCAAAGAACGCAAAGTATTCTTAACCACGAATGACACAAATGAACACGAATATTAATTAAGTTGGGGAATGAATAATTATTCAAATAATCTCTCGCAAAGACACAAAGAACGCAAAGTAAACGAGATGTTTCACTTCGTTCAACATGACAAAGTAAAAATATTTGTCATCCTGAGCGCAGAGAAGGAACTATATACAAATACAATATTATAGATGCTTTTCCATAGGCAGACGGGCTAATCAGCACAACATATCACACCTTGAAATTCATTAAATATTCTGGCAAATACTTCATTCTTACGCCATACCAACTAAATACTTCTCCGTCTACAAAAACAATTTTTGTCTTATCAGACACATATTGTTCTAACTCTGCTTTATGTTTTTCTTTGAAAGGGTAGGGCTCCGATGAAAGTAAAATATAATCAATATTTTCAGAAATACTTTTCAACTCTTCTAATGATAATTCAATATATCTATCCCTTTGAATTGCATTATTTAACTGAACTTTTGAAAGCATATTATCTATGAAAGTATTTTTTCCAACAGCCATAATGGGTTCATACCATATTAAATACAAAACATTTTTGTTTCTTAAATCATAATTACTTCGCTCTAATTTTTTGAATGCTTCCTGAATTTGTATCACCAACTCTTTTGCGGTATTGAATTGATAAGTTAATTCTCCTATTTCAAGTATCATATTCAAGGCATCTTCATAAGTATTTACATCGCTCATCCATACAGGAAAATATTTTTCTAACTCTTCTATTTGCGACTTTACATTTTCTTCTTTATTTCCTATAATTAAATCAGGTTGAAGTTGTTTTATTTTTTGTATGTTCAAATTTTTTGTGCCACCAATTTTTTCTTTACTTTTGAAAATATTTTCGGGATGAACACAAAACTTTGTAATGCCTACCAATTCATTTTCTAATCCAAGATGTGCCAATAATTCAGTTATTGAAGGAACTAATGAAATGATTTTTTTGGGTGGAAAGGTTTTTAATTCTACTTTTCTTTGCATTTGGTCTATGAAGATTTTTATACTATCCAAATGAATTATTATTTTTGTTTTCCAACAGGGATTTTATTATTAGTAACTTTTTCTCCGTTATTGTATTCTATCACTGCTCCTAATTTGCCTGATTTTTCAAAGAAACTCCACAAGCCATGCGGCACAGAAGAAATTTTTCCTGTTTTTTTATCTTTTACTAATTTGTAATGGCTAATAGTTTGAATTTTTCCATCAGGATAGTACGCTATATTTTCTCCAACTAACTTGCCCTTTTTGAAATTGTTTTCTCTCATCAATACTCCTGTTTCATAATAATATTTCCATTTGCCGTGCTGATGTCCTTTTCTATATTTACCTTCACTTTCTTTAAATCCGCCCCTTTCATAATATGACTCATATTTTCCATGTCGTATATTATTTACAAATGTAATCACTTCTTTTAGTTGTCCTTTGGGATACCAATATGTCCATTGTTTGTCCTTTCCGCCAATTTTATTGTAATAGCCAACATAGTTAGGATTGCCATTATCAAACCATGCTTTCCATTCACCTACCATCGTGCCCTTATCAAAGTGACCAAGTGTTTTAAGTTGTCCATTTTGCCACCATTGTTTCCACTCGCCTTGCTCTTTGCCGTTGGCATAATCGCCTTCCTGAAGTTTTTTCCCATTTTCAAAATAAGTTGTCCAGTGCCCGTGTTTAATATCATCTACATAAGTGCCCACTCTCCATAACTCTCCTGTTCGGTAATAGAATTTCCATTCCCCTTGTTTTTTATCATCTTTGAAGAGTCCTGTAGATTCAATATTTCCATTAGGATAATAATAAGTCCACAAAGAATCTCTTTTCCCATCTTTCAAATAGCCAATCATTTCGGGCTTACCATCTTCATAATAAAATTTCCACAACCCATTTTTTTTGTTATTAATAAAATTCCCTTCGCTTTTGATATTGTGATTAGGATAGTAAGATGAAAAATAACCATTGAGGATTCCATTTACATAAGTGGCTTCATAGTCCAATTCTCCATTAGGATGAAAGAATCGCCATACCCCGTTTTGATAGCCGTTTTGATATTCTCCCATTGATTTAATGATACCCGTTTCGTAGGTAGTTGTAATTTTTCCATTACCATTTTTTACAAGAGCATACCCTTTTTCATCATACATCTCCAATAATTTGGGAATGCTATCTTCAAATGCTTTCAAATATTTTAATTTTCCATTTTTGTAAAAGCCCTTCCATTCTTTGCAAGGTTTTCCCTCGCAATAATTTTCAATATCTGAAATTAGTCCATTTTCATAATAGATTTTTACTTCCCCACTTTTTTTGTTGTTTTCAAAATGGCCTTCAGATTGAATTTTTCCATCAGAATAATAATACATCCACTTGCCTTCTTTTTTACCTTTTACAAATGTTTCAATACTTTGCAAGTTCCCATTCTCATCATAAGTAGTCCATGCACTATCGGGAATATCATTGTAGAACTTGCCAATGCGGGCTATTTTACCATTTTTGTAGTAATAAATATTAGTGCCGTGTTTAATACCTTTCTTATATTTTTCAATGCCCTTCACATTCCCATTATCATAATAAAATTTCCACACGCTATCTTGCTTGCCCATATAATAAAAGCCATCTACTGCAATTTTGCCATCTTTGAAATACTCAAAGTATTTTCCGTGCGGCATATTTTTGTAAGTATGTGTTTCAGTTTTAATATGTTTTTGTTCAGCATCATAATAATCTCTTATTACTTGTGCTTGAATGGAGATATGTAAGATAAATAACAAAAGAAATAATTGTTTCATTGCTAAAATTGAGTTGGGCAAATATAGTTATTCTGATATAGGAAAGTTGGAGAAAATTTTTTGGAGTGAGAGTAATATATGTTTTCTCTGATGAGTTTAAAGATATAGCAATATGTTAATTTCACTTCGTTCCGCCTACGGCGGACAAAAAATATATCTCGCAAAGGCGCAAAGACGCAAAGTATTTTTAACCACGAATGGCACGAATGAACACGAATAAATGATGAAAAATAATTTTTTATTCTCTCGCAAAGACGCAAAGGACGCAAAGTAAATTGAGATGTTTATCCCCAAAGAAGTTGGGGGCTTCACTTCGTTCAGCATGACAAAACCATTGTCCGCCAAAGGCGGAGCGAAGCGAAGAAACTAAACAAATGAGTGCAAATTAAGATGTTTCACTTCGTTCAACATGACAAGAATATTCACTGCGTTCCGCCTATGGTGGATAAGATACTTCACTTCGTTCCGCCAAAGGCGGACAGCAAAACAAGAGGTTTTTCCTATTTTGATAAGATATTCACTCAATAAAATACCCCATTCACTCAATAAAAGTGTCCATTCACTAAATATTTTTACCATTTCGTAAAAAAAATTTTTTTTCTCTTGTATGTATATAAAAAAATACTTAAATTTGTAGCAAAAATTTACCACTATGAAAACTTTTAACTTCTTAAGCAAAAGAAAAGTTGTAGCATATTATTCCATTGCTACAGTAATTACAGTGTTTATCAACATTGCATACTCGCAAAATGTAAGTATTTCTCAATTTGGTAACCCACCTAATGCATCAGCAGGATTGGATGTAGAGTTTACGAATAAAGGTTTTTTACCTCCAAGAGTTGCTTTAACTGGACCAACCGATGCCGTTACTATTCCTTCACCTGCTACAGGTTTAATGGTATACAATACAAACACAGCTGGCGGACTTACTCCGGGTTATTATTTCAATAGAGGTACTCCTGCTTCACCAAGTTGGGTACCATTTAGCAAACAACAAATTTACCATGCTTCCAGTACAAGTGGTGTAACTATAAACACAAATGGGGCAATAACCTTAATTCCAGGAACAGCTATTACTATTGTAATACCTACAGGCTTAACTGCTGACATTGATATTTTTGCCTATAGTGGAGCAAGTTTAACTGGAGGTACAAGTACTTCCTGGGCAGCAGCAGATTTGATTATATACAAAGATGGGGGAATCTTGACTATAGGCGGATGGGACAGAGTTAAATTAAATAATAGAGATGGAAGCATAACAGATATGCAGATTATGTCTATTATAAGTAGAGATTCGGGGGTAACAGGTACCCATACTTATGACTTAAGAGGTAATAGATATGCGGGTAACCAAGCAATTAGGGTGGGGGGTGATTGTGCTACTCAAGTTAATTGTGCAGAAATGACAATTATTGTAACTTATAGATAAAATATGAAGATATGAAATACCTTATTTTAAGCATCGGATATTTAATAACTATGTTGGTACATAAAGCTCAAACTAATAATGAGCAGAAACTAATAATAGAAAAAAAGGTAGCTATTAAATCACAAGAAAGTAATGAGCCACAAGAAAGTAAAGGTAAAATAGAAAATCGAAATAATGATAACTACTCAAAAACTTTTTTATTAATGAATGATAGAGAAGTAAAGCTTACAGAAGGCGAGATTAATTTGTCCAATTCATTGTCAGATGATAATTCAAAAGAAAAAGAAAATTTATTACCGGCTAATAAAAAAGAGTTTATTATCCCCAAAAATAATCATTAAATTTTATGTATATGAAAACATCTCTTACAAAACCCATTTTATTTTTATTCATTAGTAGCCGTATAGTGGCTCAGGGCGTTGTCAATACCGGTACCATCTACAGCAATGCTGCTTATATTCACATAGATGGTACCACAGGGCACTACAAATCAACAGGAAGTGGAATTATTCGCCCTGTAGGAAATGCCTCCCTCATAGTAGAAGGCAATTGGATAAATAATTCTACTAACACGGGTTTTTCAGCAGATGCAGGTACAGTATATATGGATGGAATCAATGTAAATATCGGTGGAACACAACCTACAACTTTTTACAATCTTACTTTGAGAAATGCTGGAGTAAAAACAATGACTAATAATATCTCCGTAGGCGGGATGACTACCTTAACCGGTACATTAGATCTTACTAATACAGAACTCAACTTAAACCAATATACGCTTACTATTACCAATCCCAATATGACTATAGCAAGAACAACGGGGTACATCAATAGTGAAAATGGCTGTGGCACTTGTAATGTATGGTCAAGTGCCGTAACATGGAGTATAGGCACGGCTATAGGAACACGCACTGTTCCATTTGGCACATCTGCTACATACTTACCTGTAACTTTTAATAAAACCAATGCAGTCAATAGCAATATTACTGTAAGTACTCGCTCTGCTACTGCTGCTAATAATACACCCATTCCATCTACTGTTACAGCAATGAATGTGCCTGCGATGAGTGTTTCACAGACCAATGACGGTACCAATACAGTAATAGACAGATGGTGGTATATTACACCTAGCACAACATCTTCTACGCCTGTTCAATTAGATTTGAACTTTACTTATAGAGGAGGTGAAAATACCTGTACAGGTTGTCCACAAACCGGGAATTTTGGAGCACAATACTGGGTAGAGTACAGTGCTACAAACAAAGGTTGGCTGAATTGCAGTGCCCCACCATGGACATGTTCCACATTAGGCACATGGCCAGGTGTTACAGCAGGCACTCAAAATGCCACATCTACCACAGGTGCTGTTAATTTACCCGAAGGAGGCAATCCAACATCTTATTGGGTTTTATCTTGTTCTGCTAAACCATTGCCTATTGAACTAACTAATTTTAATGCTATTTGTCAAAATAATGGAACAGCGTTGTTGAAATGGACCACAGCCAGTGAAGTAAATGCTCTGAAATTTGAAGTTCAAAAAAGTAATAATGGGATAGATTTTACAACCATTGGATTTGTAAATGCTCAATATCCATTAGGTGGTAGTTATTCTTACACAGATGATACAAAAAATTCAGGCATAGCATATTACAGGTTGAAAATGATTGATAAAGATGGTAGTTTTAAATTCTCAAAAATTGTAGATACTGATTTTAATAAATGTAACAATATTCGTACTCAAATTTATGCCTATGGTAAGGATATCATTGCACAAATTACTTCAGAAACATCACAAAGTTTAAGAATATATGTTTACGATGCATTAGGTAGAATTTTATTAGATAAGCCACTGGAAATTAGTGAAGGTTCCAACAGTTTTCAATTTCCTTTAGATGTAGCGAAAAGCATTTATTTTGTGAAATTAGTGGATAATAAGGGCAATTTGGTTCAGGTTCAAAAAGTGATATTAACTGAGTAATTATTCTTTTGTTTTCTTGTGAAGTAATGCTTTATTATTTATTGCGTAAAGATTATTATTTAATTTATTTTTGGGAATAGAAAAGAGAATATAATTCTGTTATGGGACACGAATTAAGATTAGAGGATGTTTTTCCGTCTATGGCGGATTTTTGCCACAAAAGGCGTATCATTTAACATTGATTAAATAAACTACAAAGAATTACAAGTAATGTGTTTCCATTAAATTAAAAATCTCTTCCTGAAGAGTTCAGGAAGGGATTAACAAAATGTATTTTACTTCAAATGTAATTAATTTCCAAAATCAGATAAGAACTTAATTCTTACTAATCTGATTTCTTCTTCTGTGGTATCATTACCAAATTCTTTTAGTGCTTCATCAATACTATCAGTTTCAGATTCTTTGAAGTATAATAAAATATCTTCAACTTTATCTTCATCCATTACATTGTAAATGTAATAATCTATATTGATTTTGGTACCTGAATATACAATTGATTCTAACTCATTAAGCAATTCGTTAAAGTCAATTTTCTTTATTTTACAGATTTCTTCCAAATCAATTTTTCTGTCAATGCTTTGAATAATAGAAACTTTTAATTGTGATTTATTAGCAGCTGTTTTTACAACAATATCAGTTGGTCTTTCTATTTCGTTTTCTTCTACATATTTCTTAATAAGTGCTACAATAGGTCTTCCGAACTTTAATGCTTTTCCTTGTCCAACGCCAGTGATTTTTCCAAGTTCTTCTAATGTAATAGGATATTGAGTAGCCATTTCAGAAATAGATGTTTCCTGAAATACTACATAAGGTGGTAGATTGTTTTGTTTGGCAATTTTACGGACTTCATCTTTCAGCATATTAAATAATGTTTCATCAAGGGCAGCAGCACTGGAGCGTGGATTAAATGTAATATCATCATCATCTTTTTCTGCATCGCTAAAATCCTGATCTTTTGTAAACATTACAGGACATGGTTTTTCAAGAAACTCTTTGCCTTGCTCACTAAGTTTTAATACACCATAAGTTTCAATTTCTTTTTGAATAAAGCCATTTACAATTGCCTGGCGAATAATAGCATTCCAGTGTTTTTCGTCTTTGTCATCTTCTAATCCCTTGCCCCACATTTCTAATTGATTATGTTTGTAAGAACGGGCAGTAGTAGTCATATTAGCTATAAGAATGTTGACAATATCTTTTGCCTTATGTTTTTCTTTGGTTTCCATAATAGTTTCAAGTACTAATTCAAGGTCTTCCTGTGCATCAAATTTTTCTTTTGGATGGCGGCAATTATCACACATTTTGTTACAATCTTTTTCATCAAAAGCTTCTCCAAAATAATGCAATAAATATCTTCTGCGGCAAGATGATGTTTCTGCAAATGCTGCTGTTTCTTGTAACATTTGTTTAGCAATTTCCTGTTCGCTAATGGGCTTGTCTCGCATAAATTTTTCTAACTTCTGTATATCATAATAGCTATAAAATGCCAGACAATGCCCTTCGCCCCCGTCTCTACCGGCACGACCTGTTTCCTGATAATATCCTTCTAATGATTTAGGAATATCATAGTGTATAACAAATCTGATATCAGGTTTGTCAATACCCATTCCAAATGCAATGGTGGCAACGATTACATCTATTTCTTCATTCAAAAATTTGTCTTGCACTTTACTTCTGTCTTTGGCTTCCATTCCAGCATGATAAGCAGCGGCTCTGATACCATTGATTTGTAAATGTTCTGCAAGTTCTTCAGTTTTCTTTCTGCTTAAACAATAGATAATACCTGATTTTCCCGAGTTCTTTTTGATAAATGAAATGATTTGTTTGGTAGCACCAATTTTTGGTCTTATTTCATAATATAAATTAGGACGATTAAAAGATGATTTGTACACCACAGCATCCATCATTCCTAAGTTCTTTTGAATATCTTGTTGCACCTTTGGTGTGGCGGTGGCCGTTAATGCCATTACAGGTGGACTGCCTAATTTATCAACAATAGGACGGATTTTTCTATACTCAGGTCTGAAATCGTGTCCCCATTCAGAAATACAGTGGGCTTCATCAATGGCAAAGAATGATACTTTGAACTCTTTAAAAAAAGAAATATTATCTTCTTTATTTAATGTTTCGGGTGCTACATAAAGCAGTTTACATTTTCCGCTTAATACATCTTGTTTTACTTTTTTAGTTTCAGTTTTATTAAGTGTAGAGTTTAAGAAGTGTGCAATATCTGTATTGGTGCTGAATCCTCTTACAAGGTCTACTTGATTTTTCATCAACGCAATGAGTGGCGATACTACAATAGCGGTACCTTCGCTTAAAATGGCAGGCAACTGATAGCATAATGACTTACCACCACCAGTAGGCATTATTACAAAAACATTTTCGCCTTTTAAAACGCTTTTAATAATGGCTTCCTGATTACCTTTAAAGGAAGAGAATCCAAAAAAGTTTTTCAGGGTGCCGTAAATTTCTTTGTCAGAGAATTCTTTTGCAGGGGCATTCCTTTTTTGAGCAGAAGTTTTCCCTGTTTCTTTTTTACTGCTTGTTTTTTCCATTTTTTTGTTTGTCTTTTTAATTTCAGGCATTTCTATTGTATTACTCATTTTCTTTTTCATTTTAAATTTGGGAGTATAAATATAGAGAAATTTTTGCCGATTTAAGTTTATTTTTTTATTACTTTAAGAAAAGTTTTAGACAAATATACAAAATTATTAGATAAATAAGAAAAAAATTGTTTGACATATTTTTTCGTGTATTGGAATTGAGGGAAAGATGATTTTTAATCGCTATTGTCCAAGAAAAAACTCACCTGCCGACCCCCAATAAAATTGGGGGGATTCAGAACAAAGATTCAGAACCCAGCCCTCTTCCGCCTTTGGCGGAATCTTCTATGCACACATCTTTTAAAATTGCACACACCTTGATTTTATTGATATTAGACACTTTATTCTTTAAACCACAGAGAACACAAGGAAACACAAAGAATATTCTCTTTGTGACAACATTGTGTTCATTTTGGTTTAATCAAAAATTGTATCTTATAGATATTGTTGATTTTCAATAAGATAAAAATTGTGTGCATAGAAGGGTTTGTAAGGAGAGGGGGATTAAAGGGGTGAGGTTTTTAACGGGGGTATCTTTTGCCACGTGCCTTTTTAGCGTGAAAATTTTATTAATTTTTTATTGAAAATAAATTTAATACTTGCGTGACCCGCTTGCGGGTCATACATTTATAAGGGTAATACAATTCATCTATAAATTTTGGACTCCTTCGGTGTCCCACTTCAATGAAAATTATTTTGCTAACACTTATAAATACATGGAGATACAACAGCAATGTTTATAAATTATTTTTTAGAAGCTAAATAGGTACTTTGCCGCAGGCAAAAGATACCCCAGAAACCCTTGAAGATTTATAAATTTTAATGTGAAATAAAAATATTTTTGACAATAGTGATTTAGATTATTTTTCTTTGTTACTACTTGATTTACCTTATGTTATTATATTTTTATTAATTGTTATTTAAGATGTTTTTTATCATATCATTATCTTTATCATCTGTATTTTTTCTATCACTCACCATTACCAGCACATTGTCAATAAGATGATTGGTTTCTCTCGTGTTATTTGTTTCTATAATAATATTGTAGCATTAAAATTCAACGTATCATTTACAATATGGACATATTATATAATTATTTTTATCTATTTTCTTGTGTTTTAATTCAAATAAGGATTTCATTTTTTTGTTATCTTTTAAACTTAAATAATATCCAAAATAATATGGTGGTTCAATTGTATTTACAATGTAACCAAAACGAAACTTTGTTATGCGATTTTTATTATCAAAACATATACAATAACTTATATCTATTATTTGATTGAAAACATTAATAGGAATAATAGGAAAAGAACTAAAATCAAAATCTTTAAACTTTACTAGTATTTTACAAGAATCCTTCTCTGTATATTCTAGATTATAATAATATATTGGATTAGCAAATTTGTCATAGTCAACTCTTGGTACAAACAAGGTGTCCCCCTTATATATTACATAAAGATTAAAATCCAATAAACCATTTTTATTGTTTAAAATACATGTGTCTATTCTAATATATTTACGAACCTGACCTATGCATTGACTATAAGCGTTTATGCTAATAATAAGTATAATTAAATATGGTTTATTTATTATGCCTTTTATCATAATCCTTGAAAATTTTTATCATGTCTTTTTGCTCTATTTTCCATATCTGTTGTCCTTTCTGTTGTATTCAAAATTAATCGCAATAGGGTTCTTATCAGATGGTGGAATACCGCCGCCCATCATTGTTTCCTTTAAATTCTTTATCTACATTCCCTCTCACCATCAATCTTGTATTATAAGCATAATATATAATTATCAAATGGCTAACCACATCTTTAATCTCATCAATTTTATTATGACCACGCTTATAATGCTCTCCATCTATGCCGTATATCTGAGTTGCCAAATAGATAATAATCACTCACGCTCGTTATATCTGAAAAATATTTTCTGTATTGCTCTTGCGTTCAGTTACAAATATACATAATTTTCTTTCTTACTTTTTAGAAAGTTAAGAAAATAAGAAATTAAAGTATCAAAGAACTTGCTTTGCAGTTAGATAATATCACAACTCATCAATTTATTTGAATAACCAACATTCAAAAACTTCCTTTACATTTGCAGCAAAAAATTTTAAGATGAAAAAAAGAAACATCCATAAAATACTTATTGCAAACAGGGGAGAAATTACTCTTCGTATCATCCGTTCTGCAAAAGAAATGGGCATTAAAACAGTGGCTATTTTTTCCGAAGCAGATAGATATGCTCCTTTTGTAAAAGCCGCAGATGAAAGTTATCTCATAGGACCTCCTCCATCTAATCAATCTTATTTACTTGCAGATAAAATTATTGACATTGCTTTACAATCCAAAGCAGATGCTATACATCCTGGTTATGGTTTTTTAAGTGAAAATGCTGAATTTGCTGAAAAATTTATCAATGCAGGGTTGATATTTATTGGACCTCCACCTTCTGCTATGAAAAAAATTGGTGATAAGCTCAGTGCCAAGCAAACCGCAAAAGAACAGCACGTTCCTATGATTTCTGGCTCTGATGGTGCAGTAAAAGATATTAAAGAAGCCAAAAAAATCGCAGAAAAAATTGGATTTCCCTTGTTAATAAAAGCATCCGCAGGTGGTGGTGGAAAAGGCATGCGTTTGGTTACAAAAATGGAAGAATTGGAAGAAAGCATGCAAAGGGCTATGAGCGAAGCCAAATCTGCATTTGGAGATGATGCTGTTTTCATTGAAAAATATGCAGAAGAACCTAAGCATATTGAAGTTCAAATTTTAGGTGATCAACACGGCAATGTGGTATATTTATTTGAAAGAGAATGCTCTATTCAAAGAAGGCATCAAAAAGTTATAGAAGAAGCGCCTTCACCAGTAGTTACAGATGAATTAAGAAAAGCAATGGGAGAGTGTGCCGTGCGTTTAGCCAAAGCAGTGGGTTATTACAATGCGGGCACAGTAGAATTTTTAGTAGATAAACATAGAAACTTTTATTTTTTAGAAGTGAATGCCAGATTGCAGGTAGAGCATCCTGTTACCGAAATGATTACAGGTTTAGATTTAGTGAAAGAGCAAATTAAAATTGCAATGGGCGAGCCACTTTCATTTAAGCAAGAAGATTTGAAAATTAACGGACATAGTATAGAAGTTCGTGTGAGTGCCGAAGACCCAATGAATAATTTTTTACCAGATATTGGAAAATTATTGATGTATCAAAGACCACAAGGACACGGCATTAGAGTAGATGATGGATACGAAGAAGGAATGGAAATTCCAATTTACTACGACCCAATGATTGCTAAACTCATTGTCCATGCCAAAGACAGACCTACTGCCATTGATAAAATGATAAATGCTATCAATCAATATAAAATTTCAGGTATTGAAACAACATTAGATTTTTGTAAATTTGTACTGCGTCATCCCGATTTTATTTCAGGAAAATTTGATACTGGCTTTGTAGCCAAATATTTTACGCCCGATGCACTTATTGAACCATTAGATGAAAGCGAAAAAGAAGTGTTATCAATTATAGCAAGTACTTATTTTGAAAAAGAAAAAAATAAATTGAGAGAAGTGAATAACAACATTAATCAGGAACTCACATCAGAATGGTATAGAAAACGCAAATGAGCAAGTTATTCAAAAATAAAAAAGTATTAGTAGCCATGAGTGGTGGAATTGATAGTTCCATCAGTGCATTGTTATTGAAAAAGCAAGGTTATGATTTGATTGGTATAACGATGAAAACATGGGATTATGAATCTTCAAAAGTAAATGGAAAAGAAACAGGTTGTTGTAGTTTAGATAGTATCAATGATGCCCGAGTAGTGGCTGTAAAATTAGGTTTTCCGCATTATGTATTAGACATCAGAGAAGAATTTACAGAAACAATTATCAACAATTTTGTTGAAGAATATTTATCAGGCAGAACACCCAATCCCTGTGTATTGTGTAACACCCATATCAAATGGGATGCTCTGCTCAAAAGAGCCGATATGCTTGGATGCGATTACATTGCAACAGGTCATTATTCTAAAATAAGATATGAAAATGGTAGATACATTATTTCAAAAGGTTTAGATGCTCAAAAAGACCAAACTTATGTATTATGGGGGTTAACACAAGATGTATTAGCAAGAACTATTTTTCCTTTGTCAGAATATACTAAACTACAGGTAAGGGAAATTGCTGTAAAGGAAGGGTTTGATTATCTGGCAAAGAAAAGCGAAAGTTACGATATATGCTTTATTCCTGATAATGATTACAGAAAATTTTTGGTCAATAGAGTGCCTGATGCTATTGAAAAAATAGGTGATGGAAATTTTATTTATCACAACAAAATTGTTGGCAAGCATAAAGGTTATCCATTTTATACTATTGGGCAAAGAAAAGGATTAGAAGTAGCACTTGGAAATCCCGTATATGTCAAAGAAATTATTCCTGAAAGAAATGAAGTAATTTTAGCAGACAAAGAAGAATTAGCACAACAAATTATTAAAGTAAGAGATTACAATTTAATAAAATACGAAAAGTTACCCGAAAATTTTCAGGCATTGGTAAAAATAAGATACAAAGATCCAGGAAAAATGGCTACTATACATACATTAAATGATAAACAACTTGAAATTGTATTTCACGAACCTGTATATGCTGTTGCTCCCGGTCAGAGTGCTGTTTTCTACGAAGGGGATGATTTAGTAGGTGGTGGATTTATTGAAAAATAATTTGATTAGAGTAGGGTAGGGATATAAATTTATTGTGTAAAAAACATTGATTTAAATGTTTAAATACTTCTCCACCTCTGATTGATTACGATAAAAATATATTTAATTTTCTATTTTTCAAATGTTGTTGGATTGAAAAATAAGCATCATATTTGCGAAAAATTTTTTTGAACAACTAAAAATAAAATATATGGAAACAACTCTTAAAACATCTGGTGAATACAGAATTGAACATGACACAATGGGTGAAGTAAAAGTACCCGCTAATGTATATTGGGGTGCTCAAACAGAAAGGTCTCGCAATAATTTCAAAATTGGTCCCGAAGCGTCTATGCCCAAAGAAGTCATTCACGCTTTTGGTTATTTGAAAAAAGCCGCTGCCCTTGCAAATTATGAATTAGGTGTTTTGTCAAAAGAAAAATGTGATTTGATTTGCAAAGTAGCAGATGAAATCATTGCAGGTAAGTTAGATGAACAATTTCCACTGGTTATTTGGCAAACCGGTTCTGGCACTCAAAGCAATATGAATGTCAATGAAGTAATTGCTAATCGTGCTCATGTGTTAAGTGGAGGAAAATTAACCGATGCCAAAAAAATTCTTCACCCTAATGATGATGTCAATAAGTCGCAATCTTCTAATGATACATTTCCTACAGCAATGCACATTGCAACCTACAAAATGGTGGTGGAAGTAACCATTCCGGGTATTGAAAAACTAAGAGATACATTAAAAGCAAAATCTGAAGCATTTAAAGATATTGTAAAAACTGGTAGAACACATTTAATGGATGCAACACCACTTACATTAGGGCAGGAATTTAGTGGCTATGAACAGCAATTAAATATGGGCTTGCGTGCTATTAAAAATGCACTGGAAGCAGTAAGAGAATTAGCACTTGGAGGTACAGCAGTAGGTACTGGCTTGAATGCACCCAAAGGATATGATGTTTTAGTCGCCAAAAAAATTGCAGAACTTACAGGTTATCCATTTGTTACAGCACCCAATAAATTTGAGGCATTAGCTGCACACGACGCAATGGTTGAAATGAGCAGTGCTCTCAAAAGAGTAGCAGTTTCGTTAATGAAAATTGCCAATGATATTCGTTTATTAGCATCTGGACCAAGATGTGGAATTGGTGAAATTATTATTCCTGACAATGAACCAGGTTCATCTATTATGCCAGGCAAAGTGAATCCTACACAACCAGAGGCAATGACAATGGTAGCAGCGCAAGTAATGGGTAATGATATGGCAGTGGCTGTTGCAGGAAGCAATGGGCATTTTGAACTCAACGTATTTAAACCAGTAATTGCCTACAATGTGCTTCAAAGTGCGAGATTAATCGGTGATGTATGTGTAAGTTTTAATGATAAATGTGCTATTGGAATTGAACCTAATTTAATCAATATCAAAAAACACCTTGATAACTCTCTAATGTTAGTAACAGCTTTAAATCCACATATTGGTTATGAAAATGCTGCTAAAATTGCCAAAAAAGCACATAAAGAAAATAAAACATTAAAAGAAGCAGCTATTGAATTAGGATTATTAACTGCTGAACAATTTGATGAATGGGTAAGACCCGAAAAAATGGTGTAATTAATTTTGAAATATGCCTTACATTACAGAAAAATTATCTCAAATATCATTTCTAAAAACAATTAGCAAAGAAGATTTAGAACAAATTAGAAAAGCAGGTTTTTTAAAAGAATATATTAAGGATGATATTATCATTGCTGAACATAGTTATAGCAGGGGGATTCCATTGATATTAAAGGGTTCTTTGGGCTTATATATTATAGATGAAAAAGATGGAAAGTTTGCATTTTTATATCATTTGAAAGAAGGAGAAGCTTGCACTACATCTATTTCAGCAGGCATATTTCATAAGAAAGTTGAACTTCGAGTAAAAGCAGAAACAGATACAGAAGTTTTTTTCATTCCTATTGATCATTTCAATAATATTTTGCGAAAGTATCCAGAAATATTTGAGGAATTATTGAAAACCTATAATGAAGTTTTTTTAAGATTACTTCAATCCATTACTCATATAGCATTTTATCCATTAGAAGAGCGACTTTTGTATCTCCTTAAAATGAAATCTTATGCGACCAATTCAAATATCATTTATATCACCCATGATGAATTAGCACAGGAACTTGGATCAGCAAGAGAAGTAGTTACACGAATTTTACATAAATTAGAAGAAGAAAAAATAGTCAAATTAGAAAGAGGGAAAATTTATTTGTCTGAAAAATGATATATTTAGATAAAAAAAATCTCCAAAAAAATAAAAAAATATTTGGAAGTTCAACATTATTTTTTGTATATTTGCACCCTCAAATTAAAAATTGAACATTGAAAAATAATATAAGCCGGGGTAGCTCAGCTGGTAGAGCAGCTGACTTGTAATCAGCTGGTCGGGGGTTCGAGTCCCTTCCTCGGCTCTTTTGGGTGGTTACCAGAGTGGCCAAATGGGGCAGACTGTAAATCTGCTGGCTTTACGCCTTCGGTGGTTCGAATCCATCACCACCCACTACATTGCGGAAGTAGCTCAATTGGTAGAGCTTTAGCCTTCCAAGCTAAAGGTTGCGGGTTCGAGCCCCGTCTTCCGCTCTCATCGCACATTGCATCAAACAGCGTTATTGAATACAAGCTGTTGTAGCTCAGTGGTAGAGCACTTCCTTGGTAAGGAAGAGGTCGGCAGTTCAATCCTGCTCAACAGCTCTCAACTGATGAAAAATATTTAAAAAATTCCACATTCATTTATCATCTGAATGTCGGACTATAAAACAAAACAAATCAAACAATCAATTAAAAACTAAAACTATGGCTAAAGAAAAATTTGATCGTTCAAAACCACACGTAAACATCGGAACAATTGGTCACGTTGACCATGGAAAAACTACTCTTACAGCTGCTATCACACAAGTGCTTGCAGAAAAAGGATTAGCAGAGGCAAGATCGTTTGACCAAATTGATAATGCTCCTGAAGAAAAAGAAAGAGGTATTACTATCAATACTTCGCACGTAGAATATCAAACAGAAAACAGACACTACGCACACGTGGATTGTCCAGGTCACGCTGACTATGTAAAAAACATGGTTACAGGTGCTGCTCAAATGGATGGCGCTATTCTTGTAGTAGCTGCTACTGATGGTCCTATGCCTCAAACAAGAGAACACATTCTTTTAGCACGTCAGGTAGGCGTTCCAAGAATTGTTGTATTCTTGAACAAAGTTGACATGGTTGATGACCCTGAATTATTAGATCTTGTTGAAATGGAAGTAAGAGACCTTCTTTCTTTCTATGGTTATGACGGTGCTAATGTGCCTGTTATTCGCGGTTCTGCATTAGGTGCATTGAATAGGGATCCAAAATGGGTTGAAAAAGTAATTGAACTGATGAAAGCAGTAGACGAATATATTCCGCTTCCTGTTCGCGACAAAGATAAACCATTCTTAATGCCTGTAGAAGATGTATTCACTATTACTGGTCGTGGTACAGTAGCAACTGGTAGAATTGAAACTGGTGTTATTAACACTGGTGATGAAGTTGAAATCATTGGATTTAATGCAGATAAATTAAAAACTACTGTTACCGGGGTAGAAATGTTTAGAAAAATTCTTGACTACGGTGAAGCAGGCGATAATGTTGGTTTATTATTAAGAGGTATTGAAAAGAAAGATATTCGTAGAGGTATGGTAATTGCAAAGCCAGGTTCTATTACACCTCATACCAAATTCAAAGCAGAAGTTTATATCTTGAAAAAAGAAGAAGGTGGAAGACATACACCTTTCCACAATAAATATAGACCACAGTTCTACTTCCGTACCACTGATGTAACAGGTGAAATTCAATTAGAGCCAGGAAGAGAAATGGTAATGCCTGGTGATAATGTAACTATCACAGTGCAATTAATTGCCCCTGTTGCTATGGATAAAGGATTAAGATTTGCTATTCGTGAAGGTGGTCGTACAGTAGGTGCTGGTCAGGTTACTGAAATTCTTGAGTAATTAACAAAATTACATACACAAGATACCCATTCTTTTGTAATACTTTCAGAAGAATGGGATTTTGTGTTTAATATACGGGCATAGTTCAATGGTAGAATAGCGGTCTCCAAAACCGTTGATGGGAGTTCGAATCTCTCTGCCCGTGCCATTGCCTAACACTTTACCAAAAAAAACTAAAAATATTTTTTTGGTATTGATATTTTATTTACATTTGCACCCCCTAAAAAAATAATCATGTCTGCTATTTCCCAATTTATTAAAGAATCCTATAATGAATTAGTCAATAAAGTAAGTTGGCCTACATGGGCAGAACTTCAGGAAAGTTCAGTTATCGTTCTCATATCTTCCGTTATTATTTCATTAGTAATATTTGCAATGGATAGCGCTTTTTCTAAAATTATGGAATTATTGTATCAATTAGTAAATAGTATCTAAAATTATTAACCAACCAATTATTTAATTTACTAAAATGACTGAAAATACAAGTAATATACAAACTAATATTGATGCCCCTACTACTGATAAAAAATGGTATGTAATTAAAGCTATTAGCGGACAGGAAAAAAAAGTAAAATCATACATTGAATCTGAATTAACAAGATTAAACCTTATAAACTTTGTTTCTCAAGTGCTTATTCCTACTGAAAAAATTATTCAGATAAGAAATGGAAAGAAAATCACTAAAGAAAGAAATTATTTTCCAGGATATATTCTAATTGAAGCTAATCTAAATGGAGAAGTTAAACATACTATCAGAAATACACCCGGCGTTTTAGGATTTCTTACTGAAACAAAAGGGGGAGAACCTATTCCATTAAGACCTTCTGAAATTAATAGAATACTTGGAAAAGTAGATGAACTTACAGATTCAGAAGGTACTATTGAAACTAATTTTGTGGTAGGTGAATCAGTTAAGATTATCAACGGACCATTTAATGGATTTACAGGCATAATTGAAGAAGTAAATTCCGAAAAGAAAAAATTAAGAGTAACTGTGAAAATATTTGGAAGAAAAACTCCTGTTGAACTCAATTTTGGAGAAGTAGAAAAAGAATAAAATATTGAAGATGCTTTTTAAGAATAAGTCCGCTTGCTGCTTCCAACTTATATCTTAATAAAGCACTTCAAATTAAAAAACAACTAAATATGGCAAAGCAATTATCCGCAATCGTAAAACTTCAAATTAAAGGTGGTGCTGCAAACCCTGCTCCTCCCATTGGGCCTGCATTAGGTGCTAAGGGAGTAAATATCATGGAGTTTTGTAAGCAATTCAATGCTCGTACCCAGGAGATGAAAGACAAACTCTTGCCCGTTATTATCAATGTATATTCCGACAAGACCTTTGATTTCATTATTAAAAGACCTCCTGTTGCAGCTCAAATAAAAGAAGCTGCTAAAATTCAAAAAGGTTCAGACCAATCCAATCGTAAAAAAGTTGGTAACATTACTTGGGAACAAGTGCGTAAAATTGCTGAAGATAAACTGCCTGATATGAATTGCTTTACCATTGAAAGCGCTATGAAAATGGTAGCTGGTACAGCAAGAAGTATGGGTGTTAATGTGGTTGGAGAACCACCTTTTAAAAATTAAAAATTAATTTTACATCATTAACCCAATTGTACCTCAATAAGAGGGAGGGAAAATCAAAAAACTATGGCAAAACTAACAAAAAAGAGAAAAGAAGTACTTTCAAAAGTGGATATTACCAAGCATTATCCATTAGAAGAGGCAGCCCGTTTGGCAAAAGAAACCAATACGGCAAAATTTGATGCTACAATAGACATTGCCATTCGCCTTGGAATTGACCCTAAAAAATCTAATCAGCTAGTAAGAGGCACTGCTATGCTTCCTCATGGCACCGGTAAGTCAGTAAGAGTACTTGCTCTTGTACCTCCAGATAAAGAAGAAGAAGCAAAAAAAGCAGGTGCTGATTATGTTGGATTAGATGAATATATTGAAAAAATTAAAGGTGGATGGACAGATGTTGATGTAATCATCACAACGCCTTCTGCAATGGGAAAAGTTGGCGCATTAGGTAAAATACTTGGTCCTCGCGGACTTATGCCTAATCCTAAAACTGGCACCGTTACTATGGAGGTAGGTAAAGCCATTCAGGAAGCCAAAGCCGGTAAGGTTGAATTTAAAACAGACAAAGCAGGTATTGTTCATTCAGTTGCAGGAAAAGCATCTTTTGACCCTAAGAAGATTGCTGAAAATGCACAGGAAATTATTCAAACCGTATTGAAATTAAAACCCGCTACAGCAAAAGGTACCTACATTCAATCTATTACTTTAAGCAGCACAATGGGACCTGGTATTAAAGTAGATACAAAAAACCTCAATTAAAACTAATTGTTTATGAATAAACAAGAAAAAGCACAGGTAATTAACGAGTTGATAGAACTCATTAATTCCACAGATAAAATCTACCTTGCAGATTGTTCTACTATCGGTGGTATAGATACCAATGCTATTCGTCGTGCTTGCTTTGAGAAAAAAGTAAAAATGAAAGTAGCAAAAAATACCCTTATTGAAAAAGCTATTGAACAATCTAATCGTAAAGATGTTTTATCGGGTCTTATTCCTTATTTAAAAGGAGAAACCGCTATAATGTTTGCATACGAAGCACCCAATGCACCCGCTAAAATTATTAAAGAATTTAAAGAAAAGTGCAAAGGGAAACCCATTCTCAAAGCAGCATTTGTAGAAGAAACACTTTATGTGGGTGATGAATCTGTGGAAACATTATCTCAATTAAAATCCAAAAACGAACTTATTGCAGATGTTATCGGCTTATTACAATCGCCAATACGTCGCGTAATCTCTGCATTAGAAAACAAAAAAGGCGAAGAAAACGCCGCTTAATACAATTAAAAATTAAGAATTAAGAATTAAAAATCATCTAACAATTTAAAACCAACAATTATGGCAGATGTAAAAGCAATCGCAGAAACACTTGTAAACTTAACAGTAAAAGAAGTTCAGGATTTAGCAAAAATCCTAAAAGATGAATATGGCATTGAGCCCGCTGCAGCTGCAGTAGTAGTAGCAGGAGGTGCTGGTGCTGGCGGAGATGCCACAGCAGCTAAAACATCTTTTGATGTAATTTTAGCAGATGCTGGTGCTCAAAAATTAGGGGTAGTAAAAGTAGTTAAAGAACTTACTGGATTAGGATTAAAAGAAGCTAAAGACCTTGTTGATCAAGCACCAAAACCAGTAAAACAAGGCATTTCTAAAGAAGAAGCTGAATCTATCAAAAAAGCCCTTGAAGAAGCAGGAGCAAAAGTTGAAATTAAATAATTATTTCATACTTAAAGAATAAATTCAAAGACAGAAGGGATGCAGTATTGCGTCCTTTCTGATCTTTGTTTAAATATTTTTTCTGCTACATCATCAATAACCTAAAAATTTACTGCCTTGGCAACATCAAAAAATAGCTCATCAGCAAAAAATGAACTCAAACTAACACCATCTGGTAGAATTAATTTTTCTACCAATCCATTTCATACAGAATACCCCGACTTTCTAGAAATTCAACTTAAATCATTCAAAGATTTTTTTCAATTAGAAACTACTCCTGAAAATAGAAAAAACGAAGGATTATACAAAGTTTTTCAGGAGAATTTCCCAATTATTGACGCCAGAGGCGTTTTTGTTTTAGAATTTAAAGATTACTACATAGATCCTCCAAGATATACTATGGAGGAATGTCTTGAAAGAGGACTTACTTATAGTGTTCCTCTAAAAGCCAAATTATATTTATATTGCACCGACCCTCAACACGAGGATTTTGAACCCATTATGCAGGATGTCTATTTAGGGAATATCCCTTATATGACCCCTCGTGGTTCATTTATTTTCAATGGAGCAGAAAGAGTTATTGTATCACAAATTCATAGATCGCCAGGTGTGTTCTTTGGGTTGAGCAGACATGCCAGCGGTGCCAGATTGTATAGTGCCAGGGTTATTCCATTCAAAGGAGCATGGATAGAGTTTGCTACAGATGTAAATAATGTAATGTATGCTTATATTGATAGAAAGAAAAAATTACCTGTAACAACTTTGCTTCGTGCTATCGGATTTGGAACAGATAAAGATATACTTGATATCTTTAAACTATCAGAAGAAATACCTGTAACTAAAAATGATTTGAAAAAAGCTATAGGCAGAAAGTTAGCAGCTCGTATTTTAAAAACATGGTTTGAAGATTTTGTAGATGAAGGTACAGGTGAAGTAGTTTCTATTGAAAGAAATGAAATTTTATTAGAAAGAGAAACAGTTATCCAGGAAGAACATCTTGATATTATTTTAGAATCTCAAGCCAAAACAATAGTTGTTCATAGAGAAGGTGCAGATACCAACCAATATTCTATTATTTACAACACACTTCAAAAAGACCCTACCAATTCTGAAAAAGACGCTATCTATCATATTTATAGATTACTTAGAAATAGCGAACCAACAGATGAAGAAACAGCGCGTTCTACTATTGATAAATTATTCTTTTCAGATAAAAGATACGACCTTGGAGAAGTTGGTAGATACCGTTTAAATAAAAAATTAGGTATAGATACGCCCATAGATATTAGAGTTCTTACTAAAGAAGACATTGTATTAATTATTAAATACCTTATTGATTTAGTAAATTCTAAATCTGATGTAGATGATATTGACCACTTAAGCAATAGAAGAATAAAAACAGTTGGAGAGCAACTGGCAGCACAATTTGGTGTAGGTTTAGCCAGAATGGCAAGAACTATTAGAGAAAGAATGAATGTAAGAGATAATGAAGTATTTACCCCAACTGACCTTATTAATGCCAAAACCTTATCAGCAGTTATTAATTCTTTCTTTGGTACTAACCAGTTGTCTCAGTTCATGGATCAAACTAATCCATTATCTGAAGTTACTCATAAACGAAGATTATCGGCACTTGGTCCCGGAGGTTTAACTCGTGAAAGAGCAGGTTTTGAAGTTCGTGATGTGCATTATACTCATTATGGTCGCCTTTGTCCTATTGAAACCCCTGAAGGACCTAACATCGGTTTGATTTCATCATTAACTGTTTACGCCAAAATCAACAGATTAGGATTTATTGAAACACCTTACAGACCTGTTACCAATGGTAAAGTTGATTTAAATAAAGTAGTATATATTAGCCCCGAAGAAGACGATAATAAAATCATTGCACAGGCAACTGAACCTATCAATGAAAAAGGCGAAATTTTAAAAGAACAATTAGTTGCAAGAAAAGAAGGCGACTTCCCCATTGTAAATAAAGAAGAAGTGCAATTCATGGATGTTGCCTCTAATCAAATAGCATCTATTGCAGCATCGCTTATTCCATTCCTTGAACATGATGATGCTAACCGTGCATTGATGGGCTCAAACATGCAAAGACAATCAGTACCTTTACTGAAACCAGAAGCACCTATTGTAGGTACAGGAATAGAAGCACAAGTTGCTAAAGATTCAAGAGTACTCATCAATGCTGAAGGTGATGGTGTAATTGAATATGTTGATGCTAATGAAATTCATGTAAAATATAATCGTTCTGAAAAAGAAAAGTTGGTAAGCTTTGAAAGTGATTTGAAAGTTTACAAACTTACTAAATTTAGAAAAACCAATCAAAGCACCTGCATCAATCTTAAACCCATTGTAAAGAAAGGTCAAAAGGTTACAAAAGGTCAGGTATTATGTGAAGGTTATGCAACTCAAAACGGAGAACTTGCATTAGGTAAAAACTTACTGGTTGCCTTCATGCCTTGGAAAGGATATAACTTTGAAGATGCTATTGTAATTTCTGAAAGAATTGTTAGAGAAGATGTATTTACTTCTATACACATAGATGAATATACTTTAGAAGTAAGAGAAACTAAATTAGGTGCAGAAGAACTTACAGCCGAAATTCCTAATGTTAATGAAGAAGCCACTAAAGATTTAGATGAAAACGGTATCATTCGCATAGGTACAGAAGTAAAAGAAGGCGATATTTTAGTAGGTAAAATTACTCCTAAAGGAGAATCTGACCCAACACCAGAAGAAAAATTATTACGAGCTATATTTGGAGACAAAGCTGGTGATGTAAAAGATGCTTCATTAAGAGTATCTCCATCTGTTAAGGGAATTGTGATTGACAGAAAACTCTTTTCAAAAGTAATCAAAGATAAAAAAGCCCGTGCAGAAGAGAAAATCATTTTGGATAAGTTAGAGACAGAATTCAATGAAAAAGTAAAACAACTGAAAGCTGAATTGGTTAATAAGTTATATCAATTAGTAAAAGATAAGACCTCTGCAGGTGTAACTAATATTTTAGGTGAAGAGATTATTCCAAAAGGCGGAAAATTTGTAATAAAAACCCTTGAAAGAATTGATTATTCAGAAGTGAATCTTGGACACTGGACAAATGACAAAGAAACTAACCAATTGATTGAAAAATTATTACATAATTATTCTATTAAATACAACGAATATCTTGGTGCCTATAAAAGAGAAAGATACCAAATTAGTTCAGGTGATGATTTACCTCCAGGCATCATTAAATTAGCCAAAGTATATCTTGCTGAAAAAAGAAAATTAAAAGTAGGAGATAAATTAGCTGGAAGACACGGAAATAAAGGAGTAGTAGCCCGTATAGTAAAAGATGAAGATATGCCATTTTTGGAAGATGGTACACCAGTAGATATAGTATTAAATCCATTAGGGGTGCCATCTCGTATGAACATTGGACAAATTTATGAAACCGTATTAGGTTGGGCTGGTAAAAAATTAGGAGTGAAATTTGCAACACCCATTTTTGATGGTGCTACACCTGAACAAATTAATGAATGGACTGATAAAGCAGGATTACCAAGATTTGGCAGAACTTATCTTTACGATGGAGGAACAGGTGAAAGATTTAGCCAACCGGCTACAGTGGGAGTTATTTATATGCTGAAATTACACCACCTTGTTGATGATAAAATGCACGCCAGATCCGTTGGACCATATTCGCTTATTACTCAACAACCATTGGGAGGTAAAGCACAATTTGGTGGTCAGAGATTTGGAGAAATGGAAGTGTGGGCAATTGAAGCGTATGGTGCGGCCAATGTGTTACAGGAGTTATTAACTATCAAATCAGATGATGTAACAGGAAGAGCCAAGACCTACGAGGCCATTGTAAAAGGAGATAATATTCCAACACCGGGTATTCCAGAATCATTTAATGTATTGATGCATGAATTGAAAGGTCTTGCATTAGATGTTAATCTGGACTAATTGAATTTTTTCAAATTAAATAACAAACCAATCTAAAATTAAATAATAATATGGCACTAAAATCAAATGTAAAACAAAAAGCCAATTTCTCAAAAGTAATTATTAGTTTAGCATCTCCTGAAACAATACTAAGAAGGTCTTCGGGAGAAGTTTTAAAACCTGAAACTATTAATTACAGAACATACAAGCCAGAAAGAGATGGATTGTTTTGTGAGAGAATATTTGGACCAATCAAAGATTACGAATGCCATTGTGGTAAATACAAAAGAATCAGATATAAAGGAATAGTTTGTGATAGATGTGGTGTAGAAGTAACCGAAAAAAAAGTAAGAAGAGAAAGAGTAGGACATATCAATCTGGTTGTTCCTGTGGTGCATATTTGGTATTTCAAATCTTTACCCAATAAAATAGGTTATTTATTAGGATTAAGCAGTAAAAAATTAGAATCTATTATTTATTACGAAAAATATGTAGTAATACAGCCAGGTGCGGCTGCCAACATTCCTATTGCAGATAAACCTGGCGTGGAATACCTTGATTTTTTAAGCGAAGAAGAATATTATTCTATTCTTGAACAATTACCAAAGGAAAATCAATTACTGGATGATAAAGACCCTAATAAGTTTATTGCTAAAATGGGGGCAGAAGCTATTCACGATTTATTGTCAAGAATTGATTTAGATGAACTTTCTTATGAACTCAGAGATAAGGCATCAAAAGAAACTTCTCAACAAAGAAAACAAGAAGCCCTTAAAAGATTACAGGTTATTGAAGCATTTCGTCAAGCCAATCAGAGAGTACAAAACAGGCCTGAATGGATGGTTATTAAAGTATTGCCCGTTATTCCACCTGAATTAAGACCCTTGGTGCCATTAGATGGTGGTCGTTTTGCTACTGCAGACCTTAATGATTTATATCGTAAAGTAATTATCAGAAACAATCGTCTAAAAAGATTAATTGAAATTAAAGCTCCTGAAGTGATTTTAAGAAATGAAAAAAGAATGCTTCAGGAAGCGGTAGATGCCCTTTTTGATAATTCAAGAAAAGCTACTGCTGTAAAAACAGATAATAATCGCCCATTAAAATCTTTATCTGATGCTCTGAAAGGAAAACAAGGACGTTTCAGACAAAATTTATTAGGAAAACGTGTTGATTATTCAGGTCGTTCGGTGATTGTTGTTGGGCCTGAATTAAAATTACACGAATGTGGGTTGCCAAAAGATATGGCAGCTGAATTATTTAAGCCATTTATTATCAGAAGATTGATTGAAAGAGGTGTTGTAAAAACAGTAAAATCTGCTAAAAAAGTTGTAGAAAGAAAAGACCCTGTTATTTGGGATGTATTGGAAAATATCTTAAAAGGGCATCCAGTATTGCTTAACCGTGCCCCCACATTACACCGTCTTGGTATTCAGGCATTTCAACCTAAATTAGTAGAAGGAAAAGCCATTCAGTTGCACCCATTAGTTTGTACAGCGTTCAATGCAGATTTTGACGGAGACCAAATGGCAGTGCATGTTCCATTGAGTAATGCTGCTATTATTGAAGCACAAATTTTAATGCTTTCTTCTCATAATATTTTGAATCCATCTAATGGAACGCCTATTGCTGTGCCTTCGCAAGATATGGTGCTTGGGTTGTATTATTTAACTAAAGAAAAATCAAGCACCGCAGAAGAAAAAGTGAAAGGAGAAGGTAAAGTATTTTATAGCGCCGAAGAAGTAGAAATTGCATACAATGAAGGTAAAGTAGATTTACATGCTAAAATAAAAATAAAAGTAGATAATGCTGTTGAAAATGATAAATTAACCACAAAACTAATTGATACTACAGTTGGACGAGTGATTTTTAATCAAAGAGTACCAAAAGAAGTAGGTTATATCAATGAACTGCTCACCAAAAAATCATTAAGAGATATTATTGCCAATGTATTGAAAAAAGTAGGAATGTCCAGAACTGCTCAATTCCTTGATGATATTAAGGAATTAGGATTTATGACCGCATTCCGTGGCGGATTATCATTTACTTTATTTGACATTACTACACCAGAAAAGAAAAAAGAAATCATTGAAGAAGCAAGAAAAAAAGTTGATGAAGTTGTGGCAAATTACAACATGGGATTTATTACCAGTAAAGAAAGATATAATCAGATTATTGATATTTGGACACATGCCAACGTGAAGATTACAAAAACAGTAATTGATGCATTGAAATCAGACAGACAAGGGTTCAACCCTGTGTATATGATGTTGGACTCTGGTGCTCGTGGTTCTAACGAACAGATTAAACAGCTCAGTGGTTGGAGAGGATTGATGGCAAAGCCACAAAAATCAGGAAGCACCAGCTCAGAGTTTATTGAAAACCCAATTATCAGTAATTTCCGTGAAGGTTTATCAGTTCACGAATATTTCATTTCAACACACGGTGCTCGTAAAGGATTGGCCGATACAGCGTTAAAAACAGCAGATGCTGGTTATTTAACTCGTCGTCTGGTAGATGTGGCACAGGATGTAATTATTACAGAAAATGATTGTGGTACACTCAGAGGTATTACAATGAGTGCATTAAAAGAAAAAGATGATGTAATTGAAAGTTTATATGACAGAATTTTAGGTCGTTTTGCATTGAACGATGTGTATCACCCACATACAGGTGAGTTGATAGTTGCTGGTGGTGAGTTAATCACTGAAGCAGTTGCTCAAAAAATTGCAGAATCACCTATTGAAGAAGTTGAAATTCGCTCAGTGCTTACCTGCGAATCTAAAATTGGTGTGTGTGCAAAATGCTATGGAAGAAACCTTGGTAATGGTAGAATGGTTCAATTAGGTGAAGCGGTAGGTGTAATTGCTGCTCAGTCAATCGGAGAGCCCGGTACACAGCTGACACTTCGTACCTTCCACGCGGGTGGTGCTGCATCAGTTGTGATGTCAGAAAACACATTAAGAGCTAAATACGATGGTGTTGTAGAAATTGATGATGTAAAAACAGTTGAAACTGAAGACCAAAACGGTGAAAAAATCAATATTGTAGTAGGTCGTTCATCAGAATTAAGAGTAGTAGATCCTAATACTGGTCTTGTATTATTTACAGGTACAGTGCCTTATGGTTCTACATTGAGAGTAAAGAATGGACAAAAGGTTAAAAAAGACCAATTGCTCTGCGAATGGGATCCATATAACGCTGTGATTGTAGCAGAATTTGGAGGAAAAGTAGAATACGAAAATATTATTGAAAATATCACTTACCACGAAGAAGTAGATGAAAACACTGGATTCCGTGATAAAGTGATCATTGATAACAAAGACAAATCTATCAATCCTGTAATTAAAATTTTAGATAGTGCAGGTAATGAGTTGAAGAAATATAATATCCCTGTTGGCGCACACATTATAGTAAATAATCACGAGAAAATTAAGGCAGGTAAAATATTGGTAAAAATCCCAAGAGTATCTGCTAAATCAGGTGATATTACCGGTGGTTTACCAAGAGTAACTGAATTATTTGAAGCAAGAAATCCATCAGATCCTGCAGTGGTTTCAGAAATTGATGGTTCGGTAAGTTTCGGTAAAGTTAAAAGAGGTAGCAGAGAAATTATTGTTGAGTCCAAAACAGGTGAAAGAAGAACTTATCTCATACCATTATCTAAACACATATTGGTTCAGGAAAATGATTATGTAAAAGCAGGCGACCCATTATGTGATGGTGCTATTAGCTTGAATGATATATTGAATATCAAAGGACCAACTGCTGTTCAGGAATACATTGTAAATGAAATTCAGGAAGTATATAGAAGACAAGGACAAAGATTAAATGACAAGCACTTTGAAGTGATTGTAAGACAAATGATGAGAAAAGTAGAAATTGTAGAACCCGGAGATACCAACTTCCTAGAACAACAAGTTGTAAGCAAGCTGGAATTTATGCAGGAAAACGATAGAATTTATGGAAATAAAGTTGTTTTAGATCCAGGTGATTCAACAGAAGTTAAAAGAGGACAAATTATTTCTGCAAGAAAACTCAGAGAAATCAATTCTGTATTAAGAAGAAAAGATATGAAACTGGTAGAAGCAAGAGATGCTCAGCCCGCTACTGCAAGACCTATATTACAGGGTATTACAAAAGCATCTTTACAAACTTCCAGCTGGATTTCTGCCGCATCCTTCCAAGAAACTACCAAAGTATTGAATGAAGCAGCAATTAGTGCCAAAGAAGACCATTTATTAGGATTGAAAGAAAATGTAATTGTTGGTCATTTAATACCTGCTGGTACTGGATTAAGAAAATACGAAAAATTAATTGTAGGATCTGTTGAAGAGTTTGAACAACTAATGGCCAGTAAAGGTAAAGAAGTAGAAGCCGCTACGAAATAAAAATTAATTATAGTTGAATATAGAAATCCCCAACCAATACGGTTGGGGATTTTTAATTTTTAATTTACATAACGAATTACATTATAAATTCCCACTCAATCCACTTTAAAATAATATCAACATTTTGAGATGTATTATCAAAGTCTTGGAGTTTAATTTCTTTTGCTTCCCATTGATGCTTGAACCAGGTAATTTGTCGTTTGGCATATTGGCGAGTGTTCTTTTTTATTTCTTCAATAATTCTATCTTTGCTGACTAGTGGTTTATCAAAATATCTCCACCATTCTTTATAGCCCACTGTATTGAGTGCCTTAAGATACTTGTGTGGATATAGATTTTTTGCTTCATCTTCCAAGCCCATCTCAATCATTTGATTTACTCTTTCATTAATTTTTTGATGAAGGATTTCTCTATTGGTATTAAGCCATAAATTAATGGGTGTGAAATAATCGGGTTTATTTTTATTCTGGTCATTCAAAAAAGCACTGAACGGTCGTTGAGTTTCATAAATTACTTCTAATGCTCGCAATAACCTTATTGGATTATTTAAATCTGCTTTCAGATAATAAGCGGGGTCTTTTTGTTTGAGTTCGTTTTGTAAAAATTCTATTCCCTGTTCTTCATATAATTTTTTCAAATAATCTTTGGTTTGAGTAGAAATGGCGGGTATTTCGTTTAATCCATATAAAACAGCATTGATATAAAAACCAGTTCCACCAGTCATTATTACAACATCGTGGTGTTGAAATAATTGGTGAAGTAATTGATGAACTTCTTTTTGAAAGTCGTAAGCCGTATAATCTTGATGGATACTGATGTGAGATATGAAATAATGTTTGACTAATGCAAGTTGTTCATTGGATGGTTTTGCCACACCAATGTTGAGTTCTTTGTAAATTTGCCTTGAATCAGCAGAAATGATAACTGTGTGATAGTGCAGGGCTAATTGAATGGCAATATTGGTTTTTCCAATGGCAGTGGGACCTCCAAGCGTAATTAAATATTTTTTTTGTAACATCTCATCAATCTTTACAGTATATTATTCAGTTGTTCTTTAATCTTTTCCAGTGCGTCTTTCATTTCTACTACTAATTTTTGAATGTTTTCGTCATTGGCTTTACTTCCAATAGTATTAATTTCTCTTCCTATTTCTTGAGCGATGAATCCTAATTTTTTGCCCATTCCATAACCACTCATTAAAATTTCATTGAAGTAATTTAAGTGGCTGTTCAACCTTATTAATTCTTCATTGATGTCAATTTTTTCAATATAATAAATTAATTCCTGTTCCAGACGGTCATTATTAATTTTAGATAAGTCAAAATTTTCTTTTAGATTGCTCAAAATTTTTTCTTTGATTTTTATTTTTCTGTTAGGTTCCATGGACTGTATTTGTGATTTTAGTTGAGAAATGATTTGAATTTGATTTAGAATATCTTGTTCTAATTTTTCTCCTTCTTTTTTTCTAAATAAATTAACTAAATCGCAACACTCTCTAATGCTGTTAATAATCAATTGTTTGTTTTCATTATTCATTAAGTTTTCTTCAAGATTTTTTTGATTGCTTATTTGATTCAATGCTTCTCTGAAAAATGTGGCTTCTAAATAAGGACTAATATTATTTATTACATTTTCAGATAAATTTTTTAATTGCAAATAAAATTTTTTGAACTCATTGATATCGTATAATTGAAACAATGCTTCTTCATCAAATTCTATATTGAGAAAAACATCTATTTTACCTCTTTCTAATTTTTCCTGAATGATATTTCTGATTTCTAAATCAATATCACGAAGATAATAAGGCAGTTTAAAATTAATATCTAATCCTTTACTATTGAGTGTTTTAATTTCAGTGGTAATTTTTATTTGTTCATTTTTTTGTTCTATTTTTCCGTATCCGGTCATTGAATAAAGCATAGATTTAATTTTTTGTGTTAACTAAATAAATACCGCCAAGCACTAAACATCCTGCTAAAATTTTAGTAGGTGTTATTTCATCTTTTCCAAGTATTACTGCAAATAATGTAGCAAGAAAGGGTTGAATGTAAATATACATACTCACTACTGATGTACTTAAAAGTTTAAGTCCATAAGTGTTTAATAAGTAGGCAAAAAAAGTAGTAGCAATGACAACAAAACTAATAGCCCACCAAATATTTTCAGGAATGCTTTGCCATTGTTCATTTTTAAGATACATAAAACATATTGGTAACATTATGATGGTGCCAATTAAAAACATCCATTTCATAACTGCTACTGTGTGGTATTTTTGTAGCATTTCTTTTCCGTAAATTAAAAATAAAGCCCATGAAGCGGAATTGAGCAAGGTCATCAAATCGCCTATCCAGGTCTCACTTCCAAAAGAGAAATTGCCTTTGAATAAAATTAAAACTAATGCACCGCAAACGCCTAATGCTAATCCTAACCATTTTTTCCATTCAAATATTCTTTGATTTGAAAAAATAAAAAAACTCAATATAAATACAATAATGGGGTTGGAAATCATAATGATGGCAGAGTTAATGGGTGTTGTAATACTCAAACCATAAATAAAGAAAAATTGATTGATTGCCACACCAAATAGAGATAATAAAAAAATTTTTTTCAGGTCTGATTTTGTTACCTGTTGTTTCTCTTGTGAAATAAAAAAACTTAATATCCAGAATAAGATACTTGCCCCTGCAATCCGCAAAAATACTAATGAAATAGGATGTAAGTATTTTGGCATTATATCTTTTGCAATAGAATAATTCATTGCATAAATAACTTGTGCTGAAAGAAGTGAAAAATGTCCTTGTTGAGATAAAGAAAGTTTCATTGATATTTTATTCTTCTTGCTTGAGTACTTTAATATCTATTATTAGTTTGGATACATCTGCACTATCGGTTCCATCATAATATCCACGAATATGTCCGTGTTTATCAATCAGAGCAAAGTTTTGTGTATGAATAAAATCATCAGGTCCACCATCACCTTCTTCTGCATTTAATAAATATCCTTTTCGTGCTAATTCATACAAATGTTTTTTATCACCTGTAAGGAATAACCATTTTTTATCAAATACACCGTGTTCTTCAGCATATCTTTTTAATACAGCAACACTATCATCTTCGGGATTTACAGTGTGAGAAAGAATCAATACATCAGGGTCATTTTTAAACTCGTTGTATACTCTTTGTAATTGTTTTGCCATAATGGGACAGATAGATTTACAGGTTACAAAGAAATAATCGGCTACATAAATTTTACCAATTACATCTTTGTTAGTAACAGTTTCGTTATATTGATTGACAAAGGTGAAATTAGGAATAGTGTGTTGTGTCTTATCAGGTAATTCTGCAGGTCCATAATAAGGCAATTTGCGAATGGGTTCTTTGCTTTGTTTTTTTTGAAAATATAATAATCCCACCAAAATCAATCCTGCTGCAATGAGAATGGGTAATTGTAATTTTTTCATAAGTTTGGTTTTTTTAATTTATATTGCCACGAATCCCCAACTCCGTTGGGGACAAGTTACACGAATGTATTCCGAATAATTTATATTTTTAATTGCCGCAAATCCTCCAAAGGCGGACAAGTTGCACGAATCCCCAACGAAGTTGGGGACGAATGATTTTTAATTTTTAGTTATTAATTTCTAAAAGCAGTTGCAATCCATTCATTTTTCTTTTTAGTGCAAAGGTATTGTAAGGGCTTCGCTGCATCTATTATTTCCTGTTCATATTCTTCAAGCAATCCACTTAAAAATAATAAGCCATTTTTATTCAAAATTTTTTTATATGTAGGTAAGTCATTAAGTATTATATTTCTTTGAATGTTAGCAATGATAATATCAAATTTTTTATCGGGATATTGTTGTATAAATTGATGTATATCTGCTGTAAGCACAACAAAATTTTGTTGTTGATTTGCAGGAATATTTTTTTGAATATTTTCAAGAGTATTTTCAATACAAATGGGGTCATTATCAATAGCGAATATTTGATGAGCACCTAATTTTTTTGACAATATGGCTAATATTCCTGTGCCACATCCCACATCAATTACATATTTATTTGTAATTTCATTTTGAAACTCAAATATTAAATTACACATCATAAAAGTGGTAGGATGATGACCAGTGCCAAAACTCATTTTGGGCTCAATGAAAATTGGGTATAATATATTGGACTTTGGAGTGTGAAAAGGTGCGTAAATCTCGCATTTATCGTTAATCACAGCCACATCATAATTTTTTTCCCACTCTTCATTCCAGTTTTTGGGTTCAATAATTTCTTTACTAAAAGTAATATTTTCTAAATCTTCCAAAATATTCAGCCATTCTTGATTATCTTTATTGATTGGAATATATGCTACAAAGCCATTGTCGGTTTCTAAAAATCCTTCAAAATCATAATCACTTAATAATGTAATAATTGTTTCTTTATCAGTATTTTCAGGCAATATAAAAGTATATTGATAATATTTTTCTAACATAAATAATTCACTAACTTTTTATGTGGCGGAATAAATAATTTGAATAAAATCTTCACCTTTCAAAGATGCAGAGCCAATTAATCCACCATCAATATCAGGTTGAGAAAATAATTGTGAAGCATTGGCAGGATTACAACTTCCGCCATAAAGAATAGGCATTGCATTAGCAATGTCGGCATTTTTAGTGGCAATGGTTTCACGAATAAATGCGTGCATTTCCTGTGCTTGTTTGGGTGTAGCGTTTACGCCTGTTCCTATTGCCCATACGGGTTCATAAGCAATGATAACTTGTTGCAAATGCTCATCCGTTAATTCCAGAATATTTTCTAATTGTGATTTAACTACATTAAAATGCAATTTCTGATTTCTTTGGTCTAATTCTTCACCAACGCAGTAAATTACTTTCAATTGATGTTTAAGAGCAATGGATAATTTAGTTTTCAAAATATTTTCATCTTCGTTGAATAATTTTCTTCTTTCAGAATGCCCTATAATCACATATTCACAACCAACGGACTTTAATATTTCTGCAGATACTTCACCTGTATAAGCCCCCTTTTCAAAGGTACTGCAATTTTGTGCACCTAAAAAAAACTTTTTATTCTTTTGTAAAACCTGATGAATAGGATACAACAAGGGAAATGTAGGACAAAAAATTTTGATAACATCATCATACTCATTCACTTTAGATTGTATAAAATTAACCAGATTTAATCCTTCATCTAATGTTTTATTTAATTTCCAATTTGCGGCAACTATTTTTGGACGCATTTTTTTGAGTGCCAATTTAAGTAAGATTATTCAAATGTTGAGCGTAAAAAGTAATTGTGCTTTTGAAATACAATAAAACTTTTAGGTATATTTTGGGCAAAATTTATGATTAAAAAAGAAATTCTGATATTTATTATTTGCTTATTCATTGCTTTTGCGTGGTGGGTGGTGCATCAACTACATCAAACTTACATCAGGGAATATCACTTAAATTCTTTTATAGTACAAGTGCCAGAGGTATATGAACAGGATAGTATTCCATTATCCTTGAAAGTAAGAGTAAAGGGAAGTGGATTAAAGATTGTATTGCTTGAAAATTATTTTCCAGAAAAAATTTTTATTCCATTCAAAAAACTTAAGAAATTAAATAAAAAGAAATTATTTGCTATTCCTCCAGAAATTATAGAGGGGAACGAGAGCATGCCTGTTAAGGTAAAAGTATTAAATATTGAACCAGATACGATCAGAATGGAATTCAAAAATAAATCAAAGAAATGAAACTTGTTTGTATTACAGGGGGTATTGGTTCAGGGAAAAGTTTAGTTTCCAAAATCATTGAAACTCTTGGTTATCCAGTTTATTGCTCTGATGAACGAGCAAAACAAATGTATTTTCATCCTGAAATCAAACTAAAAGTGATTGATTTATTAGGAACAGAAGCATATATCAATGATTATCAAATCAATAAAAAACACATTGCAGACAAAATATTTTCAGATAAACATTTACTGAATCAAATCAATGAAATCATTCACAATGCTGTAAAAGATGATTTCAAAAATTTTTTACAGAAACATCAAAATTCTTCTTTAATCTTCAAAGAAAGTGCTTTGATATTTGAAGCCCAACTTCAAAAAAATTGCGATAAAATAATTTTAGTAACTGCTCCTACTGAATTAAGAATACAAAGAGTGATGAAGAGAGATAATATTTCAAAAGAAGAAGTGCTTAACAGAATGAAACATCAATTAGATGATAGTATTAAAATTTCCCAATCCGATTATGTTATTCAAAACGATGAACAACATTCTTTGTTGGTTCAAGTGTTTAGAATATTAGATGATTTGAAAAGTCAGTAATCCAGAATATTTTCCACCTGTAAAATTATTCATAATTTTACATTTACTTTTATTACTTTTGGCACAAAAAATAATTATTATATATTGAATAACATGTCTCATCAATGGATTAAAATATTAATTTTACTTTTTTCTTTTTTTGGAGTATTAAAATCTCAGGTTGATCATGATGTATTGATTTTAAAAACCACTGTTTATACTCGTGAAGACGCTCCTAATCCAGGTGCTAATGTAACTGTGTTGCAATCAGGTAAAACATTTTCTGTAACAACTTCTGATGCAGCAGGTAATGTAATTCTTAAGTTGCCTTTGAATAATGATTATACCGTTATTATTTCAAAACCAGGAATGCTTACTAAAAAATTCTTGGTATCTACTCGGGGACCACAATTAGGAACAGATGCGAAGGTCTCATACCAATTTGAAGTGGAAGGAATTAAAATATATCCACCAATGGAAGGTGTGGATTATTCTATATTTAATCAGCCCCTGTTTCAAGTAACTTTTGATGGAAAAAAATCTTTTGATGTTGATAAAAGAAGTGTGGATATGGTGCAGGCACAAATTGAACAAGTTTATAAAGCCGAAAAAGAAGTTGAAAAGAAAAAGAAAGAAAATGAAAAAAAATATTTTGATATTATTAAAAATGCCGATGCTGCTTATGCCAAAAACAAATTAGAAGAGGCAAAAACATTATACACTCAAGCATTGTCTATTCGCCCTGATGAGCAATATCCTAAAAACCAAATAGCACTAATTGATAAGGCATTGGCAGAATTAAAAGCCAAACAAGACGCAGAAGCCAAAGCAAAAGCAGAGTTAGAAGCGAAGTATAATGCGGCGATTAAGAAAGGCGATGAGGCATTTGCGAAGAAAGATTGGAACACAGCGAAGGCGGGCTACAACGAGGCATTAAGTTACAAGCCACAGGAAAAATATCCCAAAGACCAGTTGGCAGCGATAGAGAAAGCGATAGCCGATGAATTAGCCGCGAAGAAGAAAGCCGAAGAGGAAGCCAAAGCCAAAGCAGAGTTAGAAGCGAAGTATAACGCAGCGATTAAGAAAGGTGATGAAGCGTATGCGAAGAAAGATTGGAACACAGCGAAGGCGGCCTACAACGAGGCATTGAGTTACAAACCACAGGAGAAATATCCCAAAGACCAGTTGGCTGCGATAGAGAAGGCGATAGCCGATGAATTGGCTGCGAAGAAGAAAGCCGAAGAGGAAGCCAAAGCAAAAGCAGAGTTAGAAGCAAAGTATAATGCAGCGATAAAGAAAGGCGATGAAGCATTTGCGAAGAAGGATTGGAACACAGCAAAGGCAGCATACAATGAAGCATTGAGTTACAAGCCACAAGAAAAATATCCCAAAGACCAGTTGGCAGCGATAGAGAAGGCAATAGCAGATGAATTAGCCGCCAAGAAGAAAGCCGAAGAAGAATCCAAAGCGAAAGCAGAATTAGAAGCTAAATATAACGCAGCAATAAAGAAAGGTGATGATGCTTTTGCGAAGAAGGATTGGAACACAGCAAAAGCCGCATACAATGAAGCATTGACATACAAACCACAAGAGAAATATCCCAAAGACCAGTTAGCCGCTATAGAGAAGGCAATAGCAGATGAATTAGCTGCAAAGAAGAAAGCCGAAGAAGAATCCAAAGCGAAGGCAGAATTAGAAGCTAAATATAACGCAGCAATAAAGAAAGGTGATGATGCTTTTGCGAAGAAGGATTGGAACACAGCAAAAGCCGCATACAATGAAGCATTGACATACAAACCACAAGAAAAATATCCCAAAGACCAGTTGGCAGCGATAGAGAAGGCAATAGCAGATGAATTAGCCGCCAAGAAGAAAGCCGAAGAAGAATCCAAAGCGAAAGCAGAATTAGAAGCCAAGTATAATGCAGCCATCAAGAAAGGTGATGATGCATTTGCGAAGAAGGATTGGAACACAGCAAAAGCCGCATACAATGAGGCGTTGACATACAAACCACAGGAAAAATATCCCAAAGACCAGTTGGCAGCGATAGAAAAAGCCATTGCGGATGAATTAGCCGCCAAGAAAAAAGCCGAAGAAGAATCCAAAGCAAAAGCAGAATTAGAAGCCAAGTATAATGCAGCGATAAAGAAAGGTGATGATGCTTTTGCGAAGAAGGACTGGAACACAGCAAAATCGGCATACAATGAAGCATTGACATACAAACCACAGGAAAAATATCCCAAAGACCAGTTAGCCGCTATAGAGAAGGCAATAGCGGATGAATTAGCCGCCAAGAAGAAAGCCGAAGAAGAATCCAAAGCAAAAGCAGAGTTGGAAGCCAAGTATAATGCTGCGATAAAGAAGGGTGATGATGCTTTTGCGAAGAAGGACTGGAACACAGCGAAGGCAGCATACAACGAAGCATTGACATACAAACCACAAGAAAAATATCCCAAAGACCAGTTGGCAGCGATAGAAAAAGCCATTGCGGATGAATTAGCCGCCAAGAAAAAAGCCGAAGAAGAATCCAAAGCAAAAGCAGAATTAGAAGCCAAGTATAATGCAGCCATCAAGAAGGGTGATGATGCTTTTGCGAAGAAGGACTGGAACACGGCAAAATCAGCATACAACGAAGCATTGACTTACAAGCCACAAGAGAAATATCCCAAAGACCAGTTGGCCGCGATAGAGAAGGCAATAGCAGATGAATTAGCCGCCAAGAAGAAAGCCGAAGAGGAAGCCAAAGCAAAAGCAGAATTAGAAGCGAAATATAATGCAGCGATAAAGAAAGGTGATGATGCTTTTGCAAAAAAGGATTGGAACACAGCAAAGGCAGCATACAATGAAGCATTGACATACAAACCACAAGAAAAATATCCCAAAGACCAGTTGGCCGTGATAGAAAAAGCCATTGCAGATGAATTAGCCGCCAAGAAGAAAGCCGAAGAAGAAGCCAAAGCGAAAGCAGAGTTGGAAGCGAAGTATAATGCAGCGATAAAGAAAGGTGATGATGCTTTTGCGAAAAAGGACTGGAACACAGCAAAATCCGCATACAACGAAGCATTGGGTTACAAGCCACAAGAGAAATATCCCAAAGATCAGTTAGCAGCGATAGAGAAGGCAATAGCAGATGAATTAGCCGCAAAGAAAAAAGCCGAAGAAGAATCTAAAGCAAAAGCAGAATTAGAAGCCAAGTATAATGCTGCGATAAAGAAAGGTGATGATGCTTTTGCGAAAAAGGACTGGAACACAGCAAAAGCCGCATACAATGAAGCATTGACATACAAACCACAGGAAAAATATCCCAAAGACCAGTTGGCAGCGATAGAAAAAGCCATTGCGGATGAATTAGCCGCCAAGAAAAAAGCCGAAGAAGAATCCAAAGCAAAAGCAGAATTAGAAGCCAAGTATAATGCAGCCATCAAGAAGGGTGATGATGCTTTTGCGAAGAAGGACTGGAACACAGCAAAATCGGCATACAACGAAGCATTGACTTACAAACCACAAGAGAAATATCCCAAAGACCAGTTAGCCGCTATAGAGAAGGCAATTGCGGATGAATTAGCCGCCAAGAAAAAAGCAGAAGAAGAATCCAAAGCAAAAGCAGAATTAGAAGCCAAGTATAATGCTGCGATAAAGAAAGGTGATGATGCTTTTGCGAAAAAGGACTGGAACACAGCGAAGGCAGCATACAACGAGGCATTGACATACAAACCACAAGAAAAATATCCCAAAGACCAGTTAGCTGCAATAGAGAAGGCAATAGCAGATGAATTAGCTGCAAAGAAAAAAGCCGAAGAAGAATCCAAAGCGAAAGCAGAATTAGAAGCCAAGTATAACGCAGCAATAAAGAAAGGTGATGATGCTTTTGCGAAAAAGGACTGGAACACGGCAAAATCGGCATACAATGAGGCATTGACATACAAACCACAGGAAAAATATCCTAAAGACCAGTTAGCAGCGATAGAAAAAGCCATTGCGGAAAGCAAAGGTGTTTCTATAAAGAATGTGGAAACTGAAAACAAAAAAATTGATACGGGGAAAGAAAAGAATGTGAAGCCAGTATTGGGCTCAAATGAAGATAAATACAAGGCAGTGATTAAGATAGCAGATAATTATTTTAATACAAAAAAGTATGAAGATGCTAAAATAAAATATGAAGAGGCGATGGTATATAAGCCATCTGATCCTTATGCCAAACAAAAATTACTTGAAATTGAAAAGTTATTGAATTCAGATAATCCAAAAGGAAAGAAAGAGTTATCAGATAGGGTAAAAGAATTAATTGCTAAATATCCACCAGGTGTAACAGAAAAGATATTGGTAGAAAGAGATGTTACAATTTATCAAAGAATAGTTGTAAAGGGAGATACTGCGGCTTATGTATATGAAAAGAAAGTATTTGGTTTTGGTTTAACGAGATATTTTAGAGATGGAGAGCCCTGCACAGAAGCAGAATTTGAAAATGAAACAAAGTTGAAGTAATAATTTGTTGATAGATAGTCATAATATGTGCATTACTTGGCAAGTTTCTGTAATTAAATTTGCAGAAAAAATATTATGTGTGCTTGTTATTTTGAAATTAATAGTAGTGATGCAATAGCAGTATTTGCAGCGATATTGGCAGTAGAATCTGCGTTTTTGTTTTTTATTATACCTACAGTTAATGATACTACTCAAAGAATTTCTGAAGCAAGTTCACAATTATTTAACTTATTGTATAAAGGTGAAAGGTTAATTATTAGTGTTTTATTTTTTATTTTATTTATTGAATTGATAATTTTTATATTATTAGTACTCAATTTGAGTAATATTCACATACGAAATGTACTGATATTTTTTGAATTATTACTTTTTGTTTTATTCATCGCTTTTGCTAGTATAATAACATCGTTTTTATTGAAATTTATTTTTCAAAATCCTGAAAAGGTGTTAGATAAAGATATAAGGGGTTACACGAAAAAATTGTTAGATGAATTAGAAGAGTTAGAAAATAGAACCTTAAATGAAATTAAAGAAACTAATGATGATGAACAATTATTTGATAAATTATTTTTTTATGAGTAGGTCAAAAAACAATAACTCGCAAAAATTAGATAATTTATACGAAGTAGTAAATAATCTTGATTTATTATTAATTAAATTAATAAAAGATAATCGGGATGAAATATTGAAAGAATATTTTATTAAAGATAATGATATTATTAATAATCTTCCTTTTATTGAATATTTGATTAATAAAGTTAGTAATTTAATTATTAATGATATAAACATTAAAAAAACCGAAGTATTTAGTCAGGATATTCCCAAAGGGTTAGATGTTATGTATAGAATTATTTTATTAAACTTAGATTCTTATGAAGCATTTTGTAACAATTCAAAATATGTAAATACATCATATAGAGTTATCTGTATAGACAAATCATCTCATATTGTACAAGTAATTAGTGAAATAAATTGGGGTGAAAATCAATATATTAAACAAAAAATAAAATCTAACTTAAAAAAAGTTTTAACTGAGAAGTTTTACCATTTCAATAATATAGTATATAATCAACTGAAAAATAGAAATGATGTTGTATTATATGATGTTGCTACCTTTTATAGTTATTTAATACCTAATACATTCTTAAACGATTTACATTTAAAGAAAAACATTGATTATTTCTCTGATGTTCAAATAATGATTATTCAAACAGCCAGTGAAGCAGTTTTCAGATTGATTGAAGAATTATATACAGATTTGAATACGAGTCAATTTTCAAAATTATTAGATAATTTTTATTTACACTTACATCCAGCTGATAATTCATTCATTGAAACATTTGATTTTTCTAATATAAATGATTTTTCTAATATAAATACAGATATTGTAAAATTGATATTTGATTCTAAAACTTTATATTATTATAAAGAACAAGTTATTGAAAAAAATAAAAATAAAAATAATTTCAGGGAGTTTGCATATTGGGCATGGAATACATATCTATTCAACAATTTAAGAATTCTCTTTTTTCAGATAGGTGCATTCTTATATAGTAAGAAAAGATTAGATTTAGTAGATACTTTAATCAACTTCAGGTATCCAGAAGATCAAGGAAATATAGCGTGGGAAAACAAACCATCTATTTTGCCCATTGATAATATATATGAATTACTTAAACTATATATTTTTGGAGTTTATTTTAGTAATGATTTATATTTTTATGGAGAAAGCTTCCATGACGAAAAATATAACAATAAGAGATTTTTTACTTTTTTATTGATAATTCTTATTAATAGGCATAAGGATTTGTTCAAAGAGCATCATTCAATTCAAAATTTTTCAAATAATTTATTTAGTGACTTAATTTCTCATTTTAATCTTTACGATAATTCTTCACAAAAAAACGAGTTAGATAAAATCTTATTCAAGAAGTTATATAATTTTTCTAGTTTTAGTCCAAATGAAATAAAAGAGATTCTAGAAAAAGAATTTTCAACAGCAGAAAAATTTATTTCGTCATCAAGGAATTTGTCAATTCAAATTAAAAAAGAAGAAATTATTGAGATAATAGATAGTATATTCTCGGAATTAAAAGATAAATGCAATAAAAAATTAATTATAGATTTTGATTCCAAAGATTTAAGTAATATTATAAAATCAAATATATCAGAAATTTATTCAAATTCTAGGGAAAAATATTTTAATTCTGAAGTTTTACAATTAGAGTACATTAACCAATCAAAACCTAATTCAGCAATATTTTCGTTGTGGTTATTATTTGATAAATTTAATATTTCAATCAATAACTCTCTGAGTTATTTAGATAGTTATATTGATTCAATTTTAAAATTTGAACAAAACATTATTCTGCAATCAATATTAAAACATAATATAGAAATAATAGTAAATGCAGATAATTGGCATAATTTCAAGAAGGATATTACTGGAAACAAAAAATTTATTTTGATTAACTTCAATACTTATCTTTTAGATAAATATAAGGTTAACTTAAAATCTTATTTATTATTGAATGATTCTTATACTTATATTATTGCATTAGAAGAAAATCAACCCATAAAAATACAAATATATCCTGAAATTGAAAAATCAATCAATATAAAAGAAATAAAAGATATAGATAAAATAGACAAAGAAACACTAAAAAATAAAATTAATAATCGTCAACTAGCTGATTTTACATTAAAAGATAGTATACCTGAACTTTTACAAGCCCTTGAAAATGATAACAAAGACAAACTAAATAAATTTCTAATTGTTCAAATAGAATATGAAATACATGTTCAAGTGCCTGAAGGAGTAAAAGTATTTACCTATCCAGCCCCAAAAGATGATAGATCTCAATTAAATGATGAAATATCAGAAAAATTTTTGGAAATATTGCTGTCTAATAAATAAAATCTTTTCATAATATAGTTACTTGCCCTATATTAAAAAATATCCTATATTTGCAACCCAATGATGGAGTTTTTATTTTATTGGGTTCGTTCATCTAAAAATTATTTGGGTATTACCATTCAACAATATCATCGTAAATTATCATTCATTTCTCATCCATTGTTTTTATTCAGAGTAATTCCAAAATAATTTTTTTAAACTGGTTTTTAGTGTTTTTCAGTGATTTGAGAAAACATTGTCATTCTTTTTCCAACCATTCATTTTTAAACTATGCTAACACATAGCATCAACACTCATAAAATATTTGATGAATCGGAAGTTATTCATCATCTCAAACATTACTTGCCTGCTCAGGCACCTTTGAAAGATTTTGTGCATCATAATTTACTACACGCTTTGCAAAACAATAATTTTCATGATGCGAATTTTACAGCCACTAAAGTTTTCGGCTATAAAACCTATTTGAATATTGAAGAATACAGACAATTATTTCAACAGGGCTATATTTCAGAACACATCATTGAGAAAGTGATTGAAAACAAAAATGGTAAAAACAATATCACAGAATGGAAGTTCAAAATGTTATATGACAACATTGAATTTTATTTCAACGGTAAGCTTGGAAGAATAATGCATTTGTGGAAAGATTTTTATCACATTAATATTTCTAAGTATGTACAACCTGTTTTATTCAGAATTTTAAGTAATTATTTAGATCAAGGCATTGCACTATTCAAGTTTCCTTATCAGCCATCTTTATCTTTTTTGCAGAATATCGGATGTATTGAACAACAAAGTTGGGAAAGTTATTTTTTTAATAGAAATGGCAGAGCAAGAAGATGGTTAATATCTGATAATATTCCCGATATAAAAAAATTATTGGAAATTCTGGTAGAAAATGAAGAGTGGTATGAAGAATATTTATTTGATATGTGCTTTGAACATCCCGGATGGTCGGGCATAGTGAGTGTTATTGAAGATCATCCCGATACTTTGATTCATCGCAGAAATATTTCATTAAAAGAATGTATTCAACTTGAACTTTTGCTACAGATAGATTATTTAGATAATAAATTTAAATCAGAGAAATGGAAGCCGCTCGGTAAAGTAGCAAAATTTCCTGATACGCATTTATTTGATATTCCAGAGATAGATGAAAGATTTGAAATTGCTCAATTATGGCAGGAATCATTAGAATGGACTTATTACGAACAAGTAATTAAAGCCATTCAGGAAAATAATCCAATGGTATTGTCATCACCCGAAACATTGAAGTTTCAAAGTATTCATTGCATTGACGACAGAGAGGAATCATTCAGAAGGTATATTGAACACATAGAACCCCAATGTGAAACCTTTGGCAGTGCAGGATTTTTCAATATGGATTTATATTATTTGCCTTGCCATAGTGAAAATCCGATGAAAATTGCACCTGCCAATGCAAATCCACAAAATATATTGATGGAAAAAGAGACATCACATTCCGATGAAGAAGATATTAGCTTGCATCATCATTCGCATTCCTTACTACGAGGATGGTTTTATTCGCAAACAGTAGGATTTTGGTCGGCTGTGAAATTAATTACACATATTTTTAAGCCACACGATAACCCAACAGTAATCAGTGCTATAAAACATTCTGAAATCAATTCCAAATTACAATTTGAAAGCAATGGGGAAAAGTTAGGCAATTTTAAGATAGGTTTAAATGATGAAGAAGCGGCAGAAAAATTAGAAGTATTATTAAAAAGCATTGGACTGGTTCAGCATTTTGCGCCTATTGTGTATATTATAGGTCACGGAGCAGGAAGCACCAACAATCCTTATTATGCGGCGTATGATTGCGGAGCATGTTCAGGTAAGCCGGGGAGTGTAAATGCAAGAGTCGCAGCGTATTTTCTGAATAATCCATCCGTGAGAAATATTCTAAGTCAAAAAGGGATTTCAATACCTGAAAATACTGTGTTCATTGCAGCATTACATAATACCACATCTGATAAAATATACTTTTTTGACATAGAACAATTGAAGGATGAAATTAAAAATTTACACCAAAAGCATATTTCCATTTTTGAAAAAGCTTTAATATTAAATGCAAGAGAACGGGCAAGAAGGTTTGAAACCATTGAGAAAAAAGGCAAATCAGATGATTACATTTATCAGAAAGTACAGGAAAGAGAGTGGGCATTGTTTATTCCACGCCCAGAATACAATCATGCTACCAATGCAATATGTGTGGTGGGAAGAAGAACACTTACAAAAAATATTTTTTTAGACAGAAGAGCATTTTTAAACTCGTATGATTATTCCATTGACAGAGATGGAACATTATTGGCAGGATTGTTGAAAGCACTAACGAATGTATGTGGCGGAATTAATCTGGAATATTATTATTCCCGAACAGATAATGAAAAGTTAGGAGCAGGTTCAAAATTACCACACAATGTTTTTGGATTGATAGGTGTGGCCAATGGTTCAGATGGTGATTTACGCTATGGCTTGCCACGGCAGATGATAGAAATTCATCAGCCATTAAGATTGTTGATGATTATTGAACAATATCCTGAAATTATTCTTTCAGTGATCAATCAACATCCTTCCATAAAGGAATGGTTTGAAAATGAGTGGATTCATTTGCTGGCACTACATCCTGAAACAAAGCAATATTTTATTTACAAACATGAAATTTTTAAGGAATATCCATTATCTGATAAAATACATATTCAAAATATTTCATTTGAAGATTTATGTAGTTTGTTTGAAAGTAACATAAATGATTTACCTGTGTTTTTAATAAAACAATAATAATATGAAATGGATTCAATTTTTTTGGACATTAATCTTTATAAATCAAATCATTTCATTTAGTATTAGTTTATTCATTACAGAAAAAAAAGAAAAACCAATATTCAATTTTGCATTCTTTTCCATAATGCTGAATAATATTTTTTACTTTATAGCATTGATTATCTGGATATATTTTGGGTTTTCAAGGTTTAATTTTGAATTGGTGAAGTTATATCAACATCATCATTATTTATTCAACATAGAATTTTTTGTAGATAAAGTATCAATGTTTTTTTTATTGGTAGGTAATTTGATTACATTGATGATTGTGTATTTCAGCCGATTTTATATGCATCGTGAAAATGGCTTTAAAAGATTTTTTAATACAATATTATTTTTTCATCTGGCTTATTCGCTTACCTCAATGGCAGGGAATTTTATTACTATGTTTATTGGTTGGGAATTTTTAGGTGTATCCAGCTTTTTATTGATAGCATTTTATCGTGAAAGATATTTACCTGTACGAAATGCCGTGAAAGTTTTTTCAGTTTATAGAATTGGAGATATTGGTTTTATTATGGGAATATGGGCAGTCAATCAAATAGTACATCAAAACATTAATTTTTCAATTATTACCTTGCCTGAATTTGTGAAGTATTATTTAAGTGAAATGCCATTTGTAGAGACATTAATTGCCTTGTGTTTTTTAATAGCCGCAGTAGTTAAGTCCGCTCAGTTTCCTTTTACTTACTGGATAGCCCGTGCTATGGAAGGACCTACACCTTCTTCTGCTATATTTTATGGTTCATTATCTATTCATATGGGATTGCTTTTACTATTAAGAACTTACTATATATGGGAAGAATTGTATTTTACAAGAATGTTATTTTCACTCATTGGATTGATAACAATCTTTATTTCAAGTACATCAGCTCGCGTGCAATCGGGCATTAAAGCACAGATAGCTTATTCTTCGGCAGCACAAATTGGATTTATGTTTATAGAACTTTCATTCGGATGGACTAATTTAGTGCTCATTCATTTTGTAAGCAATGCTTTTTTAAGAACTTATCAACTTTTAACTTCCCCTTCGGTAGCCGCTTATTTAATGAGAAAGCAAATGTACTTTTCAAAATATCAAAAAAACAATACATCGGCAAACTTTATTTCTTTTTTAAGTTTAAATCCTCGCTTACAGCATAGTATTTATGTATTAGCACAAAAAGAATTTAATATGGATTTCTATGTGAATAAGTATGTGTTTGGCACACTAAAATTAGTTGGAAAAAGATTAAGATTCATTAATGTAAAAAGTTTATTGCTTTTATTTATACCAATATTAATTGCAGGTTGGATAATAAAATTAATGGCTATAAATATTCCCTTCATAAAAGAAGAGGTATTACCGATGATAATGGGCATAATTGCTTTAATGATCACATTAAGGTCTTATGCAGAAAGATATTCAGTGGTATTAAGTTTGTATTTAATAGTTATCAGTCAATTATTTGTGTTGTTATCTGTATCTTTTAATGAAGCATATCCGTTTTCTTCTATGTTATTGTATTTGAGTGGTATTATTTTAGGTTTAATCATTTGCAGTGCTATTCTTTTATATTTGCAAGATAAAGAACCTGCTTATTTAGATTTAAATAAATATTATGGTCATATTTATGAATACCGATGGTTAGGTTTTGTATTTTTATCGGGCATATTGTGTATGATTGGATTTCCTATCACGCCAACTTTTATTGGAGAAGATATTATTTTAGAACATATTCATTTGCATCAATTTACATTAACCTTTTTTATTGCCTTTGTTTATATTATTTCAGGAATACAAGGTATAAGAATGTATGCAAGAATATTTTTAGGACCACATATTAAACAATATCATGAAGTAGCAATAAAATCGGCTTAAAAATTAAAAGCCCTGATTGTAAAAACAATCAGGGCTTTTAGAATGTAGTGTATTAGAGATGATTACTCTTTAATTACTGGCACTTCTACTTTAACTGCTTCATTGTGCATTCTAATAATATACATTCCATGAGCCAATTCTGAAATATTAACTGGCACATTAGATGATTCAGAAATAAATTCCTGCATTTTTCTTCCTGAAATATCAAATATTTCAAACATTACATTGCCTTTTAATTCGTGTTGGATATTGAATATTCCATTATTGGGGTTGGGGATAATAATTACACCATTAGGATTATTGTTCAATGAACTAATTCCCGTAATACAACCAACAGAGAAAGTGACACTTGAGTTGCAACCATTGGCATCGGTTACAACAACAGTATAATTTGTTCCACCAGAAGTACCATTAAGATTAGTTGCAACACTAGTGCTTGAAACATTAGGCATCCATGTATAAGTATATGGTGGAGTACCTATTACATTCAGAGTAGCAGAGCCATTAGAACACCCGGGAGCAGTAGCATCAGTTATATTTACATTTAAAGATGGATTTGGAACAACATTGATATAAAAAGTATATAAAATAACAGCACACGATCCAAAATACTTATTATTTACAGCAGTAAGTGTGTAGTTAGCAGTACTTGTTGGAGTAATTACAGTAGGATTGGTAGTGTAATTTGTTCCAGATGGTGATGTGATAGTAACTGACCATGTTGAATTATCTGTTGGAGTTACAACAGATGTTATACTTGCAGAAGAACCCGCACATAAGGTAGAAGGGCTAATAGAGTAAGATAAAGTAGGAGTGAAAGAATTAAGAGTTAAGGTAAAATCACTTGGTGAAGAGTATCCTGTTACTAAAATGTAATAAGTAGTGCCAGGAGTTGTACACCATGCAATAGAAGCAGGTGTCCCAGTACAATCAGGTCCATTATCATCATTGCAACCAATAGAAAACAGTGAGGAACAATTGTTTCCAGCGTAAACGAATATTTTTGAGTCCCATCCAGAAGTGCCACATAAAGAAGCTTTGTAAGTGCTACCATCGCCTACTACGGTATACCATACACCAGGTTGAGAATGACCCGTATTAGTGCAAGTTGGAACTGTTGTAGGTTCAGATGTAGCACCAATGGTAGTACCTGTATATGTGCCAGGCACGGTTAAAGGTATAGCATTGGCACAATCGTCATTAGTAGGCGCGGGTGGTGGTGTCCATCCAAACGGCTGAATATAGGTAGTATGGCAAATATTGTCTGTGGTACAATAGATATCTAAACTTATATGCATATAGTATATTCCAGGTGTGGAAATATTTATAACCAGAGGAGAATTGCCTGTGGCAATGGGATTGTTGGAAGTATCAGTAAAAGTAATATAATTACCAGAACCACCTGTAGATACTAATGTATAGGTTCCTGCAGTCGGAAAATCCAGGACAGCATAATCACCTGCGAAATTGCAACTGCTAATGGACGTAGGGGTATTTGTCATTATTGTAACTGTAGAAGATGGATATTGAAATGTATTAATACAAGTACCGGTTAATGTGCCGCCAGGATTAATTTGTGTGCTTCTACAAGTATTTTCATCACCACAGGATGCATCTAAACTAAAATGAACTTTATATATTCCTGTTGTTGATATGGATACTGTTAAGGGTGCATAACCAAAGTATAAAGGATTGTTAGCACCATCAGTGAGTGTAATATAATTACCACCGCCCCCAATCGCTGTAAAGGAGTATGTTCCTGTTGAAGTGAAATTTAATACAGCATAATCCCCAGCATAGTTACATCCACTTATAGGTGTCGGGTTGCTACTGTTTACAATAATAGTGGATGAAGGGTACTGAACAAGTTCAATACATTGTCCAAAAATAGGCAAATTAAATAATTGCATAAATAACAGCAAGATCACATTAGATAATTTTCTTTTCATAAATTAAAATTTTAATGGTTGGTGTCTGCAAATATATAGAAACTTTTTCTAAATAAAAAAACTCCGATGAAAATTTTCTCATCGGAGTTTGGGTTTTAAGTGATATAATAAAAAATTACACAGTAGCAAGGTATTCTGCGGTGCCTTCATGAGAGGGTTTCATAGCTTTTTTGCCTTCTGTCCAGTTAGCGGGACAAACTTCTCCGTGTTTTTCTACAAATTGCAGTGCTTCTAATGTTCTTAATGTTTCATCAATGTTTCTACCAATAGGTAAGTCATTAATAAGTAAATGTCTTACAATACCATTTTTATCAATTAAATAAGTAGCACGATATGCAATCATTTCAGAGGTGGCTACAAAATTGTCGTTTTCATCAATGTAATATTCGCCATTTAAGCAGCCAAAGTTAGCCGCAATAGTTTTGTTGGTATCTGCAACGATGGGATAAGTGATACCTTTGATACCACCATGTTTTTTGTCCATTTGTAACCAGCCCCAGTGGCTTTGTTCAGTATCAGTGCTACATGCAATAACTTCACAATCTCTTTTTCTGAATTCTTCTAATTTTTCCTGGAATGCCCATAATTCAGTAGGGCAAACGAATGTAAAGTCCTTTGGATAAAAGAAAAATACGACATACTTTTTGCCAATGTACTGGTCTAATGAAAAATCATTGACAATGTCTTTACCATTGATAACAGCAGCTGCTTTGAAAGATGGTGCTTTTTTTCCAATAAGTGATCTCATAGTTGTAAGTTTTTATAATTTGCTGGCAAATTTAAAGCAATTTATTGGTAAGTAGTTTAAAAATAATTTTTATGTAGGTATAAATTTTGTTTATAGATGTTGTTAAATTGAAATAATCTTTTTGGAAGATATAATTCATTCCTTGAAATGATCCAACAAATACATCAATATTTTTTTAGCGGATTCGGTATTAGAAGTACCTGGGCCAAAAATAAATTTTACTCCTGCATTATACAGATACTCATAATCTTGTGGTGGAATAACACCACCTGCCACAACTATAATATCTTCTCTTTTGTATTTTTTTAATTCCTGTATAGTTTGAGGTACAAGAGTTTTATGACCTCCTGCTAAACTTGATATAGCTAAAACATGGACATCATTCTCAACTGCCTGTTTGGCGGCTTCTTCGGGAGTTTGAAATAATGGGCCTAAATCTACATCAAAGCCCATATCTGCATAGGCGGTGGCTACTACTTTGGCACCTCTGTCGTGTCCATCTTGTCCGAGTTTGGCAATCATTATGCGAGGTCTTCGCCCTGCTTGTTGAGCAAATTTATCGGATAGATGAATGATTTCCTGTATTTCATTTTGATGTGCAGATGCTTTCATATAAACGCCTGTTAATGTGTTGGGTCTTGCCTGATAGCGTCCAAAAACTTTTTCAAGAGCATAAGAAATTTCTCCCAATGTGGCTCTTCTTCGGGCGGCTATTACAGAGAGTTCTAATAAATTTCCTTTGCCTGTGCGAGCTGCATTTGTAAGTTGTTCCAATGCTTCTTCTACTGCTGCTTGATTTCTTTCCTGTTTTACCTTTTGTAATCTTTCAATTTGTTGTTGCCTTACTCGAGTATTATCTACTTCTAAAATTTCTATATTAGTTTCTTCATCTACTTTATAATCATTAACGCCAACAATGATGTCTTTTTTACTATCTATACGGGCTTGTTTGGCAGCAGATGCTTCTTCTATTTTTCTTTGTGGTAATCCTTCCATTATCGCTTTAGTCATTCCGCCCAATTGTTCTACTTCCTGAATGAGTTGCCATGCTTTGTGTGCTAATTGATGGGTTAGATATTCTACATAATAAGATCCGCCCCATGGGTCAATGACTTTGGTAATGTTAATTTCATTTTGAAGAATAATTTGAGTATTTCGTGCAATGCGGGCACTGAAATCGGTAGGTAGTGCTAATGCTTCATCTAATGAATTAGTATGCAAACTTTGAGTATGCCCCAATACAGCAGCCAATGCTTCTATGGCAGTGCGAGTTACATTATTGAAAGGGTCTTGTGCAGTTAAGCTCCAACCGCTGGTTTGACAATGTGTGCGAAGTGCCATTGATTTTTCATTTTTAGGATTAAATTGTTTTACAATTTTAGCCCAAAGCATTCTGGCGGCACGCATTTTAGCAATTTCCATAAAATGATTCATTCCTATTCCCCAAAAGAAAGATAAACGTGGGGCAAAGTCGTCTATATTTAATCCTGCTTTAAGACCAATACGAATATATTCTAATCCATCGGCAAGTGTATATGCCATTTCTATATCTGCAGTGGCACCTGCTTCTTGCATGTGATAACCACTGATGGAAATAGAATTAAATTTAGGCATATATTTTGATGTGTAGGCAAAAATATCACCAATGATTCTCATAGATGGCTCAGGCGGATAGATGTAAGTATTTCTCACCATAAATTCTTTGAGAATATCGTTTTGAATAGTTCCGCTTAATTGTTCGGGTTTAACACCTTGCTCTTCTGCCGCTACTATGTAAAATGCCATAATGGGCAATACCGCACCATTCATGGTCATTGAAACACTCATCTGGTCTAATGGTATCTGGTCAAAAAGAATTTTCATGTCTTCTACTGTATCAATTGCTACGCCAGCTTTTCCAACATCACCAACCACTCTTGGATGGTCGCTATCATAACCACGATGCGTAGCTAAATCAAATGCTACGGAAAGTCCCTTTTGTCCTGCGGCTAAATTTCTGCGATAAAAAGCATTACTTTCTTCGGCAGTGCTGAATCCAGCATATTGTCTTATAGTCCAGGGGCTTTTGATATACATACTGGAATAAGGCCCTCTTAAATAAGGTGGAATACCTGCTGCAAAACTTAAATGTTCAACATCTTGAATATCTTTTGCATCAAAATAATTATTGATAGCAATGTTTTCAGCAGAATTGAAGTTGTTTTTTTCCTCAATATTATTTTTAGAAATGGAAAGAATATTTACTTTTTCAGAAAAGTGTTTTCTCATACTTTTTGTTTTTGGTGTTCAAAATAAGATGCCCATCTTTTAGGAAGAAGTGGAATTATAGGCGTATGATGTGGAATGTAAGGCGAATAAAATTCTTTGATAACTTCACTATCTTTTGGGTTGGGATATTTATTGACACCTGTAAGTATTTCTTTATTTTCAATATATTTCTGCAATTGTTGTTGAAAAGATTCTTCTATTTCTTTTTGAATAATATTTTGTTCAAGAAGAGATATTAAGCCGTTTTGTTTTTCTATCTCTAAAAATTTCTGATAAGCAGTATTTACTAATTGTTTAGTGTAGTTTTCTAAATAAAAATTGCCTGCAGATATATCAGATGTTTTGTTGAAGTAACTTTCTTCTTTCATGATGAGTAATTGATTGCGGGCAATTCTCATTGAAAAGTCAGATATTTTATGAAAAGGAAAATCAAATGGAAAAATACTAATGCTATTAGCCCCGCCTAATATAGCACTAATGGCTTCGGTAGTGGTGCGAATGATATTATTGTGTATGTCTAAATATGACTTATTGAGTAATGTAGTTTGAGCGTGGATGTGGATGTGTGCAGAATGCTTGTATTCATTTAATAGATGATGAATTAAAATGCGTAACGCACGAAGTTTGGCAATTTCAGTAAAGAAAGAATTTCCAACAGATAAATGAATATGTATGTATTGATATTTTTTGATTTGATTTTTTTGTTCAAGATAATACAAATATTCATTGAGATGTGCTAATGTAAATGCGAGTTCTTGAACAACATTTGCCCCTGATTCTTTGTATAATGTAGCATTGACGGGAATGTGATTTAATTGATGTAGTATTTCAAAATCATTTTGTTGGGTATGATGCCATTCACCAAATTTTTCTAACAAATAAATAGGGTCTATATTGATGTAGCAATTTTTTTGATGAGTAAATTCATTTTGAGATAAATAGATATCTGATAGTTGTGAAATTAAATCAAGTGCATCAAATGAAATTTGTAAATTAGTGTATATATGCGGCAAAGAGATGTTGTTAAATATTTCTGAAAAATTTTTCTTTTGATAAAATTCAAGATAGATGCCTGATGCACCACCATTCAGTGACTTAATAATATGTTCATTTATTTCTTCTTCGGAATGATGAGCAGTGGGCACATATTGCACAATATCCCAATCAGTATGATAAAATAATGGATTTGGCTTTGATGATAAATGTTCAGGATGATAGAATGGGCAAATGCTGATATTTTCAGGTGTATGCCAATAGAGTTCATCAATAGAAGGAATTTTGAGGTCTTTGATAATTTTGTCTTCCCATTCTTTTGCAGAAACAGGAGGAAATTCTGAAAATAATTTCATAGTTCTTTAAGGTTTATAGAAATTGAGATGCTTCTTTTTTTAAGTATTCAAGGGCTATTTCGTGAGGTAATTTTTTTTCTATACTGCTAACAACATTTACGATTGTAAGAGAAAGTTCATTACTGGAATTATCAGGTGGCACTTTGGAGTATGCGATATTGATGAGTTTGATAGTTTCTTCTTTGGCTGTTTTAATGAGTTCCCAAGCACCATTTGAAATAAACAATTGTTGAGAGATATTGTGTTCGTATTCTTGTTTGATAGATTGAATGAGGGCGTGATGTAACTGGCGATTGGTCATATTAGGTTTGTTCACTCGCAATACAAGAGAGTTAGGATTTAATCGTTCTAAAAATATAACCATTCTTTCGTATGCTTGAATTTTCATTGGTGTAACCTGATTGGCAATTTGCTTCTTAATTTCTGCTTCTCTTCTTTTTTCTTCTGCTTTAAAAAATTCTCTGACAATAAACAAAATAACAGCAGCAGTTAGTAAAGAAGGGAGAATAATTTGTAATAGTTGTATCCAGGTGTTCATAATTTTTTTGCTGAAATTTACGAATTAATAGAAATGCGGACAAGAAATTAGAAGTATTGTAAATTTTTTATACTTCTTGATAAGAACAAAAACAAGTTTTAATGTAAGCTTACTATTGAAATAAAAATTTTCTCACTTCATCAATGTAATATAACCTTTTAGTTTTTCTTTTTTATTATTGATTTTAAATTCTGCTGTGTAATAATAGGTGCCAGTGGGAACGGGCTCTCCGCTGATGGTTCTGCCATCCCAACGGGCGTTAGATTGGTCTGATACAAACATCTTTACACCCCACCTGTCTAATATCACTAAATAAAAATTTTCTACTAAATGAGGATACTTAAAATTAATACCCCAGGTGTCATTTATACCATCTCCGTTAGGAGTAAAAATATTGGGAACAGAATAGGTGTTACATTCATTTGTTTTTATATTCAATGTATCAAATTTTGTTTGATTACAAAACCTTGTTTGCAGAATATATTGAGTATTATGTATAGGATAAAACATTGTTGTATCACAAGGGGTACAGGAGATATATGTGTTTGGTGACCATGAGTAATGTAAGACGGAATCATTAGGGAGATACAAATAAAAAGTATCGCCTGCACACACCTGAATACTATCAGGGATAGAAAAATAATTATTATCTCTTACGAATACAGTAACACTATCTTTTGTGGTCATTTTGCATTGAGTTTTTTGAAGGTAGTAAGTAGTAGTAATAGTTGGAGAGGCACGGGGGTAAGCACAATTAGTGCAAGAAAGAGCATTAGGCGGATACCAGTAGTATTGAGCATCTTCTGTAGTATCTCCGCCTAATACGACTGTTTCACCGGGACATATAGTATAAGTAGGGCTGTTACTTGCCTTAGCAGGAGAAATTTCTATTACACTTACATCATCTATGTAATAATAAGCATAATCCAGTCCGTCGTTGTAAAAGTTACAAGGTGGTTTAACACATAAATAGCTGACATTAGCATAGGGAGTAAATCTACCTATAGCCAAAAACTTTTCTCCGCCTTTTGCACGATAGATACCTTGAATAGGTACCCAGTTTAATGTATCAGTAATAATGCTATTTTCTTCAAAAGCAGGGGTATCAATATATACAACTATTGGTGGAATAGATGTGCAATTAGGACCAAAGAACAAACTATCTTTATCAAACAATACACCCAGTTTATTACAAGCAAATCTAAAATTATTTGCTAGTGAAACATAAAAAGTGACACAGTATTCTTTGTTAGGAGATAAGGTATCTTTTAATTTGTTTTTTACATATTCGCAAACATCTGGTGGAGTAGGCACAAAGGTATAATGGGCATATAAAGCTAAACCCACATAGGCATTACCTGTTCTTGGCCATTGAAAGCCGTACATATTTTTAGGCACACCAACATTTTCAAATACAAGCGTATATGTATTATAGCAGGTATTATAATAATCAGGAGAAGTACATGAGAGAGGATTGAACCAGTAGTGTGCTTTACAAACTTTACCAGCCGACCTTGGGCAGCCAATGGTATCCAATCCATATTCCCATACAGGGCAGGGAAAAGTATCTTCAAAAGAGGGGTTGTTGACCAGATTAAGATAAATCTGTGCATTCAGGGAAAATGATAACCCCAAATGCACAGAGAATAAAACAAGTATAAATTTCATATACTTATTTTTGAATAATCAACTTATCTGATTTGATTAGTGCGTTATTACTATAAATTTTGTAAATATACAATCCTTCAGCTAAGTCCTTCATAGGTATAAGCGCTCCTTTGTATTTAGAAACAAACTGTTTTATTAAAACTTTTCCACTTATATCATATAAGATAAATTCGGCATCAGAGCTGCACACAACAGTAAGTTCCCCATTTTTTAGAGGATTGGGATATACCTGTACATCCATTGGTTCATTGACATTGCTGTTTTCAGATGATGATGCTATCCATCTATGGTTATTATTAGAACTTAATGGCATTTCACAATTGCTGATATATTGAGCAGTATCATAATGTTTCAATAAAGCTCTTGCCTGATATATAGATGTTCCGTAAATATATGGACATAACTGGGATAGTTGTTTAAGATGGTTAATATGATTGGCATTTATTAAACTATCATTTTGTAAAAATAAATAATAAATCTGATTCAATTGTTTTTGTAATAAATCTATACTATCAGATGGTAAAATAGAATTATTAAGTATTTGAGCAGATGTAATGAGCGTGTTATTTTGAGTGATAACATAAGTACTACTCAAGCTGTCTGTCAGATAAAATTTTCCTATATTCGTAGGCAATAAAGATTGGACATAAGCATTGCCCTGTGGAATAATAGAAAAAGTATTGTTTTGACGCAGTAAGTTAAACATTTGTGCATCAGTAATCCGTTTACCAGGTAAGGTTATAATATTTGGATTCTGTATATATTTTGATACAGAAGGAACAATATTGGGAGAAATAATAGAAGGAGGAGAACATTGAGTGTTATTAGGGGCATCAGCTAATATGCGAGGTAATGAACTTACAAGAGGATAATCTGTAGAAGATGTGTTAGGATAATAATATACACCGAAAGGTCCGATGATGTTGAAAATAGCTGCTATATTAAATTGCCCTAATATTTGAGATCCCCATACATTTGCATTTGCTGTATGATAAGTAGGTGTAGATCCAGGGCCATCAATATTACCAATAACTATTGGAGAGATACCATAAATTCCATAAAAAGCTTTTGGTGCAGTGGCATCACAAAAACGGTTGCTATGAATAGAGCTAATAGAATTTCCTCCCACACCAATAGCAATGCCTACTTGCTGAATGTTATTGCAATATATCTGATTATTATTGCTTACATTAAGATTAATACCTCTTACTTTTAAGTCCACACTGACACCTGGTGGTGATGAGAAAATAAGATTATTGGCAATAACAGAATTGTTTACATTATTAAATTCTATACCTGCCTGGTTGGGTAAGGGTGGAAACAAGTTATTAGGTGCTTTGGAAATATTTATATAATTATTAGCAATAGATAATCTTTGGGCATTAAAAGCTAGAATTCCGTAATAAGCTCCTATTAGTTGGTTATTACTAATATCAAAAAACACATTATTATTAGGGTTCAATTCATTGATATAAATATTTTGTGTGCCTCCAATTACAGTATTGCTGCTGATAGCGGCATTGATTTGAGTGTTATTGAAGCTATAAAAGAAATTGATATTAGCTGTAGCGGTATTATTAGTAACTAATATATTGGGGTTGGCAGTGTTCCATGTTGTTACATATACACCTTTGTTCATATTATATAATCGGTTATTCATGAAATGGACGAAGCCACCTAATCCAGATGTTGCATATAATCCATAGATGCAATTACTAAAATTGTTTCTGTATCTGATGGTATTGGCTGTACTACTATAAATATTGTTTCCGATATCTACTTTAGATTTTGAAACATAAATGGCGCCAAGAGAATTTCCTGTATTTTGAGCAGGAAGGGTATTAAATATATTTTGAAAAGCATTATTAAAAATAGAAACTTCTGAGCCACTGCCTCCAAAAATGGGAACATTTGAAACCAATATCCCACAGTTTAAATAATCAAATAAGTTGGTCGTACTATTTTCAAAAACAGGCGATGTATTACTTGTTCTTGCAACGCCTATATTTATAGGATTATATCCACTTACTGCAATAGCATTTTTAGATGATACAATATAAATTCCAAATTGTCCTCTTTTAGAAACAAATGCAGGATAAGCAAATGAAACGGCTTGTGTAAGTCCTGCTGGTCTTGAACTTAAGAAAGCGGGTGAAAATATTGTATTAAACGCAGGAGGAGAAGGAGATGTTAGTACGATATTATACATAGATGTATTTAAGTTGCGGGATGTGAAAATAGAGTTTTTTACAGTGAAACCATTGGTAATACTTACAGATAGCAAAATACCATGTATATTTTTGTTGAATAAGGTGTTTTCAACATAAATGTTAGGATGCGTAACGGCTGGTGGGAAAATATTACCAATAGATTGTATAGCACCAAAAGCATCTTCTATAACAGAATGTTTGCAGGTAATTGAAGCGTTGTCTTTTAATACAATACCTGTCCAAATGCCACAACTATGTAAATAACACTGATTAAAATTGACATTTCTATTCGGCATAATGTTTAAGGAAGCACCGTCAGAAAACATTATATCGCATTTAGAAAATGTACCATTTACATCTACATTGATATTTCCTTTAAAAGTTAAATTTCCGCTTAAATTAAAATTATTTGGCAATGTAATAACACCAGTGTAAATATTTCCAGGCATGAAAGTACTTGGAGAACCTGAAACAAAAGTAACATTTTCAAATGTAATATTATTGATTTTTGGATTAGCACAGCAATCATTCACAGTAAAAGTATTTACGATTTTTAATGTATCATTACAATACATATTTTGAATAATTGTATTGCCTGTTGTTGATGATGTATAAGTAGCATTTGCATAATTATAGGCAACTAATGAAGTAATAGAATAAACACCTGTTGTAGTTAAAGTCCCTGTGCAAATATTATTAGGATTGTTACTAAAAAATGTATAACCGTTAGGACCAGTAATATAGGTTGAATAATTAAATACTGATGAAGGATTTAAATAAGAAAAACAAAAACTTTGCCCCTGACAGAGAGTATTAGTAGGAATAGAAGCAGTAGCAGTAAGGGGGGTAACAATAACATTAATTTTACTAATACAATCAACAGATTGATTGCTTACACAGGGGTTATAATAAATAGCTTTAACTATGCTAAAACTATTAGAACCAGCAGGAAGTAATGGCAATATAGTACTTGTATTGATGGGTACAGGAAAATTATTAAAAAAATATGAAGTAATTAAATTGGTACCAGAATATATTTTTATTTCTCCTGTATAAGCAATAGACCCATTGCCACATAAGACAGTATTATTACACTGTGTTGATAGATACCCACATCTGTCTTCTGATAGATATAATTCAACTGAAGGGCATATAGTAATTGTAGGTACTGGATTATCACATGCTGGTGCAGATACTGCGTAAGGTAATGGGGTAGTGGTAGGATTAAAAGTATTGAACATATTACAAGTAATTGATCCACCACCTGGCCCAGGTAAATTATTTACCATACAATCTGTTGGGTTTACTGTACCATTAATACTCATTATAAATAAACAAGACAAATCTACACATTGTGTTATTGGCATAATGTAGCAATTATTAACAACGGGGCTACATCCCTGTGTGGGATCATAACAATTGGGTGGATATCCTAATGCCGGATTATAAAAATATAAAATTAAAGCACAATGAGTAATAGGGCCTTTGCAATATGGGGCACACTGCGGTTGAGGTAATTCTCCATTTAAATCTATTTTAAAACTTACTGCTTCGTTATATACACAAGTATCGCAAGGATAATTGGCTATTGTTTGTAAATAATACCACTTGTTTGTTGTTACACTGGCAGTAAATACTAATGAAGTGTCTCCACTATGCAGAGTATCACTCGTTAATAAGTTTAATGTGCTGTCATATAAGTTGATAACCTTAATCTTGACGGTAGTAGAATTTACAGGAGTTTGTATAATAGCCGTTTTTAAATTAATAACATTGCCACTCACATTATTAACATTATGGGTATTAAATACAAACCACCCCTGCGACCTGTTTTGTGAATACACACTATCCGTATTCATCAATATTGTAGTAGGGTGCTGAGCATCGCTTCCAGCAGGAATTTGCGATTTCAAAAGGAATGGTACAACTAACATCAGATGAATCAGTTTGTTCAACATCGCATTCATTTTTTCCATGAGTAGAAGAGAAACTCTCTCTCTCTCTCTACAGCCATGCGGCTTTCAAAAGAACCGCTGTTGTTTAACTTTTTCATAGTTGTAAATTTTCTGCAAATTTAATAAAAATTTTTCAATATAAATGAAATAATTTTGAAAATTGTGGATAAAGAGTAGTTTATGAACAGGTAAGTTAGGCAATAAGTATGTGAATTTTAAAATAATGATACTGTTTTGTGCTATTATTTATATTTGGCTAATTGAAATCTAATTTATTAAATACTAAGACAATCCGCTTATTATTTTTATTCCAATGTTGCATTCATCGCATCTTTTTTGCTGACAATACTTAGGATATAGTTCAAGTAGTGCTTGTGAGTGCAATGCTGATGTGCTAAAATTTTTATGTTGATGAAATTTTTTAATAATATGATTAGTTTCGGGTGGTAGTTGTTCAAGGTATTGCAGTGCTAAATCCTGATATTTTTCTTCTCCTGTATTTTTAGCATAAAAGAAAAGATAAGGTACTATTACATTAATGAGAATGAGTTGAACAGATGAATTTCCAAAAGAATAGGACTTGCTAACAAATTTATCTTCCTCAAAAGTAAGGTGATTGGAAAAATATTTTTGCGGTTCAAGGTGCATTTTTTCAAGATGGTTTTTATTTAAGAAAAAAGCTGCGGGGTCTGTAAACATTTGTGGTAAGCGATGAATCATTAATGCTAATTGATGCAGGCGAAGTGAAGGAAAATTAGATGGACGCATTCGGGCAAATTTCCAGAGATGTGCATTCAGTGGCTCTATTTGATATTTCTTTTTCAAGAAATCAAATTCATTTTGTAATGAAGTGAGATAATTATCTTTGTATGCCTGGTTCAAAAATCCAGCAGTGCCATAAATCAATGCTTCTAAAATATCCAATCTATCTGAATGTTTGAGTAAAATTTTAAGGGGTAACTTTTCTGCAAGCATTTCAAAAGTGTCGTTATTCACTTTGAAGCCCAAATGTCTGCAAAATAACCTGTAAAATGTTTCCTGATAATCTTTTGTTTTTTGAAAGTATTGTTGAATTTGTTGAAATTTTTTTTCTAATCTTTCAATGGCTAATCGGTGTAACCAATGTTCAATAATGATATTGTCTATTTTATTCCATAAATTCAGGCAGGTGGGAGCATTAGGTTGATTAACAAGTGAAGAATATTGTTCAATTGTTTTTGGAGATATAAAATTTTTAAGTTCAATAACTTCAATAAGATTAGGTAAATCAATATTTACATCGTGTTCATATACTATGTGTAAAATCAATGAATGATAATTTTTATCGTATTGGTGTTGATGTTTAAGAAAATCAGATGTTTTAAGATGAAATTCAATGTTACCAGCCCAAAGGATATTATCTATTTTTACTTTTGCATTCAAAAAATCAGGTCCTGAATTGTTGTTTAATTCACCAGGAAAAATAATTTCAACAACTTTATTGCTAATGGTTTTGAGAGGATATTCAGAAAATATTTTAAACTTCCACAAGGCGAATAAAAGTTTTTCATTCAGCATAACCTTTTAATTTGTAAATGATTATTCCAATCCATTCGTGAATGTATTTATACAAAGTACTCATAGCATCAGGGTGAGGCAACAGGCAATGGTCTAATTCAAACTTTCTTGGACCACTGATTCTTTCAGCAGGGTAGGGGAGTATGTGTTTATAATTTTGCTTTTTGAATACGGCTACGCTGCGTCTTAAATGATATGCTGATGTGATAAGCACAATGCTGTCCTTAATGTGTAATGAGTCCAGAATTTTTTTTGTAAATACAGCATTTTCATAAGTATTTTTAGATTCGTTTTCAATGATAATATCTGAATCAGGAATGTTGATGTTTTTCAGATATTGATAGATGTACATTGCTTCTTTATCTTCTGGATGTAAAACACTACCTGAACCGCCAGTAATGAGTATTTTTTTTATTTTTTTCTGATGATACAATTCTATGGCTTTAAGTAATCTATCTGCGCTATTGATAAATTCAATTCTTTTATTGGTGGGGTCAATTTTACCAATACCACCCAGTACTACACCTATTTGATATGGCTTTGAAATGTCAGGAATAGGATAATTTTCCCACCACCTGCCTATTTCATCTACTACAAAAGAATTGGAACATAAGTAAAGAAATATTAGTGCAAAAATTTGTATTTTGTTTTTATGTTTAGAAAAAAATGAAAAAATTATTAGTGCGAAGAACCAAAATAATGGCATCAATAAAAATGCGAGAATTTTAGATAGGTAGAAAAACATAGAAGGCAAAGGTATTGTAAGTTTTGAAAAAAAACAAAAATGATGCAACTTAAAATATTCTTTATCGTATGATAAAAAAATCTATTTTTATTAAGCGGCTAAAAAATATGTTTCGTTATTGGTTTATTTTGTATATTATTTCATTTCAGTTATGGGGGCAAAATGAAGATAATAAAAAATGGTTCTCATTGGGTATGCGTAGTACAATGAGTGTGTTTTCAGATGATGGATTTGGAATAGGCACAGGCGGGCAGTTTCGTGTGCAATTAAGTAAAAGAGTGAATACAGATTGGTTTGCAGATTATATTACTATCAACTTGAATGATGAAGTAAAAAGCGAATATGCACATATTGGTTGGTCTGTGTTGTATTATCCCTTTCAAAATATGTTGTATCCTAATTTTTTTCAACCATATATTTTAGCGGGGCATTGTTTTGATTACAACAAGAAATCATCTATTTTGAAACCTAATGTTAATAAAGACAGATGGGGTTCAGCCATACAGGCAGGATTAGGTACGCATTTGAATTTTACTAAAAGAGCGGATGTTTCTTTAATGCTGCAATATATGATTCACCTAACTTCAGAAATTCAGTATGATTATAATAGTAATAATGAAATAGAATTTCATGCGGAATCGCCTTCAACTCTTGAGGGACATTTGTTGTTTACTATCAGTGTTAATTATAAATTATTCGGTTATGGTAAGTAAGATAAGTATTGCGGTTTTTATTTGTATTTCATGTATTATATGTGCTCAAGTGAATGATGAAATTTTTGTTGGGAAGGGAACTATTAAAGCAATGGCTACAATAGCACCATCTAAAATTTTTTCTAAACAGAATTCGCCTTTTTATTTACACGGCAATTTGGAATATTATGTTGACGAAAAAGTTTCTGTGTCTGGAGATGGATTTTATTTTTTAGGTGATATGTCTGATAATCATATTTTTCAATATCATCATCAGTTGTTTTTTGGAGCCAATTATCATTTTATCAATCACAATAATGATTTATATATTGGATTACAACCTGGTGTTAGCATTACTGAAATAAAAAGTTTTTCAAATAAAATAGCGGTCAATCCTTTAGCATCAATTAATTTGGGATATAATTTTTATGTCAATAAGTTTTTTTACTTTTTTATTCAAATAAAAAGTATGTATGGAGAAAATATTATGTTAGTGCCACTTAATATTTCTGATATCAGAATGTCTGCAGGGTTAGGATTTCATCTGCAATAATTTACTGCAAAAAATAACTATAGTTCTGAAATATTTTTCCAAACACATAATACTGAATGAGTGCAGTTTCTGTTTCTTTAGTTTCCCACGCAGGGAATCTTACATATAAATGGTCGGGGTCGTATTTGTAATCTTTTCCATATTTTGAATTAATTTCGGGTGTAGATGGCTTGTAGTAAAAATAGTAAGATTTGATAGTTGCAGGATTTTTATATCCTAAATTGAGAACAGAAAATGCTTGAGTATGGGCTATGGAATCACACAGTTTTTTATTTATATGTGTTAGTAAAGTGTTTGCATTCAAATTTTGAAGATAAGCAAGATATTGTTTGACTTTAATAGGTTGAGCATTAATTTTTTCTCCTTTACCATTATATACTACAAATTGATTATCATTAATAAGTTCTATTTTGAAAGAAGAGTCAGGTTTTTCAAGGTTTTTATATTCCACAAAATTAATTTCGGGGGGTGTTACATTGATAACTAATTTGCTTCTCCATTCTTCAGGATTAGTGAAATATCTTACAGTTAAGAACCCCTGAAAGCCCGGAATGTGACAAATAAATGGCTCATCGTAATTTTTATCTTCGTCAATGTTGGTGAGCAACATAAATGTTCCTTCATAATCTTGAGTATTATGCCCTACATAATATTGCTTAATTAATTGATTGCCAGAAAAAATTTTTACTTGTGTAGCAAAGCCAGCCATAGTGCGTAAAACGCCTGCTTTCATTGATTTAGGAACAGGATATTTTACATCTACCATTTTAATAGTATAAAGCAAAGTTTGAATAGCATCAGGTCGGGCTTGATAGGTATTATTAACTTTCCAAGCTTGTTTTGTTCTTTCTAGTGTTACAGAATTTCCTTTTTTATCAGATAAAATAATTTTTGTAATGGATGCAGTATCTTCTACTTTGAATTTACGGGCTTCTTCATTTAGCGTGCTGGATTTGCCCTTATTATTTTTTACCCATATAGCAATAATAAACAATATAATGAGTGAAAGCAATGTAATAAATAACCCACGATTTTTTTTCATAGAACAAAAAAGTTACTTAGTAGTGTTTTTATACTCAGATTTTTGAGCAAACAAAGCATCTGCGAGAATATTGTAACGAAGAGATACCTCATAACCGCCAGTGCCTTTGGTAGCGATTTTGTAATTAGACACATTGTAATCATAAGCTAAAGTGATAGCAAAAGGTCCCATATCAAATAAAAGTTGTGCTACAAAAGCATCTTTATTTCTGTAATATAAGCCCAAACCAATTTTGCTTTCATTTTTTTCACCTGTAATCTTAGTACCATTTTTAAATCTATATAATGCATGAGTACCTAAATTAAATTCTCTTGCAGAAGATTGTATTTGATATAATATATTTGGCATAATACTTAAAGGCGTACCTGAAATATCAAATAATCCTGTTACGTGAAATGTAAATCTTGCAGGCAAACGATAATCAGAAGCAGTAGTAAAGCTTTGTTTGGGAGCATTAATATGATATGCTCCTACACCAAGTTTAACAGCGGTTACATAATCTCTTTCTTCACTAATTTTTTTCTTAGAAAATTCATAAGCAAGACCTGCGCCAACATCAGTATAAGTAAATTTTCTAAAAGAGTAATATTCTCCGCTTGGTAAAGTTTCATCAAATTTTTCTCCATCAAATTGTTGTGAAAAAATAAGTTTAGGATAGTTGGCGTTATTGCTAACAGGTCCGCCATACACACCCAAACTAAAAGCAGATTGCTTAGATAATTTAACTATACCACTGACATTAATACCTATACTTAATATTGAATAATTAGCACTACCTGCTGCATCATTGTATACTGTTAAACCACCACCTAAAAAGGCATTTCTTTTTTTATTTTTGAAAAAGCCACCATCTGTTTGTAAAGCCATTGTTTTGAAGGGAGAGCCCATAGCAGACCATTGCATTCTGTAATTAGCAATAGCCCTGAAATATCCATTGAAAAAACCAGTATAAGCGGGGGAAATAAATAATGGAGATTCTTGAATTTGAGAGAAATGAACATCTTGAGATTTCAGGCGAATTGGAAATCCAAATAATAAAATAATAAAAATTAATGTATAAAACTTTTTCATTTCAAATAAAGCAGGGCAAATATGATAATTTTTTAAATAGCAGATTAAATTTTTTTTCATTGGGGAATAATTCAATATTAACGAAGTAGTGTAATATTACCTTTGGACATTTTTTCTTCGTTCAAAATATTTTTATATCTTGCATAATATGCATAAACGCCGGGTTGTGCGGCTTTGTTTTTATATGTACCATCCCAATATTCAAATGGGTTGGTAGTAGAAAATATTTCTTCTCCCCACCTGTTGTATATGTGTAATTCATAATTTTTTAAAAATCTTGGATTAACTGGTCCAAAGGCATCATTTACGCCATCGTTATTTGGGGAAAAACCAGTAGGGAATAGTGCTTCTGTTCGTTTATCATAAAATACAGCGGTAATTTTATCATTGGCTTTGAGATTGAGTGTAACAGCAGTGTCTCTGATATTAGATACAAGTGTATGAACTGATGTATTTTCATTTTCCCAGTGGTCAAATACATAATTGGTATCAGATGGAATGGCTTTAAATGAAAGTATGGTAGGTGCATAATATTTTCCTGTCCAGGTAAAGTTTTTGAGTAAAATAGTATTGAGATAAACATAACCTGCACCAGATGGATAAACATCAACAGTGATATTATGTGGCCCGTTCAAACCGTAACAAGATTTAAATTTGCTGAAAATGGTATCACATCGGTTTTGAATGCGAGCAATAAAGGTATCTACATTAGCTTGCCAATCAGTAAAATTGACTGCCCACTGGGTACAGTGATTGTTCATTTCTGTATTGAGTAATGATTTGATATAATTAGCATGTGCTTTTACATTGTCGCATTTAAATACTGTATTCAGTAAATCCATATACCTTGTCAGGTAGGTATTTTTAAATCCAGAATTTTGTAATCTCAGTTTATTCAAAAGATAAGAGTGAATTTCATAGGCATTAGAAGAAGCGTTGTAGTATTTATCGTATTCACAACCTGACACATACATTGAGCAATTAGTGAAGGTTGATGGTGGCATACACAGTCCATAGATGTTAGGCATATTCCATGTGAAATATCTCCATTTGGTTAAGTTCATATTATTTCCACTTCTGCCTCTCCACCAGGCATTGTTTTCATTCATTAAATCAATATTGACCATAATATTATTGTAAATGACAAAATCAATAAGTGAGTTAGTATCTAAACGAGTAGTAGCATTTTTGTAAAATGGTGCAGATCCACTCATTGTGTAATATTTAATATAATTAGTAACACCTGCATTTCCAGATGTTGTAACCCAACCTGTATCAGAACCGCTTAATATCATATTGATAGCATGACGTGCTAATATATCTACAGAATCCTTTTTAATGTTTTTATAGTATTCAGTGTAATATACATCGGGCAATTCAGATAATTCATAAATACCATAATACTTACCATTGACAAAAGCCACCACGGGCTTAAAGTGCATAGCATCTACATTTAAGTTGTTTTTAATAGCATAAGTTTGAGCAAACATATCTCTCATGTGTGCACCAACAGGTGTATTGGTAAAGGAAACATAAGGACTGAAATTGTCTTTGGTTTCACATTTCATTTCAATAGCAGGAAAAAAGGTGCGTGTAGAAACGCCCAGATTGGGATTATTAAACACTTGTCCTTGCAAGGCACAGCCATTTCCATATTCGTCTTTGAAAATGAAATCAACGCCTTTTTGCTTAGTAATCCAGCCATCGTTGATGGGCTTATTAATAGTAGTATATCCTTCACTTACTTGTTTTTGCTTATCAAAATATTCTACATGAATAGTTTGAGAAACAGCAGAATTAAAGAAGCTTACAGCACCTGTATCCATTGCAATAGATACTACTCCAAAATTGGGGTCAATATTTTCTCCGATAAAATAAGTATTGGTTTCAATAAAACTCGGTAAATAAGAAGTGGAATAAGAATTAACAGGTACGCAAATAGCACGATAGACAGTAGTAACACCGGGATTGAGAGGTGTGGCAATAGGGTCATATACTTGTGTTGTGCCACCTAAACCTGTTGTATAATTAGGTGCAGCGCCGGGTTTGGGGTCACTGCCATCTTGAGTAAAAAGGATTTTGAATAAAGTGGTATCATATACTGTAATATCTACTTGGCTTGGGTTAGTAAATCCAGCAGCGGGCGTAAATGTTGGGGTAGGTGCATAATCTATAAAGTAGGTAGAAGAGTTGTAGGTGCTAAAAGTAGGTGTAGTAAATAATTTCCAGCCCAATGTTCCATCTGGGTATTTTCCGCGAGAATGATTAGCCATTGTTTTTCGTATTTTAAGAGAATCTTTCACAACGCCTGCAAGAGAAAGGATAATCCACTGGTTTTTACATTGTTCAATGGTAAAATTAGCGTGATATTCACCGTTGGGGGCTTTGATATTTCTGCCGGTAAGCCAGATAATTAAAAAACTGTCGGGTTTGATAGTAATATTAGGCAAAGGATATAAATACAAATTAGATGGTGTATTGCTTAAATAATAACCATTTAAACTAATAGGTAAAGTGCCTGCATTGTATAATTCCACCCAGTCGCTGTATTGTCCATAAAAATCAGTATTTCCGGATAAATTAGAGACATTGATTTCATTGATTCTTAACTGTGCAAAAGAAATTTGAAATAATAAAATGCTTATAAAAATAGATTGAAACTTCTTCATAGAAAAAAATTTGTGGCAAAGATAATAAAAAAATTGATACACTTGAAATATCTTAAATTAAGTTCAAAACTTATTTTATTTTTCAAATCATTCTTACTATATTTGCCGCCTCATAAAAATGGTTCCGTAGCTTAACTGGATAGAGCATCTGACTACGGATCAGAAGGTTGGGGGTTCGACTCCCTCCGGAACCACTCAATTTACATTGTTTGTTGTAGTAATTTCTCCCATTCTTTAATAAGTAATTCTAATTTGTTTTTGAGTGCATTGTATTTATTGAAAAATTCATCGTTTTGAATTAACTTATCATACTCTATAGGGTTAGATAAGAGTTCATCCATTGTTTTTAATTCAGTTTCAATTTTCTCAATTTGCTCTTCGGTTTTTTTAATTTGTTTCTGAATATTTTTATTTTCAATGATTTGAGTATTATTCTTGTCTTTAATGGATGAATTTTGTGATTTTATATCAGCAGTCAAATTTTTCTTTAAATCTAATTGATTGAGTTGTTCAATATTTTTTTTCTGTAAAAATTCTGTAATATCGCACAAGTGTTCTTTGATTTGATGATTTTTGAATTCAAATATTCTATTGCACAGCCCACTTAAAAAATCTCTATCATGGCTTACCATAATCACCGTACCTTCGTATTCTGATATTGCTTTTTTTAGAATTTCTTTAGATTGAATATCCAAATGATTAGTGGGCTCATCTAATAGTAACAAATTATATGGCTGTAAAAGTAATTTACACAATGCTAATCTACCTCTTTCTCCACCGCTTAAAACTTTTACTTTTTTATACACATCATCACCGCTAAATAAAAATGAACCTAAAATTTCCCGAATATTTTTTCTGATTTCACCTGTGGCTAATTCGTCAATGGTTTCAAATACAGTTTTTTCACCATCTAATTTTTCTTCTTGGTCTTGTTCAAAATAGCCCATTAGCACATTATGTCCCAATTCTACTTGTCCTTCGTAAGAAATTTTGTTAGCAATGATTTTCATCATAGTAGATTTTCCTTCCCCGTTTTTCCCTACAAATGCAATTTTTTCACCTTTTGTAGCAATAAAACTTACATCTTTGAATATGAGTTTGTCGCCATATCTTTTTGTAATGTTTTTTAATGTAAGAGTAATTTTTCCTGATGGGGCAGGGGGTGGAAATTTAAATCGCACAGAAGAAGTATCCCAATCATCTACTTCAATTTTTTCTAACTTATCTAATTTTTTTATCAATGATTGGGCAAAAGATGCTTTGCTTGCTTTGGCTCTGTATTTATTGATAAGTTCTTCGGTTTTTTCAATATATTTTTGTTGATTTTTTGCAGCGGCTTCCTGTTGTTCAATTCGCTCTTTTCTTAATTGTAGATAATGAGAGTAATAAGTTTTGTAATCGTAAATTTTCTTATTCACAATTTCTATAGTTCTGTTAGTAACATTATCCAGAAACTTTTTGTCGTGGCTGATTAAAACTACTCCTCCTTTGAATTGTTTTAAAAAATTTTCAAACCAAATAATAGATTCTATATCTAAATGGTTAGTAGGTTCATCTAACAATAGCACATCTGGTTTTTGCAAAAGCAATTTAGCCAATTCTATTCGCATTCTCCATCCACCGCTAAATTCAGATGTTGGTCTGTTGAAATCTGTTCTATTAAAACATAAACCTATTAGTATTTTTTCAGTTTCACCTTCTTTTTCATCTGCATTTAGTATATTTAATTGTGTATAAATATCACTTTGTTTTTGTATAATATTCAAGTATTCCTCACTTTCATAATCAGTTCTGTTTTCAAGTTCTTGTTGTAATTGATGAAGTTGTAGTTCTAACTCTGCTAATTCATTAAATGCGGTGAGTGCTTCTTCAAAGACTGTTCTGCCGTTTTGATGAATCATATCTTGTGGCAGATAAGCAATTTTTATATCTTTTTGTTTGGATACATTTCCAGATGTAGGATGTAGTATGCCTGCAATAATTTTAAGCATAGTACTCTTGCCAGCACCATTTTTTCCTACCAACCCTATTCTATCTAACGGACTGATGAGAAAACTTATATCTTCAAATAAAGATGTTCCATTAAATTCTATTGTTGCATTATTGAGTGCAATCATAGTTCACTTTCTTTTACTAATGAAAATTGAAGTTCTTTTTTTCTTTGCGTATATTTGATATATCCATTTAAGAAGATAGACGCCAGAATAAACAATAACCCAATATAAAAATTCCAGTTCAAGTCCTTATTTTCTTTGTAAATAAGAATAGCAAGGATAATTCCATAAATACTTTCCAAATTTACCGTAAGATTAATTGTATATGGACTAATATGTTTGGTTAAATCAATAGCCACAATAAAAGGGATAGTAGTGCAAACATAAGATAATAAGAGCAATCCAGTCCAGTTATGTCTATCAACCTCAAAGAAATCTTTGTCAAAATAACCACTTATTAATAAATAAATGCTTAACACAAGCCATCCAAAAAGCAATTCAAAAGCAGAAATTTGAACAGAAGATATTTTTTCTTTGACTAATAAACTATTCATTACAGAAAATACTGATGATAAAACAGCCGCTAATAAGCCCAGTAGCAAACCCGCCTGATATTTCAGAGATACTGAAAAAATAATTGATATTCCAATCATTACTAATACACCTAATAGTAATTCATACATTCTGATTTTTCTTTTGTAAAAAAAGGGTTCAACCAGAGATGTAAACAAAGTAGCAGAAGAAAAGGCAGCCACTGTTACAGAAATATTAGACGCTTTGATAGCACCATAAAAGCATATCCAATGAAAGGCAATTAAAGAACCTATGATAAACATTTTTATCATATATCTCTTTGGGGGTAAAATTTTTATACTTTTATTTTGATACAATAAAATTGCAAACATTGCAGGCACAATTAAACACATTCTCCACCACACTAATTGCCATGCATCCAATGTAATAAATCTACCTAAAACAGGCGTAAATCCCCAAATTAATACTATAAAATGTAAAATAAAATAATACCGTAGCATCAGGATTAAAATTCAGAAAACATCATTACAACAAATATCACTCAACATATAAGAACTGCAAAAATATGGAAAAATATTTGGTATGTGGAGATTATTTATTTATCGTTATAGTCAAAAAAAAGACATAACCCATTTCCTTAAAAAAAATATTCTATTCAAATATTTTTGAAAATTGCGAGTACCTTGATTTTATTGATCCCCAACTATGTTGGGGACAGATATTCATCTTCAAACCACAAAGGACACGATCCCCAACTGCGTATTTGTTTAAAAAATACTTATTGCAGTTGGTTAGCTAACTGAATAGTATAAAGCATTCAATTAATGGCTTTAGCCGTATTTTGTATGTATTTAGCGTATAAATTTTAAAATATCATCATTAACTAAATTAAATGCTAGTATGACCCCCAACTGCGTTGCTGATATTATCCTAAAATTTTTTAATTTTATGTTTCTATACCTTTATATTCAAGCATTTGAACCACTATAAATTTAATTGAATGATTAAACAATCTCGCTTTTTTGAAGTATCTCGCTTTAATAAAATTAATTGCAATTGCACCCGACTTCAGTCGGGTGAATGTGTGAATTCCAATAATATCGGGCTTTAGCCACATCATCGTATGAAAAAACAATCAAAACTTTATTAAATGTGGCTAAAGCCAATAACTATTGCATTTTTCTTTTTTCAGTTGGCTAAAGCCAACTGCAATTAAAAGAGAATAAAAATTAAACAAATACAAATGATTGTCAAAGTGTTGATATTATTGGTTTTTAATTAAACATCATTTTTAATTTCATTTTATGTGTTGTATCTACCTGTATTCTGAAAAATTGTAGTGATTATATTTCTTTACTGTAAAAATTCAATCATATTTTTTCAAAAAAATGGGGTAATATCAGCAACGCAGGGGGGCAAACAATTATAGGTGTATGATCAATTCACCTATAAATTTTGGACTCCTTCGGAGTCCTACTTCAAAATTTTTGCAGATTATTTTGTCAACCATCTAATACATGCAAAGCCAACAACAATGTTGAACAAGCATTATTTAGACGCTAAACCAATACGAAGTCGGGTGTTATTAGATAAAAACTACGCTAAACGCATACAAGATTTAATCTTTAAAACACAACCAATACAATAGAAATTACAAAATAAAATCATTTTTCATCTTCAACAAACCACCAAATCACTCTTTAAAATTCCATTGTTCTAAAAACTTAGTGGAATAATTACCCTTTTTAAAGTCCTCATTTTCCATTAGTTTGAGATGGAATGGGATAGTAGTTTTTATACCTTCAATGACATATTCGCTCAATGCTCTGTGCATTTTGGCAATTGCCTCTTCTCTGGTTTGGGCAACAGTAATTAGTTTTCCCACCATACTATCATAATAAGGAGGAATTACATATCCACTGTAAATATGAGAATCTACTCTTACGCCATGACCGCCCGGTGTATGAAGAGTAGTAATTTTTCCGGGAGATGGACGAAAATCATTAAAGGGGTCTTCTGCATTAATTCTGCATTCAATAGCGTGTAACTGTGGATAATAATTTTTACCAGAAATAGGAACACCTGCGGCAACTAAAATTTGTTCTCTAATTAAATCGTAATTAATCACTTCTTCTGTAATAGGATGTTCTACCTGAATACGGGTGTTCATTTCCATAAAATAAAAGTTACCATGCTTATCTACCAGAAATTCTATTGTTCCTACACCTTCGTAATTAATAGCCGAAGCAATTTGAATAGCCGCTTCTCCCATTTTATCTCTTAATTCAGGTGTCATAAATGGGGAAGGTGTTTCTTCCACTAATTTTTGATGGCGTCTTTGAATAGAACAATCTCTTTCAGAAAGATGACAAACTTTTCCATACTGGTCGCCTACAATTTGAATTTCAATATGTCGGGGCTCTTCAATATATTTTTCCATATACACAGCGCCATTTCCAAAGGCAGCTTGTGCTTCGGTAGTGGCAGTATTAAAAGCACTTTCCATTTGGTCTTCTTCCCATACGATACGCATACCTTTTCCGCCACCGCCTGCTGTGGCTTTTAATATAACTGGATAACCAATATCTTTTGCAACCGATTTAGCATGTTCAATATTTTCCAACAATCCATCAGATCCGGGAATAACCGGAGCACCTGCTCGCTTGGCTGTTTCTTTGGCATTGTTTTTATCTCCCATAGCGGTTATCATTTCGGGAGATGGCCCGATGAATTTTATTTTATTCATCTGACAAATTTCTGAAAAGCGGGCATTTTCACTTAAAAATCCATAACCTGGGTGAATAGCATCAGCATTCGTAATTTCAGCAGCAGCAATGATATTTGCTATATTGAGATAACTATCTTTACTTGCAGGAGGCCCAATGCAAATGGCTTCATCGGCAAATTTTACATGTAAAGAATCTTTGTCGGCAGTAGAATATACCGCTACGGTTTTAATGCCCATTTCACGGGCTGTTCTGATTACACGAAGAGCTATTTCACCACGATTGGCGATGAGAATTTTTTTAAACATAGATGAGTTTTAATATCAAATGTTAGTATCAATTAAAAATAAGGGCTGGTCGTATTCAACAGGAGTAGCGTTTTCTACTAGTATTTTTACAATTTTGCCCTTCACATCGCTTTCTATTTCATTAAATAATTTCATTGCTTCAATAATACAAAGCGGTTGCCCAACATCTACTACATCACCAATATTTACAAAAGGTGGTTTATCTGGTGCCGAAGAGCGATAAAAAGTGCCAATCATTGGAGATTTTACAACATGCAGATTTTTTTCATCTGTGGTGTCTGATGATTTTGGAGTAGAGGGTGTTGGTTCAGAACTTTTAGTTACAGTGGTAGTTGTTTCAGCAGGTATAGCTGCGGGCACAATGGTTGTAGGCATTACAGGGGGAACATTTTGCACAACTACTTGTTGTGGGGTAACATTACCATTAGATTTAGCGGTTTTAATAATTATCTTGAACTCTTTTGTTTCTAATTCTACTTCGCTTACATTAGTTTTAGATACAAATTTAATAAGATCTTGAATTTCTGATAATTTCATTGTGATAAGTTTTAGGTTAATGATGAATTAAGCAGTGATTTTTTCTGATAATTTATTTTTTAAGGTAGTATCAATAGCGTCCATAAATTCTTCTGTGTAAAGATAATGTTCTCCGTGTTTTACATTATTACCATGGATACAAACGGCAAGGTCTTTGGTCATTTTACTATTTTCAACCGTTTCAATACATGCTTGTTCTAATGTTTCGCAAAATTTAATTAGTTCCTGATTATTATCTAATTTACCTCTGAATGCTAAACCTCTTGTCCAGGCAAAAATAGATGCAATAGGATTGGTAGAAGTGGGTTTTCCTGCCTGATAATCTCTGTAATGGCGGGTTACAGTGCCGTGTGCAGCTTCGGCTTCCATTGTTTTTCCATCGGGGGTAATTAGTACAGAAGTCATCAATCCTAATGAACCAAAACCTTGTGCCACTTGGTCGGACTGAACATCGCCATCGTAATTTTTACAAGCCCAAATAAATCCACCTTCCCATTTGAGGGCAGAAGCCACCATATCATCAATCAAGCGGTGCTCATAAGTAATACCTGCTTCCTTGAATTTTTCTTTGAATTCTTTTTCGTAAATTTCTTGAAAAATATCTTTGAAACGACCATCATATTTTTTAAGAATAGTATTTTTGGTAGATAAATATAATGGCCATTTTTTTTGTAAAGCCATATTAAAACAAGCATAAGCAAAGCCACGAATGGATTCATCTGTATTATACATTCCCATTGCTACGCCGCCGCTATTTTTGAAAGTAAATACTTCGTGTTCAATAACAGTGCCATCTTCTCCTTCAAATTTGATAGTTAATTTGCCTTTGCCAGGAACTACAAAATCGGTAGCACGATATTGGTCTCCAAAAGCATGACGACCAACAATAATGGGCTTTTTCCATGTAGTAACTAATCGGGGGATATTTTTGATAACAATGGGCTCACGAAAAACCGTTCCATCTAAAATATTTCTGATGGTGCCATTGGGCGATTTCCACATTTGTTTGAGATTGAATTCTTTTACACGGGCTTCGTCAGGGGTAATAGTAGCACATTTAATTCCTACATTATATTTTTTAATAGCATTAGCAGCATCTATTGTAACCTGGTCGTTAGTAGCATCTCTGTTTTCAATACCAAGGTCAAAGTATTTAATATCTAAATCCAAATAAGGAAGAATGAGTTTTTCTTTAATCATTTTCCAGATGATGCGGGTCATTTCATCTCCATCTAATTCTACAACAGGATTTTGAACTTTAATTTTTTTCATAGATTGAAAATTTTATTGTGGGGGCAATAATAGTGAATAATTTTTATTGGTAAAAAAGTAGATAAAAGAGCAGTAAAAGATTATTTTGTAAAAGTAGAATTATGTATTTTTGCCAAATAATATGGTGGCTGAAAATAAAGAACAGAAAAAAGTAGGTTTATCGCCCGGAACCTTAATGTATACGGGCAACTCTCCAAAGGAAAGAGTAAAGTTGTCTTTATTTGTGTATAATGAAAATGAAATAGAAACTTTTGTGTGTGATGATTGGTCTGAATTAGAAAAACGAATACATGTATATGGAGAAAATTATGTAAAATGGATCAATGTAGATGGTATTAATCACATACATTTAATAGAAAAAATTGGTACTGTGTATGATATACATCCGCTATCATTAGAAGACATTGTGCATATTGAACAAAGGCCAAAGTTTGAAGAATTTGATCATTATTTGATTAGTATTTTCAAAGCATTTTATTATCAGGATAATGGAAATATAAATGGAGAAAATAATAGAAATTATACTTTGGTATCAGAGCAATTATCAGTAATAGTTACAAGAAACAATACTTTAATTTCTTTTCAGGAGAATATAAGTATAGATCCCTTTGATGTAGTCAGAAAAAGATTATCTAACAATAAAAGTAAATTGCGCAGGTCGGGTGCAGATTATTTGTTGTATGCTTTGTTAGATGCTACAGTAGATTATTACTTTTTATGTATAGAGAAATTAGGAGATAGAATTGAAGAGTTAGAAACAAGTATTATTAAAAATAAAGATACGAGTGTATCTGCGAAGGATATTTTTAAAATATACCGATTAAAGAAAGATATCGTTCAAATGAGAAAAGTGGTATGGCCTATGAGAGATATGGTAAATACCATTTTGCACTGTGAAGATGAGATAATTAAAGACAATACTAAATTTTATTTAAGAGATGTTTATGATCATTTAATTAGAATTATAGATAGCATAGAAACTCAAAGGGATTTAGTATCTGGATTGATAGATTTTTATTTATCAATGAGTACCAGTAGAATGAACGAGGTAATGAAATTTCTGACTATTATTTCTACTATATTTATTCCTGTAACCTTCATTGCGGGTATATATGGAATGAACTTTGATAATATGCCCGAACTCCGACACCCTTATGGTTATTTTGTTACACTGGCAATAATGTTCATTATTATTTTTGTTTTACTTCTTTATTTCCGAAGAAAAAAATGGATATGAATGGTAATTAAAAATTAAGAATTAAAAATTAAGAATTAAGAACTAAAAATTTAATGAGGAACTGAATAACTGAAACGTAAGCATTAGGGCTTCAAAGAGAGAGATACTTCACTGCGTTCTGCCGAAGGCGGAGGATATTAATTCTCATCCACCACTTCCCATGTATGGTCTGATAATAATTTTACAGCACATATAAATTCAAGATGTTCGGGTAATGTTCTCCATTCGTTTGGGTGAATCATCATTAATACATCACTTATGCTTTTATTATTGTGATATAGGTAATAAACTTTACTAATCACAGGTTCAAAGTTCATCTGGGCATTGTATATTCTTTCTGAAAACTCAATTCTTTGCTTTAGTTTATCTGCCTGCTGTTTTAATAATTCTAATTGTTGCTGAATTTGTTGCCACTGCGCATTGGTTTGTTCAATCATTGCACTCATCGCTTTGTTTTTGATGAGTGTGCGGTCATTTTTAAAAACAGGGGCACTGCCAATATGATGGGGAAAGTCAAGCAGACCGGGGTTTTCGGCTGTTTTGTCTTTATCAATAGGATTTTCCATAGTTAACTGCCACTTTTTTTAATTATCTGATAATTGATAATTGTATCTATTGCCATTAGTAAAACAGCGTAAATTAAAAAGTGTAATAAAAATGATTTTTTATCTTCATTGTTTTCTACATAAAAAAGTGTCATTATAGTGGCATAAGAAATTGGTATTAAAAATTTTAAAACTAAAAATATTAAGTCCTTGCCTACTAATTTTTCTGCAGATAATTTGGTTTGTAAAAAATAATCAACAATATAAAACACAACATACATCGCAATCAAAAAAATAAGTGTGGGTTTATCATATTTTCTGTAAAAATCAGGTGCAAAAAAACTACCCGCATAAGCAAAAAATATTAAGAATAAAAGTATGCCCGCAATTTTTAAGTAATTCATATTTTCAATTTTTAGGTGGATAAATGAAATCTTTTAATGCCAGATAAAGAGCAGCGGCAATAGAGAGTAAGGATAGAATAATAGTAAATACAGGTGTTTGCAAATGATAATACTCATCTAATTTTTTCCCGCCAAATGCACCAAGCGTAATAATGATAGCCATTTGAAACCCTATTTGAGTATATTTGATATAATTATTCATACTGAAAGCGCAGAAGATTTTTCAGAAGCATTTTTTACTTCTTTATTTTGCATGATACATTTTCCATTAAATACAGCATCTGCTTCAATGATTAATTTTTTGGTATAAATATCTCCTTCCACAATACAATTTTTTTTAAGATGCAATACTTCTTTCACTTTAATGTCACCTTTAATTTTACCCGAAATTTCAGCATTTTCACATTCTACAAGCCCTTCTATATGGGCATCGTGTCCCATTACTAATCTACCCGAAACTTTTACATTACCTTTTATAGTTCCATCTAATCTTAAATCGCCCTTACAATTCACATCTCCACTAATTTGTGTATGTATTTGAATAATATTTACAATATGATGATGTAATAATTTGCTATCTTTTCCAATCATAGTAGAATCTTTTTTGCACGAAATTACGACATAATTTTTAATTGCTCAAAAAATATTGATTACATTATCTTTGCACCAAAAATATGAACAGACCTTCTTTTGATGAAATATATATGCATTTAGCAGAACAACTTGCACTTCGTTCACATTGTGTAAAAATGAAAGTAGGGGCTGTATTAACCAAAGATACAAGAATCATCTCATTAGGATATAATGGACCACCAGCAGGCACACACAATTGTGATGAAGAATGGCCAGAAACAGGTTGCCCAAGAGATAGTAAGGGAAGTTGTTCATTAGCATTACACGCAGAACAAAATGCTATTCTGTATGCAGCAAAAAACAAAGTAGATATGGAAGGGGCTACCTTGTATGTTACATTGGCGCCCTGTATTGCTTGTGCAAGAGTAATTTTCAGCATAGGAATTAAAAAAGTTATTTATAAAAATAGTTATGCAGAATATAAAGGAATTGGAACAGAGGAAGGTGTGGAATTTTTGAAGAGGTTTGGAGTGGAGGTTGAAAAGTGGAAAGGGGAAGAATAAAATTAAAAATTAATAATTAAAAATTAAAAATTAAAAATTATTCGTGTGTTTGTGGCTAATTCGTGAATTCGTAGCAACATATAAAATTAAAAATCTTTGTGCCCTTTGCGACTTTGCGAGAGAATAATAAAATTAGAATTAGGAATTAAAAATTAAGAATTAAAAATTATTTGTGTATTTGTGGCTAATTCGTGAATTCGTAGCAACATATAAAATTAGAAATCTTTGTGCCCTTTGCGACTTTGCGAGAGAAGAGATTAAGAGCAAGATACTTTATTTAAATGTTATTTATGTCATAAAATTGTTAGTGGCATAATAATTGACTAATATTGAACAATAAAATTTTTAAACATGTTTGAAAACCTTTTACAGCAGCCAATAGACGAGGAAACTGAGTTTATTCCTTTACTTACTTCTGAGGATGAAGAAAGCATATCATCTGAAAAATTGCCCGATGTTCTGCCAATTTTACCATTGAGAAACACTGTTTTATTTCCCGGTGTTGTTATTCCTATCACTGTAGGAAGAGATAAATCCATTGCTCTCATCAAAGATGCATATAAAGACAAAAAGATAATTGGCGTTGTTACACAAAAAGATGAAAAAGTAGAAGACCCGCAGCCATCGGATATATATTATGTAGGCACATCAGCCAAAATTTTGAAAGTACTTAAAATGCCTGATGGTAATACTACCGTTATTCTGCAAGGTAGAAAAAAGTTTAATATTAAAAATGTTATATCAACAGAGCCATACTTTCAGGCCGAAGTTGAAGGCATTATAGAGCAATCTGTTGACCCAAAAGATCAGGAATTTTTAGCCATTATTTCATCTATTAAAGATGTGTCTATTAAAATTATCAAGCAGTCGCCTAATATTCCAACAGAAGCAAGCTTTGCTATTAATAATATTGAAAGTCCATCTTTTTTGGTGAGTTTTATTTCATCCCACATGAATATTTCTGCAGTAGAAAAGCAGATGTTATTGCAAGAAAATGATTTGAAAAGCAGAGCGTTTAAGTTATTATCGTTATTGAATAAAGAGTTGAATTTGATTGAATTAAAAAATGAAATTCAAAATAAAGCCAAAAGCGATATTGAAAAACAACAAAGAGAATATTTTTTAAGCCAGCAACTCAAAACTATTCAGGAAGAATTAGGTGTAAAGCCCACTGAAGAAGATATTCAGGAACTTGAAAAAAAAGCAAAGACAAAAAAATGGAATGCCGAAACCAAAGCATTTTTTGAAAAGAATTTACAAAGGTTAAGAAAAATACATCCAGGTACGCCTGATTATAGCATTACAATGGACCATCTTGAATTGATGTTAGATTTACCATGGAATCATTACACCAAAGATGTTTATGATATTAAAAAATCCAAGAAAATTTTAGATGAAGACCATTTTGGATTAGAAAAAGTTAAAGAGAGAATTCTGGAATATCTGGCTGTTATAAAATTGAAAAAAGATTTGAAAGCTCCTATTTTGTGTTTTTATGGGCCACCAGGTGTTGGAAAAACATCATTAGGTAAAAGTATAGCCAAAGCATTAGGAAGAAAGTATGTAAGGATGAGTTTAGGTGGATTACACGATGAAAGTGAAATAAGAGGACATCGCAAAACATATATTGGTGCAATGCCTGGAAGAATTATTCAGAACATCCGTAAAGTAGGTGTATCTAATCCAGTATTTGTATTAGATGAAATTGATAAGATAGGTAAAAGTTTTCAGGGCGACCCTGCGTCTGCATTATTAGAAGTATTAGACCCTGAGCAAAATAATACTTTTTATGATAATTATCTTGAAACTGAATATGATTTAAGCAAAGTATTATTTATAGCCACTTGCAATGATTTAAATACTATTCATCCTGCATTGTTAGATAGGTTTGAGATTATTCAAGTTAACGGTTATAGCACAGAAGAAAAATTAGAAATAGCCAAACAATTTTTAATACCTAAAATCAGCGAACAAACAGGGGTAGATAAAAAATATTTAAATTTCAGTGACGATTTATTAGAAGAAATTATTGAAAATTACACTTTTGAAAGTGGTGTTAGAAATCTTGAAAAACGTCTTTCAAAAATTGCCAGGCATATTGCTTTAAAGTTATCCTTGAATGAAAAAATATCATCTATTTCAAAGAGAGATTTACCTACCATCTTTGGGCCTACTCACTTTAAGGAAAAATATGAAGGAAATGATATTCCTGGCGTAGTTACAGGTTTAGCATGGACACCGAATGGTGGAGAAATAATGTTTATTGAAACAGTGTTTTCACCATCAAAAGAAACTTCACTTACTCTGACTGGCAATTTAGGTACAGTAATGAAAGAAAGCGCCAACATTGCATTAGAATATATTAAATCTCATACCAAAGAATTAGGCATTAAACCCTCACAAATTGAAAATAAACATTTTCATATGCATGTTCCCGAAGGGGCAGTACCCAAAGATGGACCCAGTGCAGGCATTGCTATGATTGTTTCATTAGTGAGTGCTATTTTGAATAAGAAAGTAAAAAAAGGCATAGCCATGACGGGAGAAATCACATTAAGAGGAAAATTATTACCTGTTGGTGGAATCAAAGAAAAAATTCTTGCTGCTAAAAGAGCGGGTATTAAAGAAATTATTTTATGTAAAGCTAACGAACAAGATGTATTAGATATTCCAAAAGATTATCTCAACGGACTTAAGTTTATTTATGTAGATAAAATGATTGATGCAGTAAAATGGGCAATAGGGAAGTAAGTTACTTAAAATTTGGATTTTGTACAAACGAAGTATCGGTAAGAGTAAGTAAAAATGCTTTTAAATCTGACTTTTCTTCTTCTGTAAGCTGTAAACCATTAATTAACCTATTGTTTTTACTCATAATAGGGTCTAGTGTTGGTGAGTATTTAACGCCGTTATTATAAAATTCAATGACCTGGTCAAGAGTTATAAATCTTCCATCATGCATATATGGAGGAGTAAGAGCGATATTAATCAAAGTGGGCACTTTAAATTTACCGATGTCATTTATATTTCCGGTTATTTCATATAATCCCATATTGTTATTAAAAGCAGAATCTAATCCTATATTTCTAAAAGAGTTGTCTGTAAATAATGGTAAAGTGTGGCAATGAAAACAATCCCCCTTTTCAGTAGTAAAAATATTTAAACCATTAAATTCAGAAGAACTGAGTATTACTTCGCCTTTCAAATAACGATAAAACTTTGTATCTTTTGCAATAAGTGTAGAAATAAATTGCATCAAACATTCTGCTATTTTTTCCTGAGTAATTTCATCAGTTCCAAATGCTTTGCAGAAAAGTATTTTATATTCTTCATTTTTGATATTATCAGGATTGGTTTTAAAAAAATCTTTTACTTCAAAATGCATTGCAGATAATAAACCATTTCTAATTTTTCCATTCCATAAAAAATTAGTGTTATAAATCAGGTTAATATGCGGCAATGAATTAATACTTGGATGGCTGAATGAATTTTCCTGAACATGACAACTTGCACAACTTTGTTGCTGATTAAATGATAATCTTTTTTCATAATATAATTTTTTACCTAGTTCAACTTTGGCTTTGGTAAGGTTTATTAAGTTAATGTTAGGTATGGCGGGGAAAAATTTGGGCACATTGATGTAATAAGGGGTAGTATCCTGATTGCATATAATAAAATGGTTATCAATGTGCTGTTTTTTACATAATGAACATAAAACACAAAAAACTATAAATTGAACAAAATATTTGTATTTCATAATTTAATTACTGAAAGTTTGAAAATAATAAAACATCTCTCCCATTTTGATAAATAATATTCATTAAACTATCATTGCCCATAGAATAGTTAGATGAACTAACTTTGTAACATGTCGGATTTTGTATCCATTCATCTATTAAATGATACATCTCTAACAAGTGTTCATTTTTACTTACAGTAAATGGTAGGGTAAATACAAATTTTAATGGTTGCATTGCGTTTCCTCCAATATGTAGGGCAAATCCTATATTTTGATTATTATGTTTAAAGTATCCTTCAAGTTTTAAGAAATGGTATCCACCACCCATCATATCAGGCCATGCCATATTTACTATATTTATATCGGTATTATTAAATGGATGATTAGTGCCAATAGATAATTTTAATGAATCGTATTTCTCATAAGGGATGTCCTTTATTAAAAATTCATTAATACTTGCGTTAGGGTGAATATAAAATGTATGTGGATAAGTTAGTTCTTTTCCGTGGTGATAAAGTTTAATTTCCGATATGAGATATTCAATATTAGAATAAGAAATTGTGTCGTGATTACATGAAATAAAATTAAAAATATTTAAGGACAATGGCGAACTATTAGATATATGAATAATTTTAACCCGAATATTTCCTTTGGTATTTACATCATTGTTAGAATTAAGGATTGGCGGGTCTTTGCGGCAAGCATTGCAAACTATTATTACTAATATAATTAGTATTCTTTCAAAATCAAATTTCATGTTTTAGAATTTGAATTGCAGATTCCAGTTGGAAGTGCAACAAATTATTTTTAAGAGAATGGTTCAAATTTAGGGAATAATTTTGATTGGATAAAACATAAAAGAGATATTCGTATGGAGATAGGTATCCAAGGACTTTT